>NZ_JBDPGJ010000001.1:0-1307732 GCF_040839445.1 Aquibium pacificum | reverse complement strand
CGGCGGCCGAAACCACCAGGATCGCGCCGTCCATCTGCGCGGCACCCGTGATCATGTTCTTCACGTAGTCGGCGTGGCCCGGGCAGTCGACGTGGGCATAGTGCCGCGCCGCCGTCTCGTATTCCACATGCGCCGTCGAGATCGTGATGCCGCGCGCCTTCTCCTCCGGCGCCGCGTCGATCTGGTCGTAGGCCTTGTACTCGCCGAAGTACTTCGTGATCGCAGCCGTCAGCGACGTCTTGCCATGGTCGACGTGGCCGATCGTCCCGATGTTCACATGAGGCTTGGTGCGCTCGAATTTACCTTTTGCCATGTGAGGTCTCCATTTCCTGCTGCCCGTCCCGGGCGATTGATCTTACTGACGACAGTCCCTGGGGATCAGGCGTACTTCTTCTGGATTTCCTGCGCGACCGCGTTCGGAACCGGCTCGTAGTGGTCGAACTGCATCGTGTACTGGGCGCGGCCCTGCGACATCGAACGCAGCGTGTCGACGTACTTGAACATGTTCGCGAGCGGCACCATCGCGTTGATCACGGTGGCGATACCGCGCATCTCCTGGTTCTGGATCTGCCCGCGGCGGCCGTTGAGGTCACCGATGACCGAACCGACGTAGTCCTCCGGCGTCACGACCTCGACCTTCATGATCGGTTCGAGCAGCTGTGCGCCGGCCTTCTGCGCACCCTCGCGGAACGCCGCGCGGGACGCGATCTCGAAGGCGAGAACCGAGGAGTCGACGTCGTGGTAAGCGCCGTCGATCAGGGTCGCCTTGACGCCCAGCATCGGGAAGCCCGCGACCGGACCCGAGGACATGACACTCTGGATGCCCTTCTGGACGCCCGGAATGTATTCCTTCGGCACCGAGCCGCCGACGATCTTGGACTCGAACAGGAAGTCCTCGCCCTCGGGGTTCGGCTCGAACACCAGCTTGACGCGGGCGAACTGGCCCGTACCGCCGGTCTGCTTCTTGTGCGTGTAGTCGATCTCGGCGACCTTGGTGATGGTCTCGCGATAGGCCACCTGCGGCGCACCGACGTTTGCCTCGACCTTGAACTCACGCCGCATGCGGTCGACGATGATGTCGAGATGCAGCTCGCCCATGCCGGCGATGATGGTCTGGCCCGATTCCTCGTCGGTCTTGACGCGGAAGGACGGGTCCTCGGCCGCCAGGCGGTTGAGCGCGAGGCCCATCTTCTCCTGGTCGCCCTTGGTCTTCGGCTCGATCGCGATCTGAATGACCGGATCGGGGAACTCCATGCGCTCGAGGATGACCGGCTTCAGCGGATCGCACAGCGTGTCGCCCGTGGTCGTGTCCTTGAGCCCGGCCAGCGCGACGATGTCGCCGGCATAGGCCTCGTCGATGTCCTCGCGCGAATTGGAATGCATCTGCAGCATGCGGCCGATGCGTTCCTTCTTGCCCTTGACCGTGTTGTCCACGGAAATGCCCTTCTTCAGCACGCCCGAATAGATGCGGCAGAAGGTGAGCGAACCGACGAACGGGTCGTTCATGATCTTGAAGGCCAGCATCGACAGCGGCTCGTCGTCGGACGACTTGCGCGAGATCTCGGCTTCGGTCTTGGGATCGATGCCCTTGATGTCGAAGACGTCGACCGGCGACGGCAGGAAGTCGACGACGCCGTCGAGCAGCGGCTGAACGCCCTTGTTCTTGAAGGCCGAGCCGCAGAACATCGGGAAGAACTTGACGAGGATGGTGCCCTTGCGGATCAGCGAGCGCAGTTCGTCGTTGGAGGGCATCTCGCCTTCCAGGTAACGCTCCAGCGCGCCCTCGTCCATCTCGACCGCGGTCTCGATCATCTTCTCGCGGTACTCTTCGGCCTTCGCCTGCATGTCGGCGGGGATGTCGAGGATGTCCCACTCGGCGCCGAGGTTCTCGGACTTCCAGACCAGGGCCTTCATCTCGATCAGGTCGATGACGCCGGCGAAATCGTTCTCCGCGCCGATCGGAAGCTGCACGACCACCGGCGTCGCGCCGAGGCGGCTCTGCACCATCTCGACCGAGCGGTAGAAGTCGGCGCCGATCTTGTCCATCTTGTTGCAGAAGATCATGCGCGGCACGTGATACTTGTCGGCCTGGCGCCAGACGGTCTCGGTCTGCGGCTCCACGCCGGCATTCGCGTCGAGCAGCGCGATCGCGCCGTCGAGAACGCGCAGCGAACGCTCCACCTCGATGGTGAAGTCGACGTGGCCGGGGGTGTCGATGATGTTGAAGCGGCGCTTCTTGCCGTCGCGGCCCTGCCAGAAGGTGGTCGTGGCGGCCGACGTGATGGTGATGCCGCGCTCCTGCTCCTGCTCCATCCAGTCCATGGTCGCGGCGCCATCGTGGACTTCGCCGATCTTGTGCGACTTGCCCGTGTAGAACAGGACGCGCTCGGTCGTCGTGGTCTTGCCGGCGTCGATGTGCGCCATGATACCGAAGTTTCGGTAGTCTTCGATCTTATAGTCGCGGGCCATGGGAGTGCCTCTCGCTTGCTCTTGTCGCCTAGCCGATTACCAGCGGTAATGAGCGAAGGCGCGGTTGGCTTCCGCCATCCGGTGGGTGTCTTCACGCTTCTTGACCGCGGTGCCGCGGTTGTTGGCGGCGTCCATCAGTTCGCCCGACAGGCGATCGACCATGGTCGTCTCGTTGCGGCCGCGGGCCGCGGTGATCAGCCAGCGGATCGCCAGCGCCTGACGGCGCTCCGGACGCACGTCGACGGGGACCTGGTAGGTGGCGCCGCCGACACGGCGCGAACGGACTTCCACGTGCGGCGCGACGTTGTCGAGCGCCTGGTGGAACACCGTGACCGGCTCCTGCTTCGTCTTGGTCTGAACCTGGTCGAGCGCGCTGTAGACGATCGTCTCGGCGGTCGACTTCTTGCCGTGAAGCATGATCGCATTCATGAACTTGGTGACGACCAGGTCCCCGAACTTCGGATCCGGGTTGATCTCACGCTTTTCTGCTCTGTGACGACGGGACATATTTTCTCAGCCTCAAATCCTGCGGGGCGGCCCGGGCGCTTCGTGGTGCCCGGATCGACCGACGCTCAGGTCACTTCGGACGCTTCGCGCCGTACTTCGAACGGCGCTGCTTGCGGTTCTTCACGCCCTGCGTGTCGAGCACGCCGCGGATGATGTGGTAGCGGACGCCGGGAAGGTCCTTCACGCGGCCGCCGCGGATCATGACGACCGAGTGTTCCTGGAGGTTGTGGCCCTCGCCGGGGATGTAGCCGATCACTTCGAAGCCGTTGACGAGGCGTATCTTGGCGACCTTGCGCAGCGCCGAGTTCGGCTTCTTCGGCGTCGTGGTGTAGACGCGCGTGCAGACGCCCCGCTTCTGCGGATTGGCCTGCATGGCCGGAACCTTGTTGCGCTTCACCGGCGCTATGCGCGGCTTGCGGATCAGCTGGTTTACGGTAGGCATTAAACCTTCCTCTTTCTAAAATTCCGTGTCTCAAGCCCGGAAGGGGCCGCAATGAGCGCCATTTCCATACGCGAAGCCGGGCCAAACACCGCAGATGCGGTCCCGCCCGAACAAACAGCAGAGGAAGCGCTTCTGCGCCTCATGCACGCCGGAGATGTTGTCGCTCGTAAAACGAACCCTGTTTGAGACGAACTTCGAAGCGCGTCGCTCCGAAAGGCCAAGTCTCACATCGGCTCAGACGAGGCGGCTTCTACCCGCAGTCGCCCCGACCGTCAACCCCGCAGGGCCGATTATCTCGCCGAAACCGCGGCTTGGATGAAGACCGGTTCCGGCTGGCAAGAAAATTGCGCCGCACGACCGAACCCAAGCCGAATATGTCGGCATTCGTACTGTCGTGGGCGCGACGACCATGCGAGAAGACGAGATAGGCACGGGGGGTGCGCTCGACAAGACGAAGACAAACGGAATCACCGGCATGAACGACAACGAACTGCGACCCGTCACCATCATCACCGGCCGGGTTCGGCGCAACAAGGGCGACGATTCGCAAGGGGTGCACGTCCTCCTGGTCGCGCCCGATGACGACACGGCCGTCCGCACCGCGCTGGAGGCCCTCGCCCGCGAAGGCTACGCCGAGGCGGAGCTCGACCAGATCGGGGACATGGACGGGGTTCCTGACGACGAACCACACCTGTCCGCCTTCCAGGGCGCCATCGAAGGCGCCGTCTCGATCGTGACTTTCGACGAGGCGTTCTGAGCGTCCTGCCGCACCGCTCGGCCGACATCCGTCTCGAAATGAAAAAGGCCGTCCGGCGGGGCATGGAACCGGACGGCCAAGAAGCGGCTGGGAGGTCATGGACCCGATCGACTGCCGCAACGTCATCTAGCCCGGACCATGGAATGCGGTATGTGAGCTAGTTCACTCACGCGAGAACCATTTCTCCACGACTCCGGCGAGCCGGGCTTCCCAACGAAAATGGGCCACCGGATTGCTCCGGTGGCCCATGTGTTTTCAGGCAGAGCGCCGCTATTCCGCGGCGTTGCTGGTCATGTCGGCCAGCATCGGCTCGGCCATTTCCACGCCCGACGACTTGCGCCGTTCGTCGAGGATCAGTTCGTCGCGCGCCTTGGCGATGCGGCGGATCTGGCTCATCGTGCCGCCCGTGCCCGCCGGGATCAGGCGTCCGACGATGACGTTCTCCTTCAGGCCCTGCAACGTGTCGGTCTTGCCGGCCACAGCCGCTTCGGTGAGCACCCGGGTCGTCTCCTGGAAGGAGGCGGCCGAGATGAAGGACGGCGTCTGCAACGAGGCCTTGGTGATGCCCAGGAGCACCGGCTGGCCGGACGCTGGCTTCTTGCCCTCCTCGACGAGACGCTCGTTGATCTCGTCGAACTCGATGACGTCGACGTGGTCGCCCGGGATGTAGACCGAGTCGCCCTGCTCCGTGATCTCGACCTTCTGCAGCATCTGGCGGACGATCACCTCGATGTGCTTGTCGTTGATCAGAACGCCCTGCAGACGGTAGACCTCCTGGATCTCGTTGACGAGGTAGGACGCAAGCGCCTCCACGCCCTTGATGGCCAGGATGTCGTGCGGCGCCGGGTTGCCGTCGAGGATGTAGTCACCCTTCTCGATCGCGTCGCCGTCCTGGAGGTGGAACGGCTTGCCCTTCGGGATCAGGTACTCGACCGGCTCCGCGCCCTCCTCGTGCGGCTCGATGATGATGCGGCGCTTGTTCTTGTAGTCGCGCCCGAACCGCACCGTGCCGTCGATCTCGGCGATGATGGCGTGGTCCTTCGGACGGCGTGCCTCGAAGAGTTCGGCCACCCGCGGCAGACCGCCGGTGATGTCCTTCGTCTTGGCGCTTTCCATCGGGATACGCGCCACCACGTCGCCCGGCTTGACCTGTGAACCCGGTTCGACCGAAAGCACGGCCTCGACAGAGAGCTGGAAGCGGGCGTCGCCGCCCTTGGCCAGCTTGCCGACCTTGCCCTTGGCATCCATGATCGTGATCGCCGGCTTGAGGTCCGACCCGCGCGGGGTCGAACGCCAGTCGATGACCTCGCGCTTGGTGATGCCGGTGGACTCGTCGGTGGTCTCCTGCACGGAGAGCCCGTCCACGAGGTCCTCGAACTCCACACGCCCTTCGATCTCGGTGAGGATCGGACGGGTGTACGGATCCCACTCGGCAATGCGCTGCCCGCGCTTCACCTTGTCGCCGTCGTCCACGAAGATGCGCGAGCCGTAGGCCACGCGGTGGACTGCGCGCTCCTTGCCGCCCTCGTCGAGGATGATCACCGCCATGTTGCGGCCCATGACGACCAGGTGGCCGTCGGAGTTGCGCACCACGTTGCGGTTGCGGATCGCCACGGTGCCCTCGTAGGACGCCTCCAGGAAGGAGCTATCCACCACCTGGGCGGTGCCGCCCATGTGGAAGGTACGCATGGTGAGCTGCGTTCCCGGCTCGCCGATCGACTGCGCGGCGATAACGCCGACGGCCTCGCCCTGGTTCACGGGGGTACCGCGCGCCAGGTCTCGCCCGTAGCAGACCGCGCAAACGCCGACCTTCACCTCGCAGGTGAGCGCCGAGCGGATGCGGATCGACTGGATGCCCGCCTTCTCGATCGCCTCGACGTCACGCTCGTCCATCAGCGTGCCGGCCTTGACGATCAGGTCGCCGGTGACCGGGTGGTTGATGTCGTCGAGCGCGGTGCGCCCGAGCACGCGCTGGCCGAGCGAGGCCACGACCTGTCCGGCATCCACGATGGGCTGCATGGTCAGGCCCTTGTCGGTGCCGCAGTCGACCGCGTTGACGATGCAGTCCTGCGCCACGTCGACGAGGCGACGCGTCAGGTAACCCGAGTTCGCCGTCTTCAGGGCGGTGTCTGCCAGGCCCTTGCGGGCGCCGTGCGTCGAGTTGAAGTACTCGAGAACGGTCAGGCCTTCCTTGAAGTTCGAGATGATCGGCGTCTCGATGATCTCGCCCGACGGCTTGGCCATGAGGCCGCGCATGCCGGCGAGCTGACGCATCTGGGTCGGAGACCCGCGGGCGCCCGAGTGGCTCATCATGTAGATCGAGTTCATCGGCTTCTGGCGGCCATTGTCCTCGAACTCGACCGCCTTGATGCGGGCCATCATCTCCTCGGCGACCTTCTCCGAGCACTTGGCCCAGGCGTCGACCACCTTGTTGTACTTCTCGCCCTGGGTGATTAGGCCGTCATTGTACTGCTGCTCGTACTCCTTCGCGAGCGCCTCCGTGTCGGCGACCAGCTTGAGCTTGGCATCCGGGATCAGCATGTCGTCCTTGCCGAACGAGATGCCGGCGCGGCAGGCATGGCCGAAGCCGAGCTGCATGATCCGGTCGCAGAAGATGACCGTCTCCTTCTGCCCGCAGTGCCGGTAGACCGTGTCGATCATGCGCGAGATGTTCTTCTTAGTCATCTCCTGGTTGCAGATGTCAAACGGCACGTTGACGTTCTTCGGCAGGAGTTCGCCGATGATCATGCGTCCGGGCGTCGTCTCGTGGATCGCCGAAGTCGGCTTGCCGGCCGCGTCGACCGTCTTGAAGCGGCCCCTGATCTTGGTGTGCAGCGTCACCGCCTTGGTCTCGAGCGCGTGGTGCAGCTCGCCCATGTCGGCGAACACCATCCCCTCGCCCGGCTCGTTCTGGTTGACGATCGACAGGTAGTAGAGACCGAGCACCATGTCCTGCGAGGGCACGATGATGGGCGCGCCGTTCGCCGGATGCAGGATGTTGTTGGTCGACATCATGAGGACGCGGGCTTCCAGCTGCGCCTCCAGCGACAGCGGCACGTGCACGGCCATCTGGTCGCCGTCGAAGTCAGCGTTGAAGGCCGTGCAGACCAGCGGATGAAGCTGAATCGCCTTGCCCTCGATCAGGATCGGCTCGAACGCCTGGATACCGAGGCGGTGCAGCGTCGGCGCGCGGTTGAGCAGCACCGGATGCTCGCGGATGACCTCGTCGAGGATGTCCCAGACTTCCGGCTTCTCCTTCTCGACCAGCTTCTTGGCCTGCTTGACGGTGGACGAATAGCCCTTGGCGTCGAGCCGCGCGTAGATGAACGGCTTGAACAGCTCCAGCGCCATCTTCTTGGGCAGACCACACTGGTGCAGCTTGAGCTCCGGACCGGTCACGATGACCGAGCGGCCCGAATAGTCGACGCGCTTGCCGAGCAGGTTCTGGCGGAACCGGCCCTGCTTGCCCTTGAGCATGTCGGAGAGCGACTTCAGCGGGCGCTTGTTGGCGCCGGTGATGACGCGGCCGCGGCGGCCGTTGTCGAACAGGGCGTCGACCGCTTCCTGAAGCATGCGCTTCTCGTTGCGGATGATGATGCCAGGCGCGCGCAGCTCGATCAGCCGCTTCAGACGGTTGTTACGGTTGATGACGCGGCGGTAGAGGTCGTTCAGGTCCGACGTGGCGAAACGGCCGCCGTCGAGCGGAACCAGCGGACGCAGGTCCGGCGGGATCACGGGGATGATCTTCATGATCATCCACTCCGGACGGTTGCCGGACTCCATGAAGTTCTCGACCACCTTCAGCCGCTTCAGGAGCTTCTTCTGCTTCAGGTCGGACGTGGTCGTGGCGAGTTCGTCGCGCAGGTCGACCGCGATCCGCTCCAGGTCCATGCCGGCCAGAAGTTCGTGGATCGCCTCGGCCCCGATCATGGCGGTGAAGGAATCCTCGCCAAAATTGTCGACGGCCGTCATGTACTCTTCCTCGGACAGAAGCTGGTGCTGCTTCAGGTCCGTCAGGCCGGGTTCGGTGACGATGTAGTTCTCGAAGTAGAGGACGCGCTCAATGTCCTTCAGCGTCATGTCGAGCAACGTGCCGATGCGCGACGGCAGCGACTTCAGGAACCAGATGTGAGCGACGGGAGCGGCCAGCTCGATATGGCCCATGCGCTCGCGGCGGACGCGCGACAGCGTGACTTCCACGCCGCACTTCTCGCAGATGATGCCCTTGTACTTCATGCGCTTGTACTTGCCGCACAGGCACTCGTAATCCTTGATGGGACCGAAGATGCGCGCGCAGAACAGGCCGTCGCGTTCGGGCTTGAACGTGCGGTAGTTGATCGTCTCGGGCTTCTTGATCTCGCCGAACGACCAGGACAGGATCTTGTCCGGGCTCGCGAGCGATATCCGAATGGAATCAAAGGTCTGCGCCGGAACCTGCGCATTGAAGAGATTCATGACCTCTTGGTTCATGCCGTTCTCCTGTTAGAGGCCGTGGCCGACCTCCGTTTTCAAAATCTCCGGACCGTTCGGCCCGGTGTTGACGGCGGTTCGGCCTTGAATATGGCCCCCGCGCCGCCTCCGACAAGCACCCGCCCGCCCCTGGGGGCAGCGGGAAACGCGCATCGCGGAGCTCTCCGCGATGCGCTCGATCCCGTCTACTCGGCCGCGTCCGGCAGGCGCGCCGGCTGCTCGTCCAGCCGGCTGTTCTCCAGCTCCACGCTGAGGCCCAGCGAGCGCATTTCCTTGACGAGAACGTTGAAGCTCTCCGGAATGCCCGCCTCGAACGTGTCGTCGCCGCGCACGATCGCCTCGTAGACCTTGGTGCGGCCGGCCACGTCGTCCGACTTCACCGTCAGCATCTCCTGCAGCGTGTAGGCCGCGCCGTACGCCTCGAGCGCCCAGACCTCCATCTCGCCGAAGCGCTGGCCGCCGAACTGCGCCTTGCCGCCCAGCGGCTGCTGGGTGACGAGCGAGTACGGACCGATCGAACGCGCGTGGATCTTGTCGTCCACCAGGTGGTGAAGCTTGAGCATATATATGTAGCCCATCGTCACCTTGCGATCGAACGGCTCGCCCGTGCGTCCGTCGTAGAGCACCGACTGTCCGCTGGTGTGCAGGCCCGCCTGCTCCAGCATCTCGTTGATGTCGGCTTCGTGCGCGCCGTCGAAGACGGGCGTGGCGATCGAGACGCCGCGCTTCATCTGGTCGGCAAGCCTGACCACACTCTCGTCGTCGTAGCGCCGCACCGGCTCGTTGCGGTCATTGTCCGGGATCAGCTGCTCGAGCGTGTCGCGCAGCGGCTGGATCTCGCCGCCCGCCCTGTAGGCCTCGACCAGATCGCCGATCTTGCGGCCCATGCCCGCGCAGGCCCAGCCCAGATGCGTCTCCAGGATCTGGCCTACGTTCATGCGCGACGGCACGCCGAGCGGATTGAGCACGATGTCGGCATGCGTACCGTCTTCCAGGAACGGCATGTCCTCCACCGGCACGATCCGCGACACGACACCCTTGTTGCCGTGACGGCCGGCCATCTTGTCGCCGGGCTGGATCTTGCGCTTCACCGCGACGAAGACCTTGACCATCTTCATGACGCCGGGCGGCATCTCGTCGCCGCGCTGCACCTTCTCGACCTTGTCCATGAAGCGCTGCTCGAGCGCCTTCTTGGAATCGTCGTACTGGGCGCGAAGCGCTTCGATCTCGCTCTGCAGCTTCTCGTCCTCGACGGCGAACTGCCACCACTGCGAACGGGGATACTCGTCGAGGATCTCCTTCGAAAGGCTCGAGCCCTTCTTGAAGCCCTTCGGCCCCGCGATGGCATCCTTGCCCTTCAGCATGTCGACGAGACGCGAATAGACGTTGCGGTCCAGGATCGCCTGCTCGTCGTCGCGGTCCTTGGCCAGGCGCTCGATCTCCTCGCGCTCGATCTGCATCGCGCGCTCGTCCTTCTCGACGCCGTGGCGGTTGAAGACGCGCACCTCCACGACCGTGCCGAAGGTCCCGGGCGGCATGCGCATGGACGTGTCGCGCACGTCGGACGCCTTCTCGCCGAAGATGGCGCGCAGCAGCTTCTCCTCCGGCGTCATCGGGCTCTCGCCCTTCGGCGTGATCTTGCCGACCAGGATGTCGCCCGGCTGCACTTCGGCGCCGATGTAGACGATGCCGGCCTCGTCGAGGTTCTTCAGCGCTTCTTCCGAGACGTTGGGAATGTCGCGCGTGATCTCTTCCGGCCCGAGCTTGGTGTCGCGCGCCATCACCTCGAATTCCTCGATGTGGATCGAGGTGAAGACGTCATCCGACACGATGCGCTCGGACAGCAGGATCGAGTCCTCGTAGTTGTAGCCGTTCCACGGCATGAACGCGACGAGCACGTTCCTGCCCAGCGCGAGGTCGCCGAGTTCGGTCGACGGACCGTCCGCGATGATGTCGCCCTTCTCGAGCCGGTCACCCACGCGCACCAGCGGACGCTGATTGATGCAGGTGTTCTGGTTCGAACGCTGAAACTTCATCAGCCGGTAGATATCGACGCCGGACTTGCCCGGATCGACGTCCTCGGTCGCACGGATGACGATACGGGTCGCGTCCACCTGGTCGACGATGCCGGTCCGGCGCGCCGCGATCGCGGCACCCGAATCGCGCGCCACGACCGGCTCCATGCCTGTACCCACGAACGGAGCCTCGGCGCGCACCAGCGGCACGGCCTGACGCTGCATGTTCGAGCCCATCAGCGCGCGGTTGGCGTCGTCGTTCTCCAGGAACGGGATCAGCGCCGCTGCGACAGACACCATCTGCTTGGGCGACACGTCCATCAGATCGACGTTCTCGCGCGGGGTCATCATCACCTCGCCGGAGTGGCGGCAGATGACGAACTCCTCGGTGAACCGGCCGTCCTTGTCGAGTACGGCGTTCGCCTGTGCGACGTAGTGCTTGGCCTCTTCCATCGCCGAGAGATAGACGACGTCCAGCGTCACCTTGCCGTCGACGATCTTCCGGTACGGGCTTTCGATGAAGCCGTACTTGTTGACCCGGGCGAAGGTGGCGAGCGAGTTGATCAGGCCGATGTTCGGACCTTCCGGCGTTTCGATCGGGCAGATGCGGCCGTAATGCGTGACGTGGACGTCACGCACCTCGAAGCCCGCGCGCTCGCGGGTGAGACCACCGGGTCCGAGCGCCGACAGGCGGCGCTTGTGGGTGATCTCCGACAGCGGGTTGGTCTGGTCCATGAACTGCGACAGCTGCGAGGAGCCGAAGAACTCGCGCACGGCGGCCGCCGCCGGCTTGGCGTTGATCAGGTCCTGCGGCATCACCGTGTCGATCTCGATCGAGGACATGCGCTCCTTGATCGCGCGCTCCATGCGCAAAAGGCCGACGCGATACTGGTTCTCCATCAGTTCGCCGACCGAACGCACGCGGCGGTTGCCGAGATTGTCGATGTCGTCGATCTCGCCCTTGCCGTCGCGCAGTTCGACCAGCGTCTTCACCACGGCCAGGATGTCCTCCTTGCGCAGGACACGCACGGTGTCCGGGCAATCGAGTTCGAGGCGCATGTTCATCTTCACGCGGCCGACGGCCGAAAGGTCGTAGCGCTCCGAATCGAAGAACAGCGACTTGAACATGGCTTCGGCAGTGTCGAGCGTCGGCGGCTCGCCGGGACGCATGACGCGGTAGATGTCGAACAGCGCGTCCTGGCGGCCCTCGTTCTTGTCGATCGCCAGCGTGTTGCGGATGTAGCCGCCCACGTTGACGTGATCGATGTCGAGCACTTCGATCTCGGTCATACCGGCGTCGAGGAGAACCTTCAGCGTCTTCTCGTCGAGTTCGTCCCCGGCCTCGAGATAGATCTCGCCCGTCTCGGGATTGACGACGTCCTGCGCGAGGTAGCTGCCGTAGATGTCGTCCTCCGTGGCGCGGATGAACTTCACGCCCTTCTCGACCAGCTGCCGCGCCTGGCGCGCGGTGATCTTCTTGCCAGCCTCGACCAGCACTTCGCCGGTGTCGGCATTGACCAGTTCGGCGACGGCCTTGCGGCCACGAAAGCGGTCCGGCGAGAACGGCGCACGCCAGTTGTCGCCGTCCTTCTCGTAGGTCAGCTTGTTGTAGAACGTGTCGAGGATCTCCTCGCCGTCCATGCCGAGCGCCATCAGCAGCGACGTCACAGGGATCTTGCGGCGGCGGTCGATGCGGGCATGCACGACGTCCTTGGAATCGAACTCGATGTCGAGCCACGAGCCGCGGTACGGGATCACGCGCGCAGCGAACAGCAGCTTGCCCGACGAGTGCGACTTGCCCTTGTCGTGGTCGAAGAAGACGCCCGGCGAGCGGTGCATCTGCGACACGATCACGCGCTCGGTGCCGTTGACGATGAAGGTGCCGTTCGACGTCATGAGCGGCATGTCGCCCATGTAGACGTCCTGCTCCTTGATGTCCTTGATCGACTTGGCGCCGGTGTCCTCGTCGATGTCGAACACGATCAGGCGCAGCGTCACCTTGAGCGGGGCGGCGTAGGTCAGGTCGCGCTGGCGACACTCGTCGACGTCGAACTTCGGCAGTTCGAACTCGTACTTGACGAACTCCAGCATCGAGGCGCCGGAGAAGTCGGAGATCGGGAACACGGACTTGAAAACGGCCTGCAGACCCTCGTCCGCCCGGCCGCCCTTCGGCTCCTCCACCATGAGAAACTGGTCGTAGGATGCTTTCTGAACCTCGATGAGGTTCGGCATTTCCGCAACTTCCGGTATTTTCCCGAAGAACTTGCGTACGCGCCTGCGACCATTGAACGTGTGGGTCTGGGCCATCGTCGCTCCTTGTTGCCTTACTGGCTTGTCTTCCAATCCGCTGCAGGCTACGCGCAGCGGCTATCCAAAACGGGCGAAAACCCGTTGCCTGAAAGCCGCTTCGCGGCCGTCAGGAAAAGGGTTCCCCACCATGCGCGTCGTTCCCGCGGGCGTGCCCGGCGGGTTGGCGGACGGGCGAACCCGTCCGCCGGAACGCGATGACTACTTCAGTTCGACCTTGGCGCCAGCCTTCTCGAGCTGGTCCTTGATCTTGTCTGCCTCGGCCTTGTTGACGCCTTCCTTGACCGCCTTCGGAGCGGCCTCGACGAGGTCCTTGGCTTCCTTGAGTCCCAGGCCGGTGATGGCGCGGACTTCCTTGATGACGTTGATCTTCTGCGCACCCGCCTCGGCGAGCACGACGTCGAACTCGGTCTTCTCCTCGACGGGAGCGGCGGCAGCGGCACCGCCGCCGGCGGCAACGGCCGCGACCGGAGCGGCGGCCGAGACGCCCCACTTCTCTTCGAGCAGCTTCGAGAGTTCCGCCGCCTCGAGGACGGTCAGGCTCGACAGGTCTTCAACGATTTTGGCGAGATCAGCCATTGTCTTTTTCCTTCATGAGGTTCGAACGTGTGATGATGACAGCGAGGAACGGCCTCATGCCGCCTCGTCCTTCCGGGCATAGGCGCCGAACACGCGGGCCAGCTGTGCTGCCGGCGCGTTGACGACCTGGGCGATCCGGGTTGCCGGCGTGGAGATCATCCCCACCAGCCTGGCGCGAAGTTCGTCGAGCGACGGCAACGTCGCAAGCGCCTTCACACCTTCGGCGTCGAGTCCGGTCGCACCCATTGCGCCGCCGAGAATGACGAGCTTGTCATTCCCCTTGGCGAATTCGGACGCGACCTTCGGCGCCACAACCGGATCCTCGGAATAGGCAATCAGGGTCTGTCCCTTGAAAAGGGCCTGTATGCCTTCCGATTCCGTGCCCTGAAGAGCGATCTTGGCGAGACGGTTCTTCGCGACTTTTACGGTACCGCCGGCTGCGCGCATCTTCGTGCGAAGATCGTTCATTTGCGCAACGGTGATACCGGCATAGTGGGCCACGACGACCGAGCCCGAGGTGCTGAACACCCCGTTCAGGTCCGTGACGAGTTCGCGCTTTTCCGCTCTGTCCACTGCCTATCTCCAGTTGACGGCCCTCCTTGCGGGAGAAACCATCGGGTTGCCTTTTGCCGGCCGGGCCATCGGTTAAGATCGCCCGAGCGACACTCGAGGATCCTGCCCCCTTTCGCCACGTTCCGCGGAACTTCGGTCCCTCGCAACGCGCAGACAAAAGGCAAACACGGTTCGAACCTTCTCCGGAGCCTTCCGGCTCCCTTGTCGGGTCGTCCCCGTCTCATGCAGACCCATGCGGATTAAGGACCAGGAGACCCTGGTCCGCCTGCAATCTCGGACAGGATATCCGGAAGGTTCGACCCTTCCGGAATCCGGGCCCGGAGGCCCGGAATTCGTTTTCCGGAAACCGTTTAGGACGGTTTCCGGAGATAGCGGATCAGGACGCCGCCGTCAGCGACGACGGATCGACCTTGAGGCCAGGGCCCATCGTGGAGGACACCGCGACCTTCTTGAGGTAATTGCCCTTGGCGCCCGCCGGCTTGGCCTTGACGACCGCATCGGCGAAGGCGCGCACGTTCTCGACCAGCTTGTCGAGCTCGAAGGAAGCCTTGCCGACGCCGCCATGCACGATGCCGGCCTTCTCGACACGGAACTCGACGGCGCCGCCCTTGGAGGCCTTCACGGCCGAGGCGACGTCCATCGTCACGGTACCGACCTTCGGGTTCGGCATCATGCCGCGCGGGCCGAGCACCTTGCCGAGACGGCCGACGAGCGGCATCATGTCCGGCGTGGCGATGCAGCGATCGAAGTTGATCTCGCCCTTCTGCACGGTCTCGACCAGGTCCTCCGCGCCGACGACGTCGGCACCGGCTTTTGTCGCTTCCTCGGCCTTGGCGCCGCGCGCGAACACCGCCACGCGCACCGTGCGTCCGGTTCCGTTCGGCAGGTTCACCACGCCGCGCACCATCTGGTCCGCATGGCGGGGGTCGACGCCGAGGTTCATCGCGATCTCGATCGTCTCGTCGAACTTTGCCGTGGCCCGCTCCTTGAGCATCTTCACGGCCTCGGCGAGGTCGTAGGACTTGTTGGGGTCGAGGCCCTCGCGGGACTTGGCGACTCGTTTTGCTGTCTTTGCCATCGTCTTACCCCACGACCTCGAGACCCATGGACCGCGCCGAGCCTTCGACCATGCGCATGGCCGCGTCGACGTCGTTCGCGTTGAGATCCTTCATCTTCGCCTCGGCGATCTCGCGCACCTGATCGCGGGAGATCTCGCCCGCCTTCTGCTTGCCCGGCTCCTTGGCGCCGGACTTCAGCTTGGCGGCCTTCTTCAGGAAATAGCTCACCGGCGGCGTCTTCATGACGAAGGTGAACGACTTGTCCTGGTAGTAGGTGATGACGACGGGGGTCGGCTGACCCTTTTCCATTTCCTGGGTCTGGGCGTTGAACGCCTTGCAGAACTCCATGATGTTGATGCCGCGCTGACCGAGCGCCGGGCCGATCGGGGGCGACGGAGTCGCCGATCCCGCTGCGACCTGGAGCTTGAGCTGGCCTGCAATCTTCTTAGCCATATCTCTTCTGCCCTGGTTTCATGCCGGACGTATCCGGCGGTTGCAGCCGGGTGGTGCGGGTCCGCGGCCGGCTCGAGCCACTTTTCCCTTCCACCCACTCGATGCCGGCGAACCTCGCCGACGCCACCCTCCGGCCGAGGCCGACGGGATGTCTGGTCAGCCCTTCTCGACCTGACCGAATTCCAGATCCACGGGAACGGCACGGCCGAAGATCGACACTTCGACCTTCAGGCGCGAGCGCTCCTCGTCCACTTCCTGCACATAGCCGTTGAACGACGCGAACGGCCCGTCCGAAACGCGCACCTGCTCGCCGATCTCGAAGGATATCGAGGGCTTCGGCCGCTCCACACCTTCCTGCACCTGGTGCAGGATGCGATCGGCTTCGGCGTCGGTGATCGGCACCGGGCGCGCGTCGCCCAGGAATCCCGTCACCTTCGGGGTATTCTTGATCAGCGAGAACACCGCGTCAGTGAGCGTGGCGCGCACCAGCACGTAGCCCGGGAAGAACTTGCGCTCTGCGTCCACCTTGCGGCCACGCCGCACTTCCACCACCCTCTCGGTCGGCACCACGATCTGTTCGATCTGGTCGGAAAGACCCTTCTGGCGCGCCTTGTTTTCGATGTCCTCGGCGACCTTCTTCTCGAAATTCGAGTAGGCGTGGACGATGTACCACCGCGCAGTCATGTCAGATGCTCTCCGTAGTCGCCGGTCTATCGCCCGATGCCGAGGATCAGCTCGACGCCGAGCGCCATGATCTGATCGGCGGCGAAAAAGAAAATTGCCGCAAGAAACGCAAAAATGAGGACCATGGCGGTCGAAATCAGCGTCTCGCGCCGCGAAGGCCAAGTGACCTTCGAGGTTTCCTGGCGCACCTGCTGGAGAAAGGTAAATGGGTTGGTGGTTTTTGACGCCATCTGCCGCTCTGCTTTCGAGTACCCGTAGGCCGGGCTTCTGATGGTCCCGATGAAGGGAACGTTCTTCGGTCACGGACAGACATTCGAAAACCGAACATTCTGCCCATGCAATAAGGGCGCGAAAAGCCAATTCCGGCCTCACGCACCGTGTGTCTGGATGCAGCTATCTAAAGATGAACGCGCGCCGATGCAAGTGGCCATTTCGCCCGATCGCGAAAATGTTCCATGGGGCAGCGGTTACGCTGGGAAACCGCGGCCCGCGATCCGATGGCAGGGGCAGCAGGGCTCGAACCTGCGACCTGCGGTTTTGGAGACCGCCGCTCTACCAACTGAGCTATACCCCTAAGCGCAGGCGGCTACATACACATCGCGCGCGCGCCTTGCAATCGGGATGTGCCGTCCACGACATCCGTTTTGCTTCCCGGCGCAGGAAAAGCCCGGTACGCGGCGCTTCCCGCCGAACGCCGCTAGCGGTCGCGGTAGCGATTCGTGATCGGATAGCGCCGGTCGCGACCGAAATTCTTGCGCGTGATCTTCACGCCGGGCGCGGCCTGCCGTCGCTTGTATTCCGCCACGTAGAGCAGGTGCTCGATGCGCCTGACGGTCTCGCGCGGATGGCCGCGCGCCACGATCTCCTCGGTCGACATCTCGTGCTCGACCAGGCACTCGAGGATGTCGTCCAGCACCGGATAGGGCGGCAGCGAATCCTGGTCGGTCTGGTTCTCGCGCAATTCGGCCGATGGCGCCTTGGCGATGATGTTCTTCGGGATCACCTCGCCCGACGGCCCCAGCGCACCCGGTGGCACCGTGGAATTGCGCCAGGCGGCGAGCTTGTAGACCTGCATCTTGTAGAGGTCCTTGATCGGATTGAAACCGCCGTTCATATCGCCATAGAGCGTGGCGTAGCCGACCGACATCTCGGACTTGTTGCCCGTGGTCACCACCATCGAGCCGAACTTGTTGGACACCGCCATCAGGATCACGCCGCGCGAGCGGCTCTGCAGGTTTTCCTCGGTGATCCCTTCCTGCGTGCCCTCGAAGAGGTGGCTCAGCGCGCGCGTAAATCCCTCCACCGGCTCGGCGATCGGCACGATGTCGTAGCGGCAGCCGAGCGCGCGCGCACAGGCTTCGGCGTCGGTCAGCGATTCCTTCGAGGTGTAGCGGTAGGGCAGCATGATCGCGTGCAGCCGCTCCTCGCCCAGCGCATCGACGGCGAGTGCCGCGCAGATCGCCGAATCGATGCCGCCCGAGAGCCCGAGGACCACGTTCCTGAAGCCGTTCTTGTTGACGTAGTCGCGCAGACCCAGCATGCAGGCGCGGTAGTCGGCCTCTTCGGCGTCCGGGATGCGCGACATCGGCCCGTCGACGCAGCGCCAGCCGCCCTCTCCCTCCCCACCATCGCCACCGCGCTTCCACGTCGTCACCACGACGGCCTCCTCGAACTGGCTCATCTGGAAGGCCAGCGACCTGTCGGCCCCGATGGCGAAGGAGGCACCGTCGAAGACGAGATCGTCCTGACCGCCGATCTGGTTGGCGTAGAGGATCGGCAGGCCGCTCTCGATCACCTGGCGGATGACGACCTGCTGGCGCACGTCCATCTTGCCGCGATAGTAGGGCGAGCCGTTCGGGACGAGCAGGATCTCCGCCCCGCTCTCGGCCAGCGTCTCGCACACGCCGAGGTCGCCCCAGATGTCCTCGCAGATCGGGATGCCCAATCGAATGCCACGATAGTTCACGGGGCCCTGGATCTCGGGCGAGGCCTGGAACACGCGCTTCTCGTCGAACTCGCCGTAGTTCGGCAGGTCGTACTTGTGCCGCTCGGCGATGATCTCGCCTTTATCCGCCACGATGATCGAATTGTGCAGACCGCTGGCGCGCCGGAGCGGCACGCCCACGATCACGCCCGGTCCGCCGTCGGCTGTGTCTGCGGCAAGCTGCCTGGCCGCCTCCTCGCACGCCGTCACGAACGAGGTCCGCAGCACGAGATCTTCGGGCGGGTAACCCGCGATGAAGAGTTCGGTGAAGAAGACGAGGTCCGCCCCGTGACGCGCCGCGTCCGCCCGCGCCTCACGCGCCTTGGCGAGATTGCCGTCGATGTCTCCCACGATGGGGTTCAGCTGGGCGACGGCGATGCGGAGAGTGGAAGGAGCGGACGAGATCATGGCAGGGGTTTAGCGCGCGGCAAACGGCGCGACAATGGGCGGAGCGACGGTGTCGAGCCCGCGCGATTGATCGAACTAATATTCCTCCGGTAACTCGTCGCCGGGTACCGGCGCCACCGTCCCGCCTTCGTCCAAGAACCGATCGAATGCTTTTCTCCCGCCACTTCCGGCACGCGAACGGAAATAGCTCTCGGTTTCAAGGGCCGAGAGTTTCTCTGCTACCGCGATGTTGATGAACTGATTGAGGCTCGGGCCCTCCGCCGCAGCGACGCGTTCCGCCGCCGACTTGAGCGACGGCTGTAGCCGAAGAGCGAGCTTGGACTTGTTCATGTCAAACTCCTGCAGTTCCGGCCCTGAGAAAAGTCCTACTCCTCCATATACGCACGCAGCGCCTCCGCCGAACGGTTCTCCCCGATCGACATCGACAGGATGCGCGACAGGTGGAGGTAAGGCAGCCCCGTTTCCCTCGCCCAGACGTTCATCTGCGCCTGGATGGCCGCGAGGTCCTTCTTCGAAGTGGGGTTTTCCGCGATTTCAAGCCCCGCGTCGCGCAGGGCGGCGGCCATGTCGGTCGAGACGATGAAGCCGTCCCAGCCGACCCAGCGAAGAAAATACTGGCCGGTGTTGCCGCCGAGTCGGCTGCCATGCTTGCCCAGGAATGCCATCAGCCCGACCTGGTCGTCCCCGGGCCAGCCGGCGAGGAATTTTCCGAAGCCGCCGTGCTCGGCCGAGACGCGGTCGACGAAAGCGGCGTTCTCGCGCACCGATCTGATCTTTTGCGGGTTGCGCACGATGCGGGCGTCGGACGAGAGATCGTGCCAGAAGTCGTCCGGCTGGAAGAGCAGCCGCTTCGGCTCGAAGCCGAGGAACGCCGCCTCGAATCCGGGCCATTTCTGCTCGATGACGCGCCACACGAAACCGGCCGAGAAGATCCGGCTTGCCATGGTGGAAAGGATCCGGTCGTCGGAAAGCGCCGCCACCTTTCCGTTGCCCGGTGCGTCGGGCAGAAGGGTCTTCAGCACGTCCTCGCCGCCCTTGCGGTCCGCCGCGCGTGCCCTGATCTCCTCGAAGCGCTTCATCCCCTTCTCCCGCATCGGCTTGCAAGCCTTCCCGCGCTCTGTTCAATGGCGGCGGCGCAGCGACGCGCGCCCGCAGCGAAGGAGGCGAAGTTGAACAGGACCGTAGCCGATCTGGCGCATCGCTGGCTAGGGCGCCGGCAGGAGGCGCTCTCCAGTGCCGAAAGCCGCGTGCTGACCAGCGCCGTGGAAGGGCGGCCGGTGGCGCGCGACGTCAATGCGTGGGTACGTGGGGAGGAGCGGTTCGGCGACCGCCTCGCCGACGGCATCGCGCAGGTCGGCGGTTCCTGGTCGTTCATCGTGGGGTTCGTCCTGTTCCTCGCTCTCTGGACCCTCGGCAACGCCATCCTGCTCGGTCGCGACACATTCGACCCCTACCCGTTCATCTTCCTGAACCTGATCCTGTCCATGCTGGCCGCGCTCCAGGCGCCGATCATCATGATGGCGCAGAACCGCCAGGCCGCTCGCGACCGCATCGACGCCGCGCACGACTACGAGGTCAATCTCAAGGCGGAGATCGAGATCATGGCGCTGCACGAGAAGCTCGACGAACTGCGGCAGATGGAAATGACGCTTCTGCGCGAGGAGATCGCGGCGCTCGCGACAGAGATGCGCGCCTTGCGGTCCGGCGAGGCGCCGCAGCCGTCGGCATGAGTGAGACCATCCATTTCCTGGTCGAACGCTACGGGCTGCTCGCCGTCTTCCTGGGCAGCGTGGCCGAGGGCGAGACGGCGGCGATCCTGGCCGGCTTCTTCGCTCACCAGAAGGTGTTTGCTCCGTGGGCGGCCTTCGCGGCGGCGGCAGTCGGCGCCTTCGTGGGAGACGTCATCTTCTTCGTCGCCGGGCGGCACTTCTGCGATCACCCGCGGCTGCGACGGCTGCGCGGAACGCCGGCCTTCGCGCGCGCCATGTCCTGGATCGAGCGGCACCCGAACCTCTTCGTCCTGTCGAACCGCTACGTCTATGGCTTCCGCCTCGTCGGCGGGGTCGCGGCTGGCCTGTCGTCGATCCCGGTCAGTCGCTTCCTCGTGCTCAACGCGCTCTCGGCCGCCTCCTGGGCGGTCCTGTTCGGCGGCCTCGGCTATTTCGTCGGGCTGGGTGCGGAGGAACTCGTCGGCGAGGCCTTCGAACGGCACGAGCGGCTGTTCATCGCACTGGGACTTGCGGTCGTCGGCATCGTCGCCGCCCGTCTGCTCGTCGTGTTCAACCGGCGGCGCAGGCTCAGTGCGGCACCAGGGCCGCGTCGCCCCGATCCAGAATCAGCGGAATGATCAGATCCTCCTCGTCGTCGAGGTGGCGCGTGAGCATGGCGACCAGCCGCTGGTTGGCGTCGGCATAGGCGTCCGCCGCAAAGCGTTGCCTGTCCTCACTCTCCTTCAGCGCGCGCAGGAAGCCGTTGGCCGTCTCGGCGTTCATCTCCAGCGCCTCGTGGATCATGTGATGATCGGCATCGAGGATGTCGAAGCCACGCTTCAGCCTGGTCTCGGCGCGCGCGAAGGCGGGAAAGTAATGCTGGTCCTCGACATTGTGGTGCCCGTCGAGATTGCCGAGGAAGAAGTTGAGACGCGGGGCGAACCATTGTGCGAATTCATTCGCGTTGGTCCTGCCCTCGCGGTAGTCGGCGATGCCGCCGGTCAGCATGCCGCCGAGTTCGCGGAACATGCCGTGCCGCTGCAGCCACATGCCGGCCATTCCGCCGATGTTGCGATGTGCGGCCCAGTCCTCGCGGGGATATCTCTCGGCGAGGAACTTCAGGTCCTCGGGAAGCCCGGCGCGTCTGGTCAGATCGAGTTCGGCTTGCATGTCGTTCATCCGGCGGTCCTTTCGAGGCGCCGAATATAGGCAAGGCACGCGCGCGTAAAAGAAGGCACGCGCGGGTGCGCCGGTTTCTCCGGCGTTCCCAGCGTGACCCTCACGTGAAGCGGGGCCTCACTGGAACAGGTAGGAATCGTAGGCGAAGTAGCCGTATTCGCGCGAGGCGTGGACGCGTTCGGCATGCGCCCCGTCGCCGGCAGCCCCGAGCGCGAAGAAGATCGGCATCAAGTGCTCGTCGGTCGGATGGTTGTCGGTCGGGAACGGCGCCTTGCGCCTCCAGTCGAACAGCGCTTCCGTATCGCCCTCGGCGAATTTTTCGGCGAACCAGTCGGTGAAGGCGTTGAAGCGCTCCCCGATCTGCGGATCGATCGGCCGGCCGGTGCGCATGACCGTGATGACGGCGCGCAGATTGTGCGTGATGTGGCCAGAGCCGATCAGCAGGATGCCCTCCTTTCGCAGCGGCGCGAGTGCGCGTCCGACGGCATAGTGCCAGCGCGCGTCGCGGTCGGGATCGATCGACACCTGCACGACGGGGATGTCCGCTTCCGGGAAGGCGAGTTTCAACGGTGTCCAGGTGCCGTGGTCGTAGCCGCGCCGCTCGCAGCGCGTCGGCGCCAGCCCCGCCTCGTCGAGCATCGAGAAGACGCGCTCGGCGAGCTTCGGCTCGCCCGGCGCCGGATAGACCATGCGGTAGAGTTCGGGCGCGAAGCCGCCGAAATCGTAGATCATCTCCGGGTGCGGATCAGTCACCACCGAGACCCCGCCGGTCTCGAAATGGGCCGACATGATGACGATTGCCTTCGGCCGCTCGATGAGCGCCGGGATGCCTTCCAGGAAGTGCCGAGCGGCGATGTCGTCGATGACGATGTTGGGTCCGCCGTGCGAGATGAAGAGCGAGGGAAGCGTGGCCATGGGTGGTGTCTCCTTGGCCTCAAGATAAGCGCTTTGCCCTCTGGCGTGCAGCCTTGCCGCGGAAGACTGAGCGTTCACTGCACGGGAACGGACCGGAAGATCCCGTTCAACTGCCCGCGACGACGACTCCCGGCGAGGCCGCGAACTGCGGCAGGCCGTCGTCGATCGAATAGTAGTCGCCCTTGTCGGCGACGAAGATGTGCGCCTCGCCCTTCAACCCGGTCGGGGCATGGAAAGCGCCCGCCATCACGGAGACGATGTCGGAATGATTGTGCTTCCAGAACAGCGCCGAGCCGCAGTGCCGGCAGAAGCCGCGCCGGGCGAAATCGGACGCCGCATACCAGGTGACGTCCTCCGCGCCCTCGATCTCCAGCCTGTCGCCGGCGACGTTCGTCGCCGCGTAGTAGTGGCCGGTCTGCTTCCGGCACTGCGAGCAGTGGCAGTAGATCACGCCGCGCAGCGGGCCTTCCGTCCGGAATCGTACCGCCCCGCACAGGCATGCCCCTCGATGTTCGTCCATGGCCGTCTCCCTCTCGTTCTCATGATCGTACGGCGGACGGCGCTCGCCCAGTGCGGATTTTTGAACCTCGGTTGAGCGAAATTCGACCTCCGGGCGGTGACCGCTCCCGATTCGCCGGCTAGGTTCACCGGTGGGTAGCGGGAAGGGCGGACATGGGCGAACGGGACGAACTCGAAAGATTCCTCGCGGACAATCCGGGAACGACGCACTGCGACGTGGTCCTCTTCGATCTCTGCGGCAACGCCTACGGCAAGCGCCTGCCGCGCTCGCACATGGCGAAGCTCTTCGACCAGGGCTCTCCGGTCTGCGCGGCCATGTCGCTGGTCGACGTCCAGGGCAACACGGCCGACCCGATGGGATACGGCTTTTCCGACGGCGATCCCGACGCCAACGTCCTGCCGATCGCCGGAACGCTGGTCCCCGTCCCATGGAACGAAGGCCTCGCCCAGGTCATGGGCCGGCCAGCCAACGCCGCCACCGGCGAGCTCTTCTGGTACGACCCGCGCACGGTGCTCGAACGCACGGTGGGCATCGTCCGCGAGGCGGGCCTTAGTCCCGTCGTGGCGGCCGAACTGGAGTCCTACCTGATCGACATGGAGCGCGGCGAGGACGGCGCGCCGCTCCCTCCCCGCTCGCCCGCAACCGGCGCGCGTGAATCTGCCGGCAAGGTGCTGTCGCTCGCCAAGCTCGACGAATACCAGCCGATCCTCACCGACATCGAGGATACGTGCCGGCGCCAGAACGTCCCCTCCTCCACCATCATCAGCGAATACGGCACCGGCCAGTTCGGGGTGAACCTCGAGCACCGCGAGGATCCGGTGCGCGCCGCCGACGACGCCTGCCTGCTGAGGCGCATCGTCCAGGCCGTGGCGCGCAGGCATGGGATGGAGGCGACGTTCCTGTCGAAGCCCTTCCCCGACCAGGCGGGCAGCGGCCTGCACGTCCACGCCAGCCTGCTCGACGCGACGGGAGAAAACCTCTTCGACGACCGCTCCCCACAAGGCCAGGTGATGCTCGGCCATGCCGCCGCCGGCCTTCAGGCCACGATGGCCGAGGGCATGGCGATCTTTGCGCCCAACATCAACGTCTTCCGCCGCTTCGAGGCCAACAACTTCACCCCTGTCACGAAGGACTGGGGCGAGAACAACCGCTCCGTCGCCTTCCGCGTCCCCGTCTCCTCGGGCGCGTCGCGCCGGATCGAGCACCGCATCGCAGGTGCCGAGGCGAACCCCTACCTCGTGATCGCCGCCGTGCTCGCCGGCATGCATCACGGCATCGAGAACAGGCTCGACCCGGGCGAGAAGCATGCCGGCAATGCCGGCGCCGAGGTCGACGACAGCCTGCCGCTCACGCCGTGGGATTCTCTGAGGGCGCTGCGGGCGGCAAAGATCCTGCCGCGCTGGCTGGGCGACGACTATCCCGCCATCTACGCCAGCGTAAAGGAGGCCGAGCTCGCCGCCTTCTTCGCCCTGCCCTCCCGGCGCGAGTTCGACTGGTATCTGTGAGGCGCCCCGCCGGAATGCTTCAATCCTGAAATTTCATGCTTGAAACAATTTCGCGGCGGTGCCATGCTGCCTTCGCAATCGAGCGAAGGAGGTGACGCGACATGAAGATCGCAGTCCTCGGCGGGGGTCCCGCCGGCCTCTATTTCGCGATCTCGATGAAGCTGCGCGACACCGCGCACGACATCACCGTCATCGAGCGCAACAAGGCTGACGACACGTTCGGCTGGGGCGTGGTGCTGTCCGACGAGACGCTCGACAACCTCGCCGAAAACGATCCCGTCAGCGCCGAGCGCATCCGCGCCCATTTCGCCTACTGGGACGACATTTCCGTCTTCTACCGCGGCACCCGCACCGTCTCAACCGGCCACGGCTTCTGCGGCATCGGCCGCAAGCAGCTCCTCGTCCTGTTGCAGGAGCGCGCCAGGGAACTTGGCGTCGATCTCCGGTTCGAGACTGAGGCGCGAGAACCGCGATACTACATGGAGCGGTACGACCTCGTCGTCGCCTCCGACGGGCTGAACTCGAAGACGCGCACCGCCTTCGCGGACGTCTTCAAGCCCGACATCGACATTCGCGCCTGCAAGTTCGTCTGGCTCGGCACGCACCAAAAGTTCGACGACGCCTTCACGTTCATCTTCGAGGAGACCGACAAGGGCTGGGTCTGGGCGCACGCCTACCAGTTCGACGCCGACACGGCGACCTTCATCGTCGAGTGCTCGGAGGAGACCTGGAACAAATACGGCTTCGGCGCCATGTCGCAGCAGGAATCCATCGCCACCTGCGAGGCGATCTTCAGGGATCACCTCGGCGGCCACGCCCTGATGACCAACGCCAACCACATCCGCGGCTCGGCCTGGATAAACTTCCCGCGTGTGCTGTGCGAGCGCTGGTCGCACGAGAACCTTGCGTTGATGGGCGACGCCGCCGCCAGCGCGCATTTTTCCATCGGTTCGGGCACCAAGCTCGCCATGGAGAGCGCCATCGCGCTCGCCGACTACGTCACCTCCGAGCCGACGCTCGAAGGCGCCTTCGCGAAATACGAGGAGGCGCGCCGCACCGAGGTACTGAAGCTCCAGTCGGCCGCGCGCAACTCGCTCGAATGGTTCGAGGACGTGGAGCGCTATTTCCACCTCGACCCGGTGCAATTCAACTATTCGCTGCTCACCCGTTCCCAGCGCATCAGCCACGAGAACCTGAGGCTGCGCGACAGCGAGTGGCTGGAGAGCGCCGAGCGCTGGTTCCAGCGCCAGGCCGGCAACGAGATCAACACCGCCCGCGCGCCGATGTTCGCGCCGTTCCGCCTGCGGGACATGGAGCTGAAGAACCGCATCGTGGTCTCGCCCATGGCGCAGTACAAGGCGGTCGACGGCTGCCCGACCGACTGGCACTTCGCCCACTATGCCGAGCGCGCCAAGGGCGGCGCCGGCATGATCTATATCGAGATGACGTGTGTCTCGCCCGAAGGCCGCATCACCCCGGGCTGCCCCGGCTTCTATGCGCCGGAGCACGAGGCGGCCTGGAAGCGGCTGGTCGATTTCGTCCATGCCGAGACCGAGGCGAAGATCTGCGCCCAGATCGGCCATTCAGGTCCCAAGGGCTCGACCCAGCTCGGCTGGGAGGAGGCCGACGCGCCGCTGGCCGACGGCAACTGGCCGCTGCTCGCCGCCTCCGACTTGCCATGGTCGCCGGCGAATGCGCGGCCCAAGCCGATGGACCGCGCCGACATGGACATGGTGCGCGACCAGTTCGTCGCTTCGGCGCAAATGGCGGATCGCTGCGGCTTCGACATGCTGGAGCTGCACTACGCCCACGGCTACCTGCTTTCCTCCTTCATCACCCCGCTGACCAACCGGCGCACCGACGAATATGGCGGCAGCCTCGAAAACCGAATGCGCTACCCGCTGGAGATCTTCCACGCCGTGCGCGCGGTCTGGCCCGCCGGGAAGCCGATCTCGGTGCGCATTTCCGCCAACGACTGGGTCGGCGAGGACGGCGTCACGCCGCAGGAGGCGGTGGAGGTCGCGCGCATGCTGCAGGCGGCCGGCGTCGACATCTGCGACGTCTCGGCCGGCCAGACGTCGAAGCTGGCGAAGCCAGTCTACGGCCGCATGTTCCAGACGCCGTTCTCCGACCGCATCCGCAACGAGACCGGCATGGCCACCATGGCGGTCGGCAACATCTACGAGCCGGACCACGTCAACTCGATCCTGATGGCCGGCCGCGCCGACCTCGTCTGCCTCGCGCGTCCCCATCTTGCTGACCCCTACTGGACCCTCCACGCGGCGGCCGCGCTCGGCGACCGCGGCGTCAGGTGGCCCGACCCCTACCTGCCGGGCCGCGACCAGCTCTACCGGCTCGCCGAGCGGCAGGACCAGATGACGGGGAAGGTGTGATGGCGGCAATTTCGACAGGCGGGACACCATGACCATCTCCCTCACCCATGCGCTTGTCACCGGCGGCGCCACCGGCATCGGCAAGGCCATCGCCGAGGCGCTCGCCAAGGCCGGCGTCGAGGTCACCATCTGCGGCCGCCGCAAGGAGGCGCTCGACGCGGTGGCTCAGGGCAATCCGAAGATCCACGCGATGACGGCCGACGTCACCGACGAGGCTTCGGTCGAGACGCTCTACCGGGAAGCGGAAGCGGCGCGCGGGCCTTTCGACATCGTGGTGGCCAATGCTGGCATCGCCTCCAGTGCACCCGCCCACAAGACCTCGCTCGAAGAGTGGAAGCGCATCATCGACGTCAACCTGACCGGCGCCTTCCTGACCGTCCGGCCGGCGCTCGCAGGCATGGTGGAGCGCAGGCGCGGCCGCATCGTCTTCATCGCCTCTGTCGCCGGCCTCAAGGGTTCGGCCTACGTGGCGCCCTACGTCGCCTCCAAGCACGGGGTGATCGGGTTGACGAAGTCGCTCGCCGCGGAACTCTTGAAGACCGGTGTCACCGTCAACGCCATCTGCCCCGCCTATGTCGAGACCGAGATGCTGGAGCAGTCGATCGCCCGCGTCATGGAAAAGACCGGCCGCAGCGCCGAAGAGGCGCGGCAAAACTTCGCCGAGTTCAACCCCAATCACCGCCTGATCAAGCCGGAGGAGGTCGCTGCCGCCGCCATGTGGCTGGTCAGCGACGAGGCGATCTCGGTCACGGGTCAGCCGGTCGCGATCTCCGGAGGTCCGCTGTGACGGCGAGCGCGCCGCTCGCGGCCCTCGACGCCGCCCCCGCCTCGAAGGAGCGGCTGCGTCTATGGATCAGGCTCCTCAGGGCTTCGCGCATTATCGAGAACGAGCTGCGCGAGCGCCTGAAGCGCGAATTCGACACCACCTTGCCGCGCTTCGACGTCATGGCGGCGCTGAACCGCGCACCCGACGGTATGCTGATGAGCGACCTGTCGCGCTTCCTGCTCGTCTCCAACGGTAACGTCACCGGTATCGTCGACCGGCTCGTCAATGACGGCTTCGTGGTGCGCGCCCAGCGCGAGGGCGACCGCCGCACCTCGATCGTCAGGCTGACCCCGCGCGGCCAGGAGTTCTTCCGCGGCATGGCGGCGGTCCACGAGGCCTGGATCGGCGAACTGCTGGGCGACGTCTCCGAAGACGGTGCCCGGCGCCTGTCGTCCATGCTGAAGACGTTCCGCAGCAACTGGGAGGACGAACATTGACCGCGATGGCAGGCCTCGAGCCGCAACACTTCCTCTGGGAAGCTAAAGATGGCGTCGCGACGGTGCGCCTGAACCGGCCTGACCGCAAGAACCCGCTTACATTCGAGAGCTACGCCGAACTGCGCGACACTTTCCGGGCGCTGGTCTACGCCGACGACATCGACGTCGTCGTCTTCCTGCCGAACGGCGGTAATTTTTCCTCGGGCGGCGACGTGCACGACATCATCGGCCCGCTGACCCGCATGGACATGAAGGGCCTGCTCGCCTTCACCCGCATGACGGGCGATTTCGTCAAGGCGATGATCCATTGCGGCAAGCCCATCATCTCGGCCGTGGACGGTGTCGCGGTCGGCGCCGGCGCCATCATCACCATGGCCTCGGACATAAGGCTGGCGACGCCGGAGGCGAAAACCGCCTTCCTCTTCACCCGTGTCGGGCTGGCCGGCTGCGACATGGGCGCCTGCGCGATCCTGCCGCGCATCATCGGCCAGGGCCGCGCCGCCGAACTCCTCTACACCGGCCGCTCGATGACGGCCGAGGAGGGCGAGCGCTGGGGCTACTACAACCGCCTCGTTTCGGCGGACGAGCTCGAAGCCGAGGCGATGACGCTTGCCCGTTCGATCGCGTCGGGCCCGACCTTCGCGCACGGCATCACCAAGACGCAATTGAACCAGGAATGGTCCATGAGCCTCGACCAGGCGATCGAGGCCGAGGCGCAGGCCCAGGCGATTTGCATGCAGACCGGCGACTTCCGCCGCGCCTACGAGGCCTTCGTGGCCAAGCAGAAACCGGTGTTCGAGGGGGATTGAGGGATGCCTGACCGCTCCTTCCTCACCTGGCCATTCTTCGAGGATCGCCACCGCGACCACGCCGGGCGGCTGGAGGACTGGTGCGTTAGGAATCTCCCCGTCGACCACCATGACGTCGACGCCGCCTGCCGCGATCTCGTTCAAAGCCTCGGCCGCGACGGCTGGCTCATGCCCACCGCCATCGATCCCGCCGCGCCCGACGCGCTCGACGTGCGCACGCTCTGCCTCACGCGCGAGACGCTCGCCCGCCATGACGGGTTGGCCGACTTCGCCTTCGCCATGCAGGGGCTGGGAACGGGCGCGATCAGCCTCTTCGGTTCCCCCGAACAACTGCAGTGGCTGGACAAGACCCGCCGCGGCGAGGCGATCTCCGCTTTCGCGCTGTCGGAACCCCGCTCCGGCTCCGACGTCGCCAACATGGACATGACGGCAACGAAGGACGGCTCCGACTATGTGCTGTCCGGCGAAAAGACCTGGATCTCCAACGGCGGCATCGCCGATCTCTACACCGTCTTTGCCCGCACCGGCGAAGCACCGGGAGCCAGGGGCATCTCCTGCTTCCTCGTTCCCGCCGACACGCCGGGCCTGACAGTCGCCGAGCGGCTGGAGGTCGCCGCCCCGCATCCTCTGGCCCGCCTCGCCTTCGACGGCGTGCGCATGCCCGCCTCGGCCATGATCGGCAGGCCCGGCGAGGGTTTCCGTATCGCCATGTCGGTGCTCGACGTGTTTCGCTCGACCGTCGGTGCCGCCGCCCTCGGCTTCGCGCGCCGGGCGCTGGACGAATCCCTGTCGCGCTCCGGCGGCCGCGAGCTCTTCGGCAAGCCGCTCTACGACCTTCAGATGGTGCAGGGTCACCTGGCCGACATGGCGCTCGACGTCGATGCCGCCGCCCTGCTCGTCTACCGCGCAGCCTGGACCAAGGATTCCGGCGCTGCGCGCGTCACCCGCGAGGCGGCGATGGCCAAGCTCTACGCCACCGACCGCGCGCAGGCGGTGATCGATGCCGCCGTCCAGCTTCACGGCGGCGACGGCGTGCGCAAGGGCCACATCGTCGAGAGCCTCTACCGCGAGATCCGGGCGCTGCGGATCTACGAAGGGGCATCCGACGTGCAGAAGGTCGTCATCGCGCGACAGACGCTTTCCGAATTCTCGACCGCAACCAGAGGGGAAGGACTGCGAAATGGATAGTGAACTGGAAAAGGGCATTACTTCGAACGGGACGGGCTTCGACGGGGTGAAATGGAACATCCTCGGTCAGGTCTACTATCCGAAGGCCGTCTGCGCATCGACCTTCGCCTTCGAGACGAACAGCGAACCGGGACAGTTCGTGCCGGTGCACATCCATCCCGAACAGGACGAGTTCATCCTGGTGCAGGAAGGCGAACTCGACCTCAAGCTCGACGGGGTCTGGAGCAAGGCCGGGCCGGGCGACCTGGTGCGCATGCCGCGCGGCATCCCGCACGGTTATTTCAACAAGTCCGACAAGCCGTGCCGCGCGCTCTTCTGGGTCTCCCCGGCAGGAAGGCTGAAGGAACTCTTCGAGCAACTGCACGACAAGACCGACATCCCGACGATCATGACGCTGTCGGCCGAGCACGACGTCGACTTCCTTCCAGAAGAAGCGAACGCCTGACATGCTCGGGCCGACCGGACACACCGACACCTTCGCGCGCGACAACCTGCCGCCGCCGGACCAGTGGCCGGAATTCCTGCTCGACGGCTTCGACTATCCGGAATGGCTGAACGCGGGCGTCGAACTCACCGACCGAATGGTGGAGCGCGGCCACGGCGACCGCACGGCGCTGATCGGCAACGGCCGCCGCCGCACCTACAAGGAACTGTCCGACTGGACCAACCGCCTCGCCCACGCACTGGTCGAGGAGTACGGCGTCGAGCCCGGCAACCGGGTGCTGATCCGCGGCCCTAACAACCCGGCGGTGGTTGCCTGCTGGCTCGCCGCCACCAAGGCGGGCGCGGTGGTGGTCAACACCATGCCCATGCTGCGCGCCGGCGAACTCGCCAAGATCGTCGACAAGGCGGAGGTCTCGCTGGCGCTCTGCGACACCCGCGCGCTGGACGAGATGGTGGCCTGCGCCAAGACGAGCCGCTTCCTGAAGCAGGTGGTCGGCTTCGACGGCACGGCCAACCACGACGCAGAACTCGACCGTGTCGCGCTCGACAAGTCCGTGCTTTTCGAGGCGGTCAGGACCGGCCGCGACGACGTCGCGCTGCTCGGTTTCACCTCGGGCACCACGGGCGTGCCCAAAGCTACGATGCACTTCCACCGCGACCTGCTGATCGTCGCGGACGGCTATGCGAAGGAGGTCCTGAACGTCACCCCGCAGGACGTCTTCGTCGGCTCGCCGCCGCTCGCCTTCACCTTCGGCCTCGGCGGACTGGCGATCTTCCCGCTGCGCTTCGCCGCCGCCGCGACGCTGCTGGAGACCGCCACGCCGCCAAACATGATCGAGATCATCGAGAAATACAAAGCCACGATCTCCTTCACCGCGCCCACCGCATACCGCGCCATGCTCGCCGCCATGGACGAGGGCGCCGACCTCTCCTCGTTGCGCATCGCGGTCTCGGCCGGCGAGACGCTGCCCGCCCCGGTCTTCGAGGCGTGGACGAAGAAGACCGGCAAGCCCATCCTCGACGGCATCGGCTCCACCGAACTCCTGCACATCTTCATCACCAACCGCCTCGACGACATGCACGCCGCCACCACCGGCCGCCCGGTGACTGGCTATGAGGCAAAAATCGTCGACGACGCCATGAACGAGGTGCCGCGCGGAACCATCGGCAAGCTCGCCGTGCGCGGCCCGACCGGCTGCCGCTACCTCGCCGACGACCGCCAGGGCGAGTACGTCAAGGCCGGCTGGAACATCACCGGCGACGCCTTCGTGCAGGACGAAGACGGCCGCTTCCACTTCGCCGCGCGCGCCGACGACATCATTGTGTCGGCAGGCTACAACATCGCCGGCCCCGAAGTGGAGGCGGCGCTGCTCGCCCACGCAGATGTCGCCGAGTGCGCCGTGATCGGCGTCGCCGACGAGGCGCGCGGCCAGATCGTCCAGGCCCACGTCGTGCTCGGCGCCGGCTGTGTCGGCGACGCGACGATGACGAAACGTCTTCAGGACCACGTCAAGGCCACCATCGCCCCCTACAAGTACCCCCGCTCGATCGTCTTCACCGAGGCGCTGCCGAAGACCCAGACCGGCAAGATCCAGCGCTTCAGGCTGCGGGAGGACGCAACGGCGTGACCGACTTCGCCCGCACCCGCGCTCTCTTCGAACTGCCCGAAGACATCGTCTATCTCGACGGCAACTCGCTCGGCCCCCTGCCCCGCGCCGCCCGCGAGCGCGTTTCGCGCGTGGTGTCGCGGGAATGGGGCCAGAAGCTGATCCGCGGCTGGAACGAGGCGGGCTGGATGGACCTGCCCGACACCGTCGGCAACAAGATCGCTAAACTCATCGGCGCGCCGGAAGGCACGGTGGTCGCGGGCGATTCCACTTCCGTCAACCTGCACAAGGCGCTGACCGGGGCGCTTTCGCTCGCCGGCCAGCGCAAGGTCGTCCTATCCGACACGGGCAACTTCCCGACCGATCTCTACGTCGCCCAGATGGCAATCCGCGCCCTCGGCAAGGACCACGAGCTGAAGCTCGTCGCGCCGGAGGACGTCGCCGGCGCCATCGACGAAACCGTTGCCGTCCTCATGCTCACCCAGATCGACTACAGGACCGGCCGCCTGCACGACATGCAGGCGCTGACGGCAAAGGCCCGCGAGAACGGCGTCGTCACCATCTGGGACCTCGCCCATTCGGCCGGCGCGCTGCCGGTCGACCTTGCAGGGGCGAATGCCGATTTCGCCGTCGGCTGCGGCTACAAGTATCTCAACGGCGGCCCCGGCGCGCCGGCCTTCATCTACGTCAAGCCGGGGCTCGGCGACCGCATCGATCCGGTGCTCGCGGGCTGGATGGGCCACGAGGCGCCATTCGCGTTCGACCTCGCCTACCGCCCGGCGGCCGGCATCCAGCGCATGCGGGTCGGCACGCCGCCGATCCTGTCGATGGCAGCCCTCGACGCCGCGCTCGACGCTTGGGACGGCATCACCATGGACGACGTGCGCGCCCGCTCGATCGAACTCTCCGAACGCTTCATCACCGAGATCGAATCCCGCTGCCCGGACCTGACACTCGCCTCGCCGCGCGATCCGCATCGGCGCGGCAGCCAGGTCTCCTTCGCCTTCCCGGAAGGCTACGCCGCCATGCAGGCGTGCATAGCCCATGGCGTGATCGGCGATTTCCGCGCCCCCGACATCATGCGCTTCGGCTTCACGCCACTTTATATCGGCATGGACGACGTCATCCGCGCCACGGAGGCGATCGGGCGCGTCATGCGCGAAAAACTCTGGGACCGTGCCGAATACCGCACGCGGGCGAAGGTGACATGAGCGCGGCATCAGACACCACGGACGGCGCGATCACCGATTTCGCCAGGCGCATGTCCTATTCGGACTATCTGCGCCTGGCCGACGTGCTCGACGCGCAGAAGCCCTTGTCGAAATCGCCCGACGAGATGCTGTTCATCATCCAGCACCAGACCTCGGAGCTGTGGATGAAGCTCGCCATCCACGAGATCACCTCCGCGATGGAGGCGATCCGCGGGGACGATTTGCAGCCCGCCTTCAAGATGCTGACGCGCGTCGCGCGCATCTTCGAGCAGTTGAACAGCGCCTGGGACGTGCTCAGGACCATGACGCCCAGCGAATACACCCGCTTCCGCGACGCGCTGGGACAGTCCTCGGGCTTCCAGTCCTGGCAGTACCGCGCCATCGAGTTCCTCGCCGGCAATCGCAACCCTGCGATGCTCAAGCCGCACGCCCACGACGCCGCGGTCCTGGAAAGGCTCGAAGGCATCCTCGACCGCCCAAGCCTCTACGATGAGGCGCTGCTCCTCCTGCAGCGCCAGGGTTTTGATCTCCAGGGCGACGCCGGGCGCGCCGACTGGCGCCAGAGCCGAACCGAGAGCGACGGTGTGCTGCGGGCCTGGAAGGTCGTCTACCAGGACCCCGAGCGGCATTGGGCGCTCTACGAACTGGCGGAAAAACTGGTCGACTTCGAGGACTATTTCCGGCGCTGGCGTTTCAACCACGTCACGACAGTCGAACGCATCATCGGGCTGAAGCGCGGCACCGGGGGAACGGCCGGCGTGTCCTACCTGCGCCGGATGCTCGAGGTGGAACTCTTTCCCGAATTGTGGAAAGTGCGAACGGAACTTTGAATACGGGCGGAAGAACCGCCCGTGAACGGGAATGCCGGAGCTTTGGCTCCGGAAAACGCAAGAGCCTCAGAGGGCAACCAAAGGGAGAATGAAAATGAAGAAGATCATCGCAGCCGGAGCGTTCGGCCTCGCCATGGGCGTCAGCGGCATGGCATTCGCCGAACCGGTCAAGATCGGCATGATCACCACGCTCTCGGGCGGTGGCGCCGGCCTCGGCATCGACGTGCGCGACGCCTTCACGCTCGCCATGAAGAAGGCCAACAACCCCGACATCGAGATCGTCACCGAGGACGACGCGATGAAGCCGGAACTCGCGGTGCAGATCGCCGACAAGATGGTACAGAGCGACAAGGTCGACCTGATGACGGGCATCATCTGGTCGAACCTCGCCATGGCCGTCGTGCCGAGCGTCACCGGCCAGGGCGTCATTTACCTGTCGCCCAACGCAGGCCCCTCGCCACTCGCCGGCGCCAACTGCAACGAGAATTACTTCAACGTCGCCTACCAGAACGACAATTTCCACGAGGCGATGGGCCAGTACGACAACGAGACCTACAAGAAGACCTTCATCCTCGCCCCCAACTATCCGGCAGGCAAGGATTCGCTGACGGGCTTCAAGCGCTACTACAAGGGCGAACTGGCCGGCGAGGTCTACACGCAACTCGGCCAGACGGACTATGCCGCCGAGATCGCCCAGATCCGCGCTTCCGGGGCCGATTCCGTCTTCTTCTTCCTGCCGGGCGGCATGGGCATCGCCTTCGTCAAGCAGTATGCGCAGTCGGGCGTCGACATTCCCCTGACCGGGCCTGCCTTCTCCTTCAGCCAGGACGTGCTTCCGGCGATCGGAGACGCGGCAATCGGCGTCAAGAACTCCGCTTCCTGGTCGCAGGATCTCGACAACCCCGCCAACAAGGAATTCGTCGACGCGTTCAAGGCCGAGTACGGCCGTCTGCCTTCCGTCTACGCGGCGCAGGCCTGGGACACGGCGAACCTGATCCTGTCGGCGGTCGAAAAGGCCGACGTCACCGACAAGGAAGCCTTCCGCGCCGCGTTGAAGGAAGCGGACTTCGATTCCGTGCGCGGCAGCTTCAAGTTCAACACCAACCAGCACCCGATCCAGAACATCTACGTGCGCGAGGTGGTGAAGGAAGGCGACGTGCTGACTAACAAGATCGTCGGTACCGCCTTCGAGAACCACGAGGACGCCTACGCCAAAGACTGCAAGATGTGATCAGCCTCCTTCTCCCCGCTTGCGGGGAGAAGGTCCCGGCAGGGGGATGAGGGGCATCGGGCGCGGCAAACGCTCCGCGGCTGACCCTTCGCCACCAGCGCTGCCCCTCATCCGGCCCTTCGGGCCACCTTCTCCCCGTGAACGGGGAGAAGGGATTGCCAATCCTCGCGGTCCGGGGACCGACGCGTGCAAACCGCCCTCCTCATCGAGCAGACCCTCAACGGCCTCCAGTTCGGCGTCATGCTGTTCCTGATGGCGGCCGGCCTGACGCTGATCTTCGGCGTCATGGGCCTGATCAACCTCGCCCACGGCTCGCTCTACATGGTGGGCGCCTTCGCCTGCGCGACCGTTGCGGCCTGGACCGGCTCCTTCTGGCTCGGGCTGGTGGCGAGCCTGGCGGCCGCTGCCGCTGCCGGCGCGATCGTCGAGGTAACGGTGATCCGCCGGCTCTACGATCGCGACCACCTCGACCAGGTGCTGGCGACCTTCGCGCTTATCCTCGTCTTTTCAGAAGGCACGCGCTGGATCTTCGGCTCCTTCCCGCTCTATCTCAACATCCCGCCGCTGCTTTCGGGCGCCGTGCCGATCCCCGGCGGCTCGCAGTACCCGCTCTACCGGCTCGCCATCATCGGCGTCGGCATCCTCGTCGCCATAGGGCTCTATCTCCTGATCTCCCGCACCCGGCTCGGCATGCGCATCCGCGCCGGCGAGAGCGACCGCGAGATGATAGGCGCGCTCGGCGTCGACATCCGCACGCTCTACACCGTCGTCTTCGCTCTGGGCGCAGCACTTGCGGGGCTCGCCGGCGCCATGGTCGGCGCGCTGCAATCCGTGCAGGTCGGCATGGGCGAGCCGGTGCTGATCCTCGCCTTCGTGGTCATCGTCATCGGCGGCATCGGCTCGATCAAGGGCGCGCTGGTCGGCGCGATCCTGGTCGGCCTGATCGACACGCTCGGACGCTTCCTGCTGCCGGCGGCACTTGCCGCCTTCATGGGGCCGTCGGCCGCCGCCTCGATCGGCGCGGCGCTCGCCTCCATGCTGATCTACGTGTTCATGGCGCTGGTGCTGGCGATCCGCCCGCGCGGCCTCTTCGCGGCCGCCGGCTGAGGATGCCCGCCATGAGCCGCGAGAGCATCGTCAACACCCTGCTCCTGATCCTGCTGTTCGCGATCCCGCTCGCCGCCACCGCCGGCGACGAGCCCTTTTACGTCACGCTCGCCACCCGCATGGCGATCCTGGCCCTGGGCGCGGTGGGCCTGAATTTCGCGCTCGGCCTCGGCGGCCTCGTCTCCTTCGGCCACGCCGCCTTCTTCGGCATCGGCGGATACGCCGCCGGCATCCTGGCCACCCACGCCTTCAACATGGAGCCGCTGGCCTTCGGCTGGACCGGCACAAACGCCATGCCGGTGATCTGGCTGGTGGCGCTTCTGGCCTCCGGGCTCGCCGCCTTCGCCATCGGCGCGATCAGCCTCAGAACGTCGGGCGTCTACTTCATCATGATCACGCTCGCCTTCGCGCAGATGATCTACTATTTCGCCATCTCCTGGCCGGCCTATGGCGGCGAGGACGGGTTGTCGATCTACGTGCGCAACGCCTTCCCGGGCCTGAACACGCTGAACGGGCTGCACTTCTTCTTCGTCTGCTACGCCCTGCTCCTCGTGGCGCTCGTGCTGTTCGCCGTCTTCCGGGACGCCCGCTTCGGCGCGGCCCTCCAGGCGGCGCGGCAGAACGAGGCGCGGCTGGCAACCGTCGGCATCGCGCCCTACCGCATCCGCCTCGCCGCCTTCGTCATATCGGGCATGATCACCGGCGTGGCCGGCGCGCTGTTTGCGGATCTCAACCGCTTCGTCAGCCCTTCCATGCTGTCCTGGCACATGTCGGGCGAACTGATCGTGCTCATCATCCTGGGCGGCGTCGGCCGTCTCTGCGGCCCCATCGCCGGCGCCATGCTCTACGTCGTGCTGGAATTCTTCCTCGGCGGAGTGACCGAGCGCTGGCAGTTCTTCCTCGGCCTGATCCTGCTCGGGGTCGTGCTCTTCGCGCGCGGCGGCATCGTCGGCCTTGCTGCCGGGAAGGTCCGCCATGGCTGAGCCGATCCTGGAAATCCGCAACCTCTCCAAGCATTTCGGCGCGCTGCGCGCCACTGACGACGTCAGCCTTGACCTGCGGCCCGGCGAGATCCACGCGCTCATCGGGCCGAACGGGGCCGGCAAGTCGACGCTGATCCACCAGATCGCGGGGACGCTGAGGCCGAGCGCCGGCACGATCCGCTTCCTTGGCCGCGACATCGGCGGCCTCGGTGTACCGGAGCGCACGCGGCTCGGGCTCGGCCGCACCTTCCAGATCTCCTCGCTGACGCCAGAATTCTCCGCGCTGCGCAACGTCATGCTGGCCGTCCAGGCGCGGCAGGGCACCAGCTTCCGCTTCTTCCGCCCGGTCATGCGCGACCGGTCGCTCATGGAACCGGCGCTAGCGATGCTGGAACGCGTCGGCCTCGCCGATCGTGCCGAAATCCCGGCCGGCGAACTTTCCCACGGCGAGCGCCGCCAGCTCGAGATCGCCATCGCGCTGGCGCTCGGATCGAAGACTTTCCTGCTCGACGAACCCATGGCCGGCATGGATTCGGAAGGCTCGAAGACCCTCACCGGCTTCCTCGACGCGCTGCGCCACGAAGCGCCGATCCTCCTCGTCGAGCACGATATGGACGCCGTCTTCGCACTCGCCGACCGCATCTCGGTGCTGGTCTACGGCCGCATCATCGCCACCGGCACCGTCGACGAGGTCCGCGTCGACCCGGAAGTCCGCCGCGCCTATCTGGGGGAGGAGGCGTGATGGAACTCAATACGCGCTCTCCGCGAGCCGGGTATCGTAAGGCCTATATCCCGATCCGCTCTCGAAAAACCCCCGGAGCCCCCAATGCTCCTTGAGGTCTCCGCCATCGAAACCTTCTACGGCGCCAGCCAGGCGCTGTTCGGCGTCGACCTTCGCGTCGACGACGGCCAGGTCGTGGCGCTGATGGGGCGCAACGGCATGGGCAAGACCACGACCATCCGCTCGATCTGCCGGCTCAATCCGCCGCGCGCCGGCGCGGTGCAATTCGGCGGCCGCGACCTCGCCGGCATGCGCGCCTTCCGCGTCGCGCGGCTCGGCATCGGGCTGGTGCCGGAAGGCCGCCGCTGCTTCCCGAACCTGACAGTGGAGGAGAACCTCGTCGCCGCCGCCCGTCCCGGCAAGTGGACGCTCGCGCGCGTCGAGAACCTCTTTCCGCGCCTTGCCGAGCGCCGCGGCCAGTTCGCCAGCACGCTGTCGGGCGGCGAGCAGCAGATGCTGGCGATCGGTCGCGCGCTGATGACCAATCCGCGCCTCTTGATCCTCGACGAGGCGACGGAAGGCCTGGCGCCCGTCATCCGCCGCGACATCTGGGCCTCGATCCGCGCGCTGAAGCAGGAGGGCCAGTCGATCCTGGTCGTCGACAAGACCATGGCCGAACTGCTGCCGGTGGCCGACCGCTGCACCATCATCGAGAAGGGCCGCACGGTCTGGGACGGCCTTCCGCAACAACTCACGGCAGACATTCGCGACCGATATCTCGGCGTGTGACAGGAGGAAACCCAATGGCGAACCCGTCCCCTCACCGGGAATTGCACCCGGCCAACTGGAAGCCCGCCAAGGGTTACGCCAACGGCATCGCCGCCGAGGGCCGCACCGTCTGGATCGGCGGCCAGATCGGCTGGAACGGCGACCAGGTGTTCGAGACCGACGATTTCGTCGGCCAGGTTCGTCAGGCGCTGGAAAACATCGCCGCGGTGCTTGCCGAAGCAGGCGCCGAACCCCGCCACGTCGTGCGCATGACCTGGTACATCACCGACAAGCGCGAATACCTCGCCCGCCTCCCCGAACTCGGCGACGCCTACCGCGCCGTGATGGGCAAGCACTTCCCCGCCATGACCATGGTCCAGGTCGCAGCGCTCATCGAGGACCGGGCCAAGGTGGAGATCGAGGCGACGGCGGTGGTGTAGGGGTGGAGTAGGACAGATTTCCGGGGGGAAGCCATGCCTTCAGACAGGAGACGCGGCTCTGAGAGATCGCTAAGCCCTCACCGCATGCGGCCGATAGAGCGAGAGCGTTGACCGCCCCACAAAAAAAGCCCTGCCGCGATCACGCGGTCAGGGCTTGTTCTGTGTCAGGATCTTTCCTGAACTACCGGATCGAAAAATCCGGTGATCATTCGGGCGCTGCGCGATATGAATCGACGGCCCGACTACAGTCTCTGATTGTGGTGTGAACGGCTGGTCGGGGGAACGGCCGTTTCCCCGGCGCCCTCGCGCCTATGCCAGCCGCGGCTCCGCGGCATCCATGCGGAGCCAGATGGGACTGTCCGGTGGACTCATGCCTCTCTCCTCTGCCTGTTGCATCTGCGCCGCTTCGCGCTCAAGCCTCATGCGTCGTCTCGCTGGGGCCCCGCTTCGAGCGATCGGCCCCGATGGAGGCGTTCGCGAAGGACACCTGCAGACTGACTCCGGCGAACCCACCTGTCAACGATTTCCGGACCCAACCGGCAAAACGTGATCGTCTGTTTCAGGGGGTGCCTGGTTGTGCACAGGCGCCTGTCAGGAGCCTGTTGCCTTTTTGTTCTTTGCGCTTGCCCTCGCCCGGCAATCGCGGCTAACTCGTCCTGGCGTGCGCGCGCGTCCCTCGACGGAGCGGCGAAATTTCCTACATGAGGGGACTGCGGGATCGTTGCCCGCACTTCCCCCGAGACCAAGCACGAGGCGGCGACCCGGCCATGGCCGACCAGAAGTACATTTCCATCCGCGGCGCGCGCGAGCACAATCTCAAGAACGTCGACCTCGACATCCCGCGCGACAGTCTCACCGTGATGACCGGCCTGTCGGGCAGCGGAAAATCCTCGCTCGCCTTCGACACCATCTATGCCGAGGGCCAGCGGCGTTACGTCGAGAGCCTGTCGGCCTATGCGCGCCAGTTCCTGGAGATGATGCAGAAGCCCGACGTCGACCAGATCGACGGCCTGTCGCCGGCCATCTCCATCGAGCAGAAGACCACCTCGCGCAACCCACGCTCGACCGTCGGCACGGTCACCGAGATCTATGACTACATGCGCCTGCTCTACGCGCGCGTCGGCGTGCCCTATTCGCCGGCCACCGGCCTGCCGATCGAGAGCCAGACGGTGTCGCAGATGGTCGACCGCGTTCTGGCGCTGGAGGAAGGGACCCGGCTCTTCGTCATGGCGCCCATCGTGCGCGGCCGCAAGGGCGAGTACCGCAAGGAGCTGGCCGAGCTGCAGAAGAAGGGTTTCCAGCGCGTCAAGGTCGACGGCGCCTTCTACGAGATCGCCGACGCGCCGGCGCTCGACAAGAAATACAAGCACGACATCGACGTGGTGGTCGACCGCGTTGTCGTGCGCAGCGACCTTTCGGCACGGCTGGCGGATTCCATCGAGACCGCGCTCAGGCTGGCCGACGGCCTGGCGATCGCAGAATTCGCCGACCGGCCCCTGCCGGCCGAGGAGACGTCGGAGGGCGGCAGCGCCAACAAGTCGCTCAACGATACCCACGAGCGCCTGCTGTTTTCGGAGAAATTCGCCTGCCCCGTCTCCGGCTTCACCATTTCGGAGATCGAACCGCGCCTGTTCTCCTTCAACAATCCCTTCGGCGCCTGCCCGACCTGCGACGGGCTCGGCAGCCAGCGCGCCATCGATCCCGACCTCGTCGTCCCCGACGAGAACCTCACGCTGCGCGCCGGTGCGGTGGCCCCCTGGGCGCGCTCCACCTCACCCTATTACGGCCAGACGCTCGACGCGCTCGGCAAGGTCTTCGGCTTCAAGGTCGGCGACCGCTGGTCCGACCTGTCGGACGAGGCCCGCAACGCCATCCTGCACGGTACCGGCTCGCGCCAGGTCACCTTCGCCTATGACGACGGCCTGCGCTCCTACAAGACGACCAAGACCTTCGAGGGCGTGATCCCCAATCTGCAGCGGCGCTGGAAGGAGACCGAGTCGGCCTGGAGCCGTGAGGAGATCGAGCGCTACATGTCGGAGACCCCCTGCCCGGCCTGCGCCGGCTACCGGCTCAAGCCCGAGGCGCTGGCGGTCAAGATCGACGGCCGCCACATCGGCGAGGTCACCGCGCTGTCGATCCGCAAGGCGGGCGACTGGTTCGAGACCCTGCCGCAGGCGATGAACGCCAAGCAGAACGAGATCGCCGCGCGCATCCTCAAGGAGATCCGCGAGCGTCTGCGCTTCCTGAACGACGTCGGCCTCGACTATCTCGCTCTCTCGCGCAATTCCGGCACGCTGTCGGGCGGCGAGAGCCAGCGCATCCGGCTGGCCTCCCAGATCGGCTCGGGGCTCACCGGTGTGCTATACGTGCTCGACGAGCCCTCCATCGGCCTGCACCAGCGCGACAATGCGCGCCTGCTCGACACGCTGAAGCACCTGCGCGACATCGGCAACACCGTCGTCGTGGTCGAGCACGACGAGGACGCCATCCGCACCGCCGACTACGTCGTCGACATGGGGCCGGCCGCCGGCATCCATGGCGGCCGCATCGTGGCCGAGGGCACGCCGGCCGAGATCATGGCCAACCCGAAGTCGCTCACCGGGCAGTATCTCTCCGGCGACCTCGCCATCCCGCTGCCCGAGCAGCGCCGGCCGCTGAAGAAGGGCCGCCGTCTCAAGGTGGTCAACGCGCGCGGCAACAATCTGAAGGACGTCACGGCGGAGATCCCGCTCGGCACCTTCACCTGCGTCACCGGCGTGTCGGGCGGCGGCAAGTCCACATTCCTGATCGAGACGCTGTTCAAGGCCGCCTCCCGCCGCATCATGGGCTCGCGCGAGCACCCGGCCGAGCACGAGCGCATCGAGGGCCTGGAATTCCTCGACAAGGTCATCGACATCGACCAGTCGCCCATCGGCCGCACCCCGCGCTCCAACCCCGCCACCTACACCGGCGCCTTCACGCCGATCCGCGACTGGTTCGCCGGCCTGCCCGAAGCCAAGGCGCGCGGCTACCAACCCGGCCGCTTCTCCTTCAACGTCAAGGGTGGCCGCTGCGAGGCCTGCCAGGGCGACGGCGTGATCAAGATCGAGATGCACTTTTTGCCCGACGTCTACGTCACCTGCGACGTCTGCCACGGCAAGCGCTACAACCGCGAGACGCTGGACGTCACCTTCAAGGGCAAGTCGATCGCCGACGTGCTCGACATGACGGTGGAGGAAGGCGCCGACTTCTTCGCCGCCGTGCCGTCCGTGCGCGACAAGATGGAGACGCTGAAGAAGGTCGGCCTCGGCTACATCCACATCGGCCAGCAGGCCACGACGCTTTCGGGCGGCGAGGCGCAGCGGATAAAACTCGCCAAGGAACTTTCGCGCAAGGCGACCGGCAAGACCCTCTACATCCTCGACGAACCCACCACCGGCCTGCACTTCCACGACGTGGCGAAACTGCTCGAAGTGCTGCACGAGCTCGTCGACCAGGGCAACACTGTCGTCGTGATCGAGCACAACCTGGAAGTCATCAAGACGGCCGACTGGGTCCTCGACCTCGGCCCCGAAGGCGGCGACGGCGGCGGGGAGCTGGTGGCGGCGGGACGGCCGGAGGACGTGGTGGCGGAGGAGCGGAGCTACACGGGGCAGTTCCTGAAGGAACTCCTGGAGCGGCGGCCGGTGGGGGGGAAGAGGCAGGCGGCGGAGTAGGAACTGACAATGTCAGACTTTGCACCGTTCATATTGGAAACTGCTCCGCCGGGCAGTGGATTGCGTCCATTCGTTTGTGAAGGCTCTCCATTGGAATGCGAGGTCGCTCTAGTTGGCTACAACCCAGCGACGTGTTTAGATGCAGACTTTCATGGGTTCTGGGATGGTCATGTTTTTGACAAGCAGCGTTGGTTTGAATCTTACAAGGAAGAACGTCGGACCAAGCCGCTGAAGCCAGGAAGAACTCGTCGAAATGAAATCAGCCCGACCAGAAAGCGCATCGACTTTTTTGCAGCTGGGGTAGCTCCATACAAACCCCTAGAGACTAATCTCTATTGGGACGCTAGTGAAGACAGAGCATCGCACACGGTTTCCGTGCTCTCTCGTATCGAGGAGATGCTTAGAATGCTGACAAGAATACGGCTGATCGTATGTCACGACGATCAAGCTTTCTACCTTCTGAGTGCCGCAAAACTACTGGCGCGCGTTGAAAAGGTGGACCATTTTGCAAACCGGAAGCCGGGATGGTCGGACAATGCTGCCTACCAGCTGGGAGTGAAGATGCGCGCGCACCTAGATAGTTTTTCCTAGCAGCGCTAACACACAAATGATGTCGACCATGGCCGAGACACGAGCTGAGAAGACGGTCAAGCACGTCCACGAAGGCAAGTATGCGGCCGAAGTGCAGATTACCCTTCACTACGAGGGGTCCGGATGGGATCCGACGATCGATCCTGAGGATATTGAAAAGCTGGAGCGCGTCCGGCTCGCGCTTCGACGCGGAGACCTCGCCGCCGCGGCGAAAGAGGCGAAGATCTACGAGCTGCGGCCGATTTCGGCGTGACCGGGGCGAACTCGCGAGGCCGGAAGACGTGGTCGCGCAGCCGTGGTCTTCGCAGCGTCTTTCCCAAGGTGCTCCTAGTGCAAAGGCCGGTGGCAATAGGCAGGTGGCGCAGTAGGGGGCGGCGGCGTAACGTCGGGCCTTCCATTACGGTGGTGACAGACGATCAACCACGTCATTGGCCATGTAACGTAGGACATCCTTTCCATCTCTGAAGCTGTATTCAAACCGCAGGGAGCGACCAAAATCCTTCAAGTGTTCGGGCAACTGATCCGCCAAGACATACGTCCACCAACTTTCTTCCCAACCCATGTTGGCTTCTCTATCGTGGTCAGGCGTGAATTTCATGAAATCTTTTGCTTCAATTAACGTAAGTGTATTATTCTTTTCCTTCAAGAAAAGCTCGGGATTGATCAACTTCATCATGATTAAACCACCAATAATCGGACCTACTTGGAGATAGTTGCTCGGCGTAAAGGCCCTTGATAGCGCGATTGTTGTAAATGCTCGGTCTAGGGTCCGGAAGCTCATGTTGTAAACTCTCGCGAGACGAATGACCGTATCGATCGTCGTTTCGAGTGAGTTACTCCTGTCCTCGGACAACAATAGTTGCCTCTTCACATAAGAGGCATACCTTTCTAGGTCGCGCGAGCGCCGCTCATCGACAGCCTCGGTATTAAGAATCGTGAGATTAATGAACTTTTGGAGATAGGCACCAGCGTCAATCTCACTGCCGTAAGCATAACGCACTGAAGCTTCGAGCTGGCGAAGATGAATACCCAGAACGAAATGTACGTTCGGCACCGACATGAAATGCTTGATCCGCTCCAAGAGCGCCAGCGCGAACAACGGCTTGCAACGATCCAATTCATCGATAATGAAGATCAGCGCTTTCTGCTTCTCACCCTCGGCTGGTCGCGCGAGAAGAGTGGGCAACTTTTCCAATGCCGTCCTAAAGCGTGAGACAGTCTCCTTCTGCTGACGCGGGCGCTCAAGCATCTTTTCCATGTAGGCCTCAGCTGCTTCACCGGCTTCGGCAGTCGCGTCGTCGAAGGCCTCCTTCACTTCGGCAGCACTTACCATCCCAACAGTGGCTGCCCGAACCGCAGCCTTTACGCCAACTTTCACGGCTCCTCGGACGAGAAGCGCGCCAAGGTCTACTGCTTTCTCTTTGATATCGCGTACGGCGCGATCAGTGCGCGGCGAACTCTTTTCGGCAAGCTCGACAAGTTCACGCGCTAGTGCTGCGAAGGCGTCCTCGACATAATCGTTCTCGAATGCATCGAAAAAAAATGACTGGGTGGCCTGCTTTTCTGAGTTCCCCCGCCCACATTCTTAAAAATGTAGTTTTCCCAGATCCCCAGACGCCATCGAAAGCTATCACGAGCGGGTCATCAACGGACGCCACAAGGTTTTTCATACCTTGTGCAAGACCTGCTCTCTCAAAAATATCTTTGTCTGATGAGAAGCCTTCATCGTCCTCAACGACCACCGATGGCAGATAAATCTTCATGTGCTATCTCATTGATCTTGCGTACCACAACCCGATGCCCAATTCACGAATTACCGTCGTTGGGAACAAGATAGTACGTAAGCGATCGGCGATTGGAACATTTAAGGAACGGATCTAGAACTGGCGAGAAGTCGACTATTGAGCAATCCTCGCTTACCCCTGTTGCACGACGCACGGAAATGTTGCGCGCTCGCCAGCGGCTAAGCGGTCGCCGCCTGGCGGGGATATTGTGGCTCTGCACGTCCTGCATCGCGATCCGCAAACGCCACGCGGCGACCGGCTGCCCATGCTGCTGGTCCATGGCGCCTGGTTCTGGGAAGACAATTTGCTGCCCTCTTTCACCGAACGCGGACACCCGACCCGCGCCGTCGACCTGCGAGGGCACGGGAGATCCCGGGCGCCGGGGACAGTTCTAAACTGTCCCTGCCCCCCGCCTGCACCCTTTCTCAACCATGCCGCGCGTCTCGTCGTTGCAACCCCGCGCCCCGGCGCGCAGGGTGCGGCGCGGCCGGGCTCTCCCGGCGCGGGGCCCGATTCGGGGCGCGCGGAGAACCACATGCGGACCATCCTGAAGACCGTCGGCGCGATCGTGCTCGCAGGCGCGGCGCTGGCCGCCGGCCATGCGGCCTTCGCGCTCGACGACACGGCGCGCCAGCCTGTGGTCGTTACGCCGATCGCCAGCACCAATTTGACGGCGGCGGGCCAGCCGATCATGCTGCCGCAAAAGGATGCGCGCGTCATCGCCTCGCTGTTCGAGATCGCGCCCGGCGCGACGCTGCCGGTGCACAAGCACCCCTACCAGCGCTATGGCTATATGCTGGAGGGCGAGTTGCTCGTCACCAATGTCGAGACCGGCGCGAAGACCACCTACCGCGCCGGCGACTTCATCGTCGAGATGCTCGACATCTGGCACCAGGGCGTGGCGGTCGGTCCCGGCGCGGTCCGGCTGGTGGTGATCGACCAGGTCGAGGGCGATGTGCAGAACACGCTGCTGCGGTCAAAAACGACGCCGTGACGCGGATGGGCGGATTGCCAGTGCGTGAGTACCCCGCCGCGTAACAGACGCTGAAGTCTACGAACGCTACCGAATGGCGCGCTGCCTCGCGATCTGGCAGGGGCGAAAAAAGGCCAACTGCCCCCCGCACTTACCGCCAGCCTGTCCCGAGCACATCGCCGCGGCGCCTCCATCCCCTGCAATTCGACGCCAGGGACATTTGCTCCGGCCGCGTGGCGGAGGTGGCCAGGCGGAGCGATGACGGTCAGGCCGGATGCTTGGTCCCGCACGATCCTCCTGCACCTCGGGACTTCCACTCCCCCTCGCCCGCCGCCTCGAGGCAGAAACGAAGAGGCACTTCTGTCCACGCCCCTCCCCGTCCGCCCTATACTCCCTTCGGCCTTGAAGGGAGGCGGCGATGGACTGGAATGCAGCGATCGAGCGACACCGCGAGGCGCTGAAAGCCGTGCTGGCCGCGCTCGTCGCCATGGCCGGATTGCGGCAGTGGGCAGTCGGCAATAGGCAGTCGGGGCCGGTCGAGGCAGCGGCTACGGATCGCGATCATAAACCCGACTGCCTATTGCCGACTGCCGACTGCCGTCCTGAGGCGCGACCCGAAGGCGAGCCTCGAAGGACCCTCCCCCGCAACCTCCACCGCGCCGTGCTGCGGCTGCTGCGGCCGGCCGAGTCCGCCGCGCGGCGGCTGGTCATCGTCGCCGCGCGCGCCCTTCCGCCCGAGCCGCATCCGACGCCCGGGGAGCCTACGTCTTGCCGGCCGGAGCGTCGCATCCCCACGCCCGTCTTCTTGAAACGGCCCGGCGGCACCGGCATCCTGTTACCCAGAGGCTTTGCCGAGGCGGGCAGCGACGGAGACGTCGCGCGGCCGGCCCCACGCAGCCTGCCGTTCCAACTCCTCGACCCGCCGCGCCGCGTGCGCCGACGCAGCATCGTCCCGTCGATCGCGCCGCGCATCTCGGTACCCGGCGCGACGGGCCTGTTCCCCGTCCCCGTGCGCCGTGCGCCCTCGCCCTTCGACCGCATCGACGCGACCCGGCTGGCGCTGCGGCTGGCCGCCCTTGCCGCCGCGCTGGACGACCTGCCGGCCCAGGCGCGCCGCTTCCGCCGCTGGAGAGTCCGCGCCGCATCGGGCACACGGCCCCATGGTGATCCGCAGGCGGCGCGCCTGCGCCGCGCGTGGCCCATGCGGCTCGGCCGGCCGCCCGGCCAGAGTCTTCGCAACCACCGGCGTCCGCCGCACGAGGTCCATTTCCTCCTCAATGACGTACACGGCCTTGCCTTCGATGCGCTGGAGAGCCCCGACACGTCATGAATGTCGCGGCGGCTCCGCATCGGAAACACGACCTTGAGCGGGAGCGGTTCGGCGCCCGCCGCCGATCCCGCTCGTCCTGGTCTCACCGATAGGGCGACAGGCAGAACCGGCGCGGTCCGTGGTAGGGCTGCCAGGTGTCGCTGTGCGCATCGTAGGAGCGGTAGCGCACAAGGCACCACTCCACATGCGCGGAGGGCGCGCCGCGGAAGGTTCGGACGATAGGGTCGGAATCGGCCAGCTTGTGGATCGGTACCGGATAGCCGGTCAGGCGATGCGGATAGCCCGGCACATGCCGGGGGTGGTAGCTGTAGTAGTGTCCGACGCCGGTCCCGATCCATGGCGGCTGGCGGTACCAGGGCGCGGCGTGCACGTGGTGGTGATGTACCACGTCGACGCGATGGCGCTCTCCGGCCTTCGCCGGCGGTGCGGCCGTGACTGTTGCGGCGAGCATTGCCGCGGCAAATGCGCCTTTCCACATGGCGTCCTCCTGGGATTGTTCGGTCCTGCGGTGAACATGCGCCCGGCCCGGCGGTTCCGCGCCTCGTCGGGACAGGCTTAACGCTTCGCAAACGCCCGGGCGGCTGTCAGGAGGCTCGCCGCCGCGCGTCATCGCCGAATGGACATCCGCCCCGCAGTGCGCCAGAAACGAGCTCCGCCGAACCGGGAGAGCGATGATGGAGAAGTCAGGCACGATCCGCTGTGGCATCGGCGGCTGGACCTTCGAGCCGTGGGAAGGCACCTTCTATCCCGACGACCTGCCGAAGAAGCGCCAGCTCGAATACGCCTCGCAGCGGCTGAGGACGATAGAGGTCAACGGCACCTACTATCGCGGCCAGACGCCGGAGACCTTCGCCAAATGGGCCGCCGAGAGCCCGGACGGCTTCGTCTTCTCGCTCAAGGGCAACCGCTTCGTCACCAACAAGAAGGTCTTGGCCGACGCCGGCCCCTCGATGGAGAAATTCTTCGCGCAGGGCATCGAAGAGCTGGGCGACAAGCTCGGCCCGATCGTCTGGCAGTTCGCCAACACGAAAAAATTCGAGCCCGAAGATTTCGAGGGCTTCTTGAAGCTGCTGCCGGACAAGCACGACAGCCTGAAGCTGCGCCACGTGCTCGAGGTGCGCCACCCGACCTTCATTGACCCCGCCTTCCCGCCGCTTGCGCGCAAGTATGGTGCCGCGATCTGCTATGCCCACCACCACGACTATCCCGAGATCGCCGACGTGACGGCGGACTTCGTCTATGCGCGGCTCCAGAAGGGCGACGACGACGTCCCCACCGCATACGCCCCGGCCAAGCTCGACACCTGGGCGGCGCGCGCGAAGACATGGGCGGAAGGCGGCGTCCCAGACGATCTGCCGCTCGCCGACCCGGACGCGATGATCGCGAAGAAGCCGCGCGACGTCTTCGTTTACATCATCCACGAGGGCAAGATCCGCGCGCCGCAGGGCGCCATGGCGCTGCAGGAACGTGTCGGAGGCTGACGAAGCGCATTCCACCCCGACGAAGCAGTTTTGGCCGTGACGATGTCGAAACCGCTTCCGGTCATGCTAGACCGGTCCGGTATCGAGCCAGGAACGCGGATTCGTCCATCATGACCCAGCAGAAAACGCCCGCCCCTTCCGACTTCGACGAGGCGGCGCTGTTCTTCCACCGCTACCCCTCGCCGGGCAAGCTGGAGATCCAGGCGACCAAGCCACTCGGCAACCAGCGCGACCTTGCGCTCGCCTATTCGCCCGGCGTGGCCGCCCCCTGCCTCGCCATCCGGGACGATCCGGCCAAGGCCGCCGACTATACCGCGCGCGCCAATCTCGTCGGCGTAGTGTCCAACGGCTCGGCCGTGCTCGGCCTCGGCAATATCGGGCCGCTCGCTTCCAAGCCCGTCATGGAAGGCAAGGCGGTGCTGTTCAAGAAGTTCGCCGGCATCGACGTCTTCGACATCGAGATTGACGCGCCGGAGATCGACCGCATGGTCTCCACCATCGCCGCGCTCGAGCCGACCTTCGGCGGAATTAACCTCGAGGACATCAAGGCGCCGGAATGCTTCGAGGTCGAGGAACAGCTGAAGGCGCGGATGAACATTCCCGTCTTCCACGACGACCAGCACGGGACCGCGATCATCGTGGCGGCCGCCGTCCTCAACGGGCTGGAACTCGCCGGAAAGAAGATCGAGGACGTGAAGATCGTCACGTCGGGCGCGGGCGCGGCGGCACTCGCCTGCCTCAACCTCCTGGTCTCTCTCGGTGCGAAGCGCGAGAACATCTGGATCACCGACCGCTACGGTGTCGCCTGGCGCGGCCGCGCGGAGGAGATGGACCGCTGGAAGGACGCCTACGTCAAGGAGACTGACGCACGCGAGCTCTCCGACGTCATCGGCGGCGCCGACATCTTCCTGGGGCTTTCGGCGGCCGGCGTGCTCAAGCCGGAACTGCTCGCGGACATGGCGGAAAGCCCGCTGATCCTGGCCCTCGCCAACCCGGTGCCGGAGATCATGCCGGAAGTGGCGCGCGCGGCGCGGCCCGACGCGATGATCTGTACCGGCCGTTCGGATTTCCCCAACCAGGTCAACAACGTTCTCTGCTTCCCCTACATCTTTCGCGGTGCGCTCGACGTCGGCGCGACCGCCATCAACGAGGAGATGAAGATGGCTGCGGTGCGGGCCATCGCGGCACTCGCCCGCGAGGAGCCTTCCGACGTCGCCGCGCGCGCCTATGCGGCCGAAACGCCGGTGTTCGGGCCGGACTTCCTCATCCCCTCGCCCTTCGACCCGCGCCTCATCCTGCGCATCGCCCCGGCGGTCGCCAAGGCCGCCTGCGACACCGGCGTCGCGGCGCGGCCGATCACCGATATGGACGCCTATCTCGACCGGCTGAACCGCTTCGTCTTCCGGTCCGGCCTGGTCATGAAGCCGGTCTTCTCGGCTGCCAGGACGGCCGCGGCCAACCGGGTGATCTATGCCGACGGCGAAGACGAGCGCGTGCTGCGCGCCGCCCAGGTGGTGCTCGAAGAAGGCATCGCACGGCCGATCTTGATCGGACGCCCCAACGTCATCGACACGCGGCTGAGACGCTATGCCCTCAGGATCCGGCCGGGCGTCGATTTCGACCTGGTCGATCCCGAGGACGATCCGCGCTATCGCGACTATGTCGACCTTTTGATCCGGCTCGGCGGCCGCCGCGGCGTCACACAGGAAGCCGCGCGCACGCTGGTGCGCACGAACACGACCGTGATCGCGGCGCTGGCCCTCGTGCGCGGCGAGGCCGACGCCATGATCTGCGGTCTGGAAGGCCGCTTCGAGCGGCATCTGCGCAACGTCGACCTGATCATCGGCCGCAAGCCCGGGGTGCACGATCTCTCGGCTCTGTCGATGCTGATCATGCAGCGCGGCGTCACCTTCTTCACCGACACCTATGTCACCGTCGATCCGACGGCGGAGGAGATCGCCGAGATGACCATCCTGGCGGCCGACGAGATCCGCCGCTTCGGCATCGAGCCGAAGGCGGCCCTGCTGTCGTTCTCCAACTTCGGCTCGCGCGACACGGTGAGCACGCTAAAGATGCGCAAGGCCGCCGCCCTGGTCGCCGAGCTCGATCCGGATCTCGAGGCGGATGGCGAGATGCATGCCGACTCGGCGCTTTCGGAAGCCTTGCGCAACCGCGTCTTCCCGCATTCCAAGCTGAAGGGCGAGGCGAACCTTCTCGTCTTCCCGAACCTCGACGCGGCCAACATCGCGCTCAACACGGCCAAGGCCATGACCGACGCGCTCCACGTCGGGCCGATCCTGCTCGGCACGGCGCGACCGGCGCACATCCTCACCCCGTCGGTCACATCGCGCGGCGTCGTGAACATGACCGCCCTTTCGGTGGTGGAAGCGTCCCAGACCGCGTTGCAGGACGCGACGCAGCGGGGGACATCCTAAAGAGACGGTTAACTTCGATCGCCTATCCTCCCGGTCGCGCGCAACGCGCCATGAAACCAAGGTCCGCCCGTCAGGCAGGGGGATGGCGATGAGAAAGCGGTGGAGAACCCGTCTGCGCGCCGCAGTGCTGGCGTTCGCGGCGGCGCTCGCCGTTTTTTCCGCAGCCTCGCCCGCGACCGCCCAGTCGCGTCTCTGCCGTGATCTCGAAACCCGCCTCGCAGGCCTCTCCAGCGGCGGCGGTTCGCCCCGGCAGGCACGCCAGTACGAGCGCGCCATCGGGCAGCAGCGCGACCAGATCGCCAGGGCCGAGGACCAGCGCCGCCGCGCCGGCTGCGGCGGCGGGTTCTTCTCACGCGGGGATCCGGCGCAGGTCTGCCACTCGCTGGCGAACACGCTGGGACGGATGCAGGCCAACCTCGCTTCGCTGGAGCGCAAGCACCGGCAGCTTGGCGGTGGCGGCTCGCGGGCGGAACGGTCCCGGCTTCTCGCTGCGATCGACGAGAACGGCTGCCGGCAGCGCCAGGCCAGCACCCGCGAGCGGCAGACGGCCGGCGACAGTGGCGGAAATCTCTTCAACCAGCTGTTCGACCGCGCTGCCCGGCAGGATCGGAGCGAGCGGGAGACACGACGCTTTCCGCTGGACGACGACGATCGGCGGCGCATCGTCATCCGCCGCGGCAACCTGATCGAGGTTCAGCCGCGCGTGTCGGGCACCTTCCGGACGCTGTGCGTCCGCACCTGCGACGGCTACTTCTTCCCGGTGGCCTATTCGTCCCATGCCGACGATCTCGACCGGGATGCCGCCGCGTGTTCGGCGATGTGCTCCGGCACCGAGGTCGAGCTCTATATGCACCGCACGCCGGACGAGGAATCCGACCAGATGGTCTCGATGAGCGGCGTTCCCTATACCGAACTCCCGACGGCCTTCAGGTACCGGGAAGCCGGCTACCAGCGCCCGCCGGGCTGCGGCTGCTCGGCGGCGCGCAACTTCTCGATCCTCGCGGGAGAAACGGCGCCGCCGATGAGCATCGGACCCGTCGCGGTGCAGGAGCCTGTCGTCCCCAGGCCCGCGGCCCGTCCCGATCCGGCCGCCGATCCCGAGACGCTCGCCAACCTTCAGGGCGGGCTGGATGCCGCGGCGATCCGCCGGCTCCTGGGCGCGGAGAAGTCCGGCCCCGAACTGACGGCCTCGGTGCGCGAACCGACGACGCTCCCGCCGGTGGAGGAACGCAGGATCAGGGTCGTCGGGCCATCGTTCCTTCCCGACCCAGAAGCGGCAATAGATCTGCGAGCTCCGGCCCCGAATCCAGTCCCGTGAGTGCCAGCCGGATCGGCATGAACAGCGCCTTGCCCTTGCGGCCGGTCTCCTCGCGGACCTTTGCGACCCACGCCTTGAACGTGCCGGCGTCCCAGGGTTCCTCCGGAAGCAGGTCGAACGCCGTCCTCAGGAAGTCGCGGTCCTCGTCGATGATCCCGGCTCCCGGTTCCGGTTTGACCGTGATGATGCGCCACCAGCGTTCGGCCTCCGGCAGCCGGTCGAGATTGCCCCGTACGGCCAGCCAGAAGGTTTCGGCCTTCTCCCCGAAGATGCCGTAGGCGAGCAGCCGGTCGCGCGCCGCCTCGAAGGGCATCGCCTGCAGCAGAGCCCGGTTCAGGTTGACGAGATCGCCCGGTTCGAACTTCGCGGCGGATCGCGACGTCGCGGCGGGATCGAACTTCTGCGCCAGCGCGGAGAGCGAATTCTCCGGCGTCACGTTCTCGGAAGTTCCGGTCAGCACCGCCATGGAGGCGATCGCCATGGGTTCGATGCCATCCTCGCGCAGGCTCTTGATCGAGAGTGCGCCCGTGCGTTTCGAAAGAGCCTCGCCGCTCGCGGTGGTCAGGAGGTTGTGGTGGCCGAACTCCGGCTCGTTCGAACCGAGTGCACGAAACAGCGCGATCTGCACCCCCGTGTTGGTCACGTGGTCGTCGCCCCGGATGACATGGCTGATGCGGAAATCGATGTCGTCGACCACGGAGGGCAGCGTGTAGAGATAGGAACCGTCCTCGCGGATCAGAACGGGATCGGACAGCGACCCGAGATCGACGGTCTCCTCGCCGCGCACAATGTCATTCCAGGCGATGTCGGTACGCACCGTCTCGAAAGGATCGCGCTTGTAGTTCGGCAGCAGGAAGCGCCAGTGCGCCCTGCGCCCGTCTGCCTCGAGTGCGGCACGCTCCTCGTCCGTGTGCGCGAGCCCGTCGCGGCCGTAGATCGGCGGCAGCTTGCGCGACAGCCTGATCTTGCGCTTGAGGTCCAGTTCCTCCGGCGTCTCGTAGCAGGGGTAGAGCAGTCCCGCCTGCTTCAGCCTCGCGACCGCATCCTCGTAGGCCGCAACGCGTTTGGACTGGTACTCCACCATGTCGGGGAAGATACCGAGCCAGTGCAGGTCGTAGACGATCTGGTCGGCGAATTCCTGCCTGGAGCGGGCCGCGTCGGTGTCGTCGAAACGTAGGACGAAGCGGCCGCGATGCTTTTCGGCGAACAGCCAGTTGAACAGCGCCGTGCGCGCATTGCCGATGTGGATGTTGCCGGTCGGCGAGGGAGCGAAGCGGACGGTGACGGTCATGATCGCGAGGTATCCGAAGGCCGCGGCGCTGGCAAGGCGCGCGCCTTGATGCGCGCAGCCACATAGGTCATCAGCGCCACCATGACCAGGCAATAGAGCCCCATCACCACGACCTGGCCGGGAAGCGGGATGCCGAGGTCTATCAGATAGCCGGTGAGGCCGGGACCGATGGCCGTGGCAAACACCAGGATCGCCACGGTGATCGCACGGATGGAACCCAGATGCCTCAACCCGTAGATCTCCGGCCAAAGCGATCCGAACAGCGTCGAGGAGAAACCGTAGGATATCCCCAGCAGCCCCATGAACGCGAAGGCCGCCCACTGGCCGTCGAACAGCCCGAGCGTCAGGCAGGACAGCCCGAGCGGAAGGAGGAAGCTCGGCAGCAGCGCCACCGACGAGAACCGGTCGACCAGTTGTCCGGCCACCAGCGCGAAGGTGATGGTCATCGCCGCCATGAAGGTGAACGAGGTGGCGAATAATTCGAGCGACCAGCCTCGCAGCTCGACCAGGTAGACCTGGTGGAAGAAGATCGTCGTGCCGATGAAGCCCGGCGCCATGACGCCCATCAGGAGGAGATAGAACAGCGGATCGCGCAGAACCTCGCCGCGCGTCCAGTCGCGCGCCTCGGTCTTGCGCGAAACGGGATCGGTGGAGCGCGGCGCCCGGTCGACGGCGATCAGCCCGGTGATCATGGGAAGCGCCACGAGCACCAGAACCGCAGCCGCGACCAGCCAGGAATTGCGCCAGCCGACCAGCCCGGCGACGAAGACGAAGAGCAGCGGGAAGACCGCCTCGCCGGCATTGTGTCCGAGCGTCGTCACCGAGACCGCCCGCCCGCGCTGGCCCGAGAACCAGCGGGCCATTGCCGTGAAGGCGTTGTGCGTCATCATCCCCTGCCCGAACAGCCGCAGCATGTAGATCGTGGCGACGAGCAGGACGAGGTTTTGCGAGAACGACATCATCACCGCCGCAAGCGCCAGCATCGGCATGATGAAGAAAGCCACCCGCCGGGCCGAATGGCGGTCGACGATCTGCCCGAGCCTCGGCAGAGTCAGTGCGCTGCCCAAGGTGGCGATCATGTAGATCAGGCCGAAATCGCCGTGCGACAGGCCGTACTCCGCCCGGATGTCGCCAGCCGACAGAGAGATGAAGAAGGTCTGGCCGAAGGAGGAGAAGAAGGTCATCAGGAAGCCGCCGGCAAGCCAGCGCGCATTGTCGCGAAGAAAGAGGAAGAAGGACATCCGACCGATCGACAACCCTTAAGCGATCCGGCGCGGTGTGGGCGGAACGCACCCGCTACACCGGATCGATCCGTTTCTAGTGCCTGACCCACGGCAAGGACAGGCGCGAAGCTCTCCTGGACCAACGCAATGATGTGCCGGACCGTCGTGTGCATCCGCCTCGTCGGGGCAGATGACGCCGGCGCGACAAGTGTGCTATGGGCGCCGCTACTCCCGTGCACAATTCGAAAGCCGCCCTATGAACGCTCCGCGCGTCTCCTTCGTCAGTCTCGGTTGCCCCAAGGCGCTGGTCGATTCCGAACGCATCCTGACGCGCCTGCGCGCCGAAGGCTACGAGATCGCCCGCAAGCACAACGGGGCCGACCTCGTGGTCGTCAACACCTGCGGCTTCCTCGACTCCGCGCGCGACGAGTCGCTCGCCGCCATCGGCGACGCCATGTCGGAGAACGGCAAGGTGATCGTCACCGGCTGCATGGGCGCGACGCCGGAGCTGATCCGTGAAAAACACCCCAACGTGCTGGCGATCACCGGACCGCAAGCCTACGAGAGCGTCATGGCCGCCGTGCACGAGGCGGCGCCGCCGGCACACGAGCCCTTCCTCGACCTGATCCCGCCACAGGGGGTCCGGCTGACGCCGCGCCACTACGCCTACCTGAAGATTTCCGAGGGCTGCAACAACCGCTGCTCCTTCTGCATCATCCCTGCGCTGCGCGGCGATCTCGCCTCGCGGCCTGCCGCCGACGTGCTGCGCGAGGCCGAAAGGCTGGTGAAGGCAGGGGTGAAGGAACTGCTGGTGATCTCGCAGGACACCAGCGCCTACGGCGTGGACATCAGATACGCGACCAGCCTCTGGCACGACCGCGAGGTGCGGGCGAAGTTCCTCGACCTGTCGCAAGAACTCGGCTCGCTCGGTGTCTGGGTGCGCATGCACTACGTCTACCCCTACCCGCATGTCGACGACGTCATCCCGCTGATGGCCGAGCGCAAGATCCTGCCCTACCTCGACATTCCCTTCCAGCACGCCTCGCCGCGGGTGCTGAAGAACATGCGTCGCCCGGCACATCAGGAGAAGACGCTGGAGCGCATCGGCCGCTGGCGCGAGATCTGCCCGGACCTCGCGCTGCGCTCGACCTTCATCGTCGGCTTCCCCGGCGAGACGGAAGAGGATTTCGAGATGCTGCTCGACTGGCTGGACGAGGCGAAGATCGACCGCGCTGGCTGCTTCAAGTACGAGCCGGTCGGCGGCGCGCGGTCCGAGGAACTGGGACTGCCCGCGGTGCCGGAGGAGATCAAGGAAGCGCGCTGGAACCGCTTCATGGCGAAGCAGCAGAAGATTTCGGCCAACCTCCTCAAGAAAAAGGTCGGCAAACGCCTGCCCGTCATCATCGACGAGGCGAACGGCACCGCCGCCAAGGGCCGCAGCCGCTACGACGCACCGGAGATCGACGGCGCCGTCCACGTCCAGTCGCGACGCCCCCTGCGCGTTGGCGACATTGTGACGGTGAAGATCGACGAGGCCGACGCCTACGACCTCTACGGCCAGGCGACCTAAGCCCGGTTAATGGTTAATTAAGGAAGTTTCCCGAGCGGGAACCGAAAGCGCTATTTTCCGGGCCTGAACGACGGGAGCCCGGAATGGCCGCATCCGCATCCGACGGCAAACGGACCGCAGCGAAGAGCGATCGCTTCGCGACGCTCGATCTCCTGCGCCTGGTCGCGGCAATGGCGGTGCTCGGCTTCCACTATCTCTATCGCGGCGCGGCGGGCGATCGCTACCTCGACACCGCCTTTCCGGAGGCGGCGCCGGTCGCGATCTACGGCTACCTCGGGGTCCACCTCTTTTTCCTGATCAGCGGCTTCGTCATCGCCTGGTCGGCGGAAGGGCGCGACTGGCAGTCCTTCGCCATCGCCCGTTTCGCTCGCATCTATCCAGGCTTCCTCGCCTGCATGGCGATCACCTTCGCCGTCCTGTTGATGGCGGCCGACCCGCGCCTGCCGGCGAGCCCGGCACAGTTCGCGGCCAACCTGGTCATCCTGTCGCCTGCGCTCGGCCAGCCCTTTATGGACGGGGTCTACTGGTCGATCGTGCTCGAACTCGTCTTCTACGGCTGGGTGGCGCTGGCGCTGGTGCTCGGGGTCTTCGACCGGTGGAAGATCCCGCTGGTCGCCGGATGGCTGGCGCTGTCGGCATTAAACGAGTTCTTCGTCGGCAGCGGCGCGTTGCGCATGCTTTTCATTACGGAGTACGCGCCGTGGTTCGCCGGCGGCATCCTTCTCCAGCACGTGTGGAAACACGGCCGGTCCGCCGAAACGCTGCTGCTTCTGGCCGCGAGCTTCCTGCTTTCGTGCAGCATGCTCCTGCCGGGACGGCAGTGGATGCTGGAACACTACGGGGAAGCCGTCGCGCTGCCGAATCTTTTGGCCGCCAATGCCGCTCTCTTCGCAATCGCGATCCTCGCCATCCGGTTCCACAGGACCGTGCCCGCGACGCCGCTGGTACTGGCGCTGGGCGGGATAACCTACCCGCTCTACCTGCTGCACCAGCACATCGGATACGCGGGCATCAACGCAATTCATTCGCAGATCGGTCGATCGCCGGCTGTCGTCCTCGTGACCATGGCGATGCTGGCGCTGTCGTGGGCTGTCTGGCGGTTCGTCGAGACGCCTGCGCGGCCGGCGCTTGTCGCCATGCTTGCGGCGGCGAGCACGAGGGCGCGGCTTGCATTCGCCCGCAGCACCCGTGCCGCGGCGCACTGAAGGGATGTCAGGCCCTGTCGAGCAGCGCCAGGTTGGCCTCGATCACAACGTCGTCCGGCAGCGAACGGCGCGCCTCCTCGAGGAGCGCCCGCGCCTTGGCGGGGTTGCCGCGCAGATATTGCGAGTAGCCCATGTTGGACACGATGCGCGGCTGGCGTCCCGCCACCTTGACCAGCTGGTCGTAGGCGCGGTCGGCGAAGTCGAACCGGCCGAGCTGGTCGTAGGACGCGGCTAGACCCAGCCAGGCTTCGGCACTGTCGGCGCGCAGTTCCACCGCCTTGCGGAAATGCTTCTCGGCCAGTCCGTAGTTCGCCTCGCGGAAATTGAGCTTGCCGGCCGCGAGATCGTCCTGGCTGACGTCGCCGGTCCCGGCAATCGCCGTGGTCTGCGTCGTGTCGATGGCGCCGGTCGTGTTGCTGCAGCCCGACAGCGCCAGAACGGTCAGCGCGATGGCGGCAACGATTTGCCTCGTATGTATGGTCATGGCCCCTGCCCCGGAATGCACGTCTTCGATCCAGGACGATAGCAGGCGCGTGTTAAACCGCCGTTCGGCGACTGCGCCGATTTTTCTACGTCGGGATCACGACCCGTTAACCAGCCGGCTCACTGGATGCCGGCCGAGTACTTCACGATCACTGGAATGATCGCAATCAGGATGACGACGGGGAGAATGCAGACCGTCACCGGGACCGACATCTTGGCCGGCAGCGCGTGCGCCTTCTCCTCGGCGACCGACATGCGCTTGTTGCGCATGTCGTCGGAGAACACGCGGAGCGCGCCTGAAAGGCTGGTGCCCAGTTCCCGCGACTGCTGCAGGAGCGTCGCGAAGGAGCGGACCTCCTCGAGGGAGAGCCGGTCGCCGAGCGACTTCAGCGCGTCGTCCATGCCGCGTCCGGCCCTGAGTTCGATCGAGACGAGCTGGAGGTTCTGTCCGAGCGAGGGATAGGTGACCGAGATTTCGCGCGCCACCCGCTCGATGCCGGCTTCCATGCTCATGCCGGCGTCGCAGCATACGATCATAAGGTCCATGAAGTCGGGAAAGCCGTTGCGATACTCCCCCATGCGCGCCGCCACGATGCGCGACAGCACCAGTCCCGGCAGGAAGTAGCCGAAGATCGCCAGAGCGCCGATCGTCCCCCAGCGCTCGAAGGGCGACGAGCCGATACCGAGCATCTCCACCAGGACGAAACCGGCGACCGCACCCGCCACGAGACCAGCGAAGCGACAGAGGAAATAGCGTCCGACAGCGCTCGGATCCATGTAGCCGGCCTGGATGAGCTTCAGTCGGATGCGTGCGACGCTCTCGGGATCGCTCTTGGCGTAAAATTCTTGCGCGGTCTTCACGGCCTTGTCCTGCACCGCGCTCTTTCGGCTGCGGCGATCCGGCTGGCTCGAGCCTTCCTCCTGCGCCAACCCTTCGACGCGCAGCCGTCGCTTGACGTCGCTCTTGGCGCGGTCGCCGGCGAGCATCGGCCAGGCGAGCGCGCCGCCGCCTACCAGAAGGAGCGCCAGCGCGGCGATCGCCGTCGGCCCGATTTCCGTCAGGGATGCGAGGGGTTCCAGCATGTCAAAACCGGAAAGTCGCCATCTTGAACATCATGAAGTTGCCGAGGAACAGCCAGAAGCCGGTTGCCGCCAGGAGATACCAGGTTAGAGGCTCGCCGATCACCGCGCCGTACATGTCCGGCACCAGAATGATCATGGCGAGCCCGAGCAACATCGGGACCGCCGTCAGGATGTAGGCCGACATGCGACCTTCGGTGGAAATCGACTTCACCTTCCGCCGCAGCTTGCCGCGCTCGCGGATCACCGTCGCCAGGCCATCGAGGATCTCGCGCAGGTTTCCGCCCGTAGTGGCCTGGATCGAGACCGCGGTGACGAAGAGCGGCAGGTCCTCGTGCCCGACCCGCTGGAACATGTTGTTGAGCGCCGTCACGAGGTCGGAGCCGTAGGTGACCTCGTCGGCGATGAGGCCGAACTCGGTGCCGATCGGATCGGGCATCTCGCGCGCCACCATGGCGATCGCCACCGGCACGGGATGCCCGGCCTTGAGGCTTCGCGTGATCAGTTCGAGCGCCTCAGGAAGCTGGATGCCGAAGCGCTTGTGCCGCTTCTTGCGAAGGAAGCGCAGCACGACGAAGGGCAGCGCCAGCATCAGCGGCGGGAGCGCGAGAATCCCGAGGCGCAGCGAAAGCCCCATATAGATGGCGCCGAGTACGAGCGCGAATGCCGTTCCCGAAGTTACCAGGAGGAACTTCGTCAGCGGCATCACCAGTCCGGATTGCGTCCGCAGGTCGCGCAGGCGGGCGAGCGAGAAGACCGAGCGCGAGGTTCCGACGCCGCGTTCCTTGCGCAGCTGGATCAGCACCTGTTCCTGGCTGAGCTTGGACTGCTGGAGTTTCATGCGGCGGTTGATCGTGCTGCGCCGGTCGCTGCGGCCGGCATAGAGCAGATACGCGGCCTCGGCGATCAGAATGCCGCAGATCGCAGCGGCGGCGTAAACGAGGTGTACGGTGGTGAACTCCTCGACCACGGGCTACTCCTGCGGCCGTCCCGGCTCGAAATACTTGCCGGGGAACTCGATGCCCATGGCCTTAAGGTCGTCGAGGAAACGCGGCCTGATACCCGTCGCCTCGAAGTGCCCGACGATCTTGCCGTCGTTCTCGGTCGCCGTACGCACGAAGCGGAAAATCTCCTGCATCTGGATGACGTCGCCCTCCATGCCCGTCACCTCGGCGACGCTCGTCACCTTCCGCTTGCCGTCGGAGAGGCGCGTGAGCTGGACGATGATGTCGAGCGCGCTGGCGATTTGGCTGCGAATCGAGGAGACCGTCATCGGCATTCCGGTCATGCCGAGCATCTGTTCGAGGCGGCCGATGGCGTCGCGCGGCGTGTTGGCGTGGATCGTGGCCATCGAGCCTTCGTGGCCGGTGTTCATCGCCTGGAGCATGTCGAAGGCTTCCTCGCCGCGGCACTCGCCGAGGATTACCCGGTCGGGACGCATGCGCAGCGCGTTCTTGACGAGGTCGCGCTGCCTGATCTCGCCATTGCCTTCGATGTTGGGCGGACGTGTCTCCATGCGGGCGACATGCGGCTGCTGGAGCTGCAACTCGGCCGCATCCTCGATGGTGATCAGGCGCTCGTCCTCGGGGATGAAGGCCGACAGGGCATTGAGCATCGTCGTCTTGCCCGTGCCCGTGCCGCCGGAGATGATCGTCGTCTTGCGGGCGTGCACCGCCGCCGCCAGCACCTCGGCCATCGGCTGCGTGATCGCGCCGAACTCGACCAGCTTGTGAAGTCCGAGCTTGTTCTTGGAGAATTTTCGAATCGACACCAGCGGTCCGTCGACGCCGACCGGCCGGATGGCGGCATTGAAGCGCGAGCCGTCGAGCATGCGCGCGTCGACCATCGGCGAGGATTCGTCCACCCGGCGGCCGACCGCCGCGACGATCTTGCTGATGATGCGCAGCAGGTGGGCCTCGTCCTTGAACGGCACGTGGATTTGCTGAAGCTTTCCATGCCGTTCGACGAAACAGTTCTCATGGCCGTTGATCAGGATGTCGTTGATCGTCGGATCCTTCAGCAGCGGCTCCAGCGGCCCCAGGCCGACCATCTCGTCGACGATGTCGTCCACGAGGTCGTCCAGTTCGGCGACGTTGATCGCCATGCGCTCCTCGCGCGTCTTTTCCGACACGAAGTCGTGCACCTGGCGGCGCATCTCGTCCCGCGGCAGCTTCTCCAGTGCGACGAGGTTGATCTCCTCGATGAGCATGCGATGGATGCGGCTACGCGCCTCGACGACCCGGTTGGAGGTCTTCGCCTGCGCGGCGGTCGCGTCCGTCTTGGGTTCGGGCTTTCGCGTTGTCGGGATGACGACCGGCTTCGACCGCTCGGCGGCCGGTGCCTCCGGCTTGCGATCGGCCGGAATCGTGCGGTTCTGCAGTGCTGAAAAGCGGCTCGACATGATCTGCGTCGTTTCCCGTCCTCACCCGGCCTTCTTCAGGAAACCCGGCCGAAACTTGAACAGCGACCGCGACTTGGCCGCAGCCGCGTTCGCTTCGTCCGGCAGGATGATGCGCTTCAGGTCCTTGACCACGTTCGCCTCGGCGTCGATCTCGTGCAGCGGCACGCCACGGTCGACCGCTTCGCGCACGAGCTTGTAGTTGTTCGATATCCCGCCAACGAAATGATCGCCGAGCAGTTCTTCCACGTCGGACTGCTTGACGCCGCCCTCGAAGCGGCGCTGCTCGAAGCGGTTGACGATGACGCTGGGACGCACCTCCTTGCCGACCGTGTGGTGGAAAGCCTGGATGAGCCGTTGCGTCTGGCGCAAGCACGGCACCGTCATTTCCGTGACGATGTAGAGTTTGTTGGAGCCAAGCAGCACGGCTTCCGTCCAGGGAAACCAGGTGCGCGGCATGTCGATCACGACATTGTCGAAATAGGCCGACACGAGGTCGAGCATGCGCACCACGATCTCGGTGTTGAAGGTGCGCATCTCGGTTGGGCTCGTCGGTGCGGCGAGAACACAAAGACCGCTCTCATGCTTGGAGAGCATCACGTCGAGCAGCTGTCGGTCGAGCCGGTCCGGCTGGTTCTCCACCTCGGCTATGTCGAAGCGTGGTTCGAGGTCGAGATACTCGGCGCATGCCCCCTGCTGGAGATTGAGGTCGACCACGCAGGTCGATGCGCCGTGCAAGACTGAATTGTGCAGCTGGAACGCCGTCTGGAGCGCGAGCGTGGTGTTGCCGACCCCGCCGGCCGCCGGGACGAAGGTGTGGATCTGCGCCTCCGGATTCTCCTCGCGGCCGGTTCCATGGAGAGCGCGGATGCCGGATCGCACCAGGTCTGCCGTCGTCACCGGCTTGACGAGGAAATCCGCGACCTTGAGCTGGACGAGCATCCGGGCGGCCGCAGCGTTGAAGCTGGCCGTCACCACCACGACCGGCGTGCGGCCTTCCAGCTTGCGGGTCAGCCGCTGGAGCGCTTCGATGTCGCCGACCTGCGACGCATCGAGATCGACGATGACGGCACCGGCCTCGGCCTGCTGCACCTCGCCGCGAAGGTCGGCGACCGGGCTTTCGATGACGACCAGCTCGATCGCCTCGGACGTCGCGAAAGCGACGCGCGTCTCCTTGACGAACTCCCGGTCGGTCGAGACCAGTGCAATACGCTTCTTCTGCGCTTCGGCACTCATAGGCTGCTCCTAGTCGTCCGCGCCGGTACCGGCGGACGAATCGTCCGTTGCGGTCGACGTGGTCAGAATGGTCCGGTCTGCGGGCACATCCAGATCGGTGTCCTCGACGCCGGGCTGCCAGGGATCGACCATCTGCATCACCGTGTTCGCCGCAATGGCGTCGCCCGCCCCACGGGTGACGCCGTCGACCCGCATGTAGTCGGACGACGTGCACGCCGGCAGCGCCGCGAGCATCGCAAAACCAGTCAGCACTCTTAAACAGCCGAGGGTCATCAGGACTTCCTCAATTCAGGTCCAGGAAATGGCCCGGCCCGCGCGCCGCGGCGATCGCGCCCGCCTGGCGCGCAGCCGTCTGCACCCGCAGGGCTTCCGCGACCCTCGCCTCGTCCTGGTTTCCGAGGAAATAGTCGACGCTGCTGGCCGGCGGCACCCGGTCGGTCGGAGTGACGGGTTTTTTGGACGGGTCGATCGGCTGAACGAGGAAGGGGGTGATGATGATCACGAGGTCGGTCTCGCGCCGCTGATACGCCTTCGAGGAGAACAGGTTGCCCAGCACCGGAAGCTTCGAGAGCCCCGGGACGTTCTGGGTGGTGATATCGTTCTGCGTCTGCAGGAGACCAGCGATCATGAAGCTCTGGCCGCTCTTCAGGTCGACCGAGGTCTGTGCGCGCCGCACGATGAACCCCGGAATCGCGATGTCGCCGACCTTGTATGAGGATGACGGATCGACCGACGAGACTTCCGGTTCGATGTCGAGGCTGATCAGCCCGCCACTGAGGACTTTCGGCGTGAAATCGAGGCTGACACCGAATTTCTTGTACTCGACGGTGATCTTGTTCTCGTCCTGCGCGACGGGGATCGGGAATTCGCCGCCGGCGAGGAAGCTCGCTTTCTCTCCGGAGCGGGCGATCAGGTTCGGTTCCGCCAGACGCCGGGCGACGCCCTTGTCTTCGAGGGCGGTGATCGCGAGGTCGATTGTGAGCCCGCCCGTCGTCAGCGCGCCGATGATCTTGGCTGCGGGCGTGTTCGAGGAGACTTTCGGGCTCGTGTTGAAACTGATGCCGCCATTAGCGTCCGAATAGGCGACGCCGAGCGCGGCGCCGAGTTCCTGGCCGACCTGCCGATTGATCTCGACGAAGCGGACGTTGAGTTGCACCTGCTGGGAGGACGAGATGTCGACCGAATCGATGATCTCCTCGCCGTCGGAGAACCGGGTGGCGATGCGGTTGGCCTTTTCGGCGGCAACCGCATCCTCGGCCGATCCCGACAGGACAAGGCGGCCATTGGCGGATTCCACCTTGATGTCGGCTCCCGGGACGGCTTCGCGGATCGTCGATGCGAGTTTGCCCGTGTCGAGCGTCACCTCGATGTCGACCGTGCCGACCAGCTGCTTGTTCTCGTCAAAGAGGGCGATGCCCGTGGTGCCGAGCTTGTTGCCCAGCACGTAGAAGGACTTGTCGGTGAGCGGACTGACGTTGGCGATCTCCGGATCGCCGATGACGATTTCGTAGAAGGGCGTCGCCGTCTTGATCGTCTGCGGCTTGCCGCGTGCGACCTTGATCGACGCCGGATTGTTCGAGGAGATGTGGATCACCCCGCCATTGGCATTTGCCGGCGTTCCGGCCGACGCGAAGCCGGCCAGGAGGCACGATGCGATGAAAATCGCCCGCGCCGCCCTGACCGGGCCTGTTGCTCTCCCGATGGTCCGCATGTCGTTCTTACCCCAGCCCGCGTACGGGCACCCCACTGCTCACCTGGCGTCCGGCACCTGGTATGACTGTCCCTCTTCGGTGCCCCGTGTGACGATGATGGTCTTGAATTTCGGTTCGTTCTGGCCGCTCGCCACGGCTGCGACCGCGTTCGCCGCCTGGGCCATTTCCTCGCCGACCGATCCGCCGAAGGCCGAGATGGTCATGAGGCCCGCTTTCGAGACCTTGGCCTCGCCTGCCGAGCGCAGCGACAGGGACAGCGTCCCGATCGTTCGCGCCAAAGCGATTTTCTGGGCTCCCTCGGCGTTCACTTCGACGGTGACCGAGTTCACGATCTTCGGATTGATGTCCCTCGTATCGGCGCCCTGCCCGACCGTGAGCACCTTGACGTTCTCCAGCACCACCTCGCTGGTCACTGTCGATCCGGCGGCTTCCTTTGCCGCCCGCTCGACCTCCATGATGCGTCCGGCATCGCGCGTCAGCGTGATGTCGATCCGGTCGCCCGGCGTGATGAACCCGCCGACCCCGGCGACCTCGTCGGTCTTGATGGTTACGGCGCGCATTCCCGGCGACAGAAGGTTCGAGAGGGTGGCGCGCCCGTCAGCTCCCGAAAGCTTGGACAGCAACACCGGCTCGCTGACTTCGACGGGCGACAGCACGACGCGCGCGCCTCCCGCCATAAGCGCGTCAATCTTGGCGAAGGCGCCTTCCGGGAGCGATTCCTGCGGCCAGGCGATCTCGGAAAGCATCTCGCGTGCGATCGGCATGCCGTAGCGCAGCGGCTGCGTGGCGACGACGATCGTCCCGAACTCGACCGCGGGGCCGGCGGGAACCTCCACGGTCACTTCGGCCGTGCGCGCATTGGCGGCGCTCTTGATCCAGAAGTCCGCCGCAAAGATCGAAATCGCGCCGAAAACGGCGGCGATCCCGACCATCGTAATGATCCTGCTTCTCACTTTTGCCCCGGAGTAGCCTGTTTCGATCGGTAGCTTTCCACCCTGAAGGCGAATCCTCAACAAATGCCGATCATGCAGCCGGCTATGCACACCGATCGCGCGCCGTGGTTATCGGTCGGTTAGGGAATTGGTTCGAAATCGATGGGACAATGGATCGAACGGAACAGGAACCGATATCGCCCGGCCCAGCTTCCGTGGCACTATTGAATGTGATTCGCTGACCGGATATCTGCACCGCATGGATGACAGCAACAACGATCTCTTCGCCGCGCTCGATCGGGCGCAGCCGCAGGAAAAGGCGCCCGCCGAGCGCCCGGCCGCGGCACCGAGGAGGGCCGCCCCTCGTCCGCAGCCGGCGGTAACGGATGCGAGCGACGCTTACAGCGCCGCCGACATCGAGGTTCTGGAAGGGCTGGAGCCGGTTCGCCGCAGGCCGGGCATGTATATCGGCGGCACCGATGACAAGGCGATGCACCACCTCTTCGCCGAGGTGATCGACAATTCGATGGACGAGGCCGTGGCCGGCCATGCCACCTTCATCGAGGTCGAACTCGGCGCCGACGGCTATCTCACCGTCACGGACAACGGCCGCGGCATTCCCGTCGACCCGCATCCGAAGTTCAAGGACAAGTCGGCGCTCGAGGTCATCATGACCACGCTGCACGCCGGCGGCAAGTTCGACTCCAAGGTCTACGAGACGTCGGGAGGCCTGCACGGCGTGGGCATTTCGGTCGTCAACGCGCTGTCCGACGATCTCGAGGTGGAAGTCGCGCGCGGGCGAAAGCTCTACCGCCAGCGCTTTTCGCGCGGCGTGCCGCAAGGCCCGCTCGAGATGCTTGGCGACGTGCAGAACCGGCGCGGCACGCGCACGCGCTTCCATCCCGACGAGCAGATCTTCGGCAAGGGCGCGAAGTTCGAGCCGGCGCGGCTCTGCCGCATGGCGCGGTCGAAGGCGTATCTGTTCGGCGGCGTCGAGATCCGCTGGTCCTGCGCGCCGGAACTCATCACCGGCAAGGACGAGACGCCCACCAAGGCGGTGTTCCATTTTCCCGGCGGGCTGAAGGACTATCTGGCCGCCTCGCTCGGCGACGATTTTCAGGTCACGCGCGAGATCTTTGCCGGCAAGAGCGACAAGCAGGCCGGCCACGGCTCGGTCGAGTGGGCGGTCACCTGGTATGGCGGCGACGGCTTCGTCAATTCCTACTGCAACACCATTCCGACGCCCGAGGGCGGCACGCACGAGGCCGGCTTCCGCGGCGTGCTGACCCGCGGCCTGCGCGCGCACGCCGAACTGACCGGCAACAAGCGCGGCTCGATCATCACCTCCGAGGACGTGATGATCTCGGCCGCCAGCATGCTGTCGGTGTTCATCCGCGAGCCGGAATTCGTCGGCCAGACAAAGGATCGCCTGGCCACCCTGGAGGCCCAGCGCATCGTCGAGACGGCCGTCCGCGACCAGTTCGACCACTGGCTAGCCGACAATCCGCAGGAAGCTTCGAAACTCCTGGAATGGGTCATCGCGCGCGCCGACGATCGGGTGCGCCGGCGCCAGGAAAAGGAAGTGTCCCGCAAGAGCGCAGTACGCAAGCTGCGGCTGCCCGGCAAGCTGGCCGACTGTTCGCAGAACGCCGCAGCGGGGGCGGAAATCTTCATCGTCGAGGGCGATTCGGCCGGCGGTTCGGCCAAGCAGGCGCGCGACCGCGCCAGCCAGGCGGTGCTGCCGCTCCGCGGCAAGATCCTGAACGTCGCCTCGGCCGGCTCCGACAAGCTCGCTGCCAACCAGCAGATTTCGGACCTGATCCAGGCGCTCGGCTGCGGCACCCGCTCGAAGTACCGCGACGAGGACCTGCGCTACGACCGCGTGATCATCATGACCGACGCGGACGTGGACGGCGCCCACATCGCGTCCCTGCTCATCACCTTCTTCTATCAGGAGATGCCGGACCTGATCCGCGGCGGCCATCTCTTCCTGGCCGTGCCGCCCCTCTACCGCATCAGCCAGGGCGGCAAGGTCGCCTATGCGCGCGACGACGCCCACAAGGACGAACTGCTGCGCACCGAATTCACCGGCAAGGGCAAGATCGAGCTCGGCCGCTTCAAGGGTCTCGGCGAGATGATGGCCGCCCAGCTCAAGGAGACCACCATGGACAAGAAGAAGCGCATGCTGCTTCGGGTCGAGGTGCTGGACGATGCCGCGGCGACGAAGTCGATGGTCGACGCCCTCATGGGCACCAAGCCGGATGCCCGGTTCCGCTTCATCCAGGAGCGGGCGGAATTCGCGCATACGGAAGAGCTGGATATCTGAGGGGCGGCACGGCTTCGCCACAACTCAGTCGCGACAAGGAAGTCTGTATCGAAGCCGGTGCCTACATCGGAAACAGGTTCAGCTTCAGGTGGGCGAATGGCCTTGGGCCTCGTCTGGCAACCTTTTCACGCGCCATGGCAGGATCGCTTGCCGCGAGAGGCTGCGCTTCGCCCTCATCACCCCCCCATTCCCGTCAGCAGGCGCGGAGAGCGGTCCCCGTCGACGGCCACGGCGACGATTTTCCGCCCGGCGACGAACGCGCGTGCGTTCAATCTTATTCATCCTCGGTTCATCTGGGTTACGTTAGGTCACCTTTCGGCTGAACCGGCCACCCTAATGCCGACTAGGCCTCTCTAACACTTGAAGAAATCGTATTAGGAGGGTTCTCTTGAAAATGTTTGTAAACATCACCCGTTCGGTGCCTGCGATCTGTGGCGCGGGGCTTCTCGCGGCGGTCTTCACCGTCGGCGCGTCGACCGTCGCCTCGGCCCAGCAGCGCTCCACGTTCCAGGACAGCTGCTCGAACATCCGTTACACCGAGCAGGATGGCAACGCGATGATCGCCGCCGACTGCCGCCGCAGCAACGGTTCGGTCAACGCCGCCACCGTTGTCATCAAGGGCATCGACAACTCCGAAGGCAAACTGACCCATACGGCCGGCAACAACCCGTCATCGTTCCAGCGCTCCTGCGAGAACATGAGCATCCAGATGGGAGGTCCGTCCGGCGTGATGCTGATGGGCAGCTGCCGCACGTCGCAAGGCAACTACCTCGACGCGTCGACGGCGATCTGGGACGTCAACAACATCGAAGGCGAGCTGAAGTACCCGTATTGATCGGCTCCGAAAGAAGAGGCTCGGCGCTTGTCGTCGAGCCTCATTTCCGGATTTCTTGACCTGGTGATGCCAGGCGACGTCGCCGACAAATCCTCCCCTTACATCCCCTCGGGTCCGCGGTTCATCGCCGCCACGCCCGTACGACAGACTTCGACGAGCCCCAGCGGCTTCATGATCGCAATGAACTGCTCGATCTTGGAGACTCGACCGGTGATCTCGAAGATGAAGTGCTCGGTGTTGGCATCGATCACCTGGGCGCGGAAGGCGTCGGCAAGACGCAGCGCCTCGACGCGGTCGTCTCCCGTTCCCGAAACCTTCACCATGGCCAGTTCGCGCTCCAGCGGACGATCTTGTCCGCGCTCCTGCGCCACGACCGAGAGATCGACCACCCTGTGCACAGGCACGATGCGTTCCAGCTGATGCCTGATCTGCTCCAGCACGTGCGGCGTGCCGCGCGTGACGATGGTGATGCGCGAGAGATGCTTCTCGTGCTCGGTTTCCGACACGGTCAAGCTGTCGATGTTGTAGCCCCGCCCCGAGAACAGCCCGATGACGCGCGCGAGCACGCCGGGCTCGTTGTCGACGAGGACGGAGAGCGTATGGGTTACCGGTTTCTCGGTCTCGCTGGCGATGAAATAGGCGGAGCCGGTGGGCTGGAGCTGGGCGTTCATTTCAGGATTTTCCTTAGCTTTTCAAGCGCTTCATCGGGGGTGCTGCCGACTGCGATCCAGGAAGGCGGATCGACCCAGAACATCGAAGCGTCAACGTCGGAGCCCAACGGTCCATCGTCCGACATCAGGCAGAAATCGGCGCGCGTCACCCCCTCCTCCGTCAGGTCTGTAGCACAGGTGATGGCCAGCCAGCCGCCACCGGAATAGACACCCGAATAGCGATCCTGCATCACGACGAATGGGTGGGTCGACGGCATCAAATCACACCAGTTCCCTGCCCTTGGCGTCGATTGCGTTCGCCACCGCCTCGTCGGTTGCCTCGTCGGGCAGCAGCATCTCGTTGTGCGCCTTGCCCGATGGGATCATCGGAAAGCAGTTGGCGAGCGTCGCCACCCGGCAGTCGAAGAGCACCGGCTTCCTTACCTCGATCATCTCGGCGATGGCATCGTCGAGTTCGCCCGGCTTCTCGCAGCGGATGCCGTGGCCGCCATAGGCTTCCGCCAGCTTCACGAAGTCGGGCATCGCCTCGGTATAGGAATGCGACAGCCGGTTGCCGTGCAGGAGTTGCTGCCACTGGCGCACCATGCCCATGTACTGGTTGTTCAGGATGAAGATCTTGATCGGCGCGTCGAACTGGACGGCCGCGCTCATCTCCTGGATCGTCATCTGCACCGAGGCATCGCCGGCGATGTCGATGACCAGCGCTTCCGGATGCGCGATCTGCACGCCCAGCGCCGCCGGCAGTCCGTAGCCCATCGTGCCCAGTCCGCCCGAAGTCATCCAGCGGTTCGGCTTCTCGAAGCCGTAGTGCTGGGCGGCCCACATCTGGTGCTGCCCGACTTCGGTGGTGATGTAGGTATCGCGATCCTTCGTCGCCTCGTAGAGCCGCTGGATGGCGTACTGCGGCATGATGACGTCGTCGTTAGGTCGATAAGCGAGGCAGTCGCGGGCGCGCCAGCGCTCGATCTGCTCGAACCAGGGATGCAGCGCGCTCTTGTCCTGCCGCACGGTCGCGCGCCACAGCCGAACCATGTCCTCCAGCACGCGGCCGACATCGCCGATGATCGGCACGTCGGCGCGAACGTTCTTGTTGATCGACGACGGATCGATATCGACGTGGATCTTCTTCGAGTTCGGCGAGAAGGCATTGATGCGGCCGGTAATGCGGTCGTCGAAGCGCGCGCCGAGGCACAGCATCACGTCGCAGTCGTGCATGGCCATGTTGGCCTCGTAGGTGCCGTGCATGCCGAGCATGCCGAGCCATTTCCTGCCGCTCGCCGGATAGGCGCCGAGCCCCATCAGCGTCGAGGTGATCGGGAAGCCGGTCAGGTCCACCAGTTCGCGCAGCAGGTGGCTGGCTTCGGGTCCGGAATTGATGACGCCGCCGCCCGTATAGATCACCGGCCTCTTGGCCGTCGCCATCAGCGCCACGGCGGCCTTGATCGCTTCCAGATCGCCCTGCATCTTGGGCTGGTAGGACGTGCGCGGCGCGGTCTGCGGCGGCGTGTAGATGCCCCTGGCAAACTGGATGTCCTTCGGCACGTCGACGACCACCGGACCCGGGCGCCCCGTCGTGGCGATGTGGAAGGCCTCGTGCAGGATGCCGGCCAGTTCGTTGACGTCCTTCACCAGCCAGTTGTGCTTGGTGCAGGGCCGCGTGATCCCGACCGTGTCGCACTCCTGGAATGCGTCCGATCCGATCAGCGACGTCGGAACCTGCCCGGTAATGCAGACGAGTGGGATGGAATCCATCAGCGCGTCCTGCAGCGGTGTCACCGCGTTGGTGGCGCCCGGACCCGAGGTGACGAGCATCACGCCCGCCTTTCCGGTGGAACGGGCGTAGCCTTCGGCAGCGTGGCCGGCGCCCTGCTCGTGACGGACGAGGATGTGCTGCACTTCTTCCTGCTGGAACAATTCGTCGTAGATCGGAAGAACCGCCCCGCCGGGATAGCCGAAGATGTGCTTGACCCCATTATCGATCAGCGCCTGCACGACCATCTCGGCTCCCGTCATTTCGCGCCGACCGGTCTCGCTCTGAGCCTTGTTCATCGTCCTGTTCCCGTTGCTGTCCGCCCTGCGGGGCGATTGAAGGCGTCTAGTTCCGTTTCGAGCAATAAAAAAGGCCCCCGGAGGAGCCTGTGTTTCGCGCATGGGGTGCTGTCGCCCGGCGGTTACACCGCCCTGCCCATCCGCGCGCCTACTACGAGAATGATCCCTGTCGTCATGGGCGCGGACATTAAGGTGCAATGGTTCGTCCTGTCAACGCAGAAAATGCGGCTGCGATAGCCCGCCGTATATCCACGACGGATGCGTTTACCCGCCGTGAACCATCCACTCTCACGCGTCCTTAACCCCACTATGTTAGTCCTGCCTTTAAAACGAAGAGAAAAAGACGGGGATGCTTGAGATGTATGCCGAGGACGGAGCACGCGGAGAGTCTACGGCTCAGGATCGCCGTGACCCCAGGCAGCCCGATGCGCGCATGCTCGGCCGCGTCATCAACTGCGATGGCGCGCGCGCGAGCATCGCTTCCTATGCCGACGCCGCCGAAGGCGCGCCGACGAACCTGTGGAACATCGGAAAACTGATCTCCGTCAACACCGGTCATTCACGCCTCGTCGGCCTGGTTTCCTCGATCGAGATGCCGTCCGGCATCTGGCTCGAGGATTCCCACAACCCCATCAAGGTTCACCTGGAACTGATAGGCGAGGTTCGCGACGAGGAAGGCACCAGGAAGCCGATCTTCGACCGGGGCATCACGACCTATCCCAACATCGGTGCGATCGCCCACCAGATCCGCGTGCGCGACCTCGAGGCCGTGTATCAGCTTGCCGGGCGAAAATCCGTGTCCATCGGATGTCTGTCCCAGAACGCAAACATCAGCGCGCGAATCTCGGTCGAGTCGATGCTGAACCGGCATTTCGCGATCGTCGGCACCACAGGCGTCGGAAAGTCGACCGCGGTCTCGCTGCTACTACACAAGGCGATCGAGGAGAGGCCGGACCTGCGCATTCTGATCCTCGACCCGCACAACGAGTTCTACGTCGCCTTCAAATCCAAGGCCGCGCGTCTCGACCAGACGACGCTCGACCTGCCGTTCTGGCTGTTCCGCCTGGAGGAGCTGACCGAGGTCCTGTTCAGGGGCCGCGACAACGTCGTGGAGGAGATCGACATCCTCCGCGACCTCATTCCGGTCGCCAAGGTCAACTACCGCAACCCGGGCGGCGGCCTCAGGCTGCGCCGCTCATCCGACATGGGATCGATCACCGCCGACACGCCAATTCCCTATCGCATGTCCGACATCCTGCGCCTGATCGATGAGCGTATGGGCATGCTGGAGTCCAAGGCCGAACGGCCCGCACTGAAGTCCCTGAGGGGGCGCATCGAGAGCGTGGTGAACGATGCCGCCTTCCGTTTCATGTTCGGCTCGCACATCATCGAAGACAACATCCACGAGGCGATCGGCAAGATCTTCCGCGTGCCGCATAACGGCAAACCGGTCATGTGCTTCCAGCTGGCGGGCATGCCCTCCGAGGTCGTCAATTCCGTCTGCTCGGTGCTTGCAAGGCTTGCATTCGATCTCGCCCAGGGCAGCCAGGGCAAGCTGAAGCTCCTCGTGGTCTGCGAGGAAGCCCACCGCTACATGCCGTCCGACCACAGGCTGGGCTTCGCGCCGACGCGGCATGCGTTGGCCCGCATCGCCAAGGAGGGACGCAAGTACGGCTGTTATCTCGGGGTCGTCACGCAGCGCCCGGGAGAACTGGACCCGACAATCCTGTCGCAGTGCTCGACGGTCTTCGCGATGCGTCTCGCCAACGACCGTGACCAGGACATCATCCGTTCGGCGATTGCGGACTCCTCAGCATCCACTCTCGCGTTCCTGTCGTCGATGGGACAGCGGGAGGCGATCGCCTTCGGCGAGGCGGTGGCGACACCCATGCGCCTGAAGTTCGAGGAACTCGACCAGTCGCTGATCCCGGGCGCACATGCGGATGCCACCATCGGAGAGGCGGCGCTGGACGATGAGGTAGACCTTGCGTCCATCATCGAGAGCATGCGCCGCATCGACCGGCCGGCGCTGGGCGCGGATCCGGAAACGGACCCCTCCTTCTTCGGAGAGCAGAGCCCCCTTCTCAAGCGTCCCGTCGCAGAATTCGAGATGCCGCTGCCGCAACGTCCCGAAACGCCCGAACGGCGCCCTCTTCGCCGCTTCGGCGATGGCAGCTTCAGGCAGAACAGGGACTAAACACCTTCCGCCATCCTGTCCGAACCAACTGACCGCTGTAGCCGGTGGGCAATTGCGCACGGCTCCCGCCGCATGGCCAAATGGCGGCCGATGGCGACGCGCATGGTGTCGACTGCGGAGAGCCTCAGGCGCAGACGCGGTTGCGGCCCATTCGCTTCGCCTGGTAGAGCATCCGGTCCGCGCGCCGGAAGAAGTCCTCGGCACTTTCTTTCCGATCCCACACCGCAAGCCCGACGCTGGTCGTCACCCGTAGCGTCACGTTGCCCGTACTGACCGAGAGCTGCGCTATGGCGAGACGGATGCGCTCGGCGAGCTTCGTCAGCGATTCCTTGTCCATGTTGGGCGCCACCACCGCGAACTCCTCGCCCCCCAGCCGCGCGGCGACGTCGTGGTGGCGGGTGAAGTCGCGCAGGCAGTTCGCCACGACTTTGAGCACCTCGTCGCCGACGTCATGGCCATGCGTGTCGTTCACGGTCTTGAAGTGGTCCAGGTCGAGGATGACGAGGCCGACCGGCTTGTTGATGCGCTTGAACTCCTGCAGGTATTCGCGAAGCGCATCGTCGAAATAGCGCCTGTTCTGCATGCCGGTGAGGCTGTCGGTCAGCGCCGCGTGCTCGAGGGTCTGCGAACGCGCGCTCAAGGTTTCGGTCATGGCCCTGAGCTTGCCTTCCTCCCTCACCTGCGTGCGGATCAGTGGGTAGATGAAGAACATCCCAAAGGTAAGCGCGGTCGCCGTGAGTACGGCGGAACCGAAAAGTAGCCGCACGACGGTGAGCGTGTGCGCGTGCGGACCGTAGTCGAAGCTGTAGTCGCCTAGGGAATGATAGGCGTAGACGGTCAGCACGCCTGATACCAGAATCAGCGCGACGAACACGAAGAATGCCGTCTCCGATTTATGGAAGCGCATCTGACCCCTATCAAGCTCGGAGCATGGTCGCACGGTCTGAATTACGGGCGCGTTAATAACTACAACTCACGCGCGAATAAGAAGTGAACGTCAAAGACGTGGCGACTTCTAGACTGTCAAAGGTAAATCAGGGTTTTCGGATATCGACGGCATTTGGATCTTTCGCCATTCGGGCCCGAACTGCGTCCGAAACCAGGTTGCCTGACGCTTGGCGTACTGCCGCGTGGCTGCCTTCGCACGCGCCACCGCCTCATCGAGAGAGACCTCCCCCCGCAGAAACCCGCCAAGTTCGGGAACGCCGATCGCCTTCATCGCCGGGAGCGCGGGATCGAGTCCGAGGTCAAGCAACCGCCGTACCTCGTCGAGGCCGCCCGCCTCCATCATACGTTCGAATCGGCCATCGATCCGGGCGCGTAGCGCGGTTCGGTCCGGATCGATCACGAACATTTGAACGGACGACCTGTCAACCAGAGGCCTGCCCGGCCTCGACTGCCATTCGCCGATCGTACGCCCGGTCGCTTCCAGGATTTCCAGCGCACGCACGATGCGCTGCCCGTCCGCGGGGCGAATGCGCTCGCCGGACCCCGCGTCCATCTCGCATAGCATCCGGTGAAGTGCATCGGCTCCTTCGTGAAGCAGCCGTTCGCGCCACTTGTCGCGGATTTCGGCGGGGACCGGCGGCATTTCGGACAGCCCCTCGGTCATCGCGCGGAAGTAGAGCCCCGTCCCTCCCGTGAAGATATAGCGCTTGCGCTGGCCGGCGGTTTGCCTCGGCAGCGCCGCGACGTCGCGCAGCCAGGCGCCGGTCGAATATCTCCGGTCAGGCTCGACATGGCCGTAGAGGTGGTGGGGCACCTGCGCGAGTTCGGCCTCGCCAGGCCGCGCGGTCAGGATGCGCAGGACCGCGTAGACCTGCATGGAATCCGCATTGACGATTTCGCCGCCCGTGGCCTTCGCGACGGCCAGCGCCAGCGCCGACTTGCCGCTGGCGGTCGGTCCCGCTATCAGGATCGCGTCCTTCAGCGGCCCCGGGCCGATCTCCGGAGCTTCTCCTCCCGTGTCATTCGTTGCCACCATCATCTCCAGCCCTGAGACTGCGGCCGTCTCAGCCGGTATCGCGCATACCGCGACGCGAGCGATTGGTGCAAGCCGATGCCGCTGGCTGTCCGAGGGTATCGCCTGCGATATCCCCCTGCCGAATGGCTTCGCCCCGGCAGAGGCCGAAACGGTGCTGCGCGACACACTCGCCGGCTTGCCGGTCGACGTCGCGGTCCAGAGGGAGGATTCGCGGCGCAAGCGGTTGCTCGTCGCCGACATGGATTCCACCATGATCGACCAGGAATGCATCGACGAACTCGCGGCCGAAATCGGGCTCAAGGAACACGTTGCCGCCATCACGGCGCGGGCGATGAACGGCGAGATCGCGTTCGAGCCCGCCTTGCGGGAAAGGGTGGCGCTGCTGAAGGGTCTGCCCCTTCCCGTCATTGGCGCGGTGATCGCGGGGCGCATCACGCTGGCAAAGGGCGGGCTTGAGCTGGTCACGACGATGAAGCGGCACGGCGCGTGGACCGCTCTGGTATCGGGCGGCTTCACCATGTTCACCGGTCCCGTGGCGGCGAAACTCGGATTCGACGAGCATCAGGCGAACACGCTGCTTCACGAGGACGGAAAGCTGACCGGCGCGGTCGCCGAACCCGTGCTGGGGCGCGAGGCGAAGGCGACGGCGTTGCGTGCCGCATGCGAGCGGCTGGGCATTACAACCGACGATGCGCTGGCCGTGGGCGACGGCGCCAACGACCTCGACATGCTGCGCCTGGCCGGCATAGGTGTCGCCCTCCATGCAAAGCCCTCGGTGGCCGAGCAGGCCCGCTTCCGCATCGATCACGGCGATCTGACCGCCCTGCTCTATCTCCAGGGCTACGGGCGCGACGACTTCGCCGCATGAGGGCATTGCGCACGCAACGGCTCATCCTCCGCAACTGGGAGGACCGGGACCGCGAGCTGTTTTTCCGCATCAACTCCGACGACGCTGTGATGACCTTCTTCCCGTTCCGCCGGAGCAGGCAGGAAGCTGACGACTTCATGGAACGGCTGCGGGCCCGGATCGCGGCACAGGGCTACGGCTTCACAGCCCTCGAACTCGCCGCAACGGGTCAGGCGATCGGCTTCGCGGGCCTGAATCCCGCCGGGCTGGAGCCCGTCCTGCCGGCCGACACCATCGAGATCGGCTGGCGTCTGGCACCGGAGTTCTGGGGAAAGGGCCTCGTCACCGAAGCCGGCGAAGCCTTGCTCGCCTTCGGGTTCGAGGAACTCGATCTCGACGAGGTCGTCTCCTTCGCGGTCTGGAACAATGACCGTTCGACCGCGGTAATGCGGCGCCTCGGCATGCGGCCCGACGCGGCCCGGGACTTCGATCATCCGAAAGTCCCCGACACGCACCCGCATCTGAAGCGGCACATCTTCTACGGCTTGACGCGCAGCGCGTGGCGCGAAAGGAAAAAGGCGGCCCGCTGAGCCGCCTTTCCCGCATTCACAAAGATGGTTGCGCGGTTTGCTTCACGCCGCGCTCCAACTCAATCCATCCGCAGGGTGATGAAGCGCAGTTCGCCGGTCTTGGACGCAAGCATCAGAAGCGCGTTGCGGCGGCCCTGCTCCCTCAGCGCGGTGATCCGGTCGACCACGTCCTGCGGTGACGAGACCGATTCCTGCGCAATCTCCGTAATCACCTCGCCGGCCTTGACGCCCTTTTCGGCGGCGGCGGAGTTCTCCGCCACTTCGGTGATGACGACGCCGGAAACGTCCGGCGATATCTCGAAGCGCGCGCGCGTTTCGTCGTCGAGTTCGCCGACCGTCATTCCGAGCACCGACGCAGTCGCCAGCGCGTCCTCTTCCTGACCCTGACCATCTTCGCCGCCGCTTTCGTCCGAGGCGAGCTGTTCGCTGTCCTCGAGCCGTCCGAGCGTCACCTCGACGGTCTGCTGCTCACCCTTTCGGATGATGACGACCTCGACGGCCTGCCCGACCGGGCTGTCGGCTACGATGCGCGGCAGGTCGCGCATGCTTTCGATCTCTTTGCCGTCGAACATGGTGATCACGTCGCCAGGCTGGATGACGCCGTTGTCGACCGGGCCACCCTTGATGATGCCGGCGACGAGCGCGCCCTTTGCGTTCGGCATCCCGAGGCTCTCCGCTATGTCGTCTGTAACCGGCTGGATCCGCACGCCGAGCCAGCCGCGATGCGTCTCGCCGAATTCGCGCAGTTGCGAGATGACGTTCTCTGCCAGGCGGGCGGGGATGGAGAAGCCGATGCCGATGGAGCCGCCGGAAGGTGAGATAATCGCCGTGTTGATGCCGATCACCTTGCCCTCCATGTTGAAGAGCGGGCCGCCGGAATTGCCGCGGTTGATGGCGGCATCCGTCTGGATAAAGTCGTCGTAGGGTCCGGCATTGATGTTTCGGTTGCGAGCGGACACGATGCCGACCGTCACCGATCCGCCGAGCCCGAACGGGTTGCCGATCGCCATGACCCAGTCGCCGATCCGGATGGCATCGGAATCTCCGAATGAAACGGCCTTCAGCTTCTTCCTGGTCGGATCGACCTTCAGAACCGCCAGGTCGGTCTTGGTGTCCCTGCCGACCAGTTCCGCCTTCAGCTTGGACCCGTCGGAGAAGTTCACCTCGATTTCGTCGGCGTCGGCAATGACGTGATTGTTGGTGACCACGATGCCCTCCGCTGCGTCGAGCACGAAGCCCGAGCCGAGAGACTGCACGCGCCGAGGCATGCCGTCGCCTTGGCGGTTCTGGAAGAACTCATCGAAGAAGTCTTGGAAGGGAGAGCCTTCAGGAAGGTCTGGCATCGGCACGTTGCCCGAACCTCCGCCCGGCGAGTTCTGCGAGGTCGATATGTTGACCACTGCCTCGAGCAGGTTCTCGGCGAGATCGGCCACCGATGCGGGACCTTGCGTCTGGGCGAAGGCGGGAGCGGCCGGAAGCGCCAGCCCCATCACGGCGGACACTGCGAAGGCGCCAAGCGTAGCCTTTCGGAATGAAACCGGAACTCGCATCAGAGCCATGTAAGAAATCTCCCGAGCCACGTGGGCGCCGCATTGGAACCGGGCGTATGGCGAATGCTGCCGCGCCACGCACCGACATCCGGAGCGTTTGCCAGAATTGGGGCGCGTTTGCGACAATATACGGCGGCAGCGGATAAAACCTGCGTTATCCCCTCACCAGCCAGACCACCGCGACCCCGAGCGCGACGGCTGCGAGACCGCCATAGCGCAACGTATTCTCCGGCAGTTCCTGCATTTCCATCGCGAGCCGCTTCGCCACCGCAGGGAAGCCGCCATAGATGACGCCCTCGATCACGAGCACGAGACCGAGGGCGGCAAAGAAATCGCTCATTCTATTGGGCGGCGGGAACGGAGGTTCCGGCCGGCTGCCGCGCCGGCGGAGCCGCCGCCGGCTCACGCGCCGGCTGAGCGGGGCTGCCCGCCCCGGCATCGGCGCCCTCCTGCAAGGTTCCGGTCGGAGCCGGATCGGCCGGCGGAACCGGATTGGCTTGCCCGCCTGCGCGTCCACGGTCGCTGCCGAAGTAGCGGAAGAATTCCGAATCCGGCGACAGGATCATCGAGGTGCCCGTTCCCTCGAGCGCCTGCGTATAGGCGGCCATGGAGCGGTAGAACTCGAAGAACTCGGGATCGCGCTGGAACGCGTCGGCGAAGATGCTGTTGCGTTCCGCCTCGCCTTCGCCTCGAAGGATTTCCGATTCCTTTTGGGCTTCGGCGAGAATCTCGACAACCTCGCGATCGGCGCGGGCGCGGATGCGCTGCGCCGCTTCGCGACCGCGCGCCCTCAGCCTTTCCGCTTCAGCCAGGCGCTCCGCGCTCATGCGGTCGTAGGTCTGCTGCGAGACTTCCTGGGTCAGGTCGGTCCGCCGGATGCGAACATCCTGCACCTCCAGCCCGAGCGAGGCGGCGTCGGGCCGAAGCTGCTCAGCGACTTCGCGCATCATGGAGGACCGCTCTTCCGACAGCGCCGCCTCGAAGCCGCGCAGGCCGTAGACCCGGCGAAGTGCTGCGTCGAGACGGGTGCGCAGCCGCTGCTCGGCCAGCCCCACGCTCCCCGACACCGTCTGCCGGAAGGTGCGCGGGTCGGAAATCCGGTAGGCGACGAAGGCGTCTACCTCATAGAACTTTCCGCCCGAGACCTGGACGCGGATGTCGTCGAGATCGAAGCGCATGACACGGTCTTCGACGATCTGCACGTTGTCGGCTTCGAGGAAGCCGAACGGCAACTTGAAATAGATGCCCGGCTCGGTCTTGACATCGACGATCTCGCCGAACCGCAGGACAATCGCCTGCTGGCGCTCGGTCACGACGAAGAAGGACGAAAGCGCGATGACGAGCACGATCGCGACGGCGACGGCTATGAATGCGAGACGGTTGGTCATTGATTGGTGGCTCCCGGGCGGCGGCGAAGCTCGTTGAGCGGCAGATATGGCACCACTCCCTGGCCGTTCGCTCCCTGCTCGATGATGACTTTGTCGGAATCCCGCAGCACCCTCTCCATTGTTTCGAGGAAGAGGCGCTTGCGCGTGACTTCCGGCGCCTTGGCATACTCGTCGTAGACCGAGACGAAGCGCTGGGCTTCACCCTCGGCTTCCTGGACGACGCGGTTCTTGTAGGCGGCGGCCTCTTCGCGCAACTGCGCCGCCTCGCCTCGCGCCTGACCCAGCTTCTGGTTGGAATACTGGTTGGATTCCTCGACAAAGCGGTCCTCGTCCTGCTCGGCGCGCTGGACCTCGTCGAAGGCGTCGGCGACTTCCCGCGGCGGGGCCGCATCCTCGATCGAGATGGCGTTGACGGATATCCCCGAGCCATAGTCGTCAAGCGTGTTCTGGATCGTGTCGCGCACGCTGTCGGCAATGCCCTGGCGGTCGTCGCGGAAGATGTCCTGTGCCGGACGCCGGCCGACGACCTCGCGCATGGCGCTCTCGGCGATCTGGCGCACCATCTCGTCGGGGCTTGCCACGTTGAAGAGATAGGCTTCGGGATCGGCCACCTGGTAGGCGACAGAGAACTTGACGTCCACGATGTTCTGGTCGCCCGAAAGCATCAGCCCGGAGGAGGCGCCGCCGCGCACTTCGCCGACGTCGATCAGTTTCTCGGCCGTATTCGCCTTTTCGACCGTCTCGATCGGCCACCAGTGGAAGTGCAGGCCGGGCTGCGACAACTCCGTCTTCGGTTTTCCGAATCGCAGTTCCACCGCGAGTTCGTCCGGCTGTACCGTATAGATGGACTGGAAAGCCCAGAGTGCCACCAGGGCCAGGGCAACGATCGCCACGATTGCGGGATTGAACCCACCACCGCCGGGCAGCGCCCGCTTCAGCCGGTCCTGGCCGCGGCGGATGATGTCTTCAAGATCGGGCGGAGCGCCTTTCGGGGCCTGGGGGCCGCGCGGACCTTGGCCCCAGGGGCCACCGCCGTTGCCGCCGCCGCCCCATGGACCGCCGCCTCCGCTCTGATTGCTCCAGGGCATGAATTTCCTCTCGTTTTGAAACCGGCGCCCGCAAATTCGTTGCCTGAGCGGATCGCGCCGTTCGGCCGTGTTATAGGCATCGCCTCCCCCCCTTTCAACGCGGGCTTGGGCTGCGCGCAAGCGAAATCGCGCGGAGGGGCAAGAATATGGTCCGAAACCGACCGAATCGGACGTAACGAAGTCGTCAGGCAAATGATCCGCGTCGACGGTAGACGACGTGACGCGTCGGGTGGCTGTCTTTCTCGCCAGCGGCGTGTTCGCTGTGACGCACCGCCTCCCAGACAGCGGGATCGATCGTTGGGAATGATGTGTCTCCCTCGATCGCCGCAAGAACGTGCGTGACGTGCAGCCGGTCGGCCTTCGTCATGGCCTGCGCATAGATCTCCCCGCCGCCGATGATCGCGATCTCGCCGGCTCCGCTCATGCAGCGGGCACGCACGTTGGCAAGCGTGATCGCGTCGTCGAGCGAGCCGGCCTTCTCGACCCCTGGCGCGTTCCATCGCGCATCGCGCGTCACCACGATGTTCAACCGGCCCGGCAGCGGTTTCCCGATTCCCTCATAGGTCCTGCGTCCCATGACGACGGGATTGCCCATCGTGTCGGCCTTAAAACGCTTGAGATCGGTCGAGAGTTTCCATGGCAGGCCGCCTTCGCGCCCGATCACGCCGTTCTCGGCGACGGCGACATGGATAACGACGGGAAGCATCGGTCAGTTCGCGTCCATCCGCTTCAGGATCAGGACGTCCAGGTTCTTCTCGGGATAGAAATCCGTCGCCTTCATCTGGAAGGTCGTCGGACCGATCTTCTTCACGCCAGAGCCGCAGAAGCTGACGAGGTTCTTCGGATCGCCCTTGTCGATCGTCAGGGTGAAGTCGCCGATCGTGCCGCCGCCCCAGTTGCCGCCGGTCTTCAGGATGTAGGAGATCCATGTCTCGAAAAGCGGCGGGAAGCCGTCGGGTGCGCCGCGCGACGCTTTCAGGATCGCCGCCTCGAAACCCTCGTCCATGCAGTAGCGTGACTTGTGGTCCTGATACGCGTCGCCCTGGAACTTTCCGTCGTAGAAAAACGACAATCCCACCGTGGCTCCGACGCTCGGCGTGTAGCTGTGAGAGACCCGGATCTCGGTGCCGGCCGGGAAGACCATCGGCCACCAGTAGGTCGAGCGCAGCGTCCAGAAGGCGGACGGGACGCGCTTCCAGCCCGAGCCGTCGTCATATTCGTCGATCACGATGATGCCGCGGTCGCGCCAGTCGGCGACGACGTCCTCCGGCAGGGCGGAAAGGGCCTGCTGCGCCTCGTCGCCGTATGGAAAGAGGGCCACGCCGTTAGACCGGAGATCGTCGGTGACGTCGATCCCCACCGCGATCGCGCGCTGCTCCAGCCGCGGCTGCACCGGCTGCCCGTCCACCTTGACCTGGAAGCCGAGGAAATTGTCGCTGGTATCGTCGGGAATGGAGACGTTGCCATAGGGACTTGCCTCGATGTCGGGCATCGGAAACGCCACCAGCGTCTCGACGTCCTCCTCGGTGCTGTTGCGGAAGACGTAGTCGACCCGCACCTGTTCCTCGGAGATGAACAGGTCCTCCTTCGCCATCACGATCGCGTCGCTGCGCGACAGGATTAGACCGCCCGCGCCGAGCTCAGCGGTGGAATCGTTGGCATGGGCAGAAGCGCTTGCAGACGCAAGGAATGCCATGGCTATGGCGGAGCTGCGCATCACGAAAAAATCCTTCCTCAGACGGCGATGGGCGCCTTGATGCTGGCGTCCGCCTCGTAACCTTCGAGCCGGAAGTCCTCGTAGCGGAAGGCGAAGAGGTCCGTCACCTGCGGATTGATCCACAAGGTCGGCAAGGGTTTCGGCGTTCGGGTGAGCTGCAGCTGCGCCTGCATGAAATGGTTCTTGTAGATATGCGCGTCACCCAGCGTGTGGATGAACTCGCCGGGCTTCAGGCCGGTAACCTGCGCGACCATCATCGTCAGGAGCGCGTATGAGGCGATGTTGAAGGGCACGCCGAGAAAGATGTCGGCCGAACGCTGGTAGAGCTGGCAGGACAGCCGTCCCTCCGCCACGTTGAACTGGAACAGGCAGTGGCAGGGCGGCAGCGCCATGCGGTCGACCTCGGCCGGGTTCCAGGCAGACACGATCAGGCGGCGCGAATTCGGGTTGGTCCGGATCTGCTCGACGACGTTGGCGATCTGGTCGATCGTGCCGCCGCTGCCGTCCGGCCAGGATCGCCATTGGGCGCCGTAGACCGGACCGAGATCGCCGTTCTCGTCGGCCCACTCGTCCCAGATCGTGACGCCGTTGTCGCGCAGATAGGCAATGTTGGTATCGCCCTTCAGGAACCACAGGAGTTCGTGGATAATCGACTTCAGGTGCAGCTTCTTCGTCGTGGTGACCGGGAAGCCTTCAGAAAGGTCGAAGCGCATCTGATGGCCGAAAACCGAGCGGGTGCCGGTCCCGGTCCGGTCGCCGCGGTCGACGCCGTGATCCATCACATGGGAAAGCAGGTCAAGGTACTGGCGCATCGTCCGTCCGCGTCGATTCCGGTGGCACCATTCTAGAGGATCGTGCCTTGCCGCGCATCACGTGCGCGGCGTTTTTCCCCGCCTCCTTTGCATCTCCCCGGTGTCGCAGGCGATCGGCCCGACGGGGCTTTCCATCTACCCGGTCCCTCCCTATATTGGGCGTGTCGGCTTCGGCCGACTATGGCGATAAACGGCCGATGAAATAAGCCATTCGGACCCGGGGGCGGTACCCGGCGCCTCCACCAAAAACCGCAGCATGTCAGCGACTTGCGGCTTTTGATGGGGGCGAAACAGGATCGACGAGGGTGTAAAGATCGGACTTTTGCTCGGCATTGTACCACCGTTATCGGGCTAAATTTATAGTTGCCAACGACAACTATGCGGAAGCACGTCTCGCCGCGTAAGCAGCGCGACAGCTTCAATTCAAGCCCTAGGGGTTCGCACTTCTAGGCGGGGTTCGGAGGCACCTGGCAACAGAAGCCTCCACTTCTCCCTTTCACCGAGCCGATCATTGGCGGCAATTCCAACGTCGTCAGGCGACGCGGGAGCGCTATATCCGGTTTACGCCGGGCCGCGCCTTCATTACATCTAGGCAGAGCCGAGTCACTCGAACCGCGGAAGCAGATGGCAGACGACCACATACGCTACGACATCCTTGCCCAGGAGGCGCTGCGAGGCGTCATGCGCAAGGTGCTCGGAGAGGTCGCTCGTACCGGCCTGCCGGGCAACCATCATTTCTTCATCACCTTCCTGACGGGAGCGCCCGGCGTTCGGGTCTCCAGCCGGTTGCGCGAGCGTTATCCCGAACAGATGACGATCGTGCTGCAATACCAATACTGGGATCTGAAGGTCACCGACACCGGCTTCGAGGTTGGGCTGTCCTTCTCGGACGTGCCGGAAAAGCTGGAAGTTCCCTTCGCCGCAGTGCGCGGCTTCTACGATCCATCGGTGAATTTCGAACTGGAATTCGACGTCAAGGCGGAAGTGCCAGCGCAAGCAGTACCCGTCGCTCCCGCGCCGCAGCCGCAACCGGTGCCTTCCAAGTTGCCAGGTAGCGCCAGGAAGTCCGATAGTCCGAAGAAGGCCGCCCCGCCCGCCAAGGAAAAAGCCGCGGCGGGCTCGGAGGAGGCCGCCAAGGGCGCCGACGTCGTGTCCCTCGACGCGTTCCGCAAGAAATAGGCCATGGCCGAGATCGTGAACCTGCGAATGGCACGCAAGCGCGCCGCGCGGGCCGAGCACGAAAGGGCGGCCGACGAGAACCGCATCCGCCACGCCCTTCCGAAGTCCGAAAAGCTCGCCCGCCGCGCCGAGAAGAGCCGGCTGGACTCGCACCTAGAAGGCCACCGGCTCGTCCGCAAGGATGGCGAATGACGGTCGTGCGAAAGCACTCCGTTTCGATCCGCGGCCACCGCACGAGCTTTTCCCTTGAACAACCATTTCTCGACGAACTGGAACGGATCGCCCGATCCCGGGGCCTCAGCCTCGCGGCTCTGGTGGCGGAGATCGACGACAGGCGCGCCAAGACGACGAACCTCTCGTCGGCGCTACGTCTGCATGTCCTTGCCTGCCTGAAGGCGGCGGGAGATCAGGACCTGGACGACCCGCACGGTCGATGACGTACGGTCACGGCCGCTCGGGCAGGTTCTTCAGGATCTTGCCGATTGCATCCGGGTCGAATGAGCCGCCGCCCGGGGCCTGGGCAGCAGTACCGGGCGGCGGCGGGAGCGGTGTCCTTCGGATTACGTCGCGCCCGGTCGCTTCGCCCGCGGCGGCTTCGATGCGCGCAGCGTCCTGCGCTTCGCGGCGCGCGGCCTCGTCAGCGCCCTTTGCCTTCTCGGCTTCCTCCGCCTGTCGTCGCTTTTCTTCGGCTGCGCGTGCCTTGGCGTCTTCCTCCGCCTTGAGCTTGGCGGCCTGATCCGCGGCCTTCTTCGCCGCACGGGCCTTTGCCGCCTCCTCCTGCGCCTTCTTCGCCTCTTCTGCCTGGATGCGCTGCTCCTCGGCCGCGCGGGCCTTCTGGCGTGCGGCTTCCGCCTCTGCCTCGCGCCGGGCCTCCTCCGCCGCCTCCAGGGAAGACGCCTCCGCTTCGGACTTCAGCCGCGCCTCCTCGGCGATCCGCTCCCTTTCCGCCTTCTCCCGTTCAACCTCGCGAAATTCCGCCTGCTGCATGAAGTAGCGCGCCTCGCGGCGAAGCCTCTGCTTCTCCAGCAATCCCGCCTGCATCGCCTCGACCCGCGCCTGCTCGCGCTCGAGCGCGCGCTGCGTGAGGAACTGTGCCAGCGGTTCGGTATCGAAACTGCGCGACGTGTCGCCGTAGGAGCCGCTGACGGCGATGTTCACGACCGGTTCGGAGCCTGCCAGGGCTTCGTCGCCCTCGGCATAGCCGATCGAGCCGTCGACCGCGATGTCGTTTGCCGCGAGATCGGCCTTCACCTCGGCCTCCAGCCTTGCGCCTTCGGTCTCGAGATAGATCGGAGGGGTGCGGAGCACGCCGGCCGCGATCGTGAAGGGCACGTCGACACCCTGGGCGGCGAATGTGCCGCGGCCGAGGATATCCGGCGCGTACCCGGCGACCTTCGCGGCATCGATCTCGCGCCCGATCGCGTCCGCGCCCTTGATGATGGGATCGAAGGCGCCGGGATTCACGCCGGGGATCATCAGGTTCTCGACACGCGCGGTTCCGGAACCGGCGAGCGAGGCGACCATGCCGCTGACCGACTTGCCGCTGGCGGTGACGGCGGCACTCGCGTCCATCCGCCCCTCGATGCCCGAGGCGCCGAGAACCCGGGCCGCATTGGCGTCCTTGAGCGTCATCTGCGCCGAGAGAAGTCCCGTGCCGCCATTGTTGCGCAGTTCCACCAGCCCTTCCGCCTTGCCGCCGAGCGCGTCGGCCGAAATTCCGGAGAGCGCGAGACCTTCCACGTCAAGGCGAGCTTTCATGCGCACATTCTCGGCAGCCGCGAAGTTGCCGACGTCGAGGGTGTCGAAGGCTAGTTCGATCTCGCCGCGCACGGGAAGCGAGAGCGTTTCGATGAAGGGGATGTCCGGCCAGCCTTCCCCGTCGCTCTGCAGGGCTGTTTCCCCCAAAACGAGAGCGACGGCGTGGTCGAGGTCGAACCCTCCCAGCGTGAGCTTGCCGTTCAGCACCGGCATGTCCTCGTCCCAGGCACTTTCGATGTTTCCGGCAACCGCGACGTCGGCGATCGACCCGTCGATTTTTGTCAGCCGAAGCTTCCCGGGCACCAGCGCCGCGTCCGCCTTGATATCTGCGGGCATTCCGATACCCATGCCCGGCAAAGCGAAGCCGGCCGTGATCATCCATGGTTCGAAATCGCTGCCGGAAAGCATGAGGCTTCCCTCGGCCGAAAGTCCGCCCTCGCCTTCGGCCGGGCGCAGGCTGCCCTCGAAGCCGGCCTGCGCCTCGGGGGAGGCGATCTCGAATTGCAGCCGGGCGCCTTCAGCGAGTTTTCCGTTCAAGGCGAAGGTCGTCGTCCCCTCGCCTGTCATGCCGAGATCGTTGGCCGGCAGGCCATACAATGCAAGCAATTGGGCCGTGTCGATCGAGTCGGCCGATAGTTCCACCACGAACTCGGCCTGCTCCAGCCCGTTCTCGAAACCGGTCGCCGACCCCGAGAAGGCGAAGTCGTTCGCACCGGCATGTCCCTGCGCGTTGAGCGAAACCTCGGGCGAACCGTCCTTGCGCTCGAGGTTTGCAACCAGATCGATCTGCGCATCCGACATCATGGCGGGGAATGCGGCGGCGCGTCTTGCGGCTGCGGCCGCGAAGGGATTCGTCGGGAAGCGGTCGGCGAGCAACGCGAGGAAGGGGCCGAGATCGGCGGCCAGCACGGATGCATCCAGGCTGCCGGAGGGTTCGGCGTCGATGTCCCGGATCGTCCCGGTCGCGCCGATGTTCGCCCCGGCCAGCCCGGTGATCGCCAGCCGGTCGATCTCCAGATGATCTTCGCGCAGCCGCATGGCAGTGCTGACCTTGTCCGCGCTCAGGCCGGCAAGGCTCACCGGCCCCGCCTCGAGGTCAAAATCGACGTCGTGATCGCCGAAATGCGTAACGCCCGCGTCGCTGACGAAGAGCGAGGCGAAGGCCGTCATCCCCTGCACGTCGAGCGCATCGCCGTTCAGGCGCGCGATGATCGCCGGCCGCACGCCTTCGCGTGTCAGCCGTTCGAGCAGTCCGTGGAACCTGGCGTCGCCCAGGATCAGTTCGACGTTGCGGAAGAGCTGCCGCTGCTCGTCGAGTTCCACGTCGGCAGAAAAGCCGGCGGCCGGCAGCCGGCGGATAGCATCGTCCACGTCGCGTGCGGCCCAGGCGGCGAAGCCGGACGGCTGTGCCACCGCCAGGAGCAGCTTGCCCTTGAAGCCGAAATCCTCCTCGCCGTTGCGCAGATACCCGCTCGCCTCCAGCGTGGTGCGGCCCGGCAGCAGCGCCGAGAGCGTGTTGACCGCCCAGCCTCCCGCGCTCGGCTCGGCCGAGAGCCTGACGTTCCGGATCGTCGTGTCGCCGGCGACCACCGCGGGGAGATCGATGTCGAGCGTGCCCTTGATGGCGGGGCGCGGCAGGTTTTCGAGCGCCGCCTTCAGGCCTTCGAACCGGTCCTCCAGCGTGGCGCCGGAATATTCGTTGCCCTTGCCGATGGCCTCGTCAAACCGCACCTGCGCGCCTGTCGCCTGGATCAGGAAGCGCGGGCTGGCGCCGAGATCGAACAGGGCCGTTCCGTCCGCCGTGTAGGGGTCCTCTCGCGGTCCCGTCTCCAGCCGGAATTCGGGAACGTCGAGGCGCTTGTGGTCGAGCTGGAATCGTCCGGCGAAGCGGTAGTCGGCGATCGCCGCCTGCCCGGTCTGCGCGGACGCCACGAAGGTGTCACCGTCGCTGCCGCGCAGGACCGCGGGATCCCGGTTGTTGGCCTCCAGGTGGAAGCTGCCCGAATAGAGCGGCGAATCCGGCTTGAACTGTGCTGCCCCGTCTGCTTCCAGGGTGACTGGATAGCGTGCCGGATTGGCCCGCACGCGGACGCGCATCGTGCCGTCTGGATTGGCCGTGCCAGTGGAGACTGCGACGTCCGTCAGCATGCCGTCGAGCCTCAGCGACCCGTCCACCCGCCAGGGACCGGCGAGCGAATCCGCCGCGAGATCGGCGTTGATTTCGGTCAGCGTGTGCTGCCGGCCGCTCGCCTCGTGGAGAAGCGTGACCTTGCCCTCGACGACGCGCACCTTTTCGAGCCGGATCTGGCTGGGCTCGAACCGGCTCGAGGGCCGCACGGCCCAATCCACCTGACCGTCGGCGGCGATCCTGATCGTGGCCTTGGGCCGGACCACCCGCATGTCGAAGATCAGGATTTCGCCGCGCATGAAGGGGGCCAGTTCGGCATCCATCGAGAATTCCTCGACCGTCATCGCCGGAGACGTCTCCGTCTCACCCGCAACGTGGACGTCGGTGAACGAGACGGACGGAAACGGCAGGAGCCGCGCCCGGACGTCGCCTTCCACGGTCACCTCTCGGCCGAGGATGCGGCTCGCCTCGCGCTCGAAATCGCCCCGGTACCCCGTCCAGTCGACAAAGTAGGGGCCAACCAGCGCGGCAAGCAGCGCCAGCACGAACAGGCCACCGAAGAATACAAACAGCCTAGCCAGCGTTCAGGCTCCGGAATCACACTTCTGATAACGGTTGTTTAGACCAGTTTATCCCCATCCGCGTGTCCATAAAGAGGCAGGGCAGCGGAGATTGTTCGCGGGCCGCCGTGCGGCGAATCGACGAAGATGCCTGCCGACGATCGTTTGGGTCGCGCAAGATCGCTCAGTGCGAAAGCCACGTCCGTATGATGAGCGCGACGACACCGACCGCGCCGACACCGGCCAGCCACAGTCCGGCGAACCATGCGAGCTTGCGCACGAGCGGCCGTTGCGGGCCGCGCGGCAACTCGCCGTCGGGTCTTTCGGTCAATGGTATCCAGCCTCCGGATCGATCTTGCCGCGGAAGATCCAGTAGGCATAGGCTGTGTAGGCGAGGATGAGCGGTACCAGCACCAGCGCCCCGACCAGCATGAAGATCTGGCTCTTCTCCGGCGCTGCCGCGTCCCAGATGGTCACCTCGACCGGAACGACATAGGGCCACATGCAGATGCCGAGCCCGACGAAACAAAGCGCGAAGAGCGTGATTGCCTGGAGGAAGGGTCGGTATTCGTGCCGATGGACGTTCAGGCTGTGGAACATGCGCCAGGCGACCAGAAGCACCGCGCCCCCGACCATCACGGCAAGCCCGATCCCCCAGCCGGTGAACCAGCGATTGTAGTAGCCGTCCTGGAGGAACGGGGTCCAGAGACTGACCACGCCGATGAAGCCGAGCGACGTCAGCCCGGCAATCCAGGCGATGCGGCGCATCCGCTCCTGCAGATCCCCTTCGGTCTTCATCACCAGCCAGGTGGCGCCGAGCAGGCAGTAGCCGGCCATGACCGCGATACCGGTAACGACCGAAAATGGCGTCAGCCAGTCGAACCAGCCGCCGGCATAGCTGCGCGACGCCATGTCGACGTCGATGCCCTGCAACAGCGCGCCGAGCGCCACGCCTTGCGCGAAGGAGGCCATCGAGGAGCCCGCGATGAAGGCGAGGTCCCAGACTGGGCGCCAGCGCACCGTGCGCCAGCGGAACTCGAAGGCTACGCCGCGGAAGATCAGCGCGAGCAGCATGGCGATAATCGGCGCGTAGAGAGCTGGCATGACCAGCGCATAGGCGAGCGGAAAGGCAGCGAAGAGCCCTCCTCCGCCGAGCACTAGCCATGTCTCGTTGCCGTCCCATACCGGCGCGACCGAATTCATCATGACATCGCGGTCGCGCTTTTCCGGCGCGATGGCGAAGAGCATGCCGAGGCCGAGGTCGAAACCATCGAGCACCACGTAGGCAAAGACCGCGAAGGCGATCAGGAACGCCCAGACCACGGTCAGGTCGACGTTTACTGCGAGACCGAAATCCATCACTCGCGCTCCCTTCCGGTCGGCAATGGCCGGCGGTGGCCGCCCGCCTCGGGCTGCGCCGGACCGGGCGCGATGCCGGCGGTGCGAATCGGACCCCGCACGTCGTCCCATGCGTCGAGTTCTTCCATCGGCCGCGGCGCATGCGACATCAGGCGCAGCAGATAGAACGTGCCGGCGCCGAACACCGCGAAATAGACGATCACGAAGGCGACAAGCGACGTGCCCACGGCCGCCGCGTCGAGCGGCGCGGCGGAATCGGCCGTCCGCAGCAGGCCGAAGACGGTGTAGGGCTGCCGACCGACCTCCGTCGTGATCCACCCGGCCAGCACCGCGACGAGCCCGGCCGGCGTCATCGCAACGGCAAAACGGTGTAGCCCCCGGCTCTCGTACAAGGTCCCGCGCCAGCGCGCGTAGAGCGACCAGAGACCCACCCCCAGCATCAGGAGGCCGATGCCGACCATCACCCGGAACGACCAGAAGACGATGAAGACCGGCGGCTGCTCGTCGTCGGGGATGGTGTCGAGGCCGGCGAGCGGCTCGTTCCACCCGTGGCGGAGGATGAGCGACGACAGCTTGGGGATTCCGACGGCATAATCCAGCCGCTGCTCGGCGTCATTGGGAATGCCGAACAGGTAGAGCGGCGCGCCGTCGGGATGGCTCTCGTAGTGGCCTTCCATGGCCATCACCTTTTGTGGCTGGTGCTCGAGCGTGTTGAGACCGTGCAGGTCGCCGACGAAGATCTGGATGGGCGCCACGATCGCGGCCATCCACATGGCCATGGAAAACATGCGCCGCGCGGCATCGTTGGGCTCGGCCCTGTTGCGCAGCAGGTGCCAGGCGCCGACGCCGCCGACGATGAAGGCGGTGGTGAGATAGGCCGCGATCACCGTGTGCACCAGCCGATACGGAAAGGAGGGATTGAAGATCGATTCCCAGAAACTCTCCGGCAGGAACTGCCCGGTCACGGCGTCGATCGTATAGCCGGCCGGCGTGTGCATCCAGGAGTTCACCGAGATGATCCAGAAGGCCGACAGAAGGGTTCCGACCGCCACGGTCGCCGTCGCCAGCATGTGGAGCGCGTTGCCCACCCGCTCGCGGCCGAACAGCATGATGCCGAGGAAACCAGCCTCCAGAAAGAAGGCCGACAGCACCTCGTAGGCCATCGGCGCGCCGATCACCGGCCCGGCCTTGTCGGAAAACACGCTCCAGTTTGTACCGAACTGATAGCTCATGACGATGCCGGAGACGACGCCCATGGCAAAGGCAATGGCGAAGATCTTCTTCCAGTAGTCGAAGAGCACCCGGTAGACCGAGCCGTAGCCGGCGAGCCACAACCCGTTCAGCACCGCCAGATAACTGGCGAGCCCGATGGTGAAGGCGGGAAACAGGAAATGGAACGAGACCGTGAAGGCGAACTGGATGCGCGCCAGGAGGACTGCATCGGCCTGTTCGAACATTCTCTTCCCGCCGCCCCGCCGACCGCGGGGCCTTCAGCTACCCTGATATCGTCCGGCTTGAATGTAGGCGAACGAAGGCACCGGACAACCGTGAAGCGGTGCGGCAATTTGGGCAGGCGGTTGCTCCCGGGCCAGTGTGATCTCGGGCTCGCCGCCCCCTGGCGGCGGCGAGCCAGGAGGCTGGCGGGCGATAGCGAATGGCATCCTCCGATGCTTGCCCGCGGCGGAACCGGCGTCGCAAGCCACCTATGCGGCCCGTCGCCGGGGCCGCGCCATGGCCGCCGCCGAGCCGGGTTCCCGTATGTGCGCCCGCCGGTTGAGCTTGAAGCGTTCGACGAGCGCGGTGAGGACCCTGGCATTTTCGGACAGCATGGAGGAGATCGACGTCGTCTCCTCCACCATCCCTGCATTCTGCTGCGTCATCCTGTCGAGTTCGCTTACCGAGATGTTTATCTGCTCGATGCCCGTCGTCTGCTCGGCCGCCGCGCGTGCGATGTCTTCGACGTTCAAGTCGATCGTGGTCACGTATTCGGAGATGCTCGACAGCGCCTCTCCCGCTTCGCCCACGTAGCGGACACCCGTTTCGACCGCCGAGGTGGAATCCCGGATGATGCTGGCGATCTCCTTGGCGGCGGTCGCCGAGCGCTGCGCCAGTTCGCGCACCTCCTGTGCAACGACCGCGAACCCCCTGCCGGCCTCCCCCGCCCGCGCGGCCTCGACGCCGGCGTTGAGGGCAAGCAGATTGGTCTGGAAAGCGATCTCGTCGATCACCGAGACGACGGTGGCGATCCTCTGCGACCCGGTCTCGATCCTGCGCATTGCGTCCACGGCATTGCGCACGACCTCCTGCGATGCCCGCGCCGAGTTGCGCGCATCGCCCACATAGTCGTGTGTCTGGGCGATTTTCTCGGCCGACGAGCGAATGGTCGCGGTGATCTGCTCGAGGGCCGCGGACGCCTGCTCCAATGCGGCGGCCTGCTGCTCTGTACGTTGAGCCAGGCTGTCGGCGGACACGTGCATCTCCGATGCGCCGGAATTGAGCGCCATCGTCTTTTCCAGGACCTCCTCGAGGGTAGCCTGGAACAGCCCGATCGAGTTGTTGAAGTCGCGGCGAAGCGGCTCGTACTGCTCGGCGAACGGCGCGTCGATCGTCACGCGGATGTTGCAGTCCGCCAGGCGTTCCAGACCCGCGCCGAGATCCTGCACGACGCGGGCCAGCTTGGCGGCCTCTTCTTCCCGCTCGGCAAGATGGGCGGCCCGTTCCTGCTCGGTCCACTCCTGTGCCTGCCGGCTTTCTTCCTGGAGGCGCAGGTTGTCGAGCCCGGCCTGGCGGAACACCGCGATCGAGCGGGCCATATCGCCGATTTCGTCCTTCCGGCCGGGATATGGCGGTTCGCTCGAGTAGTCGCCGGCCGCGAGTTTCATCATGAAGGCAGACATCCGCCGAATAGGCACAAGAGCACGGCCCCAGACGATCCACGCGCCGACCAGGCAGCTCAAGAGCGTGAATACGCCCGCGGCCAGAGCGGCGGATCCCAAAGTGCTCTCGCTCAGCGCCGCGGCAGTCTCCTTGTCCTCTAGAAACGCACTCGACATCTCGACCAGCTTCACCACGGCGGCTCGGTGTGCGTGGAACTGCTCCCGCAGCTTGTCCATGACCGGCGGCATTTCAGCTCCTCCGACCAGACCGGCGCGGAAGGGACCCTCAAGCGTTGCCCACAACTCGTCCGCCCTTGGGAGGACTTCACTTTCAAGCTGCGTCCGAAGATCGTCGCGAAGCGGGAACGATTTCCAGTACTCACGCCGTCCGTCATATTCGTTCCGGAGCTCCGCGATACGAGCAATGTTCTCGTCCGCAAGCTCAGGATGAATCTCCGCCTCGTTCGCAAGCAGGTAGGATTCCACCAGGAACATGGGGGGCGGGAGGATGTCGGCGATCAGGTCCTTGCCCGCGACCACCTGTTCGTAGATGGGCCCGTTCACCTTCAACGTATTGAGCGCGTAGGTCTGGATGCCGAGACTGGTCCCGATGCCCACTCCCACGAAGACGGCGACTGCCACGACGAGTTGCCAGATACGCAGGGTCATCGATACCGCCTCGGGATTGATACGCGGGCGCAATCTTGCGGAATATTGCTTTACGAAACGTATCCAAAGCAATTTCAGGGAGGCGCATGTCGCGGTGGACCATTCACCGCAATACGCCGTCGAGGCGTCATTTCGGCGTCATCGCCTCGCCGCAGAGCAACGACAGTCCGCAACTTGATTCGTTAGGCCTTATTCCGGCAGTCACTCGCAATCGCGCCAACTTGCGAAAGACGGCCCACTTTCGAGTAACAGGCCGACTTACAGCCCGAAAATCTTCCCCGGGTTCATGATGTTGTCGGGGTCGAGGGCGCGTTTGATCGCCCGCATGACGTCGACGCCCGTGCCGAGTTCGAGTTCCAGGAACTTCATCTTGCCCTGACCGATGCCGTGCTCGCCCGTGCAGGTGCCGTCCATGGCGATGGCGCGCTCGTTGAGCCGCGCGATGAAGGCTTCCAGAACCTCTATCTCCTTAGGATTGCCGGCATCGATCAGCGGCGAGACGTGGAAATTGCCGTCGCCGACATGACCCACGATCGGCGCGATCAGGCCGATCTCGGCGATGTCGCGCTCGGTCTCCACGATGCATTCGGCGAGCCGCGAGATCGGCACGCAGACGTCGGTCGCCACCGCCTGGCTGCCCGGGCGCAGCGCCTTGACCGAATGATAGGCGTCGTGGCGCGCCTTCCAGAGTCTGGTCCTCTCCTCCGCCTCCTTGGTCCACAGGAAGGGTCCGCCGCCATTCTCGGAAGCGATCTCCGAAAACAGCTCCGACTGCTCGGCCACGCCTGCATCAGTGCCGTGGAACTCCAGGAACAGACACGGGCTCTCCGGATAGTCGAGGCGCGAATAGGCGATCATCGCCTTCATCTGCAACTGGTTCACCAGTTCGATGCGCGCCACCGGGATGCCCATCTGGATGGTGGCGATCACCGCGTTGCAGGCCGCCTCGACGCTCGGGAACGGACAGACGCCGCCGGCGATAGCCTGGGGTATGCCCTGCAGTTTGAGCGTCAGTGAGGTGATGATGCCGAGCGTGCCTTCCGAGCCGATCAGGAGTCGCGTGAGGTCGTAGCCGGCAGACGTCTTCCTCGCGCGCTTCGCCGTGGTCACGACCCGGCCGTCTGCCATTACCGCCGTTAGCGACAGCACGTTCTCGCGCATTGTGCCGTAACGCACGGCGTTGGTGCCCGAGGCGCGGGTCGAGGCCATGCCGCCGAGGCTGGCATTGGCGCCCGGGTCGATCGGAAAGAACAGGCCGGTGTCCCTGAGATGCGAGTTCAGCGCCTCGCGCGTCACGCCGGGTTCGATCGTGCAGTCGAGGTCCTCGGCGTTGACCGCGAGGATGCGGTCCATGCCCGAGACGTCAACCGATATGCCGCCGCCCGGCGCGTTCACCTGCCCCTCGAGCGAGGTACCGGTGCCGAATGCGATGACCGGCACGCGGTGCTCGGCGCATACGCGGACGATCTCCTGGACCTCCTCGGTGCGCTTCGGGAACACGACTCCGTCCGGAACCTGCGCGGGGATGTAGGTCATGGTGTGGGCGTGCTGTTCGCGAACCGACCGGCCGGTGTGGAAGCGTTCGCCGAAGCGCTGCTTCAGGACGCCGAGCACGGTGGCGATGCCATCCTCGTTCCGCTCCAGGCGGATCAGATCAGCCAGTGCCATGACGTTCGTCTCCCTCGTCCAGGCCGTTTGCCCGCCCTTGCCGCGGCCGGCTTCATGGGTAATGTGCGGGCCGGCTCGTCCCGCTTATCGGCCGGACGTTCGCAACGATCAAGCGGGGAATACGATGACTTCAACGGCGCCCTTCCTCTCCTCCGCCATGGAGCTGGAACAGAACTGGATCGACTTCAACGGCCACCTCAACATGGCCTACTACAACGTGCTGTTCGACCGCTGCGCCGACCAGGCCTACGAACTCCTCGGCATGGGACCGGCCTATGCCGCGGAACGCCGGCTCACCGGCTACACCGCCGAGGCTCACGTCTGCTACGTGCGCGAGATACATCTCGGCGACAAGGTGGAGTGCACCTTCCAGCTGCTCGACTGCGACGAGAAGCGCATCCACTCCTTCCAGGAACTGCGCCATGTCGACGGGTGGCTGTCGGCCACCTGCGAGGTGCTGATGCTGCACGTCGACATGGCGGGCCCAAAGGTCGCGCCCTTCCCGCCCGACATCCGGCAAAAGGTCGAGGCCATGCGCGCCGCCCACGCTGGGCTTCCGAGGCCCGAACGCGCCGGCCGTTCGATCGGCATCCGACGCAAGGGAGGCTGAATCCGACTTCGGAGCGCGACGACCATGCAGGCTCTCGCCGGACGAGCGATGGCCGCACTGCGCGGCTGGATCGAGCCTAACCTGCGAACATTCCAGCAGGAACGCCAGCCGCTCGTCTGGGCGCTGGCCCTGCTCGTCGGCCTCGCGGCGGGCGCGGTCGCGATCCTGTTCCGCGAGACCATCGGCCTCGTCCAGTGGCTGTGGCTCGGCTCGGCATCCGAGAACACGCTGACCGCCGCCGCCCGCGTCGCCTGGTGGATGATCCCGCTCGGGCCGGTGATCGGCGGCGTCGCCGTCGGCATCCTGCTTCACCGCATCTCGACACGCCGCGCCGGCGGGGTGGCGGACGTCATCGAGGCGCGCGCCTACTCCGGGCGCGACCTCGGCCTTGCGGACGGCATGTGGTCCGCGGTCGTTTCGGCGATCACCGTCGGCGCCGGCGGGAGCGCCGGGCGCGAGGGGCCGATCGTGCATCTCGGGGCCACGCTCGGCGAAGCCGTGTCGCGGCGGGCGGCTCTGCCGGAATGGTGCCGGCGCACATTGCTCTCGGCGGGCGTTGCGAGCGCCGTCGCCGCCTCCTTCAACGCGCCGTTCGCCGGCATGCTGTTCGCGCACGAGGTCGTGCTCGGCCACTACGCCATCCGCTCCTTCGTGCCCATCATGCTGGCGGCCACGGCTGGCAGTCTCCTGTCGCGGCAATGGTTCGGACCCGAAGCGGCCTTCTCGGTGCCCGACTATGCGATCGTGTCGAACTGGGAATTTCCGGCGTTTGCGCTGCTCGGTGTCGTCTGCGCGGCGGTAGCGCTGCTGTTCCAGCTCGCCCTGCTGCTGGCAGACGGCCTCGCCCGCCAGGTCACGATGCCGCTCTGGCTGCGGCCGGTCCTGGGAGGCCTAATCGTCGGGCTGCTCGGGCTGGCATTCCCGGAGGTTCTCGGCGTCGGCTACGAACTGACCGATCTCGCCCTTTCGGGCAAACTAACCCTGTCGCTTGCGCTAATCCTCATCGTGATGAAGACGCTCGCCACCGCCGTCACGCTCGGCTCGCGTTTCGGCGGCGGCATCTTCTCGCCCGCGATCGTTCTCGGCGCCCTCACGGGCAGTGTCTTCGGCATGCTCGCCGCCGCCGTCTTTCCCGACCTCGCGTCCAGCGGCGGCCTCTATGCAATGCTGGGCATGGGCGCGGTCGCCGGGGCGGTTTTCGGCGCACCCATATCCACCGCCATGATCGTCTTCGAACTCACCGGCGGCTACGGTCTGTCGGTGGCGCTGCTGCTGGCCGTCGCCATCTCGCAAGGGATCGTGCACGCCGTGCACGGCTATTCCTGGTTCCAGTGGCAACTCCGCATGCGCGGGCTGGATCTTCGCGAAGGCCCGCACAAGCCGCTCGGTTCAAATGCCCGCGTCATGGACTTCATGGATCCCCTGCCGCCGGATGCCGAACCGCAGCGCTTCGATCCCGAGCGTGGAACCACCGCGCTCAAGCCCACCGACACCATCGCCGCGGCGCTGCGCGCATTCGATACCGGCGGGCACGACCGCCTTCCGGTGGTCGATCCCGCCAACGCGACCACGGTGATCGCCTGGGCGAGCCACGTGTCCGCGCTACGCTATTTCAACCGCGCACTTGTGGGGACGTCCGTCGAGGAGCACCGCTGAGGCGGGCGGCGTTAACCCTGACCGGCGACGACAGTGGATCCATTGCGCCATGGTGTTGTGGCCGGCGATGCCGATCGGGACAATCCCGGTCGAACGGCTGGCGGAGGGAATCCATCGGTTCCCGAGGTGAAATGCGATGATCGACGTGGACCGGATCTCGGACAGGCTGGCATGCGATCCGCTGGTTACCGACTATGATTTCTGGCGCGCCATCAAGGAACTGGAGTACCAGCTCTATGCCGTCGAACAACGCGGCGGGCTGGTCCCGATCGAATTCCTGCGTCTGCGCAGGATCATGCACAGCGCCAGTCGCAAGCGTCGTTCGCGTTCGCAATGACTGGCCGGCACCCGCACGCGGTCGGTCCGGTTCCCGATCGGAGAAACGGAACGTTGCGGTCCCATGCGAACGCGACGTGTGCTCGTCACTGCATCACGGTTCGCAATCGACGTTGCAAGAATTTACCGGCGTCGCGCAGCAAGGGAAGCATCGCGGCGGGGTTCGTGAATGGCGAACGGTCCCGAATCGGGCGGAAATGCGGCATCCGCAGCCTTCGCAGGCGCAGCCTCACGCGAGACGCTCGATATAGCCGGGCGGGCGATCGATGCTCGCGTCCCGAATCTGCAAATGTGGCGGCATTATGCCGTTCAAGGCGTTGAAATCATTCATCCTTGTTGATTTGTCGAGAGACACCGCATGGTCGTATCTCGACCCGCGAAACGGCTCCTCGGCTTTCCGCTTCCGGACGGAGTGCGTTTCGAACAACAGGAAGGAATGAGACATGCGCAAAGTCCTTACAGCCATCGCGGCTACTGCGTTCTTTTCCGTGGCCGCCATCGCGGCAGAGGTCGAGGGGACGGTCCAGTCGATCGATCCGACAAGCCGGACCATCGTTCTGGAGGACGGAATGTCCTACACCGCCGACGAGGAGGTCGACTTGACGGCTCTGGCGCCGGGCGACAGCGTGACGATCATGATCGACGACACCACGACCAGCGCGATTTCGGTGGAAAAGCAGCAGTAGCGCCCCTGCGGTCTGGAAATTGAGAAGGGTCGGCTTTCGAGGAGCCGGCCCTTCTCTTGTCTTGTACCGGCAATGCCGGCAGCTCTGGGTTCAGGTCAGTTCCAGCTTGAGGAACGCGACCGTACGGTCCCATGCCAGCTTTGCCGCCTGCTCGTCATAGCGCGCAGCGGACGTGTCGTTGTTGAAGGCGTGCTGGACTCCGTCGTAGACGTGTATGGTGAAGTTCTTGTCCGCCGCCTCCAGCGCCTGCCGGTAGGCATCGATCCCGGCGTTGATGCGGCTGTCCTCGCCCGCATAGTGGAGCAGGAGCGGCGCCGATATGCGCGACACCTCGGACGGATCGGGCTGTCGTCCGTAATAGGCCACCGCCGCGTCGAGCGAGGACGCCTTGACGGCGAGGTTGTTGACGGCGCCGCCGCCCCAGCAGAAGCCGACCGCACCGACATTGCCGTTCGAGCGCTCGTGTGCTTGCAGATAGGCGATCGTCGCAATGCCGTCGTCGGCGACGTCCCCGGCGTCGAGTTGACCGATCATCTCGCGCGCCTTGTCCTCGTCATCGGGCGTGCCGCCGAGCGGTGAAAGATAATCCGGCGCGAGTGCCATGAAGCCTTCGACCGCCAGTCGCCGGGCCACATCCTCTATGTGCGCGTTCAGGCCGCGGTTCTCGTGGATGACGATGACGGTGGGCAACTGTCCGCTTTGGCCGACCGGCTGCGCGAGATAGCCCGTCATTTCCCCTTTCGCGCCTGGATAGGTGATGGTTTGCGTCGTGATGCGATCGTCGGTCTCCGGCACGACCGCTGCGCGCGCAGGATTGGCGGCGAGCATCGGGGCGATCACCGCCGCCGCGGTGCCCGACCCCGCGAGCTGCGTCAGCTTTTCCATGAAGCCGCGCCGGTCGAGCGTCAGATGGGTATATTCGTCATAGGCGTCGATCATCGGCTGCGTGATCTTCGGCTCCGGCATCGAGTCCTCCAGGTTTGCATCTGTCTCCAACAGCTAACGGCGGCTGCCGAAGTTTCGAATCAAGCATGCGTGATGCATCCGATATCGCCGCCGGATCCAGGCGTGAATTACAGCCGTCGCCGACCGATTCCTCCGTTTCGCTTCCGTGATCCCGCCCCTGCCGTGCCGGAACTGGATGTGCTATGAATGATGATACCGCCGATCAGGCGGATGGGAGGGAAGTCATGGAAGCTGAAAACGTCATCGTCTCGATCATCGTCTGGATCATCGTCGGAGGCATCGCCGGCTGGCTCGCCGGGATGATCGTCCGCGGAGGCGGCATGGGCCTGATGGGCAACGTCGTGCTCGGCATCATCGGCGCCGTCGTCGCCGGCTGGATCCTGCCGGCCATCGGCATCGTCATCGGCGGCGGCATCATCGCGGCAATCATCAACGCGGCGATCGGCGCCATCATCGTCCTTCTGATCGTCTCGCTCGTCAAACGAGCGTAGCGCGAACCCGGTCCCGGGCGGGACCGGGTTCCCCCCTCGCCGGAATCGAGCCGGTCGACTCTCAGGCGGCGGCGATGGCGAGTGCGTGGCCGCGCGCGTTCTCGCGCAGGGCTTCCAGGTGGATGGACTTGAGGAGCCCCGCGAGCGATCCTTTCTCATCGGCGACCGCGCCGGAGGAGACGACTTCTTCCAGCCGACGCAGCATCAGGAAGCTGACCTCCTGCGGTCCTGCGATCCGCTTGCCGTTGGCCACCTCGCGCCAAACCTTGAGCGCGCGCAGGATGACGCCGTGCGAGACGGGCGGCAGCCGAGCGGCGCGAAACAGTGACGACAGAGCGACGTCGCGTCCGGTCGAAAGCAGCGCGCGCACGCGCCCCTGCTGCTGACCCGCCAGCGATACCAGAGCGGCGCCGAAGAAATCTATCCTGCCGTAGGCGACGACGCGTACCAGGAAGGCGGTGGTCAGTTCGCCGCGCATGCGCAGGTGCTCGACGAGCGCGGCATGCTCGTCCTGTGCGGTGCGCTCGATCAGCGTCAGCGAGGCGCGCACGCAGGCTTCGCGCATCATGCGTTCGGCCCGGGCCGAAGTCATCAGCGCCCTGACCAGCGGCGATTCCCGCAGCGCCTGGCCGAGCTTGAACAGGAGCATGTGGCGGATGTCCGACGGCAGCCGCCTGTCGGAGATCAGCGCCTCGCGCAGCCCCGCATCGTGGCCGAGGCGCTCGGCCATGCGGCGAAAGCTGATGGAGGCGATCTCGGCGCCGGAATTCTTCAGGAGGGCGATGCAGGCCGTTGCTGCCGCGACTTCGGCGATCGCGGCGGAGAGCGACATGGAGACCCGTGCGCGCGAGGCGATCAGTACCTGCGCCCCTTCCGTCCCGCCAGCGGCGTGGTCGATCAGGTCGTTGTCGGTCAGCACCGGCGAGAGCGCCAGCACCGGAGCCGCCACCTCGGGCTGGTCGGCGGCGAGCGCGATGATGATCTGCTGCGGCGCGCGCGGGCTGAGCGAAAGCGGCTCGGCCATCGCCAGCCTCACCTTGGGCGAGGGATCGTCGAGAAGCAGCGTCAGGGCGGCCTCGGCGGCGCAGCGGTCCTCGAAGTCGAGGTCGGAGACGATGTAGGCCCGCGCCAGCGCATTTGCAGCGGCGGCACGCTCCGCAACGCGCGCCGTGTCGATCCATTTGATGAAATGCTCGATGATCATGAAACGCATGTACCCCGTGTGAGGGCGACGCTAGCGGCAATAGGTTTACGAACGGTTCACCATGTCCGTTAACCGATATCGGGTGCGGTCGATGTTGCAGGAGCCCCCCGCCGCGACTATCAACCCCTATTCGAGAGGGCGGAGGATGACATGCCGGGACTTTACCTCGAGGAGTTCGTGCCGGGTGCCGTGATTAGGCATTCCCTCACCAAGTCCGTCACGGAGAGCGACAACATGCTCTTCTCCGTCATGACCTTAAACCCGCAGCCGCTGCATATCGATTTCGATTTCGCGGCGAAAAGCGAATGGGGCAAGCCGCTGGTGAACTCGCTCTTCACGCTCGGCCTGATGATCGGCATCTCGGTGCACGACACGACGCTTGGCACCACCATCGGCAACCTCGGCATGACCGAAACCGTCTTCCCGCACCCGCTCTTCCACGGCGACACGGTGCATGTGGAAACGGAGGTGCTCTCCGTGCGCGAATCGAAGTCGAAGCCGGATCGCGGCATCGTCGAGTTCGAGCACCGCGCCTACAATCAGGACAACATTCTCGTCGCCCGCTGCGTGCGGCAGGCCATGATGCTCAGGCGGAAGGCCTGATCCGATGCGCTCCATGTTGTTCGTCCCCGGCGATTCTCAGAAGAAGCTGGAGAAGTCACTCCAGTCGGGCGCAGACGCGCTCATCATCGACCTGGAGGATTCCGTCGCCCCCGCCAGCAAGGAAGCCGCGCGCCGCGTCGCATCGGCATTCCTCGCCGGGCAGAGCCGCAGCGCGGGTCCCGTCTTCTACGTGCGCGTCAACGATTTCACCACCGGGCTGACCGACGACGACCTCGCCGCGGTCGTCACGGCGCGGCCGGCGGGGATCATGCTACCGAAGGCGGCGAGCGGCCAGGATGTAACGAGGCTGTCGGTGAAGCTGCGCGTGCACGAAGCCGAAGCCGGGCTCGACGACGGCGCGATCCGCGTCATCCCCCTGATCACCGAGACTGCCGCCGGCCTGCTTGCCGCCGGCACCTACGATGCCTCCCTGCCGCGCCTGGCAGGCGTGACCTGGGGCGCCGAGGATCTGTCCGCCGACGTCGGGGCGCGCACCGCGCGCGACGCAAGCGGGCGTTTCACGGACGTCTTCCGGCTCGCCCGCGCCATGACGATCCTCGCCGCCGCGAAGGCGCAGACCATCGCCATCGACACCGTCTTCACCAATTTCCGCGATATGGAGGGGCTGCGGACCGAGTGCCTGGAAGCCGAACGCGACGGCTTTTCCGGCAAGCTCGCGATCCATCCGGCGCAGGTTCCGGTGATCAACGAGGCATTCACGCCGTCGGCCGAGGCGATCGAGCAGGCCGAGGCGATCGCCTCCGCCTTCGCGGGGGCCGGCGACATCGGCGTGGTCGGCATCGGCGGCAAGATGTACGACCGGCCGCATCTCAAGCGCGCGGAGCGCCTGCTCGCGCGGGCGAAGGCGGCGTCTGCTACCCGATGAGATGGCGCCCGGCGATCAGCACGGCTGCGCCGCCGAGGAACACCGACAGCATGCCGCCCCGAAGGCCGATCAGCCCGGCCGCGACGAGGGCGGCCGCCTCCGGCAGCGTCGCGTTCACGGCCGCCGGCGCGACAAGCGTCGTCAGAACCGCCGCGGGCACGGCGTTCAGGCCCGCCTCGACGCGCGGGTGGATGCGCGGGAAGCGCGACAGGACGAGATGGCCGCCGCAGCGCGTCAGATAGGTCATCGCCGCGCCGGCAAGCACTGTCAATGCGATGTCGTTCATACGCTTTCTCCCGCGCCGTCGGCAGGCGGCTCGTCATAGGCAGCACGTGCCTCAGGACTGACGGGCATCGCCGCCGCCAGAGCGATGCCGGCCAGCGCGCCTATCGAGATGTGCCATGGCGATCCGACGAGGTTGTGCGCGATCACCGACACCACGGCCGCAGCGATGACGATCGGCAGCCAGAGCGGCCGTTTGCGGAAGCCGACAACCAGCCCGAGAAAGTATATCGGCAGCAGAAAGTCGAGCCCGAGCGCATGGGCGTCCGGGAGGAGCGACCCGAAGACCGCGCCGAGCCACGTATTCACGATCCACAGGATGTAGATCGGCGCGGCCATGCCGACATACCAGACGAAGCTGATCCGCTCGCCGTTCTCCGCTTTACGCTCCAGCTCCGCATATTGCGGATCGACGAGGAAGTAGAACCCGATCGCCTTCTGCACGCCCGTCCAGTGCCCGATCCTCCGTCCGACCGCCGCCGAATAGAGGATGTGGCGGAAATTGACGGCGAAGATCGCAAAGACGATGAGCCAGGGTGGGGTCGTCTGGCCGAAGAGTTCAATGCCGACCATCTGGCTCGCACCGCCATAGATCGTTGCGCTCATCAGCACGGTCTCGGCAGGGGTAAAGCCGTTCTTGACCGCGATGGCGCCGAACAGCACCGCGAACGGCGCGGACGCCACGAAGACGGGGATGCCCAGCCGCACCCCTCGCCAGAATTCGGACGCGAACGCGCGGTTCGAAGTAATGGTGGACAACAGGCCGCTCCGGGGAAAGACGGCTACATAGGTCAGCCGCATTGACGTGTCACATCAATTCGGTTGAGCCACCGGGTCATTCTTGCTGATGTAACCTGTGCGTTCCGGACGCCGCCGTTTCGGCCGCAACAGGATTCGCGGCGGAAGCCAGAATTTTGCTCGCCCGCCAGCCCCTCGATGATCGGGCAGTCCCGACGGTTGTCGCCCGCGCCTCCGCGCCATGGCCGGAGCAGCACGCGGGGTTTGCGCGATGACTGTGAAGGTCAGGCGTTTTCTCGTCCAGCGTCCGCATTGCGAAAATAGTCGCGCGGCGCCGCCCCCAACATTCGGCGGAACATCGTGGTGAAGGCCGGCACGCTCTCATAGCCGAGGTCGAGAGCCACCCCCGTCACCGGCACCCCTTCGGCCAGCCGCGGCAGGGCGGCGAAGAGGCAGGCCTGCTGGCGCCAGACCGAGAGGCTTAGGCCCGTCTCCCGCTGGAAGGCACGGGTGAAGCTGCGCCGGCTCATGCCGGCCGCGCTCGCCCAACTGTCGATCGTCGCCTGGGGGGACGGACGCTCCACGAAGGCGCGGCAGAGCCGCGCCAGCTTGGGGTCGGCCGGCAGCGGCAGGCCGAGGGGCAGTTCGCGCAGCCGCGGGATCTCCTTGACGATCAGCCCCATCACCAGTTCGTCGCGTTCGTCCGGCGCGGTATCGGGCGCGCGCTCCGCCGCCTCCGCGATCAGGCTGCGCATCAGGTCCGTCAGTGCCACCACGCGCAGCCCGTTCGGCGTCCCGCTGGTGACCGCGGGGTTCACGTAAACCGACTGCATGCGCACGGTGCCCAGCATGTCGACGGAATGGTCGACACCGGAGGGTATCCACATCGCGTGCCCCGGCGGCACCATCCAGCGCCCCTGCCCCGTCGCAACCAGCACGACGCCGCTGCGAGCATGGAGAAGCTGGCACCGGCTGTGCCGGTGCTGCGGCACGCGATGACCGTCCGGATAGACATCCGACAGGGCGAGCACGTCGCCCGCCGTCTTCTCCAGCCACTCCACGCGGCGTCCGTGCCGGGCATCGGACTCGGCCGTCGAAGCTCGAATTGGAGATGTTTGTGCCATCGTTCGGTTTGGCCCACTCGCGAAACAAAGGGACCAAAGCACGAAGGAAGGTCGCGATCAACGCCCCTATAAGCCGAACCTGAAAAGCCGCGCCCATCGCAGGACCATCGACTTGACCGACACGACCGCAACCAGCGCGCCCGTCATGACACCCGAACGCACGACCTATGCCGTGCTCCTGGCGGTGAGCTTCTGCCATCTTCTCAACGACGTCATGCAGTCGCTGCTCGCCGCGATCTATCCGATGCTCAAGGACGGCTACGGCCTGGCCTTCTGGCAGATCGGCCTGCTCACCATGACCTTCCAGGTGACCGCCTCGCTGCTGCAGCCGCTGATCGGCATGACCACCGACAGGCGGCCCATGCCATATTCGCTGCCGTTCGGCATGGGTTCGACGCTGGTCGGACTGCTGCTTCTTTCCAGCGCCGCGACCTACCCGCTGCTGCTTCTAGGCGCGGCCTTCATCGGCTTCGGTTCGGCGATCTTCCATCCCGAATCCTCGCGCGTGGCTCGGCTGGCATCCGGCGGGCGCTACGGCCTCGCGCAGGCGGTCTTCCAGGTCGGCGGCAATTTCGGCACGGCGATCGGACCGCTGCTCGCCGCCTTCATCGTCGTGCCGCGAGGACAGGGCTCAGTGGCGTGGTTCTCCGTCATCGCGCTGGTCGGCATGATCGTGCTGTGGCGCGTCAGCGGCTGGTATGCCCGCTACCGTGCCGCAAGCGCTAAGCGTCCGGCGCCGAAACCAGCGGTCACGCTGCCGCGCAAGAAGGTCGTGACCGCGCTCGCCGTGCTGATCGCGCTGGTCTTTTCCAAGCACGTCTACATGGCCTCGATCTCGAGCTACTACACCTTCTTCGTCATCGAGAAGTTCGGCGTTTCGGTGCAGGACGCGCAGATCCTGCTCTTCATCTTCCTGGGTGCTGCAGCCGCCGGAACCGTGCTCGGCGGCCCGATCGGCGACCGCTTCGGCTCAAAAACCGTGATCTGGTTCTCGATCCTCGGCGCGCTTCCCTTCACGCTCGCCTTGCCCTATGCGAGCTTCTTCTGGACGCCGATCCTGACCGCCATCATCGGCCTGATCCTGGCCTCCGCCTTCCCGCAGATCGTCGTCTTCGCGCAGGAACTGGTGCCCGGACGGGTCGGCATGATCGCCGGTATTTTCTTCGGTTTCGCCTTCGGCCTCGGCGGCCTCGGTGCGGCTGTGCTCGGCGTCGTCGCCGACGCCAAGGGTATCGAGTTCGTCTACGGCGTGTGTTCGTTCCTGCCGATGATCGGCCTGCTCGCGATATTCCTGCCGAATATGAGGAAAGAGCGCGAAGTCTCTGCCGCGGAAGCCGCTATCGCGGCACCGCGATGATGACGGCGGCGCCGATTAGACAGATGCCGGAGTAGGGAACGGATCGGCTGACCGTCCGTGTTCGAAACGCCGGTCACCGGGGCATCGCGCCCGGCGCCCTCGTGGTTCGACGGGCTCACCATGAGGGCTACTGAGACGCCTGCCGCACGGTCGGGACCGGGAGTCTACCCGCCTCCATGGAGTATCAAAAGGCGGTTGCCAGAGCCAACCAGTAGCCCTCATGGTGAGCCTGTCGAACCACGAGGGCGCTTGGCGCTTCACCCTCACCACATCGTCGCCTTCGCCCGCTCCGGCCATTCCGCGTCATAGGCCTTGCCGTCGATCCTCTCGCGGCTGGTGACGGCGAGGATGTCGCCCGGCGTCGGCAGGCTCCTCGGATCGACGTGCCTGTCGGCGTTCCACAGGTCGGATCGCACGATGGCGCGGGCGCACTGGAAGTAGACCGCGTCGATCGCCACCACCATGACCGAGCGCGCCGCCTTGCCGTCGACCGCGAAGGACGCGCAGAGTTCGGCGTCGATCGAGAGCGTCGCTCGGCCGTTGACCCTGAGCGTCGTGCCCGAGCCGGGGATCAGGAAGAGCAGCCCCACGCGCCCGTCACGCACAACGTTCTTCAGCGAATCGGCGCGGTTGTTGCCGCGCCGGTCGGGCAGCATTAGCGTTCGCTCGTCATGGATGCGCACGAAACCCGGCAGGTCGCCGCGCGGCGAACAGTCAAGCCCCTCCGGGCCGGCGGTCGCCAGCGCCACGAAGGGCGAGGCCTTTATGAGCGCCGCGTATTCCGGGATGATCCGGTCGAGCTCCTTGACCAGCGACGTCTCGCCGGGCTGTCCGTAGAGGGCTTCGAGCTGAGCGATGGTGGTGATGGTGGTCATGGTGGCTTTCGGGACGGGGATGAGTGAGCTCGAAAGATGCGACCAGGTCGGCGGCAAGACAAGGGCGCCTCAAACGCATAGACGTATTTCCCGCAGGTCGCCCCTTTCCTCGCGGCACTCGATGCTGCAACACCGGCTACTCTAGGAGAGTTCGGCCGTCACGCAGAGCATCCGGTTCACAGGATCATCCGTTCGAGCGGCGGCTTTCTTCGATCGAGGGCCCAAAGCCCCCGTTCGTTTCAGGTCCGTGGCTTGCCAATAGAACATGATTGCAGAAGTTTGCTGCCGGGCCGACGTTCTCTGGCCTAAACCTGCTTTTCTACAGACGGTCATGAACTACGCTGCTGCCTGGCCGGATGGGCTCAAGAGTATCAGAGAACACATGATGGCGAGCAAGAAGCGGTCGAATGAATCAATGGCGGCAAAGGCCGTATGGCCGCTCCTTTTTCTCACGGCTGCGCTTCACGCGTATCTGGGACTGTCGTTGGTTGCCTATGTGTTCATGGGAGTGTCGAACCCGGCCAGCGGACCCGGTGGATGGATAGTGGCCACGACAGGTGGACTCCAAGCGGTTGCGGCGACAGCGGCCTTCGTGCTCGCCGCCCGGCGCGATCTACGCGGCGCTACCCTTGCCGTGGCGGGCAGCATCATGATGGGCTGGTTCTCGACGCTGCCGTCCGTCGCCGAGCAAGGGCTCGACTTTCGCGGCAACGACAGAATTGCCTCTGTCTACTTCGTCCTCTCCCCGATCATCGCCATCGTTGCGGGAACACTGGCTTGGCGCAACCTGTATCCGATTGCGGCCGCACTTATCGCAACGGCGACGACCTTCGCCGGCATTGTGTTCGTCATCGCATTCGCTATCGCCATCGCGACGTACGGCTTTTAGGACCATGAAGTTCGAGGCTCGAAGTCACGGGAAAGGACCGGCTTCGAGCAGCGAGTGACAGGGCGCCTCGACGGTGCTAGAGGCAAGACCTGCTGTCCGCTTGCACCTCCCGCTATGAGATTCTTGGCCGAGCCGCGGCGCATCCATGCAGCGCAACTCGCCTGTTTCTCGTATCGGATGCTGGGTCTCCCGCCGTTGCAACCGCGCAGATCATGAGCTTCAAGCCGGACATGCGGCAGCGATACGCAATCAGACCGGAGCAACCCAATGGCCGGCAAGTCTTTCCCACCCGCAAGCAGCCCCGTCCCCCTCCTCTCCGGCGGCAATCCACAGATCCCCAAGGGCTTCGGCAATGCGCCCGTGCAGGCCTACATCGCCGCCATGCCGGGCTGGAAGAGCGATCTCGGCCGCCGGCTCGATGCGATCATCGTGACTACGGTGCCGGAAGTGAAGAAGGCGGTGAAGTGGAACTCGCCGTTCTACGGCGTCGAAGAGGGAGTCTGGTTCCTCTCCTTCCACTGCTTTGCGAAGTACGTGAAGGTGACGTTCTTCCGCGGCGCCTCACTCGATCCCGTCCCGCCCGGCGTCTCGAAGCACCCGGCAGTGCGCTACTACGACATCCGCGAGGGAGCGTTCGACGAGAGCCGCTTCGCCGACTGGGTGAAGCAGGCCAGCCGGCTGCCTGGAGAGAAACTGTAGGTCGCGGCGACTTCTCCGGACGCCGTCATGGCGGGGAGCTTCCTCGACGCGGCGCGACCGGCGACGGGCATGCTGGCCCAACGATCCGGCACATGCACGGACTTGCAGCAAAAGTTCTGCTTTGCCACACACGCCGCATGAACAGCGAACAGTCGATCGCCAAGGCCGCCCTGTGGATGGGCGGCTGGCTCGCCCTGATGCTCACCATGACCGTGGCCGGCCGCGAGGCGGCCCGCCACATCGACTTGTTCCAGCTGATGGTGCTCCGGTCAGCCATCGGGCTCGTCCTGCTGTCGCCGCTGGTGATGGTCGCCGGGGGGTGGCGGTCCGTCCGCACGCCGGTGCTCGGCCAGCATGTCGGCCGCAACGTCGTCCACTACGCCGGCCAGTACCTGTGGCTCTATGCGCTGACCCTGATCCCGATCGCGCAGCTGATCTCGATCGAATTCACCATGCCGATCTGGACGGCGCTCTTCGCCGTGATCTTTCTTGGCGAGCGGGTCGGATGGCGCAAGGCAACCTCGATCGCGCTCGGGCTCGCCGGTGTCGCCGTCATCGTGCGCCCCGGCGGCGAGAACCTGAATTTCGGCCAGCTTTACGCTCTCGCCGCCGCCTTCGGCTTCGCCATCTCGGTGATCATGATCAAGACCCTGGTCAGGCGCGACAGCGTTACCACCATCATCTTCTGGATGCTGGTCATCCAGACGATCCTTGGCATCGTGCCGGCCGCGCTCGTCTGGCAGGTGCCGCCGGCCTCGTCCTGGCCGTGGATACTGGTCGTCGCCTTCTGCGGAACCTTCTCGCACTACTGCATGGCACGGGCCATGGTGCATGCCGAGGCGACCGTGGTCGTGCCGATGGACTTTCTGCGCGTGCCACTCGCCGCGGTGGTCGGCTACCTCGTCTACGCGGAGGCGATCGACATCTACACCGCGCTCGGCGCCGCCATGATCCTGTTCGGCAATCTTCTCAACCTGCGCAAGGCTGGCACGGCGCGCATCCCGGCCGGCTGACGCTGCGGAGCGCGGGGAATACCCGCTGAAACCGCGCCTGTCGCCCGCTTTTCCTTGTCAATCGAGGGATCGCGCGTATATCACCGCGCGAGGCTGGGGAAGGAAGAAGCGGCACGAGCCGCCCGCCCGGCCTGACGGGAGTACGGGCAGCGGATGCCGAAGATCATCGACGTCCAGGGCGTGACGAAGCGGTTCGGCAATGTGCTGGCCGTCGACAATTGCTCACTCAGCGTGGAGGAAGGCACGATCACCGGGCTGATCGGCCCCAACGGCGCGGGCAAGACGACGCTCTTCAACATGGTCGCCGGCGCCTTTCCTCCCACCTCAGGGCGCATCCTGCTCGGCGGCGAGGACGTGACGAGACTGAAGGCGCACGAGCTCTTCGCGCGCGGCCTGCTTCGCACCTTCCAGATCGCCCAGGATTTTTCCAACATGACGGCGCTGGAGAACCTGATGATGGTTCCGGCCGGACAGTCGGGCGAGGCCCTGTTCTCGGCCTGCTTCCGGCGCGGCAAGGTGATGGCGGAAGAGGCCGAGACCCGCCGCAAGGCCGACGAGGTCATGCAGGTCATCCGTCTCTCCCACGTCAAGAACGAGCGCGCCGGCAATCTCTCCGGCGGCCAGAAGAAGCTGCTCGAACTCGGCCGCGTGATGATGGCAAGGCCCCGCGTCGTACTGCTCGACGAGATCGCGGCTGGAGTCAACCGCACGCTCCTCAACGACCTCGCCGCGGTCGTGCAGCGCCTCAACCGCGAGGATGGGCTCACCTTCTTCGTCATCGAGCACGACATGGACCTGATCGCCCGGCTCTGCGACCCCGTCATCGTCATGGCGGCCGGCAGCGTCATGATGCAGGGACCGATGTCGGAGATCCGCAACGACCCGGAAGTTATCGAAGCCTATTTCGGCGGCACGCCGGCAGCAGGGGCGCACTGATGGCCCTCCTGGAGATGACCGGCATCCATGCCGGATACGGCGGGGCGAACATCCTCAACGGCGTGTCGATCGCCATCGACGCCGACCAGATCGGCGTCATCGTCGGCCCGAACGGCGCCGGCAAGTCGACGACGCTGAAGGCGCTCTTCGGGCTGCTGGCCGTCAGCGAGGGCTCGACCGTCTTCGACGGCAAGGACATCACGAACGCGGCCCCGGAAAGGCTTGTCGAGCAAGGGCTCTCCTTCGTGCCGCAGGAGTTCAACGTCTTCCCGACCATGTCGGTGCAGGAGAACCTCGAGATGGGCGCCTACTCGCGTCGCGATTCGTTCCGGCACATGATCGATCAGGTCTACGGCTTCTTCCCGCCTCTCAAGGAAAAGCGCCGCCAGCCGGCGGGGGAGCTTTCCGGCGGCCAACGCCAGATGGTCGCGATCGGGCGCGCGCTGATGACCGAACCACGCCTGCTGCTGCTGGACGAGCCGACGGCGGGGCTTTCCCCGCGCTACATGGGCGAGATCTTCGACCGGATCGTCGCCATCAATGCCGCGGGCGTCGGCATCCTGATGGTCGAGCAGAACGCGCGCCAGGCGCTCGGCTTCGCCCATCGCGGCTTCGTGCTCGCCGGCGGCCAGAACCGCTTCACCGGAACCGGCGCGGAACTGCTCGCCGATCCCGAGGTCGCAAGGAGCTTTCTCGGCGGAGGAGCCGATGACCATGCCTGACGCCGGTTTTCTGTCGGTCCTTCCGATCAGCGAGTTCGTCTTCTTTCTCAACAAGGTGGTGATCGCCGGCCTGATCATTGGCTCGATCTATGCCCTGGGAGCCGTGGGCGTGACGCTGATCTTCGGCATCCTGCGCTTCGCCCATTTCCCGCATGGCGACATGATGACGGCCGGCGCCTTCTTCGCGCTGATCCTCTTGTGGGCCTTTCCGGGTGCAGGCGCACTGGTCGGGCTGCCGACCGCCTTCGTCCTGATGCCGCTCGCCATGGCCGCCACTGCCGCGATGGCGATCGGTCTCGACCGCGTGTTCTACCGGCCGATGCGCATGGTCGGAGTGAAGCCGGTGGTCATGGTCATGACCTCCATCGGCGTAATGCTGATGATGCAGGGGCTGATCCGCCTCTTCGCCGGCACGGGGACGCGCCAGCTCTACGTCGACACGGATTCCAAGGACATCTATCGCATCCCGCTCGGCGGCCGCGACCTGGTCATCACCGAGCCGCAGCTGCTGCTCTTCGCCACGACCATCGTCGCGGTGGTGGCGCTGCACCTCTTCCTGACGCGATCGCGCACGGGCAAGGCGATGCGGGCCGTCTCCGACAATCCCGACCTCGCCCGCGTCTCCGGCATCTCGATCGACCACGTGGTCCGCACGACCTGGCTGATCGCAGGCGCGCTTGCCGCGGCCGGCGGCACGCTGCTCGCCCTCGACGTGACGCTCAAGCCCGACCTTTCGTTCAACATCATCCTGCCGATTTTCGCCGCGGCGATCGTCGGAGGCGTCGGCCAGCCCTATGGCGCCATTGCCGGCGGGCTGCTGGTCGGCTTCACCGAGACGCTGGCAGTGTTCAACTGGACGGTGCTGCTGCGCCCGCTGAAGCCGCTGCTGCCGGATTTCATCGAGATCCCCGCAAAGCTCGCCTTCGTGCCGACCGAGTACAAGATCGTGGTTCCGTTTTTCATCCTGGTCGCGGTGCTCATCTGGCGGCCGACCGGCATCTTCAAGGGGAGGCTGAACACGTGAGGACGCCTCCGCTTCGCGAAACCGCGCTTTTCGCCGGCCTAGCTGTCGTCATAGCCGCCGTCTTCGCCTGGCTGGGCGCGGCATACTCAGTGCGCATGCTTACCGAAGCAGCCTGCTACGCCATCATCGCGCTCGGCCTGACAATCCAGTGGGGCTATGCCGGCCTGTTCAACGTCGGACTGATGGGCTTCGTCGCACTCGCCGCCTTCATGACCGTGCTGGTCTCCCACCCCGTCAACTGGGCCTTCTGGGAGGGCGACGGGCCGGTCCTGCTCGGCCAGGCGCTGCTGACGCTCGTCGTCGGCGTCGCCATCACCTGGGGCCTGTCGCGCTCGCACCGCTTCGGCCTCCCAAAGTGGCTACGCACACTGCTGACACTGGTGGCCGCCGCGATCACCTACCTCGCCGTCCAGGGCCAGCTCGATCCGGCGGCGACGCTGATCGAACGCGAGGCAGGCTTCGTGGGCGGCTTCGGTCTGCCGGTCTGGGCCGGCTGGGTCGCGGGAGGTCTCGTGGCCGGCGCGCTCGGCTGGGCGATGGGCCGCATCACGCTCGGCCTTCGCGCCGACTACATGGCGATCGCCACGCTGGGCATCGCCGAGATCGTCAAGGCTTTCCTGAAGAACGCCGACTGGCTGACGCGCGGCACGCTCACCGTGTCCCCCCTCCCCTGGCCCGTCCCTACGCCGCAGGAACTCGGCTTCGTCCTGTCGCGCGCTGCCTATCTCAGCGTCACGGCCGTCATCATCGTCGTGCTCTACGTGCTTCTCGAGCGCGCCTGGCATTCGCCGTGGGGGCGCATGATGCGCGCCATCCGCGACAACGAGGTCTCGGCCGCGGCCATGGGCAAGGACATCAACCGGCGGCGGCTCGAGATGTTCGTCGTCGGCAATTTCATCATCGGACTCGGCGGCGCGGCCCTCATCACCTTCACGACCATCTTCGATCCGGCAGCCTTCGCGCCGCTCAACCACACGTTCCTGGTCTGGGTGATGGTCATCCTCGGCGGCGCGGGCAACAATCTGGGCACGATCTTCGGTGCGCTGCTCGTCTACGTCATCTGGACCATGTCGGAGCCCGTCGCGCTTTTCCTGTTCATGCTGGCCGAGCGCTCGGGCGAGAGCCTCTTCGGCTGGGAAGCTCCCGCGGACCTCCACACCCGCGCCTTGCAGATGCGCGTTTTCGTCATCGGCCTGACGATCACCTTGGTGCTGAGATTCGCGCCGAAGGGGCTGCTGCCGGAGAAGGTGGTGCGGCACGAGTAGCGCCTACGGTCCGCCCGAGATCGCGGCCATCGCGAGACCATCGAGATCGAGGTCTCCTTCCACGAAGGCGGCCCGGCTATCGGTGTTCCTGCGCGACTGAAGACCTGGCTGGGAATTCGGATCGTGTGAGAAGACAAGAAAAAGCCCGGGCGGTTTCCCGCCCGGGCTCTCGATTTCAACCTCCGGCCGGAAGCCTACTGCACCTGGCCGACTTCCTTGAAGCCCGGGCCCTCCACGACCATCTCGATGATCACGCCCGGCACGTCGCCGGCCTCGTCGAACTCGTGGCTGCCGGAGGCGCCTTCGTAGTTGATGTCGGTGCCCTCGGCGATCAGCTTCCTGGCCTTCTCCCATTCGCCCGGGAAGATGGTCTCACCCGGCGCCGTGGCGACGTCGCGCAGCGCCGCGCTGACGCCCTCGCGGTCGGCCGAGCCGTTCTTCTCGATCGCCAGCGCGAGCAGGAAGGCCGCGTCGTAGGCCTGCGGGCCGAACGAGGCATTGGGGTCGAGCCCGCCTTCCTTGGCGAGTTCGGCATACATGCCGGTGCCCGGGGTCTCCGAACGGCCGATCTTGGTGCCGATGAAGCCGTCGAGCTTGCCCTCGCCGATCGCGGTCACCAGCGAATCGCCGATCATGCCGTCGCCGCCGGAGAACTGCGAGAAGTCGCCGCTCTCCAGCGCCTGTCGCACGATCGTCTGCCCCGAGCCGTCGACATAGGCGAGGATGGCCAGCATTTCGGCGCCCGACGAGGCGAGCGAGCCGATCTCGGCGCGGTAGTCGGCCTTGCCGTCCTCATGCGCCTCGTTGGCGGCCACGGTGCCACCCAGCGCCTCGAAAGAGGATTGCAGCGCCTCGGCAAAACCCTTGCCGTAGTCGTTGTTGACATAGGTGATGGCGATGTTGTCGTGGCCCTTGTCCTTGAGCAGCTTTGCCAGCACCTCGCCCGAATAGGCATCCGACGGCGTTGTGCGGAAGAGCAGATCGTTGTCCTCGATCGTGGAAAGCGCCGGCGAGGTCGCGGCCGGCGACACGATGACGACGTTGCCGGGGATCGCGGCGCTATTGGCCGCGGCGATGGTCTCGCCCGAGCACAGCGGCCCGACGAGCGCGGTGACGTTCTCCGCGTTCACCAGGCGGTCGGCGGCATTCGAGGCTGCGGTGGCGTCGATGCAGGTCGAGTCCGCCTGGACCATGGACAACTGGCCGCCGAGGATGCCGCCCTGGTCGTTCACGTGCTTCACCGCCAGCGCGGCGGCATCATGGATCGGCGGCACGAGGGTCTCGATCGGACCGGTGAAGCCGCCCAGGAATCCCAGTTTCACATCTTCGGCGCTCGCCGCGCTTGCCGCGATCAACGCGGCACCCGCCACGGTCGCGGCGATCAGTTTGCGAAACGCAACACTCATGAATTCATTCTCCCATATTGTCCGATGATTGGCATCCGATGGCCGGACCCGAGGTCCCGCGCGCCGGACATGCGCCGGGTGCCGTGGAAGCGATATTGGAAGCGGGCCTTCGCTTTGTAAAGGCCGGCTGGACTGTACCAGCGAGTCCCTCGCCCGCCGGCCCAAATCGATCCCCGCCACTCCAAATCCGAAAGCGACTTGACGAATGTAATAACATTACATAATCGAGAGGTGCGGCCGAACGGACCGCCGCGCCGCCTTCGGAGATGAACATGCGAAACTTGCTCGCCATTGCGATGCTTGCCGGCCTGACGGCTTACGGTCCGTCCGGGGTGACCGAGGCAGGTGCCGCAGAACTGAAGGTCGTCGCCAGCTTCTCGATCATCGGCGACATGGCCGGGGCGGTCGGTGGAGATCGTATCGACCTCACAACGCTGGTCGGTCCGAACGGCGACGCGCACGTCTATGAGCCAAGCCCGGCGGACGCTGTCGCGATGGCCGGCGCCGATATCGTGCTCGTCAACGGCCTGCATCTCGAGGGCTTCCTGTCACGCCTCGCGGAGGTTAGCGGGTCGGACGCGCCGGTCGTCGAACTGACGGAGGGCGTGGAGACGATCGCCACCGGAGGGGACGATCACGACGAGGAAGCTGACCACCACGCCGAAGCCGCCGCAGAGAATAGGGCCGAGTATGCCGGGTCGGCGGAGGCGGACCACCACGATCACGGCCCCGTCGATCCACACGCCTTCCAGTCGGTGCCGAACGCCAGGATCTACGTGCGAAACATCGCCGAGGCGTTCTGCGGTGTGGACCCGGAGGGTTGCGAAACCTACCGGGCCAATGCAGCGGCCTACACCGGCCAACTGGATGCGCTCGACGCCCGCATTCGCGAGACGGTGGCATCCATCCCCGAGAGCCGGCGCACGATCATCACCTCGCACGACGCGTTCGGCTACTTCGGCAAAGAATACGGCATCCGGTTCCTGGCTCCGGAAGGCATCTCGACCGACGCAGAGGCGTCCGCCGCGGACGTCGCCGCGCTGATCCGACAGGTGCGCGAGGACGAGGCCGCGGCCGTATTCGTCGAAAACATCACCAACGCCCGCCTGATCGAGCAGATCGCGTCGGAAACGGGGCTCGAGATCGGCGGCACGCTCTATTCGGACGCGCTTTCGGGTCCGGACGCCCCCGCCTCCACCTACATCGGGATGATGCGGCACAACATCGAGACGATCGCCGGAGCGATCGGGGGAAGCTGAGACGTATCGGCTTCCCGCCGAATCGCCCTAGCCGTTTACTACCTGCTTGTGCGGTACGTCCGCCCTGCCCTTCTTGAGCAGTTCCGACACCAGGAAAGCGAGCTCGATCGCCTGGTCGGCATTGAGACGCGGATCGCAGTGCGTGTGGTAGCGGTCCTGAAGCTCCTCATCGCGGATGGCGCGGGCGCCGCCGGTGCATTCGGTGACGTTCTTGCCCGTCATCTCGACATGGATGCCGCCTGGATGCGTGCCCTCGGCGCGATGAACCTCGAAGAAGGTCTGTACTTCTTTGAGGATCCGGTCGAAAGGCCGGGTCTTGTAGCCGGCCGCGGTGATCGTGTTGCCGTGCATTGGATCGCACGACCACACCACCTTGCGGCCCTCCTTCTTCACCGCGCGAACCAGCTTGGGCAGGTTCTCCCCGGCCTTTTCCGCGCCAAAGCGGGCGATCAGCGTCAGCCGGCCCGGCTCATTCTCGGGGTTCAGGAGGTCGATCAGGTTGAGAAGCCCCTCGGGCGTCAGCGACGGCCCGCATTTCAGGCCGAGCGGGTTCTTGATGCCGCGGCAGTATTCGACATGGGCGTGGTCGGGCTGGCGTGTGCGGTCGCCGATCCAGATCATGTGGCCCGAGGTGGCATACCAGTCGCCGGAAGTGGAATCGACGCGCGTCAACGCCTGCTCGTAGCCGAGGAGCAGCGCTTCGTGGCTGGTGTAGAAATCCGTCTCGCGCAGCGCGAAATTGGTTTCCGACGTGATGCCGACGGCCCGCATGAAGTCCATCGTCTCGGTGATACGGTTGGCCAGCGCCTCGTAGCGCTCCGCCTGCGGGCTGTCGGAGACGAAGCCCAGCATCCACTTGTGCACGTTCTCAAGCGAGGCGTAGCCGCCTTGCGCGAAAGCGCGCAGGAGGTTCAGGGTCGCGGCCGACTGGCGGTAGGCCATCTCCTGGCGCGCCGGATCGGGCATCCGCGACTTCTCGTCGAAGTCGATGCCGTTGATGATGTCGCCGCGGTAGGATGGCAGCGTCACGCCGTCCTTGGTCTCGGTGTCGGAGGAACGCGGCTTGGCGAACTGGCCGGCAATCCGGCCGACCTTGACCACCGGCTGCGAACCGGCGAAGGTCAGCACGACCGACATCTGCAGGAAGACGCGGAAGAAATCGCGGATGTTGTCGGCGCCGTGCTCGGCGAAGCTCTCGGCGCAGTCGCCCCCCTGCAGCAGGAAGGCCTGGCCTTCGGCAACCTGCGCGAGCTGCTTCTTCAGCTTTCGTGCCTCACCTGCAAAAACCAGCGGCGGAAAGGTCGCGAGCTGCTTTTCGACCGTCTCGACCGCGGCAGCGTCCGGATAGTTCGGGACCTGGCTGATCGGCATGTTGCGCCAGGAATTCGGAGACCATTTCTTCGTCATGACAAGCACCCAATTGCCGCCCCGCGCCATGTGCGCCCGGAGCGTCCCAGTCTTCGGGATGCGGCTCTATACAGGAACACGCTGGCTGCTTCCACCCGGAAGTTGGGTTCAACGGGGCCATAAGGCGACGCAGCCACGCGTCGACGCTCCGGATCGCGCGCTTCTCAGATGCTTTGGGCGTTGGACGCCATGCGTACCCCCGCGTTTCGGCCGCCGCTTGGCACCACCACGAGTTGCGTGACCTTGCCGCGCTTGAAGTCGCTCAGGAAGCGGTCGTAGTTCTTGAACGCGACGCAACCATGCGACTCCGCCCGTCCGCCGCGCAGCAGATAGCTGTGCGTGAGGAAACCGTCCCGGCCGTATTTGTTCTTGCCGTCGACCGGAAGCATGCGGATGGCTTCGACGCCATGGAACCGCTTTTCGCGCATCTTGAGATTGTAGACATGCGGCGGGGTCGGCCCCTTCATCTTGACGTTCGCGTAGCGCGGATTGTCCGCCATCTCGCCGATTCCAGAGTGGGCTTCGAGAACGCTGCCGTCCGGCATGTAGACCTTGGCGGCGCTGATGTCATAAACGGCCACGCCCTTACCGGCAGTGGTCCCCCCGCCGAACAGGTTGCGCAGGGTGAACCCACCGCCTGCTCTCTCTTCCGCCGGATCGTCCGGCCGCGCATAGGCGAGCTGTTTCGGCATGGCTGCCGGGCGCTCGCCCGCCTTGTCCGCCTTCCCGGGCTTCGGTGCCGGCCGCTCGCCAGCCTGGCCGGAGCGCATTGGCTGCCCCTCGCTCGCGGGCTTGGAGACCTCGTATTGCGGGCGAGGCTCCGGCAGAGGAATGTCGATCGGGTCCGGTTCGAGGTCGGGCAGCGCCGCGATTTCCTCTTGCGGTTGGTGACTTGGATCGTGCAACGCGCCGCTGTCGACCTGCATCTCCCTCAGAAGCGCCGACAGCGCAGCAGACGCCGCCGGAGAAGGATCGCCGTAGGCCAGCAGGATCGGGTCCGGATCGAACGATCCGGCAAGCGGCGACCCGAAGCGTTCAGCCGCAGGCATCAGGGCCTGCGCGACCGGGCGCGGCGCTTCGGCGGTGCCGGGCCGGCTAAGGAGTCTGGGCATCCTTTCGGTCGTCAATCCGGCCTGCCTGACGACATCGTCGAAGCTCGCGGCGCGACCGAGGGCATCCACTCCTTCGGCATGGGCCGCAATGCGAGCGGTCTTGCCGCGACCAGCAGCGTTGCCATCCCTGGATTGCGACATTGCGGCGAGCAGCCTCGGCGCCTTGCCCGCCCCGTCACGCTGATCCACAAGACGTACGGTCATCCTGTCGGCAGCATGGAACTGGGGCTTGGGCAGAAAATGCAGCGATCCGAAAGCAAAGGAACTGCTCACCGCAACCATGGCCGCGACGCCGCACGCAGCCGCGCCGACGAAGGCGGGGCCGACGCAAGCGATCAGCAACGAACCCAGCAGTTTGGGCGTATCCCGCCGACGAACGACTTTACTCACGAACACGCCAAGCCGGAAAATCTCGCAAATGTCATCGCGCCGGCGAGCGGCGGCGAATGCGTGACTTCCGGATTGTCCCCTTCTTCGTAGAACGATTGAGAGAAGATGGATAAATGTGGTTAAAATTTGCTTGCAGTCTCCGATCCTCGTGACAATCCGTGGGCGAGAGATGGCGCGCGGCGAAAAATTGCCTGTTTCACGCCTCTGACGAATGCGGGCCAGATAGACCAATGACCGCCCGCATCTCCAACGCCGCCTCGAACAAGGTCCGCTCGTGGCTGTTCAACTCCACTGCCCGGGGATAAAGCGGCGCGTGGCTGTCATCATGGACGGGCGTGTCGAAACCCTCGGTCTCCTCGATGAAGCGTCGCACGCCCTCTTTGCCATGTTCGGCCAGGAAGCCCTGGAGAACGGCATCGAGGTAGGACCGCAGGATCTTCGGCGGTTCGGGATGATGCGGAATGTCGGGATCGGCCTCGTAGACGTAGACCGGCACGTCGTGTGGAACCGGCTCGAGGGTCTCGAGCGTCTCGATTGCGACCGGCAGGCGGCGGTAGCGCGCCTCCCTCTCGTCGACGGCCGCGAGGTTTTCCACCCTGTCGAAGACGAGCAGCCCGTCGCAGACCGCGCCGGAATTGCGGCGAATGCTGAGAAGCGCGGCTGGGAAACCCGGCATATCCGGGCGCGGGCGCCAGATCCTGCGCCATCCGCGCAGCCGGGCCGGCATTGCATGGACGATTTCGGTTCGATGCGTCGCGCGGTTCACCAGCGAGCCGTAGCCGAAATAGGCGACGAGCTTGCCCGCCCGTGCGAGTTCCGACAAGTCGGGCGGCGCATGCATGCGGTCAGTCGACCCGTTCGCCGTTCTCGACCCGGTAGCTTCGCTGGTACATGGTGACGAGTTCTTCCGCCGCGCTCGGATGTACAGCCATTGTTCGGTCGAAGTCCGGTTTGGTGAGGCGCGCCTTGACCGCGATGCCGAGCAGTTGGGCCATCTCGCCCGCGTCCGGGCCGAGAATGTGCGCGCCCAGCACGCGCTTCGAGATGCCGTCGACCACCAGCTTGACCAGCATCTTCTCGTTTCGACCGGCAAGCGTGTGACGCATCGGCCGGAACGAAGCCTTGTAGACGTCCACCTTCTCGAACTTCCTGGCCGCGTCGTCCTCGGAAAGCCCGACCGTCCCGATTTCCGGCTGCGAGAAGACGGCCGTCGCTACCTCGTCGTGGTCGGGGCTTGTCGGGTTGTCCTTGAAGGCGGTCTCGACGAAGCACATCGCCTCGTGGATGGCGACCGGGGTCAGCGCCACGCGTTCGGTGACGTCGCCGACGGCGAAAATGTTTTCGACGTTGGTCCGCGAGAACTCGTCGACGATGATCTCGCCCTTGGGACCGATCGCGACACCGGCCGCCTCAAGCCCGAGCCCCTCGGTGTTCGGCTGACGTCCGAGTGCCAGCATCACCTGGTCGGTCGTCAGCATCTGCCCGTCGGACAGATGCGCGTCGAGGCGGCCATCCCCGCGTTTTTGGATCCTGTCGAAGATCGTGTGGCACAGGATGCGGATACCCTTCTTCTCCATGGTCTCGTGCAGCGTCCGCCGCAGGTCCATGTCGAAGCGTCCGAGGATCTCGCGGCCGCGGTATACCAGCGTCGTCTCGACGCCCAGGCCATGGAAGATGTTGGCGAATTCCACCGCAATATAGCCGCCGCCGGCGATAACGATCGATTTCGGCAGTTCTTCGAGGTGGAAGGCCTCATTGGACGAGATGCACAGTTCATGGCCGGGAAGCGCCGCATGCGGGTTGGGGCGGCCGCCCGTGGCGATCAGGATCCGGTCTGCCGTGACGGTCCGGTCCTCGGCCACGAGGCGAACCGTGTGGGCGTCGACGAGTTCGGCGCGGGTGTCGAAGACCTCGGCACCGGCGTTCTCGAGCCCCTTGCGGTAGAGACCCTCCAGCCGGGCGATTTCGCGGTCCTTGTTGGCGATCAGCGTCTTCCAGTCGAACGACGCCTCGGGGACCGTCCAGCCGTAGCCGGCCGCATCCTCGAAATGCTCCGGAAACTGCGATGCGTAGACGAACAGCTTCTTCGGCACGCAGCCGCGGATCACGCACGTGCCGCCGTAACGAAACTCCTCGGCAATCGCGACCTTCTTTCCGAGCGACGCGGTCATCCGGCCCGCACGTACGCCGCCCGAGCCGCCGCCGATCACGAACAGGTCGTAGTCGAAATTCGCCATGTCGCTTCCTTGCCTCGCTCGGTCTCGACCGCGGCACTCCAGACAGTCGTGGCCCAAGTCTTAACGGATGGAGGCGGTGGATGAAACGCCGCCCCGTTTCGGTTCTGCCCCTCTAGAAGGAAAAAAAGCCCGGCGCGACCGGGCTTTTCCGAAGAATGCGTCCGCGCCCTACTGTGCCGGTGCCGCCTCGGTCGCACCCGGCTGGCCGGGCGTCGCCGCCGACTGGGGCGCCTTGACCTGCAGCTCCTGGGCGACTGCGGCGGCGAGGTCGCGGGCCAGGCCGCGCTGCCAGATCTCGGCCGCCTTGTCGAGATCGCGGATGACGGCGGGACCTTTCTCGATCAGTGCCTTGCCCGCCTCGGAACTGTAGAACTCCGCGATCGCCTTGAGCTGCGCCTCGTCGAAGTTGCGCGCGTAGGCGAGCGCAGCCTCGCGCTCGAGGTCGCCGCGGCGGCTGGCCAGTTCGAGCGCCTTCTGGTCGACGGTCGCGATGATCACGTCCTGAAGGTTGGGATCCTTTCGGATGAGTTCTTCCTTCAAGGCCCTTGCGGCAAACGGTAGGATCAAATCGTACTGCTGCGTCGCCTCCAGCGCGTCGAGCGCGCCGCGGGCGGCCTTCAGGTGGCTGTCCGAAACGTCCTGAGCGAATGCGGGTGCGGCGCCGGCAAGAAACGCCGCCGCTGCGACCGCTGTCGCGAGGCGTCGTGCGGATTGCGTGAGGATCATGGGTAAGAAACTCCCTGTCTATCGGGTAACTCTGATGGTCTTGACGCCGGACTTCCCGGCGATGATCGCGACATCCGCGAAATCGAGAAACATGCCGTGCTCGACGACGCCGGGGATGGCGTGGAGAGCGTCGGAAAGCGCTCTTGGATCGTGAATGAGGCCAAATGATGCATCGAGAACGTAGTGCCCGCCGTCGGTGAGGAAAGGCGATTCGTCGGCCATCCGTAGCGCTATGCGGCCGGTGAGCCCCAGCTTCCCCGACGCCTCGACGACCGCCCTCTGGGTGGCAGCCAGGCCGAACCGGTTCACCTCGATGGGCAGCGGGAACCGTCCGAGGCCGTCGACCAGCTTCGTCTCGTCGGCAATGACGATCATGGAATCCGAAGCCGCCGCCACGATCTTCTCGCGCAGGAGCGCTCCCCCGCCGCCCTTGATTAGGCGAAGCTGCGGGTCGATCTCGTCGGCTCCGTCGACCGTCAGGGCCAGATGCGGATAGTCGTCAAGCGTCGTCAGAGGTATTCCGAGTTCGCGACACATGATCGCGGTACGCTCCGATGTCGCAACACCGGTCACCGGCATCCCGTCGGCAACCGCGGCGGCGAGCAGTCGGATGAACTCCTCTGCCGTGGAGCCCGTGCCTATGCCGATCACCATGCCCGGCCCGACATGGGCGAGCGCGGCACGCGCGGCTTCCATTTTCAATAGTCGAGCATCCATTGGCGAGAATGCAGCCTCCCCCAGTGCAAGAATTGGTTTCCCCCGCGCGTGCTCCTATCATTTCTGGCCATGGCGGCAAAGGCTTTCTGGTCCGGACCGGGCGGCCGCACCTTGCCGGGCACCTCCACCCGGCGTATCCGCTGCCTGGAATCTTCTTGGCGAGGACATGCATGGACGAAAAGTCGCCGACGATCGTGTTCGACCTCGACGGCACGCTCGTCGACACGGCCGACGACCTGATCGCGAGCCTGAATCATGCCCTCGCCGCTCAGGGGATGCGCCGGGTCGATCCGTCCTGGCTCAGGCCATATGCCGGCCATGGCGGACGCGCGATGATCGAGCGCGTCTACGCCGCCGAGCGGCTCGCGCTTTCACCAGGTCTCCTGGATGCGCTGGTGAAGGGTTTCCTCGACCACTATTCCGGCAGCATTCCGGGCGTTTCGCGCCCGTTCCCGGGCGCCGTGGAGTCACTCGAACGGCTGGCGGACGCCGGATTCCGCCTGGCAGTCTGCACCAACAAGCCCCAGGACTATTCCGACCGGCTGCTCGCGGCCCTCGGTCTGACGCGACATTTCGCGGCGATCTGCGGCGCTGACGCCTTTACCTTCCGCAAGCCCGATCCCCGCCACCTCGTGGAAACAATCCTGCGGGCGGACGGCGATCCCGACCGCTCGGTGATGGTGGGAGATTCCCGCACCGACGTGGATACCGCCCGGGCCGCCGGAATCCCGGTCATCGCAGTCGCGTTCGGCTACAGCGACGTTCGCGTCCACGACCTTGGCCCATCGGTCGTCATCGCGGATTTCGGCGAACTTACGCCCGACCTCGCGCGGCGGCTCATTTCGGCGGCAACGGGCTGAGAATGCGACCATGACGGTTCGCCCATGGGACCGTCTTGCATTCCGGACGCAGCGGGGTTATTTTTGCGGCGTTGATATTTTCGGCCGATCGATCTGGCTGTCCGCGATCTTCGCGTTTGCTCGTATCTATCTCCAAAATCTCGATACCACCGGCCGCGCATTCATGCCGGCCAAGCGAAGTTGCAAACGCAAGGAACATCCAAATGGCAACTGGCACTGTGAAATGGTTCAACGCGACCAAGGGTTTCGGTTTCATCCAGCCTGACAATGGCGGCCAGGACGTTTTCGTCCACATCTCCGCCGTCGAGCGCGCAGGCATGTCGAACCTCGTTGAAGGTCAGAAGATCAACTTCGAGGTCGAGCAGGACCGCCGCACCGGCAAGTCGGCCGCGGGAAGCCTCAGCAAGGCGGCTTGAGTTCGAACGCGCGTCCGGCCTTCGGGCTGGGATCGCAGCGTAACTCGAAGATGGACCGGTAGCGCGACCAGTGCGCCGGGCCGTCACGAAATCGAAGGCGGGGTCGGTCCCCGCCTTTTTCATGTCCGCTCCCCGTGTTTTCTCCGCCCTCCGGTTGTTCGGTGGATGACAAGCGGCTCGCAAAGCTCCTATCCTTCTGGAATTGTACGGAGAGGAGTGAACGATGGAGAAGGTATCGGTCGGGTTCGTCGGCGTGGGACTCATGGGCCACGGAATGGCGAAGAACATCCTGGAAAAGGGTTTTCCGCTCACGATCCTGGCGCACCGCCGGCGCGAGGCGGCCGAAGACCTCAGGGCGCGCGGCGCGCAGGAAGCCGCGTCCGCCCGCGAACTCGCGGAAAAATGCGACATCGTCGTACTGTGCGTGACCGGCAGCGCCCAGGTCGAGGCGATCGTCAACGGCCCGGCCGGACTCGTCAGCGCCGGCAGGCCGATCCTGGTCTGCGACTGCTCGACCTCCGACCCCTCCTCCACCATCCGCCTCGCTGCCGAATTCGCCGGCAAGGGCATGGCGCTGGTCGACGCGCCGCTTTCGCGCACGCCCAAGGAAGCACAGGCCGGAACGCTGGACGTCATGGCCGGTGGCGAGATGGAGCATTTCGAGCGGGTCCGTCCCGTGCTCGAAACCTTCGCGCAGAAGATCGTCCATACCGGCCCGGCGGGCAGCGGGCACACGATGAAGCTCCTCAACAACTTCATTTCCCTGGGCTACGCCGCAATCTATTCGGAGGCTCTCGCGCTGGGCGCGAAGGCTGGCCTCACGCCGCAGGTCTTTGACAGCGTCATCAGCGGCGGCCGGATGGATTGCGGCTTCTACCAGACCTTCTTCAAGTACGTGCTGGAGCGCGACCGCGACGCGCACAAATTCACCCTCGGCAACGCGCTCAAGGACCTGAGCTATCTCTCCGCCTTCGCGAACGCCACAGGCTCGTCCAATCCGATGGGCGCCGCCGCGCGGAACTCCTTCGCGCTCGCGGTCGGCACCGGGCACGCAGAGGATTACGTTCCCATGCTTTCGGACGTTATCGCCGGCTTGAACGGGATCTCGCTGGCGGGTTCCGGGAGCTGAGCTCGCAGCGTTCGTCCGTCAGCGGCTGTTCGCTGCGACCCGCTGAACGTTTTCGTCGAGCAGAACGCCGATGCCAAGTGGCGTGTCGTCGAAGATGGTGCCGGCGAGCGCCGGACGCGCGAGATAGTAGCCTTGAAGGAAGTCCGCGCCGGCGGCGAGCGCGGCTGCAAGGTCCGCCGAGGTCTCGATACCCTCGACGAGCACCTGGCATCCCAGTCCCCGGAATCCGGCGAAGAGATCCGGCAGCAGGGCGGACGATTCCGGATTCCGGGCGGCGGCTCGGAACCAGCCGGCGTCGATCTTGACGGTGTCCGGCTCGATCAGGCGGACCCGATCCAGCGTCGATTCGCCCGCGCCGAAATCGTCGACGGCGAGTCTCACCCCGATGCGCTTCAGGTCTTCTGCGAATGCGCCTACACGCTCGCGGCTGGCGCCCGCGCCTTCCGTGATCTCGCAGACCGCCAGCGACGGATCGGGAAGCGTCTCGCGCACCAGCCACTCGATGTGCCCGGGATCGGGCAGCGGCACGCCCGGGTCGACGTTGAAGAAAAACTCCAGGCCGGGAATGCCGATGTTGGCATAGTTCCGGAAGTGCAGCATGCGGCAGACCTGCTCCAGCGCTTCCCGGCGCGCCGGCTCCACGCGTGCGAAGAGTTGCTGGGCTGGAACGGCCCGGCCCCGCGTGAAGGCGATTGCCAGGGCCTCGCACGCGAAGGGCACCAGCGAATCCCCATCCACGCGAAAGAGGAGCTGATAGCTGCTCTTGAGCAAGAATTCGCGGTGACGCCCGAAGACGATCCCGACCTCGTCGACATGGACTGCAAGTTCGCTGCTCAAGCGAGGCCCCGCCGGTTGGCGACCGTCCGCCGCCATGGGTCTTGCAGGCGGGCCGCGGCCGGCCGGACGACCGTAGGTCGGTCGGCACGCTCCATCAGGTGGCTGATCCGCGGGTCCGGCGCCCAAAGGCGCGTGCCTGCGGGCGGAAGCCGCCGTCTCCTATTCCTATCCGCGGTTCCTTTCGCTCGACGGCGTGACCGTTCCCCGCGTCCGCGGACGGCTTTCCGTCGCGCGAGAAGACGGAGAAGCTGGTCGGTGCGAGTTCGGGGCGGGCGAGAACGTAGCCCTGCACCATCGAAGCGCCGGATCTCTCGGCGAGCTCGAGCTGCCAGGTTTCCTCGATGCCTTCGAAGACGGTGGTGATTCCGCGCCCGGCGAACGTATCAACCATCGCCTTCAGGAGCGCGAAGCCCGGACCGGACTCCATCAGGTGGGTGATCCAGTGGGCATCGAACTTGACGATGTCGGGACGCAGTTCCTCGATGCGCGCGATATCGGAGTCATCAGCGCCGTAGTCGTCCACCGCGATCCGGAAACCGCTTGCCCGCAGCGACGCCACGAACTGACGCAAGGTTTCGGTAGATGCCGATTTCTGCTCGGTCACCTCGCAGACGATGCGCTCTGGGTGGAGGCCCGCCTCATGCAGCACGAGACGCATCTCGCGGATCGCGACATCGACGACCTCGCGGTCGGTGAACAATGACGGATCGAAGTTGACGAAGATCGTGGCCGCCGGATCGAGGCAAGCGCCCGCGTTGAGAAGATGCAGCGTCCGCGTCAGCGTCTCGACGTGGAACCGGTCCACCGCGGGGACCGAGCGGAAGAACAGTCCGGGCGAGACCGGCTGGCCTTCCCGGAATGGCCGGATCAGTCCCTCGAAGGCCGCGATTGCGACCTTGCCGCCCTGAAAGGCGAAGATGGGCTGGAATGCGCTTTTGAGAACATAGACGCCCCACACGCCGGCCACGGTGCCGTCGTCCTGCCGTACGATATGGGCCAGTCCTGAACTGCGCGACAAGGCCGCTCTCCGGTACCAGGAAGCTCTTCCCTTAGCGCATAAGCTTTTTCGTCCGGTTAATGTATGAGATTTTTCGCACTTCCGGCCGCAAATTCTCTTCCTCGTCTTGCGATGCCACCGCCGTTGGGACAATAGGAACCCGCCGCAGTGGCAGCACATTCGCCAGCATCAGGAGATCCGAGCCATGGCATTCCTTGCCGATGCCCTTTCCCGCGTAAAGCCGTCCGCAACGATCGCGGTCGCGCAGAAGGCCCGGGAACTGAAAGCGCAGGGCCGCGACGTCATCAGCCTCGGCGCCGGCGAACCGGATTTCGATACGCCCGACAACGTGAAGAACGCCGCGATCGACGCGATACGCCGCGGCGAGACAAAGTATCCGCCGGTCTCCGGCATCGTTCCCCTGCGCGAGGCGATCGCCGCGAAGTTCAAGCGCGAGAACAATCTTGACTATTCTCCCTCGCAGACGATCGTCGGCACCGGCGGAAAGCAGATCCTCTTCAATGCCTTCATGGCCACGCTGAACCCGGGCGACGAGGTGGTCATCCCTGCGCCCTACTGGGTGAGCTATCCCGAAATGGTCCTGCTGTGCGGCGGAACGCCCGTCTTTGCCGACACCACCATCGACAACGGCTTCAAGCTGACCGCCGAAGTGTTGGAAAAGGCGATCACGCCGAAGACCAAGTGGCTGGTGATGAACTCGCCGTCCAACCCTTCGGGCGCCGCCTACACCAGGGAGGAGCTTCGCGCGCTCGCTGGCGTTCTCCTGAAGCATCCCCACGTGTGGACGCTCACCGACGACATGTACGAACACCTGACCTATGGCGACTTCACCTTCCACACCATCGCCGAGGTGGAGCCCGCCCTGCTTGACCGCACGCTGACCATGAACGGCGTCTCCAAGGCCTACGCCATGACCGGATGGCGCATCGGCTACGCAGCCGGTCCGGCGCAACTGATGAAGGCGATGGACACCATCCAGAGCCAGCAGACCTCGGGCGCCTGCACCATCGCGCAGTGGGCCGCGGTGGAAGCACTGAACGGACCGCAGGATTTCGTCACCAGGAACAAGGCGATCTTCCAGGGCCGGCGCGATCTCGTCGTGTCGATGCTGAACCAGGCCGCCGGCATCAAGTGCCCGGTGCCGGAAGGCGCCTTCTACGTCTACCCGTCCTGTGCCGGCGTGATCGGCCGAAAGGGTCCGTCGGGCAAGGTCATCACCGACGACCAGGATTTCGTCACCGAACTCCTGGAAGCCGAGGGCGTGGCCGTCGTCCACGGTTCGGCGTTTGGCCTCGGCCCCAACTTCCGCATCTCATACGCCACGTCGGAGGAACTGCTGGAGGAATCCTGCATCCGCATCCAGCGCTTCACGGCATCCCTGATGTAAAGCGGTTCGTCCTCTCAATTCGCTCATTTCGGTTTGACCCTTCCTTAACGGGCATGGGGCCATACCACCTGAAGTGGCGATTGCGAGGCACGAACGATGCTGGCGGGCGAATTCGCTGACGGAGCGTCGATCTCGCTGATCGACCTCCAGAGTGATCTCATTGAAAAGATCGCGTTCCGCGAACCATTAGCGATGATCGCGGAAGCGCTCTGCCGACATGCGGAGAGCCTCGCGCCGGAGGCGATCTGCTCCATCCTGAGGGTCACCGAGGACGGCCGACTCTCGACGCTGGCCGGTCCTTCCCTGCCCGCTCACTACACGATTGCGATAGAGGGTCTCCGGATCGGACCCTACGTGGGGTCCTGCGGAACGGCGGCCTATTTCGGAATGGCCGTCGAAGCCATCGACATCGCGACCGATCGGCGCTGGGAGGACTTCAAGGCACTGGCCTTGCCGATGGGCCTTCGCGCCTGCTGGTCGAGCCCCATCAAGGCACGCGACGGCCGCATCATCGGCACCTTCGCCTTCTACTTCCGTACGCCGCGAGGCCCGAGCGATCTCGAGCACGAAGTCGTCAGGCGCTGTTCCCAGCTCTGCGCCATCGCGATCGAGCATGACGAGATTGCTCGCCGCATGCACGAGATGGCCTATGCCGACCTCCTGTCGGGGCTTCCGAACCGCGCGAGTTTCCTGCGCCGCGTCGGACACCTGTCGAAGTCCGATACCCGGCCGTTCGCGCTTCTCCTGATCGACCTCGACCATCTGAAGGAGGTCAACGACACGCTGGGCCACGCCGGCGGCGACGCCTTGATCCGCACGGTGGCGGAGCGTCTTCGCCAGGCGGGTCCGGCGGTCGAACCGCATCGACTGGGCGGCGACGAGTTCGCCGTGCTGCTGCCGGGCTGCGGAACGGAGGCCGAGATGTCCGAGGCCGCGCGGGGCCTGATCGAGTTGCTGCGGCATCCCTTCGCGTTCGACGGACAGTCGATTTCCCCCTTCGTCACGATCGGGGGAGCGCTTTTCGAAGGGGCGGGCCACGACGCCGAGACCCTCTGCCAGAACGCCGACTTCGCCCTCTATCACGGCAAGGCCGAAAACCGCGGCAGCTTCGTACAATTCCAGCCGGCAATGCGGACCGGGGCAACTCAACGCATCCAGTCGATCCGCGACCTCGACGAGGCTCTCTCGGACGGACGCGTCTTCTCCGCCTATCAGCCCATCGTGCGCATCGACACCGGCGAGATCATCGGTCTCGAAGCCTTGGCGAGGATGCGGCGACAGGACGGCCGAATTCTCGCCGCGGGCGAGTTCCAGGACGCAATGACCGACGCGCGCATTGCGTCGAGGCTGACGGATCACATGCTCCGGGAAGTCGCCGCGGACGTGCGCCGCTGGCTGGACATGGGCATCCCCTTTCAGCACGTCGGTGTGAACGTCACCGGAACGGACTTCCGCGCCGGTTGTCTGGACGAGCGCATCGAAGAGGCATTCGCCGCGGCGGACGTCCCCTTGCGGCACGTCATCCTGGAGGTGAACGAGAACGTCTACATGGGCGGCAGCGACAACAGAGTGGCACGGGCGGCCGAGAGGCTCCGCTCGAAGGGCATGCGCATCGCGCTGGACGATTTCGGAACCGGCCACGCCTCGCTCACCCACCTTCTCGACTTTCCCGTCGACATCATCAAGATCGACAAGTCCTTCGTCGATCGCATCGTCGCGGATAGGCCGAGCCTCGCGATCGTGCAGGCGCTCGTCGAGGTAGCCCGCAAGCTCGACATGCGCATCGTCGCCGAAGGGATCGAGACGGCCGAGCAGGCCGACCGGTTGCTCTCGCTCGGCTGCGTGCTCGGACAGGGCTACCGCTATTCGCGCCCCGTCCACGCCTCCGTGACGACGGACTTGCTGCTGCGGTTTGCGCAGCGCTCCCATCCCGTCCTGACGCGTCCGGACTTGCCGCTGCGCGCCCGCGGCTGACGCCGGCTTCCGATCCGGCGGCTGTCGCCGTCGGGGACACCCCCTCGCGTCACTCCCGTGCTACAACCCGTGTGTAGAAAAAACTTGTCTCACGGCATGGCAAGAAGGGATAGGAACATGAAAACACTCCTCGTCGCGGCGCTCATCGTCGGCGCCATGGGTACGAGCACGATGGCACAGGAAAACAGGATCGACCGGGTGCGTCCGGACGCACCCGAACTCGCCGCGCCGGGCTCGCACGCCATTGGCGTGCGCACGATCGAACTCGTAAACAAGGATCAGGTCGACATCCTCAACGTCGAGGCCGGCAAGCCACATCCGCACTACGACCGCCCGCTGACGATCGAGGTCTGGTATCCGGCCGAGGGCGACGCCGTCGGCGGCACCTATGAAGGCGTCTTCCTGCGCGACGGCGTCACGCAGGTTTCGCTGCAGGGACGCGCGGTACGCGATGCGGCGCCGAAGAAGGCCGAGACAGGCGCCTGGCCGCTGGTCGTCATTTCGCACGGCTATCCGGGAAACCGATTCCTCCTCAGCCACCTGGCGGAAAACCTTGCCACGAAGGGTTATGTGGTTGCCTCCATCGACCACACCGATTCCACCTACAACGACCAGGCGAAGTTCGGCTCCACGCTGGTCAACCGGTCCCTCGACCAGATCTTCGTCCTGAACGAGATGGATCGTCTGTCGAAGGATGCCGCAAGCTTCCTGAATGGGATCGCCGACGCCTCGAATGCCGGGCTCGTCGGCTATTCCATGGGCGGATACGGCGCGGTGATCACCGCGGGCGGCGGGGTGACCGAGGCGAGCACCAAGTACGAATGGGGCGCGCCCGACGGCACGTTGGCGATCCATCAGGCCGGATCGGCGACGCATGAGGCGCTTCCGGACCCGCGCTACAAGGCGGCGATCGTCTTTGCGCCCTGGGGCATGGAGCGCGGCTTCTGGGACGCCGAGGGCCTCAAGGGCATCGAGATCCCGATGTTCTTCGTCGCCGGAAGCGTCGACGACGTGTCGGGCTACGAAAAAGGCATCAAGGCTATCTACGAGCAGGCCGTCAGTTCAGACCGCTATCTCCTGACCTTCGAGAACGCCAACCACAACGCAGCGGCACCGATGCCAGCGCCCGCCGAATCGTGGAAAGTCTCGGAAAAACTCGGTTGGGCGCCGTTCGATCACTACGCCGACCCGGTCTGGGACACGGTGCGCATGAACAACATCGCCCAGCACTTCGCCACCGCCTTCCTGGGCAGGGAACTCAAGGGCGACGAGAGCATGGACGCCTATCTCGAGCTCGTCGAGAATGCAGAGGACGGCGTCTGGGCTGTCAACGAGGACAAGTCCTTCAAGCCCGAGCACACCTACTGGAAGGGGTTCAGCGACCGCACCGCGAAGGGGCTGAGCCTCATGCACGCCATGCCGGCGGCTGACTGAGAGGGCAGTCGCTCGCTCCTCCTCGATCGGAGCCTGCAACATCGATCCGCCCGCGAGTTCGCGGGCGGACGTCGCCGGGACCCGGACTACCTCATGCCGCCCATCGGTGCGTCCGGCCAAGGCCGCTGGTCTTCGATGCCCGGGCCGACCCGTGGTCCGGGACGAGGTTGGTCCCCGATGATGGGTGGTCCCGGATCCGGCATTTCCGGAACCGGCATGTCCGGCACGGGCTCCACGGGTTCGACCCGCGGCCAGGGACCCGGGCGCACGATCGGATACCGCGGGGGACGCGGACCGGGTCCTGGCGGCGGTCCATCATACCGCGGCCGCCGGTGCCATTTCCTATAGCGCGGATAGATGATCGGTCGCCCGATGTAGATTCCGATCCCAACATAGCGGTAGACGTCGTAGATCGGGACGTAGCGGTATCTTGCCCCGGTATAGAGCAGGTAGCGCCCGTAAGCCCAGCCTTGCACACCCCGCCAGTCGACGTCGCACCACGGACTGCTCTCCAGACAGGCGTTGACCTCGACGTAGTCGCCGCGGGGGATCACGGCGATGGACGGATATCCCGTCGAAGGTCCCGTTCGCAGGTTGACCGCCCGGTCGGTCACCGCGGGGGTCGCTCCCGCCTGTCCTGCCGTCAGCAACCCGGCCGAAAGAGCGCATGCGGCGAACAGGACCTTAAGGCGGGGCCATAGCCTTGTGGTCAGGGATGTCAGAAGCACGTTCATGACGGGGCTCGTTCCAAATACTGTTGCGCCCATTGACGGACGGATGATGAGATGAACGTTAGGCAACATTGTGCCGTGACGTACTTGATCGGGATCAATCCGCGCAGCGGGCCAATGAAAATGACCTCCGCCCGTCGGGCCCTCTGTCATTGTTGGACCGCGGCGACGGAGGACGCCGTATCCCCGAATCACCCTTGTCACGATGTGAAACCCGTGTGACGATGTCTGGAGCCGGGCCATCGAGACCCGGCGCGCGACGGCCGGGAGGCCGGCCGCCGCTCACGAAGAAACGTGAGGAGGAGGTCGTCCAAATGGGAAATCGCGCCGGAGGCAGACGCACGGGACCGAAATGCATCGCCATTGTCGGTCCCTTCGCTAGCGGCAAGACAACGCTTCTCGAGGCCCTTCTGGCCCGAACCGGCGCCATCCAGCGCCAGAACCCCGTATCCTCCGGCAGTACGGTCGGCGATAGCTCCGCCGAGGCTCGCGCGCACCAGATGAGCGTCGAGGCCTGTGTCGCGACCACGGAGTTCATGGGCGAGAGCCTGACCTTCATCGACTGCCCGGGTTCCATCGAATTCGCCTACGAGGCCGAACCCGTACTGGCGGCCTGCGATCTGGCCGTGGTGGTCGCCGAGCCTGACGAGAAGAAGATCCCCGCCCTGCAACTCATCATGCGCACGCTGGACGAACTCGGCATTCCGCGCGTGCTGTTCCTCAACAAGGTCGACAAGTCGACGGAAGGCGTGCGCGACACGCTGAAGATGCTGCAGCCGGCGAGCGTCACGCCGTTGCTCCTTCGCCAGATCCCGCTGCGCAAGGACGGGGTGATCGTCGGTTCGATCGATCTCGCCCTGGAGCGCGCCTACATCTATCGCGAGCACGCCGAGAGCGAGATAGCGCCCATTCCCGACGACGAGAAGGCGCGCGAGATCGAGGCTCGCTTCTCCATGCTCGAGCGGCTCGCTGACCACGACGACGTGCTCATGGAGCAACTCCTCGACGAGATCGAGCCGCCGCGCGACGAGATCTTCGACGATCTGGCGGCGGATCTGCGCGACGGTGCGGTCATCCCGGTCCTGATCGGCTCCGCGGAGCGCGGCAACGGGATCCTGCGCCTCCTGAAGACAATCCGGCATGATGCGCCGGACGCCGCCGCCACGCGCGGGCGCCTTGGGTTGGAGCCAGGCGGCTCTACAATCCTGCAGGTCATGAAGACGATCCATACGCCGCATGGCGGCAAGCTGTCGGTTGCGCGCGTGCTCGCCGGCGAGATCGCCGACGGCACCGAGATCGTCACCTCCGACGGCCGCAGCGCCCGCATCTCGGGCCTTTACCGGCTGTTGGGACGCGATCAGACGAAGCTCCCGAAGGCCGGCGAAGGCGAGACCGTCGCGCTCGGCAAGCTGGACGACATCAGGACCGGCGACACGCTCGCGGCGGGAAAGTCGCCGCCGGCGGCCCTGGCTCCACGGTCGGCACCGGAGCCGGTCTATGCGATCGCGCTGCGCCCGCTGGAGCGGAAGGACGAGGTCAAGCTTTCCGCCTCGCTGCAGAAGCTGGCCGAGGAAGATCCCTCGCTGATCATTGAACACCAGGACACGGGCGAGACGGTCATCTCCGGCCATGGCGAGATGCATCTTCGCGTCACGACCGAGCGGCTCGACAGCAAGTACCAGATCACGGTCCAGTCGTCCCGGCCGGGCGTCCCCTATTGCGAGACGATCCGCAAGGGCACCAGCCAGCGCGGCCGTCACAAGAAGCAGTCGGGAGGGCACGGCCAGTTCGGCGACGTCGTCCTCGACATAAAGCCGCTGCCGCGCGGTTCGGGCTTCGAGTTCACCGACACGATCACCGGCGGCGTCGTGCCGAAGCAGTACATCCCCTCCGTGGAAAGCGGCGTGCGCGATTTCCTGAAATCCGGCACCTTCGGGTTTCCGGTGGTCGACATCGCGGTCAATCTTTCGGACGGCTCCTACCACACGGTGGATTCCTCCGACATGGCCTTTCAGATGGCGGCGAAGCTCGCCATGCGCGAGGCGATGCCGGCCTGCTCGCCGGTGATCCTGGAGCCGGTGATGAAGATCGAGGTCTTCACCCCCTCGGATTCCACCGCCAAGGTCACCGCGATCCTGCCGCAGCGGCGCGGCCAGATCCTAGGCTTCGACGCGCGCCCCGGCTGGGACGGCTGGGACGTCGTCGAGGCCCTGATGCCGCAGTCGGAGATCGGCGACCTGATCGTGGAACTGCGTTCCGCCACCGCCGGCGTCGCCACCTACCGGGCGACGTTCGACCATATGGCCGAACTCGCGGGCCGCCAGGCCGACGAGGTGATGAACGCCCGCAACAAGGCCGCGTGACGGGCCTTTTCGCGGATTGCCTGGTGCCGTGATCAAGGCTACTCCTCGCGCACCGTGAGGAGTAGCCCTTGAGCGAGCGCATCCGCATTCTGGACGAGCAGGTTCTGTCGGACGACTGGGCCGTGCTGACGAAATACACCATCGCCTACCGGCGCTTCGACGGAAGGTGGGAGGAACAGGTCCGTCAGGTCTACGACCGCGGCGACGGCGCCGTGATCCTGCCCTTCGACCCGACCCGCTCGACGGTCCTGCTGGTGCGCCAGCTGCGCTTTCCAGCCTTCGTCACCGGCCATCCCGAGCCCCTGATCGAGGCATGCGCCGGCAAGCTCGAGGGAGACGATCCCGAGACATGCATCCGAAAAGAAGCGGAGGAGGAACTCGGCTACAGGCTGCGCGACATCGAGCTGCTCTTTTCGCCCTACATGTCGCCCGGAAGCGTCTCGGAGCGCATCTGGTTCTTCACTGGGCTTTATTCGCACGCCGACAGGGTCTCGTCGGGCGGCGGTTCCGAACACGAGGGCGAGGATCTCGAAGTGCTGGAGATGACGGTTGACGAGGCATACGCGGCCTGTTTCGATGGACGGATCATCGACGGCAAGACGATCATCCTGATACAGCATCTGAAGCTTCGCGGGGCGCCCCTCCAGCCCTGATCCAATCGTCACGCCACGACAGCGAATACCTGTGCGCCACAACCGCTCCGGCCGCCTTGTCTAATCCCGTCCTGTTCTTTATCCCCGGCCTAGCGGAGACGCCTTGAGCATCGAACTGATCGCAGAGATCCTGGTGATCGCCGTTTGCCTGGCCGGCGGCGGCATCCTCAAGGGCGCGACAGGCGCCGGCGCGCCGATCCTGGCCGTGCCGGCGCTCGCCGCCTTCTTCGACGTCCGTTTCGCCGTCATCGTGATGCTCGCGCCGAACCTGCTCACCAATGCCTGGCAGGCCTGGCGCTTCCGCTCGCGGCTGCTGCCGGGGCGTTTTCTGGCGCCGTTCCTCATCGGCGGCGTGGGCGGGGCGGCGCTCGGGACGCTGGCGCTCAAATCTCTCGATGCCGGCATCCTGTCGCTCGGCGTGGCGATCGCCGTCGCCGTCTATGTTGTGCTTCGGCTGGCCCGCCCGCACTGGCAGCTTCCCATGCGCACCGGCGAATGGCTCTCTGCCCCGGCGGGTGCGGCAGCCGGCATCCTGCAAGGCGCCGCTGGGCTCTCGGCTCCGATCAGCATCACCTTCCTGAACGCGCTTCGGCTTCCGCGCGAGACCTTCATCGCTACGATCTCGACGCTATTCGTCACCTTCTCGTTGATCCAGATCGGCGTGGCGGAAGCGACCGGGCTCATCCATCCGGGCGAGGTGTTCTACAGCCTGTTCGCCCTGCTGCCGGTGTCGCTCGCCATGCCGCTCGGCGCGCGCCTCGCCGGGCGCATGTCGCCCCAGGCACTCGATCGCGTCATCCTCGCGATCCTCGCGGTCTTGGCGATCAAGCTCCTGTTCGACGCGCTGGCGTGAACGGTCGCTCAGGCCGCGTTTTCGCGCTCTTTCCAGTAGCTCAGGCGCATTCGCGGCGCGATCTTCCAGGCGATGAACGGCGTTAGGATGAAGCTGGCCACCACCACGGCCGGTATGAGGTAGATGGCATGCTCGCTGAGCGCAGGCACCGAAAGGACGACGACCACGCCAGCGCCAAACAGCACGGCATTGACCATCAGGCTGACGATGCCAGTCAGGTAAGTCCGGGTTTTCATCGGTTTGCTCCATCGTTCGAATGAAGGAGCAACGCCGACGCGAAGGGGCGGTTCCTGCGACCGTCACGCCCCTGGCGCCCCCACCCGCTCGAACCAGGCATCCTCGTCGATCACCTCGATCCCGAGGTCCGTCGCCTGCTTCAGCTTCGAGCCCGCGCCTACCGTGAAACCTCCTCAAGCATACAACCGCGGATAGATCGCAGGTAGGCAGACTTATACCCTGGTTGCCAGATTCTCACGGAGCAATACGAATAGCTTGGTGTCCATGCAGGCTAAAGGCAACTGAATTAAAGAAGTCCTCAATCTCCTGCACCGATGCCGAGGTAGAGACGGCATGGGCGGTCGAATAGGCCGCGATGTAGTCCTGTGTGTGATCGCCCACCCACAAGACGAATGTCGGAAATTTTTTCGAGTATTCTAGGAGTTCTGGCGTCGGGCCGTCGCCGGGTCGCCCATCTGAGAGAATAACAATGACCGAAAGACCGTCGAGGTTCAGCATGCCGCGATAGGCGCGATCCATGGCGGTGTAGAGTGCCGTTCCTCCCTCCGCAGGCGACATTGTGTAGCGAGCCAAAGCATCGTCGCAAGTGGTCTGGAAAGCCCCTGGCAACTGCGATACCTCCGACCCAAACTCGTAGATGCCACACTTCGCAGACACGACCTTGAGCGACGAAAAATTTCGGATCGCGGTTGTCACATCCTGGTCGAATCCGTCCATGCTACCGCTGCGGTCCACTAGCAAGGAGATGTTCTTGTCGGGATCGTCTTCAATCGCGCTTGCAATTTCGTTGCCGGCACCGTCGAATATCCTGAGGTGGTGCTCGGTGAGCCGTACAAAAGCACCTGAGTCGTCCCGCGCAAGGAAGAAGATGCGGTCCCCCACCCGGTGCGCCGAGAAGATCTCGTATTTCCGGTCTGCCAGCACGTAGTGATCACCGACCCGGTACGCCTGGAACGAAGCAGCGCTCGCAGTGGCGATGAAGGCTGGTACGGATGGTAGCACCGCGAAATAGGTACCGGCCGGAAACATAGGCGGAAACAGATAGACGTTGTCACCTGCGTCGTGGAACATCTTTCGCGCCGGCGGCTGAAAGAAGAACTCCAACTGGTTTGCTGCTTCATGCGGATCGTAGGCGAAAAAAGGTCCCCCGCTTCTTCCGCCCGCACCTTCGAAACCACCGTACCGGGGTGCGGAAAAGTCCTGCGCATGAACGGATGGGACAACGACAAGGAGCACGAGGATCACGCGAACGAAGCGTGTCATGGCAATCACTCCAGCCTGATGGACTCTCCCTGAGCGCGCAAGCCGCGCGCCACCGCCCTGTCCGAGAGTTTCTGCGCCATCAGCCGACGCTGCGTAGTTGCCAGAAACTGAACTGAAACTTGATCGAACTTTTCCGATGCCGCGCCGAGGCTCTGGACCATGGCATCGTCTACGCTTTCAACGAGCTTGACGTAGCCGTCCTGGGTAAGTTCTGTACACCCTTGTCCGGAATGCACGCCGCTGGTGATTAAATAGAGCGTGTTACGAGCGCTCCCCGACATGGCAAGGTTTACCTGCGCCTCCTCGAGCGCGGTAGGTATGTCGTTGCAGCCCGACGGCTTGTTGCCGACGAGGTCCTTCATCGCCTTGCCGTGTATGCCATCGCGGGCGAAATCCGAGGCATAGCCGGACCACAGCGTCAGCGGCGGCGATTTTGCCGAGATGACGCGAATGGTGGTAGCTTGGCGGTCGCGCCTGTGGGCTCGGGCTAGCGCATTAAAGAACTCTGTTAGGAACCGGTTGAAGTTCGACTTGCCCTGCGGGTCGCGCTCATCATGGGTAACGCCGGAATCATCAACGACGACCTGAACGAGGAGTTCTTCCGCCGAGGCGATTGCTGGTGCGAACGCGGCGAAGAACAGTGCGAGGATCAAGGGTTTAGTGATCACGTAGCGCTCTCCTTTGGCAACCAGAAGTTTCGAATCACATGCTTCATGATCCATAGGCTGGTGATCTGGTGCGCGCCGACTCCGATCGCGCCGATGATTAGCGCCAGTACGGTATCAAGTGAGCTGGTGTTTCCGCTGTCGATCAGCTTGGAAAAAAATATGAACTCGCCAACGACGACCAGTGCATTGAACAGGCCCACTATCATCGCAGCGTAAAGAATAAGCCTGCCTTTTCCGAGTATCTTTGGCTCCTGAAGCTTCAGCACAAGCTCCCAGAAAACGTAAGTAAACAGTATCACGAGTACGACCCACAAAATTCCAACGTAGTGACTCCCGTAGAGGAACAAGAATTGCACGTCGGCGAACTCGGGAAGAACGTCGAAGGCGAAAATTTCCGCGCGCTGGTACTGTACGAAGAGCAGCAACAGCTCGATTGTTATAATGAGTAGATGAGCGAATGCGTTTCGAACGTCGAAGCTGTTTGCAGACACCGCGCACCCCACCAACTTTTGGTAGTGCAATCGTAATCATACAACTTTGAATATGCAATAGTGGCCTTCTCACACCGAACGCATCGAGAGATCCTTCCGGCCACGCAGTGCTTTGGGTGAAATTCGCCTCAACCCATTCCCACCCGCTCGAACCAGGCGTCCTCGTCGATCACCTCGATGCCGAGATCAGTTGCCTGCTTCAGCTTCGAGCCCGCGCCGGGGCCAGCGACGACGAGGTCGGTCTTCTTCGAGACCGAGCCGGCGACCTTGGCGCCGAGGCGCTCAGCCATGGCCTTGGCCTCGTCGCGCGACATGCGCTCCAGCGATCCGGTGAAGACGATGGTCTTGCCCGCGACGGGTGACGAGATCTCGCCGATGGGTTCCTCGTCCTCCGGGGTGACCTGCTTGAGCAGCGCATCGAGCGCGTCGCGGTTGTGGTCCTCAGCAAAGAAATCCACCAGCGCCTCGGCCACGATAGAGCCGATCCCGTTGACGCCGACGATCTCACGCCATTCCTCATTACCGGGGTCGCCCTTGCCCTCCGGCATCTTGGCGGTCTCGGCCACCTCGCGCAGCTTCTCGAAGGAGAGAAAATGCCGCGCCAGGCGCTTGGCGTTGGTCTCGCCGATGTGCCGGATGCCGAGCGCGAAGAGGAAGCGCGATAGCTGCACCCGCCGGCGCTCATCGATCGCCGCGAAGAGTTTTCTGACGGAGACCTCGCCGAAGCCGTCGACGTTCTCGAGTTTCGTCAGCGAGCGCGACTGACGGTCCTTCAGGGTGAAGATGTCGGCGGGCTCGCGGATGCGCAGCGATTCGTCCGAGTGGCTGAAGAAGAACTCGATCTGCTTTTCGCCCAGCCCCTCGATGTCCATGGCGTTGCGAGAGACGAAATGGCGGATGCGCTCCATCGCCTGCGCCGCGCAGATCAGCCCGCCGGTGCAGCGCCACGCAGCTTCCCCTTCCTCGCGCACGGCGTGGCTGCCGCAGACGGGGCACTTGTGCGGGAACTCGTACGGCTTCGCTTCCGCCGGTCGCATCTCGGGAACGATGTCGAGGATCTGCGGGATAACGTCGCCCGCGCGCTGCACGATGACGGTGTCGCCCTCGCGGATGTCCCTGCCCTCGCGGATCGGCTGGCCGTCGTTGCCGAAACCGCGGATGTAGTCCTCGTTGTGCAGCGTGGCGTTGGTCACCACCACGCCTCCGACCGTTACGGGTTTCAGCCGTGCCACCGGCGTCATGGCGCCGGTGCGCCCCACCTGGATGTCGATCTTCTCCAAGACGGTCGTCGCCTTCTCGGCTGGAAACTTGTGCGCGGTCGCCCATCGCGGCGAGCGCGAGCGGAAACCGAGGCGTTCCTGCAGGTCGAGCCGGTCGACCTTGTAGACGACGCCGTCGATGTCGTAAGGCAGCGTCGCGCGCATGGCCTCGATCCGGCGGTACTGCGCCAGCATCTCCTCCAGCGAGCCGCAGCGCACCATCAGGTCGTTGACGACGAAGCCCCATTCCGAAAGACGCCGCACGGCCTCGTACTGGGTCTTCGCGAGCGGCGCCGACGTCTCTCCCCAGGCATAGGCGAAGAATTTCAGCGGCCGCGACTTCGTCACGTCCGGGTTCTTCTGCCGCAGGCTTCCCGCAGCGGAATTGCGCGGATTGGCAAAGACCTGGCCGGTTTCGGCCATGCGCTGGTTGAGCGCGAAGAAGTCGTCGCGGCGCATGTAGACCTCACCGCGCACCTCGATCAGGTCCGGCGCGTCCGCCGGCAGTTCGTCGGGGATTTCGCCGATGGTTCGGATGTTGGCGGTCACGTTCTCGCCCGTCGTGCCGTCGCCGCGCGTGGCCGCCGTCACCAGCCTGCCCTTCTCGTAGCGCAGCGACATAGACAGGCCGTCGATCTTGGGCTCGGCGGTGAAGACCAGTTCGCCCTCGGCCGGAAGCGCCAGGAAACGGCGCACCGAGGCGACGAAATCGACCACGTCCTCGTCGGAGAACACGTTGTCCAGCGACAGCATCGGCTTTTCGTGCCGCACCGGGGCGAATGTCGCGGAGGGAGCCGCGCCTACCGCCTTGGAGGGCGAATCCTCGCGCATGAGTTCGGGAAAGCGCGCCTCGATCTCGGCGTTGCGCTGCCGCAGGGCGTCGTAGTCGGCGTCCGAAATCTCCGGCGCGTCCTTCTGGTGGTAGAGCCGGTCGTGTCTGGCGATCTCGCCCGCTAGGCGCTCCAGTTCGGCCGCGGCCTCCTCCGTTGTCAGGGCGTCGATCGGCTTGGCTGGCGTGGTCATGCGGGAAGTTCCGGAGCTGCGATTGGCGCTGGACTATGCCCAGCCACGGGGCTCGGGTTCAAGTAGCGGTGCTCGACAGACCAACGATGCTGACAACTGCCGACGGGAACGACCCCTACTGCGTCTCCTGAAGCAACCGTCCGGCGGCCGCCCTCGCCTCCTCGGTGATCGTCGCACCGGCGAGCATGCGGGCGATCTCCTCCTGGCGTGCCGCGCGGGGCAGTTGCGCCACTCCGGTGGCGACGCGATCGGCGCCGCCGGACTTCGAAATGAGGAAATGCGTCGCGGCGCGCGCTGCCACCTGCGGCGCATGGGTGACCGACAGTACCTGGACGCGTTCGGAAAGCCGCGCCAGCCGCGCACCGATCGCGTCGGCCACCGCGCCGCCCACGCCGGTGTCGATCTCGTCGAAGACCAGCGTCGGCGCAGAACCGCGATCGGCGAGCGCGACCTTGAGCGCCAGGAGGAAGCGCGACAGCTCGCCGCCGGACGCGATCTTCGCCATCGGGCCGGGCCGCGAGCCGGGATTGGTGCGGACCCAGAATTCCACCTGGTCGATACCCTCCTCACGGCGGTCGTCCGCCTCGGTGGCGATCTCCACGATGAACTCGGCCCGTTCCAGCTTCAGCGCCGGCAGTTCTGCCATCACCGCGTCGGCGAGTGACGCGGCGGCTTCCCGCCGCAGCGCCGAGAGTGCCGCCGCGACCGCGTCGTAGCGCGTGCGCGCCTCCGCGGCCGCCTTCTCGAGCAAGGCGAGCCGTTCTTCGCCCGCGTCGAGCTCTGTGAGGTCGGCGACCATGCGCGCCCGCAGGTCAGGCAGCGCATCGACGGTGACGTTGTGCTTGCGCGCAGCGGCCCGCAGCGCGAAAAGCCGCTCCTCGGCCTGCTCCAGGCGCTTTGGATCAAACTCTGTCGCGCGCATCGCCGCGTCGATGCCAGTCTGCGCCGCGTCGAGCGCGATCAGCGCCTCGTCGAGCGATCTTACGACCTCCTCCAGAAGCCCGGGCGCCTCGGCGGACTTGCGTTCCAGACGCCGCACCAGGCTCGCGAGCAGCGGCACGGGAGACGCGTTGCCGGCGAAGAGTTCCTGCGCCTCGCCGATCTCGGCGGCGATCTTCTCCGCCTTCATCATCGAGGACCGCAGGCCGGCAAGCTCGGTCTCCTCCCCGTCCATCGGATCGAGCTTGTCGAGTTCGGCGACGGAGGCCCGCAGGTAGTCGGCCTCGCGCGCTGCCGCCTCGACGCGCGCCCGATGGCGCGCAAGGTCGCCCTCGGCCTGCCGCCAGGCATCCCAGCAGCGCACCGTCTCGGAGACTTCGGTGTCGTGCCGGCCGAACTGGTCGAGAATGTCGCGATGGGCACCGGGATCGACCAGGGCGCGCTCGTCGTGCTGGCCGTGGATCTCGACCAGCGCCCGCCCGACGTCGCGCATCAGGGCCACGCTGGCAGGGCGGTCGTTGACAAAGACGCGCGACCGGCCGTCGGCGTTCTGAACACGCCGAAGGAGAATGTCGCCCTCGTCCTCGATCGCGTTGTCCGCAATCAGCTTGCGGGCCGGATGATGGAGCGGAACGTCGAAAGCGGCCGTTACCTGCCCTTGGGTGGCGCCGTGGCGCACCAGCGACGCGTCGCCGCGCCCGCCGAGAGCCAGAGACAGCGCGTCGAGCAGAATGGATTTGCCGGCACCCGTCTCGCCCGTGAGAACCGAAAGCCCCGGCGCGAATTCGATGTCGAGCCGCTCGATCAGCACGATGTCGCGGATCGACAGTTGGACCAGCATCGCTAGCCTGCCGCCATCAGGTGCCGAGCAGGACGGCTCCGGCCTTTGAAATCCACGAGCCCTTGTTTTCCCGCGGCTCCAGGCCGCCCGTCTGAAGAAGCTTGTAGGAATCGCGGTACCACTGGCTGTCGGGGTAGTTGTGGCCAAGCACCGCCGCAGCCGTCTGCGCCTCCGACGCGAGCCCCATCGCGTAGTAGGTCTCCGTCAGGCGTGCCAGCGCCTCCTCGACGTGGCGCGTGTCGGAATAGACCTCGACCACGTTGCGGAACCGCTTGGCCGCGGCGACATATTCGCGCCGCTCCAGGTAGTAACGCCCGATCTGCATCTCCTTGCCGGCAAGCTGGTCTCGGGCGAAGCGCTTCTTCGCCTTGGCATCCTCGACATAGGAGGAGTCGGGCCAGCGCGTGATCACCTCATCCATGGCTTCGACCGTACGGCGGGCTTCCGCCTGGTCTTGGGTGACGTCGCGGATCTGCCGGTAGTAGCCCAGCCCCACGATGTACTGCGCGTAGGCGGCGTCCTCGCTCGACGGATAGAGTGCGACGTAGCGCTTGGCGGTATTGATCGAGTCCTCGTAGTTCCCGCGCCGGTAGTTGGCGAAAGCGGTCATCACCATGGATTTGCGCGCATACTCGGAATAGGGATGCTGACGATCGACCGCCTCGAACTTGGCGATGGCTTCCTTGATGCGGCCCGCTTCGAGATTGGCGAGGCCCTGGTTATAGAGTGTGTCGGCCGGCTCGATGTCCTGCACGTAGCTCGTCAGGTCGATGTCCTTTTCCCCGGCACATCCCGCGAGCGCAAGCGACAGCACCGCAAATGGCGCCGCAAGCGTTGCCCGTCTCATCCACCCGCCTCTGACGGCACTTCGTGTCGCGTTCATTCGTCGCTCGAATCCCTTGGCCCCCGGAAGGCGGCGGGGCGACCGCCATAGATCACAGCCGCGCTCCGCCGACAACGCTATCGCCGCGCATTCGCGCTATTTTGTGGCGGGAATGCGCGGCGGTCAAACTGCCCACTAACTCCGGACGATGACCCGGTACGCCGTATCGGCCGTCTCGCCGCTTGCCCGGCTGAGCCTCAAAGGGCCCAGGGAGCAAACACCGGAGCGCTGACCGCGATCATTTCGGCCTTGCGGCCGCGATTGCGGCGTGTCGTCTCGACGATCTCGAACGCACCACGATCCGAAAGCAGGCGCCGCAACGCCGCGGCGTTTAGCTTGTGCCCGCCGCGGTACGACCGGAAGCAGCCGATGAAACGCGCGCCGGCAAGCGCGAGGTCGCCCATCGCGTCAAGCGTCTTGTGGCGCACGAACTCGTCCTTGAACCGCAGGCCTTCCATGTTGATGACCTGGTCGTCGTCGCCGATGACGACGGAATTCTCAAGCGACGAGCCAAGCGCATAACCAGCCGCCCAAAGGCGTTCCACGTCCTTCATGAAACCGAAGGTGCGGGCGCGCGCGATGTCGCGCTTGAAGGTCTCGGCCTCGATGTCGCCGGCATAGAGCTGCTGCCCGATCGACTTGCTTTCGAACTCGATCTCGATCTCGAAGCGGGTGCCGTCATAGGGGAGGAACTCCGCCCAGGAACCGCCCTTCTCGATGCGGATGGGCTTGAGGATGCGGATGAATCGGCGCTTGCCGGCCAGGGTGCGGATGCCCGCCTGCTCGATGGCGTCGACGAAGTCCTGGCTACTACCGTCGAGGATCGGAACCTCGTTGCCGTCGATGTCGATCGAGACGTTGTCGATCCCGAGCGCGAAGAGTGCGGCCATCAGGTGCTCGACCGTCGCGACGTGCAGCCCGGAGGGATCGCCCAGCACAGTGCAGAGGTCGGTACCGCCGATCTCCGACACGAGCGCGCGAATCTCCCGGACCAGTTCGCCGTCCGACATGCAGTTGAACACCACACCGGTATCGGCATCGGCCGGATTGAGGTGGATGGTGACGGCCCTGCCGCCATGAACGCCCGTACCCGAGAGCGACACGCGCGAGTTGATGGTCGTCTGATACTCGTGCAAATCTATTCCCATGACCCCGCCCAATTCCGGACCGCTTGAAAGGCTGGAAAGCCGCGGCTTCTTGTTCTCGTACATGCGCAGGACGCCCAATCCCCGAAATGCCCTGCGCACCGCAGATTACTCGAAGCGGAAGATATAGGCCGGGCAGAGAGTCGCCAAATCACGGTTTCTTACCCCATGTAACGAGCACGCCGCATGAGCATAGTCTAGCAAGAAGCTGAAAACGCTCATTAATTGCATCTGCAGGCTGACCGGTTCGTCAGTCAGCCTGCGTCGTTTGTTACAGTCACGCCTTTCCTTGTCGGAGGCTCAGTTCGCCTGCCTGCGAAGGAAGGCGGGAATCTCCAGCTGATCCTCTTCCTGGGTGGCCCTTCCGGCCGGCACGAGCCGCCCGTGATCGTCGAGCTGGCCGCGGCGCGGCGCGTAGAGCTGTGCGTCCGAAGACGCCGCCCGGCGAGGCTCGGGAGCGGGCTGCATGAGCTGCGGTTCGCGCGGCGCGGCCGCCTTCAGCCGTGCCGGCTCTTCTTCCTTGCGTGAGCTGAGCCCGGTGGTCAACCGCTTAAGCAGCCCCATCGGACCACGCTCGTCGGCCGCTTCCGGCCTGACGGCCTGAGCCTGGAGCTCGGCCTGGACCAGCGGCGGGAAATCCTCAACGCGTGGCATGCGTGGCTGAGAGGGTGCCGTTTCCGTTTGCTGCATCGGCGCGGCGGGCTGCGGCGCCGGACGCAGATGGGCTTCGGGCGCCGCTGCCTTGAAGAGCTTGCTCTGGGGCTGGAAGTCGTCGGCGGACGCCGCCGGTGCACGCATCGGCGCACGCTCGGCCTCGCGGATGGCTTCGGCGACCGGGTCGAATTCGGCGGCCTGGTGCGACGCGGCGGGCTCGGCAACGTGCTGCGGGGCCGCCTGAATCGGGGCCTGACGCGATTCGGCCTGAACCGGGCGCGGCGCGGGCTTCGGCGGCTGCCGGATCTCGATCGGATGGGCAGCGATCTCGTGCGCCTTCTTGTCGATGCCGGTGGCAACGACCGACACGCGGATCACCCCTTCCAGTTCCTCGTCGAAGGTGGCGCCGAGGATGATGTTGGCGTCCTGGTCCACTTCCTCGCGGATACGGGTCGCCGCCTCGTCGACCTCGAACAGGGTGAGGTCGCGACCGCCGGTGATCGAGATCAGGAGGCCCCTGGCACCCTTCATCGAGGATTCGTCGAGCAGCGGGTTGGCGATCGCTGCTTCGGCGGCGGCCATCGCGCGGCCCTCGCCGGACGCCTCGCCCGTGCCCATCATCGCCTTGCCCATCTCGCGCATGACCGAACGGACGTCGGCAAAGTCGAGGTTGATCAAACCTTCCTTCACCATCAGGTCGGTGATGCAGGCCACGCCCGAGTAGAGCACCTGGTCGGCCATCGAGAAGGCGTCCGCGAAGGTCGTCTTGTCATTGGCGATGCGGAACAGGTTCTGGTTGGGAATGACGATCAGGGTATCGACGTTCTTCTGCAACTCCTCGATGCCGTTGTCGGCCGTCTTCATGCGGCGCTGGCCCTCGAAGTGGAAGGGCTTGGTGACGACGCCGACGGTCAGGATGCCCTTCTCGCGGGCAGCCCTGGCAACGACCGGGGCGGCACCCGTGCCGGTTCCGCCGCCCATGCCCGCGGTGACGAAGCACATGTGCGTGCTGGCCAGGTGATCGACGATTTCGTCGATGCATTCCTCGGCAGCGGCGCGCCCGACTTCCGGCTGCGAGCCGGCCCCGAGGCCTTCGGTCACGTGCGCGCCGAGCTGGATCAGCCTTTCGGCTTTCGACATGGTCAGCGCCTGGGCGTCGGTGTTCGCCACCACGAACTCGACGCCGCGCAGACCCGCGGTGATCATGTTGTTGACTGCGTTGCCGCCGCCGCCGCCGACGCCGAAAACGGTGATGCGGGGCTTGAGCTCGGTGATGTCCGGCTTCTGAAGATTGATCGTCATGTCCTCGTCCTTTTTGCCTTTCTCGCCGCATCGCCGCGCGGCTGCCTGGGGCTAGCCCCTCGAAACTAGAAACTCTCTTTGAACCACTGACCCACGCGCCCCAGCCGTCCACCCGTGCCCGTGGCGCGCATACGCAGGAAACCCGATACGCGGCTGCTCTCGAACGAAGCCACCTGGGGATAGATCATCAGCCCGACGGCCGAAGAAAACGCCGGTCCCTTGGCCGCTTCCGGAAGCCCTGCCACGCCGAGCGGGCGCCCCACCCGCACGTTGCGGCCGAGGATACGCCGGGCCGCCTCGGGCAGGCCTGTCAGCTGGCTGGCGCCACCGGTCAGGACGACGCGCTTGCCGACCGTCGGGCCGTAGCCGGAACGGTGCAGGCGCTCGCGCACGAGTTCGAGCGTCTCTTCGATGCGGGCGCGGATGATCCGTGTCATCACCGAGCGCGGCACCTGCAGCGGAACGTCGGATTCGTCGCCGCCCACGGGCGGCACGTTGACCACGTCGCGGTCGTCGGCGCCGGTCGGCAGCGCCGACCCGTGCATGACCTTGAACCGTTCGGCCACCTCGACACCGGTGGACAGACCGCGGGCCATGTCGAGCGTCACGTGGATGCCGCCGATGGGGAGCGAACTCGCATGCACGAACTTGCCTTCCGCGAAGACGGAGATCGTGGTCGTGCCGCCGCCCATGTCGATGCAGGCCGCGCCCAGCTCGGCCTCGTCGTCGACGAGCGCGGCGAGCCCGCTGGCGTAAGGGGTCGCGACCATCCGGTCGACGGAAAGATGCGAGCGGTTGATGCACAGTTCGATGTTGCGCACCGGCGCGGCATCCGCAGTCAGCACGTGCATGTCCACGCCCAGCGTCTCGCCCAGCATGCCGCGCGGATCGCGGATACCCTTCTCCCCGTCGAGCGAGAAGCCGACCGCCAGCGAGTGGACCAGTTCGCGCTCGGCCTGCAATGCCTTCTTGGCGCCCGCCGCGAGCACCTTGCGGATATCCGACGTATCCGCCTCGTGGCCGCCGAGATTGATCGTGGCCGTCGAAATGTCGCTGCTCAGCCGGCCCGCCGAGAGATTGACGATCAGGGAATCGACGGTCAGTCCGGCCATACGCTCGGCGGAATCCACCGCAAGACGGATCGCCTGTTCAGCCCGGTCGAGATCGACGATGACGCCCGACTTCACCCCCTGGGACTTCTGGTGCCCGATCCCGATGACACGCACCTGGTGGGTGCGTCCGCGAATGAGTTCGCTGCCCTCACCGGGCTTCAGCCTGCCGATGATGCAGCAGATCTTGCTCGAACCGATGTCGAGCACGGTAACGATGCCCGACCGGCGCGTGGACGCGGAGTGGGTTCCCGCAAGCCAGCTCATGTGCGCCGCCCGGCAGCCTTGACCGGCTTCATCATTTCTTTCACCGCCTCGGTCCGCTGCTTCAGCCCTTCGGGCGTCAGCTGGACGACCAGCCTGTCCTCCAGGCGCATGTCGACCGCCACCACGTCCCGCGACAGGAGGCCAGTGGCTTCTTCGGTATCGGCCAGATAGGAGAGCGCGGCGTCGGCGCCTTCTTCGGGGAGTTTCACGGTCACGCCGTTCAAAAGACGCAGATCCCAGCGGCGGTTGCCGACCCTGACATAACTTGCGACCCGCGACGCGAGCGCCGGATGCTCGGCGACGCGCGCCACGATGGATTGTGCCTTGCCGGCGGCGCCCTCGCCGACCACCAGGGGCAGATCGGAGTGGCGGCCAGAGCGGAACGGCGTGATGAGTTCGCCCGTCTCTTCGACCAGCACGAGATCGTTCCGGTGCTGCCAGATGGCGTAGGGTGTCTTCTCGACGACCGAAATCTCGATCGAATCCGGATAGACCTTGCGGACGGTGGCAGACTGGACCCATGGAAGCGACGCAACCTGGTCGCGCGCCGCGTCCACGTCGAGTCCGACCAGCGATGTCCATCCGTTCAGATCGAGCTTTTCGAGGACGTCGATGTCGGAAGTCTCGCTGTTTCCCGAAATGCGCACGTCGGTCACGGCAAAGCCGCTGTAGGCGGTCATGGTCTGGAGGAACTGCGGCCAGTGGCCGCCGACCGTCATCCCGTAGAGGCAGGTCGCGGCCAGCAGCGTACCCGTCATCAGCGGCGCGGCATATCCGGGCACGTGCATGTCCGAAACGCCCGCACGCAGTAGCACGCGGAACGGCCGCCGCAGAACGCGCGGCAGCACACCGGAAAAACGACCGGTCCTTGCGCCGGACCTGGCGACAGGAGCTCGGAGATCGGCTGATCTCACCGCAAACACGACGCGTCCTCCACCATCCAACTCAAGAGCTCACCAAAACTGTGCCCCGCTTGCGCGGCGATTTCCGGAACCAGCGACGTCGGCGTCATGCCAGGCTGTGTATTGATTTCCAGCCAGATGAGCTCGCCATTCTCCGAAAAGCGGTCGTCGTAGCGGAAGTCGGACCGGGACACTCCCCGACAGCCGATGGCTTGATGCGCCTTAAGGGACAGTGTCTGTATTTTTTGGTAAATAATTGGTGAAATTTTTGCCGGGCATTCGTGTTTTGATCCGCCCGGCACGTATTTCGAGTCGTAGTCGTAGAAGGAATGCCCGACGGGCACGATCTCGGTCACCGCGAGCGCCACGTCGCCCATGACCGCGCAGGTCAGTTCGCGCCCGTGCACGAATCGCTCCACCATCACCGTGTCGCCGTATTTCCATTCCGACGACCCAATGACCTGCGGCGGATGCGACTGGTCCTCCTTGACGATCACCACCCCGAAGCTGGAACCTTCGCTCACCGGCTTCACCACGTAGGGCGGCTTCATGGGGTGGGACGAGCCGATCGCGAAGCGGTTCATGATGCGCGACTCGGCGACAGGAATGCCGGCGGCTTTTGCAATCTTCTTTGCCTTGTCCTTGTCCATGGCGAGCGCCGACGCGAGCACGCCGGAATGGGTGTAGGGGATCTGCAGGTATTCGAGCACGCCCTGGATCGTGCCATCCTCGCCGAACGGCCCGTGCAGCGCGTTGAAGGCCACGTCCGGCGCGAGATCCGCCAGCACCTTGCCGACGTCGCGCGCGACGTCGATGCGCGTCACTTCGTAGCCTTCGGCTTCGAGGGCGTCGGCGCACGGCTTGCCTGAGGCGAGAGACACAGGCCGCTCTGACGAAAAGCCCCCCATCAGTACGGCCACGTGTTTTTTCGACATCTACCGGCAATCCCCTCTCCGGCCGAAACTTCGCCGTCTCCGGGTAGAGTCCGCCCTTCCAGGGGAAATCCCCCGGCCGGATACGCCGCCGACTCAATCAGGAAACGCTTGAAGACAGGGAATCAGAGAGTGGATTCGGTGGCAAGTCTTCGTTCGGCAAAAGGCCGAGTTTCTGTCATCGGCGCAGTGAAGATTCCAGCCTCGCGCAACATTGCCGATCCCAGCCGTCTGCAATGGGACGCCGTTCGCACGACCGCAGATCCGGAGCTAAAGCATCTGCCCCAGAAACTCCTGCACCTCGTGACCGCGCCGGAATTCGCCGAGGCGCTTTATCTCCCATTCGAGCCTGATGCCGGAATGCTCGAGCACCCGAGCCCGCACCGTCTCGCCCAGGTATTCGAGATCGTACCCGGTGGCGGTGCCGGTGTTGATCATGAAGTTGCAGTGCATGGGCGATATCTGGGCGCCGCCGATCATCAGGCCCCGGCAGCCGGCCTTGTCGATCTCCTTCCAGGCCGATGTCCCGGGCGGGTTCTTGAAGGTCGAGCCGCCGGTCTTCTCCCGGATCGGCTGCACGGTCTCGCGATGGTGCTGCACCTCGTCCATCGCGTGGCGTATCTCCTCGCGGCTCGCCGCGAAGCCTTCGAGGAGTGCCGACGTGAAGATCAGATCCTTCGGGGCGGAGGAGTGGCGGTAGGCATAGCCCATCGCCGCATTGTCCAGCACATGGAGATTGCCCTGCCGGTCGAGCGCGCGGACTTCCACCACGCGTTCGCGCGTCTCCACGCCGTTGGCGCCGGCGTTCATGCGAAGCGCGCCGCCGATCCCGCCCGGAATGCCGTGATAGAAATGGAAGCCGCCGATGCCGGCGTCGAGTGCTACAGCCGCCACGCGCTTGTCCGGCGAAGCGGCGCCGGCGCGGATGCGCGTCCCACCGACCGCCTCGGCCTCGCCGAAACCCTTGGCCGACAGACGCACCACGAAGCCGCGTATGCCGCCCTCGCGCACCAGCAGGTTTGAGCCGATCCCCACGACCGTCAGCGGGATTTCCGCCGGTACCGCCTTCAGGAAGGCTGCGAGATCGTCCTCGTCGGCAGGCTGGAACAGCACATCGGCGGTGCCTCCGGCGCGGAACCAGGTGATCTTGTCCATGGCGGCGTCGGGCGTGAGGCGGCCACGCACGCCCGAGATCCTGTCACCCAGCTTCGCGAGCAGATCGTTGCCGAGGTTCATGCCGGTGTCCCGCCGAGGTCCTTCGGTAGCTGGTAGGCCCATTGTGTGATGTTCCCTGCGCCGAGGAAGACGACGAAGTCGCCGTCCCTGGCGAATGTGCGAATGGACGGCGCGATAGCGTCCGGACCTTCCAGGAAGCGCGCATCGCGATGCCCGCCGGCGCGGATGCGCGCGACGAGCGCCTCGGAGGTGACGCCCTCGATAGGGTCCTCTCCGGCGGGATAGACCGGCGCGACCATGACCGTGTCGGCTTCGTTGAAGCAGGACGAAAAATCATCGAACAGGTCGCGTAGCCGGGTGAACCGGTGCGGCTGCGCGATGGCGATGACACGGCCCTTCGTGGCCTCGCGCGCCGCCCGCAGCACCGCCTTGATCTCGACGGGATGATGGCCGTAGTCGTCGAAGATCTGCACCCCGTTCCATTCGCCGGTCGGCGTGAAGCGGCGCTTGACGCCGCCGAAGGACAGGAGCCCCTTGCGGATGTCGTCGGCCGAGATGCCGAGTTCGTGCGCCACCGCGATGGCCGCCGTGGCGTTCGAGACGTTGTGCCGGCCCGGCATCGGCAGGCGCAGCTTCCGGATCTCAGTCACCTCGCCCGACTTGCGGTTTCGCACCACGACGTCGAAGGTCGACGCCGCGCCATCGGTGGCAAGGTTCTCGAAACGCACCGAAGCCTGAGGATTGCCGCCATAGGTAACGATGCGGCGGTCCTCGATGCGGCTCACCAGCGCCTGTACCTCGGGATGGTCGATGCACATCACGCCAAAGCCGTAGAACGGCACGTTCTCTACGAATTGGCGGAAGGCATCGCGCACCTTGTCGAAGCTGCCGTAGTGGTCGAGATGCTCGGGATCGATGTTGGTCACGACCGCGATCTCGGCCGGTAGCCTCAAAAAGGTGCCGTCGCTCTCGTCGGCCTCCACCACCATCCAGTCGCCCGCGCCCATCCGGGCATTGGTGCCGTAGGCATTGATGATGCCGCCGTTGATGACCGTCGGGTCGAGCCCGCCAGCATCGAGAAGGGTGGCGACCATGGACGTCGTCGTCGTCTTTCCATGGGTGCCGCCGATCGCCACCGCCTGGCGGAAACGCATGAGTTCGGCCAGCATCTCGGCCCGCCGCACGATCGGCAGCAGTTTTTCACGGGCCGCCATGAGCTCGGGATTGGATTTCCTGATCGCGGTGGAGACTACGACTACTTCAGCCGAGCCCAGGTTTTCGGCCGCATGACCGACGAAGACCCGGATGCCTTTCTCGCGCAGGCGCTGCACGTTGGCGCTCTCGGATTGGTCCGATCCCTGCACCTCGTAGCCGAGATTGTGCAGCACCTCGGCGATGCCGCTCATGCCGATGCCGCCGATCCCGATGAAATGGACCAGCCCGATCGTCTCCGGCATCTTCATGGCCGGGCTCCTTCCCTGAATTCCTTTGCCGTTCGGCCGGAGGCAATAGCCTCCGTGAGATCGGCGAGCAACCGCGTGGCATCCGGCTTCCCCGTCGATCTTGCCGCCGCAGCCATGGTGGCGAGCGTTTGCGGCTCGCGCATGAAGCGTCCGATCAATTGCGCGATCGTGTCCGTCGAAAGCGATGCCTGCGGGTGCACCTCGGCGCCTCCGGCCGCAGCGAGCGCGGCGGCGTTGGCCGCCTGGTCGTGGTCGAGCGCGTGCGGATAGGGAACCAACAGAGCCGGGCGGCCGATGACGCCGATCTCCGAGACGGTCGATGCCCCGGCGCGCGAGATGACGAGATGCGCGTCGGCGATACGGTTTGCCATGTCCGTGAAGAAGGGCCCCACTTCGGCCGGCACTCCGGCGGCGGCATAAGCCTCGCGTACTTCCGCCTCGTCCTCTTTTCTGGCCTGTTGCGTTACCCGGAGCCGTTGGCGCTCCCCTTCCGGAAGAGTGGCGACCGCCGGGGGAATGGCCTGCGAGAAGAACTGCGCGCCCTGGCTTCCGCCGAAGACCAGCAGATCAAACGGACCAGCCGGCGAAGGCGTTTCGTAAGGCTTCGCTGACGCTTCGATCACTGCCGGCCGCACGGGGTTCCCCGTCAGGACGATCTTGTCCGCGTTCGGGCCATTGCCGGCCGGCAGGAACCCGCCCGCGATCGCCGTGACGCGCCCCGCCAGAGCCTTGTTGGCGCGGCCCATCACCGCGTTCTGCTCGTGGACCAGCGTCGGCAGGCCGCGCCGCGTCGCGGCGAAGAGCGGCGGTAGTGTCGGATAGCCGCCGAAACCGACCACGGCCTTCGGCTTCAGCCGGTTGATGAGCTTGGTCGACGCCTTGACCCCCGACCAGATCGTCAGACCGGCGCGGATGAGAGCAATGGGGTTGCGCGAACCGATCGTGGCGGACGGGACGGTGTGGATGCCGTCGGCCGGAAAGCTCCCGGCGAAGCGTTCCGCGCGGCCGTCCGTCACCAGATGCACGGACCAGCCGCGATCCTTCAGCTCGTGCGCGAGCGCCTCGGCCGGAAAGACATGGCCGCCGGTACCGCCGGCGGCGAGCAGGATCGTGCCCTTGTCCATGTCACTCGGCAGCCAGCGCGCGGGGCGCGTAGGGGAAGACGGAGGTCTTGCGGCGTTCGGGCCTGCGGCGGGTGAGCGCCAGCACCATGCCCATGGAGATCGCCATCGCAACCAGCGAGGAACCGCCGTAGGAAATGAAGGGGAGCGTCATGCCCTTGGCCGGCATGAGCTGCAGGTTCACCCCCATGTTGATGATCGACTGGAAGCCCATCACGATGACCAGTCCGGAGATCGCGTAGCGGGAGAAGTTGTCCTCCTCCCGGTAGGCGATCCTGAGCCCCTTAAGCACGATGAACGCGAACAGCGCCACGATGAGGAAGCAGAGCACGATGCCGAATTCCTCGGCCGCTACCGAGAAGATGAAATCGGTGTGGCTGTCGGGCAGGATCCGCTTGACCGAGCCCTCGCCGGGCCCTTGCCCCCACCAGCCGCCCCTGATGATCGCTTCGCGTCCGGTGTCCACCTGGAACGTGTCGCCCTCGCCCGTGAGGAACCGGTCGATGCGGCCCGCTACGTGGGGAAAGGCCGAATAGGCCGCGGCGGCGCCCGCGGCACCGATCGCCCCGAGCACGAGGATCCACAGCCAGGGCATGCCGGCCATGAAGAACATCGCCCCCCAGGTGCCGAGAACGAGCATCGTCTGGCCGAGGTCCGGCTGCGCGACGAGCAGCGCCAGCACTAGGCCGAGCAGGATCATGGCGAACAGGTTTCCCGGTATCTCGGGCTGACGCTGGTGTTCGGAAAAGAGCCACGCGCAGATGACCACGAAGGCGGGCTTCATGAACTCGGAAGGCTGGATCGAGATGCCGGCGAGCGAGACCCAGCGCCGCGCGCCCTTCACCTCTACGCCGATGAACAGGGCGGCGACCATGAGCAACAGCGATCCGACCAGCATGAGCAGGGCAAGGCGCCGGATGTTGCGCGTCGAGAGGAAGGAAACGCCGATCATGGCGATCATTGCCGGCACCATGAACAGGATCTGGCGTTCGACGAAGTGATAGCTCTCCAGTCCGATCCTCTCGGCAACCGCGGGACTGGCCGCGAAGGACAAGACGATGCCCAGTACCATCAGGGAGAGGAAGGCGGCCAGGAACCAGCGGTCCACCGTCCACCACCAGCTTGCGGTCAGTCCCCTGTCGACGCGGCTTACCATCAGCGTGTCCCTCCGATCGGTCGGATGCCTTCGATCGCGGCGACGGCGGCCTTGAAGGCATCGCCGCGAACCTCGAAATTCTTGTACTGGTCGAAGCTTGCGCAAGCCGGGGAAAGCAGAACCACCGGTTCGGGATGATCGTCGGCCGCCGCGTCGGCGGCGGCGTGGCGCACGGCCGCGTCCAGCGTTCCTGATATCTCGTAGGGAACCGCCTCGCCCAGCGTGGCGGAAAAGCCGGGCGCCGCCTCGCCGATCAGGTAGGCCTTGGCGATGCGCGGGAAGAAGCCGCGCAGCGGCTCGATGCCGCCCTCCTTCGGCAAGCCGCCGGCGATCCAGTAGATTCGCGGGAAGCTGGAGAGCGCGGGTGCCGCGGCATCGGCGTTGGTGGCCTTGGAATCGTTGACGAAGAGCACCTTTCCCGCCCTTCCCGCCTGCTCCATGCGGTGCGCGAGCCCCGGAAAACTTCGCAGGCCCGCCCGGATCTCCTCGATGTCGAGCCCGATCTCCAGGCAGGCCGCCGTGGCCGCGAGCGCGTTCTGGGCGTTGTGCTGTCCCCGCAGCGATCCGATCCCTTCCAGCGAGGCCAGACGGCTTGTCTTGCGGCCGCTGGCCTGCATCAGGAATTGCCCTTCGGCGAACATGCCATCGGCGAGCGGCAGGCGCTTCGATATCCGGATCACCCGGCGTCCCGCCCGTTCCAGCCGCTCGGCGATCTGCACGCCCCAGCCGTCATCGACACCGACGATGGCGGTCCCGCTGCCGGCGACCAGCCTTTCCTTGATTTCGGCGTAGTGCTGCATTGTCCCGTGACGGTCGATGTGGTCGGGCGTGAGGTTGAGCAGGATGCCTGCGGTCGGGTCGATCGAAGGGGCGAGATCGATCTGGTAGGACGAACATTCGACCACGTAGACGCGGCCCTCGCCCGGCGGATCCAGCGTCATCACCGCCCGGCCGATGTTTCCGCCCATCTGCGCGTCGCGTCCGGCGGAGGAAAGGATGTGAGCCGCAAGCGCCGTCGTGGTCGATTTCCCGTTCGTGCCGGTTATGGCGATGAAGGGAGCATCGGCGCCCCTCCACCGGCGCTCGCGCACGAAGAGTTCGATGTCGCCGATGATCTCGACGCCGGCGGCGCGCGCCAGTTCGACCGTCCAGTGCGGCTTCGGATGGGTGAGCGGAACGCCGGGCGACAGCACGAAGGATGCGATGCCCGACCAGTCCAGTCGGCGAAGATCCGCGATGGGGACCCCTTCCTTGCCGGCCCGGCACACGCTGTCTGGATTGTCGTCCCACGCGACGACCTCCGCGCCCCCCGCCATCAGGGCCCGCGCGGTCGCGATGCCCGAACCGCCAAGCCCGAACAGCGCGGCCTTCTTTCCCTCGAAGGAACGGGCCGGTATCATCGCTATCTCAGTTTCAGCGTGGAGAGGCCGATCAGCGCCAGGATCACCGCGATGATCCAGAAGCGGATCACGATCTGGCTCTCGGTCCAGCCCATCTTTTCGAAGTGATGGTGGATCGGCGCCATCAGGAAGACGCGCTTGCCCGTCACCTTGAAGACGGCAACCTGGATGATCACCGACAGCGCCTCCATCACGAAGAGGCCGCCGATGATGGCGAGCACGATTTCATGCTTGGTGGCGACCGCGATCGTCCCGATGAGGCCGCCGAGCGCGAGCGACCCGGTATCGCCCATGAAGATCGCAGCGGGCGGCGCGTTGAACCAAAGGAAGCCCAGCCCGGCGCCGATGACGGCCCCCAGCACCACTGCGAGTTCGCCCGTCCCCGGCGTGAAGTGGATCTGCAGATAATCCGCGAAGACCGCGTTTCCCGCGAGATAGGCGATGACGCCGAAGGAGGACGCCGCGATCATCACCGGCACGATCGCCAGCCCGTCCAGCCCGTCGGTGAGGTTCACGGCATTGCCGGCCCCCACGATCACGAAGGCCGCGAAGGGGACGAAGAAGATCGAGAGGTTGAGGATGAAATCCTTGACGAAGGGAAAGGTGAGCGACGAGGAGAACGGCGCCTGCCCGTTCTGCATGATCGTCCATGAGGCCAGGCCGGCGATGAGGAATTCCAGGCCAAGCCTGATCCTGCCCGATATGCCCAGGTGGCTCTGTTTCGTCACCTTCATGTAGTCGTCGTAGAAGCCGATGGCGCCGAAGCCGAGCGTCACCGTGAGCACGACCCAGACATAGACGCTCGACAGGTTCGCCCATAGCAGCGAAGAGCCGACGATACCCGTCATGATCATCAGCCCGCCCATCGTCGGGGTGCCGGCTTTCTTGAAGTGCGTCTGCGGCCCGTCGGCGCGGATCGGCTGACCCTTGCCCTGCCGCAGCCGCAGCGAATTGATGATCGTCGGCCCGAACATGAAGACGATCAGCGCCGACGTGATCAGCGCACCGCCCGTCCGGAAGGTGATGTAGCGGAACACGTTGAAGACCGAGACCTGGTCCGACGCGCTCACGAGAAGGCTCAACATTCGAAGTATTTCCCCCGGTTCATCTGTCAGTCTCCACCGGGGCCGACACCGCTGCCGGGAAACCGGGCAGCAAGAGCGTCGACAATCCTGGAAAAGCCGATTCCATTCGACGACTTTATCATGATCGCATCTCCGGCCCCCACGCCGGAGACGAGAAGCGGCAGAAGTTCCTCGCCCTTTTCGCGGTATTCCACCGGGAACTCGGATCCGAGTTCGTCGCGAAGGGCGGACATCTCGGCGCCGGCCAGATAGAGCCGCTCGATCCGGGATTCCCGGATGACCTCGGCGAGCGCGGAATGCAGCCTGGCGGAGTGGGAGCCGAGTTCCAGCATGTCGCCCAGGACGGCGATGCGTCGCCCGCCGGGCGCTTCCGAGTTGCTGAGGAGATCGATCGCCGCCTTCATCGAGGCGGGATTGGCATTGTAGCTCTCGTCGATCACCAGGAACGGCCCGTCCGGGTGACTCAGCGTCAGGCGTGCGCCCCTGCCTCGCTCGGCCTTGAGGCTGGCCATCGCGTCTGCGGCGCCGGCCACGTCGGCTCCCGCGAGATGCGCTGCGCCGAGAACTGCCAGCACGTTCTGCACGACGTGACGTCCGGGCGCACCGATGCGCGCGACGACCTCGTCGCCTCCGATGCGGGCCGCGATCGTGGAGTAATCTGGGTGCAGGTCGCATTGCAGGAGCTTGTAGGTCGCGCGCGAATGTTCGCCGAAGCCGTGGACGTGCTGGATCCCGGCTTCCTTCGCCAGCTTCTCCAGTATCCCCCAGCGATGGTCGTCGCGATTGACGAGCGCATGGCCGTCGGCTGTGACACCCTCGAAAATCTCGCCCTTCGCACGCGCGATGTCGTCCAGCGAGTGGAAATGGCCCAGATGGGCGGCCGCGATCAGCGTCACGATCGCGATATGCGGCTGGACCAGCTTGACGAGGGGCCGGATCTCGCCCGGATGGTTCATGCCGATCTCGTATACCGCGAAGTCGGTGTCCTGCGGCATGCGGGCGAGCGTCAGCGGCACACCCCAGTGGTTGTTGAACGATTTCTCGGCTGCGTGCACCTTGCCCGAACGCGACAGTGCCAGCCGCAGCGCTTCCTTCGTGCTCGTCTTGCCGGCCGAGCCGGTTACCGCGATCACCTTCGCCTTCGAACGCGCCCGCGCCGCGGCGCCCAGGAGTTCGAGCGCGTGGAGAACGTCTTCAACCACGATCACGGGAATGGTGAGCCGGCCGAGCGACGCCAGCCTGTCTTCGGCGATCACCATGAGGCCGGCGCCGGCGGCCATGGCGGCGGTCGCGAAATCGTGCCCGTCGAACTTGTCGCCCTTGATGGCGAAGAAGGCCTCGCCCGACGCCAGCGTGCGCGTGTCGATCGAAATGCCGGTGACCCCCTCCGGCAGGTGGCCGAGGGGCCGCCCGCCCATGGCGGCGACCATCGCCGCGCCCGTCCACAGCGCGCTCATCGGGCGAGCTCCGCCAAGGCGTTGCGCACTTCTTCATGGTCGGAGAAATGGTGGGTGACCATGCCGACCGTCTGGCCTTCCTCGTGTCCCTTGCCGGCCACGATCAGCGTGTCGCCGCCCGCCAGCATGCCGACCCCTGTCCGGATCGCCTCGCGCCGATCGCCGATCTCGATCGCGCCCGGCGCGGCCTTCAGGATCTCGGCACGGATTTCCGCCGGCGCCTCGCTGCGCGGGTTGTCGTCGGTGACGATGACGACGTCAGCCAGACGCGTCGCGATCTCGCCCATGATAGGCCGCTTTCCCCTGTCGCGGTCGCCGCCGCAACCGAACACGACGACGACGCGGCCGGTCGTGAAGGGGCGCACCGACGACAGGACGTTCTCCAGAGCTTCCGGCTTGTGCGCATAGTCCACGTAAATCGGCGCACCGGCCACGGTGGAGCCGACGAGATCGAGCCGCCCCGGCGCGCCTTCGAGATGTTCGAGCGCCTTCAGCGCTTCGTTGACCGCGACGCCGGTCGAGATCGCCAGACCTGCTGCGACGAGTGCGTTGGAGATCTGGAAGTCGCCCGCCAGCGGGAGCAGTATCTCGTGGATCGCGCCGTCGGCCTCGATCTCGGCGCGCTGGCGCCTGCGCTCGTGCTCGACCCGCTTCAGCGTCAGGAAACTTCCCTTCCTTCCCACCGTGCGCACGTCCATGCCCGCCTTCGTGGCGGCGTCGATCGTCGGCGGCGACCAAATGTCGTCGGCGAAGATGACGGCCGGCGCGCCTTTCGGCAGCAGGTCCTCGAACAGACGCATCTTGGCGCGGTGGTAGTCCTCTATGGTCGGATGATAGTCCATGTGATCGCGGCCGAGATTTGTGAACGCGCCGGCCGCGAGCCTCACTCCGTCCAGCCTGCGCTGGTCGAGCCCGTGGCTCGATGCCTCCATGGAGCAGTGCGTCACGCCGGCATCAGCGAGTTCGGAAAGCAGCGCATGCAGCGCGACCGGATCGGGCGTGGTCAGCGAACCGTATTCCGTTCGCCCCGGCGCCACGACGCCCGTCGTCCCGACGCTTGCCGCGTGCATGCCCGCATGCGCCCATATCTGGCGGACGAAGGCGGCGACCGAGGTCTTGCCGCTCGTGCCGGTCACCGCCACCATGGTCTCCGGCTGACGGCCATGGAAACTGGCGGCGGCAAGTGCCAGCGCGCGGCGCGGGTCGGCGGATTTCAGGATCGGAATACCGAGATCCGGCGCATCGGCATCCAGGGCTGCGATCACGGCGATCGCGCCCTTTGCCGCCGCGTCGGACGCGAACGCCATACCGTCCGATTTGCCGCCCCTGAGCGCGGCAAACACGAAGCCCGGCCGCACGGCACGAGAATCCGAGGTAATCCCCTCGACGATCCGCTCCCCCAGGGCAGCGGGTTCGACGGAGAGAATTTCGGCAAGATCACTGAGCTTCATTCAATTTCTTCGAGACGCGAGACGCCGTCCCAGCGGCGCGCCGATAGGGAATCATCAGTTCAATACCAGCTGTGCCTCGTTTTCATGGCCGAAAACGGGCTTCACGCCAAGCAGCGGTGCGGCCCTGCGGATGATATTGGCTACGATCGGCGCCGCATTCAAACCGGCGGTGGCGCCCATTCCGGGCTTTTCGGGCTTCGGCTCGTCGATGACCGAAAGGACGATGTACTGCGGATCATCGATCGGGAAGGCGGCGAGAAAGGCGTTGAAGCGCTTGTCGCCCGAATAGCGGCCGTTGATCACCTTCTCGGCAGTGCCCGTCTTGCCGCCGACACGATAGCCCGGCACCTCGGCCCGGCGGCCGGACCCCTTCTCGGAGTTCAGCCGATAGAGATAGCGCATGTCGTTCACCGTATGCGGCTGTACCACCCGATGGCCGACCTGCTGCGCCTCGGCCTCGCTACGCGGCAGGAACGTCGGCGGAATGAGCGTCCCGCCGTTCATCAGCGCCGCCGCCGCGACGGCCGTCTGCAGGGGCGTGGTCGCCATGCCGTGGCCGAAGGCGATGGTGATGGAATTGAGCTGCTTCCACTCCTTCGGCTCGGTGGGGCTGGCGACTTCCGGCAGTTCCGTCACCATGCGGTCCAGCAGTCCCAGCCGCTTGATGAATTCGCGATGGCCCGCGACTCCGACGCTCTCGGCCATCTTCGCCGACGCGATGTTCGAGGAGTAGATGAAAACCTCCGGCACCGTCAGCACGCGTCCCTTGCCATGGAAGTCGCGTATCGTGAACCGTCCGAAGCTTATCGGCCGCGACGCGTCGTACCGGCTGTCGAGCGTCGCCTTGTCCGCGTCGAGCACCATGGCCGTGGTGAAGCTCTTGAAGGTCGAGCCCATCTCGTAGACGCCCGCCGACATGCGGTTGAGCCGGTCCTTGTCGTTGGCGTTGAAAGGATTGTTCGGGTCGAAATCGGGCACCGACGCCATGGCGAAGATTTCGCCCGTCTTGGCGTTGAGCACGACGGCGCCCGCCGCGATCGCATGGTAGCGATCCATCGCCGCGGCAAGCTCATCGCGGACGATGTGCTGGACCCTGAGGTCGATCGAAAGCCGTACCGGCTCGAGTTCCGACGCGGCGACCATCCCGGTGGCGCGAAGATCGGCGAGCCCCTGCCCGTCGATGTATTTCTCCATTCCGGCGATACCCTGGTTGTCGACGTTGACGAGGCCGAGGATGTGCGAGGCGGTGGGTCCGCCGGGATAGAAGCGCCGCTTTTCCGGCCGGAAGCCGATACCCGGCAAACCGAGCTGCAGGATCTCGTTCTGCTGCTTCGGCGTGATCTCGCGCTTCAGCCAGGCGAAACCGGAGCCGCTCTTGAGCTTCTTGTAGGTCTGCTCGTAGTCGAGCGACGGGAGCACCGAGGCGAGGAGTTCCACGGCCTCGTCGGCATCGACGATCCGCCTCGGCTCGGCGAAGAGCGACGCCGACTTGATGTCGGTCGCGAGCACCTGACCGTTGCGGTCGACGATGTCGGGGCGGGAGGCCGCCATCCGCGCACCGCCGAAGATGCTGGTTTCCTCCCTGTCCTGGAGCCCGAGATAGACGAGACGACCGGCTATGACCGCATAGATGGCGAAGAAAGCCGTCATCGTCATGAAGACACGCGATTTCGCGCGCCCGCCCGTCGATTTCCGCGCGCCATCGACGACGATGGCTACCTGGTCGCCATCGGCCTGCGCGGGCTTCCTGCGTACGATCCCGCCGACTCTCCTCAACAGACCCTTCATTGCGTGGTGCTCCCGGTCACGGTTGCGTCCTTCGTCCCCTTCGCGACGGCGTCGGGGGATCCGGGGTCGTCCTCGTCCACCGGTTTGATCGGGATGTCCCGGGCTTCGACGATCTGCTCAGGCAGGAGGGGCTGGAGGTTCAGTTCGGTCTGGTAGACCTCCGCGAGCTTCTGGAGCCGCACCGGCTGGGTGAGCAGGCTCCAGTCTGCCTTCAGCAGGTCGATCGTCTCTTCTTCGAGCCTGATCTGCCGTTCGATTTGGCGGACGGCGGCAAGCTGGTCCTCCGCCGCACCCTTCGTCTTGTAGGTGAAGGCCGCGGCCGCGACCATGACCGCGATGAGAAGGATGTCCGTGGTGCGAAACAGTCTCATCTTTTTTCCGTGAAAAAATGGATTTCGGGAAGCTTTGGAAGCCCGAAGATCGAATGGTTTTCCGGCCGTGACGGGTTTTCCGTGCGGACCGCGACGCGCAGCTTGGCCGAGCGGGCGCGCGGATTGCGTTCCGCCTCGGCCTCGGACGCGGCGATCACCTTCTCGGGCTTGCCGAAGGTGGGGGGCACGGCCTGCACTTCGGGCAGATGGCGCGAGCCGCCGCTGCCGCCCGCGCGCTCGGCCATGAAGCGCTTGACGATCCGGTCCTCAAGCGAATGGAAGGTGACGACCGCCAGCTTTCCGCCCGGCTTCAATACCCGCTCGGCCGCGAAGAGTGCCCGCGCCAGTTCGCCCAGTTCGTCGTTGACGAATATGCGCAGCGCCTGGAAGACACGCGTCGCGGGATGGATCTTGTCCTTCGGGTGGCGGCCGACCAGCGCCTCGATCGCCTCGGCGAGGTGGCGCGTCGTCGTGAACGGCCGCGTGTCGCGACGCTTCTCAATCATGCGCGCGATGCGGCCCGCGTGGCGTTCCTCGCCGAGAAGCCCGAAGATGCGGGTCATGTCGCCGGGTTTAAAGACATTCACGATATCCGCCGCGCTCGGGCCTGCCTGCGCCATGCGCATGTCGAGCGGACCGTCGTGCCGAAAGGAGAAGCCGCGCTCCGCCTGGTCGAGTTGCATGGAGGACACGCCGACGTCGAGGACCACGCCGTCGACCGGCTCATCCGCATATTCGTCCAGCCGGGAAAAGGCCCCCTGCACGAGACGCAGCCTTCCGCCGGACGCGGCCTCCATCGCCTTCCCGTCGCGGATCGCGTCGGGATCGCGGTCGATCGCAACCACCCGGGCACCCGCCGCGAACAGCGCGCGCGTGTAACCGCCGGCGCCGAACGTTCCGTCGACGAAAATCTTCCCCTCCGCCGGATCGAGCGCCCGCAGCACCTCGTCGAGAAGAACCGGAATGTGGCGGGCCGGTCCGCCACCGGCGTCGTCGAGGCCGCCGGCACCCGCCATCATTCCGTCTCTCCAGTCATGCGCCCGGTCGTTCCCTCCTGCCGCAATCGCGACAGCCGCGCGCGCGCCTCGGTCCTGTAGTCCTGGAAGCGTTTCGGCTCCCACATCTGGAAAAACTGCCCACGCCCCACGAACGCCACGTCCGCGTCGATACCGGTATGCTCGCGCAGGAAATCCGTCACAGTGATCCGCCCGTCGCCGTCCAGCTTCAGAAAGGCTCCGTCCCCGTGGCAGAAGAACGACATGTCGTCCGCCGTCTGCATGAACGGATCCTCGTTGGCCATCCGCTCCTCGTAGCGGTCGAGCAGGTCGAGCCCGCCCACGTCGAGCGCCGGCATGTCCAGGGCGCGCAGCGCGTAGAGTTCCGCATAACCCCGCCTGGCCAGAACGGCCCGGAAGTGCGCAGGTACCGAGACGCGCCCCTTGGCGTCGATCCGGTTCACCGCATTGGAAAGAAAACGGTCCATTCCTCGTGACAGCCGCCTCCGCCGCTGCGCTTCCGTTCATCGAAAAATCCGTGCCGCCGCGCGCTCCCGCAAATCCCCCGCCATTCTTGAAGTCAGGCATAAAGCGACCTCTTCCCGCGGCCGCACGGGCTGCCGGTTGTTGGGACGCTTCACTCGTCACTGGAACGAAGACTGGATTATGTTTTAGGGATACCATGGGCGAATATGGGCGTCAACGGGACGAAGCTCCACCGAGCCTCTGAATTGCGGAACGTGGCCGATCGATCGGCAACTTCCGTTTATGCTCCATTAGGCCTAACGAAGAGTTAGGACTCGCGGCTCGGCTGGCCAGTGTACCGCCGGGTGAAACCGGGCTATCGCGGACCTGAGACGCCCCCAATGATCCGGTAAGGACGATCCCATGACCCGTTCCGATCTCCCGCGCGCCGCAGCACTCCCCCATCTCCGGCAGGCGCGCGCCCGGAAAGGCGATCCCGTTGCGCTCCCGCTCACCATGGCCTCTATGTTCCATCTGCCGGGCGACCCCGCCGGATTCGACCAGTATGGCCGTTTCGACAATCCGACATGGGAGGCGGCGGAGGAGGCGCTGGGGCTGCTGGAGGATGCCGAGACACTGGCATTTCCGTCCGGCATGGCCGCGATCTCGGCCGTGCTGTTCAGCGTCGTGCGGACGGGCGACCGCATCCTCCTCCCGTCCGACGGCTACTACACCACCCGCGTGCTGGCCGAACGTTTCCTCAAGCCTCTCGGCGTGACGGCCGACCTGCGGCCGACGGCGGATTTCCTGCGCGGCGGCTTCGAGGGATACCGGCTGGTTTTCGTCGAGACGCCGTCCAATCCGGGCCTTGACGTCTGCGACATCGGGGCGGTGGCGGAAGCAGCGCATGGCGTCGGCGCGCTGGTCGTGGCCGACAACACGACCATGACGCCGTTCGGCCAGCGGCCGCTCGACCTCGGCGCCGATATCGTGGTGGCCGCCGACACGAAGGCGCCCAACGGCCATTCGGACGCCCTGTTCGGCCATGTCGCGAGCCGAAACCCGGACCTGATCGCAGCGGCGCGGGACTGGCGCAAGCTCGCCGGGGGCATTCCCGGCCCGTTCGAGGCCTGGCTGGTGCATCGCGGACTGGAGACGCTCGAACTTCGCTTCGACCGGATGTGCGGATCGGCCGACACGATCGCCCCGCGTCTGCGGGACCATCCCGCCGTGCGCTCCGTCCGCTTCCCGGGGCTCGCGGGCGATCCCGCCCACGATCTGGCTCGCGCCCAGATGGATCGCTTCGGCTTCCTGATCGGACTGACGCTGGCGAGCGAGGCGAAGGCGGAGGCCTTCATCGATGCCTGTCCGCTGATCCAGCCCGCGACCTCCTTCGGCGGCGTCCACACCTCGGCCGAACGGCGCGCCCGCTGGGGCGACGCTGTAGATCCGGGCTTCGTGCGGCTTTCCGTGGGCTGCGAACCGACCGAGGTTCTTTGGGACGCGTTGGAGGCAGCGCTCGACAGGATCGTCTGACGCATGTCGCCCGAAATCGTAAAACGTTTTCCGAATAGCGAGTGCGTCCAGACCAGGACATGAAGCGCGGCGGAGGATTTCGACGGCGTGCGCGACGCCGTGGTGGAATTCAGGTATTCGCCGAAGAGCCGATGGGGAACGTCCGCGGCGAGACGGTCTCGTCTGGTTGCGGCGGGAACGCCACGGTCGAGCTAGGGAGCTTTCGCCCTGCAGGAAAGCGGCGATGTGCGCGGTTCCCCCACCGATTCTCCACTCAGTCGAGCAACCGGATTGTCCTTGCTCACGAAGGGTGGCCAGACTTGATTCCGTCCATTGCGTTTGGCGGCGTAGAGCGCGGCGTCGGCACTGGCGAACAACTCCGTGAAGGGGTGTGCGGACACCGGACCCGCGGCCACGCCCAAGCTCGCGGTGACCACCCCGCGCGGTCCGCACGCCTCGTGCGGGATGGCAACGTTTTCGATCTGTCGACGGACGCGCTCCGCCACGCGCACCGCCTCGCTCATATCGGTGTACGGCAACAGAAGGAGGAATTCCTCGCCGCCGAGTCTGGCGGCAAGATCCCGCTCATTGCGCAATTCCGTGGTGAGGGCGCCGGCTATGCGCTTTAGGCAAAGATCGCCCGCAGCATGTCCGTAGCGGTCGTTGAAGGGTTTGAAATAGTCGATGTCGGCCATCACCACCGCGACGAGCGAGTCCTGCTGACGATCCGCAGCCCAGAGGGTCTCGACCACCTCATCGACCTTGCGACGGTTTGCGAGACCGGTCAGCGCATCCCGCTTGGCCACTTCCTCCGCGCCTTCACGCCGTAGCTGGTCGCGCAATCGTCGGAGAAAATTGTATCGGACGTCCTGTTCCATGCGCCGGTTGGCCATGAGGCTGAGATAGGCCGCTGCCGCCATCAGGCAGGAGCCCGTGAACTTGACCTCGAAAGGCGAATGGCCCGGCAGCAGGATGGCCAGATATGTAGCCATCAGCAGTAGCGTCGATGCGACCGCAAGGCGGAATCCGAAGCGCTGATTCACGTTCATGTAGATCACGATCATGACCGCCAGGTACTGGTACTGGTCCGCCGCCGCGCCTTCGTTCCGTGCGTAGATGAACATGATCTGGGCGACCATCATGAATGGTATCACTGTGGTCGTCAGTTCGCGCAGCCACTGGCGCCTGACCTTGGAGTAGAGGAAGGTGACGATCAGGATGATGGGCGTGACCAAGGCAAGATGAATTCCCACGGCCAGCAGGGCGGTCTCGGGAAGCAGCAGTAGATCGGCCACCAGGAACGCGTTGTAGATGATGACCGCCGGGAGAAGACCCTTGGCCATCACCTTCTGGCGATAGGTCTCCATTTGCTGGCCGTAGAGCACCTCAAGCGCGTGCGGGAAGATGAGGCGCTTGTGTGTCTCCGCCAGATAGGACTCCAGCATCGGCAAGGTAACCGTCGGGCCAGACATACTTACTCCCGTGCGGCCCTAAAAACGAGAGATGAGGCCGCCCGGGGAGCTTAGGGGGTGGGGGTTAACGAAGTTCGTCCAAGGATATCCGTGCGATTGCCGAATTGCGAGCCGAGCAATGGCGGGCTTCGCGTGCGTTGGCAGGGGGCCGGTCGGCTGTTTTGGCTACGAGGTCGACCCACCTACCGCGACATTTGCGCGTTGGACGGCGACGTCGCTATCGGAGGAATACTCTCCGGCAGCGACCGCCCCATCCACCTCGACCGCCAGTTCGGATGACATGGTTGCGCTGCGTTTCTGTGCCGGGCCGATGACGAAACCCACATTGGGTTCGCAGCGAGGAATGTGGCGCGCGCGGACGCCCCGCAAAGACCGCCCTTGCGCCGCGTCGCAGTCTCGACGATGTCCACGAAAAGGTGCCAGCCGGCCTGTAAGCCGGGTTCTGTATGGCCCCGCCGCATCGCTGCGCCGGAACGTGGCGGCCATTCATCTGGGACGGACATTGCTGCCCGCCTCGTGCAACCTACCCGGACGGCTGGGCCGGAAACTGCCCGGGAGCGAACTCCCTCGCCGTCCCTATTCGGTCTTGCTCCCGGTGGGGCTTGCCGTGCCGCCCCTGTTGCCAGGCGCGCGGTGGGCTCTTACCCCACCCTTTCACCCTTGCCCCGCCGGCAAACCGGCCCGTTTACCAGAGCGGCTGCTCCGATAGGCCGGCTTGCAGGCGGGGCGGTCTGCTTTCTGTGGCGCTTTCCCTGGGGTTTCCCCCGCCGGCAATTAACCGGCACCGTGTTTCCATGGAGCCCGGACTTTCCTCACGCGCGGCCTTTCGGCATTCGCGCGTGCGGCCGCCCGGCCAGCTGGCAGACTGCATAAAGTCGTTCGGGAGGGAAAACGCAAGCCCGACCCGGACAAACGGCAGCGGCGGCAGCGGTTGACGACAGCCGCCGCCCTCCCCCTCAGCCGCCGATCTGGCGCTTCACCTTGGCACAGTAGGCCGCGGATACGCGGTTCATCCGCTTGGCGCCATGGCCGGCATTGTAGCGCAGGATCGTCCCGCAGGTGTCTCCGCCGCCGAGCTGATGCGCCTTGGCCAGGTATTTCATGCCGTACCGTATGTTGGTGTCGGGATCGTAGAGACCCTTCGCGGAGCCGGTATAGCCCATCATCCTCGCCGTCGTCGGCTTGATCTGCATCAGGCCGATCTCCCCGGCACTGCCGCGGACGTCCGGCCGGAAGTTGCTCTCAACACCGACCACCGCAGTCGCCAGCGCCACGGGCACGCCATAGGCCGACGCATAGCTGGAAATGATCGTCGAATACTGGTTCTTGACGACCTTGACGTCCGTCTTCGCGCTGCCGGCGACAACTGCCTCCGAAGTAGCGGCTTCGCGCGCCACAGCCACCAGCGCTGGCCGGCCGCGATCGATGGAAGCGGTCGTCATGTTGTCGACGGCCGGAGCCGGCGCCTCGGCATCTCCGCCGTTGTCTTCTCCGCCGCTTTCCTTCAGCGATGCGAAGGCCTCGGCCAGTTCGGTCCGGTCGAATTGTACCGGCGCTTCCTGCGCAATCGCGACGGAGTTCGTCACGCCGCACGCAAACGCCGCGGCGAGTACCAGATTTCTGTTCATTCGGGCCTTTTCTCTTCTTTCGCCCGGCCGCACCGGGCGTGTTTTCCGATTGGACCGGACAATGCCGAGGCTTCGTCCGATCGCGAACGGTCGGGCTGATGAAAGGGGAATGAGCGGCAAACATGGCCGAGGCGTTCAACTTTCGTGAACGCTCGTTACATCAAGTCCTTGAAACGACGCGAGTTTCCGTCGCGTCAGCCTGCCTGGCGCAAACCAGCTCGTGCAGCACGGCACAGGTCGCGGCATCGGCGATCCCGTCGGCGCGAGTCGACCGGAAATGGCGCTGGAACGCCTCGACCGCGACGTGCGTCGTCCGGTCGAAAACTCCGGTGATCTCGACGTCATAGCCGTAGAGGCCAAGCATCGACTGCAGCCTCTCGACCGCCTCGCCGCTCGCGCCCCAGGCGAGATACGGCCCGGAGACCGGCGGGGGCTCAGGCGGGCGAACGCCTACTCCCGCATCGGCCAGATTCGTCCAGGGAAATCTCTCTCCCGGATCGATCTTGCGGCCGGGCGCCACGTCCGAATGAGCGAGCACCCGTTCCGGCGGTATTGGGTGTCGCTCCATGATGCCGCGGCAGAGGTCGATCACCGCCGCGATCTGCGCCTCCGGAAAATCGGGATAGCCGAGGAAATGCCCGGGATTGACGATCTCGATGCCGACCGAGCGCGAATTGATATCTCTCTCGCCCTTCCATGAACTCTTGCCCGCATGCCAGGCGCGGTCGGTTTCGCGGACCATCTGGACGATGCGTCCGTCCTCGTGGACGAGATAGTGAGAGGAGACCTCGCTTTCTGGATTGCACAGCCATGCCTCGGCACCGGGGCCGCTTTCCATGCCGGTATAGTGCAGGACGATCATGTCGGGCCCGATGCCACCCGCCCTCGGGCCGAAATTGGGTGAGACTCGAATCTCCGCGCCGGGGTGATCGGCGGCGAAACCGCTCATGCCGGCACGCGACCGCGTTCGATCGTCTCGTAGGCAGTGTTGATGGCGGCGATGCGGTCGTTGGCGATGGCGACGAATTCTTCCGGAACGCCTCGCGAGACGAGCTTGTCCGGGTGATGCTCGGCGACGAGTTCGCGATACCGCCGCTTCACCTTCTCGAAGCTGGTTCCCCGTTCGATCCCGAGGATCGCGTAGGGATCGGAATCCTCCAACACCGCATGTCGCGCCAAAATCGCCCGGAAATGACTGTCGCTGATGTTGAAGATGTCGGCGATCCGGCGCAGGAATTCGACCTCCTTCTCGTGGATGAGCCCGTCGGCCTTCGCGATATGGAAAAGCCCGTCAAGGATATCCTCCAGCATCTGGCAGTCGCGCTGGCCCGACCCGCACAGATTGGCCAGCCTCTCCGCATAGGCTTCGTAGCCGGCCGTGTCGCTCATCGCGAGCCGGTAGAGACGCGTTACGTTGCGCTCTTGCTCGGGCGGCATGGAGAAGATTTCCTGGAAGGCGCGGACCTCTTCCTGCGTCACGATGCCGTCCGCCTTCGCCATCTTGGCCGAAAGGGCGATCATCGCGATGGAGAAGGCGACCTTGCGCCGAAGCTCTGGGTCGCCGGCAAACGTCGTGCGCACGGACTCGATGATCTCGGCTATTCCCGAGACGGCCCCTGCGGAGATGCGCGACGCCAGTTCGCCGATGCGAGCCCAGATAGACATGATTTCTGTCTAGTTCGGTTCTCCGAAGATTGCGAGACCCCAGATCGCGTTCGAGCGCCTATCGATCGCGCGTCGCACCCCTCCCCGTCCGGCATGAAAAAAGCCGGTCGAAACCGGCTTTCTTCAGTCGTTGCGGATCGAAACGGAGTTACTGGGCCGCAGGAGCCTGCTCACCCTCTTCCGCATTGGCATCGGGATCGATGCTCTGCGTGGTCGTGTCATCGGTCGGCACGTCCGTCGCAGCCGCATCGTCGTCCGGCACGATGATCACGTCGGCATCGCTTTCGCCCTGGATGCTCTGCGTCGTGGTGTCGTCGGTCGGGGCGGTTTCGGTTTCCGGAACCACCGCGGTATCCGGGGTTGCGGGCTCGGACTGCTCGGTCTGGATGCTTTCGGTGGTTGTCGTGTCGGTATCGCTGCACGCGGCGAGACCCAGCAACGCGATGGACGAGACGGAAGCGAGGATGATCTTCTTCATGTCGGTTCTCTCCTTGAAGAGGCGCACGAGATAGCGCGCCGTCGGACAAGGAATGCCCTGCCCCCCAGGCAGGTTTCGTCAAATAGATCTGCGCACGGTAACAATAAGTCAGCGACGGGCGGCTGCTGGCCCTGCCTTCACATGCTCGCGGCGCTTCGCGACGCCTGATCGTATTGGCCCGAGAGCGTGCGCATCAGCGCCGCGATCCGGCTGATTTCCTCGTCCTCGAAGCGGAGGCCCTCGACGCTGCCGACGAGCAGCGCCTCGCGGACCTCCCGGTACCGCGCGCAAGCCTCCGCCCCTTCCTTCGTGACCTTGACAGTTTTTTCCTTCCCGCGCCGGCCAGTCTCGAGCAGCCCCGCGCCTTCGAGCTTCTTCAGGGCGTAGGAGACCACGTGCGTGTCCTCTATGTTGAGCATCATGCAGAGGTCCGAGAGCGTCTTCTCCCGGCCGCGATGGTTGGTGGAATGCAGGATCTGGACGTCGAGCGGTCCGAGACCTGAGACGCCGGCAGCGCCCATGCAGCGCACCATCCATCGTTGGAAGGCGTTGTTGAGGATGGTCATCGCGAACTCCATCTCCGACAGCGACGGCATGGCGCCATCCGCCAGGTGCGCCGCCGAAACGACCGGTCCCAAGGCCCTTTTTCCGCTCGACATACGCTCCCCCTTCGTCGACGAAACGTCGATAAAATGTTGACGATTTGCACTTGATTGACTTATAGCCCGGACACGGGAAATCTCCAACCATGATCGCGGGGGAACGGCCTATGGACGGGAAATGGGATTTCTGGGTCGACCGCGGCGGCACTTTCACCGACATCATCGGCCGCGATCCGAAAGGCAACCTCCACCCCCGCAAGCTGCTTTCGGAGAACCCCGAAGCCTATCGCGACGCGGCCGTGCAGGGAATCCGCGACCTGCTTGGCGTTGAGCCCGGCGAGCCCGTCCCTTCGCACCGCATCGGCGACGTGAAGATGGGCACCACGGTGGCGACCAACGCGCTGCTCGAGCGCAAGGGCGACCGGGTCCTGCTCCTTATCACCAAGGGGTTTCGCGATGCGTTGAAGATCGCCTACCAGGCGCGGCCCGACATCTTCGCAAAGGAGATTATCCTCCCCGAGCAGCTGTACGAGCGGGTGATCGAGGTCGAGGAGCGCGTGCGCGCCGACGGCTCGGTCGAGACCATGCCGAAGCTCGACGAGGTGAAGCCGCTCATCGAACAGGCCCGCGCCGACGGCATCGAGGCGGTGGCCGTCGTCTTCATGCATTCATGGATCTACCCAGACCACGAGCTGATGGCGGCGAGCCTCTGCCACCATGCCGGCTTCACCCAGATATCCGTCAGCCACCAGATCTCGCCGCTGATCAAGCTGGTGGGGCGCGGAGACACGACGGTGGTCGACGCCTACCTCTCGCCGATCCTGTCGCGGTATGTGAACCGGGTGGCGGCGGAACTGGGGGCGGAGCCTTCGCTTTCCTCCACTCCTGAGGGGGAGGGAAACAGCGGTTCACCCAACCTCATGTTCATGATGTCCTCCGGCGGGCTGACCGCCGCCGACCTCTTCCAGGGCAAGGACGCGCTGCTCTCCGGACCGGCGGGCGGCGTGGTCGGCATGGTCGAGACGGCGCGGCTTGCCGGCTTCGAGCAGGTGATCGGCTTCGACATGGGCGGCACCTCGACCGACGTGGCCCATTACGACGGCGAATACGAGCGCGCCTTCGACACGGAGGTCGCGGGCGTGCGCGTACGAGCGCCGATGATGCGCATCCACACGGTGGCGGCCGGCGGCGGCTCGGTGCTGCATTACGAAGACGGCCGCTTCCAGGCCGGCCCCGACTCGGCGGGCGCCAACCCCGGACCCGCCTGCTACCGCCGCGGCGGGCCGCTCGCCGTCACCGACGCCAACGTGATGCTGGGCAAGCTGCAGCCGGAGTTCTTCCCGGCGATCTTCGGTCCCGACCAGGACCAGCCGCTCGACCGCGAGGTGGTTCGGAGGAAGTTCGAGGAGATGGCGCGGGCGATCGGCGACGGCCGCTCGCCGGAAGCGGTCGCCGAGGGCTTCATCACCATCGCGGTGGAGAACATGGCCAACGCCATCAAGAAGATCTCCGTCCAGCGCGGATACGACGTGACGGAGTACCTGCTCAACTGCTTTGGCGGGGCCGGCGGCCAGCACGCCTGCCTGGTGGCCGACGCGCTCGGCATGGAAGCCGTGCTCGTCCACCCCTTCTCCGGCCTTTTGTCGGCCTACGGCATCGGCCTCGCCGCGATCTACGCCTCGCGCCAGCAGGCGCTGCTGAAGCCGCTGGCCGACGACACGCTGGACGAGATCCGGCTGCTCACCGAAAGCCTGCGCAAGGCGGTCTTCGAGGAACTGCGCAGCCAGGGCATCGCCGACGAGGAGATTTCCTGGCGGCCCGTGCTGCAGGTCCGCTACGACGGCACCGACACGCCGCTTCCCGTCGATTTCGAGAGCTTCTCGGTACCCGACGCGAAGAAGGCCTTCGAGGCCGCGCACAAGGCGCAGTTCGGCTTCGTTTACGAGAACAAGACCATGATCGTCGAGGCCATCAGCGTCGAGGGCATCGACATGCGCGATTCCGGCCGCGACGAAGTCGAGCAACCGGTGATGGATAGGGCGGCCGAGACCGCCGAGACGCGGGAGATCTTCTACGAAGGCGCCTGGCGCGAGGCCGGAATCTTCCGGCGCGAGGACCTTGCCCCCGGCACGCGGGTTGCCGGCCCCGCACTCGTTATCGAGCGCCACCAGACCATCGTCGTCGAACCCGGCTGGCAGGCGGAGATCACCGCCAGGGACCACGTGCTATTGCGCCGCGTCGAGCGCAAGGCGCGCCAGGCGGCGCTCGGCACCGAAGCCGATCCGGTCATGCTGGAAGTCTTCAACAACCTCTTCATGTCGATCGCCGAGCAGATGGGCGTGACGCTGCAGAACACCGCCTATTCGGTCAACATCAAGGAGCGGCTAGATTTCTCCTGCGCGGTCTTCGACGCCGACGGCGCGCTGGTCGCCAACGCCCCGCACATGCCGGTGCACCTGGGTTCCATGGATCGCTCCGTCGAGACGATCATCCGCCTGAACGAGGGCGATATCCATCCCGGCGATGTCTTTGCGCTCAACGCGCCTTACAATGGCGGCACCCACCTGCCCGACATCACGGTGGTGACGCCGGTGTTCGACGATTTCGGCAAATCGATCCTCTTCTGGGCCGCCTCGCGCGGCCACCATGCCGACGTGGGCGGCACCGCGCCGGGCTCCATGACGCCGCTCGCCACGACCGTCGACGAGGAAGGCGTGCTGTTCGACAATTTCCGCCTCGTCGAACGCGGCCGCTTCCGCGAGGCCGAACTCCACGAGCTTCTCACCGATCACCCCTACCCTGCGCGCAACCCGCACCAGAACATCGCCGACCTCAAGGCGCAGATCGCCGCCAACGAAAAGGGTGTGGCCGAACTGCGCAAGATGGTCGCGCATTTCGGGCTCGACGTGGTCGAGGCCTACATGGGCCACGTGCAGGACAACGCCGCCGAGAGCGTGCGCCGGGTGCTGGAACGCCTGCCCGACGCCTCCGAATGCGAATACCCGACCGACACCGGCCAGGTGATCAGGGTGCGGATCACGGTGGACCGCGCAAAACGTTCGGCGAAGGTGGACTTCACCGGTACCTCGCCGGTGATGAAGAACAATTTCAACGCGCCCGAGCCGGTCGCGCGCGCGGCGGTGCTCTACGCCTTCCGCGTCATGGTCGAGGGCCAGATCCCGATGAACGCCGGGTGCCTGAGGCCGATCGAGATCGTCATCCCCGACGGCTGCATGCTGCGGCCCACCTATCCGGCCGCAGTGGTGGCCGGAAACGTCGAGACATCGCAGCACGTCACCAACGCGCTGTTCGCTGCTCTCGGGGCGCTGGCCAACAGCCAGGGCACGATGAACAATCTCACCTTCGGCAACGCGACCTATCAATACTACGAGACGATCTGCTCCGGGTCGCCCGCCGGGCGCATGAACGACGGACGCGGCTTCCCCGGCACCTCCGGCGTTCACGTCCACATGACGAACTCGCGCCTTACGGACCCGGAAATCCTGGAACTGCGCTTCCCCGTGATGCTCGAGGACTTCCACATCCGCGAAGGCTCGGGCGGCACGGGCAGGTGGCACGCCGGCGACGGCACCCGCCGCACCATCCGCTTCCTCGAAACCATGGAATGCGCCATCCTCTCCTCCCACCGCGGCCACCCCCCGCGCGGGCTCGATGGAGGCAGCGACGGCGAGGTCGGGAAGACCGAGGTGCGGCGAAAGAATGGCACGGTCGAGACCCTGAAGGCCTGCGACCAGACGGTGATTGAGGCCGGCGAAGCGGTTATCGTGACGACGCCGACGGCGGGAGGATTCGGGCGCGGTTGAAAATCAGCCCGCGTCATCTGGAACGTCTCGACCTCTGCGATCTTTGGTGCGCAAGAAAAGCAAATGTTGGAGATGACGCGTGCCGGACAAGCAGACCCCCGCCCCCGCCGAAACCATCTCCATCCGCCGCCTCTCCTACCCGCGCGGCGACCACGTTCCCAACAATGACCGCTTCCCCGCCGTGCTCGCCAGGAACGCGCTCGGCGGCGCGCGGGATGATGCAGTGGTGCGCCGGCTGATGGAGGGGAACCGCTGGGCCGGCACGTGGACGTGGCGGGTGTTCGACTATCATCATTTCCATCCCGACTGCTTCGAGGCGCTGGCGGTGGCGCGCGGATCGGCGCGGCTGATGCTGGGCGGCCCGCAAGGGGAGGAAGTCGAGGTGAAGGCTGGCGACGTGGCAATCCTGCCGCCGGGCTTCGGGCACTGCCAGCTTTCGCCAAGCGGCGACTTCGCCATCTGCGGCGCCTACCCACCCGGACAGGAGGACTATTCGGTGATCCGCGCCGAAGAGGGTTACGACGACGCCATGCTGCGGCAGATCGCAGGCGTTCCCGTACCCGAAAGCGATCCGGTATGGGGCGGTGCCGGGCCGCTGCTGACGGCGCTGCGCCACGGTTGACGCGCGGCCTCGCGGCTTCTCTTGTTGCACTGCAACATGTCAGCGGCTAGACCGGATTCATGATCGTCTTCACCGATCTCGACGGCACGCTGCTGGACCATGAGACCTATCGTTTCGATGCAGCCCTGCCCGCCCTCGAGGCGCTCACTGCGCGCGGCGTTCCGCTCGTGCTGGCGACGAGCAAGACGGCGGCCGAGATCGGGCCGATCCGCCAGGCGCTCGGCTGCGACGTGCCGGCCATCGTGGAGAACGGCGGCGGCATCGTTTGGGCGGGCGACGCGGCAGTCGCCTCCCTCGACGACTATTCCGACATCCGCGCGACGCTCGACGCACTGCCCCCGCGCCTTCGTGCGATGTTCCGAGGCTTCGGCGACATGGACGAAGCGGGAATCGCCTCGCTGACCGGCCTTTCCGAAGAACAGGCCGGCCGCGCCCGCCAGCGCCGCCACTCGGAGCCGGGCCTGTTCTCCGGAACGTCCACCGAACACGACAAATTCCTCGCCTGCCTCGAAGAACACGGCCTGAGAGCCGTGCAGGGCGGCCGCTTCCTCACCGTGGGTCGCGACACGTCCAAGTCGCGGCGCATGCAGGAGGTCCGCACGGAACTGGAGCGCCGGCTTGGCCGCCCTCTCGCGCCGGTGGTCGCGCTCGGCGACGCCGAGAACGACCGCGAGATGATCGAAGCGGCCGACATCGGCGTCGTTGTCGCCAACCCCGCGCACGCGCCCCTGCCCCCGCTTGCCGGCGAGGCGGAGGGGCGCATCCGCCGCACCACGCTGCCCGGCCCGGCGGGCTGGAACGCCGCGGTGCTAGGCATCCTCGGGGAATACGCGCCGCCAGCGCATGGAGGAGCTTCAGGATGAGCGATTTCCACCAGACCAGCGCGGTGACGACGCTGCACAACCTGACCCGGCGGACGGTGGAGGAACTCGAAGGCGACCTCCTCGCGTTCTCGCGCAACCGGCCGATCACGCTGATCCTGCCGTCGCTGTTCTCCGAACTCGAAGGCGACGCACTGCCGGCAATTCTGACCGAACTCGCGCGCGTCCCCTACCTGACGCAGATCATCATCGGCCTCGACCGCGCCGACCGGCTCCAGTTCGAGCACGCGCGCGAGTTCTTCTCGGTCCTGCCGCAGAACCACCGCATCCTGTGGAATGATGGACCGCGCCTGCGGGCCGTGGATGATCGCCTGGCCGAGGCCGGACTGGCCCCGAGCGAGCCCGGCAAGGGGCGCAACGTATGGTATTGCCTCGGCTACGCGCTCGCCGCGCAGCAGACGGATGTCGTCGCCATCCACGACTGCGACATCACCACCTATTCGCGCGACCTGCTCGCCCGGCTGGTCTATCCGGTCGCCAACCCGTCGTTCCGTTACGTTTTTTCCAAAGGCTACTATTCGCGCATAGCCGGGGGCACGATCAACGGCCGCGTCAGCCGCCTGCTGGTCACGCCGCTCCTCCAGGCGCTCGCAATGACGGTCGGCCCGCACAGCTACATCGATTACCTGTCGGCTTTCCGCTATCCGCTGTCGGGCGAATTCGCCATGCGCGTCGGCGTCGTGCCCGACATCCGCATCCCCACCGACTGGGGACTGGAGATCGGCGTGCTCTCCGAACTGCGCCGCAACGCCTCCACCCGCGCCATCTGCCAGGTCGACATCGCCGACGTCTACGACCACAAGCACCAGGACCTGTCGCAGGACGACCCGCAGAAGGGCCTGTCGCGGATGGCGACGGACATCACCAAGGCCATTTTCCGCAAGCTGGCCACAGAGGGCGTCATCTTCTCCGCCGGCACCTTGCGCAGCGTGAAAGCCACCTATTTCCGCATCGCGCTGGACCTGATCGAAAGCTATCACGCGGACGCTGTGATGAACGGCCTGTCGCTCGACCGCCACAAGGAGGAGCAGGCGGTGGAACTTTTCGCCAGGAACATCACCGCGGCCGGCGAGATCTTCCTGGAGAACCCAAGCGAGACGCCCTTCATCCCCAACTGGCGACGCGTTAACGCCGCCTTCCCCGGCATCCTGTCCGACCTCGCGGCTGCGGTGGAAAAGGATGCGCGCGGCGAGGACTGATGCCTATCTCGCCCGCATGGCGCGCTTCGGGCGGTTGGTTAGCCAGACGCACTGGTAGGGGTCGAGCGTCAGCTCCGGTACGTCGATGCGGCGACCGGTGATGAGGTCGGTCCAGTCTTCCCCGGCGATGAGGTTGAGGCTGACGAGCGACAACCGTTGTGGCTCCGCCGTCACGTTGGCGATCGCGAAGATCGACTGCTCCCGGTCGAGGCTCTGGCGCCACAGGCCGAACAGCGCCGGGCCGAGCTGCAACGTGTACTGCGTGGCGTTGGGATGGAACGCCGGCTGCCCCGCCCGTATGCGGATGCGGCGCAGCACCTCCTTCAGCACCCGAGCCTGATCCGTGGACGCGTCGGCGAGCCGCTCCTCCAGCTCCGGATAGTTCCACTGGTGGCGGTTGATCGAGCGGTTGTGGCCCATCCTGGCGACCCGCTCGTGGTCGTTGGGGGTGGCGAGCAGGCTGTGGATGTAGAAGGCGGGAATGCCTTCCAGCGCCATCATCACGGTCTGCGAGCACACGAAGCGTTCGAACTGCATCCCGTCCTCGCCGGCCGCGGCCGTCCCTTTGAGCGTGTCGAACAGCGACACGTTGATCTCGTAGGGCCGCTGCGACCCGTCGGCCATCCCGCGCATGGAGACCAGCCCGCCGAAGCCGCGGATGGTCTCGATCATCGAGGCGATCGCCTCGTCGTCCAGATAGCCCTCCGCCGGCCGCAGCCCGATGCCGTCGTGCGAGGCGAGGAAGTTGAAGAAGAAGCAGCCCATCGGCGCCGGCGGCATGCGCATCTGCCAGCGATTCAGCAGCGTCGAATCGCCGGTCAGCAGCGCGTGCACCATCAGCGGCGGGAAGGAGAAATTGTAGACCGCGTGCGCCTCGTTACGGTTCCCGAAATAGGAGAGGTTCTCGAAATTCGGCACGTTCGTCTCGGTAATCAGCACCAGCGGTTCATGCGCGTAGTCGGCGAGCGTGCGCATCAGGCGCACGATCTCGTGCGTCTTTGGATGATGAATGCAAGAGGTGCCGATCTCCTTCCAGACGAAGGCGACGGCATCGAGCCGGATCGTGCGCACGCCGTTGTCGATGTGAAAGCGCATGATCCGGATGAACTCCAGGAGCAGGTCCGGATTGGCGAAATTCACATCCACCTGGTCGTGGCTGAAGGTGCACCAGACGTGCTTTTCGCCCGATGGCGTCTCGACCGCCCGAAGAAGCGGATGCGGGCGCGGGCGAACGACGGCGGAAAGGTCGGTCGCCGGATCGACGTCGATGAAGTAGCCGCTGCCCGGCTCCTGGTCCTGCAGGAACTGAGTGAACCAGGCGCTGGAACTGGATACGTGATTGAGCACGAGATCGGCCATGAGCCGGTAGTCGGCGCCGAGACGCGCCAGATGATCCCAAGATCCGAGGTCTGAATTGACCTTGGTGTAGTCGACCACCGAGAACCCGTCGTCCGACGTCCAGGGGAAGAACGGCAGCACGTGCACCGAGCTGATCGCGCCGCGCAGATGCACCTTCAGGAAATCGTGCAGCAGCGTCAGTGGAGGGTGTTCGCCGTCGATCAGCGAGTTGCCGTAGGTGATCAGCACCGCGTCGCGCTCGCTCCAGGGCGGAGCGCTCGCACGCCGCGCCGTCGGCCGCATCCGGGCGCCGCTTCCGGCGGGCCAGAAGGCCTCGATCACCTGCGCGGTGAGGTCCTCGGGACTTCGCTCGGGATAGATGAAGCGCAGATGCGCCTCAAGTTTGCGTTCGAGCAGCGGGCGCGACGGGAGCGGGCGAGAAGCGGAACCGGCCATGCTCTGATTTCAGCCTATCGCAGTGCAACATGCAAGGTTGGCGGCGCCATCGGCAGCGCCGGCAAAGTGTCACCGCTTTGTCATCCCGATCGATTACCCGCTGACGAAAGCACCCACGAGCGGGATTCGCCACCATGACAGACCTTTCCGCGGACATCGGCCTTTCCGGACGCAGCCATATCAAGAGGGCCGTCTATCAGAACAGGGCCCTTTCCAGGGAAGGTCTCCTGGAGCGCCTCTTCGCCCTCCTCTTCACCGGCCTCGTCTACCCGCAGATATGGGAGGACCCGGAGGTCGACATGGAGGCCATGCAGCTCGGCGAAGGCCACCGCGTGGTCACGATCGCCTCCGGCGGCTGCAACGTGCTCTCCTATCTCACGCGCTCGCCGGCCCGCATCGACGCCGTCGACCTGAACACCGCGCATGTCGCGCTGAACCGCCTGAAGCTGGCGGCGCTGAGGCACCTTCCCTCCCAGGGCGACTTCTTCCGCTTCTTCGGCGCCGCCGGCAACGCCCACAACCTGATGGCCTACGACCGTTTCCTGGCGCCGCATCTTGACGCGTCCACCCGCCGCTACTGGGAGATGCGCGATCTACGCGGGCGCAGGCGCATCTCGGTCTTCGGGCGGGATTTCTATCGCACCGGCCTGCTCGGCTGGTGCATCGGCGCAGGGCATCTCGCCGCCAGGCTGCACGGCGTCAACCCGGCCGAGATCCTGGAGGCGAATGATCTGCGCGCGCAGCGCATCTTCTTCGCCGAACAGCTCGGTACGCTGTTCGACAGGCGCTTCATCCGCTGGGCGACGTCGAAGAAGGCCTCGCTGTTCGGCCTCGGCATCCCGCCGGCGCAGTATGACGCGCTCGCGGGAGACATGACGATGGCCGACGTCCTGCGCGAGCGCGTGCGCAAGCTCGCCTGCGACTTCCCGCTGAATTCCAACTACTTCGCCTGGCAGGCTTTCGCGCGGCGCTATCCGCAGCCCGGCGAGGCGGCGCTCCCGCCCTATCTCGCCGCGGAAAATTTCACCACGATCCGCGCCAACGCGGATCGCGTGACGGTGCATCACGTCAATTTCGTCGAACTGCTCGCGCGCAAGCCCGAAGCGTCGGTCGACCGCTACGTGCTACTGGACGCGCAGGACTGGATGACCGACGCGCAGCTCGAGGCGCTCTGGAGCGAGATCACCCGCACCGCAGCCCCCGGCGCGCGCGTGATCTTCCGTACGGCCGCCGCGCCAAGCCTGCTGCCTGGACGGGTCTCAGACGCGATCCTGTCGCAATGGCGCTACGAGGAGGAGGCTTCGGCGGAGTTTTCGGCGCGCGACCGCTCGGCCATCTATGGCGGCTTCCATCTCTACTTGAAGCGGGACTAGCGCGGTGAGCGGCTCCGCCTCGAAACGCCTGGAGAATCATGCCGAGCTGATGGACGGGGTCTACCGGGTCCAGCGCCATTTCTACGACGCGACCCGCAAATACTACCTGCTCGGCCGCGACCGCATGATCGCCGGTCTCGACGTGCCGCCGGGAGGGACCGTGCTCGAACTCGGCTGCGGCACCGGCCGCAACATCGTGCTGGCCGCGCGGCACTACCCGCAGGCGCGCTATTTCGGTCTCGACATCTCGGCCGAGATGCTGATCTCGGCCCGCAAGGCCGTCGAGCGCGAGGGCATATCGGGGAAGGTCGTCCTGGAGCGCGGCGACGCGACGGCCTTCGACGCGCAGGCTTTGTTCGGGAGAGCCTCCTTTGACCGCGTCTTCGTCTCCTACGCGCTGTCGATGATCCCCGGCTGGGAAAAGACGATCGCCCTCGGCCTGGAAGCGCTGGCATCCGGCGGCTCGCTCCACGTCGTCGACTTCGGAGGCCAGGACCGCCTTCCCGGCTGGTTCCGCGGCGGCCTGCGCGCGTGGCTCACCAAATTCCACGTCGCCCCGCGTGACGAACTGCGCGAACTGCTTGAATCGGAAGCGCAAAGGACCGGCGCAAGCCTCGAATTCGAATCGCTTTTCCGAGGCTATGCCGTCCACGCGGTGATGCGGCGCTGACCGTTACTCCACCGCTTCTACGAGCGCCTGCACCAGAGCCTGCGGCTTGTAGCCCAGCTTCGAGGGTGTCAGTCCCAGCCGCACCACGACCAGGTTCTGCGACGGGATCATGGTGATGGTCTGTCCATCGTGGCCGATCGCCCAGAAGGCATCGTCGGGCAGCGTGAAGCCGGCATCGGACTCCTCGCCCTCAGGCGTCCCGCCGCGCGGCCCGTGCAGCCAGAGCTGCCCCTGCCCGTATTCGCCGTCGGAGGCAGGGACAGGCCGTCGCATCCAGTCGACGAAGCCGCCGGGCAGGATCTGGCGGCCGTCCCACTCCCCGTCCCCCAGCAGGAACTGGCCGAACCTCGCCCAGTCGCGGGCGCTGGCGTAGAGATAGGACGAGCCGACGAACGTGCCCGACGCGTCCACCTCAAGCACCGCGCTTTCCATGCCGAGCGGATCGAAGAGCGCCTCGCGCGGATAGTCCAGCGCATTTTGCGGTTCCCCGATCGCGTCCTGCCAGATGCGCGAGATCATAACCGCCGTGCCGCTGGAATAGTTGAACGCCGCTCCCGGCTCAGCCGTCAGCGGCTTCGACGCGGCGAATGCGGCCATGTCGGGTTCGAGATAGAGCATACGCGTCACGTCGGTGACGTCGCCGTAGTCCTCGTTGAACTCCAGCCCGCTCGCCATGCCGAGCATGTCGGCGAGGCTGATCGCGGCGCGCTCGTCGTCCCAGCGCTCGAAGAGTTCCTGCTGGTCGGTCGCGAGCAGCCCTTCCTGCACCAGCGTGCCGACGATCGCCGCGTTCACCGTCTTGGTCATCGACCAGCCGAGAAGCGGCGTGGCGGCCGAGAAGCCCTCGCCGTAGCGCTCGCCCACGATGCGCCCGTCATGCACGACAACGACCGCTCGCATGCCGGGCCCCGTGAGTTCGGCGTCGTCGAGGATGGCGGCGATCTTGGTATCGGTGGAGGGTTCCACCAGGTCGCCCTGAGGCCAGGGCGACTGCCGCGCCGTTACCGAGCCGGGCGTGGCCGAGATGGCTTCGATAACCGAACCGGCCGGAACGCTGGCGCAGCCCAGCCCCGCGCGATCGATCGCCCTGCTCTCGCCGAAGATGCCGAGAAGCGCGGCCGAGACCACGCCTTCGGACACGTCGACGTCGACGTCGATATATCCAAGCAACCAATGCCCCGGCGCCTGCACGTCGACGGCGAGCACCTGCTCCGGATCGCGCCCGGCGATGAAGACGCTCGAACACACGATCTTGGCCGTGTAGCCCGTGCCGACGCGGATCAGATCCGGCGGGGCGAAATAGAGCCAGCCGGCAGCCGCCACCACCGCGAGCACCACGAGGATGACCAGCCACTTCAGGATGCCGATGACGATACGCATTTGAACCTGGCCGCCCCTGCCCTATTGTTGCGCTGCGGTCTTCAAATCGCCGCCATTGCCCATTTTCGGTGTGGCGGACTTTCGGGCGGAAGCCGGGGAAATGCAACCGCCAAGCGCGGGCGACCGGATGCCGGTGCGTGACTTGCGGTGACCGGCTGTTAACCGTTCGTTTTCCATGCTCTCCCTCCGGTCGAAGGCGATTCGGGGCAACGAGGCGGAGGCAGAAGAATGCGCCGATGGGCGGCAGTAGCACTTGCCCTGGTGGTTGCGGGGTGCACCTCGACGGGGCTCGATCTCGCCGAGATCGCCCCGACGTCCGCTCCTGGCGACATCGTGCTCAACCCGCGATACGGCGACCGCGATCCGCATGACTGGGGCGCTCGGACGCCGACGAGCTATCCGGTGCACGGCACCGACGTCGCCAAGTACCAGACGGAAGTCGATTGGGCACAGGCCAGAGCCAGCGGCATCTCCTTCGCCTTCATCAAGGCGACCGAAGGCGGCGACCGCGTCGACGACTACTTCCATCGCAACTGGAATGCCGCAAAGGTCGCTGGCGTCGCCCGCGGCGCCTACCACTTCTATTACTTCTGCCGCCCGGCGATCGAGCAGGCGCGATGGTTCATCCAGCACGTGCCGCGCGACAAGACGGCACTTCCGCCCGTGCTCGACATGGAATGGAACCACCTGTCGCCGAGTTGCAAGCTGCGGCCGCCGGCCGCGACCGTGCAGGCCGAGATGAAGGTGTTCCTCGACGCCGTCGAGAAGCACTACGGCAAGAAGCCGATCATCTACACCTCGATCGATTTCTGGGAGGACAACCGGCTCTGGGAGTTCAAGGGCTATCCCTGGTGGCTGCGCTCGGTCGCCGGGCATCCGGACACGAAATACGGGAAGCAGTCCTTCCTGTTCTGGCAGTACACAGGCACCGGCATCGTTCCCGGCATCCGCGGTGACGCCGACATCAACGTCTTCAACGGCAGCGCCGCTTCCTGGCGCAAATGGCTGAAGGCCAACGCGAGCTGACGTCCGGCGGCGTCATACCTGCGTTCAGAGCCTGTCGAAGCCGTCCTTGTCGCGCGGGAGCAGGATGAGCGCGGTGGCGAGGAAGGCAAAACCGAAGGTGACGCCGAAGGACATGGCCAGGATGGCAAGCGCCGCGGCCCGCTGGTCCGAGTGCATGACGAGTTCTCCGAACCCCCGGACGTTGAACCAGATCAGCCCCGCGGCGACGAGCCAGCCGATCAGTATTCCCGTGAGGGAATTGACGATCACGAAGCGTATCAGCTTGGGCATCGGGTTATACCCTCCTCCGGCCCGTTCCCGGCTCAGGCCATCGTTTCCAGGCTAGCAAAGCTTTCGGGCTGCGTCCCCTCGTCAAATGGACGCGACACTTCCACGAAGGTGTCCGGGTAGAAGCCGTTGAAGCGGGATCTGAGCGCGAGAGAATAGGCCCCGATGTGGCCGATCTCGATCCAGTCGCCCGTGTCCACCGTCTCCGGCAGCCAGAAGGGCCGCGACAGGATGTCGACGGAATCGCAGGTGGCGCCGCAGACCTTGAACGGCACGATCTTGCTCCGGTCGCCATTGCGGCTGCGGATCGCGGGATCGGGAATGAAGCGCGCCGGCAGCGTGATCTTGCCGGTCCAGGAATCCGACAGCGACGACCATATGCCGTCGTTGATGTAGATGCGCCGCCCCTTGCGCAGGAGCACCCGCACGATCAGCGAGAAGGCATGCGCGCAGATCACGCGGCCCGGCTCCGCCACCAGCGGCATGTCGCCGAAGCCCCATTCCACGATGTCGCCGCGCAGGCGCGACATCAGTTGCCCGAGCGAGGGCATTTCCGGCGCCTTGCGGTTCGGGTCGTGGCCGTACTCGGCCGGGAACCCGCCGCCGACGTCGAGACCGGCCAGGGGCACCGCGGCCCGGTTCCTCACCCAGTCTGCCGTGCGTAGCGCCCTCTCATAGGTGTCGGGATCGGAAATCTGGCTGCCGACGTGGAAACAGATGCCGACCCGGTAGCCGTTGCGGTGCAGCCGCTGCAGGAGTTCGACCGCATGCGCCGGTCCCGCGCCGAATTTCTTCGACAGTTCGTAGGCGGCACTCCCCTTGGTCTGGATGCGTACGAAGACCGCGATGGTGCCCGGATCGATATCGAGCGCCTGCACCACGCGCGCGAGCTTCGTCACCTCGTCCTCGTGATCGATGGCGATGGTGCGGATGCCGTAGGTCTCGAGCGCCAGCCTGATGTCGGACTGCGCCTTGACCGGGTGCATGTAGAGCATCTCCGCCTCCGGCGCGACGGACCGCACCGCCTCGAATTCGGCCGGGGAGGCCACGTCGAACGCGGTGACACCCGCCTCCGACAGCGTCTTCAGCACCATCGTTTCGCCGTTGGTCTTGACCGCATACGCAGTCTTGCCCGGAAACATTTCCATGAAGCGCCTGGCGTCGGCCTTGAGCACTTCAGGCCGGAAGCAGTAGACCGGTACGTCCGGTCGGAGCGAAAGGGCCGCATCGCGGGCGGTTTCGAATCGTTGCATGAGCTGTTCCCGTGTCGGCCCGAATCTAGGGCAATGGAGCCCGTATGGAAAACGCCGGTTTGTCCGGACGATGCAAAATCCGGAAACGGGTGGCGATCGACAGTGCCCGCACCTACGAGCCGCTCTGTTCAACTATGAGGATCGGCATCTTATGAACGAGAAATCCGCGGCGACGCGTCCGATGTCGGCAGTCGTCTGGGCACAGCTCCTGCTGCTCGGCGCCATCTGGGGCGGTTCCTTCTTCTTCGCCCGCATCGCAGTGGAGGAGATCGCGCCGTTCACGCTCGTGCTCCTGCGCGTGGCGATCGCGGCTGCTGCGCTGCATGTCTATCTGCTGGCGCGCGGCATATCCTTCGCGCCGACATTCCTGGCCTGGCGCGGGCTTCTCCTGCTCGGAGCGGTCAACAACGTGGTGCCGTTCAGCCTGATGTTCCTCGGCCAGACCGAAATCGGCGCTGGGCTCGCCTCGGTATTGAATGCGACGACCCCCTTCTGGACCATCATCGTTGCGAGTTTCCTCGTCGCCGACGAGAAGATCACCTCCGGCAAGCTCGCAGGTATCGCCCTCGGCATCGCCGGCACGGCCGTCATGATCGGGCCTGGGCTGCTGGCCGGCCTCGGGGGGCCGGTATGGGCGAAGCTCGCCCTGATCGGCACCGCACTTTCTTATGCCTTCGCCTTCGTGGTGGCGAAGCGGATAACCGGACTGTCGCCCACGCTGATCGCGACGGGGCAACTGACCGCGTCGAGCGTGATCATGGTCCCGATCGTGGTAGTCTTGGACGATACCTCGCAGATGCTCACCGCAAGCGCGCAGACCTGGAGCGCGGTGCTCGGGCTGGCGCTGCTTTCGACCGCCTTCGCCTATATCCTCTATTTCCGCATCCTCGCGTCCGCCGGCGCCACCAACGCCTCGCTCGTGACCCTGATCGTGCCGGTGAGCGCGCTGCTGCTCGGCATCCTCTTCCTGGGCGAGCGCCTGGAAGCCTTCGAAGCGGTCGGAATCGGCCTCATCGGATGCGGCCTGCTGGTGATCGATGGCCGCGCGGTCACCGCGCTGCGGCGCCGAAGGCGCGGTCTCCCGGCGCGGATAGCAGCACCTGAGCCGACGAAAAAATCCACATGATCCGAGGCACCCGATTGCGAAGGCAAATCAACGCCTAGACCCTTTGCCGCGCAACGTCCTTCCACCCTGTTGCCGCACCGCAGCATAGTTTTCGCTTGCGAGTGGCCCAAACTCGCCTACACTTCTGGCATAGTCTACGCAGGAGGCTATGACATGGGACTGACAAAGCCTATCAACGCACTGATGATTTGTTTTGCGTTTGGTTTCATCGGCGCCCTGATCATGGGAGTGATCCCATAAGCCTTGAAGCCGGAGCGCCCCGGCGCCACGAGTAGCATGGACAAGGATGGCCGGGCCTAGTGCCCGGCCATTTGCTTTCGTACCGACGGCGCGCGTCAGGCTGCGGCCGGCTTTAGCTCTTGCAGCACGTCACCGGACCGGATGCCGATCATGTGGCAGATCGCGAACACGAGGTCGGCGCGGTTCATGGTGTAGAAATGGAAATCGGTGATGCCGCGCTCGACGAGGTCCAGCACCTGCTCGGCCGCGACCGCCGCGGCGACGAGCGCGTGGGTCTGCGGATCGTCGTGCAGCCCGTCGAAGCGCTCGGCGAGCCATGCGGGAACATGTGCGCCGCAGCGCGCCGAGAAATTGGCGACCTGCGTGAAATTGTGGACCGGCAGGATGCCGGGCACGATCGGCACGTAGATGCCGGCGCGCCGCACCCGCTCGACATAGCGCTCGTAGCTGTCGTTGTCGAAGAAGAACTGGGTGATCGCCCGCGTCGCGCCATTGTCGACCTTGCGCTTCAGCATGTCGATGTCGGTCGCGAAATCCGGGCTCTCGGGATGCTTTTCCGGATAGGCGGAGACGGAGATGTCCGTGGCGCCCTGCTCGTGCAACGCTCCGACGAGTTCGGCAGCGTTGGCGTAGCCGCCGGGATGCGGGCGGTACCGTGCGCCTACGCCCTCGGCCGGATCGCCGCGAAGCGCGACGAAGCGGCTCACCCCCATGCCGAGGAATTCGCGGATCACCTCGTCAACCTCGCCGCGTGTCGCGTCCACGCAGGTCAGGTGCGCCGCCGGGCGAAGCCGCGTTTCGCGCACCATTCGCCCGACCGTCCGGGCGGTGCGTTCGCGCGTCGATCCGCCGGCGCCGTAGGTCACGGATACGAATGACGGGGCGAGCGGCTGGAGCCGCATCGTCGTTTCCCAGAGCTTCGCCTCCATGGCGTCGGTCTTTGGCGGGAAGAACTCGAATGAGACGGCGATCCTGTCGCCGATGTCGGGCCGGCGGGAGAAGCGGTACTGGTTCAAGCGGATAGCTCCGTCTCTTGATGGTGGCTATGTTCGGTATCGGCGACGAGCAGGCGGCGGTCGCGGGCGAGCCAGAGTTTCACCGTGAGGTTCTCGCCGGCGATACCCTGCGGTTCGAATTCGAGCGTCGTTTCGAGATCGAGCGCAGCCTCTTCCAGCCAGTCGGCAATCTGGCGTTCGGTGAAGCCGAGGCGCACATGCGCGTGATCCTCGCGCAGGAACTCCACCTCGTGCGGCGCGAAATCGACGATCAGGAGCCGCCCGGAGGGGCGCAGCACGCGTCCGGCTTCCGCGATGGCGCGGCCCGGCTGGTCGAGATAGTGCAGGACCTGATGGATGGTGACGAGGTCGAACTGGTCGCGTTCCGCCGGCGGAGCGTAGATGTCGCCCTGCCGGACCTGCGCGTTGGTGATGCCCGCGTCGTCGAGCTTGGCGCGGGCGATGGCAAGCATCTCGCGCGACATATCGACCCCGATGCCGTGCTGGTAGAACGGCGAAAGAATTTCGAGCATCCTTCCCGTGCCGGTGCCGAGATCGAGCATGCTGCGGAAGGGCTTTTCACCGATCAGCTCGACGATGGAATGCTCGACGGCTTCCTCCGGCACGTGCAGCGAGCGGATACGGTCCCAGCTGGCGGCATTTGACTGGAAATAGGAGGCAGCTCGCTCCTGACGGCGGCGCTTGACCGATTCTAGGCGCTCGAGGTCCCGGTCGACGGGCGACTGCGAGGAATCGATCCGCGAGATCAGGCCCGAGACGAGTTCGCGTTCGAAGGTCTGTTCGGCAAGATGGAAATAGGCCCAGGAGCCTTCCTGGTAGCGGCCGATCAGCCGCTCGTCGAGAAGCACCTTCAGATGGCGCGAAACCCGCGGCTGTGACTGATTGAGGATTTCCGTCAGGTCCGAGACCGTCAGGTCGCCGCGCGACAGGAGGAAGAGTATCCGCATGCGGCTGGATTCCGCGACGGCCTTCAAGCTATCAACGAAGGTCTCAAGATCGGTAAGCGGACGTGTGAGCATCCAGTTCTCCAAACGATATAAAGATATGTTTATATCAATCTGGGTGAAGATGCAACCTTTCTCGTCGAACCGTTCGGACCCCATCGGAGGCAGTGGTCAATGAAGCGCGAAGGCGAAGTGGAACTGGCCCGGGACCCGGCGGACGTCGCCACGGATGCAGGGGTGGTCTTCATCGGCCGGGTGCACTCGCCGTGGACGGACCGGACCGAATGCCCGAAGAACATGGCGGCCGCGCGCGAGACCGGGAAGCCGGCACGCATCGAACTGGACGAGACCTACCGTCGCGGCCTGCTCGGCTTGAGCGGCTACAGCCATGTGGTGATCCTGACATGGCTCGACCGCTCGCCGCGCAACCTGATCATCCAGGCGCCCCGGCATGCGCCTGCACCGCGCGGCGTGTTTTCCATGCGGTCTCCTGCCCGTCCGAACCCGATTGGGATGCATGTCGCGAGGATCGTGAGCATCGACGAGACCGCGGGCGTCGTCGGCATCGACGCCATCGACGTGCTGGACGGCACACCGGTCGTCGATCTGAAGCCCTACTTCGCCTCCATCGATGCCTTCCCGGACGCGACGCGGCCGGGGGACCGGGCCGGATCGTGATTGCGCGCACCGGTCGCCAGCGCGCCGTCGGAAAAGCCCTGACCCTGCTGCTTCCGGCGGCTCCCTATTCCGACATCGAGAAAATCCGCGCCGATGCCCTTGCCCCGCACTTGAAGACCCTTCCCGCCTCGACGGCGGTCTGGCTATCCGCCGTCGCCCATGTCCGTCACGAGCACACCGCCTACGACGAGCTTCTGGCGGAAGGCTACGACCGCGACGCGGCGCGGTTCTTCGTGGTGGACGAGATCAACGCGGTTCTGACCCGCTGGCGCGCGACGCGTCTGCTCGAGCCGGGCGCGGACGACGAGTGACATGTCGCTTGAGCGGCCGCAAAAATGTCGTAACTGTCTCCATCAGCAGGGCGTGAAACGCGTGCGGAGACAGAGACGGCATGGCGCGCCAAAGGCGTAAGCCCCAGACCGGGGAACAATCAGCGAGGCCGGACGTCCGGGCGCGCATCCGCGAGTATTTTTCGCTACCGAACCTCGAGACCCGCTCGACCAGCCTGAGGACCGTCTTCCTCAACGCCCTCTTCCTGCTGATGCTGGTGATCCTGCTTCCCGTGCTCGTCAGCCAGTTCAGGCGCGAGCAGGTCATCATCGAGCCGATCGCCGTTCCGGACGCGATGGCTGCGCAGGGCCTCACCGCCGAAGTTGCCGCGAGCCGGCTCTGGGACGGTCTGCACGATGTCGTGGTGGAGGCCCGCACGGCCAAGGAGAGCATCACCGCCCTGCCCGATTCGCGGCGCGTCGAGTTCTCCTTCCCCGATTCCGGCTTTTCCTTCGAATCGCTGATCTACCACCTGCGCAGGCTTTTCAACGCCTACGAGACGCGGATCGCCGGCGAGTTCGTCTGCGCGACGCCCGAATGCGGCCGGGACGGCATGCAACTGCGGCTGCGCATCGTGCGTGGCGACGTCGAGATCGTCGACCTGCCGCCGGTCGGAGAGCGGCCCGAACGGAGCTATTTCCGCGAGGCTGCGGCCGGGGTGATGGCGGTGCTGGATCCCTTCGTCGCCATCGCCGCAAGCTCGGAGAAGGAGCCCCTGCGCGCGACGATCCTGGCGCGAAAGCTGATCCGGTCCCATCACAAGGACGCCAAGTGGGCGCACAACCTGATCGGCAATATCAGGACGGCGCAGGGAGACCTGCCCGCCGCGATCGCCGAGTACCGCGCCGCGCTCGAACTCGACCCGGACTTCGTCATTGCCCGTACCAATCTCGGCAACGTCCTGCGCGAGAGCGGCGATGCGGACGGCGCCAGGGCGGCCTTCGACGCGGCGGCCCGGCTCGATCCGAAGGACGTGCGCGCGGTGGAAGGCTACGCCGAACTGGCCATCGGCGCGGGCGACGTGGACGGTGCGGTCAGATACTTCACCGACGCCGCCGCACTCGACCCGCTGAACCCGCATTATTTTGCACGCGCCGGACGCATCCTGATGGACGCAGGCCGCGGCGCCGAGGCCGAGGCCATGCTGGCGCGGGCGCTCGAGATCGATCCCGGCTACCTGCCTGCCTTCGCCTTCCTGGCCGCGGGGCAGCTGGTGCGCGAGGACTATGCGGCGGCCGAGAAGACCTACCGCGACGCGGCCGACTATGCGCCCTCGGATGCCGAGGCGCAGATCGCGCACGGGCGCATCCTGACGATCCTGAAGCGCTGCGACGAGGCCCTCGTCCGGTTCGACCGGGCGATTGCGCTGGACGCCGCGAGCGTCGAACCGCGGCTGCAGAAGGCGCGATGCCTGCAGCGGCTGGAACGGCAGGAGGAAGCGCTCGCGGTGCTCGGCGAAGCGCAGGCGCTCGACCCGGCGAATGCGGAGATCTACCTGTCGATGGGAGACGGGCTGCGCGATACCGGACGAAAGGAGGAAGCCGTCGCGGCCTACCGGAAGTTCCTCGAACTCGACACGGACTCGCCCATGCGCCCGGTGGCGGAAAAGTTCATCGAGCTTCTGTCCGGGTGAAGTCCTAAGGCCGGTAGATCCACTGCTCGGGGATGCGCACCGACACGTCCTCGCCCGCAGCGATGCGGCCCGGCTTCTCCACCCAGGCGACGAGCCCGCGCAGGCGTCTGGCGACCTTCGGGAAGAGCAGCGCCCCGGCTTCCTGATCGGGCATCCCTGCATTTTCGGCGACGGAGCGGCCGGCCAGACGGCAGGGCGCGTTCTGGCCGTCGACCTTCAGCGTCACGCCGCCCCTGAAGAACAGCAGTGTGCCGAAGGGAAGCATCGAGAGCCGGGGGATACCGTCGATCACGAGGTTGGCGCCGATCCATTCCGGACGAATTTCTCGAAGGTTCATGCCCGCGGCGATGACCGCCAGTTCGTCCGGGGCGACGATGGAGACCTGGCGCTCGTTGCGCATTTCCGTGCCGCGCGGATACCAGGGCTCGCGGCCGCCCGAGCGGCGCGTGGCGCCGGCGTGGAAGTCTCCCGCCACGCCGTCGAAACCGAGTTCCAGCACTTCCACGGGACGCGTGGCGAATTGATCGGACGGGGCCACCAGTACCGCCGCCACCTTTGCGAGAAGCTTCCGGGCGGGAACGATCTCGACCTCGTCGTCGAAGCGCATGAGCGGGAGTTGCATCTCCGAACCCGCCCTCACATCATCCTGAGCAACGCGCCGCCGATCGAGTAGCCGGCACCGTAGGTGCACAGGAGCCCGAAATCGCCGGGCTTCATGTCGCGGTGGTTTTCCTCGAGCGCCAGCACGGCGCCGGCCGCGGCCGTGTTGCCCAGCCGGTCGAGCACCATCGGCGCGCGGTCGTGGCCCACCTCCTGCCCGAAGGCGAGCTTCAAGATCATGGCGTTCATGCGCGCATTCGCCTGGTGCAGCCAGAAGCGCCGGATGGTGTCGGGCGTATGCCCGTGCTCGGCCAGGAAATCGACAATGAAGCGGTGGCTGGCGATGGTGACGTCCTTGAAGACCTTGTTGCCCTGCTGCTTGATCAGCTTGCCCTCGGTGGGCACGCGGCTCGGATCGTCTTCCTCGACGCGGTTGAGATAGCCGAAATTGGAGCGGATGTTGTTTGAGAACTGCGTCCAGTTGCGGGTGTCCATGACCTCGAACCGGCCCGCACGTTCCACACCGTCCTCGACGGTCTCGAGCAGGATCGCCGCGGCCGCGTCGCCGAAGATGAAGTGGGTCTGACGGTCGCGGAAATTGAGGTTTGCGGTGATCAGCTCCGGCGTCACGACCAGCGCGCGCCGGTGCGCCCCTGCCCGCACCAGGTTGAACGCCACGTGCAGCCCCGCCGCCGCCGACGAGCAGCCGAGCGAGAGATCGAAGGCCGCGCCGTTGGCGCCGATCTCCTTCTGGATCTCGATGCCGATCGAGGGATACATGCGCTGAAGATGCGAGGATGCGCAGACGACGAGGTCGACGTCGGCCGCGTCGACCTTCGCGTCCTCCAGCGCCCGGCGAGCAGCACTGGCGCCGAACTCGGCGAGCACCGAGAGATCGTCGTCCTCGCGCGCGGCAATGCGCGGCGCCATGCGGTCCGGATCGAGGATGCCGTCGGGCGTGTGCGCGTGGCGGGCCTTGATGCCCGAGGCGTGGTAGATGAACTCCGCGCTCGATTTCTGCAGCGGGTCGAGGCCGGCCGCCGAGCGGCGGCCGTTCTCCAGGTCCACCCAGGTGTTGAAACTCGCGACGAGTTCCTCGTTGGTGATGGCGGCTTCCGGGATCGTGACGCCGATCCCGCTTATGATGACGCGTTTCATTCTCGACTTGTCCTGTCCGCGACGCGGGCCGCGGACTCGGAAGACCGCATTGGGTAATCTTTGCGTCTGCGCGGTTTATGCCGATTTAATGACAAGACACAATGCGCGATCGCGCCAGGATCGATCGAAGTCTCGCCAGGCGCGGCATTTTGGAGAGGCGGTGCATCTTCCATGGCGGGAGCCGGGCGGCAGGTCTAACCCTTCGTCGCAACGATGAAAAGCCGTGGGAAGCGCAGCAGCACCTTGCCGTCGAAGGTTTCGGGATAGGCCTGCGCGATCCGCGCCTCGTAGGCCGCCAGAAACTCGCCGCGCTCGTCCTGCGAGAGCGGATCGAGAAAGGGTTTGAGGCCGGTCGACTTCAGCCACTCCACGATCGCGCCAGCCCCGTCGAGCGGATGGTTGTAGACCGTGTGCCATGCGTCGAACCGCGCGGCGAGCGGCTTCAGGACGTCGTAGTAGTGGCGCACGGGCGGCAGCGGATCGCGCGCCGCGCCTTCCATCTTGGCCGCGAAGGGCATGGCGCGGGCCGCATCGCGCATGAGGACGTGGCTCGGCTCGGTCAGGTTGTCGGGCATCTGCACGGCCAGCGCCCCGCCCGGCGCGAGGAAGCCCATGAGGCGGGCAAGCAGCGCCGGATGCTCGGGCAGCCACTGGAAGACGGCGTTGGCGAAGATCACGTCGACCGGCTCGGCCGGCTCCCAGGCCGCGGCATCGGCCAGCATGAAGCCGACGCCGGGCAGGCGTTTCTTCGCCTTTTCGATCATGTCCGGCGAGGTGTCGAAGCCGGTGACCGTGGCGTCCGGCCAGCGCTCCACCAGAAGCTCCGTCGAGTTGCCGGGCCCGCAGCCGATGTCGACCACGCGCCGGGGGGACGCCACAGGCACCTGCGCCAGGAGATCGCGCGCCGGCCGCGTGCGCTCGTCCTCGAACTTGAGATATTGCGCGGCCGACCAGTCGGGACGGGAGGGAGAAGAACTCATCGATGGACCTCGCGGCGGTGGAAGACGTGCCTTGCTGGAGGGTGACGGAAACGCAGGTCGCGCCCTGCACGACACGCCTCGTTGCCGCCGCCGGCGCGCGCCTCGCGGCGGCACCCCTTTCGGGCAGCCCTTTACGCCGGTTTGGTCCATAGGAAAAGGGGCGCGCCGACGCGGGCCGGCACGATATTTCGATCGAATTCTTGGCGGAGATCGCCGCCGGCCGCGCGGATCGCGATTCACGACGTGTCGTTTGGCGCGAGCTTCAAACCATGGCTGGCGTCGGGCAGGACCTTTTCCCCGAGCGAACCGAGGCGCGCCGGCCGGCAATCGCGCGAGCTCCCGGCAGGCAGAAGGAGGACGAGCGCGGCGGCCAGTGCCCGGAAGCGCGCGGCGAGCAGGAGCGCATCCGCCGGATCGTTCCCGGCCGCCGCGTTTTCCACAAAAGCCGACGGCGGCACGCCATGCCCTTCCAGCACATACCCTGTCGCCACGATTTCGGCGCGCCGCAGGAAGCACAGGACGAGGAAGCGGACGGGAAACGACCGCCCGGCGGCGCGCTCGGCAAGGACGGCAAGGGAGACGAACAGCGCAACGATGCGCCGCAGCGTCTTGTCTCCTCCGCCTGAAGCCTGCACATCCATCTCGCGGCCTTTCCGTCACCGGCGGGGATTGTGGCTCGGGTGGCAGGGGACGTGGACAGATTTCTCGGATTTTTCTTTTTCGCCGACCGTGGCGGCGACGAAAAATTGCCCTCGAACCATTCGGCATGCGCGTCGTCCCCGCGGGCGGGTGAGTAAGGACTGTCGGGGGAATATCGGCAAGATAGCGTCTACGAACGGCGTGCACCTTCGACCTTCGCCCTGCCCCTCATCCGCCCCTTCGGGGCACCTTCTCCCCGTGAACGGGGAGAAGGGGGCTTCATCGAGGCCTGGCGAATCGCAAATGCCCCAGGTCGGGCGGCGACATCGCGGCTGTCCCCTTCTCCCCGTTCACGGGGAGAAGGTGCCCGAAGGGCGGATGAGGGGCGTCGCTTGCCGCGGTCTACGAACCGGATTAGGTCGCTTTTTGCGCGTAGTCTGCCGCGCCATCCCCTTGGCTGTGATCCGATGCAGTGGCTCGGTCTTACTCCTGGGCGACGAAATCGTCCTCGGACCGCATGATATGCGCGTCAGCCTCGATGGGCGGCGCTGCGGCTTCGGGCGACCGGGTCCTCATCCCACGAGCGCGGTTCGCAGGCCTTCGATGTCGGACAGCACGTGGTCGACGAAGGCCGCCACGCGGGGTGTCTTCCTGAGGTCCGGATGGGTCAAGACGTACCAGCTGCGCGTCAGTTCAGCCACCGGCGGCAGCACCTGGACGAGATCGACTTCGGCATCGCCGAGCGTCGTGGGAAGAGGCGCCACGCCGACCCCCGACTTCACTGCCGACACGGTCGCCAGCATGCCGGTGCTTCGGCTCACGATGCGCGCGTCCGGCACCACGGCGGCGAGCCATTTGGCGGCCCGGTGGTTTTTCATGATGCCGTCGAAGCCGATCAGAGCATGATGGCCCAGCCCCGCGACGCTAGCCGGACGTCCGTGCCGCGCGACATAGGCGCGGCTGGCGTAGACGGCCCATACGGAATCGCAGATCTTGCGGCCGACGAGGGAGTCGTCGACGGGCTCTCCCGAGCGAAAGGCGACGTCCGCCTCGCCCTTGGCGATATCGAGGTATCGGTCGCTCGTGACGAATTCCACGGCAAGGCCGGAATAGCGTTGGTGGAAACGGTCGATGAGGCCGGTCGCGGCAATGCGCGGGACGGTCGGCTCCGGACAGGTCAGACGCACGACCCCGCGAAGGTCGTTCTTGAGCGCGTCGACCTGACGCTCCAGCACGGCGATGGAAGTCTCGACCGCGAGCACCTGATCGATCAGGGTTTCGCCGATCTCCGACAGCCGGTACCCGGTCGGCTCGCGCCGCACCAGCGACAACTCGAGCGCCGATTCCAGGACCGCCAGCCGGCGATGGACCGTCGACTGGTTGACGCCGAGGGCCTTCGCCGCCGCCAGGGTGCTGCCATGCCGGGCAACCGCGATGAGATGGCGCAGGTCGGACCAGTTCAACATCGGCAGGTTATGCATTTTTGCGCCCGGCTTCCGCAAACTCGCTGCTGCCGCATGAAGCGGCGCCGCGCTAGCGTCTCCTCAGTATGACAGGAGGAACCGACCATGCACGAGAAAACGAGCATCGAAACCATGATCGCCGCGCTGGACGTGGGCGTCACCCGTAGCGCCAGCGACAGCGGGCTCGCCAAGCTCACGCCGCTTCACCGCGAGGTGGTCCGCTCCCTTCCGCGGCAGGAGGAACAGGAGATCCGGGTGCTCTTCGCGACGCTGCTGCCGGGCGACGTGACGCCCTACCACTCGCACCGCTTTCCGGTGACGGTCTATGTCACGGAAGGCACGTTCACTCTGGCGCTGGACGACCGCCCGCAGGTTGAGATCGCGGCCGGCGGGGTCTTCGTCGAGCCGGCCGGCATCAGGATGACCGGCTCGAACCGGGGAACGGGTCCGGCGCGCATGGCGCTGTTTTACGTCTGCGAGCCGGATACCCCTTTCGCGGACGCGGCCTAACTCGAATCGATCTCCCCGGAACGGCCGGAGCTCGCGCCGGAATGGGGCCCTACCTTGTCAGACGCTTGTACGTCATCCGGTGCGGGTTGACCGCATCCGGGCCCATGCGGCGGATCTTGTCCTTTTCGTAGTCCTCGAAATTGCCCTCGAACCATTCGACGTGGCTGTCGCCCTCGAAGGAGAGCATGTGGGTGGCCATGCGGTCCAGGAACATGCGGTCGTGGCTGATGATGACGGCGCAGCCGGCGAAATTCTCCAGCGCGTCTTCGAGTGCCGCCAGCGTCTCGGTGTCGAGGTCGTTGGTCGGTTCGTCGAGCAGGAGCACGTTGCCGCCGGTCTTCAGCATCTTGGCGAGGTGCACGCGGTTGCGCTGGCCGCCGGAGAGATTTCCGACCTTCTGCTGCTGGTCCTGGCCGCGGAAATTGAAGGAGGAGCAGTAGGCGCGTGTGTTGGCGTCGTACTTGCCGAGCTTGACCACCTCGGCGCCGCCGGAGATTTCCTCCCAGACGGTCTTGTTGGGGTCGAGTGTGTCGCGGCTCTGGTCGACATAGCCGAGCTTGACGGTCTCGCCGATACGCACGGAGCCGTTGTCCGGCTTTTCCTGGCCGGTGAACATGCGAAACAGCGTCGTCTTGCCGGCGCCGTTGGGACCGATCACGCCGACGATGCCGCCGGGCGGAAGCTTGAAGGAGAGGTCGTCGATGAGCAGGCGGTCCCCATAGCCCTTCGACAGGCCCTCTACCTCGATGACGACGTTGCCCAGCCGCTCGCCATGCGGAATGACGATCTGGGTGTCCGACGGGCGGCGGCTGTCGGCCGATTCGAGCAGCTGCTCGAAGGCGGCGATGCGGGCCTTGGACTTGGCCTGGCGCGCCTTCGGGCTGGAGCCGATCCATTCGCGCTCTCGCGCGATCGCCCGCTGGCGGGCGTCGTCCTCGCGGCCCTCCTGCTTCAGGCGCTTGGCCTTGGCTTCCAGATAAGCGGTGTAGTTGCCCTCGTAGGGGATGCCGCGGCCGCGGTCGAGCTCGAGGATCCAGCCGGTGACGTTGTCGAGGAAGTAGCGGTCGTGGGTGATGATCATCACGGCGCCGGGATAGGCGCGCAGGTGCTTTTCAAGCCACGCCGTGGTTTCGGCGTCGAGATGGTTGGTCGGCTCGTCGAGGAGGAGCAGGTCGGGTTGGCGCAGCAGAAGCTGGCACAGCGCAACGCGGCGGCGCTCGCCGCCCGACAGCTTGGTGACGTCGGCCTCCTTGGGCGGGCAGCCGAGCGCCTCCATGGCCATCTCGACCTGCTGCTCGATGTCCCACAGGTTCAGCCGGTCCATGTCGTCCTGGAGCCTGGCCGCCTCGTCGGCCGTCTCGTCGGAATAGTTCATCATCAGCTCGTTGTAGCGCTCGATGATGGCGGTCTTGGCCTTCACGCCCTCCATGACGTTGCCGAAGACGTTGAGCGCCGGATCGAGGTCCGGCTCCTGCGGCAGGTAGCCGACGGTGGCGCCCTCAGCCAGCCAGGCCTCGCCCTGCCACTCCTTGTCGACGCCCGCCATGATGCGCAGGATGGTCGACTTGCCCGAGCCGTTGGGGCCCAGGATGCCGATCTTGGCTTCGGGGTAGAAGGACAGGTGGATGTTCTCCAGCACCTTCTTGGCGCCGTAGGCCTTGGAGAGGCCGGACATGTGATAGATGAACTGGCGTGCCATGGGGCGCGTCGCACTCCGTCGGATAAGAGGGAAAGGCTGAAATTGTGCGCGCTATGTAGGCGAAACCGCCGCGCGGGGCAATGCCGACGGACTGCCATGCGCGACACGCACTGTACATTGGCGCGGACAAGGACTATCAGGCGCGCAAGATTGTCCGCGACGGATTTCGCCGCGCGCAGGCGGGGTCCGTTCGTCGGACGCCGCTCCATGGGCCACATACCCCGAAAGTAGATCATGTCCGATTTCGAAGGCGTCGTCCCGACGCTCGCCGCCGCGTTGCAGGAACGCGGCTACACGACGCTCACCCCGGTGCAGGAAGCCATGCTTTCGCCCGAGATGAAGGACGCCGACGCGCTGGTCTCGGCCCGCACGGGCTCCGGCAAGACAGTCGCCTTCGGGCTGGCGCTGGCGCCGACGCTGCTTGGAGACGCCGCGCGCTTCGGCGATCCCGGCGCGCCGCTCGGCCTCGTGATCGCGCCGACGCGCGAGCTCGCCATGCAGGTCAAGCGCGAACTCGAGTGGCTCTATGCCGGGGCGGGCGCGCAGATCGCCTCCTGCGTCGGCGGCATGGACATGCGCTCGGAGCGCCGCACGCTGGAACGTGGCGCCCATATCGTGGTCGGCACGCCGGGCCGCCTGCGCGACCACATCACGCGCCACGCGCTGGACCTTAGCGAACTGCGCGCGGCGGTGCTGGACGAGGCCGACGAGATGCTGGACCTCGGCTTTCGCGAGGACCTGGAGTTCATCCTCCAGGCCGCGCCTGAGGAACGCCGCACGCTGATGTTTTCGGCGACTGTGTCGAGGCCGATCGCCACGCTGGCGGAAAACTACCAGCGCAATGCCATCCGCATCGCCACCGAGAGCGCGCGCGAGCAGCATGCAGACATCGAGTATCGCATCCATCCCGTGGCCGTGCACGACCGCGACAACGCCATCGTCAACGTGCTGCGCTTCCACGAGGCGCGCAACGCGCTGGTGTTCTGCAACACGCGCGCGGCGGTGAACCACCTGACGGCGCGGCTCAACAACCGCGGCTTCCCGGTGGTGGCGCTGTCGGGGGAACTGAGCCAGAGCGAGCGCACCCATGCGCTGCAGGCCATGCGCGACGGCCGCGCGAAGGTGTGCATCGCCACCGACGTCGCCGCGCGCGGCATCGACCTGCCGCATCTCGACCTCGTCGTCCATGCCGATCTGCCGACCAATCCCGACACGCTGCTGCACCGTTCGGGGCGTACCGGCCGGGCAGGACGCAAGGGCGTCTCGGCCCTGATCGTGCCGCTGCCGGCGCGCCGGCGCATCGAGCGCACCCTGATGACGGCCAACATCACACCGGTCTGGGTCGCGGCGCCCAACGCCGACGACGTGGCGGCGCGCGACGAGGAACGGCTTCTGGCAGACAGTGCTCTGGTGGAACCCACGAACGAGGACGAGGCGCAGGCGGTCGAGAAACTGCTTGCGCAGCATGCGCCGGGCCAGGTCGCCACCGCGTTCCTGCGGCTGTGGCGCGCCGGACGCTCGGCGCCCGAGGAACTGGCCGACGTGCCGGTCGACCCGAAGGCGCGCGTGCGGCGCGACCACGACCAGCCCGCGTTCGGAGACGCTCCGCGTCCGCGCGACCGCGACATCGGCCCGACGGTGTGGTTCTCGCTCTCGGTCGGCCGCCGCCGCAACGCCGAGCCGCGCTGGCTGATCCCGCTGATGTGCCGCACCGGCGCGATCACCAAGGCCGAGATCGGCGCGATCCGGATGCAGCCCGAGGAGACCTTCGTCGAGATCGCGGCGAGCCATGCCGACGCGCTGATGCAGGCTGTCGGCCCCAAGGGCATGCTGCAGAACGACATCCGCCTGACCAGGCTCGACGGCATGCCCGACCTGTCGCCGCGCAAGGCCTGGGGCAAGGGCGACCGGCAGGACCGTCCGCCGAGGACCGACGAGCGCCCGCGCCGGGAGCGGAGCGAGTGGAAGGAGAGGCCGGCACGCGACGAGCGGCCGGCACGAACCGGCGCACGCGAAGACGCCGGCCCACGGCCCGACTGGAAGAAGCAGAAGGAGCGCCCTGCCCGCACGGATCGGCCCGACCGACCCGCGCCCGCGCCAAGCCGCGACGAGGCGCCGCCCGCGCGCACGGACGACGCTGCGCCGTTCCGCAAGGGGCCGAAGAAGAAGCCGTCCAAGGACAAGGGCAAGCCTGATTTCGCGCGCAAGGCCGAGAAGAGGGCAAAGCGGAAACCTTCGGGTAGCTGATCCGCACCCGCAGAACTGACCGCGCGCGGACTTTGAAAGCCGCTCTCGGAAATTTCGCGGTCCGCCCCTTGCCCCGATGACGCGGATGGTCCCGAATGGTGTCCGGCGCCTCAAAGGGGAGAAAGACAAATGTCGACCGCACTGATCGTCGGAGTGGGTGACGGCCTGTCGGCTTCGCTCGCGCGCAAGCTCGCCGCGCGGGGCATGAAGCTGGTGCTGGCCGCCCGCAAGGTGGACAAGCTCGAGCCGCTGGCGGCCGAGACCAACGGCGTGACGGTTCCCTGCGACGCGGCGAACGTCGGGGATGTCGAGGCGCTGTTCGGGCGGGTTGATGAGATGGGCGGCGACCTGGAGGTCGCAATCTACAACCCCTCTTACTGGGTGCGCGGACCCTTCGTCGACATCGATCCGGGCGAGGTCCAGAAGGCGCTGCAGGTAACCGCCTACGGTGCCTTCCTGGTGGCGCAGCAGGCGGCAAGGCGCATGCTGCCGCGCGGCAAGGGCGCAATCCTGTTCACCGGCGCCTCGGCCGGCGTGAAGGGCTATCCGCAGTCAGCGTCCTTCGCCATGGGCAAGTTCGCGCTGCGCGGGCTCGCCCAGTCAATGGCGCGCGAACTGCATCCGAAGGGCATCCATGTCGGTCACGTGGTCATCGACGGCGCGATCCGAAATCCCGGTCGCACCGAGCCGGCCGACAAGCCCGATTCCATGCTGGACCCGGATGCGATCGCCGAGACCTACATGCAGCTGATCGACCAGGACCGCAGCGCGTGGTCCTGGGAGATCGAGGTGCGGCCCTGGGTGGAGACGTTCTGACGGCCCTGCCCTATTGCAGGCCGGCGGCGTCCACGATGCCCTGCGTGCAGCCGGCGTCGTCGGTCGGCGTGGCGGCGAAGATGAGGTCGGAGAGATTTGCCTCGTCGTCGATCTCGCCCGAGAGGCCGATCGTGATCTCGCCGATCAGGCGGCGCCCGTTCGACGGGTCGGTGACGCAGCTGACCCGGACGCGCGATCCGGCACCCGGACCGAAAGATGCGTCGAAGGCCTCGCGGATCTGAACGGCCGTCAGCGTTGCGCCGACGTTCTCGGCAAAAAGCTCCCGCGCGGCCGAGGCGTTGAGATCGCTCATGATGGCGAGCGAATCGGCGAAATATTCTTCCATCGTGTCGCCGTAGCAGGTGCCGTGCTTGACCCATTCGTGGCGTTCCAGGAGCGAGGCCGTGCCCGGCATGACCTTGTCCAGTTCCGAGCGGGTGTCGCCGTCGAGCGTCACTTCCGGCAGGGCCTCCCAACGGCCCGCCTTGTCGTCGGCCGCGACGTCCGGCGCCACCTGACAGTAGACATTGCTGCGCGGCTGCGGCCAGAGCCCGTGCAGGGAGAAGTTGCTGGCGTCGAAGCGCCCGTTCGTCTGCGTGGTGCATTCGGTCTTGTCCGGACGCGTCTCGCAGAAGCCGGGCTGCCAGCTTGCGGCGAGCACGAAATCGACGCGCTGCGGCTGTCCTCCGCCGCCATTGTCAGGTGGGGTCGGTGACGACTTAGCGGCAACGGCATGGACGCCGCACCCGGCCGCGACCCAGCGCCGTTCCGGCTCCGCGCCCGGGACGCGGATCAGGTAATGGCTTGGGGATTCCTTGTTGCCCGCGAGCATGTCGTAGGCGTGCCGGACTTCGGTTGTCACACCGCCCGGATTGGCGCCGGTGCGGATCGACTGCGTGGCGGCGCATTCCTGCTCGGCGATGAACCAGCCTTCGAGCCGAACCTCGGCTCTGGTGGCTGACGGGAAAAGAACGATCAGAACGGCAAAGGCCTGGAGCCCGAACGCGCGCATGGCGATCTCCCTCGGGATGTTTCGAGTGGCTTCACCCTAGACCATGACCCATGCGCGATATGTGACGCGCCACACAGTCCCGGCAGGACGCCCGCGCCTCGCAGTGGCCCCTGCTCAGGCCCCCATGGTCTGGCTTCTGTGTGCCCAGCCGGTCATGCGCATCTCGATCCACGCCATGATGGCGTACATGACGATGCCCTCGATCGCCAGCATGACCAGGCCGGCAAAGACCAGCGGCACGTTGAACTGCGACTGCGCGCCGAGCATCATGTGGCCGAGGCCCGAATTGGCCGCCACCGTCTCGGAGATGACCGAGCCGACGAAGGCCAGTGTGATGGCGATCTTCAGCGAACCGAAGAAATACGGCATCGAGCGCGGGATGCCGACCTTGAGCATGATGTCCATCTTCCTGGCGCCCAACGCCCTGAGCACATCCTCCATCTCCGGCTCGATGGTGGCGAGGCCGGTGGCGACGTTCACCACGATCGGAAAGAAGGCGATCAGGAAGGCGGTCAGTACGGCCGGGATCGTGCCGATGCCGAACCAGATGACCAGCACCGGGACGAGCGCGACCTTGGGGATGGCGTTGAAGCCGACCATCAGCGGATAGAGCCCCGCATAGATGAAGCGCGACCAGCCCACGAGGATGCCGAGCGCCAGCCCGCCCACGACGGCGAGCACGAAGCCGGCCAGGGTCGTGTAGAGGGTCTGGAGCGAGTTCTTCCAGATCGCCGACCAGTACTGCACGATGGCGCCGGCGATCACCGTCGGCGCCGGCAGGATGTATTGCGGTATGTCGAAGGCCCGCACCGCCGCTTCCCAGACGACGAAGAGCGTCGCCGTATAGAGCCACGGAGCAGCCTTCACCCAGTCGATGCCTGCGCGGGGGGTGCTCATGCAGCCTTCCTCGCATCTGCGATGGAGCCGCGCAGTTCGTGCACCACGTCGTTGAACTCCTTCTCATACATGAGTTCGAGATCGCGTGGCCGCGCGAACGGCACCTTGCGTTCCTCGATGACGCGGCCGGGCCGCGCGCTCATGACGAAGATGCGGTCGGCGAGGAAGACCGCCTCGCGCAGATCGTGCGTGACCAGCACGATCGTGACGCCCTGCGCGGCATGCAGGTCACGGATGACGCACCACAGTTCCTCGCGGGTGAAGGAATCAAGCGCCCCGAAGGGTTCGTCGAGCATCAGGAGGTCGGGCTCGTGGATCAGTGCCCGGCACAGGTTTGCCCGCTGTTGCATGCCACCCGAGAGCTGCCAGGGAAATTTCTGCCCGAAACCCTTGAGGCCGACCGTTTCCAGCAGTGCCTCCGCCTTGGCGACGTATTCCGCCTTGTGGGCGCGCAGCCTGCCGCGATGGCGCTGCACCACCTCCAGCGGCAGCAGGATGTTGTCCAGCGTCGTTCGCCACGGCAGCATGGTCGGGTTCTGGAACGCCATGCCGACGATGGAGACCGGCTTGGTGACCCGCTCGCCAGCCACGACGACGGAGCCTCCCTGCGGGATATAGAGGCCGGTCACGAGCTTCATGAGCGTGGACTTGCCGCAGCCGGACGGACCGACCACCGCGGCAAACTCACCCTTGGCGACCGACAGTGTCAGATCCTGCACGGCGAGCAGCCCTTCCGGGCCGCCATAACGCATGTCGACGTGCTCGATCGTGACGAGCGGTTGCATCCCCGAGCCCCCGCTGTCGGATCAGGGGAGCATCCGCTCCTCCTTGGGCGGCAGATAGCTCGCGTCGAAGACGTCGGCGGCCGTCACGTTGCCCTTCAGGCCCATCGAGACCTTCAGGAGCTCGATCGACTTGGCCAACTTCTCCTCGTCGATGCCGCCAAACCCGTTTTCAGCGACCCATGGCGTGTTGATGTTCATCGAATTCGCCATCTCCAGCCGTTCGATTTCAATCTCCTTGGTCAGGATCTCGTTGCGCGACATGACCGCGTCGACACCCGCCGCGGGATCTGAGACGGCATCGGCGAAGCCCTTCGCCAGCGCCTTCAGGAAGCCCTTGACCGCATCGGGATTGGCTGCGGCGAAATCCTCGTTGACCATGATCGCGTTGCCGTAGAGGTCGAGCCCGTGATCGGCCATCAGAATGGTGACGATGTCGTCTTCGGGGATGCCCTGCGCCTTGAGGTTGAGCACGCTCGAGAAGGCGAAGCCAAAGATCGCGTCCACTGCCCCCTGCGCCAGCATGGGCTCGCGGACCGGGAAGCCGACGTTTTCGATCGTGATGTTGGAGGTATCAATGTCGGCGACCTCGACGAAGACCGGCCATTGTCCGAAGGCCGCGTCCGGCGGCGGCGCGCCGAGCTTCTTGCCTTCCAGCGACTTCGGATCCTCGGTGATGCCTTGAGCCTTGCGTCCGATGACGGCGAAGGGCGGCTTGTCGTAGACCATCATCACGGCCTCGACCTTCTGCGAGGGATCCTCGTCGAGGAACTTAATCAGCGCGTTGATGTCGCCAAATCCCATATCGTAGGCGCCGGTGGCGACCCGCGGGATGGACTCGCGCGAACCCGCGCCGGTGTCGATCGTTACGTTCAGGCCCTCAGCCTCGAAATAGCCCTTGTCGATCGCGAGCAGAAACCCCGCCGCCGGTCCCTCGAACTTCCAGTCCAGCGTGAACTTTACGTCGGTCTGCGCCTGGGCGGCGTGCATGCCGGCGGCGCTGAGCGCGGCGGCGGACAGGATGGTCGCGGTGGCAAGCGAGAAAACGCGTCTGGTGAGGAACATCGGCACACTCCGAAGGGATTGACTTCGGTGTCAATGAAACATCGCAGAACCATCTTGGCAAGTGGCGTTCTGCCCAAGGTTTTTGCACGACGGCCAAGTGAACAATCGGTGGGCATTCGGGCGTCACGCGCCGACGGCGGGAAGCCTGGCGTCACATCGTCGTTCGGCCCGAGGACCCCATAGGCGGCAGACTGTTGTAATCGCGTCCGCAAATCCGTAGGCAAGGGGGGATTCACGAAAGGACACGATATGGCGCGTACACCAAACTACGACTTCGAGCGGAAGGAACGCGAGCGCCAGAAGGCGGCGAAGAAGGCCGAGAAGCTGGCCGCGAAGGCTGCTGCCAAGGAACGCGACAAAGCCGAGGCGGAAACAGAATCCACCTCGACGGAAGACAAGTAGGACGCGGGAAAGACCAGCCGGCCAGTTGGCCGGCCGGGGTCCGTCAGCCCGGAACCTTGTCGCTCAACAGAAGATCGGCCTCGCGCGCCGCCGCGACGAAAGCGCGCCTGGCCGTCATGGCCGGCTTGCCGCTCGAGACCGCATCGTGGCAAGCCTGAAGCGCGGCGCGGTGCTTCGCGCTTCTCTTTCCCTGCCAGTTGTTTAGGAGGAAGTCGGAGGCTTCGCGCGGTGACGAGAGAACCTTGCTGTCGCCCTCGTTGCCCGCCTTGACGGTCACCGGTACTTCGAAATGATTTTTTTGCATGGCCGCTCATAGACCATCGGGATGGCGAAAGCGAGGCTCATGACGCCTCACCTGCCACGACGACGCCGCAATCGCCGCTTTTGTCCCGGCAGACGCGCTGCGATTCTGTTGACGCGGCCGCGTTCCTGACGAATTGTCCCTATCAGGGGGACCCCATGCCTTTCGATCAAAAAGCCGAAATTTCCGCACCGTCGGGCGCGCAGCTGAACCTTTACGGCAAGCGCCCGAAAGGCCCCCTCCGCGCCGTCGTGCAGGTCAACCACGGGCTCGCCGAACACGCCGCCCGCTACGGCCGCTTCGCCGACCATCTGGCGGACCACGGCATCGCGACTTTCGCGCACGATCATCGAGGACACGGCGCGACGCGCGCGCCGGACGCTCCGCCGCGCATATTTTCGCGCGACGGGAACGGCGCAAAGAAGGTGGTGGCCGACGTGCTGGCCGTCCACGACCACATCGCGCGCGAGATGCCGGGGATTCCGGTGATCGTGTTCGGCCATTCGATGGGCGGGCTGATCGCGCTGAATTTCCTGCTCGAGCATTCCGACCGGGTCGCCGCCGCCGCGGTCTGGAACGCCAACTTTTCGGCCGGCATCGCGGGCCGAGCGGCGCGCGCCATTCTCGCGTGGGAAAGATTCCGGCTGGGTTCCGACGTCCCCTCCCGCATCCTGCCGAAGCTGACCTTCCAGGCCTGGGCGAAGGGGATCCCCGACCGGCGGACCGAGTTCGACTGGCTGTCGCGCGATCCGGCCGAGGTGGATAAATACGTCGCCGATCCGCTCTGCGGCTGGGACGCTTCGGTTTCAATGTGGCGCGACGTGTTCGATCTCATCTTCGGGGGTGCAGACGACGCGAAGTTTTCCGGCATCCGCCGCGACCTGCCGGTGATGATCGTGGGTGGCGAGAAGGACCCGGCGACCGACGGCGGCAAGGCGACGAGGAACCTCGCCAGGCGGATGGAGGCGATGGGTTTTTCGAATCTGACTTCAACGGTTTACGCGGGGACGCGGCATGAGAGCCTGAACGAGGTGAACCGCGAGGAGGTGACGGGGGATTTTGTGCGGTGGGTGGAGGGGGTCGTCTGTTGAAAGACCGGCGACTGGCGAAGAGCCCCTGCTCGTGCCATATATGACCAATCCGGTGACCAAATGGAGTATGATCGATGACAACGATCAGCCTGGCGGATGCGAAGGCTCGCCTGAGCAGCTTCCTGGATCGCGTGGAGACCGGCGAGACCTTCGTGATTCCCCGGCACGGCCGCCCGGTGGCGCAGATATCCGCCGCCGAGACCGTGAAGAAACCGATCCCCTTCGAGGAACTCGCCGCATTCCGGGAGAGCATGCCGCGATTGCCGGAGCCGAGCGCCAGTATGATCCGTGCTATGCGGGATGAAGGGCTTTGATGGCTGCTGTTATCTGCTATCTCGATACCTCCGATCTCGCCCCACTCTTCCTACCGGAAGCAAACAGCGAAGCCGTCGCCGAATTCGTGCGCGCCTTGCCAGCCGGCGCATTGGCGACCAGTCATTGGACCCGCGTCGAATTCAGTTCCTTGCTCGCACGGCAACGGCGCATGAAGATCATGAGCCTGGATCAGACGGATAGCGCCGAGGCGATGTTCGACCGCTTGGTCGCCCATTCTTTCCGATTATTTCCCACGCTCGTTGCGGACCAACTGGCGGCCATTGAGATGCTCCGAAGGTCGGAGACGGCCCTGCGTGCACCGGATGCATTGCATCTCGCCATCGCGCGCAACAGGGAATGCGTGAAAATCCTCTCGCTGGACAAGTCGATGATCAGGGAGGGCCGGCTCCTCGGTATACAGATCGGCCCGGGAATCGATCTCGAAGGCTATGGCTGGGCGGACCTCTGACCGGAACCCGGGCTAATCCGTGACGCGGCAAAGCGCGGCGTGACAGCCGCCGCCCGCATCTGCTAGGCACGCGGCATCGTTCGCCTGGAGCCGCTCACTCCCATGTCCCCGCCTCCCCTTTCCGGCATCCGCGTCATCGAGCTTGCCCGCATCCTCGCGGGCCCGTGGGCCGGGCAGCTGCTGGCCGATCTCGGCGCCGACGTCATCAAGGTGGAAAACCCCGACGGCGGGGACGACACGCGCAAATGGGGCCCGCCTTTCGTTACTGGGCAGGACGGGGAGAACCTTTCGGCCGCCTACTATCACTCCACGAACCGCGGCAAGCGTTCGGTCGCCCTCGATTTTTCGAAGCCGGACGGCGCCGAGACGCTGAAGAAGCTGATCGCAACGGCGGACGTGCTGATCGAGAACTTCAAGCTGGGCGGCCTGAAGAAATACGGGCTCGACTACGATAGCCTGAAGGCGATCAACCCGCGCCTCGTCTACTGCTCCATCACCGGCTTCGGCCAGACAGGTCCCTATGCGCCGCGCGCCGGCTACGATTTCATCATCCAGGGCATGTCCGGCATGATGTCGATCACCGGCGCACCGGGCGGCGAGCCGCAGAAGGCCGGCGTCGCCATCTCCGACATCTTCACCGGCCTCTATTCGGTGATCGCCATCCAGGCGGCGCTGCGGCATGCGGAGAGGACCGGCGAGGGCCAGTTCATCGACATGGCGCTGTTCGACACGCAGATCTCGGTGCTCGGCAACCAGAACCTCAACTATCTCGTCTCAGGCGTCGCGCCGGTGCAGATGGGCAACGCCCACATGAACATCGCGCCCTACGAGGTGCTGCCGGTCAAGGACGGGCACATCATCCTGGCCGCCGGAAATGACGGCCAGTTCCAGCGCTTCTGCAGGGTGGTAGGTCGGGATGATCTCTCCGCCGATCCGGATTTCGCGACCAACCCGGCGCGAGTCGCCAATCGGTCACGCCTGCGGCGGCATCTTGAAGCGGTGCTGGCGGAATGGGAGCGCGAGCCGCTGCTTGCGAAGCTGGAAGCCGCGAGCGTGCCGGCGAGCCCGATCAACGACATCGCAAAGATGTTCGCCGACCCGCAGACGATTGCGCGCGGCATGCGCATGGACCTGGACGACCGTCACGGCAACAGCCTGCCTTCGGTGCGCGCGCCCATGCTGATGTCGGCCACGCCGCTCACCTACGACCGCCCATCGCCCCGCCTCGGCGAGCATACGCAAGAGATTCTGGACGAACTGGAGAAGAAGAACGCATGAGAACCGGCGGCCAGCTCATCGTCGACACCCTCGAGGCGAACGGCGTCGAGCGCATCTACTCGGTGCCGGGCGAGAGCTATCTCGCCGTGCTTGACGCACTGCACGATTCGAAGATCCGCAACATCGTCTGCCGGCAGGAAGGCGGCGCCGCCATGATGGCCGACTGTGAGGGCCGGCTGACGGGCAGGCCCGGCATCTGCTTCGTCACGCGCGGGCCCGGCGCCACCAATGCGTCCGCCGGCGTGCACATCGCGCGGCAGGATTCCAATCCGATGATCCTCTTCGTCGGCCAGGTTGCGCGCGGCAACCGGGAGCGCGAGGCGTTCCAGGAGGTCGACTGCCGGGCCTTCTACGGCTCGATCGCCAAATGGGTGGTGGAAATCGACGATGCGGCGCGCATTCCCGAACTGGTCACGCGCGCCTTCGCGACCGCCACCTCCGGTCGGCCGGGCCCGGTGGTCGTCGCCCTGCCGGAGGACATGCTGACGGACACGGTCGAGGCGCCGGCGGTCCTGCCCTTCACGCTGGTCGAGACCTGGCCTGGTCCGGCCCAGATGGCCGAGGTGGAACGGCTGCTCGGCGAGGCGAAGCGTCCCTTCGTCATCCTCGGAGGCACGCGCTGGACCGAGAGCGCCGTCAAGGCCATGTGCGGCGCACTGGAACGCTGGGCGCTGCCGGTCGGCTGTTCCTTCCGCCGGCAGGCGCTGTGCGACCAGCTTCATTCCTCCTACGCGGGAGACGTGGGCATCGGGGTCAACCCGAAGCTCGGCCGCTACATCAAGGAGGCGGACCTCGTGCTGCTCGTCGGCTGCCGCTTCGGCGAGATGCCGTCCTCGGACTACACGCTACTGAAGAGCCCCTACCCCGACCAGAAGCTGGTTCACGTCTATCCCGATCCCCTGGAACTCGGGCGCGTCTACAGGCCAACCGTCGCCGTCAACGCCACGCCGGCCGCTTTCGCGCACGCCTTCGCCGCGACCGCGCCCTCGGCCACGCCCGTCTGGGCGAACCGCACGGAGGAACTGCACCAGAGCTATCTCGAATGGTCGGCCCCGCCCGAAAAGGGCGTGGGCGACGTGCATATGGGCAAGGTCATGGAGTGGCTGGAAACCGTGCTGCCCGAAGACGTGATCATCTGCAACGGCGCCGGCAATTTCGCCACCTGGGTGCACCGCTTCCACCGCTTCCGCCGCTTCAACACCCAGGCCGCGCCGACCTCGGGCTCGATGGGCTACGGCCTGCCGGCCGGCGTTGCGGCCAAGACGATGTTCCCGGACCGCGAGGTGATCGTGTGGGCCGGCGACGGCGATTTCCTCATGCACGGCCAGGAATTCGCCACCGCCGTCCAGCATGGCGCGCCAATCGTCGTCGTCATCCTCGACAACGGCATCTACGGCACGATCCGCATGCACCAGGAGCGGGAATACCCCGGCCGCGTCTCGGGCACGAACCTCCAGAATCCCGACTTCGCGGCTTACGCCCGCGCCTTCGGCGGCCATGGCGAGACGGTTGCCACGACCGATGAATTCGCCCCCGCCTTCGAGCGCGCCCGGGCAAGCGGCATGCCGGCAATCGTCCATGTGAAGCTCGACCCGGAGGCAATCACGCCGACGAAGTCGCTGACCGAGATCAGGGCGGCGAAGCAGGCGCAGTAGCGGGCGAACGAGCACGCAAACCGGAGCGGGATCGCGAATTCCGTTTCGAAGTCCGTATTGCCTGCATCTCTGTAGTTTGCAGATCACGGACGGCTTCCCGAAAGCCGCCGTTCCTCGCGCACCCAGCTGTGGCTTTGGAGCGGCCATATGGAAGTTAGCTGCGGGAATGAAGTCATGCGCGGCTGTTCCGCAGAAGACGACGAGTAGCTCGAGTCTGCGGGAGGCTTTTTTGAAGCGCGAGTGGTGGCGCCGATTTCTCGTACCCCAAGCCGAGGAGCAGGAAGACAGCACCGTCGATCGTTCGGGAGGCTGCCTTCCCCGAGAGGTCGATGACCTGTCGGGTCAGTGGTGCAACTCAAGGGCTTTCTTTGCAACCAGATTCGAACAAATTATTTAGACTTTTATCTATTAACCAAATATCTTGAAACATCTCCATGGTTAATGAAAGATTGATACGGTACTTAAAATCGTGGAGGGAATCATGAGCACGCAATACAATTCCACCGATTACGCTTCACAATTTTCAATCTCTGCGCGTTTGATCATTTTACTGATTGGCATTGGTGTATTGGTTTCAACGTTTGCATACATCAATATAAATTCCGGAGTACAATTCCTCGAAAAAGGTAAGCCCGATTGGAATTTCCCAGGGTTACTGGGTATTATCTCTTCTGCGATCGTAGCTTGCTGTCTCTTCTTTGCATTCCGAAGCCTGCCCCACTCTGCCCATGCGAGCCCATCGACCGACCGCGAAGGGCGCTTCATCGCAATTGCTACGACGTTCTCAGGTTTCGTTCTCCTGCTCAGCGCAGTCACCGTCCTGCTCGCTCCCCAAGTCTTGAACGAGACCGTCCGAGAAGGTCAGTTCGTGGGTTTTGCAACCGACTTCGTGTTGTTGGTTGCGCTTGCTTACTTCGGCTTGTGCATCGCGTACAGCAGGCATGCGTCGAACTTCCGGATCTTCGGATGTCCACCCGCACTGGTGTTCGCGGCCATGTTCTCGGTGGCGTTCCTTATCCTGATGGAGGAGATGTCGTGGGGACAGCACTTGCTAGGCTGGGAAGCCGGGGAACTCTTCGCCGGAAATGCCCAGAATGAAACCAACCTTCACAACTTCGCTACCTACAAGTTCGAGGCCGCTTATTATTCCGCAGCCTTCGCAGCATTCGTTGCGCTGCCGTTCTTCTGGCCTGCGACCGACAACACCATCCTGCGCTCCCTGAGTCCGTTCGTCCCGAGGCGGTTCTTCGCACTTCTGTCCCTGCCTATTGCCGGGCTGCTCTACGAAGAATGGAACATCCTCCTATACCAGGTGTGGTTCTTTCTGGGCGCGGCGATTGCGCTGCAGTTGGTGCTCGAGGCACGAGAGCGTGGCAGGTCGTTCCCTGCCGGCGGAATGCTGGCCTTGCTCGTCGGTTCCCAGGGCGTATTCCTCATCTTCGGCAGCGGAATGGTGGATGGATACGAGCTGTCGGAAATCCGTGAACTGCTGATCGCCTTTGCAATCGCGTGCTATGCACGGTTGATGTTTGGGAGGCTGAAAACCTCTCAGCGATCCCAAGCGTGATCGTTGACAATCAAGACTTTGTGGGGTGCCAGGTTCGCTGTCTACGCCAAGCGAATGTTGCCGCCGAAGCTCATTGAGCAGGTGAGAGGCAGGTTTCCGACGGTGTCGCCGAAAACCTGCCTCCCCGCAAATCACGCTATTTCAGACGCTCGGAGTTCCAGCAGGAGGGGCTTTTTCACACCGCGTCGAAGTCCAGCACCAGCCTGTCCGACAGCGGCCGGGTCTGGCAGGCGAGCGTGAAACCGGCTTCGATCTCCCACGGCTCCAGCGAAAAGTTGACGGCCATCTCCGACTGGCCTTCCACGACGCGGCAGCGGCAGGTGCAGCACATGCCGCCGGCGCAGGAATAGGGCAATTCGAGCCCGGCGCTATGGGCGGCGTCGAGCACCGTCTCGGCGCCCTCGCCCATCGGAAATTCACGTCGCACGCCGTCCAGCACGACCTCGATCGCAACGCCGCCGGCGACCGCCTTCTGCGCCGCATCCGAGGGCGCGCGCGGCCGGGGCGCCTCGCCCGAGGGTGTGAAGCGTTCGTAGCGAATGCGGTCGGGATCGACGCCATAGGACTTCAGCGTCTCCGACACGTCGTCGATCATCGCGCCGGGTCCGCACAGAAACACCCCGTCGCTGCCCAGCGGATCGATCAGACCGAGATCGGACATGTGCGCGATCTTCTTGCCGTCGATGCGGCCGTTGAGCAGGTCGAAGTCCTGCTTCTCGCGCGACAGCATGTTGACCAGCGAAAAGCGCCGCATGTGGCGGTCCTTCAGGTCCTGCAACTCCTCGCGGAACATGATCGTATCGGTCGAGCGGTTGCCGTAGACCAGCGTCACCGTGCTCTCCGGCTCGTGGCCGAGCACGGTTCTGGCGATGGACAGCATCGGCGTAATGCCGGAGCCCGAGGCGATCAAAAGATAGTCGTGGCGTTCGCCGGCGAGCGAGGTGAAGCGGCCTTCCGGCGGCATGACGCGGATCGTGTCGCCGACCGACAGCACCTCGTTGACGAACCGCGAGAAGCGGCCGTCTGCCACCTTCTTGACCCCCACCCGCAGATGCGGGTCGCCGGGCGCCGAGCAGATGGAATAGGAGCGGCGCACGTCCTCGCCGTCGACCTTCGCGGCGAGCGTCAGATACTGGCCCGGCCGGAAGCGGAAGGCGTCGCGCAGGTCGTCGGGGACGGCAAAGGCGATCGCCACCGCGTCGGATGTCTGGCGTTCGATGTCGGTGACGGTGAGGTCGTGGAAGCGCGGGGCCATTGGCGGTGTCTCAGATGCACTTGAAATAGTCGAAGGGCTCGCGGCATGCGAGGCAGCGGTAGTGCGCCTTGCATGCGGTGGAACCGAATTCGGAGAGCTTCTCGGTGTCGGCCGAGCCGCAGCGCGGACAGGCGACCTCGACTTCGCCGAAGAGCGAGCGGATGGAAGTGGAGGTCTTTTGCGGCGGCGCGATGCCGTAGTCGCGCAGCTTGTCGCGGCCTTCCGGCGTGATCCAGTCGGTCGTCCAGGCGGGCGAGACGACACGCTCGACGCGCGCCTCGAAACCGGCATCGCGCAGAGCCGCCTCGACGGCGAGTTCGATGGCGAGCACGGCGGGGCAGCCGGAATAGGTCGGCGTGACCTTGGCGACCGCGACGCCTTCGACGATTTCCACGGAGCGCAGGATGCCGAGATCGGCGACAGTGACGCAGGGCACTTCAGGATCGGGGACGGATGCGGCAGCAAGCCAGGCGCGGTGCCGGAGCTCTTCCTTCTCTCCGCTTGCGGGGAGAAGGTCCCGACAGGGGGATGAGGGGCCGCGCGAACCCGGCTGGCTCCGGCGTTGCCCCTCATCAGGCCCTTCGGGCCACTGGGGCGAGCCACGTGTCTCGCCCGTCCTTCGGACCCCCGCAGGCGGGGAGAAGGGGTCGATCGCGGACGCTTTCACCATGTCGCGCCCGGAAAGGTGCGCTGCATGTATTGCAGGTCGGCCAGCAGGAAACCCATGGCCTCGCCGTGCATGCCCTTGCGGCCGCCGCGCTGCGCGTAGGGCGCCGTGGTGAAGGCGAGATCCGCCTCGGCGAAGATCGGGCCAATGAGGCGGTCGAAAGCGGGGCGGAGCGACGAGGGCTGCGGCGCGAGGCCGGCTTCGGCGACCGCGGCCGTGACGGCGTCGTCCTCGAACATCTCGTCGACGAAGGGTGCGAGGGAGGCGATCGCGGCCTCCATGCGGCGCCGGCTGTCCGCGGTTCCGTCGCCGAGCCGCACCACCCATTCGCCGGCATGGCGGATGTGGTAGGCGACTTCCTTGACGGCCTTGGCGGCGATGCCGGCAAGGGTCGCGTCGCTGGACGTTGCAACGGCTTTCCAGAACGGCTCCATGAAGGCGGCGAAATAGAGCTGGCGCAGCATGGTGTGGGCGAAGTCGCCGTTCGGCCGCTCCACCATCAGGCAGTTCAGGTATTCGCGTTCGCGCCTGAGATAGGCGAGATCGTCTTCCGTGCGCCCCTTGCCCTCGATCTCCGCGGCGTAGGCGTAGAGCGCCCGCGCCTGGCCGATCAGGTCCAGCGCCATGTTGGGCATGGCGAGGTCTTCCTCGAGCATCGGGGCGTGGCCGCACCATTCCGACAGGCGATGGCCGAGCACCAGATGGTCGTCGGCGAGCCTGAGCACGAAGGTGACCAACGTCGCGCGGTCGAGCGTCATCGAAGACATCACATGTGCCCCACTTCCTCGGGAACCTCGTAGAAGGTCGGGTGGCGATAGATCTTCGAGGCGGTCGGCTCGAAGTTCTCGTCCTTCTGCGCTGGATCGGAGGCGACGATCGCCGCCGACGGCACCACCCAGATCGAGACGCCCTCGCCCCGGCGCGTGTAGACGTCGCGCGCGGCCTGCAGCGCCATCACCTCATCGGCGGCGTGCACGGAGCCGCAATGCTTGTGTGCCAGGCCGTTGCGCGGCCGGATGAAGACTTCCCAGAGGGGAATTTCGTTTTTTGCCATGGTTCTCTTCCCTACGCGCAGCGCTCTTCCATCCAGCGCTTCAGATGCGGCAGGCCTTCCCAGCCGAAGGCATGGTCGCTGCTGCCGTGTCTTTCGAAGTGGTCCAACCTACCGGCGGCTTCCGCAAGGTCCGGGCGGTGGCCGACGGGAACCGGCCACATCACGAAATAGGGCTTCGCTGATGCCGCGAACCACTCGCCCTTGCGGTGGTAGATCCGCTTGTGGACGGTGTTCCAGACGAAGTGCTCGAGATGCTCGGCGCTCTCCCAGACCGACATGTTGACGATCGCGTCGGGATTTTCTGCCAAGCGCAGGTCCGTCGCATCGTTTTCGTCGCCGACGAGACGCCAGACGAAGCCGGGGCTGCGCTCGGCGACCGCGTTGACACGGTCGAGATTGTCGATGAAGCCCGCCATGCGCGGGTCGTCGAGGGGGAAGCGCGCGTGAGCGATGTTGAGCTGGGCGAGGTGCATCGACGCTACTCCGCCGCGAGCCGCGTCGCCTCCTTGCGCGCCTTGCGCTTTTCGGCATGAGCCAGGGCGGCCTCGCGCACCCAGGCGCCGTCGTCCCAGGCTTTTCTCCGGGCTTCGAGCCGTTCGCGGTTCATCGGGCCGCCGCCCTTGACCACGCGCCAGAACTCGTCCCAGTCGATGGCGCCGAAGTCGTAGGAGCCGCGCTCCTCGTTCCACTTCAGCTCCGGGTCCGGAAAAGTCAGGCCGAGATATTCGCCCTGCGGCACGGTCGCGTCGACGAATTTCTGGCGCAATTCGTCGTTGGTGAAGCGCTTGATCTTCCACTTCATCGACTGGTCGCCGTGCTGGCTCTCGGTATCGTGCGGGCCGAACATCATCAGCGAAGGCCACCACCAGCGGTTCAGCGCATCCTGCGCCATCTCCTTCTGCTCGGGCGTGCCCTTCGCCAGCGTCATCATGATCTCGTAGCCCTGGCGCTGGTGGAAGCTTTCCTCCTTGCAGACGCGGATCATGGCGCGCGCATAGGGGCCGTAGGAGCAGCGGCAGAGCGGGATCTGGTTCATGATCGCCGCGCCGTCGACCAGCCAGCCGATGGCGCCGATGTCGGCCCAGGTGAGCGTCGGATAGTTGAAGATCGAGGAGTACTTGGCCTTGCCGGCCAGAAGCTCCTCGGTCATCTGCTCGCGCGACACGCCCAGCGTCTCGGCAGCGGAATAGAGGTAGAGCCCGTGGCCGCCCTCGTCCTGAACCTTGGCCAGAAGCGCCGCCTTGCGCCGCAGCGAGGGCGCGCGGGTGATCCAGTTGCCTTCCGGCAGCATGCCGACGATCTCGGAATGCGCGTGCTGGCCGATTTGGCGCACCAGCGTGCGGCGATAGCCCTCCGGCATCGGATCGTTCGGCTCGATCTTCTCCTCAGCGTCGATGCGCGCCTTGAAGGCGGCGAGGAAGGCCTCGTCCTCGGTGGTTTCGGTCTTGGCGCCGATCAGTCCCTGACTGTACATCGCATCTCCTCCATGGTCGGATGATAGCACATCCGGCCGCTCGGGAATATGTAACGAAAAATGGTCGGCAATGCAAGTTTTCGTAACATGAAATGCGGGGAAGCGCGGTGACGACATTCGGGGTGAAGGAAGCGGAAGAGACGCTGGCGCGGGTGTTCGCGCCCTGGATCGTCGAGATGGGCCTGAAGCCGGTCGGCTTCGACGACAAGGGCGGCAGCTTCGTCCTGCCGGAGAACCGTGCGCTGGTCCATGTCGGCGGCGTCATCTGCGGCCAAGCGACCGCGGCGGCCGCCGACACCTGTTCGGTCGTGGCGCTCTCGGCGCTGAACGGGCGCTTCCGCATCTGCACCACGGTCGACCTGACGACGCATTTCATCCGGCCCCTGAAGCCAGGAGAGGTCGAGATCCGGGTCGACGTGCTCTCCAACGGCAAGCGCATGGCCTACACGAAAGTGGAGATGCGGGCGAAGGGCGAGGAGAAGATCGCCGTCACGGCGACGAGCGCGTTCGCGTATCTGGAGGATTGACCCGTACCGGCCGGGTCATGCCGCCGCCCGCCGATGCGGGCGGCGATGAGGTCCGGCTGGTGCCGAATCCCTACTCCGCAGCCATGGGAAGGTCGTGGCCGGCGGTGCGTTCGAGGGCGTGGACGTTGCCGGCGAGCGCGCCATCCTCGCCGGGCTCGTCCTTTTCGTTGGGCCGCACGGCCCAGCGGAAGAGCCGTGACACGCCGAGCGCCGCGTCGTCCATGATCGTGTACATGGACGGGATGAAGACCAGCGACAGGACCGTCGAGACCAGAAGCCCGCCGATCACCGCGATCGCCATCGGTGCCCGGAACTCGCCGCCGTCGCCGAACGCCAGCGAGGCCGGGATCATGCCCGCCGACATGGCGATGGTGGTCATGATGATCGGGCGCGCGCGCTTGCGGCAGGCGTCCAGAATGGCTTCGGCGCGCGGCACGCCGTGCTTCACCTCCTCGATGGCGAAATCGACGAGCATGATGGCGTTCTTGGTGACGATGCCCATCAGCATGAGGATGCCGATCACGACGGGCATCGAGACAGCCGAGTTCGTCAGCCACAGGGCCGTCACCACGCCGCCGATCGACAGCGGCAGAGAGCCCAGGATCGTGATCGAGTGGAACACCGAGCCGAAGAGCAGGATCAGCACGACCAGAACCAGCATCAGGCCGGTGACCATGGCCATGGCGAAGCCGGCGAAGACCTCGCCCATGACCTCGGCATCCCCCGTCTCCTGCACGCGCACGCCTTCGGGCAGGTTCTGGACCCGCGGCAGGGCGTTGACCAACGCGAGGCCCTCGCCGATCTCGTAGCCGGGCGCCATGTCCGCGCCGATGACGACGCGGCGCTGGCGGTTGAAGCGCTGGATCGACGACGGGCCCTGGCCGTAGCTGATGCTCGCTACCGAAGAGAGAGGCACGGTGGCGCCGGTGGCCGTCTGCACCGGCAGCGAACTGACGATCGAGAGATCGTCGCGCGCCTCTTCGTCCAACTGCACGCGGATCGGTATCTGGCGGTCGCCGACCGTGTATTTCGCCAAGTTGGCGTCGATATCGCCGATGGTGGCGATGCGCAGCGTCTCCGACAGGGTGGCGGTGGAGATGCCGAGTTGGGCCAAGCGGTCGAGATCGGGTTCGACGATGATTTCCGGCCGGTCGAGCGCGGCGTTGGAGGAGATCGCGCGGAATTTTCCCGTCTGGGTCATGGCGCTCTGGATCTCGCGCGCCGTGGTGTCGAGCAGATCGCCGTCGGTGCCCATGACGCCGAATTCCAGCGCGCGCTGACCACGGTCGTTGACGAAGTAGACGCGCAGGTCCGGCACGACGGCGAGCTTCGTCAGGAGCGTCTCCTCGGTCTCGGCCTGCTTCACCTCGCGCTCGGACTTGTGGACGAGGTCGGCGACCACGGTGGCGCGGCGCGGCTCGAGCGAACCGGTCGGGCTGGAGCCGCCGATGACGTAGACATTCTCGACCTCGGTCATTTCCCGCATGATCTCCGTCACCTGGTCGGTCGTCTCGCGGGTATCCTCCAAGAGCGTGCCCGGCGGCAGTTCGAGCGAGAAGACGATGCGGCTGGCGTCCTCCTTCGGGATGAAGCCCGATGGCAGGAAGCCGATCGCATACATCGAGGCCCCGAAGAAGCCGATGCCGGCGAGCAGGGTCAGCCAGCGGAAGCGCAGCGAGGTGCGCAGGAAACCCATGTAGCCACGCATGATGAAGCCGGGCTTCGGCTCCTCGTGGCCGTGGCCGCGCAGGAAATAGGCGGCGAGCATCGGCGTGATCAGCCGGGCGACCAGCAGCGAGAAGAACACCGCCACGGCGACGGTGAGGCCGAACTGCTTGAAGTACTGGCCCGCGACGCCGCCCATGAAGGAGACCGGCGCGAAGACGGCCATGATCGTGGCGGAGATCGCGATGACGGCGAGCCCGATCTCGTCGGCCGCCTCCAGCGCCGCGCGATAGGGCGACTTGCCCAGTTTGATGTGGCGCACGATGTTCTCGATCTCGACGATGGCGTCGTCGACGAGGATGCCGACCACCAGCGTGATGCCGAGAAGGCTGACGAGATTGAGCGAGAAGCCCATCAGGTCGAGCGCCCAGAAGGTGGGGATGGCCGACAGCGGCAGGGCGGAGGCGGCGACCAGGGTGGCGCGGAAATCGCGCAGGAACAGGAAGACCACGAGCACGGCCAGCACCGCGCCCTCGACCAGCGTTTCCATGGCGGAATCGTAGTTGCCTTCCGTGTAGGAAACGGAATCGTCCACCTTGGCGATGGAGACGTCCGGATAGTCAGCCTGGAGCTTGGCGATCGCAACCGTCGCCCGCTCGTTCACCTCGACGTCGCTCTCGCCCTTGCCGCGGAAGATGCCGAAGGAGACGACGGTCTGGTTGTTGACGCGGGCGAACGACTTCGGTTTCGCCCAGGAATCGGTGACGGTCGCGATGTCCGACAGCGTGACGCGCCGGCCGCCAGCGAGCGGGATTTCCAGCGAGCGCAGGCCCTCGATCGAATTGGCGCCCCCGAGTGTGCGGATGGTCTGGTCGCGGCCGCCGAACTCGCCGTTGCCGCCGGTCAGGTCGACATTGGCCGCCCGAAGGGCCCGATTGACGTCGCCGGCCGTCGCGCCGAGCGCCGTCAGGCGGTCCGGATCGATCTCGACCTTGATCTCGCGCGTCACGCCGCCGTAGCGATCGACGCGGGCCACGCCCTTCAGCCCCTGGAGGTCGCGGATCACGACGTCGTCGACGAACCAGGAGAGCTCCTCGATGGTCATGGCCGGCGCACGCACGGCGTAGGTCAGGATCGCCTGGCCCTCGACGTCGATGCGGTTGACGAGGGGCTCGTCAGAGGTTGCCGGCAATGCCGAGCGGATGCGCTCGACGGCGTCCTTGACGTCGTTGACGGCGGTCTGAGTGTCGACCTCGAGCCGGAATTCGACCACCGTCTGGGAATTGCCCTCAGTGATGGTCGAGACGACGTTCTTGACGCCCGAAATGTTGGCGACGGCGTCCTCGACCCGCTTGGTGACCTGGGTCTCGAGTTCGCTCGGCGCGACGCCCGGATCCTTCACGACCACCGAGACGAGCGGGATGTCGATGTTGGGGAAGCGCGTGATGGGCAGGTTGGCGAAGCTGATCAGCCCCAGCGCCGTCAAGACGATGAAGAGGAGGACGGCCGGAACCGGATTGCGGATCGACCAGGCGGAAAAGTTCCAGTTCATTGTGCGACGGCTCCCGTCCGGTCGCCCCGCACGGGCGTAATCTCGTCGCCGTCGGCCACGAAGGTTCCAGCGCGGGAGACGATCTCGTCGCCTTCGGCCAGTCCTTCCAGGATCTCGACGTAGCCGTCTGCCCGCGCGCCGAGCTGTACCGGAACGGTCGACACCCTGCCCTCCCCGTTCAGGCGCTGGAGAAACCCGTCGCTGCCGCGATAGACGAGCGCGGTCGAAGGCACTGCCACCCCCTCGCGCCGCAGGAGTTCGATGCTGCCGCGGGCGAAATTGCCGGCCCGCACGTTCTCCTCGTCGGAGAGCGCGATACGGATCATGCCCATGCGCAGCTTCTGATCGACCTCGGGTTCGATCATGCGGATTTCGCCGGGGATCGCTTCGTCCATGCCCGGCAGGCGCACGTTCGCCTTGAGCCCGGCCGAAAGGCGCGGCAGCACGGTCTCAGGCACGTCGGCCGCGAGTTCGAGCTGGCCGTCGATGGCGATCCGGAACAGGGGGCCGACGCTTGCCCCGACGATGCCGCCAAGCGTCGCGTTGCGCGCGAGAATGAGACCGTCCGCCGGCGCCCTGACCTGCGTCTTCTCGATCTGGAGGTCGATGTTGCGCCTCTGCGCGTCGATGACGCCGAGCTGGGCCTCGGACGCGGCGAGCGCCTTCTGCGCGGAGACGAGCTTGGCCTGCGCGCTGTCATAGGCGTTCACGGCGTTGTCCAGCTGGGATTGCGCGGCGATGCCCTTCTTCTGCAACTGCCTGGCGCGATCTAGCCCCTCGTCGGCCTGGCGCACGCCGATCTCGGCGTCGGTGATCTGGGCGCGGACCTGCGCCACACTGGCATCTGCCTGGGCGCGGTTGGCCACGACCTGGGCGAGCTGCGTCTCCAGCATGGCCTTGTCGAGCACGGCGAGCAGGTCGCCCTTCTTCACCATGTCGCCCTGGTCGGCATGGAGTTCCAGCACGATCATGCCGGAGAGGTCGATCCCGACCGCCGCCTCCTCGCGCGGGACCACGGTGCCAGTCACCTCGAGCGTTTCGATCAGTTCGCGGCGCTCGGCCGGCACCACGCGGATGGCCGGCGGACGCGGAGCCTCGACCGCGCCGGCAGCCGTCTCGGCCTTGGGCGCGGTGAAGGCATCCTGGGAGATGCCGAGAGCCGCGGCCCCGGCAAGGAGCACCGCCGCGGCGGAAAACAGGAACCGGCTGGTCTTCATAGTTCGCCTCGTCTGATGGCGGATTCAGTATCGGCCGACCGTTTCGGTCCGTTGCCGTTCGTCAGGTCGTTTCGTAAAGCTTGCGTTTCGGGCGCAGCATCGCTTCCACTGTCACGCGCATCAGTGCCTCGACGCGGTCGAGTGACACCCCCTGCGCTGGAAGATCGTTGATCGCCAGACCCTCGCCGATAGCCATCATGACCGGAAGGATCGTTTCCAGCTCGACGCAGGGATCGATCTCGCCGCGGCGCATCGCCGCCTCGAAATAGGTACGGAAGCTGGTCTGGACCTCGCCCATCGACTGATGGCAGGTGAGCTGGATCGCCTCGTTGCGCATGGATTCGGCGCGAATCTCGGCAAAGAGCGGCGCGTTCCCGCTCTCGTGGATGTAGCGAAGGTGGGCGATCGCCGCCTTGACGAAGCCGTCGACCACGTCCGGGTTCTCGCCCATGGCGGCGAACATCTCGGCCTCGTGGCTGCGATCCGCTTCGGTGATCGCCTCGATGATCGCTTCCTTGGACGGGAAATAGCGGTAGAGCGCGCCCGGGCTCATGCCGAGCTCGGCACAGATCTGATGCATGGACGCACCCTGGAAGCCGGAGCGCACGAAGCAGGACTTCGCGGCGTCGAGAATGCGCATGACCTGCTGGTCGCGGCGTTCCGCGCGCGTCATGGGTGCCTCGGCGGCCTCGCCTTCCGGCTCGGCCACGAGCGGCTGCGATTGGGGCATGCTAAATTACCTTGAGTGCGAACGATCGTTCTCAATTTAAGCGAATGTTCGTTCGCAGTCAAGATGATGCACTGCAACATGCAGACAAATCCGGCAGGAGCGGTAAATCGTCTCGCGCTATGGCTGGTAAAAAATGGGCGGAGCGGGCGTCGATGGCGCGGCTGCCGCGAGCAAATGGGATTTGACCGGGCTTGCCGGAACTGCATCCTTCAGGTCGAACGAGCGGCGGATGCATTGGGGGAAAGAGACATGCGCAGGACGGTGGTACCGGCGGCCCTCCAGGGCGTCTACGACAACTGGCACTTCGCGCCGGCCGTAATCGCCAACGGCATGATCTACTGCTCCGGGATCATCGGCACGAGCCCCGGCGGCGAGACGCCGGGCGCCGACGGGCTGAAGGGCGCCGAGACGACGCTCGCCGACCCCGACGCGCCGCTCGCCGCGCTGGCGGCAGTGGAGGACCCGGAAGCCCAGTTCGCCACCGCCTTCGAGGCGCTGAAGGCGATTTTGGCCGAATGCGGCGCGGAGCTATCCGACATCGTCGAGATCACGACCTACCACGTGGACATCGCCCGCCACATGGAGACCTTCATGCGGGTGAAGGACCGGTATCTCAAGGAGCCATGGCCGGCGTGGACGGCGATCGGGGTGAGCGAACTGATCGTGCCGGGGGGATTGATGGAGATCAGGGTAGTGGCGGTGGCGCGGGGGTGAGAGGCAGACAGGGCAAGCCGCCGGCAAGCTTCACCCCGCCCGGCTACTTCTCACCCGAACTTCCCCGTCCGCGGAAAGCCCTTCGGCACCATGCGCCCCGCCGAGGCGCGGTCGCCGATCCACTCGGCGAGTTCGTCCTTCGATTTCACGAAGGCGCGGCCGGCGGAATCGGTCCAGGTCAGGCCCGCTTCCAGCGCGAAGGTCTTGATGTCGGAGACGCCGCCGTCCTTGTAGCGCTGCAGGCGCACGCCCTTGCCGCGGCCCATCTCCGGGATCTGGACAAGCGGGAAGGCGAGCATCTTGCGGTTCTCGCCGACCGCGGCGACATGGTCGTCGCCGCTATGGATAAAGACGCATCGCGCCGCCTCGTCGGGCGCCTTGACGTTCATCACCTGCTTGCCCTTGCGGGTATTGGCCGCCACCTCCTCTTCCGGCACGACGAAGCCGTAGCCCAGGTGCGAGACGAGCAGGAGCTTTCGCTTCGGATCGTGGACGAAGGCGGTGACGATGTCCTGGTCGTTCTCCATGTCGACGATGATGCGGATCGGCTCGCCGTGGCCGCGGCCGCCCGGCAGCCGGTCGGCGCCGATGGTGTAGAACTTGCCGCCCGTGGTGAAGACCAGGATCTTGTCGGTGGTCTGGGCATGGAAGGCGAGCTTGAGCTTGTCGCCTTCCTTGAAAGACAGACTGTCGAATTCCGACAGATGGCCCTTCATGGCGCGCAGCCAGCCCTTTTCCGAGACGACGACCGTGACCGGCTCCTTCTCGATCATGGCGTGCTGGATATGCGTCTCGTCGTGCTCGGGCGCGTCGGCAAAGCGGGTGCGGCGCCGGCCGAGGTCGGTGCGCGAGCCGAAACGGTCGCGCAGCTTCTCGACCTCCCAGCGGATCGTCTTCCACTGCTTGGCGTCGGAGGCGAGCAGCGCCTCGATCTGCGATTTTTCGGCGGTGAGGTTGTCGAATTCCTTGCGGATCTCGAACTCCTCCAGCTTGCGCAGGGCGCGCAGGCGAAGGTTCAGGATGGCCTCGGCCTGAACGTCTGTGAGGTCCCAGCGGGCCATCATGACCTGCTTGGGTTCGTCCTCCTCGCGGATGATGCGGATCACATCGTCGATGTTCAGATAGGCGATCAGGTAGCCCCCGAGGATTTCGAGGCGCCGCTCGATCTCTGCCAGCCGGTGCCGGGACCGCCGGACGAGGACCTCCTTGCGGTGGTCGAGCCACTGCTGCAGCGCCTCCTTCAGCGAGACGATGTTCGGCACGCGCCCGCGCGACAGGACGTTCATGTTGAGGCTGAAGCGGTTTTCCAGCTCCGACAGCTTGAAGAGCGATTCCATCAGGATCGCCGGATCGACGCTGCGGCTCTTGGGGACGAGCACGACGCGGATGTCTTCGGCGCTCTCGTCGCGGATGTCCTCCAGGAGCGGCAGTTTCCGCGCTATCAAAAGTTCGGCGATCTTTTCGATCAGCTTGGCCTTCTGCACGCCGTAGGGGATTTCCGTGACGACGATCTGCCACGTGCCGCGCCCCTGGTCCTCGACGGTCCAGTGCGCCCTCACCCGGAACGAGCCGCGGCCGGTCTTGTAGGCCTCGACGATCGTCTCCCAGCGATCGACTATGATGCCGCCGGTCGGAAAATCCGGTCCGCGGACCATGTTCTCGTCGTCGTCCTCCGGGTGCGGCGTCTGGGTCAGGAGGTCCTCGACCGAGGCGTCCGGGTGGTCGATCAGGTGGAGCGACGCCTTGCAGAGCTCGGCGACGTTGTGGGGCGGGATCGAGGTCGCCATGCCGACGGCGATGCCGGTGGATCCGTTGGCCAAGAGGTTCGGAAAGGCGCCGGGGAGAACCGTCGGCTCCTCGTTCTCCTCGTTGTAGGTCGCGCGGAAGTCGACCGCGTCCTCGGTAATGCCGGAGAGCAGTTCGGTCGCCGCCTCGGTCATGCGCGCCTCGGTGTAGCGCATGGCGGCGGCGTTATCGCCGTCGATGTTGCCGAAATTGCCCTGCCCGTCGACCAGCGGGTAACGCACGGAGAACGGCTGCGCCAGGCGCACCAGCGCGTCGTAGATCGACTGGTCGCCATGCGGATGGAACTTGCCCATCACCTCGCCGACGATCGAGGCGCATTTGGCGAAGCGCTGGTCCGGATTGAGCCGCAGCAGGCGCATGGCGTGCACGATGCGGCGATGCACGGGCTTCATGCCGTCGCGCACGTCGGGCAGCGCCCGGTGCATGATGGTCGACAGCGCATAGGCGAGGTAGCGCTCCTCGAGCGCTTTCTTCAGATCGACGGGCTCGATGCCATCGCCGTCGCCATCGCCGGACCCCGGCGGAATCAGGCTTTTTCCCATGGTCGGGGGTTAGCGGAGGCAGCGGGCCGGGGCAAGTGGGACGAAAAGCCATCCCCGCGGATGTTTGCGTAACCCTCCCCCGCTCCCGACGCCACGAAACGGCAACGTTGCCGTGCGATCCGGATGGACGGTGGAATGCCGGCGGAGGTTCGTCCGCTGGATCACTGCGGGAGTGGCATAGTTTACAGACGGCGTCGGCTCGCGCCGGCAAGGACATCATACGGTCGCTTTTTCTTCGATTGATGACGAAGAACCCCACGGAAACCTCAGGGAACACATCATGACGCATTTCAAATCCAGGCTCGGAACCCTCGCGACCGCCGGTCTCCTGGCCGCGCTGGCACCATTGCCCGCCTTCGCCCAGAGCGCCGACGAAGTCGCCGCCCGCCTGAAGGCCATGTTCGAGAAGCAGGGCGTGCAGGCTACCTGGGACAATGTGAGCGGTTCCGGTTCCTCCGTCATGCTGCAGGGTGTGGCGATGAGCGTCCCGGGCGAAGAGGAGGGCGTCCAGATCGGCGACCTCGACCTAGAGAACGTCAGCCAGGACGGCGAAACGATCGTCATCGGCACCTTGTCGATGCCGACCTATTCCTTCTCCAGCGAAGGCGTGGAAATCGACATGAGCGACATGTCGATTTCGGGTTTGCGGCTGCCGCCGCAGGATATGGCCGATCCCATGAACGAGATCGCAGTCTATGACAGCGCCGACATCGGCTCCCTGAACGTTTCCTACGGCGGCATGGACGTGTTCACGCTCCAGCAGCTGCATACGGAGATGACGGGGGGCGACGGCACGCCCTACGCTTTCAGCGGCGCCGCGGAACGCTTCTCCGCCGATCTCTCGGCGGTCGAGGACCCGAAGACGAAGGCGGCCCTTGCGAGCGCCGGCTACGAGACGCTGGAAGGCACGGTCGAGATGGCCGGAACCTGGGAGCCGGAAAGTGGCAGGCTCGCGCTCGATCAGTACGACATCTCGATCGACAATGCCGGCACGCTTGGCTTGACCTTCGAGATCACCGGCTACACACCGCAGTTCATCGCCGCGCTGCGCGAGACGCAGGCGAAGATGGCCGAGACCGAGGGCCAGGACCAGTCGGCGCAGGGCATGGCGATGCTGGGCCTGATGCAGCAGCTCAACCTGCACGGCGCGACGCTGCGTTTCGACGACGACACGCTGACCCGGAAGGTGCTCCAGTACTTCGCCGACCAGCAGGGCGCCAAGCCCGCCGACATCGCCAACCAGGCGAAGGCCGTGCTGCCCTTCGCGATGATGCAGATCGGAAACCCGGCCCTGACCACCGAGGTCAGCGCCGCCGTGAACGCCTTCCTCGACAATCCCGAGAGCCTGGAGATCCGCGTGGCACCGGCAAACCCCCTGCCCTTCGCCATGATCGCGGCCAGCGCCATGACCGCGCCGCAGTCGCTGCCGCAGCAGCTCGGCGTCGGTGTGGCGGCGAACGAGTAGCGACGGCGGCCACGGCCCGTGCAGTCTGGAACCCCTCGGTCCGGAATGGATCGAGGGGTTTTTTGTTGGCGGTCTCGGGGGCGCGGCGGCCCGCCCAGGTGTTTTCGATCAACCATCGCGCAGCCCCTCGCCCGTCCTTCGGACCCCCGTGAACGGGGAGAAGGGGGTATCGCGGACGTGCGGGAAATTGTGGAGATGAAGCCGACTTGGACGTGATAGCGCGTCCCTTCTGTCTGCCTGCGTCTCCAGCGCCCTGGCGGTCTTCACCGACCCGCCAATGGACGTCAGAGGTTCACGCTCGCCTCTTTCAAACCATCGCAAACTACCTGGCGCAGTTGGCGTGCGGTGGAATCGCGGAAAATATGCAGGGCATCCAGAAACGAAGTCCAATCCGCAGGCTGACGCGAAAGCTCCACTGACTGTTGAGATTATGTCCGGCGATCAATGCGGCTTCTGCATCAACTTAGTCCGGATGCTGCGAATGATGAAGCGTGACGCATGCGCTGACAGATGATGGTCATCGATGAACATTGGCTTGCCGTCCAGGAAGTAAGAACACTTTCCATCAGGGCACTGCACCGCGCTAATATCAATGTAGTCCGGAATAATCTGAGCCATGGTCTTGTTGTAGGCAAGCAGGTTCTGACGGAAGCTTGGGTCTCCTGCGCAGCGGGTTTCCATGGACTTATCGTCCAAAAGATAGTCTGGAACCGCAATACAGCGATCAAGAAACACGCCGGGGCGAACCGTGTCACCGATATAGTAGACTTCATGGCCGAAAGCCGCAATCCTTCGGATCAGTTCATTCGTTGCTTGTGCCATCTCCTCGGGATCTCCGCGAGCGGCATTGGAGACGATTACCGTTGACGGCCTCCACTTCTTCAGCACGTTCATCATGCGCTTGTTGTGTCTGACACAGTCTTGCGACGGAACGCGCCAGGTGAACGAAGTGTTTCCGACCTGCGGCGCGCAACCACCGAAGAACATTGCATAGATGTTGGCTTCCGCTTCGAAGGAAGACGCGACGCCGGAGAAAAGGTGCATCGCGTGACTATCACCGTAGACGATGATGTCACGCGGCTTTTTACTCCATTTCTGGCAGTAGAAGATTTTCTTGCTCACAGAAGGGTTGGTGCGGCCGCAGCTGCTACGCATACCTCCCACCTGCGCGATTTTCTTCCGTTCAGGCGGAACCCGGGAGCCCCATCCGTTCGAAGACCACGCCGAACCGGCGGGGAGCACTATTGCCAGCGCGGCCAAGATCCCGGTCGCAGCGGCCCATGAAAAGCGCCAGCGCCTCCGCCGGAACGGCTGTTCAACGAACTCGTAGAGCATCCAAGCCAAACCGAACGTTATGCCGATCAGCAGAGTTGTCTTCCACCATGGGAAAACTCCCGGGGGAGACATGAAAGAGGCAAAAACCACCACAGGCCAGTGGATGAGGTATGACGAATAGCTGGTCTTCCCAATCCATACCGCGACGGGGTTGCGCAGGATGATGCCGGACATCGGTGCCATACCACCGAAGATCGCGAGCGCTGCGCCTAGACAGGGAAGAAGTGAAGCAAAACCCGGGAAGGGAGTTTCCTCGGTATAGAGCAGGACTGAAGCAAGGATCATCCCCAAGCCGGAGACCAATGCCATTTCCCTGTAAAAAGCCGGCACCACAAAACGGGGGATCCAAACCAACGCGGCTCCGAACCCAAACTCTACGATCCTGGCAGGCAGGAGATAGAATGCCGTTACCCCATCACCGCTCCTGATCCAGAACACGGCGAGGGCGAGGCTTGAGATGCTCATGAGCGCCAATACGATCGGGGCGACCAAGCGAGGCAGGCGGAACAGCAGAACGATGGTCAGAGGCCAGAACAAGTAGAACTGTTCTTCTACGCTCAATGACCAAGTGTGGAGGAGCGGCTTCAATTTCGTCGATGTGTCGAAATAATCGGCAATACTCCAGAAATGGAAGTTTGATAGGCTGAAAATCGCATACATTGTCGATTCTCCGAGCGCCTTCAAATCCTTTGCGCCAAACACAAGAACGCCAAAATAGAAAGTAATGGCGAGAACGACAAAGAATGCCGGGAGAAGACGTCTGGCACGGCGTATATAAAAATTACCGAAACTGAATTCTCCCGCATTGATCTCTTTCACGATCAGATTCGTGATCAGATAGCCGGAAATAACAAAGAAGACATCTACGCCGACGAAACCGCCCGTGAACGGCCAGACATCGAAATGATAGAGTATTACCGATCCCACCGCGATCGCACGTAATCCATCGATGTCGGGCCTATAGTTCATCAGCAACACCTCGCGCAGCAGTTTTCCCCTAAGCATGCCAGCCTGAGAATCTCAACCGCTCCCGCCGCTACCCCGCTTGGACAGGACGCGAAGCTGGTTCGAGCGCAGTCGTCGAAGCAGCCGGCGCCTTGAATAGCGGTACTGGCGACCGTCTTCGCGTCGCGGACCGGCCGGCTCGTCACCAACAACAGGACGTGCCTTTGAAACAAACGGAGTTCGGCGATCTCCGACAACCGCTCGGTGGTTCGCATTGCCCCGCCCTGCTCCCACTCCCGCTCCTCAAAGGCTGTGGAGCCGGCGCCACTCGCGGCAGGAGAGATCGAGGATGGCGAGGGCACCCGCGCGCAGCTCTTCCGGGGTCATGGCGCAGCCCGGTTTCGCACCTGTCAGAGGCACATGGACGAAGCCGCTCATGGCGGGGGCGAAGCCGTCGCAGGCCTTGGCGCGCGACAGCATGAAGACCGTGTTGCAGAGATAGCCGCCGGCGTCGTCCGACCATTCGACCGGCAGGTTCATCTCCGCGAGCCGGTCGTGGATCGCATGAAGCGGCAGGCCGGATTCCAGCGTGTCGGGGCCGGCGCAGACCCGGCCCGCATCGCGCAGGGCGCCCGAATTGTCGGGGCGGTCGGCGGCGAAGCGGTTGCGGGCGAGCCGTTCCAGGCGGAAGCCGGAGCATTCGTCGGCCAAGCCGAAATGGATCGCGATGTCGGGGGCGAATTCGCGTCCGAGTTCGGACAGGCGCGGGCCGACAGCGGCGTAGTCGACCGGGAGCACGACGGCGCGGAATGCCTCGACATGTGCCAGATGGTCGAGCGGCGGCTCCTCCGTCAGGCTCCTGATGAGCCATTCGGTGGGGTTCACCGGCGCGCCCGGGAAAGGCTCGAAACCAGTGACGAGGACGCGCGGGCCGGCGGCCATCGTCCTAGCTTTCCTTCTTGACCGGATTGACGCGCAGCGAGAGTTCACGCAACTGCGTCGGCGACGCCTCCGACGGCGCGCCCATCAGAAGGTCCTGCGCCTGCTGGTTCATCGGGAACATGGTGATCTCGCGCAGGTTCTTGGCGCCGACCAGAAGCATGACGATGCGATCGATGCCGGCCGCCATGCCGCCATGCGGCGGGGCTCCGTACTGGAAGGCGCGGTAGAGGCCGCCGAAGCGCTCCTCGACAACCGTATGGTCGAGCCCGACGATGCCGAACGCCTTCACCATCACCTCGGGAAGATGGTTGCGGATGCCGCCGGACGCGATCTCGAAGCCGTTGCAGACGAGGTCGTACTGGTAGGCCTTGATCGACAGCGGCTCCTCGGTCTCCAGCGCCCCCAGCCCGCCGCGCGGCATGGTGAAGGGGTTGTGGCCGAAATCGATGCGCTTTTCCTCCTCGTCCCATTCGAAGAAGGGGAAGTCCACGATCCAGGCGAGCGCGAAGCGGTCGCGGTCGACGAGGTTCAGTTCCTCGCCCGCCCGCGTGCGGGCAGCACCTGCGAAGGGGTAGAATTTCTTCGGGTCGCCGGCGGCGAAGAAGCAGGCGTCGCCCGGCTTGAGGCCGAGTTGCAGGCGCACGGCCTCCGTGCGCTCCTCGCCGATGTTCTTGGCGATCGGGCCGGCGCCCTCGACCTTGCCGCCCTCCTCGCGCCAGAAGATGTAGCCGAGGCCGGGTTGACCCTCGCCTTGCGCCCACGAATTCATGCGGTCGCAAAAGGCTCTGCTGCCGCCGGTCGGCGCGGGAATGGCCCAGACGGCCGCCGCGGGATCGTTGGCGAGGATGTTGGCGAACAGCTTGAAGCCGGAGCCGCGGAAATGCTCCGAGACGTCCTGCATCTCGATCGGGTTTCTGAGATCCGGCTTGTCGGAGCCGTATTTCAGGATCGCCTCGTCATAGGGGATGCGGGGAAACTCCTGAGTGACAGGCTTGCCGTTGGCGAAGGCCTCGAAGACGCCGCGCAGCACGGGCTCCATGGTGCCCAGCACGTCGTCCTGCTCGACGAAGCTCATCTCGAGGTCGAGCTGGTAGAATTCGCCCGGCAGCCGGTCGGCGCGCGGGTCCTCGTCGCGGAAGCAGGGCGCGATCTGGAAGTAGCGATCGAAGCCCGACATCATGATGAGCTGCTTGTACTGCTGCGGCGCCTGCGGCAGCGCGTAGAACGTGCCGGGATGGATGCGCGAGGGCACCAGGAAGTCGCGCGCGCCCTCGGGCGAGGACGCGGTCAGGATCGGCGTCGAATATTCGGTGAAGCCCACCTCCGCCATGCGCCTTCGCATCTCGGCGATGATCTTCGTGCGCTGCACGATGTTGCGATGCAGCGTGTCGCGGCGCAGGTCGAGGAAGCGGTACTTGAGGCGGATGTCCTCGGGATAGTCGGGCTCGCCGAAGACGGGCAGCGGCAGTTCCCTGGCGGAGGAGAGCACCTCCATCTCCTGCGCGAAGATTTCGATCTCGCCGGTCGGCAGGTTCGGGTTGACCGTCTCGCGCGTGCGCGCCTTGACCTTGCCGTCGACGCGGATGACCCACTCGCCGCGCAGCTTCTCGGCGGTCCTGAATGCGGGCGAGTCGGGGTCGGCGACGATCTGGGTCAGGCCGTAATGGTCGCGCAGGTCGATGAAGAGAAGCCCGCCATGGTCGCGGACGCGGTGGACCCAGCCGGACAGGCGCACGGTCGAGCCCTCGTCGGACTTGCGGAGTTGGGCGCAGGTATGGCTGCGGTAGCGGTGCATCGGAAATCCGGTCTTCTCGAGGAACGGTGACGGGGCCGTCGGCGCGACGCGCCCGGCCCCTCGAATCCGCGCGGAAAAGCGCATGCAGGCCGTCTTTTGTCAAGGATGCGACCCGAAGGCCGAAACCCTGCCGCATTCTCAACCGAATAGGGTCGCGTGGTACAATAAGCCTGTGGCGGCGCGGTCCCTCATTCGCACCCCATTCGCTTCAGCATGCAAAGTTTCGATGTCCGCCATCCGGCCGCTGATCCCGCTCCTCATCGCCGCCGGCATCCTGCTTGGCGGCAACGGCCTGCAAGGCACCCTGATCGCGCTGCGCGGCGCGCAGGAGGGGTTCGAGCCGTCGACGATCGGTCTGATGGGGACGTCCTATTTCGGCGGCTTCCTGCTCGGCTGCCTGGCCGTCACCCGCATCCTGAAAGCCGTGGGGCATGTGCGGGCCTTCGCGGCGCTCGCCGCCATCGCCTCGGTGGGCACGCTGCTCCTGGTGCTTTTGATCGATCCGCTCGTGTGGTCGGCGATCCGTTTTGCCAGCGGCTTCTGCTTCGCCGGCCTCTTCACGATCATGGAGAGCTGGCTCAATTCCGGCGTCTCCAACGAGAGCCGGGCGCGCGTGCTGGCGCTCTACCGCATCATCGACATCGGCTCGGTGACGGGCGCGCAGTTCCTCATTCCGGCCATCGGTGCGGACGGCTTCGCCATCTTCGCGGTGATGTCGATCATGATCACGCTGTCGCTGGTGCCGGTCTCGCTCGGCGACCGCTCGAACCCGACGCCGCCGGAGGACGTCAGGCTCGATCTCGGGCGCGTCTGGCGGATCTCGCCGCTCGGCTGCATCGGCTGCATCGCGGTCGGCGTCACCAACAGCGCGTTCCGAACGCTGTCGCCCGTCTATGCCGAGGCGATCGGCATGTCGGTCGCCGACATCGTCATCTTCGTCAGCGCCGGCATCATCGGCGGCGCCATCATCCAGTATCCGCTCGGATACCTCTCCGACCGCTGGGACCGGCGCAAGGTGCTGCTCCTGACCACCGCCGCCTCGCTGGGCGCCGCACTCGCCATCGCGACGGTGGCCGGGACCGACCGGCTCATGAACTTCGCGCTGGTGTTCGTCTTCGGCTCCTTCGCCATGCCGCTGTTCTCGCTGTCCGCCGCACATGCCAACGACCGCGCCGGAAAGGGCGAGTTCGTGCTCGTGAACGCGGCGCTGATGCTCTTTTATTCCTTCGGCGCGATCGGCGGCCCGATCGCGGCGTCGGCCGCGATGCAAGCGCTCGGGCCGCGCTATCTGTTCGTCTTCTCCGCCGCCGTCTACGTCGTCTTCATCGGCTTCATCCTCTACCGCATGGGCGCACGGGGCGGGGTGCCCGCGGCACGGCGCGGGCGGTTCACGGCGCTGTTGCGGACCTCGACGGTGTTTTCTCGGCTTGCAAGGCGGGGCGGGGAACGGCGGGGGACGAAGGACGCGGGGGATTTGCGGGGGGATGGGGGCTAAAGGTGGGGGTGTGGCGTTAACCGGGCCGGCAGGCAACTACCCCGTTGCGGCCATTTGCTTTGGCAGCTTGAATTTCCAATACCTGACGTTGCTACGTCGCCACCTATCGACCAGACTAGCGTGAACCATTTGCTAGGACGTTAATATCCGAGTCTTAATAGTCTCACGGTTGAAAGATAGGCTTGCTCAGACGAAGGCCGAAGTTGAACTCGTACTTTTGGAGTTGGGCAATCATTGGAGTGTACATCGAGTCAATTCCAGACAGGCCATGGAGAGGTTCTCCGAATTGTTACTTATGAACGAGATCAAGAAAGGGTAGGTCTAGCATGGCAATAAAACACGCTATCTGGAAAGTGGGAGCGCAGCCCCAAGCGTTGTCGATTGCGTCGCTATCTACCGAGCAGATCTTCGAGGACATGATCGTAGCCGCGCCAGAAATTCTATCGGACGAGTGGATGCTCATTGGCCGACAAATCAACTGCTTCAGTGGCCGCATCGACCTTCTCGCAATCGCTCCAGACGGAGCGCTCATCCTCATCGAGATGAAGCGGGACCGCACGCCGCGCGAGGTAGTAGCCCAGGCGCTCGACTACGCCTGCTGGGTGGAGGGTCTGGCCAGCGAAGACATTGCCGCTATCTATGCGCGCTTCGCCCCAGGTCGACGACTGGAGGACGACTTCCAAGACCGGTTCGGGCAGACACTCGACGAAGAAACGCTCAACGACAGCCACCAGATCATTGTCGTGGCAGGATCCCTCGATGAGAGCAGCGAGAGGATCGTGGGCTATCTCAACGCGCGTGGCATTGCCATCAACGTGCTCTGCTTTCAGGTCTTCCAACTCGGTGAGCAACAACTTCTCAGTAGGGCCTGGCTGATTGATCCGGTAGAGACTCAGACGAGTGCTGCCGTGAAGACGGCTGGGCCTAAAGAGCCTTGGAATGGTGAGTTCTATGTCTCATTTGGCGAAGGCAACTCGCGGTCGTGGGAGGACGCGGTCAAGTACGGCTTCATTTCTGCCGGTGGCGGGCCGTGGTACAGCCGCACGCTGAACTTACTTTCCCCCAATGACCGCGTTTGGGTGAAAATACCTGGCTCTGGATTTGTAGGCGTTGGTCGAGTGCTCGGACCGCCAGAGGCTGCGGCCAATTTCAAGGTTCAGACCGCCGATGGAGAACGTCCGGTCTTGGAGGTTGCCATGGGTGGCAATTACCACCGAGAGTTAGCCAATGACCCAGAGCGCTCAGAATACTTTGTCCCTGTGGAATGGACGCAGGCCGTTTCCAAGCATCATGCGGTGAATGATATTGGTCTCTTCGGCAATCAGAACACCGTCTGCCAACCAAAGACACCCAAGTGGCGTCACACGGTTGAGGTGTTGAAGCAGCGGTTCCCAGATTTTGACGGGACCCCATTAGGGTCACGCGGCGTCAATCAACAATAATCGACCGGGAGCAAGGCGTGCCTAAAGTGATCTGTGAGACCGAGGACTTTCCCTATGGGTCGGCGATCAACGGATGGTCTGAACCGACTTTGACCTGGGACGAGGTCTTGTGGGCAGCCATCACTGTTGGGCGACCGAATCGACATGCTGTTGTTCAGCATGGGGTGCCCTCAATGTACGAGGCCATTTTCCGGTGGTCCCTGATCAGGATGGCGCTTGAGCAACGCGGGGTGGGCGGAACACGCTTCTGGCGAACGGCTGCGCTCAAGACGCTGGACCCGACCGAAAAGGGAGCGGTGAGTTATTTCCTAGGTATGACATTCTGCAAGGCAATGGCTGCGAAGCGCTTGAACACTCCATGGCTGATACACCTCGATGTTTTCCGGCCTCAGTTGGACCCTGTGCTGCGGGGAAGGTCTAGACCTGATCTCGTCGGCAAAGAGCTGGGTGCCAACATCTGGCACGCGTTTGAGAGCAAAGGTCGCGCAAGTCCTCCCAACAACGGCGCGAAAGCAAAAGCAAAGCAGCAGGCCGAAAGGCTCGTCAGTATCAACGGCATTTCATGTAGTCTGCATGTTGGCGCTATCACCTTCTTTAAGAATGATGCCGTTCAATTTTACTGGGTCGATCCCTCTCCGGACGAAAAACGAGAGATACGCGTGCCGTTCAATGAGAATGCTTGGCGCGCCTACTATTTTCCGGCCTGGCAGGCGATCAACTCCGCCCTCTCTGATGGATCCGGTGCTGATAGCGCGGTTTTCTCAGCTTTTCTGCCGGAGTTGGACATCAAAGTTGCTTTGCATCCAGTCGTCGCGAGTCACCTAGCCAATGAGGCATGGGGAGAGGCGCAGAGGGTAGCAGAGGAGCGCCGAGAGGAAATGGCGGCTGAGGGGTATCGCCCAGATGGGTTGATGGTCAGAGCTGGCGACAGTTGGCTTCGTCGCTTTGACGAAGGTGTCGACATCGATGGCTAAGTCAGGCAGCTATCCACATAAGCACGCCAAAGCTAGCTGACTGCTGTCGGCCCCAATTAATCCAGTCGTCGAACGTCTGCTTTGCTTGTCGGCTGATCCGGAAGCAGACTGTCCGCAAGCCACCCCCCTTCCCGTCTCCGTCCCCGCCCTCCCCGTCAGATTCCCGTCACAAGATGAAGACTCTTCGCCTTCGATATCCTAAAAACCACGCATGCACCTGATCACCTCCCCCGACGAGCTTGCCGCCGTCATCGCCGAACTCTCCAGATCCCACTTCGTCACCGTCGATACCGAATTCATCCGGGAGACGACGTTCTGGCCGGAGCTGTGCCTCATCCAGATGGCGGCGCCGGGGGTCACGGCGCTGGTCGATCCGCTGGCGCCGGGCATGGACCTCGCCCCGTTCTTCCAGCTGATGGCCAACGAGCGGGTGACCAAGGTCTTCCATGCCGCGCGGCAGGACATCGAGATCATCTTCCATCGCGGCGGGCTGATCCCGCACCCGGTGTTCGACACGCAGGTGGCGGCGATGGTCTGCGGCTTCGGCGACAGCGTGTCCTACGAGCAGCTTGTGCAGAAGATCACCGGCGGGCAGATCGACAAGTCCTCGCGCTTCACCGACTGGCGCCACCGGCCGCTGTCGGAGAAGCAGCTGACCTATGCGCTGGCGGACGTGACCTTCCTGATCGACATCTACCAGAACCTGCAGGGCGAGATCGACAACGAGGGCCGCGCGCACTGGCTGAAAGAGGAGATGGAGATCCTCACCGCGCACCGGACCTACGATCCCCATCCGGAAGACGCCTGGAAGCGGCTGAAGATGCGCATGCGCAAGCCGCTGGAACTGGCTGTGCTCCAGTCGGTGGCGACGTGGCGCGAACTGGAGGCACGCGAACGCAACGTGCCGCGCGGGCGCGTCATCAAGGACGACGCAATCTACGAAGTCGCCCAGCAGCAGCCGCGCGACGCCGCCGCACTGTCACGGTTGAGGGGCATTCCCAAGGGCTGGGAGCGTTCCTCCGCGGCGGCCGGGCTCCTGGCGGCGGTCAACGCGGCGCTGGCGATCCCGAGCAATGAATTGCCCAAGCTGCCCAAGCAGAGCCATGCGCCGGAAGGATCGGCGGCGGCGGCGGAGCTTCTCAAGGTCCTGCTGAAGCTCGTTGCCGAGGACCACAACGTCGCCGCCAAGATGCTGGCATCGAGCGACGACATCGAGAAGATCGCGGCCGAGGGCGAGGACGCCGACGTGCCGGCGCTGCATGGCTGGCGGCGCGAGGTCTTCGGCGACAAGGCGCTCAAGCTCGTGGGCGGCGGACTGGCGCTGCGGTTCGAAAAGCGGCGCGTGGCCGTCTTCGAGCCCTGAGGCACGACCGGCCGCTCAGTCGCCGACGCGCATGTCGAGCGTCTTGCCGGTCAGTCTCGCGAGTTGCTGGAGCCGTCCCTCCGGCCGCTCGCCCATCAGGTCGGCGTGGGACTTCGGCACGACGAGCGTGATGCCGCCGCGGTCGTTGATCTCCCATTTCAATCGGGGAATGACGCCGGGCATCGAAGCCGAAAAGAGGTAGATGACGCGCAGGATGCCGCCGAGCAGGCGCGCGCGGTCGAGGTAGCGCTGCGTGGCGAGCGCGCGGATCTGCGGCGCGGCGGCATCGTCGAACAGCCCCTCGTGCCGGTAAAGGTTGGCCAGCGCGATATAGGCACGCCCGGGATGATCGATGCCGAAAAAGGCGCCATGGGCGATGATGTTGAGCGACTGGATCCCGCGATAGTCGGGATGCGCGCGCCAGCCGATGTCGGCCATGAGGCAGGCGGCGCGGCGGTAGCGGGCCTCGTCCTCCGTCTCGTCCATGCCGAAGGCGGCGAAGGCCGAACCCGTCCATTCCGCCAGTTCGCGCGCATGCGTGGCCGAGCGCGCGCGCAGGACCGCCAGTTCGTCGGCCGCGGAGATGAGCGGATCCTTGGCCTTCTCCGCCTCCTTAAGCAGCGAGAAGAGATAGCCCTCGCGCACGCCCAGCGCGGATATGACGATCTTGCCGGGCTTCATCAGCGTGACGATGTGGTTCAGCACGGTCGCGCCGTAGGCGAGAAGGCCGCGGCGGTTTTTCGAGACCCGGTCGATGCCCTTCAGCTTCTCGATGTCGCCGCGCGCGACGCGCTTGAGGAAGGTGGCGGAAGCAGCGACGTCCATCTCGTAGTGGTGCATGACATGCAACGGGTAATCCGTCGCGTTCATGTGCAGCCTGGCGAGGTTACGCCACGTGCCACCGACGCAGTAGAAGTTGCGGCCCGCACCGTTCTTCAGCAGCGATGCCCGCGCCAGTTCGCGCCTGGCGATGCGCCCGGCCGCGGCCACGGAACCCTTCGACATGTCCTGCAGGCGAAGGCCGCCGAGCGGCAGCGTAATCCCGTCGCCGATCTCCTCGCCACGAACGTCCACGAGTTCCAGGCTGCCGCCGCCGAGATCGCCCGCGATGCCGTCGGCCGGGTGGAAACCGGAGATCACCCCGAGCGCGGAATAATGGGCTTCCTCCCGGCCGGAGAGGATCCTGATCTTCGTGCCGAGAATATCCTCGGCGCGACGGATGAAGTCGGGACCGTTCTCGGCCTCGCGCGCCGCGGCGGTCGCGATCACATGAAGCTCTTCGGCGCCCGCCTGTTCCGACAGCGCGCGAAAGCGGCGGAACTCGTCCACCGCCCGGCGGACGGCGTCGGGATCGAGCCGGCCGGTCGAGACGATGCCCTTGCCGAGGCCGGCCAGCATCTTCTCGTTGAACAGGACGGTGGGCGCGCGGGCGATGCCCTCGTAGACCACGAGGCGGACCGAGTTCGATCCGATGTCTATGATCGACAGGGGACGGCGGTTCTGCAGCCGGCCCTGGGAATGTGCAATCATCAGGAAGCGACAGCTTTCGCTTTCTTGCGCCGGCCATGGCGGACGATGCGCTTGGGCGCGTTGGATTTCAGAGCCATTCCTCGTCCTGAAAGGCTTGGATTGGTCATGAAATATTCCTGCGCGTTGAAAGGTTCCTCGCCATCCTCCGGCGTCATGCGGCGCGAGGTGCCGTCGGGCAGTACTTCGAAACTCTGCTGGTTGTCCATGATGTTTCCGAGCATGATCTGGTCGAGCACCTGTTCATGCACAGTCTGGTTCGTGATCGGCACCAGCGTCTCGACCCTTCGGTCCAGATTGCGCGGCATCATGTCGGCCGAACCGATGTAGACGAGCGCCTCGTCCGAAGGCAGCCCATGGCCATTGCCGAAGCAGAAGACCCGGCTGTGCTCGAGGAACCGCCCGATGATCGACTTGACCCTGATATTTTCCGACAGCCCCGGCACCTGCGGGCGCAGGCAGCAGATGCCGCGGATGACGAGGTCGATCTCCACGCCGGCGCTGCTGGCCTCGTAGAGGGCGTCGATCACCATCGGATCGACGAGCGCGTTCATCTTCATCCAGATCTGCGCCGGCCGGCCGGCCCTGGCGTGACCCGTCTCGTCGTTGATGTGCTTCAGGATGCGCTGGCGCAGCGTGAAGGGCGAGACGGCGATGCGCATCTTCTCGGCCGGCTCGGCATATCCGGTGATGAAGTTGAAGATGCGCGTCACGTCCTGCGCGATCGCCGGATCGGTCGTGAAGTAGGACAGGTCGGTGTAGATGCGCGCCGTGATCGGGTGGTAGTTGCCGGTCCCGACATGGACGTAGCTCCGCAGACGCCCCTCCTCCCTGCGCACGACCAGGGAGAGCTTGGAATGCGTCTTCAGTTCCATGAAGCCGAAGACCACCTGCACGCCGGCGCGTTCGAGATCGCGCGCCCAGCGGATGTTGGCTTCCTCGTCGAAACGCGCCTTCAGTTCCACGAGCGCGGTGACCGATTTGCCGGTCTCGGCGGCGTCGATCAGGGCGCGCACGATCGGGCTGTCGTTCGAGGTCCGGTAGAGCGTCTGCTTGATCGCCACCACTTCGGGGTCTGCGGCCGCCTGGCGCAGGAACTGGACGACGACGTCGAAGGATTCGTAAGGGTGGTGGACGACGATGTCCTTTTCCCGGATGGACGCGAAGCAGTCGCCGCCATGGTCGCGGATACGCTCGGGAAAGCGCGGATTGTAGGGCTTGAACTTCAGGTCGTCGCGCGGAATGGCGACGATCTCCGAAATCTGGTTCAGCGCCAGGGGGCTGTTCAAGAGGCTCACGCGTGTGGCCGAGACGCCGAGTTCGCCGGCGACGAAGGTGCGCAGCGGGTCCGGAATGTCGCGGTCGAACTCGATGCGGATCACGGACCCGCGCCGGCGCCGCTTCAGCGCGGTCTCGAAGAAGCGCACGAGATCCTCGGCCTCTTCCTCGATTTCGATATCGCTATCGCGGATGATACGGAATGTCCCCGTCCCCTTCACCTCGTAGCCGGGAAAGAGCTTGTCGACGTGAAGGCCGACCACGTCCTCCAGTGAAATGAAGCGGATGGAGCGGTCGCCGTCGGGAAGCCGGACGAAGCGCTTCAGCGCGACCGGCAGCCTGAGCAGCGCCGTCATGTGCTCGCCGCTCCGGAGGTTGCGCAGGTCGAGCGCGATCGAGAAACCGAGATTGGGGATGAACGGGAAGGGATGCGCCGGGTCGATCGAAAGCGGCGTCATCACGGGATAGATCGCGTCGTTGAAGTGTTCCTCGAGCCAGCCGCGCTCGGCATCGGTGAGCCCGTCGCCGCGAACCAGACCGACGCCTTCGCCATCGAGCAGCCTCAGCAACGCGGAAAAGCTCGCCTGCTGGTCTTCCTGAAGACGGGCGACCTCCCGCAAGAGCTGTTCGAGCTGCTGCTCGGGCGTGCGCCCGTCGGCGCTCAGCGTCGAGATGTTTTCCCGCACCTGGCCCGCCAGGCCCGCGACGCGCACCATGAAGAACTCGTCCAGATTGGCGGCCGAGATCGACAAGAAGCGGACGCGCTCGAGCAGCGGATGGTTCGGGTTCTGCGATTCTTCCAGGACGCGGCGGTTGAACTGGAGCCACGAGAACTCGCGATTGACGAAACGGTCGGGGTTGCCCTCGGCCATCTCGGGGCCGGTCGGGACCTCGCGCTGGAACTCGCTGGGTGCCGGCGTGAATAGATTCATGTCGATGCCTTGCTCCTTGCGGCGCCTGCGGGTGGCGGTGAAGACCCGTGCCGAACCGCAGTAGCGGCACAGTGTGACAACAGATAGCACGGACTTGCAAACAGGCCGATAATGATACAAACGCTGGGGCGCGTCACCAAGATCACCATCCCCGCAGGAGACGACGATGGCCGGGTACACGATCCCGCATTTCCAGAACGACGCCGGACATCATTCCATCGACATCGGCGTCAAGGAATTCATGTGCACGGGCGCGACCGAGCCCTTCGACCATCCGCATGTCTTCCTCGACATGGGCGACGACAGCGAGATCGTGTGCCCCTATTGCTCGACCCTCTATCGCTGGGACGCCTCGCTCAAGGCCAGCGAGACACGGCCCGAGGGATGCCTCTACCTGACGCGCGCGGCCTGACGCGGCAGAGAATTCCCGCGTGACGGCGGAGAGCCGCCCGAAGACCATCCTCATCGCCGGAGCCGGAATGGCCGGCCTGACGTCGGCGATCGCCTTCGCGGCGCGCGGGCATTCGGTGCGCGTCTTCGAGAAGGCGCCGCGGCTGGAGGAGGTCGGGGCCGGCCTGCAGCTCTCGCCCAACGCGACGAAGATCCTCGACGAACTCGGCGTGCTCGAACTCGTCCGCCCTGCCTCGGCGCGACCCGAGGCGATCGTCCTGCGCGACGCATATGGCCTCAAGGAGATCGCGCGGGTCCCGCTCGGAAATTTCGCCGAGAAGCGCTGGGGCGCGCCCTATCTGACCGTCCACCGGGCCGACCTCCAGAGCGCGCTCGTGTCGCGGCTGCGGCGCGAGAGCGGCGTGGAACTGATCACCGGCGCACATGTGCGCGACCTCGCCATTCATTCGAAGGGAGCGACGCTGTCCATCGACGAGGGCGGGCGGATACTGGAGGCGTCGGGGGACCTGGTGGTGGGAGCGGACGGCGTCTGGTCGACCCTGCGCGGCGATGAGGGTGCCCGGCAGTCGTTCACCGGTCTCACCGCATGGCGCACCACGATCCGGCGCGGGGAGCCGCACGGCTTTTCCGAAGGGATGATCGCCGGAGACGTCGTCACCGCCTATTTGCATCCCCGCTTCCACATGGTGGCATATCCGATCCGCGGCGGAGCGGCCGTCAATCTCGTCGCGATCACGAAGGGCACACGCATCGCGCCGTCATGGTCAGCCGGGGCGGACAGCGGCGAACTCGCCCGGGATCTTGCGGTCGCGCCGGGTCTCGCGAAGCTGGCCGAAGGTGCGGGAAGCTGGACCAGATGGCCGCTTCATGTCGTCGACCCGCGCGGCCCCTGGATCAGCGAACGCGGCATTGCGCTGATCGGCGACGCCGCGCACGCCATGACGCCGTTTGCCGCGCAGGGCGCGGCCATGGCGATCGAGGACGCGGCGGTGATTGCGGGGCTGGTGGACCGGCACGGCGACGACCTGCCCGCAGCGCTTGCCGCCTATGAGCGGCAGCGCAGGCCGAGGATCGCTCGGGTGGCGCGGCGCGGCGCGTTCAATCGCTTCGCCTGGCACGCGGCGGGACCGATCGCCATCGGACGCAATCTCGTGCTTGCCATGCGAACGCCGGAGCGGCTCGCCGCCGACTTCGACTGGCTCTACGGCTGGGATCGCACGACGGCGAAGGATTGACGGGCAGGCGTCAGTCCGGATCTCCGGTGCTGGGCTGAACGCCCACGTGCAAGGCGAGCGACCATTCCAGGAAGACCGGCAACGGGGTCCACAGTCCGGTTCGGATGCCGGCGGCTCGCAAGGCCGACGCCGTCCACACATTGCAGCCCGCAAGCGCGTTGAACCAGCCGCGGGCCTCGTAGAAGAGATCGTCGTCGCCATAGCCGGGCGCCGCGACGCGCAGGCCGCCTGCACCGGTGTCGAAACTCCCGACCGTGAAATCGAGCAGAGCCTCGAAGGAAGGCTGATCGAGGTCGAGAACGGTCACCGCGGGATGTGCGAGCGAGATGTCGCCCATGACCGCGACATGCATGACTGAACTGTCGAGCGTGAAGGCGCGCAGCACCGGCATAGGCTTCAGGTCAGCCCAGCTCGGGGTTTCAACATAGAAGGACCGCCCGCCCCAGCCGAGCACCAGCCATCGCGCACCGGGCGCGTCGATCGGCAGTCCGTCCGCCGCCATCGCCGCGAACCGCGCCACGACGTCCGGATCGGCTGGCAACGCGATGTCCGTGTGTATTGGATTCGACAATAGAAGCACGGTCCGGAGCGGCGTATCCTCCTCTATTGCCCGTGTCGGCGACAGGAGCGGGCGGGGAACGAGGATGCCGGCCGCGACCGCGACGAACGCCGCCGCGACGACGAAGAGGGCGAGACGAAGCGGCCGGCGCATGCGCCGCATCCGGGCGGTTCCGGCGCCGGCCCGGGCTCAGTGCAGGATCTGGCTCAGGAACAGCTTGGTGCGCTCGTGCTGCGGGTTGTCGAAGAACTCGGCCGGCGTGTTCTGCTCGACGATCTGGCCCATGTCCATGAAGATCACGCGGTTCGCAACCTGCCGCGCGAAGCCCATCTCGTGGGTGACGCACAGCATGGTCATGCCCTCTTCCGCGAGCCCGACCATCGTGTCGAGCACTTCCTTGATCATCTCGGGATCGAGCGCGGAGGTCGGCTCGTCGAAGAGCATTATGCGCGGGTTCATGCAGAGCGACCGGGCGATCGCCACGCGCTGCTGTTGGCCGCCCGACAGCTGGCCCGGATACTTGCCGGCCTGCTCGGGGATCTTGACGCGGGTGAGGAAGTGCATGGCGATCTCGTCCGCCTGCTTCTTGGGAAGCTTGCGGACCCAGATCGGCGCCAGCGTGCAGTTCTCCAGGATGGTCAGGTGGGGGAACAGGTTGAAGTGCTGGAACACCATGCCGACCTCGCGGCGCACCTCGTCGATCTTCTTCAGATCGTTGGTGAGCTCGATTCCATCGACGATGATCCTGCCCTTCTGATGCTCTTCCAGCCGGTTGATGCAGCGGATCATCGTCGACTTGCCCGATCCCGAGGGACCGGCGATGACGATGCGCTCGCCGCGCATGACCTTCAGGTTGATGTCCTTCAGGACGTGAAAGTCTCCGTACCACTTGTGCATGCCGACGATCTCGACGGCGACGTCCGTGTCGGAGACCTCCATCTTGGTGCGTTTGACAGCCGTGTCGTCGGCCGGAGCCGCATTGTGCATAGCCATCGAGGTTCCCCTTTATCGTTGTTCCATGGCTGTTGACGGGAATTGTCTATCGTTTGTGGCCGGTGTCCAGCAGCCTTTCCATGAAGATCGAGTAGCGGGACATGCCGAAGCAGAAAAGCCAGAAGATGAAGCCGGCGAAGACCAGCCCCGTCATCGGCGTCTGCGGCGAGGCCCAGGCGGCGTCCGAGAAGTTCTGCCGAACGATGCCGAGCAGGTCGAACATGCCGATGATCGACACAAGGCTCGTATCCTTGAAGAGACCAATGAAGGTGTTCACGATACCGGGGATGACGAGCTTGATCGCCTGCGGCAACACGATCAGGTACATCTTCTGCCAGTAGCCGAGGCCGAGCGAATCCGCGCCCTCGTACTGGCCCTTCGGGATCGCCTGAAGACCGCCGCGGATCACCTCCGCCATATAGGCGGATGCAAACAGCGATACCCCGACGAGCGCGCGCAGGAACTTGTCGAAATTGACGCCGGCCGGAAGGAAGAGCGGGAACATGACGCTCGCCATGAACAGCACGGTGACCAGCGGAACGCCGCGCACCGCCTCGATGAAGATGACGCACAGCATCTTCACCACCGGCATCTTCGATCGCCGCCCCAGCGCCAGCACGATACCGAACGGCAGGGAGACCGCGATGCCGACGAAGGAGAGCACCAGCGTCACCAGCAGCCCGCCCCAGACCGAGGTCTCGACGTATTCCAGCCCGAACCAGCCGCCGACGAGCAGGAAGAAGGCCACGACCGGGAAGACGAAGAAGAACAGGATGGCGTTCAGGCCCTTGCGCGGAGCGCTTGGCATCAAGAGGGGGATCAGCAGGGCCACGAAGATCGCCGCCACCAGAAGGACGCGCCAGCGTTCGTCGATCGGGTAGCGTCCGAACATGAACTGCTCGAACTTCGCGCCGACAAAGGCCCAGCAGGCACCGGACCAGCCCTCGGGCTGCACGCCGCCCTGCGCCACCGTGGCGCAGACGGAACGGTCCGCTCCGGTCCACTGGGCGCTGATGAAGGCCCAGTCGATCAGCGGCGGAACGACCAGCGCGACGATGACGAGCCCGATGATCGTCAGGACGATGTCGGCCGGGGTCGACACGAGATTGGTGCGCATCCAGCGCACCAGCCCCCTCTCGCTGATCGGCGGAGGCTGGTTCGCGATCATTTCGGCGCGAACGAACGAGAGATCGTGCTCCTGCATGCTCGTCTACCGCTCCACCAGCGCCATTCGGGAATTGAACCAGTTCATGAACACCGACGTGGTCAGACTGAGCCCCAGATAGACCACCATCCAGATCGCCACGACCTCGATCGACTGACCCGTCTGGTTGAGGATCGTGCCACCAATGGCGACGAGATCCGGATAGCCGATGGCGACGGCCAGCGAGGAGTTCTTGGTCAGGTTGAGGTACTGGCTGGTGAGCGGCGGGATCACGATGCGCATGGCCTGCGGCACGATCACCAGCCGCAGCGCCTGCCCGGGTCGCAGTCCGAGCGCGAAGGAGGCTTCCGACTGGCCGTGCGCGACGCCCAGAATGCCCGCGCGCACGATCTCCGCGATGAAGGAGGCGGTGTAGAAGGAGAGAGCCAGGTAGAGCGACAGGAATTCCGGCTTGACCGTCCAGCCGCCGTTGAGGTTGAACGTTCCGAGCACCGGATACTCGAACGAGAGGGGAGCTCCCATCACGAGAAAGGCGAGGATCGGCAGCCCCAGGATGAGCCCGACGGACGTCCAGAAGACCGGAAAGGTCTGTCCCGTCGCCATTTGCCGCGCATGGGCGCGCCGGGCGACAAACCAGGACATGGCGATCCCCAGCACCAGCGCCAGCGGAATGAGCCAGGCGCCTTCGCCCCAGATCGCCCGCGGGAAGAAGAAGCCGCGGCTGTTGAGGAAGCTGTAGAGCGGCAATTCGATGGAATCGCGCGGCAGCGGAAGGACCGACAGGACGCCGAGATACCAGAAGAAGATGACGAGCAGCGGCGGGATGTTGCGGAAAACCTCGACATAGACGGTGCAGATCCGCGAAATCAGCCAGTTTTTCGAGAGTCTTCCGATGCCGATCAGGAAGCCGACGATGGTGGCCGTGAGTATGCCGACGAACGCCACCACCAACGTGTTGAGGAGACCGGTGACCAGCGCGCGGCCGAACGTCGAATCCGGAGTGAACGGGATCAGCGAGACGGCGATGTCGAAGCCCGCGCGGCTGTTGAGGAAGCCGTAGCCGGACGAGATGTTCGCCCGCCGCAGGTTGTCTATGGTGTTGCCGACGATCCAGGCGACGAAGACGAGGAGGCCGACGAAGACCACCACCTGGAATACGACGGATCGTACCTTGGGATCGTAGAGGAGCGACGAACGGGCTGAACCGTGGTCGCCAAGCGTTTCCTGGGAAGCCATCGGATACCTTTCAGAAGGCTCCGGGAGGCGGATTGCGCCTCCCGGGTCCGGTGACTTTCCTCAGCGGATCGGCGGCGCGTACATGATGCCGCCCTTGGTCCAGAGCTGGTTCAGGCCGCGGGCGATCTTGAGCGGCGAACCCGAGCCGATGTTGCGCTCGAAGCTCTCGCCATAGTTGCCGACGGCCTTCACGATATTGACGACCCATTCCTTGTCGAGGCCGAGACCTTCCGCGAGCGTCGAATCGGCCTCCTGGCCGAGAACGCGCTTGATCTCCGGATTGTCGGAACCCTTCATTTCCTCGACGTTCTCCTGCGTGATGCCGAGTTCCTCGGCGATGATCATCGCATTGAGCGTCCACTTGACGACGTCAAACCACTGGTCGTCGCCCTGGCGCACTGCGGGGCCGAGCGGCTCCTTGGAGATGATCTCGGGCAGCACGACGTGATCGTCGGGCGCGGAGAGCGTCAGGCGGATCGAATAGAGGCCGGACTGGTCGGTGGTGTAGACGTCGCAGCGGCCCGAATCATAGGCGGCGTTGACCTCTTCCAGCTTCTCGAAGACGACCGGGTTGTATTCCATGTTGTTGGCACGGAAGTAGTCGGCCAGGTTGAGCTCGGTGGTCGTGCCTGTCTGCACGCAGACCGATGCGCCGGAGAGCTGCAGCGCCGAGTTCACGCCCGGAAGGTTCTTGGCGTTGATCATGAAGCCCTGGCCGTCATAGTAGTTGACGCCGGCGAAGTTGAAGCCGAGGGCGGTGTCGCGGCTGAGAGTCCACGTCGTATTGCGCGACAGCATGTCGATTTCGCCCGACTGAAGCGCGGTGAAACGCTCCTTGGCGGTCGTAGGCGTATACTTCACCTTGGTTGCGTCGCCGAAGACTGCCGCAGCGACTGCCTTGCAGATGTCCACGTCGAACCCGGCCCACTCGCCCTGGTCGTTCGGAGAGGCGAAGCCGGCGAGGCCGGTGTTGACGCCGCATTGGACGAAGCCTTTTGCCTTCACGTCGTCGAGCGTCGCGGCCGAGGCCGCCGATGCGGCGAGCCCGAGGGCCGCTGCGCCGAGTACGCCGGTCAAGATCGTCGTTTTCATACCTGAAACCCTTTTTCTGTTCCCGGGGTTTTCCCCGGATTGTTACCCTCGCGGAAGTCTTTCGCAGCCCCCGTTAACCCCCGGCGGCAGCGCACCTCTTCAGCGCGCCTCCCTGCAGCTCCCGTCCGCGCATCGAAGGCGATTATTACCAATTGGTCAAGGGTAAATGGCTGAATCCGGCCGCTTAGTCCGTGCGGGAGCGGCGGTTTCGAGCCCGCCTGGACGGATTCGGCCATGGTGCCCATCAAAGCGGCGGGAGAAGCCCGATCCGCGGGCAAAGCCCCCTGCCCTCGATCGTGCCTCGGAGCCGACCTGATCCGTCGCGCACCAATATTGCGCTGGCTTCGCCGCCGCATTATGGCTTGCCGCAAAGACGTTTCCAGGGACAGGACATGGAAGGCAAAGGCGAAACAAAGCCGGGTATCAACACGCGCCTCGCGCATGCCGGACACGACCCGCGTTCGTTTCACGGCTTCGTCAACCCGCCGGTCGTGCATGCCTCGACGGTGCTGTTTCCCGACGCAGCCACGATGGCCGCGCGCAACCAGAAATACACCTACGGTACACGCGGAACGCCGACGACGGACGCGCTGGCCGATGCCATCAACGAGCTGGAAGGCTCGGCCGGAACGATCGTGGTTCCGTCGGGGCTCGCGGCTGTCACGATCCCGCTGCTGGCGTTCCTCTCGGCCGGCGACCACGTTCTGATTGTCGATTCGGTCTATCACCCAACAAGGCGTTTCGCCGACACCATGCTCACGAGGCTCGGCGTCGAGGTGCAGTACTACGACCCTCTCGTCGGCGCCGGGATAGCGGCTCTGATGAAGCGGAACACCAAGGTAGTGTTCACCGAGTCGCCGGGCTCGAACACGTTCGAGATGCAGGATATTCCCGCCATCGCTTCGGTCGCCCGGGAGCGCGGGGCCGTCGTCATGATGGACAATTCCTGGGCGACGCCCGTCCACTTCCGGCCGCTCGACCACGGTGTCGACATCTCGATCCATGCGGCGACCAAGTACCTGGCCGGGCATTCCGACGTGCTCATGGGGACCGTTTCGGCAAACGAGCGCTGTTGGGCACAGTTGCACGAGACGTTTCTGACCCTCGGGTGCTGTCCTGCCCCCGACGACGTCTATCAGGTGCTGCGCGGGCTGCGCACTCTGGGCGTGCGGCTGGAGCGGCACCAGAAGAGCGCGCTGGAGATCGCGCGCTGGCTGGAAGGTCAGCCGGGCGTAGCCCGGGTGCTCTATCCGGGGCTCGAGAACGATCCGGGGCATGCGATCTGGAAACGCGATTTCTCCGGCGCCAGCGGCACTCTTTCGATCGCGCTCGACGGTGGCGGAACGAAGAATGCGCACGCCTTCCTCGATGCCCTGAAACTGTTCGGCCTCGGCTACTCCTGGGGAGGTTACGAGAGCCTCGCAGTTCACGTCTCGCTGCGCGACCGGACCGTCACAAAGAACGATTACGAAGGGCCGTTGATCCGGCTTCAGATCGGGATCGAGGACGTCGCGGACATCAAGGCGGATCTGGCGCGGGGCCTGGCGGCGGCGCGGGCGGCCGGAGACGGCCAAGAGGCATAGGCGCGACGATAGACACCCATACGGAGAGTGACGCTCCCTCCGATTGCACGCAACTGCCCCTATCGGGCGGCTCGGACCTTTCTGCGCTGTTCAGCGATCGAACCTGATCTCGCGGGTACCCGTCCGGCGGAGCAGTCCTGCAAGGGCAAGCAGGACGGCACCGGTTGCCGCGAGCGCCCATAGCGAGCTCGAGAATCCGCCGCTCCGGTCCGAGAGCAGGCCGATCACGGTCGGGCCGAGAACGCCGCCGATCTCAGCCGCGACGAAGAACATGCCGCCGAGCAGGCCATGCCGTTCGCCCTTGATGCCCGGCAGTTCGAACAGGAGCAGCATGACGATCGCGGTGGCCGAGGTGCGCGCGATCCCCAGCAGCACGAGCGACACCACCAGCGTCGACCCGGGCGGCAGCAGGAGGAGAAGGCTGGCGACCGACATGCCGACGAAGATCAGCGCGATCAGCGCCAGCCGCCGCCCGGCGACTGCGAAGCGCGGTACGACCAGTGAACCGGCGATGCCGACGATCTGCGTCAGCGACGCCCAGGTTCCCGCCTCGTCGGCCGACAACCCCTTGGCGCGAAGGATTTCCGGCAGCCAGTTGTTGATGCCGTGATTGACCAGGAAGATGCCGACCCCCATCGCCAGCAGGATCTGAACCGCGGGCGCGCTGAGGAGCCGGCCGGCCGAGCGCAGGTCGAAAGCGCGGTATGCCCTCCCGCCGGCTACGGTGCCCGGATTGGTCAGCGGATGGCTGGCGATCACGAACCAGATGGCCCCGGCCCCGAAAGCCATGGCGGCGTTGGCGAACATGACCATGCGCCAGTCCTGGTCGAAGAGAGGCATCAGAACGCTGGTCATGAGCGCCAGCGAGGCGGCGCTGCCGAGCGCCGGCCCGGACGTGTAGATGCCGATCGCGGTTCCGCGGCCGCGCCCCTCGAACCATTTTGCCGTAAGCTTCGGCGCGCCGACCGAGATCAGCGGTCCGCCGACGCCGAACAGGCCGACCGCAGCGAAAAGGGACACCTCGTCCCAGGCAAGTCCGCGCAGAAGCGCCGAAAGGCCGACGAGGGCGCTGCCGACCAAAAGCGACCAGCGCGGCGTCAACCGGTCGAGGAGAATGCCGCACGGGATTGCGGCGCCGATATAGACCAGCGGCCACGCGCCGAGGATCGCTCCCATTCCGGTGTTGGAAATGCCTAGTTCGGCGCTGATGACGGGAATGAGCGGCGCCATCGATGCCGCGACGAGGCCGAAGCAGAAATAGACCAGCCAGATGCCGCCGAGCAGAACCCAGCGGTATCCCGGGCCGGCGTCGCGGCCGATTTCCCCCGGCAAGGCCGCTTCACCCACCGGCCGGTTTTGCGGATTGGACCGTCGCCGCGCCGCCTGAGAACGGCATCTTCGAGGCCAGCAGGATCTCCGTCGTCGCGCGCAGATGATCGGCGAGCAGCCTCTTCGCCCGCACGCTGTCGCGCGCCAGCACAGCCGCGGTGATCGCCCGGTGCTCGGCGTCGATGTCGCGGTCGTATTCGGCGAACGGACCGGAGAGGCGCCGGTAGCGTTCCGACTGCACGAAGAGCTGCTTGCGCAGCTTCAGCCACCAGCTGTTGGTGCAGGCCGAAGTAATTTCGTCGTGAAAGCGTTCATGGTAGCGGTGCCACGTGTCCGCCTCCGGACTGCCGGGATTGGCCACCGCGTGGCTGAGCTTCGAGAGCTGGTGCGCCACGGAAAGCACCCTGCCCTCCCACGCCAGATCGCCGTTGGCGATGGAGGATTCCAGGCACGTCAATTCGACCGCGATGCGCGCCTCGGTCAGATCGATGAGATCCTGGCGCGAGATCAGCGAGACGGAAAAACCGCGCTGCGGCTCGGCCGCCACCAACCCCTCCGACGTGAGCCGGGCAAGCGCCTCCCGAACGGCGCCGAGACTGGCGTCGAATTCTTCCTTCAGCGAATCGATGCGCAGCTTCTGGCCGGGGCGGAAACGCGCGGTGATGATCGCGTTGCGCAGCCTCTCATAGGTGCGCGACGTCATGCTCTTGTGGACGGTGACGTCGTCCATATCGTCGAGGGTCTTCATGGCCCTACGTTATCCCAATCTGACAAAGGGGAAAATGTATTTTTTGTTGACGCATGCTTTTTGTTGACGTAAGTGCATTGCAGTTCACGCGGTTCGAATAGGAGGGGTTGTGCGGTTCCTGAGCTACGAAATCGATGGCGTCGGCGGTCTTGCGGTGGATACGGGCGGCGGTGAATACCGCGGCCTCCTCGCTTCTGCCGATGCGTTCCCGGGAACGCTCGACGACATCGTCCGCAGCGGGGATTTCGCCGGAGCAGCAGCAAGGCTGAAGTCCGGCGCGCCGGTCGACCCCGCCACTGCGGCCCATCGCCCCCCGCTGACACGCGCCGGAAAAATCCTTTGCGTCGGGCTCAACTACATGGATCACGCGGCCGAAAGCGCCATGCAGGCGCCCGACTTCCCGACCGTGTTCGTGCGCTTCAACACCGGGCTGGTCGGCCACGGCGCCCCGCTGATCAGGCCGAAAGTCTCGGACAAGTTCGACTACGAGGGCGAGATGGTCGCGGTGATCGGCAAGTCCGGCCGCGAGATCGCAGAGGCGGATGCGCTCGACCACATCGCCGGCTATTCGGTCTTCAACGACGGCTCCATCCGAGACTTCCAGCTGCGCACGCCGCAATGGACGATCGGCAAGAATTTCGACGGGACCGGCGGCTTCGGCCCGGTCTTCGTTACCGCCGACGAGCTGCCCGCGGGCGGGGCCGGGCTTCACATCGAGACCCGTCTCAACGGCGCGGTCATGCAGAGCGCCAGCACAGCCGACCTGATCTTCGACGTGAAGAAGCTGGTCTCGCTCATCAGCATCGCCATGACGCTCGAGGTCGGCGACATCATCGTCACGGGAACGCCGTCGGGTGTCGGCGCGGCGCGCAAGCCGCCCGTCTTCATGAAGCCGGGAGACGTCTGCGAGGTCGAGATCGAGCGCATCGGAACCTTGAGGAACCCGGTCGTCGCGCAGGCGGGATAAGCGTAGACACTGCGGCGATCGGCATGCGGGAGGAGCATGTGAGCACCAACGAATTCGATGTCGCCATCATCGGCGGAGGGCCGGTCGGACTGGCGCTCGCGACCGAACTGACGGCGCGCGGCCATACCGCCTGCGTGATCGAGCAGAACGACCGCGTCGGCGTGCAGCCGCGCGCCAAGACCACCAACGTGCGCACCATGACCCACATGCGGCGCTGGGGACTGGCGCCGGAAATGCGCCGCCGCTCGCCGCTGCGGCCCGATTTTCCGCGCCGCGTCAGGTTCGCGACCGGCCTCTTCGGCCGCGACATCTATAGTTTCGACAACGCGTTCTGTGCGTCGCCCGTGCGTGACGAGCGTTTTCCCGAGCATGCGGAGTTCATCCCGCAATACGTCGTCGAAGGCATCCTCCTCGACCACGTCAGGGCGCAGCCGCTCGCCACGGTCCGGTTCAACACGCGGCTGGAGGAGATCGAGCAGCGGCCTTCCGGCGGCGTGACCGCCAGGGTCCGTGACCTCGAGACGGACGAGACCGGGATGGTCACGGCGCGGTTCCTCGTCGGCGCCGACGGAGCCCGCTCGACGGTACGCAAGCTGCTCGGCATCCAGATGCAGGGCCTGCACTCGCTGATCTCCTTCGTCACGCTCATCCTGCGCATTCCCGGCCTCAACGCCGATCCGGAGCTGGAGCATGCCCTGTTCCACTGGCTTGTCAGCCCCGAAGCGCCTTGCGTCATGGGACCGATGGACAGGCAGGACGTCTGGTTCTGGGGCATGCCGCAGCGGCCGGGACGGGAAATGACAGACGAGGAGCTGCTCGTGTTCGTCCGCAAGGCGATGCGCAGGGACTTCGACATGGAGATCCTCGCCCGCGATCCGTGGACGGTCCACAAGCTCTTGGCCGATCGCTATCGCTCCGGCGACATATTCCTCGCTGGCGACGCCTGCCACCTGCATTCGCCGTTCGGCGGCCACGGCATGAACCTCGGCATTTCCGATGCCGTCGATCTCGGCTGGAAGCTCTCCGCCGTCCTGGAAGGCTGGGCCGGCGACGATTTGCTCGAAAGCTACGAGATCGAGCGCAAGCCGGCGCACCAGCTGGTGATCGACACCTCGACCGAGAATGTCGGCGCGCTCAGCGACAAGTTCCTGGCGCCGGCGCTCGACGACGACACGCCAGAGGGCGACGAAGCGCGCAAGGTCGCCGCTGAGGCGGTGGAGGAGGCCAAGGCGCCCGAATTCCGTTCGCTCGGCGTCGTCCTTGGATATCGGTACGTATCTTCGCAGATCGCGAACGAAGAGGACGGCACACCTCCGGAGTTCGCCGTCACGCGGTATACGCCATCGGCCTATCCCGGTGCGCTTGCCCCGCATGCCTGGCTGGGCGACGGCTCGTCGCTCTACGATCATTTCGGCAAAGGCTTCACGCTGCTGCGGCTCGGCGACGCGGACGAGACGGCGGAGCGGGCATTGCAGTCGGCCGCGGCCGACATGAAGCTGCCCCTCACGCTTTTCGTGCCGCGCGAGACGGCGGTGCGCGAACTCTACGGCGCCGATTACGCGCTCGTGCGCCCCGACCAGCACGTCGCCTGGCGCGGCGACCGCATCCTGTCGCCCGAAGCGCTGCTCGACCGCGTGCGCGGCAAGCGGGCGTTCGAACCACGATCCGCGGCAACCATAAACAAAGGGAGAGGATGATGATCAAGCTTACGAGACGCGGGTTCGTGGCGGCAGCGGCCGCCACGCTCGCCATGCCGGCGATCGGGCGCGCGCAGCAGACGAAACTGAAGCTGTCGCACTACCTGCCGCCGCAGCATCAGATCAACACGGAACTGAACCGCTGGGCCGGCGAGGTCCGCGAGAAATCGGGCGGCGCGGCCGACATCGAGGTGTTTCCGGCCGGGCAGATGGGCCCACCGCCGCGCCAGTTCGATCTCGCGCGCACCGGCGTGTCGGATATCTCCTTCGTCTTCACGGCGCTGACGCCCGGGCGGTTCCCGCTGGTCGATGCCCTGTCGATCCCGTTCCTGTTCGCAAACGAAAACGGCGACCCGATTTCCACCGCCGAGGCGTCGCGCATCGCCACGTCTCTGAAGGAGCGGACGGCGCAGGAGTTCCAAGGGATCGACCTCCTCTACGCCGTCGTGACGACCTCGGGCGGATGGTTCATGCGCGACAAGCTCATCAAGACGCCCGGCGACATGAAGGGCTTGCGCATCCGTCCCACCAGTGCCGCCGCCGCCGCCCAGATCACCGCGCTCGGCGCGTCGCCTGCCACCATCCCGCCGACCGAATTGGCCGACGCCATCGCGAAAGGCGTCGTCGACGGCGCGATCTTCAATTTCGAGGGCGGCAAGGCATTCCAGCTCCAGCAGTCGGTGAAGAAGGTCAGCACGCTGGCCAACTCCGTCGGCTACTTCGCCCTGGTGATGAACAGCGACAGGCTTGCCGGTCTGCCCGAGGAGGGCAGGAAAGCGATCGTCGAGACCACGGGACCGGACGCCGCCGCGCGCGTCGGCGGTCTATACGACGCGGCCGAGGTGGCCGGCCGCAAGTTCATGGAGGAGGCCGGCGTCGAGGTCGTCGACCTGCGCGGCGACGCCGCCAACGCGTTCCGGGAGGCCTTGCAGCCGGTCGCCGAGAAGCAGATCGCCGAGCTGAAGGCGGCAGGCCACGACATCGACGGCCTGATCGCCGACATCAAGGCGAAGATGGCCGAGCTCTGACCATGGCCGGGCGCGCCCTCGAACGGCTGATCCGCTTCTGCACGTTTGTCGGCGCGCTCGCCATCGCCGTGATGATGCTCGCGACCTGCTGGGACATCGTCGCCCGCTGGGCGGCGAACAGGCCACTGCACGGCGTGGTGGAACTGGTCGAGATCATGGTGCTCGCGAGCGCCATGCTCGGCCTTCCCGAGACGTTCCTGCGCGACGAGCAGATCCGCGTCGACCTCGTCGACAGCTTCCTCTCGCAGCGCGCGCTCGCCCTTCTCAAGATCGTCGCCCTGGTGCTGTCGGTGGTCCTGCTCGCGATCATCGCCGTCAACGTCTACCAGCCGATGGTGGACGCCTATCGGTTCGGCGACCTTAAATACGATCTCGGCGTGCCGCTCTATCCGCTTTACGGCCTGATCATCTTCGCCTTCGCCGCATCGATCCTGAGCTGCGCGGCCGCGCTGGTTCGCGAACTGGGAACCGGGGAGCAATAGGCCGATGTCGCCCGTGGCGCTGAGCTGGATCGGCATCGCCGTCCTGGTCGTCCTCATCATGCTGCGCATCCCCGTGGCCGTGGCGCTCGGCCTCGTCGGCTTCGTCGGCTACGGGCTGATCGATGGCTTCCACCGGGCGAGCCTGACCGCCGGCTCGGCGCCTATCGAACTCGCGCAGGCATACTCGTTTTCCGTCGTGCCGCTGTTCACACTGATGGGCGCGGTGGCCGCCTCGGCCGGCCTGTCGTCCGACCTCTTCCGGGCCGGCAACGCCGTCCTGCGGGGCACGCGCGGCTCGCTCTCGATCGCCTCGATCTTCGCCTCCGCCCTCTTCGGCGCGGTCTGCGGTTCCTCGGTGGCGACCGCGCTTACCATGAGCAAGGTCTCGATCCCGCAGATGCTGGCCGCCGGGTACCGGCCGAGCCTCGCGGCCGGCTCGGTCGCGGCTGGCGGCACGCTCGGCATCCTCATCCCGCCGTCGCTGATCCTGATGATCTACGCCATCATCGCCCAGCAATCGGTCGCCGAACTGTTCATGGCTGCGCTGGTGCCCGGCCTGATCCTGACGGTGCTCTACTGCATCGTGGCGCTCATCCTCGTCCGGCTCACACCCGAGGGGGTCGGAACGGGTGGCGGTATGGTTGCCGCGACCGAGCCCATCCTGCCGGCGCTCGGACGCATATGGCACGTCGTCCTGCTCTTCGTCGTTACCCTGGGCGGCATCTATACGGGCTGGTTCACGCCGACCGAGGCGGCCGCCGTGGGCGCGCTCGGCGCGCTGCTGCTCGGGCTGGCGCTCGGGCGGATGAATCTCCGCGACCTGGCGCTTTCCTTCACCGAAACCGTGCGCCTGGTGGCGAGCATCATCTTCATCGTCATGGCGTCGACGATGTTTTCCTATTTCATCGTGCAGACGGGGGTGGCCGGCGGCATCTCGCAGAGCATGCAATCGGCCGGCATCAGCGCCACCGCCGTCATCCTCCTCCTGTGCGCGATCTACATCGTCATGGGCTGCTTCCTCGAAGGGGTGGCCATGATCCTGATCACCGTGCCGATCACGCTGCCGCTGATCCTGTCCTTCGGCTTCGACCCGGTCTGGTTCGGCGTCGTGCTGGTGATCCTCATCGAGATCGGCCTGATCACGCCGCCCATGGGCATGAACCTGTTCGTCATCCGCGCCGTGAGCCCCGGCATCACGATCGCCCAGATGTATCGCGGCGCGTTTCCCTTCCTCGCCGCGCCGCTCGTGCTGATCGCCATGCTGATCATGTGGCCGCAACTGGCGCTGTGGCTGCCATCGCAACTTCGCTGAAATGGAGACAAGCATGCCCAAGGTATTCCAGCTCGGATACGTCGCCCTCGGCGTCAGCGATTTCGAAAGGACGCGGGACTATTACGTCGACACGTTCGGAACAACCGAGGTCGACCGCGAGAAGGACGGCACGGTCTATCTCTCCGTCGGCTATCACCATCACGACATGGTGCTGAGACCAGCCGACGGCAAATCGCTGCTGCACCTCGGCTACCAGCTTAGTCCCGGCACGGGGCTGGACGACTTTGCCAGGGACGTGGAGGCCTTCGGGCTGAAGACACAGAAGAAGACCGATTCACAGCCCGGCATCGCCGAGCTTGTGGAAGTGGAAGGCCCGGCGGGCAACGTCTTCCAGTTCTACGAGGCGATGGAGGCGCCGGCGCCGGGCTTCAAGACGGGCACCGTGGCGCCGCTCGGCCTCGGTCATGTGGCGGTGATCTCGCCGGAGGCGCACAAGCTCATTGCCTTCTATCGGGATTTCCTGGGTTTCTGGGAGACGGACTGGATCGGCGATCTCGCCAACTTCCTCACCTGCAGCCACGAACACCACGTCGTCAACATCGTCAACGCGCCGATATCGAAGGTCCACCACATCGCCTTCCAGCTGCAGGACAACAGCCACCAGTTCCGCGCCGCCGACCGGCTGATCGCCGGCGGCGTGCCGACCAAGTGGGGCCCCTCGCGCCACACCGCCGGCCACAACGTCGCCGCCTACCACTACGACCCGGACAAGACTCTGATCGAGCTCTACACGGACATGGACGTGTTCATGCCGGAACTCGGCATGTGCCAGCCGCGCCCGTGGCACGAGCACTACCCGATGAAGCCGAAGCGCTGGGACCCGCAATTCAGCGCCTGGGAGGTGGAATTCGGCTTCGACCTGGCGCAGGGCTGAGCGGCCCCTCCTCGGGCGGGTACCATCTGATTCAGAGATTTCCTGCTTGGCCGACAGGCTGAAGGAAGCACCCCCTCACCGTCTCGGGCTTCGCCCGATCCACCTCTCCCCCCTGCCCGGGGGAGAGGAAAGGCGCCGCGTCAATCGCGCTCTTGCGTCGTCGTACTGGCGCGAGGCCGAAGCTGCGATTCCTCTCCCCCGGGCAGGGGGAGAGGTGGCATGCGAAGCATGACGATGAGGGGGTACTTCTTGCAGCCCACCGGCCAGGCAAGTCACTCCGCCGCCCATGTCAGCCGAGTTCGAGCGTGGTGACCGCGAAGATGCGGGACATCGCCATGTCCGGCGCGGGACCGCGATACATGCGCGTCGTCTCGAAGCCCCTGCTCATGCCGGCGTTCAGGAGCGTTTCCGCGAAGGCGGGGTTCGCGTCGGGCACGTCCAGTTGGAGGTCGCCGTCGCAGCCGCGCGCGAGCGCCGACAGCAGCCCGGTTGCCGTTTCGAGATCTTCTGCGAAGAGCGGGCCGATCTTGAAGCCTTCGCGGCAGGGGCGACGCACCGCGTATCCCCTGATAGCACCGTCCCGCACGCTCGACAGGGCGAAGTGGCCGTCGCCGGTCCATTGTCGGAGGAAGGACGGCCGGGGTGCAGGGAAACACGTCCGGTCGAACGCGGCGATTCGCGGAAAATCATCCGGCTCGATCGGGCGGATGTCCGCATCGGAGCCGGCGGCCTCGAAGCGTCCGCTGTAGCGGAAGGTGCGGTAGGCCGGGACAAAACCCATGCGGCCGTAGTTCGCCTTCTGGGCGGGAACGGCGTCGAGCCCGACCGTGCAGCCGGAAAGCCGTTCCATGCCGGCGTCCCACACCGCCTTGCCGTGGCCCTCGTCGCGCAGGTCGGCGCGGCAGATGTAGAGCCCGATGAAGCCGAAATCGGAACCGTAGCGGACAGCCGAAATGCCCGCCGCCAGGCCGCCGTCGACGAATGCGCCGAGGAATCCTTCGGGATCGGCGGCATGGAAGGCTTCGGCGTCGTGGAGCCCCGGGTTCCAGCCTTCGAGGGCCGCCCATTCGACGAGCGTGTCGAGTTCCGCGCGGGTGAGCACGCGGATGATGCGGCCAGTCATACCGCTTCCGCCGCCAGCGTGGAGAACGGCGCCATTGTTCCTGAAAAACGCTTCGGCGCCGGCGCTGCATAGGCGCCGCGCTTCGAGGTGGCGAGGCCAAGCGCCACCAGCGCCTCGGCCTGCTTGACGGCAGCGCCCACCCCGTCGATCACCGGCACCCCGAACTCGCCCTGCAGCCGGTGCGCCAGGTCCGCCATGCCGGCGCAGCCGAGCACGATGGCTTCGGCGTGGTCGTGATCGAGCGCATAGCGGATCTCGTCGCGCAGGCGGCCGCTGGCGCCCGACGTCGGATCCTCCAGCGCGAGCACCGGAATGCCCGCTACCCTGACCCGCACGCGGCCGCCCATGCCGTAGCGGATGGCGAGTTCCTCGATCGGGATGCGCGCGCGCTCGTCGGTGGTGACGATCGCAATGCGCTTGGCGATGCAGGCAGCGAGACTCAAGGCGGATTCGCAGATGCCGAGGACGGGGATCGCGGCCATGGCGCGCGCGGCGTCGAGGCCGGTGTCGTCGAAGCAGGCGATGACGGCCGCGGCGCAGCCCGCCCGCTCACCCTCCCGGATGAGGTCGAGCAGGCCGGGCACGGAAAGAGCCTCGTCGAAATAGCCCTCGATGGAGGCCGGGCCGGTGCAAGACGTGACCGCTTCGATGGTTGTCTGCTGCCCCGCCGCCGCGCGCGCGGCCGCGGCGATGGTCTGCGTCATCGACGCGGTCGTGTTCGGGTTGACGACGAGAATGCGCATGATGCGGGAAGCCTATCCCTGCGCCCGCTTGCGGCCAAGCCACAGGATGATGCCGAGCGTCGCGGCGATGACCAGGAAGGAAAACGCCGTCGTGACCGTGCCGAGCGCGTAGAGCACCGGCGTCGTCACGTTGGTGGTCATTCCGTAGATCTCCAGCGGCAGGGTGTTGTAGGTGCCCGAGGTCATGAGCGAGCGGGCGAACTCGTCGTAGGAGAGCGTGAAGCCGAACAGGCCGACGCCCACCAGGCTCGGCGCGATCATCGGCAGAAGCACGTGCAGGAAGGTCTGCCAGGAGGTGGCGCCGAGATCGCGCGCGGCTTCCTCGTAGGACGGCGAGAAGCGGTTGAAGACCGCGAACATGATCAGCACCCCGAACGGCAGCGTCCAGGTGAGATGGGCGCCGAAGGCCGAACTGTACCATGCCGGCGGGATGCCGATCTGCTGGAACATCACGCCGATGCCGAGCGAGACGATGATGGAGGGCACCACCAGGCTCGCCACCGCCAGGTAGAAGAGCGGCGTGGCGCCGAGGAACTTGCGGCGGAACGCGAGACCGGCCAGCAGCGACACGACCACGGTCACCAGCATGACGCCGATGCCGAGCATCAGCGAGCGGCGGAAGCTGCCGCCGAAATCGCCCACCGCCTGCTGCTGGGTCAGATCGTAGAACCAGTGCAGCGAGACGCCGTTGAGCGGAAACGTCAGGCCGCCGCTTGGCCCCTGAAATGACAGGATGAGGATCGCCGAGAGAGGACCGTAGAGGAAGAGGACGAACAGGACGAAAAAGACCGTGAGGATCCAGAACTCCAGGCCGCGCCTTTCGTGAGACATCTCAAAGCTCCTTCCGGATGTCGACGATCCGCAGGATGCCGGCGACCATGACGAGCACCAGCGCGAGCAGGATGACGGCGTTGGCAGCGGCGGCCGGATATTGCAGCAGCGACATCTGGTTGCGCATCATCAGGGCGACCGAGGCGCTCTGGCCGCCCGACATCACCTGCACGGTAATGAAGTCGGCCATCACGAGCGTCACCACGAAGATGGTGCCGATCGCGATGCCGGGCTTGGCGAGCGGCAGGATGACGTTGGTGAGGGTTTGGAAGCTGGTGGCGCCGGCGTCGCGCGCCGCCTCGATCAGGGAGTGGTCGATGCGCATCAGCGTGTTGAAGATCGGCGTGACCATGAAGAGCGTGTAGAGGTGCGTCATGGCGAGCACGACCGCGAAGTCGGAATAGAGCAGCCATTCGATCGGCGCCGGGATGAGGCCCATGTCGATCAGGGTCGAGTTGACCAGCCCGTTCCGTCCCAGCACCGGGATCCACGAGATCATGCGGATTATGTTCGACGTGAGGAAGGGCACCGTGCAGACCAGGAACAGGACCATCTGCATGGTGGTGGTGCGGATGTGGAAGGCGAGGAAATAGGCGACCCAGAAGCCGAGGAAGAGCGTGACGGCCCACACGATGGCGGCGAACTTCAGCGTGTTCAAATAGGTCTTCCACGTGACCCACGAACCCAGCGTGTCCTGGTAGTTCATCAGGATGAAATCGGGATAGAGCCGGGCGAAGTCGTAGTCCCAGAAGCTGACGGTGGCGATGACGATCAGCGGCGCGAGCAGGAAGGCGCCCAGAATGAGCGCCAGCGGCGCGGCCTGCAGGTAGGCGGCGAGCGACGCGATGCCGGCGCGGCGCGTCCTCGGCCGGCGCGCGGCGGCTGCCTGTTCGACGGCGATCGTCATCATTGCCCCCAGAGGTTCGAAGACTGGCCGGAAGGGTCTTCCCGCGGGCGGGAAGACCCCGTTCTCATCAGGAGGCGATGAACTCGTTCCAGCGGCGGACCATGTAGCGATCCTCGTCCATGACCGAGTTCCAGCAGGCGACCGCGCCCATGCGCTCCTCGAAGGAACCGCCGTCGCGCACGGCGCCCGCCTTTTCCATGACCTTGCCGTCGGGGGCGAGGATGTCGCCCTGCGCCGGCTTGCCCTCGACCCAGAAGCCCCACTCGTCCGCGCTCATGTACTCCTTGGCCGTCTCCATCGCGGCGGAGTAGTAGCCCTGGCGGTTGAGGTAGGCGCCGACCCAGCCGGAGAGGTACCAGTCGATGTACTCGTAGGCCGCGTCGAGCTTGGCGCCTTCGAGATGCTTGGCGAGGCCGATGCCGCCGCCCCAGGAGCGATAGCCTTCCTTGAGCGGCTGGTAGACGCAGGGAATGCCACGCGAGCGCACCGCTGCCACCGCCGGCGACCACATGGACTGGATGACGACCTCGCCCGAGGCCATCAGGTTGACGCTCTCGTCGAAGGACTTCCAGAAGGCGCGGAACTGGCCGTCGCGCTTGGCCGCGATCAAGAAATCGATGGTCTTGTCGATCTCCTCCTTGGTCATGTTGCCCTTGTCGGCGTATTTCACCTCGCCCATCGCCTCCATGATCATGGCGGCGTCCATGATGCCGATCGAGGGGATGTTGAGGATCGAGGTCTTGCCTTTGAAGGCCGGGTCCATGATGTCGGCCCAGGTGGTGATGTCGCGGCCGACGAGGTCTGGCCGGATGCCGAGCGTGTCGGCGTTGTAGATCGTCGGCACCATCGTCATCCATTCGGTCGGTTCGGTGGCGAAGGTGGTCGAATCCTGCGATTCCACGAAGCCGACGGTGTGCGGCGCCGTACCCTGCGCGATGACGCTGTCGGGCGTGAGCTTGCCGGTGATGAAGAGCGGCACGATCTTGTCGTAGTACTTGAGCCGGCTCGTCTGCATCGGCTGCATGACGCCGGCCGGATAGACCTTCTTGGCGATCCAGTATTCGATGTCGGCGATGTCGTAGCTGTCCGGCTGGGTCACCGCGCGCTGCGCGGCGGCATCGGAATCGGTCGCGGTCATCTCGAGCGTGATGCCGAGGTCTTCCTTGCACTTGTCGGCGATGGCATTGAGGTTCGACACGCCGGTGCCGAACTGGCGCAGCGTGATCGGGTTCTGCGCCCAGATGGTCGGGAATCCGGTGATCATGCCGGAGCCGGCCGCAAGGCCCGCCGCCGCCGCGCCCGTCTTCAGCAGTTTGCGCCGGCTGATGCCGCCCGTCGTTTCTTTGGTCATCTCAGTTCCCCTGTTCTGGTGCTCGCGCTCATGAATCCAGACGGCCGAGGACGAGCGCATCCTCCGCCTGCCACGCCAGCGGCACGGTGTCGCCGACCGCAACCGGCCGGGCGAAGAAGTCCGTGTCGCTGACGATGGCCGTGAAATCCTCGATGCCGGCGCCGCTCGCGGTGAGCGTCACCGACGAGCCGCGATATTCGACGTTGGTGACGGTGCCGGTGAATCCGAGCCCCGGCTCAGCGTCTCCGGCGATGCGGACGTGATCGGTGCGCACGGCGATGTCGGCCGTCTCGCCGACCTCGCGCACGGCTCCCTCGGCGCGGAAGCGGCCGCCGCTATCGACCTCGATCGAGATGCCGGTCGCATTGCGTTCGACCACCCGGCCGGCGATGACGTTGTGGTCGCCCATGAAGCGCGCCACGAAGGCGGTGGCGGGCCGCTCGAAGACGGTGCGCGGCTCGGCTGCCTGCTCGATGCGCCCGTCGTTCATCACCACGACCAGATCGGCCAGCGCCATCGCCTCCTCCTGGCTGTGCGTGACGTGGACGAAGGTGATGCCGAGCGTGGATTGCAGGCGCTTGAGTTCGGCCCGCATCCTGATCTTCAGGAAGGGGTCCAGTGCCGACAGCGGCTCGTCGAGAAGCAGCGCCTCGGGATCGGTGATCAGTGCCCGCGCCAGTGCGACGCGCTGCTGCTGCCCGCCCGACAGTTGCGCCGGCTTGCGCGTTGCGAAGGTTTCCATGTGGACGAGCTTCAGCATCTCCACCGCACGCGCGCGGCGCTCATCCTTCGACACCCCCTTCATCTTCAGGCTGAAGGCGACGTTGTCGGTGACGTCGAGATGCGGGAACAGCGCGTAGGACTGGAACATCATGGCCGTGCCGCGGCGGGCCGGCGGCAGGTCGGTCACGACCGTGTTGCCGAGCCGCACGTCACCCGACGTGATGCTCTCGTGGCCCGCGATCATGCGCAGCGTCGTCGACTTGCCGCAGCCTGATGGGCCGAGCAGGCAGCAGTAGCTTCCGGCAGGGACCTTGAGACTGATCGACCGCACGGCGGCGGTCGTGCCGTAGAGTTTGGAGACGGAGGCGATGTCGATCGCGGCGGCCTTGCTCATGCTGCGTCCCTCGTGGCTCGATGTTGCAATGCATCATGCGTGCCAGATGGGACGGCTGCGATCACCGCGTTGTTCGCGTTGGGTTTTTGGCCCTGACCACAAATGCCCGACTTGTGAGCGCGACAATCGCTTGCCTAAATTCTGGGCGTTTGTACACCTCGAAGATCATTGATTGTACACAATCCAGCAGACAGATTGCGACAAGAACGGCTCTTCCTTCTGCTGCGATTCCGGGTAGAAGGGGTCGGGGAGTTCGACCGGAATGAACATCATGGATGCAAGCCCGCTGGGGCACCGGGACGCGCCTGAGGACCGTTCGCAGGCCATCCGCGACCGGCTGCGCGACGCGATCGTCGACCGCAGGCTGGCGCCCGGCGCAAAACTCGCCGAAAGCGAGGTCGGGGCGCTGTTCGACGTCAGCCGCACCGTGGCACGCGCGGCCCTGCAGATGCTCGCCTTCGAAGGACTGGTGCGCATCGAGCGCAATCGCGGCGCCTACGTCGCCGACCCCTCCCCCGAGGAAGCCCGACACGTTTTCGCTGCCCGCAGGGTGGTCGAGCCCGGTATCGTGGAGGCCATCTGCACCCGGATATCCCCCGCCGATGTCGGCACACTGAGGCGTCATCTCGGCGAGGAACGACATCACATGGATCGCCACGGACCCGGCGCGCGACGCGACGAGATCAAGGCGTCGGGCGAGTTCCACCTGATGCTGGCAACCATGAGCGGTAACGCTATCCTGCGCCGCTTCATGGAGGAACTCGTCGCCCGCTCCTCGCTAGTGATCGCGCTCTACGGGCGCTCCGGCGCCTCGAGCTGTGGCCACCAGGAGCATGGCGGCATCGTCGATGCGCTGGAAAAGGGCGATGCCGAGGCGGCGCGGACGCTTGTGCTGCGCCACATCGACCACATCGAGGCAGACCTCGACCTGCGCAGGAGCGCCGGCCTGGCGCTTCGGGATGCGCTGGAACTCTGACGGAGCGGGTGCTGAGGCCGGATCCTGCGTCGGCTACAATCGCAACGAAGTTTGCGCGGGAACAACGTTCGCAAGCGATGACCCGGCTTGAGTGGCTGAGACGACCGGAGCCAGTTCATGAAGCCTGCCAACATCGATGCGGACATGCCTGTCGACGAGATCATGCGCCGGTGGCCCGCCACCATCCGGGTCTTCATGCGCAGGCAGATGCTCTGCATCGGCTGTCCGATCGGCACGTTCCATACGATCGGTGACGCCTGCGACGCCCACAAGCTGGATGAGGAAGCCGTCGCGAAGGAACTCCTTTCCGCAATGCGGCAGGACGCCGGGGCGACCGCGCCTTCCGCCTTCGACACGGCGGACGCCCGGGAGCCATGACGTTGTCCTTGCGCCCAGGATTTGCACCGAGGAAGGCAGGCTACTTCCCGCGCCGGCTTTCCGCCACCAGCATGAGGGCGTGCGGGTCGGTCACGGTGACCTTCTGGCGGCTGCTGCGCACGATCCCTTCGTCCTCCCAGCCGCTCAGGGTCCGGCTTACCGTGTGAAGCGTGGTTCCGGTCATCTCCGCGATGTCCTGGCGCGTGATCGGAAAGTCGATCTCGATGCCGTCGTCGGTCTTGCGGCCGGACTGATTGACCAGCCGCAGCACCGCGCTGGCGATCCTCTGCTCGACCTGCTGGGTCGACATCTCGACCACCCGCGCCTGGGTCTCCTGCAGACGCGTTCCGATGGTCTGGTAGGCGTTCGTCCCGAACCCCGGAAAACGGGCCTGCAACGGCTGCCAGGCACCGTTCGGCCAGGAGAGAACGACACAGTCGACCGCGGCGACCGCGCTTGCCGGATAGGTCGTGCGCCCCATCGCGACGGCAATACCGAAGAGTTCGCCCTCGTTGATGTAGCGCGCGATGACCTGGTCGCCGGCGGGCGTCGTCCGGACGACCCTCACGTGGCCGGAGAGAAGCAGGAAGAACTGGTGCGCTTCCTCGTCCTGGGAGAAGACCTCCGCGTCCTTCGCAAAGCGCGACGAACGCGCCATCGACAGGACCGCGTCGAGATCGGCTCCGCCGAGGCCGGCGAAGGCGGGAAGTCCGGAGATCAAGGACCTGTCGAGGGGCATGCGGCGGTTTCCCGAAAGACGAGGCTCTCGTGGTTTCTACCCTTAGTTTGCCCCGGAGCAAACTGCCGTCGTGCACGGCATGGGCCGGAGGTCGCGCCGGATGCCGCGCAAGAGCGGGAGGCGCACGAAGGTCCTGGTGAATTCGACCGCATCACCGCGAGCTCCCGGGATCAGTGCGCGTGGCCGGCGATGACGGAAAGAAAGGCGGGGCCGTAGCGCTCAAGCTTGGCCTCGCCGACGCCCGCCACGGCCGCCATCTGCGCCCGCGAGGCCGGTCGCGCCGCGGCAAGCTCGACCAGCGTCCGGTCGTGGAAGATGACGTAGGGCGGCACGTTCTGCGTGCGGGCGATCTCCATCCGCTTTTCCCGCAGGGCTTGAAACAGCGCCCGGTCGCGCTCGGGCAGCACGGTGGAGGCGGCCTTGCGCGAGGCGGGGGTGCGTTCGGCGCGCGGCGCGGCCGGGACCCGCAACATGAGCGTGGGCTTCTCGCGCAGGAACTGGCGACCGGCCTCCGAGATCGACAACCCGCCATGGCCGGCCAGATCGACCGCGATCAGGCGCTGGGCGACGAGCTGGCGCAGGATCGCGCGCCAGGCGCGGACGTCATGTTCGGTACCGATGCCGAAGGTGGAGAGCCTGTCGTGGCCGTTGTCCAAGACGCGCTGGTTGCCGGCACCGACCAGGACGTCGGCGACATAGGCCTGTCCGAAACGCTCGCCGGTCCGGTAGATGCAGGAAAGGGCCTTCTGAGCCGCGATCGTCCCGTCGAACAGTTTTGGCGGCTTCGCGCAGGTGTCGCAGTTGCCGCAGGGTTCGCACGTGTCGCCGAAATAGGAAAGCAGCACCTGCCGGCGGCATGACGCCGCCTCCGCAAGGCCCAGCAGCGCGTCGAGCTTCTGGCGCTCCGTCATCTTGCGCTGCTCCGGGGCGCCCGATTCCTCGATGAAGCGGCTGCGCAGCGCCACGTCCTCGGCGCCGTAGAGCATCAGAGTCTCGGCGGGCAGGCCGTCGCGGCCCGCCCGGCCGGTTTCCTGATAATAGGCCTCGATGCTGCTCGGCAGGTCGAAATGGGCGACGAAGCGCACGTCTGGCTTGTCGATGCCCATGCCGAAGGCGATGGTGGCGACCATGATCACCGCCTCGCCGTGCTGGAAACGGGCCTGATTCTCCTCGCGCGCCGCCTTGTCCATGCCGCCATGGTAGGGCAGCGCGTCATGGCCTTCCGAGCGCAGCCATTGCGCGGTCTCCTCAGTCTTGCGCTTGGACAGGCAGTAGACAATGCCGCTTTCCCCGTCATGGTTTGCCAGGAAGCGCTTCAGCTGAGCGCGCGGATTGTCCTTCTCGGCGATGGCATAGCGGATGTTGGGGCGGTCGAAACCGGCGATGAAAGCAGCGTCGGGATCGATCCGGAGATGCGCCAGGATCTCCGCGCGGGTGGGAGCATCCGCCGTCGCCGTCAGGGCCATGCGCGGGGTGTCCGGAAACCGGGTGACGAGAATATCCAGCTGGCGGTACGAGGGACGGAAATCGTGCCCCCACTGCGACAGGCAGTGCGCTTCGTCGATGGCGATCAGCGACAGTCTCACACGGGAAAGCCTGTCCAGAACTTCCGGCCTGAGCAGGGTTTCCGGCGCGACATAGAGCAGGTCCAGAGCGCCCTCGTGAATGGCCCGCCAGAGGCTCTCCCTCTCCTCGCCCGCGAGATCGGAGTTGAGCGCGGCGGCTCTCACCCCGGCCTGTCTCAGCGCGGCCACCTGATCGGCCATCAGGGCGATGAGCGGCGACACCACGAGGCCCATGCCCGGCCGCGCGATGGCCGGTATCTGGTAGCACAGCGACTTGCCCCCGCCGGTCGGCATCAGCACGAAGGCATTGTTTCCGCCGATCACATGATCGACGATGTCCTCCTGGAGGCCCCGGAAGGCGTCGTATCCGTAGACGGTTTTCAAGATGTGGCTGGGATCGGCGAGCAAGTCGGGCCTTTCGTCCGAGAATCAGGTGACGCTGCCTCCCTATCAGATTTCAGGGTCCCGGCGGCGACTCCCCCGCCCCGTGATGGGCTATTGACAGCCGTGTCCTCTGCGGACGGCGAAATCCCTCGCTCGGACCGATCCGGCCGAACTCGTCGAGACGCTGCCCGTCAGGCGTCGACGGATTGCGGCAAGCGCGGAACCACGAGATCGGCGGCCTCGCCAAGATCGATCGCGATCGCTGCCTCGATCGCATCGGCGTCCCTGTCCTTCAGGGCCTGGATGATATCGTTGTGCCGCGCCATCGTAACCGTGCTGCTGATCTTATAGGGATGATGATGGAGGGCGGGGCCAATGCGGACCCAGAGGTTCTCGATCAGGGCCAGGAGCGTCGGCCTGTACGACATGCGATAAATGGTAAAATGAAAACGGTAGTTCTCGGCAAGAACTTCCTTGGCGGCTTCGAGGCGGGCCATCCGTTCGTTGATCCGCTCGAGCTTGCCGATCGTGGCGGCGTCCACGTTGCCAATCGCGACGCGGGCGGCCAGGCCCTCGAGGCGCTGGCGGATCTCGATGATCTCGCGGTACTCCTGTTGCGAGACGTGCCGCAGGAAAAAACCGCTCTGCGGACGCCCCTCCAACGCGCCGTCCGCTTCCAGACGCTTCAATGCGTCGCGCACCGGCTGCGCGCTGACCTTGAGCACATGGGCGAGCGAGCGGCTGGTAAGTGATGTGCCGGGCGCAACACGGCCGCTCATCATGGCCTGGCGAATGCTGCGATAGACCTGCCTCTCGACCGTTTCGGGAAGCATAACGTCGATCGCGTCCAGGTCGGGTGCCTGCGACTTCTGCCGACCGGGTCCGGGCCGCCTTTTGACTTCCGACATCGCGCCTCCGCTGATACGCCATAGCACGGCTATGTACTCGTGCTAAGCATTGTTGTTAACTTGCGAGTGAATGCCGAGCCGGGGCTCAGACGGGATCGGGGACATGCCGCAGCGGCCGATCGTCGGATATCGTTGTGCAATGGCAAATTGACATCGAGCGTCTTTTCTGCTGTTTTTGCTATATCAGTTTGACATGGAACTGGAAAGCGCCGAGCCAGTGGCTGAATTGCTCCTCCAAGGTCAGGTCGCAATCGTGACGGCAGCCGGCGGCGGTGCCGGCTCCGTCATCGCGGCGACGCTGGCCAAGGCCGGTGCGCAAGTCTTCGCCTGCGACGTCAACCCGCAGGGGCTGGACGATCTTGTGTCGCGCAATGCCACAATCCAGACCATTCACGCCGACGCAGGCGACGAGGGCGCCGTAGAGGACATCGTTCGCCGGGCCGGCAGCCGGGTCGACCTGCTCGTCAACAATGTCGGTATCGCCGGCCCGACCGCGAATGCCGAGGACATCACGCTCCAGGACTGGAATGAGTCCATCCGCATCAACCTGACGAGCCACTTCCTGTTCGCCCGTGCCGTGATACCGGGCATGAAGGCGCAGCGGAGCGGCCTCATCCTCAACATCTCCTCCGGGAGTGCCAAGGTCGGCCTTCCCATGAGACTGCCCTACGTGGTGACCAAGGGCGCGGTGCTCAGCCTCACGAAGAACCTCGCCCGTGAACTGGGTCCGTACGGCATCAGGGTCAACGCCATCCTCCCCGGAGCCATTCGCGGCGACCGCATCAATCGCGTGATCGATGCGAAGGCGTCCGCGCTCGGGGTCGACCGGAACGAGTACGAGCGGCAGCTTCTGCGATATGTCTCGCTGCGCACCATGGTGGAACCGGAAGACATCGCCGCTATGATCGCGTTTCTTGCCTCGCCGGCGGGCGCCCGTATCTCGGGACAGATGATCGGCGTCGACGGGAACGTCGAGTGGGAAGAATGAAGATGGGTCACGCCCGTTGGCCGGTCGCAGGTCCGAGGTCGGCGCGATGACGATGCAGGGTCACAACGCATTGTCGGCGGCGCTCGCGGATGCGGTCGAGGCTTATCGCGCGGCCAATCCCGAGAGCCATGCGCGCCACGAAAGGGCGCGGCAGCTGATGCCGGGCGGCAATACGCGCACCGTGCTCTACTACACCCCCTTCCCGCTCACGATGATCTCGGGCACCGGCTGCCGCCTCAAGGACGCGGATGGCCACACCTATGTCGATTTCCTCGGCGAGTTCACGGCGGGTCTCTTCGGACATTCCGATCCCGTGATCGCGGAGGCCATCGGCCAGGCGGTCGCCAACGGCGTGAACCTCGGAAGCCACGGGCCACAGGAAGCGGCGTTCGCCGAGGCGATAAAGGACCGCTTCCCGTCGATGGAACTGCTGCGCTTCACGAATTCGGGCACCGAGGCGAACGTGCTGGCTCTGGCTCTCGCCAAGCACGCGACCGGGCGCGGCAAGGTGATGGTGTTCGAGGGCGCGTATCACGGCGGTACCCTGACGTTTCCCGCCTCCGAGGTCCCGGTCAACGTGCCGCACGACTATGTTTTCTCCCGTTTCAACGATGTCGAGGCGACGCGTCAGGCGATCCGGGACGCCGGTCCCGACCTCGCCTGCGTGATCGTCGAACCGATGATGGGCAGCGGCGGCTGCATTCCGGGCGACCCCGCCTTCCTCCGGATGCTGCGCGAGGAGACCGAGGCGGTCGGCGCCCTGCTCGTCTTCGACGAGGTGATGACGTCCCGGCTCGGCCCGGGCGGGCTGCAGTCCGAACTGGGGATACGGCCTGACCTCACCACGCTCGGCAAGTACATCGGCGGCGGCATGTCCTTCGGCGCCTTCGGGGGCCGCGCCGAGATCATGTCCCACTTCGATCCTTCGCGATCCGGCTCGCTTCCGCATGCCGGCACCTTCAACAACAACGTTCTCACCATGGCCGCGGGCCTTGCCGGACTGACCAAGCGGCTGACGCCCTCCGCCATTCTTGAACTCAACGCCCGGGGCGAGGCGCTGCGGCGGCGGATCAACGCGGTTCTGTCCGAAGCCGGCGCCGACCTGGTGGTCTCGGGGATCGGCTCGCTGATGAACATCCACCCGCTGGGGACCGAGCCGAAACGACCGGGCGACCTCGCCGGAGCCGACCAGCGGATGCGTGACCTCGTCTTTTTCGACCTGCTGGAAGACGGCTTCTACACCGCCCGGCGCGGGCTAATGGCGCTCAGCCTGCCGATCGGGGACGCGGAATGCGACGCGCTGGTCGCCGCGGTGACGCGGCGCGCGCCACGCTGGGCGGCACTTCTGGGAAAAGACTGACGAGGCATCGGGCTACGGGGGCGACATGCGATTTGCGGTTGATACGGGAGGCACGTTCACGGATCTGGTCGTCGAGGACGACAGCGGTCTCTGCCGTCTCTACAAGGCCGCGACGACCCCGCACGATCCGGTTGCCGGCATGCTCGACGCGCTGACGGTGGCAGCGGAGGCGGCCGGCCGGTCTCTCCCGGATTTTCTCGCCGGCGGCAACACGCTGCTGCACGGCACGACCCATGCCATCAACGCGATCATCACCGGCAGGACCGCCCGAACCGCGCTGCTCACCACATCGGGACATGGCGACATCCTGGTGCTTCGCGAGGGCGGCCGTGCCGAGACGTTCAATTTCACGCACGAGTTCCCGGAACCGTACATCCCGCGAAGCCTGACCTTCGAGGTTCCCGAGCGGGTGATGGCCGACGGGTCGGTCCGCCTGGCGCTGGACGAAAAGGCCGTGCTGGAACAGATCGAACGACTGAAGGAAAATGCGGTCGAGGCGGTCGCGGTGTGCCTCCTGTGGTCCATAGTCAACCCCGCACACGAACTGCGGATCGGCGAACTCCTCGCCGAGCACCTTCCGGGCGTCCCGTTCACGCTGTCGCACAAGCTCAACCCGGCCGTCCGGGAGTTCCGCCGCGCGTCCTCCGCGGCGGTCGACGCGTCGCTGAAGCCGATGATCGCCCGCTACATGAGCGACCTGGAAAGGCGGTTGCGCGAGGCGGGCTTCGGCGGCCGGGTGCTGATCGTCACCTCCCAAGCGGGCGTCATCGACGCCGCGGATGCCGCGCAGGCACCGATCCATATCGTGAACTCCGGCCCATCCATGGCGCCGATCGCCGGCCGTCATTACGCCGCCATCGACAGTTCGGCCGAGGACGCGATCATCGCGGATACCGGCGGCACAACCTACGATGTGTCGATCGTGCGCAAAGGCAACATCCCGACCACGCGCGAAACATGGATCGGACCGCAATATCGCGGCATCATGCTCGGATTCCCGTGGGTGGACGTCAAGAGCGTGGGTGCCGGCGGCGGATCTATCGCCTCGATCGACAGCGGCGGCCTGCTGCGGGTCGGCCCGGCGAGCGCCGGCGCCGTCCCGGGTCCCGCCGCCTACGGCCGCGGGGGCACGCATGCCACGGTGACCGACGCGGCCGTCGTTCTCGGCCACATCGATCCGGCATACTTCCTCGGCGGCGCGATGACGCTCGACCCGGACGCGGCCCGCGAGGCGGTCGAGCGTGACGTCGCCGGGCCAGGCAAGCTCCCGGTCGCCGAGGCCGCGGACGCGATCCTGACCATCGCGACCGAGAACATGGTGCAGGCCATCCTGGACATCACCGTCAAGCAGGGGATCGACCCGCGCAACGCGGTGCTCATCGGCGGCGGCGGTGCGGCTGGTCTCAACTCGGTGCGGATCGCGCGACGCCTCGGCTGCCGGACGCTGATCATTCCCGAGACCGGTCCTGCCCTTTCGGCGGCAGGCGCGCTGATGTCGGAACTGAAGGCGGAGTACCATGCCGCGCAGGTCGCCCATACCGACAGTTTCGACCACGACGCGGTCAACGCGACGCTGGCCGCGCTGGCGCGGAAGGCACAGGACTTCGCCGCCGGGCCGGGGGCCGGCGCGCTCGAGACCACGATCACCTTCAAGGCCGACGCGCGCTACGCGACCGAGGTCTGGGAGATCGAGGTGCCGCTGCGCGACGGCAAGATCGCCAACGCCGGCGCGCTGTCGGAGTTCGTCGAGGATTTCCACCGCACGCACGAGATGCTGTTCTCGTTCCGCGACGAAGGCTCCTTCATCGAGGTTGTCGGCTGGACGGCATCGGTCACATGCCGGTTGTCCGAAAGGAAGGACCTGCGTCTCGCCTCGCCGGCCGGCATCAAGGAAAAATGGGTCCGCAACGCCTGGTTCGCGGGCATCGGGTGGGCGGAAACCGCCGTTTACCGCTTCGAGGCATTGAAGGCGGGCGAAAGGATCGATGGTCCGGCCATCGTGGAGAACGACTACACGACCGTCATCGTCGACCCGGGCGCGAGCGCCGAAAGGCGGCCGTCAGGAAGTCTCGTCATCGACGTCGGCCAGCAGTGAGGAGGCGACCATGGATCTCGTGACACTTGCACTGTTGAACAACCGCTTCGAAGGCGTCGCCCGCAAGATGGCGAACACGCTGCTCAGGACCGGGCGTTCCGGCGTGCTCAACATCGCACGCGACTTCTCCTGCTGCATCGTGACCGCCGACGCGGAACTCCTGGTCGCCAACGAGGGCCTGCCCATCCACGTGCTGTCCGGACCGGACATCATGGCCAGGATCATGAAGGAATACTGCCCCGACCTCAAAGCCGGGGACGCCTTCATCAACAATTCGCCCTACCACGGCTGCAGCCACGCGGCCGATCACACGATCCTGGTGCCGATCGTCGACGACGAGGGGCGCCACCGGTTCACGGTGCTGGCGAAGGCCCACCAGGCCGACATCGGCAACTCGATCCCCACCACCTATCACGGCGCAGCGCGCGACGTTTACGAGGAAGGCGCGCTGATCTTCCCGTCGGTGCGGGTGCAGGAGAACTACCGCACCAACCAGGATTTCGTCCGCATGTGCCGCATGCGCATTCGCGTCCCGGACCAGTGGTGGGGCGATTTCCTGGCGGCACTCGGGGCCGCGCGCATCGGCGAGCAGGAAATCAGGGCGATGGCGGCCGAAGTCGGCTGGGACGCGCTCGAAGCCTTCAGCCGCGAATGGCTCGACTATTCCGAAAAGCGCATGATTGAGGCGGTGCGTGCACTGCCGAGCGGCCGCGCGACCCGCGTCAGCCGGCACGATCCGTTCCCCGGCACGCCGGAGGACGGCATCCCGGTCACGGTGCATGTCGGCATCGACGCCGAAGCCGCGCGCATTTCGGTCGACCTGACCGAGAACATGGATTGCCTCCCCTGCGGCCTCAACCTGTCGGAAGCCTGCACGCGCACGGCCGCCATGGTCGGCATCTTCAATTCCATCGATCATACCGTGCCGAAGAACGCCGGGAGCTTCCGCCGCATCGACCTGCGCCTTCGGGACAACTGCGTGGTCGGGGTGCCCCGCCATCCGACCTCCTGCTCGGTGGCCACCACCAACGTGGCGGACCGCGTCGCGAACCCGGTCCAGTGCGCCATCGCGGAGATCGCGGAAGGCAAGGGAATGGCGGAATGCGGCGCCGTCATCCCGCCCTCGGTGGCGGTGATCTCCGGTATCCACCCCCGCGACGGGAAGCCCTTCATCAACCAGGTGTTCCTGGGCATGACCGGCGGCGCGGGCAGCCCCAGCGCCGATGCCTGGCTGACCATCGGCCACGTCGGCAACGCCGGCATGTGCAACCTCGATTCGGTCGAGCTCGACGAGTTGCGCCAGCCGCTCTACGTCGCCTCCCGCAGGCTTCTGCCGGACACGGAGGGAGCCGGCGAACATGTCGGAGCGCCCTCGATCGCGGTCGAGTTCGGGCCCGTCGGCTGCGCGATCTCCGTCGGCTACGTCAGCGACGGCGTCGTCAACGCCGCCCTGGGCACGCGTGGCGGCGGGAAAGGCGGCCCGGCCAACCAGTATCTGATCGAGGAGAACGGCAGCCGCGAACCCTTGCCGTCCTGCGCGCAGGTCGACGTGGCTGACCGCCAGCTTGTCCTGTCCATCTCGGCCGGCGGCGGAGGCTACGGGGACCCGAAGTCCCGCCCGGCGGAGAAGGTCGCCCGTGATGTCCGGCTGGGCCGCATCACGGCCGAACGTGCGCGCGCCGTCTACGGCGTAGCGTTGGGAGAGGACGGTTCGATCGAACCTGAAGAAACCGCGCGGCTTCGCGCGGCCGCATGAGCACGACTGGAAACTGGTGAAGGAGAACCATCAGATGAAAACGGGAACTCGCTTCTTACTGACTACACTGATCGCGGCGATGCCGCTTGCTGCCGCCGCGCAGGAGGACGTGACTGTCGGCTTCGCCATCGCGCTGTCGGGCTTCGTCGCCCCTTACGACGACGGTCCCTACAAGGCCGCCAAGCTCGCGATCGAGGACATCAACGCGAAGGGCGGGCTGCTCGGGCGCAAGATCGTCGAGGTCTCGGCCGACACCGCGTCCGATCCGGCACAGGGCGCCACGGCGGCCACGGACGTCCTGTCCAAGAACGCCGAGCTCGTCATGGTCACCTGCGACTTCGATTTCGGCGCGCCCGCCGCGCTTGTCGCCCAGTCGCAGAACAAGATCGCTTTCTCGTCCTGCGCCGCCGACGCCAAGTTCGGCGTGCAGGGCATCGGTCCGAACGCGTATACGATGGCGACGGCCACGAACCACCAGGGCGCCATCCTGGCGGAGTTCGCCTGGAACACGCTGGGCAAGCGGAACGTCTACATCCTCAACGACCTTCAGGTGGAGTACAACAAGTCGCTGTGCTCGAACTTCGAGAAGCGCTGGCGCGAACTCGCCGGCGGCGAAGGCGTCTCCGGGTATGACGAGTACAATGCCGGCAACGACACCGTCATCGCCGCCCAGGTCAGCCGCATGAAGGATGCCGAGGCGAAATCCGACGTGATCATGTTCTGCGGCGCGATCAACGGCGGCTCCTACGTTCGCCAGATCCGGGCGGCGGGTATCGGCCTGCCGATGATCACCGGGGAATCCATGGACGGCACCTATTGGCTGGAGGCTGTTCCGGACCTGAGCGAATTCTACAACCTCACATACGGCAGCATCCACGGCGACGACCCCAATCCCCGCATCAACGATTTCGTCGCGAAGTTCACGACATCCTACGGGGAGGCACCGGTGACGGGCCACGCGCTCACCGGCTACGGGGTGATCGAAGCCTGGGCGCGGGCGGTCGAGGCAGCCGGCTCGTTCGAAGCGGACGCCGTGCGCGCAAAACTGGACGCCTTCTCCGGCGAGGACCTGCTGGTCGGGAAGACGTCGTTCACGAGCGACCTGCACATCAACAACAACCGGCCGATGACGATCATCAAGATCGACGGCGGGAAGGCCTCGGCGATCGGCGTGTTCGACGCCGAGAAGACGCCCGAGATCACCTTCTGAGGGCAAGGGGCGCAAACGACAGGAACCGGACGCCGACGGTGACAACGCTTCGTGCCGAAGACATCGGGGTCCGGTTCGGGGGCGTCGTTGCCCTCCAGGACGTCTCGCTCGAGATCAGGCCCGGCGAAATCGTCGGCCTGATCGGCGCGAACGGCGCAGGCAAGAGCACGCTCATCAACGTCATTTCGGGCTTCCAGCGCCCGACAACCGGCGGCGTCTGGCTGGGCGACCGGGAACTTCTGAGACTGTCCCCTCACCTCGTCGCACGGGCGGGCGTGGTGAGGACGTTCCAGGGCGTTCGGCTTTTCGGGGAACTTACCATCGCCGAGAACGTGGCGGCGGTCGCGGCCGTCCTGGGGAGTCGGGCGGATACCGTCGAGGAGCTCCTCGCGGCGGTCGGGCTGTCGGGCGACTTCGAAAGGAAGGCCTCGACGCTGAGCTATTCCGACCAGAGGAAACTGGCGATCGCCCGCGCGCTTGCCCTGGAGCCGGGCTTCCTGCTGCTGGACGAGCCAGCGGCGGGAATGTCGCCGCAGGAGGCCGAACAGCTGGGCGCCGCGATGAAGGAACTCGTCGAACGCAGGGGGATCGGGCTGCTGCTGGTCGAGCACAACATGGATCTCGTCATGTCCGTCTGTCCGCGGCTGGTCGTCCTGGACGTCGGCCGCGTCATAGCCACCGGAGCTCCCGCGGCCGTGCGCGCCGACCCAAGGGTGCGGGCGGCCTATCTCGGCGGGGTGCCGCATGGCACTGCTTGAACTGGACCGCATCTGGGTGAGCTACGGTCCGGTCCCGGCACTGCGGGACGTGTCGCTTTCACTCGACGAAGGGGAGACGCTTGCGGTCGTGGGGCCGAACGGCGCCGGCAAGACCACGCTCACGCTCGCCATCGCCGGCGCCCTGCCCGCTGCCTCGGGCACCCTGCGGCTCGACGGGCAGCCGATCGGCGGTCTTCGCACCGAGGACGTCGCCCTGATGGGCATCGCGCTGGTGCCGGAGGGACGGCGCATCTTCGACGGACTGACCGTGCACGAGAACCTGCTCCTGGGGATGTCGCGGCGGCTCGGCGACCGGGCGGCGCGAAACAGGGCTTTGACGGAAATCCACGCAATGTTCCCCATCCTCGCCGAGCGCCGCAACGGCATGGCGACCCGGCTTTCCGGTGGCGAGCAGCAGCAGCTCGCCATCGCGCGCGCACTTTTGTCGCGCCCGCGCCTCCTGATCCTCGACGAGCCGTCGCTCGGTCTCGCCCCGCTTCTGGTCGACCGCGTCTACGACGTGCTGCGGGAGTTGCGCGCCGGCGGGCTCAGCATCCTCCTGGTCGAGCAGAACCCGATGCGGATCGGCTCCGTCGCCGATCGCGTGATCGTGCTCTCCGGCGGAGCGGTGCGGCTGGAGGGTCCAGCCTCTGAACTGCTCGGCGACGCGCGACTGGAGAACGCCTACCTCTCCGGCGAGGGGCATGCCTGATGAGCTGGATCGTCCAGGCCCTGATCGACGCCATGAGCATCGGCTCGATCTACGCGCTCACGGCGCTGGGGATCGGGTTGATCTTCGGTATCATGCGGCTGATCAACTTCGCCCATGCCGAGTTCATCACCGTGACCGTCTATATCCTCGTGCTGGCGATCGGGCTGGGCTTTCCCGTCGCGCTGTTCTTCGCCGCGGGCGGCGCGCTGCTGCTGGCGCTGCTGTCCGAGCGGCTGGCCTTCCGTCCCGTGCGCGGGGCCAATCCCTCGACCCTCCTGATCACCAGCTTCGCGCTAAGCTACCTCCTGCAGAACACCCTGGTCCTGATCTTCGGAGCCCGCCCGATGGGATTGAACATCCTGCCTTCGCTTTCGCAGCCGCTCATGATCGGCGACATCCGCGTGCCCATGATCCAGATCGTCACGATCGGGGTGACGATCTTCCTGCTCCTGGCCACGGGCGCCTTCCTGAGGAAGACGCGGATCGGCGTGGAGATGCGGGCGGCCGCGGTGGACTTCCAGATGGCGCGGCTGCTCGGCATCCGGGCCAACCGGGTCATCGCGGTGGCGTTCGGCCTCAGCGGCATCCTGGCCTCCTCGGCGGCGGTACTCTACGTCGCCCAGACGGGGGTGGTGGAGCCCCGCCTCGGGCTGCACCTGGCGCTGATCGGCTTCGTGGCGACCGTGGTCGGCGGCATGGGCAGCCTCCCGGGCGCAGTCCTCGGCGGCCTGGCCGTCGGCATGGTGACGGTGTTCCTGCAGGTGCTGCTCCCCACCGACCTGCGGCCCTTCCGCGAGGCCTTCGTCTACCTGGCGGTCATCATGGTCCTCGTGCTGCGGCCGCAGGGGCTCTTCCGTCCCGCCTCCGCGCGAGAGCGCGTCTGATGTCCGGCCGGGTGCAGACATATCTCCTCCTCGCGGGCATGATCCTGCTGGCGACGCTGCCCGGCTATCTGGGTTCGGCCGCGACGGCGCGCTTCGCGATCGACATGATGGTCAAGCTGGCCTTCGTGATCGGGCTCTCCATCTTCGTGTCGAACACCGGCATCCTTTCGTTCGGGCATGCGGCTTTCGCCGGGATCGCGGCCTATGCGGCGGCGTGGTTCACCATCCCCGTGATCACCAAGAAGGTGTTCCTGCCCGACCTTCCGGCCTTCGTGCTGTCGACCGACCTGGGGCTCTGGGGCGGCATGGCCACGGGGATGCTGCTCGCCGCGATCGTGGCCGCCGTCTTCGGCGTCGCCGTCGTGCGGCTGGCCGGCATCGGCGCCAGCATCGCGACGCTGGCGTTCCTTGCCATCGTCAACACGACCATGTCGCATGCGACCGGTCTGACCAAGGGCACGGCCTCGCTGATCGGCCTGCCGCTCGCGGTGAACCTGCCCATCGCCACGGCCGTCGTGCTCGCCTCGCTGCTGGTGGCGAGCGTGTTCGCCGGTTCGCGGGCCGGCCTGATGCTGCGGGCCTCGCGCGAGGACGAGGCGGCCGCGCTCGCGTCGGGCATCGCGGTCCGCCGGTTGCGGCTCGCCGCCTTCGTCCTGTCGGCGGCGGTCGTGGGAGCCAGCGGCGTCCTGCAAGGCCACGCGATCGGCATACTCTCCGTCAGCCAGTTCTACCTGGAACTGACCTTCCTCACCCTTGCGATGCTCGTCATCGGTGGCCAGCACAGCCTTTCGGGTGCCGTGATCGGCGCCATCGTGATCGCGTTCCTGGGCGAGATGCTCCGCACCGTGGCCGGCGGGTTCACGGTCGTCGGGCTGACGGTCCCGGCGATGCCCGGCCTGCGCGAGGTCGGCCTAGCGATCATCATGCTCATCGTCCTCATGCTGCGGCCGAAGGGCATCACCGGAAATCGTGAACTGAGACTGCCAAACCTTCCGCCACGGCAAACACAGGCCTGAAAAGCGTGCAGTATTACTGCGATATCAGATTGACGTCAGACGCGTGTGGCGCTTAACTGCGATATCAGAAGGGACTCGGGATCATGCGTGCAGGGATCATCGGGACGGGACTGATCGGTCGCGGATGGGCAATAGCCTTTGCCCGGGCCGGCTGGGACGTCAGCCTCTGGGATCGCGAACCCGGCGCGGCGGTCTCGGCGCTGTCTTCGGTGAAAACGGCGCTGGGCGACATGGCCGCAGTGGGTCTCGTCGCCAATCCGGACGCGGCGGCTTCGCGCGTCCGCGCCGCAGACAGGCTCGCCGAAGCCCTGCAGGACACGGACTACGTGCAGGAAAGCGTTCCCGAAGACGCGGACATCAAACGCGGCGTGTTCGGACTTCTCGACCGGCATGCGCCCGACGGGGTGCCCATCGGAAGCTCCTCCAGTTCGATCGTCGGAAGCCGGTTCCTTTCCGAAATCCCGGGCCGCGACCGCTGCATCGTAGCCCATCCGGCAAATCCGCCCCACCTCATGCCGGTCGTGGAAGTCGCGCCCTCGCCCTGGCACGCCGATGCCTTCGTAGTGGAGGTATGCGGCGTGCTCGCATCGATCGGCCAGGTGCCGGTCGTGGTGCGCAAGGAGATCGAAGGCTTCGTCATGAACCGCCTGCAGACCGCGGTGGTGAACGAAGCCGTCGGGCTCGTCGCCCGCGGCGTTATCGACCCCGCGGATCTCGACGCGGTGATGAAACACAGTCTCGGGTTGCGCTGGGCCCTCATGGGCCCCTTCGAGACCATGGACCTGAACGCGCCCGACGGCTTCCTCGACTACGCCGCCCGCTACGGCCATCTCTACCAGGCGATGGGGCGCGACCTGCATGTCGGGGAAGCGTGGCAGGACCACGCCTTGCAGACGATCGAAGACAGCCGGCGGCGGGAAACTCCCCGCGCGGCCGTGGGCGAAAGGATGCGCTGGCGCGACCGGGCGCTGATGCGCCTGATGTCTCTGAAGAACGAACTCGAGTCACCAGCGGGAGGGAACTGATCCCATGACGGACAAAGTCATCATCACCTGTGCCATCACCGGAGGCATCCACACGCCGACTATGTCGCCGCACCTGCCGATCACGCCGCAGGAGATCGCGGCCTCCGCGATCGAGGCGGCGGAAGCCGGCGCCGCGATCATCCACCTGCACGCGCGCGATCCCGAGACCGGACGGCCGCGGCAGGATCCGGACCTGTTCATGCAGTTCCTTCCGCGCATCAAGCAGTCGACGGACGCAGTGCTGAACCTGACGACGGGCGGCGGGCTCGGCATGACGCTCGACGAGCGCCTCGCGCCGGCCCATCGCGCCAAGCCGGAGGTCACCAGTCTCAACATGGGCTCCATGAACTTCTCCGTCGCCCAGCTGGCGCGCAAGTACACGGACTGGAAGTTCGACTGGGAGAAGTCCTACGTCGAGAATTCCTGGAGCACGATCTATCCCAACAGCTTCGACATGATCGAGCGCATCATGGTCGAGGTCGGCCAGGCCTACGGCACCCGCTTCGAGTTCGAATGCTACGATCTCGGCCATCTCTACAATCTGAAGCAGTTCGTCGACCGCGGTCTGGTCGAGCCTCCCTTCTTCATCCAGGGCGTCTTCGGCATCGCGGGCGGCATGGGCGCCGAACTCGACAACCTGATGTTCTTCAAGCAGACGGCGGACAGGCTCTTCGGATCGGACTACCGCTTGTCCTCGTTCGGCATCGGCAAGGCCCAGATGGGCTTCCTGACGATGACCGCACTATTGGGCGGAAACGTCCGGGTTGGTCTCGAGGACTCCCTCTACATCGGCCGCGGCAAGCTCGCCCGCTCGAATGCCGAACAGGTCGCCAAGATCAGGCGGATCATCGAGGAAGTGGGAATGGAAATCGCCACGCCGGCCGACGCGCGGGCGATGCTGAGCCTCAAGGGAGGCGACAAGGTCGGCTTCTAGTTCCGCAATCGATAGCGCCGTCGGGGAAGTGGTGTCGCTGCACCACCACAAATGGCACGGGAATCGGAATTGTGGTTCCTTGTCAGCCGCCTATGCGTTGTGACCGCATCTTCCCCGGACGACTGCCTGACGTATACTCGTGGCATGCGGCGGCACAGTTTGTCGCGTCAGGACGGGTATTAGGTGGTGGGCCCGGAGGGACTCGAACCCCCAACCAAGCGGTTATGAGCCGCCGGCTCTAACCATTGAGCTACAGGCCCCACGGGGCGTGGATTAGTGGCTTTTTCGGCCTCGCACAAGCGCCGCGCCCAAAACAACGCACAATCGCGGCATAATCGGCGGGGGAGATTTTTCCAACGGAGACAATGCCATGGTTCGCACCGCCTCGTCGCTCTTCCTCGCTGCAGCACTTGCCGCGGTTTCGCTTCCGGCACTGGCGCAGGACGCGGCGGGGTGGCGACGTCCGCACATCATCGTGACCGGCGAAGGCGAGCATGCGATGCGCCCCGACACCGCCATCCTCACATTCGGCGTGATGCGCGAGGCCGAAACCGCGCAGGCGGCCATGCAGGCCAACAACGAGGCGATGACGGCCGTGACCCAGGCGCTAAAGGAGGCCGGCATCGAGGACCGCGACCTGCAGACGGCCGGCATCCAGATCAATCCCCGCTACGAATATCCGCGCGACGACCAGGGCGGCCAGACGGCCCAACTCGTCGGCTACCAGGTGACCAACACGCTGACGGTGCGCGTGCGCGACATTTCGAAGGCCGGCGCCATCCTCGACCGGTCGGTCTCGCTCGGCGTCAACCAAGGCGGCGGCATCAGCTTCGTCAACGAGGATCCCTCCGGGGCTCTATCGGAAGCACGCAAGAAGGCGGTCGCCGATGCGGTCGAGAAGGCCCGTACGCTCGCCGAGGCCGCCGGCGTCCAGCTCGGGGCGGTCGCCCGGATCGCCGAGCGGACCGGCTCGCTGCAGCCGCCGCAGCCATTCATGGCCAAGGCGGCCGCCGACATGCGCGAATCCGTGCCCCTCGAGCCCGGAGAGAACGCCTACCGCGTCGAGGTCGAAATGACCTTCGGGATCAAGGGCCGGAAGTGAGGCCGCAAACGGACGAACGCCGCCGGCAGAGCGGCGACGTCCCGGTCGACAGGTTGTGCCTCAGAAGCGGATGACGGGGCAGAACGGCGCGCGGCCCACCGTCACGCTGACGTGACGCCCGAACTTGCGGCCGTTCACTTTGACCGCGCGATGGTTCGCCCAGACGACGTGCGCACGGTTGACGCCGAGCGAACGGACCTTGGCGACCGCCTCGCCGTTCGTGCAGACGCGCGGCGTGAACCCCTTGCGATAGCCATGGCGGGGATAGTGGCCCCGGCGTGGCTCGTCGCGACGGAAGCGATGCTCGCGTATCTCCGGGCGCGGGGAATGGTCCCGCCGCATGTCGCCGAGGTGGCCGCCGGGTCCGAACTGGACCTCCACGGTGGGTGCCGGGACGCTGCCGGCCGCCATCGCGGAGCCGGCGTTGGCCGCAAACGCGCCGGTGCCGATTGCCGTGGCCAGCGCAATCGACACGATCTTCTTCATCTTCAACATCATTTCGCTTCTCCGATCTCGACTGTCTGATTGCCGCTTCAGCGGAACCCGGCAATGCCACGCGTCGTGTGAACCGGGATCGAACGGACCGTTCAGTAGCCATTCATGAAGATGGCGGGAAGGGATCGGAGGAGCGCCGACGGCTGACGGAGGGGGAAATCCCGTAAACCGGCAAAACGAGTAGGCCGTGGGTGGCAGAAGAAACGGGGGAGAACCGTGACGGCACCGTCCGGTCCGCGCGCGAGACGGAGACCGCCAGCCTCCTCACGGTTCCTCATCCAGCATATGGTCGAAATAGTCCTCGGGCTCCTCGAGATGCTGCTCCAGCGCCGTGATGCGGCCGCGCATCGAGATGCCGGCCTCGTGGACGCTTTCGGGTCGCCCGGAAAGCAGGGGGTGCCAGTTGGGCAGGTCCCTGCCCTCGGCGACGAGGCGGTAGGCGCAGGTCGACGGCAGCCAGGAGATGGTCCTGACATTTTGGGGCGTCAGCTTGACGCAGTCTGAAACGCGCGAAAGCCGGTTGGGATAGTCCGCGCAACGGCACAGGTGGGCGTCGAACAGCCGGCAACCGACGCTCGTCCAGTGGATCTCGCCGGTGTCCTCGTCCTCCAGCTTGGCCAGGCAGCACTTGCCGCAGCCGTCGCAGAGCGATTCCCATTCGGCCTTCGACATTTCGTCGAGGTCCTTGGCTTTCCAGAATGGTCTTTCCATCGCGCGCATGTCGCGTCGCATAGCACCAAGGTCAAGCACCCGCGCGGGGAAAATCGCGGCGGCCGAGATGCGGACATAAAGGAACCATCCTGATCCAGCAGGGTTTGTGCCGCGAAGGGCTTACTCTCGAGAGGAAACATTTTCATGAAACTTCATGCACGCATCGTCGCCGGCACAGCACTTGGCGTGCTGATGGCGTCGGCGCCCGTCTTTGCCGACGAGCGCCAGGCCGGCACCGTCGCGCCGGAGAACATCCTGCTGGCGCAGAACGACGCTCCTCCCGCGGAGGAGGTCCCGCTGAAGGAAGGCGACCAGCCGGCTCCGGCGGGCGATCAGCCCGCTCCGGCTCCACAGCCAACGGCGCAAGAGCCGGCTCCGGCACCGAACGCCGCCGAACCCGCGCCCGAGCCCCAGCCCGAGCAGGCAGCCGAACCGCAGCCGGCTCCCGAGCCCCAGGCCGCGCCACAGGCCAATCCCGAACCCGAGGCCGCGCCACAGGCTGCTCCGGAACCCGCTCCCAAGGAAGCACCGCAGGCCGAAATCCCGCCTGAACCGGCACCAAAGGGGGATGCCGCCCCGCAGGACGCACCTGCCATGGAGGCGCCCGAGCCACGGCCTCAGCCGCAGGACCCGGCGCCTGAAGCGGAGCAGCCCGCGCAGACCGACAAGCCTGCCGCCGGCGCGCCGGCCGTCGAACCTCCACCCGCGGACGCGGCGCCCCGGGATGGTGCCACCCCAGCCCCCAACGGCGGAGCCGACCAGCCCGCCGCCGACGCCCCCGCGCCGCAGCAGCAGCCCGCGCCGGCAGGAGATGCGCCCGTGCAACCGGTCCCGAAGGGAACCCCGCCTGCTCCCGAGGCCGCTCCGGCTCCCTCGGACCAGCCGTCGCCGCCTCCCGGCGACCAGTCCGACGTCATGCCGGAAAACGCCGCGCCGATCCTGGACAGCGCCAAGCAGCCCGGCGTGGCGGACGGCGATCAGCCGGTGCCCGAAGTCGACGTCCCTGAAACAGAAGACGTTCCGCCCCCGACCTCGGACCAGGACGCCCAGACGCCGGAAATCTCCCCGCGCGACATCGAATCGATCACAGCCACGGAGGGCCGTCGCATCGACCGCGAGGAGTATCGGCGCGAACGCGACGAGCGCCCCGAAGGTGCCGACGTGCTGCGCGAGATCGGCGAGCGCATAATCTACCAGCTCGGCGGCGAGACGTTCGTGCGCGGTCCCGACCGTGGGCGCCTGGAACGCAATGCGGAGGACATCTACTACGAGGAACTGCCGCGCGGTCGCGTTCGCGAGACGATCGTCCGGCCGAACGGCGTGCAGATCGTGACGGTGCGCAACCGCTTCGGCGATGTGATCCGCCGTTCCCGGGTGATGCCGGACGGTCGCGAGGTCATCCTCACTTATGTGGACGAGCGCGATTACGACCGCCAGCGCGAATGGCGCGATCCGGGCCGGGACCTGCCGCCGCTCCGTCTGCGTATTCCCTATCGCGAGTACATTCTGGACGCGGGCCAGGTCGAAGATCCGGACCGGTACTACCAGTTCCTTGACCAGCCGCCGGTGGAAAGGGCGCGTCAGCTCTATTCCGTCGACGACGTCAAGCGGTCGGCGAGGCTGCGCGATACGGTACGGCGGGTCGATCTCGATACGATCACGTTCCCGACCGGGTCGGCGCAGGTCGATCCGAGTGAAGTCGACGAACTCGAGGGTATCGCGTCGGCCATCCAGCGGATGCTGGAGGAGAACCCGGCAGAAACGTTCCTGATCGAGGGACACACGGACGCCGTGGGGTCGGACGTTTCGAACCTCGCCCTGTCGGATGCCCGTGCCGAAGGCGTCGCCAACGTTCTGACGCAGTACTACGACATCCCGCCGGAGAACCTCGTCACCCAGGGCTACGGCGAACGGTACCTGAAGATCGCAACCGACGGTCCGTCGCGTGAGAACCGTCGCGTCGCGATCCGGCGCATCACGCCGCTGGTGACCCCGGTCGCGAGCGCCCAGTAGACCCGCAGATACGACTCTGTAAAATCGCCCGGCGGAGAAATCCGCCGGGCGATTTTCTACGCGTTGCCTTCCTCCATGATCAGGATCAACAAGGAAGCGCCGGGACGTGGTAATCACCCCTTCGGGGAGGTGCCGCATGAAGATTACCAGCGGAGCAACGCCGCTTGCCGTGCTCGACGCGTTGGCGGTCGATACCGAGACGACCGGGCTCGACACGGCCAGGGCGTCGCTGGTCCAGATCGCGGCAGTCGCCATTTCCGGTGGACGCGTCCGGGCGCAGGAGAGTTTCGAGACCCTCGTCGATCCGAAGATCGGCATCCCCGGAGCGTCCACGGCCATCCACGGCATCACCAATGCCATGACGCGCAACGCGCCGGAGTTCCGGGAGGCCTGGGCGCGCTTCGGCGCCTTCGCCTGCGGCAGGGTGCTCGTCGGCTTCTCCATCGGCTTCGACCTCGCCATCCTGGAGCGTGAGGCGCGCAGCGCAGGCATCCCCTGGAAAAAGCCGCGTACGCTGTGCGTGCGCATGCTGGCGTCGATCGCCAATCCGAACCTACCCGACCAGTCGCTCGACATGACCGCCAGCTGGCTCGGCATCGCCATCGAGGGGCGGCATCAGGCGCCGGGAGACGCGAAGGCGGCGGCCGACATCTTCGTGGCGCTCCTGCCGCATCTCGAGAAAAGGGGCATCCGCACGCTTGCCGAGGCGGAGCGCGCGTGCCTGGCGCTCACGGGCCAGCTGGAGACGCACCATCGCGCAGGCTGGGCCGAGCCGGTGACCCGGCCCGACGCGCTCGCAGGACCGAGGGCCTTCGGTTCGATCGACCCCTACGCCTACAGGCACCGCGTCGCGGACGTGATGAGCGCGCCGCCGGTCGTGGTGCCTGCGTCGGCGACCACACGCGACGTGATCTCGCTCATGGTCGAGCGGCGGATCAGTTCGGTCTTCGTCTCGGACACGGGCGACACAGGCGAACCGGTGAGTGCCTACGGGATCGCGACGGAGCGCGACATGATGCGCCGCATCGCTGCGAGGGGAGAGGCTGCCTTCGCCGATCCGGTTGGCACGTACGCGACGCGTCCGCTCGCCAGCATCCGCGGCGCCGCTTTCGTCTACCGGGCGATCGGACGGATGGACCGGCTCAGGATCCGCCACCTTGCGGTCCGCGACGAGCACGACAGGCTTGCCGGCGTGATCTCGGCCCGCGACCTGCTGAGGTTGCGCGCCGGCGCCGCGATCAGCCTCGACGACGAGATCGACGCGGCGGCCGACGCGAAGGAACTCGCCTCGGCATGGTCGACCCTGCCCGCGGTCGCCGAAGCCCTGATCGGCGAACACATCGAAGCCCGCAACATCGCCGAGATCGTCAGCGAGGAACTGCGCATCGTCACCCGCCGTGCCGCGCAGCTGGCGGAGGCCGAGATGGCGTCGGAAGGCCTGGGTGGTCCGCCCTGCCCCTATTGTGTGATGGTGCTGGGCTCCGGGGGCCGCGGCGAAAGCCTGCTCGCGGCCGACCAGGACAATGCGATCGTCTTTGCCGAAGGCGATCCCGACGGACTGGAGGACCGCTGGTTCGGATCCTTCGGCGAGAAGATCGCGGCGATCCTGAATGCCGCCGGCGTTCCCTATTGCACCGGCGGCGTCATGGCGAGGAACGCCGCCTGGCGCGGCTCGTCAGCGCTCTGGCTCGGTCGCATCTCGGACTGGGTTCAGCGCTCCCGTCCCGAGGACCTGCTCAACGTCGACATCTTCTTCGACCTCAGGCCGGTCTGGGGCGAGTTCGCCCTGGCGAATACGCTGTTCGATCACGCCTATGCCATGGGTAGCGGCAATCCGGTCTTCGCCAAGCTGCTCGGCGAACGCATCTCGATGGGTGCCGGGCCTTTCACGCTGCTCGGCGGCTTCCGCACCGAAGAGGGGCGCGTCGACCTTAAGAAGCACGGGTTGTTTCCGCTCGTCGCCTTCTCCCGCGCCCTGGCGATCCGGCACGACCTGCGGGTTCGATCGACGCGGGAGCGTCTCGAAGCCCTGGGCGGCCTGGGGATCGGCAGCGAAAGCGACTTCGACCGGCTGGTCGCCGCGCATGGCACCATCCTCAAGGCGATGCTCGCGCAGCAGAGCCGCGACCTTTTGGCCGGCATCGCCGTTTCCAACCGCGTCGAAACAGGCGCGCTGTCGCGCCCGGATCAGGCGGAGCTGAAGGCCGCGCTGAAAGCCCTGCAGATCATCCCCGATCTGCTGCGCAGCCTAATGTTCGCCTGACGTCGTCGGCGAGAAGCCTCAGGAAAACGTTCCGGCGACCTTCGTGTCGGTCTTTTCGAACACCTCGTCGGGAACGAAGAAATCGGCGGCCAGCGGACCCTTCGCGCCCGGAGCGTATACGGAGAAGTCGGTCACGCCGGCCTCCCGCAGGACCAGTTCGTCAATGAAGAAGTTGCCCGTGCACTCACGCGAGGGGCGCGTGACGACCGCATGGAAGGCATCCGCCATCACCTGCGGCGAGCGGCTCATCCCGGCCACCGCCTCGCCGCCGAGCAGATTGCGGACGGCGGCTGTATCGATAGCCGTCAGCGGCCACAGCGAGTTCACCGCGATCCCGTCGCGGGCGAATTCCGCGCTCATGCCGAGCGTGCAGATGGACATGCCGAACTTCGCCATCGTGTAGGCGACGTGATTCCTGAACCATTTCGCCTGCATGTCGAGCGGCGGCGCGAGATTGACGATGTGCGGGTTCTGCGCCTTCTTCAGATGCGGAATGCAGGTCTTGGAGACGAGGAAGGTACCCCGCGTGTTGATCTGATGCATCAGGTCGAAGCGCTTCATATCGGTCTGGAGCGTCCCCGTCAGCTGGATCGCGCTGGCATTGTTGACGCAGATATCGATCCCGCCGAACGCCTCGACGGTGGCGTTCACCGCCTCGGCGACCATCTCCTCGTTGCGGATGTCGCAAAGGACCGGCAGCGCCTTGCCGCCGGCCGCCTCGATCTCGGCGGCGGCCGAGTGGATCGTGCCGGGCAGCTTCGGGTGCGGCTCCGCCGTCTTGGCGGCGATCGTCACGTTGGCCCCGTCGCGCGCGGCACGCAAAGCGATGGCGAGGCCTATTCCGCGCGAGCCTCCCGAAATGAAAAGCGTCTTGCCCTGCAGCGACATCGCGACCTCCCCCGTCGTTCGAGTTGGCCGATCCTCGCGCGCCGTGGGGCGGGAAGCAAGCCTGTGCCGAAGGTCGCGGTGGATGGCGCGGACGTCAACGGCAGGACAAGAGCCTTCAACAGCCCGTCTTGGACAGCCGCTGGAGAAAATCCTTGAGGCGCTGCAACTCGGTCGGCAATTCGGCCGATCTCGACCGGAAGCCGAAGGCGAGGCGCTCCAGATCCTTTTGCGCCCTCCAGATGTCGTAGGATCCGACCTCCTCCGTCCCCACTTCCGCGACGGCCTCGTTCACGCTGCTGACTCCCATGTGCATCTCCTGCAACTCGATGGGGCGCAACCTATCGTGGCGATCGCCTGTCTACTTTGCGCGCGGTCAAAAATGGCGGAAAATGTTCACACCGCCGCGGAGTGCCGTGCCTCGCCCTGCTTCAGGTAGCTGTCGAACCGGGCGGCCACGGTCCGCACGAGAGGCCTGTGTTCTTCCGGCACGACGAAGACGTCGCCGCGCCGAACGAGCCATGGATGCCGTCCGGTGGTCGAGAGCAGCGCCGCTTCGGCGATGAGCGGCCGCGCAACGGGTCCGAATCGGACCGCCGCTTCCTCGCCGTCGAAGGCGAAATCGCACATCAGACGTTCGATGATCCAGGCGCGCGCATGATCTTCCGCGCTGAGTTCGATGCCCCTGACCGTCGCCAGGCCGCCCTCGTCCACCGTTCGCTGATAGACCGAGGTCGCCGGCTGGTTCTGCGCGTATCCCTGCCGGAACCTGCTGATCGAGGAGGCGCCGAGGCCGATGAGGGTGTCGCAGCGCTCGTCGGTGTAGCCCTGGAAATTCCGCCTGAGCCGCCCTTCCCGCGCCGCCGCCGCGAGACTGTCTTCCGGCCTGGCAAAATGGTCGATGCCGATCGCCTCGTAGCCGGCTTCGGCGATCAGGCGGGCCGCCAGCATGGATTGGGCATAGCGTTCCTCAGGCAGCGGCAGCCATTCGTCGGCGATCATGGTCTGGTGCTTCTTGAACCACGGGACGTGGGCATAGCCGAAGAGGGCGATCCGGTCGGGCGCGAGGCTGAGCGCCATGCGCACCGTTTGCTCCAGCGTCGCGCAGGTCTGATGCGGCAGGCCGTAGAGCAGGTCGAGATTGATGGAGGCGATGCCGCCCGCGCGCAGGCCGTCGACCACGCGCTCGGTGAGTTCGAAACTCTGGTCGCGATTGATCGCCTTCTGCACCTTCGGGTCGAAATCCTGCACCCCGAGGCTGGCCCGCGTCATGCCGATCGCGGCGAATGCGTCCAGCCGCTCGTCCGTCATGTCGTTGGGATCAATCTCCACGCTGATCTCGGGCTCGTCCACCAGCCGGAACGAACCGCGCACCGTTGCGCCCAGCGCCATGATGTCCTCGGGTTTCAGCATGGTCGGCGAACCGCCGCCGAAATGGATGGCCCGCACCGGTGCCCGGTTGCCGATCAGGCCCGACACGGTCTCGATCTCCCGGCAGAGCGAGCGCACGTAACTCGCCACCGGTTCGTACTGCCGGGTCTGCTTGGTATGGCAGGCACAGAACCAGCAGAGGCGGTCGCAGAAGGGGACATGGAGATAGAGCGAGATCGGCTCCTCGCGCTCGATCCGGAGGATCCATTCGCGGACGGTGTCGGCCGTGATGCCGGCGTGGAAATGCGGCGCCGTCGGGTAGCTCGTGTAGCGCGGCACGGCTTCGTTCAATCGTGACTTGTTCTCGTGGCGCATCCGAAAGGCTCCCTTGCAATACTCCCCGGATGCACGCCGGGCTTCCGCGCAACCTTGATTTCGGTCAATGTGGCGCCGGATGAGACAATCTGGCGCGAGATTGGCGCGAGCAATTCCGCTACACGGGCGCAACGGCGATTGCGGTTAGATGGCTGACAGGCAGGACATTCATACCTCGGGCGTGCCCGCCCTCTGCGAAGCGTGCGAGGCGCGCCACCGGGGGATATGCGGCGCGCTGTCGCCCGATCAGCTGCTCGGCCTCTCCAAGACGTCCTCGAAGCAGAAGATCGAAGCCGGCGCCGAACTGGTGGGGGACCAGGAGACGATCGACCACTATTCGAACGTGCTCGGCGGGGTCGTGAAGCTGACGAAGACCCTGTCGGACGGACGCCAGCAGATCGTTGGCCTCCAGTTCGCCCCTGATTTCCTGGGGCGACCCTTCAGGGCCGAAAGCGCGATCAACGCGGAAGCCGCCACCGACGTCGCTCTGTGCTCCTTTCCGAAGGCGACCATCGAACGCATGATGAAGGAAAGCCCCGGCCTGGAGCATCTTCTTCTGACCCAGACGCTGAAGGAACTCGACGAGGCGCGCGACTGGATGGTCACCCTTGGCCGCAAGACCGCCGCCGAGAAGGTCGCGAGCTTCCTGCTGCTCATCGCCCGTAACATCGACCCGACGGCGCGGACGCGGCCGGGCGCCAGCTTCGACCTGCCGCTTACCCGTGCCGACATCGCCGATTTCCTCGGCCTCACGATCGAGACGGTCAGCCGGCAACTGACGCGGCTGCGTGCCGACGGCGTCATCAGGATCGAGAACAACCGGCACGTGGTCATCGACCACATGGCCCGCCTGGAAGCGCGGTCCGGCATCTGACCAGGCGATCCCCCGAGTCTCCTCAACCTTCCCGGAAGCAGTAGTCGTGGCTTTCCACGCCGGGCATGTCGTAGAGCAGGACGATGACCGGTTCGCGGTCCGCCGCCCGCCTGGCGTTCATTCCCCGGATGGTCACGGCGTCGCCTTCGGAAGCGGCGAAAGGTCCCGACAGCCATTCGAACGACCCGTCCGGGCCGAGCCGAAAATTGCCGCCGCCGGCAGACAGTTCAGGCATGGAGTAAGTTCCGTTCGCCGAGAAATCGAGCGAGTGGCTGATGGTACGATCGTTCCGGCAGACGTAGAGTCCCTCCGCGAGTTGCGGCGACGGCCGGTACTCGCCGGGAAGTTCGAACGGCTCGGCGGACGATCCGGCGGCGACGGCCGCCAGAAGCGCAGACAGCGCGGTCGTCGTAGCGATCCTCACGAATTCACGGCTCCGTCGCCCAAAGGTTCCGGCTCAGCCTAGCTCTCTACCGGGCAAAGTCCAGAAAGCCGGAACCGGCTTCCATGCCTGTCAATGGCTCGCCCCGGACCGGTGCATCAGCGGCAGGACGTGTTCCTGCTCGAACGCGACGTGGCGGCGCACGCCCTCGAAGAAAGCGCGCAGCATGAAGCCGAGCGCTTCCGGATTGCTGACCGCTTCGCCATGGCCGATCGCCAGCAAAGCCTCGGAGAGGTCCTGGGCCGCGCATTCGTCCTCGACATGCTCCGCCCTCAGCCGTTTCACGGTGCTTGCCGCGCCGCGGGCCGGGCCGCCGATCTCGAAGGCGGGATAGACGATCTCTTCCTCATAGCGATGGCATTCGCGAAGCAGCGGCACCAGCGAACTGGCGACTTCGAGGCATCTGAAGCGGTCGATGCTCGATGGCAGGTCGTCCGCGATCGCTTCCAGCGCGTCGCAGATGCCGAGCTTCCGCTCGTGCGCCAGGTTCATTTCCACGCATGGCACGGCCCCTTCCCGTCCGCATGCGCCAGCGACCGGACAGATGTCCGGCTGCTCGCATACTTCCGCCGCCGATCTCTTGTTCACCAGTGCGAATTCCCTTGCTGCACGGTCCAATTCAGGAATCGTGCCAGACCTCCCCGGCCCCGTTCTTGACCTGAATCAAAGCGCCCTGGGGGCCGAAGCGCGAAAAGCTGACGCACGAGCGACCAAGAGTCGCCGGACTTACTTTCACGAGCGCGAGCGGGGAAAAAGATGAAATACGGCGCAGAAATCGTGGGGATAGGCCTCTTCGCCTTCCTGGCTCTGCTGGGTGCGGCCTTTGCGACCGACACCCTTTTCCAGCAACACATGTGGGTGCTCGTGGTCGTCCTCGTCGTGAGCGCGGCCGTGCTCATGCGCAACACGTCCTTCTCGCCCCGCGCCACGGCTGAGGCTGCCGCGATCCCCTTCAGGACGAACGGCACCGATTACCTGGACGGCGTCGTGCGCTACGGCGCCATCGCTACCGTCTTCTGGGGCGTGGTCGGCTTCCTGGTCGGGGTGGTCGTCGCCCTGCAGCTCGCCTTTCCCGACCTGAACATCGAACCTTGGTTCAACTTCGGCCGCATGCGGCCGCTGCACACCTCGGCCGTCATCTTCGCCTTCGGCGGCAATGCGCTGATCGCGACGTCGTTCTACGTCGTGCAGCGGACGTCCCGCGCGCGCCTCTTCGGCGGCAACCTCGCCTGGTTCGTGTTCTGGGGCTACCAGCTCTTCATCGTCATGGCGGCGACCGGCTACCTGCTGGGCATCACCCAGAGCCGCGAGTACGCCGAGCCGGAATGGTACGTCGACCTCTGGCTGACCATCGTCTGGGTCGCCTATCTCGCGGTGTTCCTCGGCACCATCATCAAGCGCAAGGAACCCCACATCTACGTTGCGAACTGGTTCTACCTGTCCTTCATCGTGACCATCGCGATGCTGCACGTGGTGAACAACCTGGCGATCCCGGTTTCGATCACGGGCATCAAGAGCTACTCGGCCTTCTCGGGCGTGCAGGATGCGCTGACACAGTGGTGGTACGGCCACAACGCAGTCGGCTTCTTCCTCACCGCCGGCTTCCTCGGCATGATGTACTATTTCGTGCCCAAGCAGGCCGGTCGCCCGGTCTATTCCTACCGGCTGTCGATCATCCACTTCTGGGCGCTGATCTTCCTCTACATCTGGGCCGGTCCGCACCACCTGCACTACACCGCCTTGCCAGACTGGGCTCAGACGCTGGGCATGGTGTTTTCCATCATGCTGTGGATGCCATCCTGGGGCGGCATGATCAACGGCCTGATGACGCTGTCGGGCGCCTGGGACAAGCTCAGGACCGATCCCATCATCCGCATGATGGTGCTGGCCATCGCCTTCTACGGGATGTCGACGTTCGAAGGCCCGATGATGTCGATCAAGGCGGTCAACTCGCTCAGCCACTACACGGACTGGACCATCGGCCACGTGCATTCGGGCGCGCTGGGATGGGTCGGCATGATCTCCTTCGGCGCGATCTACTACCTTGTTCCGAAGCTGTGGTACCGCGAGCGGCTCTACTCGCTGCGCCTCGTCACCTGGCACTTCTGGCTCGCTACGATCGGCATCGTCATCTACGCCGCCGTCATGTGGGTCGCGGGCATCCAGCAGGGTCTCATGTGGCGCGAGTACGACGATCAGGGCTTCCTGGTTTACTCCTTCGCCGAGTCCGTCGCCGCGATGAAGCCCTACTTCGTCGTCCGTGCCCTGGGCGGCGCCCTCTACCTGGCCGGCGCGCTCGTCATGGCCTGGAACGTGTTCATGACCATCCGCGGCTACCAGCGCCAGGAGGAGCCCATCGGCGGCTTCGCTCCCGCTTCCGTGCAGCCCGCCGAATAAGGAACCTTACCGATGGCACTCATTGACAAGCACGCGATACTGGAGCGAAACGCGACCCTTCTCCTGGTCGGTTCCTTCCTGGTCGTCACCATTGGCGGCATCGTCGAGATCGCGCCTTTGTTCTATCTCGAAAACACGATCGAGAAGGTGGAAGGGATGCGTCCCTATTCGCCTCTCGAACTCGCCGGGCGCAACATCTACATCCGCGAGGGGTGCTACGTCTGCCACTCGCAGATGATCCGGCCCTTCCGTGACGAGGTGGAGCGTTACGGCCACTACAGCCTCGCCGCCGAGTCCATGTACGATCACCCCTTCCAGTGGGGATCGAAGCGCACCGGCCCCGACCTCGCCCGCGTCGGCGACCGCTATTCGAACGAATGGCATGTCCAGCACCTGATCGAGCCGCGCTCGGTCGTGCCCGAATCCGTCATGCCGAGTTACTCCTTCCTCAAGGAGACACCGCTCGAGGTGAAGGGCTTCTCCACCCACCTCGTCGCCAATGCGCGCGTCGGCGTCCCCTATTCCGACGAGATGATCGCCAGTGCCGAGGCCGACCTCCGGGCGCAGCCGGATCCAAACGCCGACTGGTCGGGCGTCGAGGAGCGCTATCCCAAGGCGAAGCTCGGCGACTTCGACGGCAATCCGTCGGCACTGACCGAGATGGATGCGCTCGTCGCCTACCTGCAGATGCTCGGCACGCTGGTCGATTTCTCGACCTACGACGAAGCCGCCGGCTACCGCTGAGGAGAACCGCTATGGAAATCTACACCGCCATGCGGCACTTCGCCGACAGCTGGGGCCTGCTTTTCATGACCCTGTTCTTCGTCGGCGTCGTGCTTTTCGCCTTCCGCCCCGGCAGCCGCAAGCATGCCGAAGAGGCCGCGCAAATCCCACTCAAGGACGACTGAAATGAGCAAGGAACACATCGACGAGGTCTCCGGCGTCTCGACGACCGGTCACGAGTGGGATGGCATCAGGGAACTCAACAATCCGCTCCCCCGCTGGTGGGTGTGGACCTTCTACGCCACCATCGTGTGGGCGATCGGCTACATGATCTTCTATCCCGCCTGGCCGCTCATCAACTCGGCCACCACCGGCGTGCTCGGCTATTCGAGCCGCGCGGAAGTTCGCCAGGAACTCGAAGCGGCCGAATCTGCGCGGGGCGATTACGTGGCCGCCGTCCGCGCCTCCGACGTCAGCGAGATTCTGGCCGACGACAATCTGCGCCAGTTCGCTTCGGCTGCCGGCGCTGCGGCCTTCAAGGTCAACTGCATCCAGTGCCATGCGACGGGCGCGCAAGGGTCGCCGGGTTATCCTAACCTCAACGACGACGACTGGCTGTGGGGTGGCGACATAGAGGCGATCCACCAGACCATCGCCCACGGCGTCCGTTTCGCCGGCGACGACGAGACCCGCATCTCCGAGATGCCCGCCTTCGGCGACATCCTGGAGCCGGACCAGATCAGGCAGGCGGCGGCCTACGTGGTTTCGCTGACGGGCACGCCGTCCAACCCCGACCTGGCGGAAGCGGGCGCGACGGTTTTCGCGGAGAACTGCGCCGCCTGCCATGGCGACGATGCCAAGGGCCTGAAGGATTTCGGCGCACCGAGCCTCGCCGATCCGATCTGGCTCTACGGATCGACCGAGGCCGAAATCGCCGCCCAGATCCGCGCGCCGAAGCACGGGGTCATGCCCGCCTGGCAGACGCGTCTCGGCGAGACGACCGTCAAGGAACTAGCCGTCTACATCCACTCGCTGGGCGGCGGGGAGTAAAGGCCGGCGTTATCGCCGCAACCCTCGGATTCCTCGGAGAAGGATTGTAGAACCCGGCAGCGACGCCGGGTTCTGCTTTTTAGGATTCCCTCCGGAGAGGCTGCTAACCCTTGTCCGGCTCCGTATCTTCCCGGTCCAGCCGGTCGAGTATAGCGAGAGTGGCCGGAACGTCGGCCGTTGCAGCGTGCGCGCGAAACCGGGTTTCGGTATCGAACGATGCGATCGCCTCGTAGGCCATGCGCTCGACGAGCTTGTTCACGCTCATTCCCCGCGCCCTTGCAAGGCCTTTCAGCCGTTCGGCGGCGCCGTCCGGGAGTCGGATCGTCAGCTCATTTGAGGTGCTCCAGAAATTGGGCCAGCCCCATGATGCGCAGCTGGCGGAAGACCAGTTCGCCACGTGTGAAGTCCCTCAGATAATGGGTGACGATGGCGGAAGCATTGCCGGCGATAGCCAGTTCGATCAGATGATGACGTTGCTGTCGACATAGGCGCTACCGCCCATAGGCGTGGTCGCTGCGGATCGCATTTGATGCTGATCAAGGCTGCGGCAGCGTGGGCGTGGGAGAAGCCGGCCAAACAGGCTAGCTCAGAGTGCCCGCCGATGAACGTGACCGTGAAAAACCCGCCCTCCTCCGAGGCCGTCGAACGTCTCGATGCCGAGGCGGTCAATTCGGCGAAGATCCGCCAGCCGCTCTACGCGCCGCGCAAGAAGATCTTCCCCAAGCGCGCCAGCGGCAGTTTCCGTCGCTTCAAGTGGCTGATCATGGCCATCACGCTGGGCATCTACTATCTGACGCCGTGGCTTCGCTGGGACCGCGGTCCCCACGCGCCCGACCAGGCGGTGCTGATCGATCTCGCCAACCGGCGGTTCTATTTCTTCTTCATCGAGATCTGGCCGCAGGAATTCTTCTACGTCGCCGGCCTGCTCGTCATGGCCGGCATCGGCCTCTTCCTCGTCACCTCCACCGTCGGCCGGGCCTGGTGCGGCTACACCTGCCCGCAGACGGTCTGGGTCGACCTGTTCCTCGTGGTCGAGCGGGCGATCGAGGGCGACCGCAATGCCCGCATCAAGCTCGATGCCGGGCCATGGACGCTCGACAAGGTGGCCAAGCGAGTCTCCAAACATGCGATCTGGTTGGCGATCGCCGTGGCGACCGGGGGCGCATGGATCTTCTACTTCGCCGACGCACCGTCGCTGCTGATCGATTTTGCCACCGGCAATGCCGCGCCGATCGCCTACATCACGGTCGCGGTGCTTACGGCAACGACCTACACTTTCGGCGGACTCATGCGCGAGCAGGTCTGCACCTATATGTGCCCGTGGCCGCGCATCCAGGCGGCCATGCTCGACGAGCATTCGCTCACCGTCACCTACAACGACTGGCGCGGTGAACCGCGGTCGCGCCATGCCAAGAAGGCGGCCGCCGCGGGCGACGTCGTCGGCGATTGCGTCGATTGCAACGCGTGCGTGGCGGTCTGCCCCATGGGAATCGACATCCGCGACGGCCAGCAGCTCGAATGCATCACCTGCGCGCTCTGCATCGACGCCTGCGACAGCGTCATGGACAAGGTCGGCAAGGAGCGCGGCCTGATCTCCTACGCGACCCTCAACGACTACAATGCCAACATGGCGATCGCCACGGCCGGCGGAACGACCGCCATCGATCCCCGCCGGGTGCGCGACGGCGGCAAGCTCTCCGACAGGATCGCGCATTTCCACCTGCGCAAGATCTTCCGCCCCCGCACCTTCATCTATCTGGGAATCTGGACGATCGTCGGCCTTGCCCTCCTGACGGCGCTGCTGTCGCGCGACCGGCTCGAGGTCAACGTGCTGCACGACCGCAACCCGCAATTCGTGACGCTTTCGGACGGCTCGATCCGCAACGGCTATACCGTCAAGCTGCTCAACATGATCCCCGAGCCGCGTGTGATCTTCGTCTCGATCCAGGGGCTTCCCGGCGCGGTGATGACGGCGAACGGCATCGATCAGCCGGAGGGCCGTTCGCTGGCCATTCCGGTCGAGCCGGACAAGCTGCGGACGCTTAAATTCTTCGTGCGCCAGCCGGCGCGTCACGTCTCGCGCGAGACCCAGCACTTCCGCTTCGTCGTCGAGGACAAGGCAAGCTTCGAGACCGACGAGTACAAGGCCACGTTCAACGCACCGGAGAAGAGACGATGAACCAGCGCGGCAAGACGTCCGGCGAATTCACCGGCAGGCACATGCTCGTCATCATGCTGGCCTTCTTCGGGGTCATCATCGCCGTCAACCTGACCATGGCAAGCTTCGCCAATAGCAGCTGGTCGGGTCTCGTCGTGAAGAACTCCTATGTCGCAAGCCAGGAATTCAACGAGAAGGCGGCGGCGGGCCGGGCGCAGGCCGCGCTCGGATGGTCGGCCACTATGGCCTTTGCCAAGGGAGAGTTCATCTATTCGCTGGTCGACAAGGACGGCAAGCCCGTGCGGATCGACGGGGCCGTGGCGCAGTTCCGCCGCCCGATCACCGACGTCGAGGACCAGTCCGTGGCGCTGATGAAGACCGGCAGCGGAAGGGCCGCCGCCCCGATCTCCCTGCGCGACGGCGCATGGATCGTCGAGGTCGACGCGGACGCCGGGATGGCAACACCCTATCGCGACGTGCGTCGGGTGACGATCAGGGACGGCGTGCTGCAATGAGCTGCTGCGCCCCAGGTGTCGAAACCGCCGCCGAACTGGACAACGCCGGGAGCGCCGGCCCGTCCCGGGAGGAACTGCTGCTTTCCAGCCGCTCCGTGGGCGACGGACTGCGCCAGACCGACCTGTCTGTTCCGGGCGTCCACTGCGGCGCCTGCATCCACGCGATCGAGACGGCGCTGTCGAAACTCGATGGCGTCGAAAGCGCGCGGGTGAACCTGTCGGCGAAGCGCGTGTCGGTACGGTGGCGCGAGGACGCAATGCCGCCGATCGTGGAGTCGCTCAACCGGATCGGCTACGCAGCCCACCTCTTCGACGAACTCGCCGAGGGCAAGGACCGAGCACTCGCCGAACTGGTCCGCGCCACGGCAATCGCGGGCTTCGCCGCAGCCAACATCATGCTTTTGTCGGTGTCGGTCTGGTCCGGCGCGGAGGATGCGACGCGCGACCTGTTCCACTGGATCTCCGCACTGGTCGCCCTTCCCGCACTCTATTTCGCCGGCGGCATCTTCTACCGCTCGGCCTGGAACGCGCTGCGCCACGGCACCATGAACATGGACGTGCCGATCGCGCTTGGAGTCACGCTCGCCTATGCGCTCAGCCTCTACGACACCATCAATCACGGCCAGGAGGCCTATTTCGACGCCGCCGTCTCGCTGCTCTTCTTCCTCCTGATCGGCCGCACGCTCGACCATGTCATGCGCGACCGGGCACGTACGGCCGTCACCGGATTGGCTCGTCTCGCCCCGCGCGGCGCGATGCACCTGCGCGAGGACGGCAGCAGCGAATACATCCCGGTGACCGAGATCGAACCCGGCATGCGACTGCACATTGCGGCGGGGGAACGCATCCCCGTCGACGGCGTGGTCGCGGAAGGCGCATCTGACCTGGACTGCGCCCTGGTGACCGGCGAGAGCGCACCGCAAGATGCCGGTGTCGGCGAGGAGGTGCGCGCCGGCATGCTGAACCTGACCGGACCGCTGGTTCTGCGGGCGACCGCGCGTTCGCAGGATTCCTTCCTTGCCGAAATGATCCGCCTGATGGGCGTCGCAGAGGGCGGGCGCGCGCGCTACCGCCGGATCGCCGATCGGGCCTCCGCCCTCTACTCGCCCGTCGTCCACCTGACCGCGCTCGCCACCTTCGTCGCCTGGTTCGCCATCTCTGGCGATTTCCACCGGGCGACGACGATCGCGATCGCGGTGCTGATCATCACCTGCCCCTGCGCGCTGGGGCTCGCCGTTCCGATCGTCCAGGTCGTGGCCGCGCGCCGCCTCTTCGAGGAAGGCATCATGGTCAAGGATGGGTCTGCCATGGAGCGCCTAGCCGAAATCGACCATGTCGCCTTCGACAAGACCGGCACGCTGACGATGGGCAGATCCCGCCTGACCAATGCATCGGAAATTGGCTCGCAGGACATGGCTCTCGCGGCGAGCCTCGCGCAGCATTCCAGGCACCCGCTTTCGAAGGCGATTCTGGCGGCAGCCGGCCAGTGGTCGCCGGCAATGACGTTCGAGACGATCCGCGAGGTCCCGGGCTTCGGCGTCGAGGGCGTGTCGGGAGGAACCGTCTACCGCCTGGGCCGGGCCGGCTGGGCGCTATCCGGCGATCCCCGGAAGGACCACGAGGGCGAGACGATCCTTGCCCGCGACGGCACGAGGCTCGCGACGTTCCGGTTCGAGGACCAGGTCCGCACTGGCGCCGCCAGGGCGCTCTCGGAGCTGAAGCAGGCGGGATGTCCCGTCGAAATCCTGTCGGGCGACGCCCGGCCGGCCGTGGCCTCGCTTGCGGAACAGCTCGGCGTCGAGACGTTCGCAGGCGGCATGCTGCCTGCCGGCAAGGCGGAGCGGCTGAGGGACCTCGCGGACCAGCGACGAAAGACGCTGATGGTCGGAGACGGCCTAAACGATTCCCCTGCACTGGCCGCCGCGCATGTGTCGATGGCGCCGTCCACTGCCGCCGACATCGGCCGCAACGCCGCCGATTTCGTCTTCCTGCGCGACAGCCTGATGGCGGCCCCGCACGCGCTGGCGGTCTCGCGCAGGGCTGGACGGCTGATCCGGCAGAACCTGGGGCTCGCGATCGTCTATAACGCGGTGGCGGTGCCGGTGGCGATTCTCGGCCACGTCACGCCGCTGATCGCGGCGGTGGCGATGTCGGCCTCGTCCATCCTCGTGATCGCTAACGCCATGCGGCTGCATGGAGGAAGACCCGCAGAAGCGGAACGCGCAGTCGACGGGATGAAACTCGTGGCAGGCGCAGCATGACGGCCCTTATCTATCTCATTCCCGTGGCTCTGGCCTTGGGCGCGCTGGGTCTCGTCGCCTTCCTCTGGAGCCTCCGCAGCGGCCAGTACGATGATCTGGACGGAGCGGCCGAGCGGATCCTGGTCGACGACGAGGAACCCCCGGCACCGACGCACCGGCCATCCCGGTCCGCACGCAACTGATCCGCTGCACCTTCCACCATCTGGAACGATTCGCCGTCCCGGGCTCTTTCTCCCGCAGAAGAAGACGAGGAGCCAGGCAATGGACACGTACGCGAAGGGCACGAAGGTTTCGTGGCGGTGGGGCGCCCACACGGCGGAAGGCAGGATCTCGCGCCAGTTCACCCATGAAGTGAAACGGACCATCAAGGGAACCGAGGTGAAGCGGCACGCCTCGCAGGATGAGCCTGCCTATCTGATCGAGCAGGAAGACGGCGCGCGCGTGCTGAAGAGCCATTCCGAACTGCGCAAGCTCTCCTGATCAATCGCGAGACGCCATCCGTCTGACCAGACGTTCCGGGTGCAGCCGGTCAGGCCGGCGTCGCCCATCCTCCATCCGCGCGGCAGCGGACGTTGACTTTTGTCAATGCTCGTGACTAATGACAAGCGGGAGGGGGCACATGGCGTATCGTCCGGCAGAACAGATCGTCCACAAGGCCGCCTGGCTCTATTACACCCACGGCCTGCGCCAGGACGAGGTGGCCCAGCGGCTCAACATCTCGCGCGCCTCGGTCGCCCTGTATCTTCGGCGCGCGCGCGAGACGGGCGTCGTCAACATCGCCACCTCGACCCATCTCTTCCGCGAAGACATGCTCGCGCGGCGTCTGGAGGAGGTGTTCGGGCTCGATACCGTCTGGCTGGTCGGGCGCGAGGGCCTGATCGCCGATCCCGCCGCCGAGATCCCGCGCCTGGCGGCCAACGTCTTCGTCGACATGGTGCGCAATGGCGACCGAGTGGGGGTCGCCTGGGGCCGGACAGTCTATGCCATCGCCGATGCCATGTCCTACGCCGACCGCGAGGGCGTCACCGTGGTCGAGATGTGCGGAAATCTCGGATCGCCCTATTCCTACCGGCCGGACCAGTGCACGATGGAGATCGCGCGGCGCTTCAACGCTCGCGGCCTGAACTTTTACGCACCCCTGGTACTGAGCACCGAAGACCTCGCAGGCGACCTGCGCCGGGAACCGGTGATCCGCGAACAGCTCGACGGAATCGGCAGCTGCGACATGGCCCTCTTCAGCGTCGGGACGCTCGACGCGGACAGTCACGTCATCAAGTGCGGCGCGCTCGAACTGTCCGAGCTCGCGCGGCTTAAGGATCTGGGAGCGGCGGGGGTCATCGCCGGGCAGATCATCGACGCGGAGGGCCGCCTGCTCGACTGCGACTACAACCGGCGCGTCATTTCCGCGGACTTCGACGCCATCCGGGCGATCCCGCGCAGGCTGATGGTCGTCCAGGAAGACGAGAAGCTCGGTCCTCTCGAAGCGGCGATCAGGGGGCGCTTCTTCACCCACCTGATCGTGACCTCCACCGTCGGCGCCCGCCTGTTGGAACGCGCGGGCCAAGACCCCGCCGGCGCGACGGCCACCGAAGCGATCGCCTGACTGTACGGCCGCCGCACGCAATCAACATTCTTGGACCAAACGGGAAGACCATGCAGAACCTCTGGAACGACAGCGACGCCCGCAGACTCGTCGAGACCTACGCGGCCAAGGGCGTGTCGGAAGATCTGGCGCTGCGGGTCTACACGACGCGCCTCCTGGGCGGCGAACCGCGCCTTGTCCTGCACGGCGGCGGCAACACCTCGCTGAAGACGAAGGCAACCGACATCCTGGGCCAGGTGTGGGACGTGCTCTGCGTCAAGGGCAGCGGCTGGGACATGGGCGTGATCGAGCCGGCCGGCCTTCCGGCGGTGAAGCTCGATGCGCTGCTTGCGGCACGCAAGCTCGATGCGCTCGGCGACGAGGCGATGGTCGCCATGCAGCGCGCCAACCTGGTCGACCCCTACGCGCCGAATCCCTCGATCGAGACCCTGCTGCACGCCTTCCTGCCGCACAAATTCGTCGACCACACGCATTCGACGGCCATCCTGGCCCTGGTCGACCAGGAAGACAGCGAACCGATCTGCCGCGAGGTCTTCGGCAAGCGCATGGGGTTCGTACCCTACATCAAGCCCGGCTTTGATCTCGCCAAGGCGGCGGCCGACATCTACGATGCAGACCCCTCGGTGGAGGGGCTGATCCTCGACAAGCACGGCATCTTCACCTTCGCCGAGGATGCCCGCACCGCCTACGACCTGATGATCGAGTTCGTCACCATGGCGGAGGATCACGTGGCGAAGAAGGGCCGGACGCCGTTCCGGCCGGTGTCCCTGCCAGCCAGTATCGCGAGCCCGCGCGACATCGGGCCGTACCTGCGCGGCGCCATCGCGATCCCGGAAGGCGAAGGCCGGTTCGGCCGCATGGTGTCGGATTTCCGCACATCGCCGAAGATCCTCGACTACGTGAACGCCGGCAACGCGGAGGAACTGGCGACGCGCGGCGTCTCGACGCCGGACCTGTCGATCCGCATCAAGACCGGCCCGATGGTTCTGCCCGCGCCCGAGGCGGGAAAACTCGACGGCTATGGCGAGGTGGTGCGCGAGCGCGTCGCCGGCTTTGCTGCCCGCTACCGCGACTATTTCGACACCAACGATGCCCGCGACTCCGTCCCGCGCACCATGCTCGACACCATGCCGCGGCTCACCCTGGTACGCGGGCTCGGCCTCTTCGGCCACGGCCGCAGCATGAAGGAAGCCAGGATCGCTGCCGACGTGGGCGAGATGCTGGTCGAGGCGGTGACCGGCGCGGAGGCGATCGGCTCGTTCCATCCCCTGCCGCTGTCCGACCTCTTCGAACTTGAATACTGGTCGCTCGAACAGGCCAAGCTTGCCTCCAACAAGCCCAAGCCGCTGTCGGGCCAGGTCGTGCTCGTCACCGGCGGCGCCGGCGCGATTGGTGCCGCGACCGCCAAGACCTTCGCCGCGCAGGGCGCCCATGTGGTCGTGGTGGATCTCGACGCCGACCGGGCGAAGGAGACCGCACGCGCGGCCGGCAACGACGCGATCGGGGTGTGCGCCGACGTGACGGACCCCGCTGCCGTGCGCGCGGCGTTCGAACGGGCGACGGAAGTCTTCGGCGGCGTCGACATCGCGATCTCCAACGCCGGCGCTGCCTGGGAGGGCGGGATCGGCGAACTCGACGACGCGACGCTGCGCCGGAGCTTCGAGCTCAACTTCTTCGCCCACCAGCACGTGGCGCAGAACGCCGTGCGCATCTTCCGCATCCAGGGCACCGGCGGCGTGCTGCTCTTCAACACGTCCAAACAGGCGGTCAATCCCGGTCCGAATTTCGGCGCCTACGGCCTGCCCAAGGCCGCCACGCTCTTCCTGTCGCGGCAATACGCGCTTGAATACGGCAAGTTCGGCATCCGCTCCAATGCCGTCAACGCCGACCGCGTCCGCTCCGGACTCCTGACCGACGAGATGATCGCCAGCCGCTCCAAGGCGCGCGGGCTGTCGGAGAAGGACTACATGGGCGGCAACCTGCTCGGGCTGGAAGTGCGCGCCGAGGACGTGGCGCAGGCCTTCCTGCACCATGCGCTGGCCGAACGGACGACCGGCGACGTGACGACCGTGGATGGCGGCAACATCGCGGCTGCGTTGCGGTAAGGTGCGACGCGCCGCTACGCCAGATCCGTCCGGCTGAAGTCGTCGCCCTTGTAGAGCAGCGGCACGCCGAGGGAGCGTGCGCAGGCATAGGCGAAGCAGTCGCCGAAGTTGAGCGCGGCGGGGTGGCCGACGAGTTTGCCGAAGATCGATTGCGCATCGAGTGCCAGCGAGCCCACCTGCGGCGAAACCGGAACTTCCTCGATCTGCATGCGCGCGAGGAACGCATCGAGTACCTGACGGACAGCATCGAACGTCGCGGGGGTCGGTCTCAAAGCGGGTGGGGTTTGCTTGCGAGCGAGAGCCAGGACCACTTCGAAGCGAACCAGCGGGGAGATGAAGAGGCCGGTGGTGCTCTCCTCCAGCCCGGCGAAGATTTCCTCCCAGCCCTCCTCGACGCCGAGGATGGCGACGATCGCCGAGGCGTCGACAAACATCAGATGTCGCCCCACATTTCGTCCGTGAATCGCTTCATGTTGAAATCAGGGTCGCTCGGACCAAGCGCGGCGATCTTCTCCTGAAGCTCGGTGATCCCAGCCGCGCGCGTGCGCTGCCGCTTCACCCGCTCCAGTTCGTTCTCCAGGGCGACCCGGACCGCATCCTTCTTGGTGGTCGTCTTGAGTGCCTTCTGCAACTCGACCGCAAGGCTGTCGACGGCCTCGTCCCTGATGAACAGCGCCATGAGATATCTCCAGTGAGCACAGTATATATCTCGCGCACGGAGCGGTAAACGCCCGGTCTCCTCCGAACCGAAAAGGGCGGCCCTTTCGGACCGCCCTCCCCGTTCATGCAACTATCCGGCGCCTACTCGTTCGGGTTCGGCATCCAGTCCGGCATGGCCACGTCGGCATGGGCGAACTGCGGCAGCTTGGCCGAGAGTTCCTCCATGTTCTTGATATCCTGGTCGTTCAGGTCCGCCTGGGTGATCAGTGTCGGCGGCACGATCACGCTGGCGCCCGGTTCTTCACCGGCGAGCAGCATGGCGAGGGCGCGCACCGACACCTGGCCGACGACCGCAGGGTTGGTGGCGGCGGTGGCGACCCAGGCGCTGCCGGGTTCGCGCATGGCGGAGATGTCGGCGGTCGAGATGTCGGCGGAGTAGATCTTGATCGAGCTCGACAGGCCGGCCTCGTCGACGGCAATCTTCACGCCCTTGGCGAATTCGTCGTAGGGCGCGAACATAACCTGGATGTCCGGATTTGCCGTGACCACCGAGCGTGCCTGGTTGGCTACCGAGTTGGCGATCGGATTGTCGAGCGTGCCGAACATGGCCACTTCCTCGATACCCGGATACTTCGCCTTGAACTCGCGCCAGGTCTCGTCACGGCGGTCGAGCGGCGCGATGCCGGCGACGTAGACGTAGCCCGCCTTCCACGCTTCGCCATTGTCCTTGACGGCCTGTTCGAGAGCCAGGCGGGCAAGGTCACGGTCGGACTGCTCGATCTGCGGTATGGCCGGGTTCTCGACGTTGACGTCGAAGGCGACGACCTTGATGCCGGCATCCACCGCGCGCTGCGCGGCATCCTTCATGGATTCCGTCAGCCCGTGCTGGATGATGATGCCGTCGACGCCGAGCGCGATCGCCTGGTCCACCATGTCGGACTGGAGGGCGGCGTCCTGGCGGCTGTCGAGGACGCGCAGGTTGACGCCGAGCGCCTTGGCCTGGGCCTCCACGCCCGACAGATAGGCCTGGAAGAAGTCGCCGGTCGAGAGATAGCGCACCAGCGCGATCTCGACATCGCCCGGGTTGTCGAACGGCGCCGGCTTGTCCTGCGCCGCGGCGAGCGCCGGCCACAGCAGGGTGGCTCCCATGAAGCCGGCGGCGAGCCGCCCGAGGTGTCTACGCGAAATTCTCATGCTTTCCTCCACATTTTGATTTGGCATTTCCGGACATTCCCGCCCTAGCGGCCATTGCGGCCCAGGAGCGCGAAGGTGAACACGAGCGCGATGACCAGCACCGCGCCCTTGACGAAATCCTGCGTGTAGTAGGGCACGTTCATCATCGTCAGGCCCTGTAGCAGGATGCCCACGAAGAGCGCCCCGATGGCCGTGCCGAAGGCGTTCGGCTTGGCCGCACCCAGAACGGCAAAACCGATCAGCGCCGCGGCGACCGCGTCGAGCAGGAGATTGTTGCCGGACGCGATGTCGCCGCGCCCCAGCCGCGCGGCGAGCAGGATGCCGCCGATCGAGGCGAACACGCCGGAGATGACGTAGGCCCAGATCTTGTAGGCCTTGACCGGCGCGCCGGCGAATTCCGCCGCGCGCGCGTTCGAACCGACCGCGTACATCATGCGACCGAAGCGCGTGTATTCGAGGAAGAACCAGATCAGGATGGCCAGCACGATCAGCACCACCACCGATGCCGGCACGAGGTCCGCGATGAAGAAATCGAAGCGGTGGCGGCCGAGCGCCAGGAACTCGGCGCTGAAGGTGCCTTGCGCGGTCGACCCGTCCGGCAGCGTCATGCCGGCGGCGATCGAGCGGCCCTCGGTCGGGATGCGCTGGACGCCGATCAGGAGAAACATCATGCCGAGCGTGGCGAGCAGGTCCGGCACGCGCATGTAGCAGATGATGAGGCCGTTGATCAGGCCGACCAGCGCGCCGATCGCGAGACAGGCGAGCACCGCCACGAGCGCGTTCTGCTCCAGCACGACCATGACGTAGGCGGCCGCCATCATCGCCGACGTCGCGATGGAGCCAATCGACAGGTCGAAGCCCCCGACCACCAGCGTGGCGGTGACGCCGAGCGCCAGGATACCGGTGATCGACACGGATTGCAGGATGAAGACGGCGGCCTGCGGCGAAGCGAAACCGCGCGTGGCGAGCGAGAAGAAGACGACCAGCCCGAAGAGCAGCGCCAGGAAGCCGTAACGGATTGCCACCGAACGCAGCCCGAGGCGCGGCCGCGCCGCCACAGCGTCGCTCGTCTGCGTCATCGGGCGTTCCGCCACGTCGCTGTCCATCGTCCCTCGTTCCCTCACCTGCCCTACGCGGCGCCCTGGAGGCGCTTGCCCGCGACCTCGGCGAGCAGCAGGTCTATGTCGATGTCGCGGTTCAGGTGCTCTCCGACGATCGTGTGTTCCGACATGACCAGGATGCGGTCGGCCGTTTCAAGCGCCTCGTCCAGTTCTGTGAGGAACAGGAGCGTCGCCCGGCTGCCGGCGCTCTCGCGCAGCTTGGCCGCGATGTCGTGCCGCGCCGAGATGTCGACGCCCTGGAACGGCTCGTCGAGCACCAGCATGCGCGACGGCTGGGTAAGCCAGCGCGCGACCGTCACCTTCTGCTGATTGCCACCCGAAAGCGTCGCCAGATCGTCGCGCTCCGACTGGCAGACCACCTTCATGTCGGCGATCCGCTCTCGCGCGACCGCCCGTTCGCCGCGCCTGCTGGCGACGCCGAAGCGCGAAAAGCGCGGCAGGAAAGGCAGGCTCATGTTCTCGTAGATGTTGAAGTCCGGCACTATACCGGTGCGCGCCCGGTCCTTGGCGACGAGGAAGACACCGCTGCGGATCGCGTCCGCCGGCGTGCGCGGCGCGTAAGGCGCGCCGTCGAGGCTCATCGACCCGGAAACCGGCGCGGTGAGCCCGAAGATGGTTTCCGCGAGCTTCGTCTTGCCGACACCGACCAGCCCGGTGACGGCGACGACCTCGCCGGTGCCAAGCGCCAGCGAGAAAGGCCGGGCGCCCGGATGGATGCACAGGTCGATGGCGGCGAAGACGCCGCGGTCAGCATCGCGGGACCTGAGGCCTCCGGAATTCAGGTTCTGGCCGAGCATGGCGTTGACCGCGCCCTCGTAGTCGAGCGGCTTTTCGTCGAAGACGCCGGCGATGCGCCCGTCGCGCAGGCTGATGATGCGGTCGGCGAGGCGGCGGATGTCGGACATGCGGTGGGAGATGTAGAGAATCGCCACGCCGCGCTCGCGCAACCGGTCGATCAGGGCAAAGAGCCGGGACGCCTCGTTGCTTGACAGCGACGACGTCGGCTCGTCGAGGATCATGACCTTCGGCTCGCGCGCCATGGCACGCGCGATCGCCACCATCTGCCGGTCGGCGAGCGAGAGTTCGGTAACGTCGGCCCTCAGGTCGATGTCGAGGCCCATGCGCCCGGCGACCTCGGCGGCCTCGCGGCGGATGCGGCGGGGATTGAAGAACGCGCCGGAACCGGGACCGTTGAGTCGATCGAGGACGAGATTCGTCGCGACGTCGAGGTCGCCGACAACGCCGTCGTCGATGTTCTGGTGCACGGTCACCACGCCGGCGCGCATGGCGTCGGCCGGCGATCCCGGCAGGAACGGCGCATCTCCCAGCATCATCACGCCGCGATCGGCGCGGTGGATGCCGCTCATGATCTTGACGAGTGTGGACTTGCCCGCGCCGTTGGCTCCCATGAGCACGGTGACCTCGCCGGCGCGCAGGTCGAGCGCGATGCCGCGCAGCACCTCGTTCGGCCCGAACGATTTCCCCAGCCCCGCGATCCGGAAAACGGCGGTGTCTGCCATGCACTCCTCCCGATCCGACGCTAGGCACCACCCGAGCAATTGTCAACATCATTGACAAATGACAGAGCCTTGCTAGCGTGATCACGCTCCGGGCGGCGGTCCGGGACGTGAGGAGGAGCACAATGCAGGAGATCGCGTTCAAGGCGCTATCGGTCGAGACGCTTGGCCGACGGCTCGGCGGCATCGCGGCGGTGGCAGACCGCGTGGGCGGCGCGGCGGAAACCTGGAACATCCGCGAGGTCGGCGACGGAAACCTGAACCTCGTCTTCATCGTGGAAGGCGAGACCGGCACCGTCGTGGTCAAGCAGGCGCTGCCCTATGTCCGCCTCGTCGGCGACAGCTGGCCGCTTCCGCTGAAGCGCTCCTTCTTCGAATACAATGCGCTGGTGCGCCAGCAGCAGCGGGCGCCGGGCATGGTGCCGGAGATCTTCTACCATGACGAGGCGCAGGCGCTGGTGGTGATGGAGTTCCTGTCGCCTCACATCATCCTGCGCCGCGCACTGATAAAGGGCGAGCAGCTGCCGCGCATCGCCGAGGATCTCGGGCTCTTCATGGCTCGGACGCTGTTTCGCGGCTCCGACCTTTCGTTGACGCCGCGGGCGCGCAAGGAGGACATGGCGCTGTTCGCCGACAATGTCGAACTCTGCGACATCACCGAAAACCTGGTCTTCACGGATCCCTATTTTGACGCTCCGATGAACCGCCACACAGCGGGCCTCGATCCCGTCGTGGCCCGGCTTCGCGCCGATCGCGACCTGAAGGTGGAGGCGCAGAAGATGAAGCACCTCTTCGCCGCCAAGGCCGAGACGCTGGTTCACGGCGACCTGCACACGGGGTCCGTGATGGTCACGCAGGGCGACACGCAGGTCATCGATCCGGAGTTCGCCTTCTACGGTCCGATCTCCTTCGACGTCGGCATGCTGCTCGCCAACTACTGGATGTCGTTCTTCTCCCAGGCCGGCCACGAGACGGAAGGTTCGCGCGACGCCATGCGGAAGTACCTGTTGTCGGTGGTCGAGAAGACGTGGTCGGTGTTCCGTGACGAGTTCTCGCATCTGTGGCGCACGGAGCGCACCGGCATGCTCTACCACCGCAGCCTCTACGAGGACCAGGGCGACGACCTCGCCTCCGAACAGGCGCTCGGCCACTTGCTGCACGAGGTCTGGATAGAGATGCTCGGCTTCGCCGGAGTCGAAATCCACCGCCGCATCCTGGGCCTGGCCCACAATGCCGATTTCGAGGACATCGCGGACGAGACGGCACGCGCGCAATGCGAGGCCGCGGCGCTGGCGTTCGGCCGGCACCTCGCCGTGAACCGGCGCCACATCCAGTCGCTCGCCGAGATCAACGCGCTCGCCGCGGCGCTGAACGGCGCGCGGAAATCGATGCTCGCAGGGAAGGTGTCATGAAGGTCTCGGGCCGGCACTACCGCACGATCTGGGTCAACGAGGACGGCTGGTCGGTCGACATCATCGACCAGCGCTGGCTACCACACGACTTCCGCGTCGAGACGGTCCGCACGGTCGACGGCATCGCCACCGCGATCCGCGACATGTGGGTACGCGGCGCACCGCTGATCGGCGTCACCGCGGCCTACGGGGTGGCGCTGGGCATGCGCGAGGACGCCTCCGACGCCTCGCTCGACGCGGCGTGGGAGACCTTGCACGCGACCCGGCCGACAGCCATCAACCTGCGCTGGGCGCTCGACGAGATGCGCCGCGTGCTGCGGCCGCTTCCCGTCTCCGAGCGGGCGAAGGCCGCCTATCGCCGCGCCGCCGAGATCGCCGACGAGGACGTCGAGTTGAATCGCGGCATCGGCAGGAACGGGCTGGAGATCATCCGGAAAATCGCGGCGAAGAAGAAGCCCGGCGAGCCGGTCAACATCCTCACCCACTGCAATGCCGGGTGGCTCGCCACCGTCGACTACGGCACGGCGACCGCGCCGATCTATCTCGCGACGGAAGCCGGGATACCGATCCACGTCTATGTCGACGAGACGCGGCCGCGCAACCAGGGTGCGCACCTGACCGCGTGGGAAATGGCGGGCCACGGCGTTCCGCATACGCTGATCGTCGACAATGCCGGCGGCCATCTGATGCAGCACGGCATGGTCGACATGGTGATCGTCGGCACCGACCGCACGACGGCCAATGGCGACGTCTGCAACAAGATCGGCACCTACCTGAAGGCGCTCGCGGCGAAGGACAATGGCGTGCCCTTCTACGTCGGCCTGCCCTCCCCGACCATCGATTGGACGGTCCGTGATGGCATCAGGGAAATTCCTATCGAGGAGCGCTCGGGCGACGAAGTCTCGCTGGTCTGGGGCCGCGACGAGGACGGCAAGACCCGGCAGGTGCGGATTTCGCCCGAGGCGACGCCCTGCGGCAATTTCGCCTTCGACGTGACGCCCGCGCGGCTCATCACCGGCCTGATCACCGAGCGCGGGGTCGCGGATGCTTCCGCCGAGGGATTGGCCCGGCTCTTCCCCGACCGCAGCGGCATGGCGGCCTGACCAGACGCGCTGCGTCTCGGAACTCCGCGGTCAGAAGGTTGCGCTGCCATGGGATCGAAGCCATTATGCCGCCCATGAGACTTCTTTGCCTGATCGTGGCCTGTGTCCTGGCCGGCTGTGCCAGTTCCGCGAGCGTCTTGTCGGTGTATCCGCCGACGCAGCCGGACGAGGTCGACCCCTCGTGGACACCGACGGCCGGCGCGGTCATGCTCGGACGGGTGAGCGCACACGCCTGCTCGGAAGGATACTTCGATCGACGCGATCCCTCGGAACGTGAGGCGCGCCAGGCGCTTCGGGAAGAGGCGGCAAAGCTGGGAGCGACGGGCATCCACCGCCTGAAATACGTCAGGCTGGGCACCTTCGGCCCCTGCCGCGGAAAGCATGGCGTCAGGGCCACCGGCATCGCCTACAGGGACGCTGATTGACCTTTGCTCCGGCCGGGCGTCGATCGCGTGCAGATCAGTGCTTGGTCGGAGCAAGGCCTCAGTCGGCCACGGCGTCGGAACTGATCCATCTGACGTCGGCGAGGCAGGCTTCATAGCGCACCATGGCCTTGTAGGATCCTTGCAGCCCGATCGCGTAGACCTTGTCCCCAAGCCGGATCTCGACCTTGGAGCCCTTGGCCAAGGGCTGCACGACGCTGTCGATGGATGGGTCGGCAACCAGCGCGAGCCTTCCATCCGTCTTCCTGGGGATCCAGATCGCAGTGCTCTTCCACTCGCCGTGACCGGGGATCGCGACGACGGCGTCGACATTCCGGCGCTTGTCGAAGACGCGTTCCGGTAGATCGAAATTGAAGTACGCGCTGCCGCGGGTGGGACCGGCGGCGGACGTATCGAGGCGATTGACCAGACGCATCCTGGCCTCACTTCCCCGTTTTCCCGAATCCAGGCGGCACGTCAGCGAGATAGGGTTGTTTTCGTCCGTCGACCGGGTGAGGAGCCAGTCGCCTATCGTCTCGGTCGTGTCTTCGGCGAAGGAGGCCGTTTGTATCAATGAAAGAAAGGCGGCGAGCGCGACAATCCGTATCCACATCTGGTTAGAATCTCCACATGTCTGATCGGCCCCAGGAATCCGTAATCATGTTGCACTGCAAAACGCAAGCATTTCCGCGGGTTCTGGTCTCGGAGCGTGATGGCCTTTTTTGTCCGCACGCATCCGGGAACTGCGGCGCTCGGGCTGACGTGGAGTGGCAGCGACCCCGCTTTGAGCCTATGATCAACAAGCGACTCGCGGTCGTCGCCGCAAGCGCGTTGGGCCCGCACAACGGCCGCGAACGAGGCGGCGATGGGGTCGGAGGCATACCATTTGGCGGTCCGGCGCCGACAACCGGCGGAGAACGGGTTCGGCATGAATGTTTCGACGATCGGTGCGCGGCGGTCCGAATGCCGTTTTCGGAGCCGAAGCAGAGGCTTCCGCGCCAGCCTGCTGCTTTGCATGGCCGGTTTGACCGCCTGTCAGTCGGCGCCCGCGGGACCCGCAGCGGTCGCTTCATCTTCCAAGAGCGCGGCGTTGCGGGCGATGGAGCAGGTCGCGATTACCGCCCACAAATGCTGGTTTGCCAGCAATGATGCGGCGTTCCGCAGCTACAGCTTCGCCAACGAACTGAACTCCTTTTCGGGCCGACCGCGCTTCCTTCTTGTCCCGAAAAGCAACTTTGGCGGAAAGCCGATGCTCGTCGTGCAGGCGGAGGGCGATCCGGCCAGGGTGGACGCGTTCGGACCGCTCCTGGACCAGCCCGCGGGACCCCGCATTTCCGCCGATCTCAAGCGGTGGATCGGCGGCTCGGATTCCTGCTCGCAGACGGCGTGAACGGCGTGGCGTCCGACGGGGCCGCCGATTGGCGGGCTATTTCCAGAAGGGTCGCGACGCTTCCTTGTGCGCCATCGAGCGAGAGATGCCAATGTCCTTCAATTGGTCGTCGGTGAGCGCCATCAGGTCGCGCCTCTGGCGCCGCCGTTCGAACGCGTTCTCGATGCGGCGGACTGTCCAGGTCAACATTCCCCCCAAGCCTGGGCGGGTATACGCTGCCCGTGCCTGCAGCCTCCCGTGCCGCGCCGGGACTGTTTCTGTTGTGCTCATTGCACCTGTCCTTTCACTCGATTGTACCTGTCATTTGTCCGCCCGGTGTATGTATTGACTCACATTTCGATACAATATAGAGAATTGTCACGATGACAAATTGGATGCCAAAACTAACCGAGGGAGCGGGGCCGCTGTATCTGCGGCTCGCCGGCCAGATCGAGAGCGACATCGCCTCGGGGGCGCTTCCTGTCGGCGCGAAGCTCCCGCCCCAGCGCAACTTGGCCTACGACATCGGCGTGACCATCGGCACGGTCGGCCGCGCCTACGCGCTGGTGCGCGAGAAGGGCCTTGTCTCCGGGGAGGTCGGACGCGGGACGTTCGTGCTGGGCAGCGAGAGCGCCGCGGCGCCCGACCCGCATCCGGCTCCGGATTTCTTCGGCGGAACGCGGGCGTTCGTCTCGCCGCCCGGGCAGTTGCGGCTGGATACGACCGCCGCGCCGGATGTCGGTCAGACCGCTGCCATCGAGGCTCTGACGTCGCGCATCGCGCGCGAGCAGTCCCGTCAAAGCCTAGACTACGTCCGCACCGCCGCGCCCTCGTGGCTCGAAGCAGGCAGGGCATGGCTCGCCGCGGACGATTGGCGGCCTCAGGCGGACGATATCGTGCCCGCGCTGGGAGCTCACGCCGCGATCCTGTCGGTGATCGCGGCGGTGACCGCTCCCGGCGACCGCATCGTCTTCGAACAGCTCACCTATTCCTCGGTGGCGCGCAGTGCTGCCCTGATCGGCCGGCGGCCCGTCGCGGTCGACATGGATGGCGAGGGCATGTGCCCGGAGGACTTCGAGCATCTGTGCGCCCAACAACATCCGAAGATGGCCTTCCTGATGCCCGACATGCAGAACCCGACGCTCGGGGTTCTCTCGGAAGCGCGGCGGCGGCAGATCGTCGAGATCGCGCGGCGATACAACGTCTGGCTGATCGAGGATGCGGTCTACGGTTCGCTGATCGCGGATCGCGCCATACCGCTCGCCGCCCTTGCCCCGGAGCGCACGTTCCACGTCGGCGGGCTTTCCAAGTCCGTGGCCGCGGGCATCCGCGCCGGCTGGGTCGCCTGCCCGCCCTACTATGCCGCCCGCGTGCAGACGGCCTACCGGATGCTCACCGGCGGCAAGCCGTTCCTCCTAGCCGAACTCGCCGCCCGGCTGGTGCTTTCCGGCGAAGCGGACGCCATCCGCGCCAGGGTGCGGCGTGAAATCGCCGACCGTGAAGCCATGGCGCGCGAGCTTCTCGCCGGGCTCGATTTCGTCTCCGGCTCGCAGGCGCCGTTCCTCTGGATGAAGCTCCCGGAGCCCTGGCTTTCCGGCATCTTCCGCAACGCCGCGGCGAGCGAAGGGGTGCTGATCGATGAGGAAGACGAATTCAAGCCGTCCCGCACGGACAAGATATTCCATCGCATCCGCATCGCCTTCTCGGGTCCCCCGGTCCGCGACGACGTGCGGCTCGGCCTGGGAACCGTCCGCCGCCTGCTTGAAGGCGGCGCCGCGGGCCACGACAACTTCGGCTGATCGGGACGACCCCGCATTTTCAGTGGCTTTTTGGCAGCGCTCGGGTGCATCCCGCCCGGCGTTGCGCTATGGGGACGACAACACCGCGCCTTCGGAGTCCACGGCTCGCATGAACATCCCCAACACCGTTCCCATCACCCCGGAACTGATCTCCGCGCATGGGCTGAAGCCGGATGAATACCAGCGCATCCTCGACCTGATCGGGCGGGAGCCGACCTTTACCGAGCTCGGCATATTCTCGGCAATGTGGAACGAGCACTGCTCCTACAAATCGTCCAAGAAATGGCTGCGCACGCTTCCCACAACCGGCCCGCGCGTCATCCAGGGGCCGGGAGAGAATGCCGGCGTCGTCGACATCGGCGACGGCGATTGCGTGGTCTTCAAGATGGAAAGCCACAACCACCCCTCCTTTATCGAACCCTACCAAGGCGCGGCGACAGGCGTCGGGGGCATCCTGCGCGACGTCTTCACCATGGGCGCGCGGCCGATCGCGGCGATGAACGCGCTTCGCTTCGGCGCGCCGGATCATCCGAAGACCAAGCATCTCGTGGCTGGCGTGGTGGCCGGCGTCGGCGGCTACGGCAATTCTTTCGGCGTGCCGACCGTCGGCGGCGAGGTGAATTTCGATCCGCGCTACAACGGCAACATCCTCGTCAACGCATTCGCCGCCGGCCTCGCGAAGACGGACGCGATCTTCTATTCGAAGGCCGAAGGCGTGGGGCTACCGGTCGTCTATCTAGGCGCCAAGACGGGGCGGGACGGCGTCGGCGGCGCCACGATGGCCTCGGCGGAATTCGACGACAGCATCGAGGAGAAGCGGCCGACCGTGCAGGTGGGAGACCCCTTCACGGAAAAATGCCTGCTCGAGGCCTGCCTCGAACTGATGGCCTCGGGCGCCGTCATCGCCATCCAGGACATGGGCGCCGCGGGCCTGACTTGCTCGGCCGTGGAGATGGGCGCCAAGGGCGACCTCGGCATCCGGCTCGAACTCGACAAGGTGCCGGTCCGCGAGGAGCGCATGTCCGCCTACGAGATGATGCTGTCTGAGAGCCAGGAGCGCATGCTCATGGTGCTACGCCCCGAGAAGGAAGAGGAAGCGAAGGCGATCTTCCGCAAGTGGGGGCTGGACTTCGCGGTCGTGGGACGCACGACGGACGACCTGCGCTTCCGCATCCACCACCAGGGCGACGAGGTCGCCGACCTGCCGATCAAGGAACTCGGCGACGAGGCGCCTGAATACGACCGCCCGTGGGCAAAACCGCAAGCCCCTGCCCCGCTCGCGGCCGACGACATTCCCCAGGCGGACGTCGCCGATTCCCTCCTGAAGCTGCTGGGCTCGCCGGATCTGTCGAGCCGCCGCTGGGTGTGGGAACAGTACGACACGCTGATCCAGGGCAATTCGCTGCAGCTGCCCGGGGGCGACGCCGGCGTGGTCCGCGTCGACGGACACCCGACGAAGGCGCTCGCCTTCGCTTCCGACGTGACCCCCCGCTACTGCGAGGCCGATCCCTACGAGGGCGGCAAGCAGGCCGTCGCCGAGTGCTGGCGCAACTTGACGGCGACCGGCGCCCTGCCCTTGGCCGCGACCGACAATCTGAATTTCGGCAATCCCGAAAGGCCCGAGATCATGGGCCAGCTTGTGCGCGCGGTCGCCGGCATAGGCGATGCCTGCCGCGCCCTCGATTTTCCGATCGTGTCGGGCAACGTCTCGCTCTACAACGAGACCAGCGGCACGGGCATCCCGCCGACGCCGACAATTGCCGGCGTCGGGCTGCTCCCGGACTGGTCGAAGATGGCACGGATCGGGTTCGCTGCGCCGGGTCAGATGATCCTGCTTGCCGGCGCGCCTGCCTCCTGGGGAACGCATCTCGGGCAGTCCGTCTACCTGCGCGACGTCCACGGCCGCGCCGATGGACCGCCGCCGCCCGTCGACCTCGCGCATGAGAAGAAGGTCGGCGACCACGTCCGCTCACTCATCGAACGCGGCATCGTGACCGCCGCGCACGACCTTTCCGACGGCGGCCTGGCCGTTGCGCTGGCGGAAATGGCGATGGCCTCGGGCATCGGCGCGACCATTCCCGGCCTGGTCGACGCCGATCCGATTCCCGTCTTCTTCGGCGAGGATCAGGGACGCTACCTGCTAACGCTCGGCATCGATCCCGACGGCGACGAATGGGACGATCTACGGGCCGAGCAGGAGCGGCTCGGCATCTTCGCGCCGTGGATCGGGTCCACGGGAGGGACTTCCTTGAAGCTCGGCGAGGCGCGTGCGATACCGGTCGAAGAATTGAAGGCCGTCCACGAATCGTGGTTCCCCCTGTTCATGGATGGCAACTGATCGAGGTTTTCGCCATGCCCATGAATGCGCACGACATCGAACGGATGATCAAGGACACGATCCCGGATGCGAAGGTGACGATCCGCGACCTTGCAGGCGACGGCGATCACTACGCAGCGGAAGTCGTGGCCGAGAGCTTTCGCGGCAAGAGCCGCGTCCAGCAGCACCAGATGGTCTACGAGGCGCTCAAGGGCAACATGGGCGGCGTGCTGCATGCGCTGGCGCTGCAGACCAGCGCGCCGGACTGAGCGCGACGGACCGCCATGCAGTCGCGGAATGGCAGCAATCGGGCAGCCGAACTCGACAATCCGCCGTCTATCTTCTATCTATAGGTTCACCCCCATTCCAGTCTCCGGCCTTGAACCGGACGAGCGAGGAACAAGCAATGAGCGCGATCAACCAGTTCATCGACAACGAAGTGAAGAGCAACGACGTCGTTCTTTTCATGAAGGGCACCCCGGGCTTTCCGCAGTGCGGGTTTTCCGGCCAGGTCGTGCAGATCCTCGATTACGTCGGCGTGGACTACAAGGGCGTGAACATCCTGACGTCCGACGAACTGCGCCAGGGCATCAAGGAATACTCGAACTGGCCGACCATCCCACAGCTCTACGTGAAGGGCGAGTTCGTCGGCGGCTGCGACATCATCCGAGAGATGTTCCAGGCCGGGGAACTGCAGAGCTTCCTCGACGAGAAGGGCATAAGCGTCAAGGGCGCTGCCTGATCTCCAACAAGGCATAGCTACCGGACCACGTCCGGTAACGTCTGGATGAAAATGCGCCGCCGGTCGGCGCGTTTTCTTTTTCGTCATCAATTTTCCGGTGGTTAGCCATGGACCAGAAGGTTCCCGCTCCAGCAAAGGCTGCGTCCTTGCTGACGATCCCGCGCTGGGAGTTCATCGCGCTCGCCGCCGCCATGATGGCGCTCAACGCGCTGGCCATCGACGTGATGCTGGTCGCTTTGCAGCAGATCGGCGCCAGCCTGATGGTCGACGACGAGAATGCCAGGCAATACGTCGTCACAGCCTATGTCGTCGGATTCGGGCTGATGCAGCTTTTCTTCGGCCCGATCTCGGACCGCTTCGGCCGGCGAGGACCGCTGCTCGTCGGTGTTGGCGTGTACGTCGCCGCCGCCTTCGCCTGCGCCTTCGCGCCGAACTTCACGGCGCTCCTGCTCCTGCGCTTCATCCAGGGGCTCGGAGCGGCGGCGACCCGGGTCATTGCAATCTCGATCGTGCGCGACGTCTATGGCGGACGTGCCATGGCCGAGGTCATGTCGCTCGTATTCATGGTCTTCATGATCATACCGATCGTCGCTCCGGGCATAGGCCAGGTCATCATGCTGTTCTCGGAATGGCACATGATCTTCGTCTTCATCGGCGTGGTTTCGGGCGCTTTCACGCTGTGGGCATGGTTGCGGCTGCCGGAGACTTTGCGCGAGGAGAACCGGCGCCCGTTCACTCTGGCGAGCGTTGCCCAGAGTTTCCGCATGGTGCTTACCGATCGGGTGGCGATCTGTTACACGGTCGCCATGACGGCGGTGTTCGGCGCGCTGTTCGGCTTCATCAATTCAGCGCAGCAGGTCTATATCGGCATCTACGAGACGGGCGAGATGTTTCCGGTCTACTTCGCCGCCGTGGCCGGCATGATGGCCGTGTCGTCCTTCCTCAACTCGCGCCTCGTCGGCAGGATCGGCATGCGGCGGCTGGCGCACGGCGCGCTGATCGGCTTCGTCGCGGTCAACACGATCGCCTTCGTGCTGTCCCTGCTGGGCCCGGTTCCGTTCTGGCTGTTCCTGGCGCTGTTTTCGATCGCGATGATGCAGTTCAGCTGGATCGGGTCAAATTTCAACGCGCTCGCGATGGAGCCGCTCGGCCATGTCGCCGGCACGGCCTCCTCCGTGCAGGGCTTCCTCCAGACTGTCGGCGGAGGCGTCATCGGAGCGGCGATCGGTCAGGGGTTCGACGGCACGGTCGTGCCGCTCGCCGGCGGATACTTCTTCGCTTCGCTGGTCGCACTCGTCATGACCCTGGTGGCGGAAAAGGGCAGGCTCTTCGAGCCGCACAATCCGCCGGTCTAGGCGCGTCTGCGGAACGTGGGAAACCGTTTCCGGTACAAGGACATGGGCGGAGACCAGACCCGATGCGAGCGGTCCTTTTCGTCCATCGGCGCGGCCCCTCATCCGCCCTTTCGGGGCACCTTCTCCCCGTGAACGGGGAGAAGGGACGGCTTCATCGAGGCCTTCGCCAATCGCGAAGTTCATAGGTCGGGCGCCAGCATCGCGGGAGTCCCTTCTCCCCGTTCACGGGGAGAAGGTGGCCCGAAGGGCCGGATGAGGGGCACTACGGTGAGAAACTTTCGTATAGAACGAAGCTTCAGGGCGTTTCGTCGGGCCGGGTGGCGAGGCCCGCGAAATCGTAGAGCTTGCGGTCGAGCAGATGGCTTGGTCGCACGTTCGCCAGCGCGCGGATCATCGTGTCGCGCCGACCGGGCATCCGGGCCTCGATGTCGTCCAGCATCGCCTTCATGGCATTGCGCTGCAAACCTTCCTGGCTGCCGCAGAGATCACAGGGGATGATCGGGAAGCGCATGGCGTCAGCGAAACGCGCGAGATCCTTTTCGTCGCAATACGCCAACGGCCTGAGCACCATCACGTCGCCGTCGTCGTTCATGAGCTTCGGCGGCATGGCCGCCATGCGTCCTCCATGGAAGAGGTTCATGAAGAACGTCTCCAGGATGTCGTCGCGATGGTGCCCGAGCACCAGGGCCGAACATCCCTCCTCCCGGGCGATCCGGTAGAGGTGCCCGCGGCGCAGCCGCGAGCAGAGCGAGCAATAGGTGCTGCCATGCGGCAGCTTGTCGGTGACCACCGAATAGGTGTCCCGGTACTCGATCCGGTGCGGTACGCCGATCGCGGCGAGATAGTCTGGCAGCACGTGCTTCGGGAAGTTGGGCTGGCCCTGGTCGAGATTGCAGGCCAGCAACTCGACTGGCAGCATCCCACGCCACTTCAGATCGAGAAGCAGCGCGAGAAGTCCATAGGAATCCTTGCCGCCCGAAAGCGCGACAAGCCAGCGCTGGCCCGGCGTCACCATGGCGAAATCGTCCATGGCCTGCCGAGCGTTGCGCAGCAGGCGTTTCCGGAGCTTGTTGAACTCGACGGTTTTCGGCGCCGTCCGGAAGAGCGGATGCGATCCGGCCTCTTCGGCCTCCACCGGCGCGACGATCATGTTCATGGCCTGTCTCCCGGACGTGTCCCGACGGGACTACCCGACGCTGCGCGCAAAGAAAAGGCCGCCTCGGCGGCGGCCTGATCCGGACCGGCGATCGATGCCGAAACTAGCGCGAGTAGAACTCGACGACGAGGTTCGGTTCCATCTGGACCGCGTAGGGCACGTCGCCGAGGCCGGGGACGCGCGCATATTTGGCCGTCATCTTGGTGTGATCGGCCTCGATGTAGTCCGGCACGTCGCGCTCCGCGAGCTGCACGGATTCGAGCACGATCACGAGCTGCTTTGACTTCTCGCGAACCTCAATCACGTCGCCCGGCTTGCACCGGAAGGAAGGGATGTTGGTGCGGCGGCCGTTGACGTTGACGTGGCCGTGGTTGATGAACTGGCGGGCCGCCCAGATCGTCGGCACGAACTTGGCGCGGTAGACCACCGCATCCAGGCGCGACTCGAGCAGGGCGATCAGGTTCTCCGACGTGTCGCCACGGCGGCGATTGGCCTCCTCGTAGGTCTTGCGGAACTGCTTCTCGGAGATGTCGCCGTAGTGACCCTTCAGCTTCTGCTTGGCGCGGAGCTGCAGGCCGAAATCGGACAGCTTGCCCTTGCGCCGCTGACCGTGCTGGCCGGGGCCGTATTCACGCTTGTTGACCGGGGACTTCGGACGTCCCCAGATGTTTTCGCCGAGGCGGCGGTCGATCTTGTATTTTGCAGACTGGCGTTTGCTCATCGCATTCCCTTTCAAGCGATTGCACCCGGAACCATGAAGTCCGGGCCAAGGAAACGCGCCCTCCTCTGGCTCCCATTTTCGGAGCCTGACAGGATCTGATCGCACGCTGCGACAGACCCGCGGGACACGTCAAAATATTACACCGGCCCTCGCGGACCGGTGCGGTAGGCTCACTAGGCCAACAGACTGCGGAAGTCAACGACCGCGATTGGCGTTTATCATCGGGTTCGGCAAGGACGGTTCCGTCTTCTTGCTTTCTTCGACGGTCGAGACGACGGACACGGTCTTGACCGGCACGTCCGCCTTCTTCTTCTGGACATTGCGGCTTGCCGAAGCGCGCGGCTTGCTCTTGCCGCCCACGAAGCTCTTGTAGATGTAGCCCGTGCGGCCTTCATAGACCACCTTGCACCAGGAATCGCAGCCGAGCAGTTCGACACCGGCTCCGCCCGGAATGACCAGGATCACCCGGTTTTCGTCGCTCGGACCGGAGCGCATGTTGACGGCGGTGTTGACGCGGGACTGTCGTATGTCGGGAGCCGGATCCTCTGGCGCCTTGACCTTGCTGGCGGCGGGATCGATCGACGCGGTCTGTTCGTCTCCGGTGGCGTCCTGTTCGGGCACCTTGCCGGCATTCGCCGAGGCATAGGCGAGCAAGCCGGACCGCGGCACGGCATCCGTCTCTGCCCGGTCCCCTTTCATCAGGGATTTAACCGCTGCGAGCGCGGCTGCTCCGGACGGCGCGGACGCCTTCGCCCAGCGCGGATCGTCCGCGGACGGGATCTCGACGGACGCTTTCTGGGGACGGGGCACGGTCGCGAGCGTGGCTTCGACTGCTGTCGCAGGGGTAGAAACGACCGCGCTGTCCGTCGCGGTTGCTGCCGAGACCTCGCCGGCAATTTTCTCGGCCGCGTTTGCAGCGGTCGGTTCGTCGGCCTTGGCGACCACCAGCGAGACTGCGGGTTCATCCGCGACCGGCGATCCGGGCATCATATAGGCAAAGGTCGCCGCGAGGGCCGCCGTAGTTCCGATCAAGCCGCAGATGACCGGAACAGCGAAACCGCGGCCCCGGCTTGGCCGATGCTGCGGAAGAAATATCGCCACCGGCTTTTCCTGAGCCGGCCTGAAGACCCGTCGCGATTTGGTGGTGTCGTTATCGATTTGAACCGTCACACGCCCTTCTCCACGCAGAACCAATGTCATTCCCGACCATGGGTACAGCGCCCCCGCACCGTTATCATTCATTGTCCCGACCTCTCGGCCGGCGGTTCCGTGGATGTTGCGGTCCGGAACCCGTGCATGGACGCTTCTGGGGGCGGATTGTGGCAATGATTTGTTAGCAATCGGGAATAGGGCGTCAGACACGCGGTATTCACTTCCGATTCCGGCATATGCCCACCCATTTCCCGGTAGAACGTGAGCCGCCTCACCGCCTGCTGCGTGTAAAAGGGGGGTGATTCGCCATCCATACCGAATAAGGGAGATCACGATGATCCCCGGGGCACGGGCCGGCATCGGGACGCTTCCCCATGGCTGTCCAAGCTTCCTGCTCCAAATGCAACGTCATTGAACCGGTTGGTCGGGCAGCAATCGCGGCTCCAGGCTGCGGACCTCAAGGTGAGCGTCCTCATCGTCCCGGACCGACGGCGATCCCAGGGAAGCCCGCGACCTTCACGCCCGGACCGTTTCCGGCAGGCGGGTGGCGAGGCCGAAACCCTGCATCAGGCGCCGCGTCGCGAAATCCGGCGATCGCGAGGTGAAGACGGCGATGTCGGCATGGGGTGCCGGTTCGCGGTCGGGCCTGTCCTCCGCATGCGCCGGGTCGCCGGAGAGGAGCGACAATGCGCGCCGTGCGATCGCCTCCGCCGGGTCCAGCCAGTCGACCGGCCAGGGTGCAGTCTTGCGCATCCGGTTCACCAGAAACGGGTAGTGCGTGCAGGCCAGCACCACGATGTCTGTCCGCGCGCCGTCGTGCTCGACGAAACAGGGCTCGATCTCCGCCCGCACCGCTGCCTCGTCGACGAAACCCTCCCGCATGTAGGTTTCGGCGAGCGTAGCCAGCCTTTCGCTGCCCACGAGGCGCACGTGGCACTTGGACGCCCATTCGTGGATCAGGTCGCGCGTGTACTGGCGCCGAACGGTGCCCGGCGTGGCGAGCACGGACACCAGTCCGCTGCGGGTCCGCTCGGCGGCCGGCTTGATCGCCGGCACCGTGCCGACGAAGGGGGTGGCCGGATAGGCCGCGCGCAGGTCGGACAGGACCAGCGTCGAGGCCGTGTTGCAGGCGATCACGGCGATCTCGGGATCGTGCTCCTCGACCAGTTTTCCAAACAGGCCCACGATCCGCGCCCTCAGCGCGTCTTCTTCCCACGCACCGTAGGGAAAGCCGGCATCGTCGGCGACATAGACGAAGCGGCGGTCGGGCATGAGGACTCGCGCCTCGCGCAGCACCGTGAGGCCGCCGACGCCCGAATCGAAGACAAGGACGGGACGCTCACTCATCGCCGCTCCGATCCTGCCCCGATGCCGCGCGATCGGCACACGCCTTGCGCTCGGGATAGCCCGCGCCGCGCGGTTCCTTCGGGGAAAAATAGTCGAGCGACGACAGGACGCCGCGCAGGACCTTGATCTCGGCCTCGGCGAAACCGGGACGCGTCAGGACCGAACGAAGGTTGTCGAGCATCTTCGGCTTCTTCTCCGGCGGCCGGAAATAGCCGCGCACGTCGAGCGCGCGTTCCAGGTGCGAGAGAAAGGAATGGAGGTGCTCCCGCGAAGCGGGCCGCAAATCCGGCCCCTCGAAGGCGGTCTGCGTCTCCGTTTCGAGCCCCGACTTCATCCACTCGTAAGACATCAGGAGCACAGCCTGGGCGATGTTGAGCGAGGAGAAGGCCGGATTGACCGGGAAGGTGACGATCTCGTCGGCAAGCGACACCTCCTCGTTCGACAGGCCGAACTTCTCGCGTCCGAACAGGATGCCCGTCCTCTGCCCCGCCTCGACGCGGTGCCGCAGCACCCTGCCCGCCTCGACCGGCCCCTTCACCGGCTTGAAATTGTCGCGCGGGCGGGCGGTGGTGGCGAAGACGAAATTAAGGTCGGCGACGGCGTGTTCCACCGTCTCGAAAACCGCGACGGCGTCGATGACGTGGTCGGCGCGGCTGGCGGCGGCCCTTGCCTTCTCGTTCGGCCAGCCGTCGCGCGGACTGACCAGCCGAAGCTCGGCAAGGCCGAAATTCGCCATGGCGCGCGCCACCATGCCGATGTTCTCCCCAAGCTGCGGTTCCACGAGGATGATGACAGGACCCTGGAGGTGGTGCGGCTTGCCGCTTGACAATTCGTTCATGTGCATTCGCTGACAAGCAGGGGTGCCGTTTGCGGCAATTCCGCGTCACTGCCATACTCTGCGGCGAAATTGAAGCTTCAGCGGGTTTCAGAAAATGGCGGACGAACTTTCGCAGCGCATCCGCTCGGTGCTGGCCGCTGATCCCAATGTCGGCGAAATCCGCATGTTCGGCGGGCTCTGCTTTACCCTCAACGGAAACATGCTGGTGGGCAGGATGAAGTCCGGGGACCTCCTGGCACGGGTCGGCGTGGAACGGGAACCCGACGCGCTTGCGATGGACGGCGCGGCGCGGATGGACTTCACCGGGCGCGGAATGCCGGGATTCATCGTGGTTTCGGCGGACGCCCTGCAGGACGACGAGGTGCTGCGCCGCTGGATCGCGATGGCGACGGCCTATGTCGGTCCGCTCCCTCCGAAGATGAAACCGGCACCCAAGGCGAAGAAGAAGGCTGCGAAGGCGAAGAGCGCCTAGCTCCGCGCGACGAAAGTCCTGATCGCTGCGGCGACCTCTTCCGGCTTCTCGTGCAGAATCCAGTGTCCCGCGTCCAGGATGTGCCGGATCGTCAATGCGGGCGCGAAGACGTCCAGCCCGTCGAGGCAGGCGGTGGTCAGCGCCTCGTCCGCGTCGCCCCAGACGACCAGATGCGGCATTCGCACGGTGACCTTGTCCGGATCGACCGAAAGCAGCGGCGCCGGGCCCGCTTCTTCTCCCGGCTTCGGCACTACGATCGGTGAGGAATTGTACCAGTGGAGCATGGCCTCCATGGCGCCGGGCTGCGCCCAGGCGTCCCGGTACTCCGCGGCGGCCTTGGGCGTGAGCCAGTCCGTCCTGGAGAATCCGGCGATCATCTTCATCGTCCGGGCAAAGCCGTCCTTCGCCATATGCCCGGCGGCATCCGGCGCGCGCAGGACATGGAAATACTGGCTCGCGCGGCGCTGCGCTTCGTCCTCGAGGATGGCGCACTGGAAACAGACGGGATGTGCGCCGTTCGCGATGATCAGGTGCGTGAGCCTGTCGGGATGGGCGAAGGCGAAGGCATAAGCGATCGAGGCGCCCCAGTCGTGTCCGGCAAGTATGAAGGGCCGACCGGGCGAAAAATGCTCGGCCAGCCCATGCAGATCCCGCACCATGTTCCTGGCCCGATAGGCTTCGACGCCGAGCGGTTTGGTCGACAGGTTGAAGCCTCGCTGATCCGGCAGGACGACGCGGAAGTCTCCCGCGAGCCGTTCGGCCACCTCGCGCCAGGCCGCCCAGTACTCGGGAAACCCGTGCAGGCAGATGACCAGCGGGGCGTCCTCAGGCCCCAGCGCAGCGCAATGCAGGCTGATCTCGTCGAGGTCGACGCGAAAGAACTGTATGTCGGCCACGGTCGGTCCTCCCGCGCGAAACTTCGAACAGCCGGTGCTCGAAAGCAAGCGGCTCCCAAGTTTTGCCGAATTGGTCTAGCCTGTTGACGGTGACGCGCCGGTCCAGCATGGGTTGGCACTGGTTTGGCATGGGTGAAAGGGGGAGCACCGTGAAGCGGAACTTCGTCGCGCTGGCATTATCGGCGTTCCTCGCAGGCATGCCGCAGTCTTCGCCGGCAAAGGATCAGCCGAACCAGACCGCGACCCGTCCGGCAACCGAGGATGCCTTCGCCCTGTTTCTGCGCGCGAGGGTCTTGCGCGAGGAAGGCAGCCAGGAGCGTTCGGAGGAGTCTCTGCGCGTCTTCCGCCGCGCCGTCGACCGCTACGTCGAGGAAGCGGGAACGGACGGGCCTTTGCTCGGCTACTACTGGAGCGAAGTCGCCTTCACGGCCGAACTTCTGGGACGCACCGACGAAGCGCGGTCGGCGCGCCAGGAGCAGATCCAGGCGCTGGAACGGGATGAGCCGTCCAGTCTCGCCCTGGCCGATGCGCTGACCCGCCTCAGCTGGCTGGAATCGGGAGCGGGAAATTCCGAAGCCATGCTCTTCGCCACGAGGCGTTCGCGCGCGGTCTACGCAAGTCTGCCGGATCAGACCGGATTCGTTCTTCTGCGCATGGCGGGCAGCCATCTGGACGAAGGCGCCGCGCTGGTGCGGCTCGATAGGCCAGAGGAAGGCATGGCCGCGTACCGCGCGGCGCTGGCGAAGTACCGGGAACTGGATTCGTCCCATGACGCGGACGTTCGGCGGGGGGCGGCGGAAAATCGCGTCACGACGCTCTCCAACATGATCGGCCTGGCGTCCCGACTGGAGCTGGCCTCCGAAGCCGTTGCGTGGAGCGGGGAACGCGTCACGCTTTTGCGCACCCTTGCACCCGACACGGAGCGGCTCGCCGATGCGCTCGCCGATCTCGCGTCGCGCCAACGCGACACGGGCGAATACGGGGATCAGCTGAGATCACTGGACGAGGCGATCGAACTGCGCCGAAAGTCGGGATCGGGCGATGCCCAGATGACCTCGCTGCACTGGGAGCGCGGCATTGCGCTCTACTATCTCCTCCGGAAGAAGGAAGCGGTCGCCGCCTACCGTACCGCTGTCTCCGGCCTCGAACAGGCAAGCGAGCCAAATCGCCTCGACATCGCCGCCCTCTACGGCAACATCGCGGGCATTGCCCGGGAAGACGGTGACACCGACGCGGAAAAGGCCGCACTCACCAGGCAGATCGACAACCTCCGCGCCGCCGAGCCGGGCACCGTCAAATTGGCCGATACGCTCGATCAACTGGCCTTCATCGCCGCGAACGAGCAGCGCTTCGACGACGGGGCCGCGCTGCGCCGCGAGGAGGTTGCCATCCGGCGCAACCACCAGCCAGATTCGCTCGCGCTTGCGATCGCGCTCGACAATCTGGTCTTCAACCTGCAGGCACTCGGCGAGCATGAGGTGAGCCTGAAGCTCCTCGACGAGGCCATCGACCTCGGTGTGCGTCACGACCCGGAAACCCGGCAGAGCGCCATAGCCAGCGTGATCCGCCGCGGCATTTCGCTCAACGCGCTCGGCCGCTACGACGAGGCGATCGCCGCCTTCGAAGAAAGCCTCTCCTGGCTGGAAACCACCGAGCAGTCGGACCCGCAGAACCTCGCGGTCGCGCTCGACAACTTCGCCAATCTCGCCCAGTCGCTCGGACGCTTCGCGCAGGCGGAGCGGATCGCCAGCCGGCAGGTGTCGCTGTTGCGCGAATCGCAGCCCGATTCGGCCTTCCTCGCCTCCAGCCTCCTGCGGCTGGCGGAGGCCCGCATCAGGCTCTCCCGATACGAGGCGGCGCTGGCCCCGATTCGCGAGGCGCGCGCCATGCGGATACGGCTGGAAGGCGACATGAGCGCGGGCGTCGGCGAGACCTGGAACATGGAAGGCCAGGTCTACGAGGGCGCCAAACAGTACGAACGCTCGCTGGCGGCCTATGACGAGGCATTGTCGCGCGTTCGAGCCAGCGTCGGCGAGAACACGATAGACTTCGCCTCGGCCCTCAACAACGCTGCCTGGGCACGCCGCTTCACCGGCGACCTGGAACGATCGGAGCGGGAGTTCCAGCAGTCGACGGCCATCATCGAACGCATTCTTGGGCCGCTCCACCGCTTCACCGCGATCGGCTACACCAATCTCGGCATCCTCGCCCAGCTCCGGGGGCGCAACGAGGATGCTGTGAGGCTCAGCATGCAGGCTCTGTCGGGCATGATGCGGGACCGCCGTGCCACGCTCGATGAGCAGCGCTGGGCCTTCGAGACGCTGTCCAACGCGTTCAAGGGGATGGGCGACACCCGCCGCGCCATCCTCTTCGCCAAACAGGCGGTGAACGCCCAGCAGGAACTGCGCGCCAACAACAAGGAACTCTCCAAGGAGGAGATCCAGGACTTCAAGACGGAATGGCGCAGGCTCTACGAGAACCTTGCCTCGCTGCTCATCTCGGAAGGCCGTCTGAGCGAAGCGCAGGCGGTGCTGGCGATGGAGAAGGAGGAGGAGTTCGTCGACTTCATCCGCCGCGACGCGACGGAGGACCTGTCCGACAGCCGCGCCATGCTCACGGATGGCGAGGAGACGGTTCAGGAATCGGTAGAGACGCTCCTGTCGCGTCCGATTGCCGCCGCCACGGAAGTCGCGGCGCTGACGGAACGCAAGAACGCCGGCCGGCTGAGCGGCGAAGACAAGGAACGCCTGGAGCAGCTCGAAGAGGTCCTCGACACCGCCTATTCCGAGTTCATGGACGACGTCGACGCCTTCCTCGAGAACTCGGCGGAGGAATCCTCGGACATTCAGCGGGAGGTCGACGCGATCAACCTCTCCTATACGGCCGACATGCAGGACGAGCTGCGTGTATTCGAGGGTCGCGCGGCGATGCTACAGGTGGCCAGCCTCGGGGACACCACCCATCTCTTCCTCACGGTCCCGGAAGCCGCCATCCATCGCGAGATCGCCATCCCGCGCGCCGAACTGTCGAGACTGATCTTCGAGGCGCTGACCGCGATCGAGGAGCGTTCGCCGGAGGCGCAGACGCGGCTCAAGGCGCTCTACGACGTGCTGGTGGCGCCGATCCGCGCGGAGATCGATGAGACCGGCGCCGGGACGCTGATGCTCAACCTGCAGGGCTTCCTGCGCTACGTGCCCTTCGCCGCGCTCTATGACGGCGAGCACTACCTGATCGAGGACTACGCGCTTTCGCTTTTTACGCCGGCAGCAAGGACCGAGTTCGAGGCGGCCGATCGCGAGCCTGAAAAGAGCGCCGGATTCGGTGTGACCGCCGCGCATCCGGGCTTCTCGCCGCTGCCCGGCGTCGCGCAGGAGATGCAAATGATCTTCGACACCGGCACGCTTGCCGGCTCTGCCAGCCTCGACGACGCCTTCACGCGCGACAGCTTCAGCACCGCGCTCAAGGCGCGGCCGGCGATCGTCCACATCGCCAGCCACTTCAAGCTCGTGCCGGGCCGGGAGACGGATTCATTCCTGCTTCTCGGCGACGGCTCGCCGCTCAACCTGGCGGAGATAAGGAAAGGCCGCAATTTCAGGTTCGGCGGCGTCGATCTCCTGACGCTCTCTGCCTGCCAGACGGCGCGCGGCGGGGATTCCGACGGCGGCGAGGTGGAGAGCTTCGGCGCGCTGGCGCAGCGCAACGGCGCCTCGGCCGTGATGGCGACGCTCTGGCCGGTGGCCGACGAAGCCACCGCGCGGCTGATGCAGGACTTCTACCGCGGCTTCGTTCGCGACGGCCTCGACAAGGCGGCCGCCCTTCGCGCCGCCCAGATCGCCATGCTGCGCGGCGAGGCAACGGTCTCGGCATCGGACGAGCGCGGGGCCAAGTCGCTTGCGGTTTCGGCGCCCACCGCCGCCGCCGACCACCGCCACCCCTACTTCTGGTCGCCCTTCATCCTGATGGGAAACTGGCTCTAGCGGCCGTGCACGGCCGCTCGCGCGAGGGCGACTTTCGGCGGAGTTGACCACGTTTGCGCCCCATGTTCCGCTTTGCTATAGGGTCGCGCATCCGTTCAATCGCGGGGCATTCAACGGTCCCGCCTCCCCCAAAGCGAGGCTTTCCCAGATGTCGAAAATCAAGGTGCAAAATCCCGTCGTCGAACTCGACGGCGACGAGATGACCCGCATCATCTGGCAGTTCATCAAGGACAAGCTGATCCACCCCTATCTCGACATCGACCTCAAATATTACGACCTCGGCATGGAGCACCGCGACGCGACCGACGACCAGGTGACGATCGACGCCGCCAACGCCATCGCGCAATACGGCGTGGGCGTGAAATGCGCCACGATCACGCCCGACGAGGCGCGCGTCGAGGAGTTCGGCCTCAAGAAGATGTGGCGCTCGCCCAACGGAACGATCCGCAACATCCTGGGCGGCACCATCTTCCGCGAGCCGATCATCATGAAGAACGTGCCGCGCCTCGTGCCCGGCTGGACCAAGCCGATCGTCGTCGGCCGTCACGCCTTCGGCGACCAGTACCGCGCCACCGACTTCCGCTTTCCCGGCAAGGGCAAGCTGACCATCAAGTTCGTCGGCGAGGATGGCCAGACGATCGAGCATGAGGTCTTCGACGCACCGGGTTCGGGCGTCGCCATGGCGATGTACAATCTCGACGATTCGATCCGCGACTTTGCCCGCGCCTCGCTGAACTACGGTCTGCTGCGCGGCTGGCCCGTCTACCTGTCGACCAAGAACACCATCCTCAAGGCCTATGACGGCCGCTTCAAGGACATCTTCCAGGAGATCTACGAGAAGGAATTCGCGGCCGATTTCAAGGCGAAGAAGATCACCTACGAGCACCGCCTGATCGACGACATGGTGGCGGCGAGCCTGAAATGGTCAGGCGGCTACATCTGGGCCTGCAAGAACTACGACGGCGACGTGCAGTCCGACACGGTGGCGCAGGGCTTCGGCTCGCTCGGCCTGATGACCTCGGTCCTGATGACGCCCGACGGCAAGACGGTCGAGGCCGAGGCCGCGCACGGCACGGTGACCCGCCACTATCGCCAGCACCAGAGGGGCGAAGAGACCTCCACCAACCCGATCGCTTCGATCTTCGCCTGGACGCGCGGGCTTGCCCATCGCGCCAAGCTCGACGACAACGCAGCGCTCGCGACCTTCGCCGAGACACTGGAGAAGGTCTGCATCCAGACCGTGGAATCGGGTTTCATGACCAAGGACCTGGCGCTGCTGATCGGGCCGGACCAGCCCTGGCTGTCGACCACCGGATTCCTCGACAAGATCGACGAGAACCTTCAGACGGCGATGGCCTGAGGCGATGGCGGCGGAGAGGCCACGCCTCTTCGGCGCCGCCTACAGCGTCTACGTGCGCATCGCGCGGCTGGCGCTGATCGAGAAGGGCGTCGACCATGAGCTCGTGCCGGTCGACATCTTCTCGCCCGAAGGCGTTCCGGAGTGGTATCGGGAGCGCCACCCCTTCGGCAAGATCCCGGCTTTCGAGCACGACGGCTTCCGCCTGTTCGAGACCGCCGCGATTACCCGCTATGTCGACGAGGCATTTCCCGGCCCCGCGCTGCAGCCGGCGGACGTACGCGAACGCGCGATGATGACCCAGATCGTCAGTCTGCTCGACGCCTACGCCTACCGTACGCTGGTCTGGGACATCTATGTGGAAACCGTGTCGAAACCCCGCGACGGGGGCGCGACCGACGCCGCGAGAGTGGCCGCCGCCCTGCCCCGCGCCCGAATTTGCCTCGAGACGCTGGAAGGTCTCGAGCGACCGGGTCCGTGGCTTCTCGGCGAGCAACTCACGCTGGCGGATCTGCACGCGGCGCCCATGTTCGCGTATTTCGTCCAGGCAACCGAAGGCCGTGACATGCTCGCGACGTGCCCAGGGCTGCGCTCTTGGTGGGAAGGTATCCGGTCGCGCGACAGCTTTATGAAGACGAACGAAGGAGATTGAGCGACGCCCGCCCGCTCTACCTCTGTACCGCCCTGATACTTTATTATTTAGTGATATCTAGAATAACATCGAACCGATGTTGATGGATAACCATCAATCACAATAGTCACCCCTCCCGCGCCGCTAATATTTCTGCTTCACACCATGATTCGGAACGGATAAATGTTCCGTGGGGATTCTTGCGGGGAAGCAAACATGCAGAAGAAACTTGCGGCCGAGTTCCTCGGCACTTTCTGGCTCGTCTTTGGGGGATGCGGGAGCGCGGTGCTTGCCGCGGCGTTTCCGGAGGTGGGAATCGGCCTGCTCGGGGTCTCACTCGCCTTCGGCCTCACCGTCTTGACCATGGCCTATGCGGTCGGCGCCATATCCGGCGGGCATTTCAACCCGGCCGTATCGGTCGGGATGGTCGTCGCGGGGCGGATGCCGGCGGGGGATCTCGCAGGCTACGTCATCACGCAGGTGGTGGCCGCAGCCACCGCAGGCCTTCTGCTCTATGTGATTGCTTCGGGGAAAGCGGACTTCGCGGCCGGCGGCTTCGCCTCGAACGGCTATGGAGCGCTTTCGCCCGGCGGCTATTCGCTCCTTGCCGCCCTTCTCATGGAAGTGGTGATGACGGCCTTCTTCCTGTTCATCATTCTGGCGGTCACCACGCCCGGCGCGCCGGCGGGGTTTGCTCCGATCTCGATCGGGCTGACGCTCGCGCTGATCCACCTCGTGTCGATTCCGGTGACCAACACCTCCGTCAACCCGGCTCGCTCGACGGGCGTGGCCCTGTTCGCGGAGACCGCCGCCCTCGGACAGCTCTGGCTGTTCTGGGTCGCGCCGATCGCCGGCGCGGCATTGGGTGCGCTGGTGTGGAAGGGACTTTTCGAGAGCCGCGCAGACCCTGCCGGCATCGTGCCCGCCGAATAGGAAAACGGTTCCCGCCAGGCGGCCGGCCTTCCAGGTCGCGCCGCCGTTCGGCACGCACAAGGCAGGTTGGAGGCGCAAGGGGCGTCGCGACGATCCCGTCGCGGCGATGTCGCGCGTGCGCCGCGACGTTGAAATCGCCAGGGTTCCGTTCTATCGCCGTGGCGACACGCGACCAGCCCGAAGCCCGCGAGCAAGGCCCACCGATGAACGACCTCTCGATTTCCCTCCTCACCATATGCGGGCTCGACGAAATCGAGCGCCACGGCTCGCGCGGCGTCACCCACGTGCTGTCGATCCTCGATCCGAACTGGCCCGAGCCGATCATCTTGGGCCGTCACGCCTTCGGCGACCAGTACCGCGCCACCGACTTCCGCTTTCCCGGCAAGGGCAAGCTGACCATTAAGGTCGTCGGCGAGGACGGCCAGACGATCGAGCACGAGGTGTTCGACGCGCCGGGCTCGGGCGTCGCCATGGCGATGTACAATCTCGACGATTCGATCCGCGATTTCGCCCGCGCCTCGCTGAACTACGGCCTTCGGCGCGGCTGGCCGGTCTATCTCTCGACCAAGAACACCGTCCTGAAAGCCCATTACGGCGGCTACAAGGACATCTTCCAGGACATCGACGAGAAGGAGTTCCAGCAATGGCTCTCGATCACGGGTTTCCTCGACAAGATCGACGAGAGCCTGCAAACGGCGATGGCCTGAGGCAATGGCGGCGGAGAGGCCACGCCTCTTCGGCGCCGCCTACAGCGTCTACGTGCGCATCGCGCGGCTGGCGCTGATCGAGAAGAGCGTCGACCACGAGCTCGTGCCGGTCGATATCTTCTCGCCCGAAGGCATTCCGGAGTGGTATCGGGAGCGCCACCCCTTCGGCAAGATCCCGGCTTTCGAGCACGACGGCTTCCGCCTGTTCGAGACCGCCGCGATTACCCGCTATATCGACGAGGTATTTCCCGGCTCCGCGCTGCAGCCGGCGGACGTACGCGAACGCGCGGTGATGACCCAGATCGTCAGTCTGCTCGACGCCTACGCCTACCGCACGCTGGTCTGGGACATCTACGTGGAAACCGTGTCGAAACCCCGAGACGGCGGCGCGACCGACGCCGCGAGAGTGGCAACCGCCCTGCCCCGCGCCCGAACCTGCCTTGAGACGCTGGAAAGTTTCAAGAGGCCGGGGCGATGGCTTCTCGGTGACCGTTTGAGGTTGGCCGACCTCCATGCCGCGCCGATGTTCGCCTTCTTCCAGAAGGCGCCGACGGGTCGCGACATGATCGCCGAATGCGAAGGGCTCGCCCACTGGTGGGACGCAATTCATTCCCGGGCAAGCTTTGCCAGCACGGAAACGAACGAGTGAACCATGGATGTGGGGCTCGTTCCCCCCGAGAGTGCGGCCGCCGAGATTTCGCAGGCTGAGCGTATCGATCGGCACCCGAGAAGGTGTCGACCAAGAACCCTTGCCGGTCGGAGCATCCCCCTCGGAAAAACTCCGGCCTCCGGATGCAACGGCCTGTTCGAAACCACGCCGAATACGCGCTATGGCGTCTGCGCCGCAGGCTGGCGCCGCGGAGAACTCAATATCGCATCGCCGTGCGCACCATGTCCACGTAGCGGGTCTCCGATTTCCATGGTTGTTCGTCTCGGAGGCGATCAAGATACTCGTTTGCGGCTTGCTGGCTTTTCTCGCGCAACAGCCAAGCCACGCTAACAGATGAGAGGAACGCCGACACCCGATCCCTGGATCTCGCCGCCGCTCTCTCGGCCAGTCCGATCTTCTCATCCAGGGGGAGTAGCCCGATATCGACCAGTTCATCCGATGGAATATGCCGGACGTAGCGGAACAATCGGCTCGAGGCGGCGTCGGCGACGTACTCGAAGTGATCGGCGTAGTACTCCATCGTCACGTTCACCCAGGGACACGAATGATCATTGTGGTCCTGTTGAACGACAATGGATTCTCCGGCGACCAGCAGGGGGAAGAAATCGCGGACCACCCTGTCGTTCAGTTCCCAGGTCTTGGCGATGTCCACGAACAAGATCGCGACCGGCTCTTCGGGCGGAGCTGCCTGCATGAAGTCGCCTTCATGGATCGTGATCAGGTGCCGGTAGGAAGCAATGTTTTCTTCGAAGACATCCAAAGTGGACGACCCGAGCGGTCGATCGCCCATGATCTTCCGCGCAAAAGGCAGGGGCTGAACCCGAAACAGGTCGTAGGCATGAATGATGCCGTCCTTCTTGGACGTTGACGTGTTCCGATCCGCTCCCGATGCCAGAGCACATGTCGACCCGCCCAAGAACGAGCCGGCATCGACCAGGCTGCGTCCTTCTAAGCGAACGTTCCCGGCGAGCCAGGACAGCATCTTGACTTCGACGGGAGCGAGCATGTTCGGCGGGCTGACAAGCTCGGGAAGCGAACTCCACGGCTTCGATGCAAAGACTTCTGCTGTGAGATCGTGCATATGAACCCCCTTCTGGCCTTCGCTCGAACGATGAACCTGCCAGGCGCCGATACGCTACTCGCAAACTGCCTGCGGCGCTGCAGGGTATCGGACCCCGACCTTATCAGAAGAAGTGCGCTGCTAAGCCTTCTCCAATCGCGTCTTGACCGCGTCGATCGCGGCTTGAGCCTTCGAGCCGTCCGGGCCGCCGGCTTGCGCCATGTCGGGACGACCGCCGCCGCCCTTTCCGCCGAGCGCTTCGGACGCGACCCGTACGAGATCGACCGCGCTGAACCGGTCCGTCAGGTCGTCGGTGACCCCGACCACCGCGCTCGCCCTGCCGTCTTCCGACTGTCCGATGAACACGACGACACCGGATCCGACCGATTTCTTGCCGTCGTCGGCGAGCGGCTTCAGGTCCTTCGGCGAGACGCCGGAGACCACGCGGCCGAGGAAGTTCACGCCCGCGACGGTTTCGGCCGCGCCGGCCGCCTCAGCCTGACCTCCGCCGAGCGCGAGCTTCTTCTTCGCATCCGCGAGTTCGCGCTCCATGCGGCGGCGCTCCTCGACCAGCGTCTCCACGCGCGCCAGCGCGTCGGCCGGCGACACCTTGAGCGCCGCCGCGATCGCCTTGAGGCGCCGCTCCTGTTCGTCGAGATGGCGCCGCGCGGCTTCGCCCGTCACAGCCTCGATGCGGCGCACGCCGGCCGCCACCGGGCTCTCCGCCACCACCCGGACCAGCCCGATCTCGCCGGTGGCGCCGACATGCGTGCCGCCGCACAGTTCGATCGAGTAGATCTTGCCGGTCTTTTCGCCCTGCGTGGCCGTGCCCATGGAGACCACGCGCACCTCGTCGCCGTATTTTTCGCCGAAAAGCGCCATCGCGCCTTCCGCGATCGCATCGTCGACCGCCATCAGCCGCGTGGTCACGGGGCTGTTCTGGAACACGATCTCGTTGGCGACGGCCTCGACGCGGTCGAGGTCCTCGGGTGCGATCGCCTTGGTGTGCGAAAAGTCGAAGCGCAGGCGGTCCGGCGCGACCAGCGAGCCCTTCTGGGCAATGTGCGTGCCGAGTGTCTCGCGCAGCGCCTCATGCAGCAGGTGCGTCGCCGAGTGGTTCATGCGCAGCCGGGTGCGGCGCGCGTGGTCGACCTTCATCTCGACCGGCGCGCCCGTCTTGATCGAGCCTTTCTCGACCACGCCAGAATGCACGAAAAGCCCATCCGCCTTCTTCTGGGTATCGGTGATGCGCACCCGGAAACCCTCGCCCGAAAAGATACCGGTGTCGCCCACCTGGCCGCCCGACTCGCCGTAGAACGGCGTCTGGTTGACCACGATGCCGACCTCGTCGCCTTCGCCGGCTGCTTCCACGACCGCGCCGTCCTTCACCAGGGCAGCGACGACACCTTCCGCGCTCTCGGTGTCGTAGCCGAGGAACTCCGTCGGTCCTGCCTTGTCCTTGACGCCGAACCAGACGGTCTCGGCCGCCGCCTCGCCGGAACCGGCCCAGCTCGCACGCGCTTCCGCCTTCTGGCGGTCCATGGCGGCGTTGAAGCCTTCGACATCGACCGAAATGCCGCGCTGGCGCAGTGCGTCCTGCGTCAGGTCGAGCGGAAAACCGTAGGTGTCGTAGAGCTTAAAGGCCGTCTCGCCGTCGAGCCGGGCGCCCGCACCCAGGCTTTCCGTCGCGTCCGCCAAGAGGCCGAGGCCGCGCGCGAGCGTCGTGCGGAAGCGCTTCTCCTCGAGCTGCAGCGTCTCGGTGATCAGCGCCTGTCCGCGCACCAGTTCCGGGTAGGCCTGTCCCATCTCTCGCACGAGCGCGGGCACCAGCCGCCACATCAGGGGCTCGGCGGCGCCGAGCAACTGTGCGTGGCGCATGGCGCGGCGCATGATCCGGCGAAGCACGTAGCCGCGCCCCTCGTTCGACGGCAGAACGCCGTCGGCGATCAGGAAGCTGGACGCGCGCAGATGGTCGGCGATGACACGGTGGCTCGCGCGATTCTTGCCTTCGGCCGCAACGCCCGTCGCTTCGACGGAGGCGCGGATCAGCGCCTTGAACAGGTCGATGTCGTAGTTGTCGTGCTCTCCCTGGAGCACGGCCGCTACGCGCTCGAGCCCCATGCCGGTGTCGATCGAAGGGCGCGGCAACTCGACACGCTCTTCCTTCGTCACCTGCTCGTACTGCATGAAGACGAGGTTCCATATCTCGATGAAGCGATCGCCGTCCTCATCGGGGCTTCCGGGAGGCCCGCCGGGGATGCCCTCGCCGTGATCGTAGAAGATTTCCGAGCAAGGCCCGCACGGGCCCGTATCGCCCATCGCCCAGAAATTGTCCGAAGTCGGGATACGGATGATGCGATCCTCGCCCAGACCCGCAATCCTCTTCCAGAGCGAGGCGGCCTCGTCGTCGGTGTGGTAGACCGTCACCAGGAGCCGGTCTCGGTCGAGGCCGAACTCCTTGGTGATCAGGTTCCAGGCGAGCTCGATGGCGACGTCCTTGAAGTAATCGCCGAAGGAGAAGTTCCCGAGCATCTCGAAGAATGTGTGATGGCGCGCGGTGTAGCCGACATTGTCGAGGTCGTTGTGCTTGCCGCCGGCCCGAACGCATTTCTGCGAGGTGACTGCGCGAGAATAGGGGCGCTGCTCGACGCCGGTGAAGACGTTCTTGAACTGAACCATCCCGGCATTGGTGAACATCAGGGTCGGATCGTTGCGCGGGACGAGCGGGCTCGAGGCGACGACCTCATGTCCGTTCTTCCTGAAATAGTCGAGAAATGCCGACCGTATCGCGTTGACGCCGCTCATAAGAAAGCCTTCCAGAGACACCCGGAGCCGTCCGGGCAGACCGAACGGCTTCTTATCCACTGGCCGGGTCAGTGTCCAGAAAACACCACGGCAACTCCGCGTCCGGGAATCCGTCGATCTCTCCGCCGAATGCAAACCGCCGGCGCGAGGGCCGGCGGCATCCAGGAAGCTCGTGCGGGCGGAAACCTACATCTCTGCCGCGTCGCCGCCCTCCTCCTCGGAGCCGTGATCGAGGAACTTTTCGGCGATCAGCCCGGCATTCTGTCGCAACGCCGTCTCGATCTCGCGCGCCGTCTCCGGATTGTCGCGCAGGAACTGCTTGGCATTCTCGCGGCCCTGTCCGAGGCGCTGGGAATTGTAGGAGAACCAGGCGCCCGACTTTTCCACGATGCCGGATTTCACACCGAGATCGACGAGCTCGCCCGTTTTGGAGACACCCTCGCCATACATGATGTCGAATTCGACCTGCTTGAAGGGCGGCGCCAGCTTGTTCTTCACCACCTTGACGCGGGTCTGGTTGCCGGTGACCTCGTCACGCTCCTTGACCGAGCCGATGCGGCGGATGTCGAGGCGCACCGAGGCGTAGAACTTGAGCGCGTTGCCGCCCGTGGTCGTCTCGGGCGAGCCGAACATGACGCCGATCTTCATGCGGATCTGGTTGATGAAGATGACCATGGTGTTCGAACGCGAGATCGACGCCGTCAGCTTGCGCAGCGCCTGGCTCATCAGCCGCGCCTGCAAGCCGGGCAGCGAATCGCCCATCTCGCCCTCGATCTCGGCGCGCGGCGTGAGAGCGGCGACCGAATCGACCACCAGCACATCGATGGCGCCGGAACGAACCAGCGTGTCGCAGATTTCCAGCGCCTGCTCGCCAGTGTCCGGCTGCGAGATCAGGAGGTTTTCCAGATCGACGCCGAGCTTGCGGGCGTAAACCGGATCGAGCGCATGTTCGGCATCCACGAAGGCGCAGATGCCGCCCTTCTTCTGCGCCTCGGCGACCGTGTGCAGCGCCAGCGTCGTCTTGCCCGAGCTTTCGGGACCGTAGATCTCGATGATGCGCCCCCTGGGCAGACCGCCCACGCCGAGCGCGATGTCGAGGCCGAGCGAGCCGGTCGAGATCGTCTCGATTTCGACGACCTGCTCGTTGCGACCGAGCCGCATGATCGAGCCCTTGCCGAACGCACGCTCGATCTGCGACAGCGCCGCGTCCAGAGCCTTGGATTTGTCCACCGAATTGTCCTCAACCAGCCGCAATGAGTTCTGAGCCATGATACATTACCCCTTGATCGTCAATGAAGTCCGGGCGCTTGGCTGGACGGATTTATTTGTACACGTTTTGTTCCTTGTCTGCAAGCCCCTGCGAAGCGAGTGAAATCAACGTGATACGCGATAGGTTCGTCTAATGTTCTCATCCCTCCGCCTCGGGACGGTTCCACCAAGACTGGCCCTCGGAAAGGCGCGCGGGCGGCCGGCGATTCGTCGCGGAACAATATGCAGCGCCCGCCGCTCGACGAGTCCCAACACCTTCGGAGGCGGCCGCGCATGACACCGGGTAACATCCACCTTCTTGGGATCGGCGGCGCACATGTCGACCGGCGCGGTCAGGTGTCCGGCATGTTCGTGCCCGGCGCCTCCAATCCTGGCACCATGCGCGAGGAGGTCGGCGGCGGGGTCTTCAATGCGTTGCGGAACGTCGTGCGCCGCGGCGGACACGCGGCGCTTCTTTCGGTGCGCGGCGGCGACGGCGCGGGCGAGGCGGTGGCACGGGCCATCGCCGAGGCCGGCATTGACGATCTTTCCGCGGTCTTCCTCGACCGCTCGACGCCGAGCTACACGGCGCTTCTCGACCGCGAGGGAGAACTGCTGGCCGGGCTTGCCGACATGACGCTCTACGAGATGGCGTTCGCGAGACAATTGTCGCGCAGCCGGACGCGCGATGCCGTCGGCAAGGCCGGAGCGATCCTGTGCGACGCCAACCTTCCGGAAGCGGCGCTGACGAAGCTCGCGAGCGCGGCAGCCGGCAAGCCGCTCTTCGCCATCGCCATATCGCCGGCCAAGGTGGTGCGCCTGAAACCGGTCCTGCCGGCGCTCGCCTGCCTGTTCCTCAACCGGCGCGAAGCGGCAGCGCTGACCGGCGGGCGTTCCGACGCGCGTCCCGAGACGATGGTGGCCGATCTTCGCAGAGCCGGGCTGGAACGCGCCGTCGTCACGGCCGGTGCGGGTGCGATCATCGCCTATGACGGCGACCGGATCCATGCGATCGATCCGCCCGAACCCGACCGGATCGTCGACGTGACCGGAGCCGGCGACGCGCTGGCGGGGACGGCGATCCTTTCGATGCTGTCCGGGGTCCCCTTCCCCGAAGCCGTCCGCCACGGCCTCGCCGCCGCGAAGCTCTGCATCGAATCCGCGCAGTCCGTGCCGGACCATTCCGAACCCGCCTTTTCCGACGCGCTCGCCCTTGTTCCCGAGATGCGGGCGATGGCATGAGACGCGCATGACACCGGAATCGGCACGACCCCACCTGGACATCTTCGAACCCGTCGTGGCGGCGCTACGCGACCGCAGGCCCGTCGTGGCGCTGGAAAGCACTATCATCACCCACGGCATGCCCTATCCGCAGAACGCCGCCATGGCCGCGCGCGTGGAAGAGATCGTCCGCGAGGAAGGCGCCGTGCCGGCGACGATCGCGGTCATCGAGGGCCGTCTGAAGATCGGCCTGTCCGACGGAGAACGCGAGGCGCTGGCGAAGGAAGCCGGCGCGCTGAAGCTGTCGCGGGCGGATCTCGCCTATGCGATCGCGGAGCGGCGCACCGGCGGCACGACCGTCGCCGCCACGATGATCGCGGCGGCGCTCTCCGGCATCGAGGTGTTCGCCACCGGCGGCATCGGCGGCGTCCACAAGGGCGCGGAGACCAGCTTCGACGTTTCGGCCGATCTCGACGAACTCGCCCGCACGCCCGTCATTGTGGTTTCGGCCGGCGCCAAGGCCATCCTCGACATCGAAAAGACGCTGGAAGTGCTTGAGACGAAAGGCGTTCCTGTCGTCGGCTACGGTACGGACGTGATGCCGGCATTCTGGTCGAGCCGTTCGAGATTTCGTGCGCCTTTGCGCCTCGACAGCCCGCAGGCCATCGCCCGCTTCCAGTCGGCGCGGCGCGACCTGGGGATCGGCGGCGGCATGCTGATCGCCAATCCCGTGGCGGCCGATGTTGAAATTCCGGAAGCGGAGATGGCGGGCTTCATCGCAACGGCGCAGGCCGATGCGGCGGCGAAGGGCGTCTCAGGCAAGGAGGTCACGCCTTATCTGCTCGGCCGAATCCTGGAACTGACGGCCGGCCGCAGCCTCGTCACCAACATCGCGCTCGTCGAGAACAACGCGCGGCTCGCCGCCCGCATCGCCGCCGCGCTGACCTGATCCGGCCCGGAACGGGCTCCGTCCGAGGGCCTCCGGCTACAACTCCACCGCCTGGCCGGTGCGGGCGCTTTCCTCCGCCGCGGCGCCGATCATGACCGCCTTCAGTCCGTCGTCGAGCGAGACTTCCGGCCGGCCGCCATGGCGCACGAGGTGGAGGAACTTCCGGTGCTGGAAGAAAGTCGAGCCGTGATGGTCGCCGGCCGCCAGGATACGCTCCTCCACCTGGATCTCCTCGCGCACGGGGCGCTTGGTCTCGCGCGGCGAGATCACGATCTCTGAGGCGCGTTCGCGCCCGTCTGGGGAAAACCGGGCAGGCCCCGGCACGAAGGCCTCGATGCGCGCCCTGTCGCCGGTGGCCGCGATCTGCTCCTGCCAGTAGGAGCCCTCGGCGAACATGCACAGATCGAGCATGGCGCGTACGCCGTTTTCGAAGTCGACGATCACGAAGGCGTTGTCGATGACGTCCGGCCTGCGGCCGTCGTAGCGCTCGTCGAGAAAGTTCACGTCCATGGCACCCGACGCATAGACCCGCACGGCCTCGGCTTCGGCCAGGAGGCGCATCAGGTCGAAGAAATGGCAGCATTTTTCGACCAGCGTGCCGCCGGTGCGGGCCGAAAAGCGGTTCCAGTCGTCGACCTTGTGCAGGAACGGGTAGCGGTGTTCGCGGATCGAAACCATGCGCAGCCGCCCGGCGGTTCCGGCCGCGAGTTCGTGGCGTAGGCGCTCGATTGGCGGCATGTAGCGGTACTCCATGGCGACCCACACGGGCGCGGCCCGCCGCTCGGCCAGCCGCAGCACCTCGCGGCAGTCCTCCACCGTGGCGCAGAGCGGCTTTTCGACCAGGATCGGCTTGTTCGATGGGAGGACGTCGCGCAGGATCGCCGCGTGCGTGTCGTTCGGGCTGGCGATCACCAGCACGTCGCAGCAATCGGCGGCCAGGAGTTCGCGGTGGCTGGGGAAGACGGCGCAGCGCTCGTGCCCCGGTCCCGCCGCCAGTTCGCGGCTCTGGTAAAAAGGATCGGCGATCGCCGTGATCTCGGCACCGTCCAGCAGGCCGATGTTGCGCATGTGTTCGCGCCCCATCATGCCTGAACCAATGATGCCGTAGCGGATCGTCATGGGCTTCGCGTCAGAGATCGAGGACGGGTATGCCGAAGCACTTTGCTGCCGCTCCAAGAGCATCGCGATGGTCTCCGTATGCGAGCGCCAGATGGTGCTCGAGCGCCGCGCCCATGATGCGGTCGAGCAGGTCCCTTGCCGGAGTGTCGAAGCGCACCACGCCCGACGTTCCGGTGAACGCCATCGGCCGCTTCAGCATCTCGCCGCCGCCGATCACCGCAACCGTGCGTCCGCGCGCCTGGCTGATGCGGAAGAAGGTGACGCGGCCGGGCTTCAGCGGGAATTCGAAGAGCAGCGGCAACCGGCGGTTGGTGTGGATCGTGGCTTGCGGCGGCGCCTCCGGATCGGCCATCGACACCGGCGCCTGACCGCAATGCCACACGACGCCCGTATCGTCGCGCGGGTCTATGTCCACGAGATCGGTCAGGAAGGCCGGCGCGTCGGCGACCTTCTGGAGGAGCAGCGCTGACAGGGCGCCGTATACGTCGGCCTCGCACGCGCAGGGTACCCGCGCCTCGCCCATCATCGAGACGGGTCCGCAGACCGCACCGCCGTACTCGGTGAAGGTCTCGGGCCAGCAGCGGATGGCGAAGGCATCGTAGTTGCCTTCCCGCCGCAGCGCCTCGATGGCCGGCTTCAGCCGCAGCGACCGTTCGAGCTGTTGCTGGTCGACCGCGTCGAGGCCGGTGAGAACATTTTCTGCGGCCCCGCGCACATCAGCCAGTTGCGCCGCGTCGACCGATCCGGCGCGGGCAAAGAGTTCGCCCAGGTCGAGTTCGTCGACCCGCACGCCCGCCAGTTCGCCGATCCGGCCGGCATCGTAGGCGCAGGTCGGGAACCCGTCCGGATAGTGTCCGACGCGGGCGATGCGCGCGCCGCGGATCGCCTCGGCGGCCGCGACGCCGCGCGGATCGTCGCTGGTGGCGGACCGTGGCTCGACGTCGCGCGACACGCGCCTTCCAGAAAGGAGTTCAACCAGCGCCGCCTCCGTTCCCGCGGCATCCGGCGCGGCGTGAAGGTAGCCGAATTCGCGCCCGGCGAGACCGAGCGCATGGGCGGCGAGATTGAGGCCGCAGAAGGCGTTGAGGCGCAGCCGCCCGCCGAGACGCGGTTCCGGGACCGACCAGAGGGCGAGCGGCACGTCGAAGGCGTTCGCGGCCTCCACCACCATGGCCGCGTCGGTGAAGGTCACCTGCAGCACGAGGAGGTCGGTGATCTCCTGCCCGCGCAGGCCCTCGATGGCAATGCGAGTGGCATCGGCGTCGAAGAGCAGATGCCGGGTTCCTGTCACCTGCAGGCCGGCCGCGTCGAGCGCGGCCAGCATCGCCGCGAGCTTCTGCTCGGCGAAAGCTACGTCGAAGGTGGCGCGCGCGAGCGGGAGGATGCCGATGCGGCGTTCGGCGACGCTGGCTTTACCTGACATGAAACGCCTCTATCTGGACACTGGCCAGAGTTCCGTAAAAGGAGGGCGTCCAGCCATGCTTCGTATCTTGCTCGCGCTTGCGATGACCATCGTCTCCTTCGCCTCCCTGGCACAGGAAGACGTCATCGCGGCGCTCGAGGAAGGCGGCAATGTCCTGCTGATCAGGCACGCCCGGGCGCCGGGCACCGGCGATCCGGACAACTTCGTGATCGACGACTGTTCCACCCAGCGCAACCTCTCCGAGGAGGGGCGGCGGCAGGCGGCCGCACTCGGAGACCGGCTGCGGACAAACGGCATCGAGGTGAGCGAGGTCCTTTCCAGCCGCTGGTGCCGCGCCCTCGATACCGCCCGGCTGGCTTTCGGCGACGACGCGGTCATCCCCTTCGCGCCGCTCGATTCCTTTTTCGGCGACCGCAGCCGCCGGGATAGCCAGACCGAGGCCGTCCGCGAACGTATCGCCGCCTTCGGCGGACCCGGTACGCTGGTGATGGTTACTCATCAGGTGAACGTCACCGCCCTCACCGACATCGTTCCGCGGGAAGGCGAGGCCGTGGTGCTGGAGCCTTCCGCCCGGGGTTTTCAGGTGATCGACCGCGTGGCGTTCGACTGATCCCGGAGGCCGTCCGGTCCCGGCCTGGCGCCCCGCGTCCCTGCCTATCATTTTGCTTGCCATGCGGATTGCCTATATCCAGTGTCTCGGACAGGAACCCGCATGCATCGAATTCTCCTCGCTCTCACCCTCGTGATCTTCACGTTTCCGGCTTTTGCGACGGAAGCCGGATGGGCGCTTCTTCGCGAGGGAGGGCATGTGGTGCTGCTGCGCCATGCCTATGCGTTGGGCACAAGCGATCCGCCCGGTTTCGACATCGAGGACTGTTCCACGCAACGCAATCTCTCCGAGCGCGGCAAACTCCAGGCGCGCAAGATGGGCGCCCTGTTCGCAGCACGCGGCGCTCCGATCGAACAGGTCTATTCGAGCCGCCTCTGCCGCGCGGTCCAGACCGCGAGGCTTGCGTTCCAGTACGAGGAGGTGGAGGAATTCCCTCCCCTCGACCCGCTTCCCGCCGATGCGCAGGCGGCGGCCGAGGCCCGCGCGGCGACGATGGAACTGATTCGCAGCTACAAGGGCTGGGACAACATCGTGCTCGTGACCGATCTCGAAAACATCATGGCCCTCACCGGCCAGCCGGCACGCGAGGGCGAGGCCCTGATCATACGGCCGAACGACGACGAACTGCGTGTGCTTGGCCGCATCATCTTCAACTGAGCCAATCACCCCGCCCTCCTCATGAAGGCTTCCGTCTCTGCCCTGTCGGGTGTGCCGGCGCGGCCGCCAAACCGGGTGCATTTCAGGGCGGCGACGGCATTGGCGAAGCGGATAGCGTCCCGTTCAGGCTGCCCTTCGCCCACCGCGAGCGCAATAGCGCCGTGCCAGACGTCCCCTGCCCCCAGCGTGTCGACGACGTCGACGGCGAAAGCCGGTACGTGTGCAGGCTCGCCGGCCTCGAAGAAGTCGACGCCTTCCGAACCGTTGGTGCAGCAGACCCAGGCGCCCGTCTCCTCATGCGCCGACCGGAGCGCGGCGGCGAGATCTTCGGTTCCCGCGAAATCCCTCAGTCCCTGCGCGGAGAATGCGATGTGGGACGCCTTCTGCAGCGCCTCCGCCGCCTCTCGCACCGGCGCCTCGGCGTCGAGGATGCCGGGGATGCCGCGCGCCCGGGCGGCGGTCATGGCGACCGCGGCGCCCTGCGGCCAGCGCGTGTCGGCAAGGATCGCGTCGAGCGCATCGGGAATCGCCGGTTCCAGCCAGGACGCATCGAAACTCAGCGCCATGTCGCGGAAATTGACGATCTGCCGCTCGCCATTGGCATCGACATAGATCGAGGAGAAGGAAGAGCGTCCCCCTTCGAGCCGGCGCACGAGCGCGCAATCGACGCCTTCGGCCTCGAGCCCCGAGACGATCATCCCGCCGATGGGATCGCGGCCGATGCGCGCCGCCAGCAGCGCCTCGCCGCCGAGCCTCGCCACCGCTACCGCCGCGTTCGCCGCGCAGCCCCCGCCGATGATGGCGGCGTCGCGGGCGCGATACTTTTCGGGCTGGCGGGGAAGTTCGTCGACGGACATCACGATATCGATCACGGCGACCCCGACGGTCAGGATTCTGGACATGGTCGCCGAACCGGTGGCTGTTCCCGCCGCAACGGTTGCGGCTCATCGCGGCAGGATAACGAGTCTTGTATAAGTTACAAGACTCGAGCCGCGTCGGACTTCCAATGGAAAACCGCCCGCCCGGTTTGACATCTCGCCAAAACCGATTAGGAACCGCGCAGATCGCTTTCCCACGCTTTTCCAAGGTTGAACCGCCGTGACCAACACCTTCGACAAGGTTGCCGACATTATTGCCGAAACCAGCGAGATCGAGCGCGACACCATCACGCCCGAAAGCCACACGATCGACGATCTCGGCATCGACAGCCTCGACTTCCTCGATATCGTCTTCGCCATCGACAAGGAGTTCGGGATCAAGATCCCGCTTGAGAAGTGGACGCAGGAAGTCAACGACGGCAAGGCTTCCACCGAGGAATACTTCGTCATGAGGAACCTGTGTTCCAAGATCGACGAACTGGTCGCTGCCAAGGTTCGCTGAACGCCCGATACGGGAGGTTCCTCCCGGTCGGTCTTGACGCGGCTTCGTCGCGCCGTCACATGATCGGCCCATGAATAAACACGACGCCCTCGTCACCGGCATCGGCATCCTTTCCTCCCTGGGTGAAGGCACCGACGCGCACTGGCGCGAGCTGACGAGCGCCTCTCCCGCGCCGCGCCTCGACAGCGAACGTTTCAAACCCTACACCGTCCATCCGCTGCCCGAAATCGACTGGAGCACCCAGATCTCCAAGCGCGGAGACCTGCGCCAGATGGAGGCCTGGCAGCGGCTCGGCACCTATACGGCGGGCCTGGCACTCGACGATGCGGGCCTCAAGGGTGACGAGGCCCTCTCGGCCACAATGGACATGATCGTCGCCGCCGGCGGTGGCGAGCGCGACCAGGCCGTGGACGCGGCCATTCTCGAGGCATCGCTGACGCGGAACGATCGCGGCGTGCTTTTGAACGAGAAGCTGACGACGGAACTGCGCCCCACGCTCTTCCTGGCGCAGCTTTCGAACCTGCTGGCGGGCAACATATCGATCGTCCACAAGGTCACCGGTTCCTCGCGCACCTTCATGGGTGAGGAAGGCGCAGGGATCGCCGCGGTCGAGACGGCCGTGGCCAGGATAAGGTCCGGGCAGTCGAGCCACGTCCTGGTGGGCGGCGCCTTCAACACCGAACACCCAGACCACCTCCTCGGCTACGAACTCGCCGGCACGCTGCACCATGGACCGTGGTCGTCCGTCTGGGAGCGCGACGCGGGCCAGGGCGGCGGGGTCATCACCGGATCTGGCGCGGCATTCCTCGTAATCGAATCGCGCGAGCACGCCGCCAAACGCGGCCGCACGGCCTATGCGACGATCGGGAAGCTCGTCTCCGACCGGCTGAGGCGGGACCGCGTCGATTTCGCGCAATCCATCGGTCGGATGGTCGACGCCGTCGCTGGCGATGAACCGGCTGCCGCGGTTTCGGGAGCGTCCGGCGCCTATGGGCCGACGCGGGCCGAAAAGGCCGCATTCGAAGCCAGGCCAGACATTCCGGTTCGCGGCTTCACGTCGCTCACCGGCCACATGAAGGAAGCACAGTTTCCGTTCGCGATCGCGCTCGCCGCCCTTGCGATCCACAAGGGGGCCGCGTTTCCTCCGTTCGATCCGGCTTCCGAAAAACCCTCGCGCACGACCGGAAGGATGCTGGCGACCACGATCGGCACGCGCCGCTTCGAGGGCGCCGCGCTGCTCGCGCCTGCCTGAATGGGGATGCAAAGGCCATGACGGATATGACGGACAGTTTCGGACGCCCGGTCGTGGTGGTCACCGGCATCGGCGTCGTGACGTCGCTCGGGATCGGCAAGGAAGACAACTGGGCCGCCCTGACTGCGGGCCGTTCCGGCATCCATCCCATCCGGCGCTTCCCGGTCGATCATCTGAACACCCGCATCGCCGGCACCGTCGACTTCCTGGCTTCCAGTCCGAAGGGTGCTGGCGCCCTCACTCATGAACTCGCGGAAATCGCCGCCCGCGAGGCGATCGGTGAGGCGGGCATCGGGCCCGACTTCGGCGGCCCCCTCTTCCTTGCCGCTCCCCCCGTCGAACTCGGGTGGGAAGAGCGTTTCGACCTCTACCGGCGCGGCAAGGAAGGATCAGGCTACGACAGGCTGCTGGCCGCCGCCCAGGCGGTGTCGGGCATGGAATTCGAAGACGACACGCAGTTCGGCGCGATCGCCGACCGGCTCGCCGATACCTTAGGCACGCGCGGCCTGCCGATCACGCTTTCCACCGCCTGCGCATCGGGCGCGACCGCGATCCAGCTCGGCGTGGAGGCGATCCGGCGCGGCGAATGCGACCGTGCGTTGGCGATCGGCGCCGACGGATCCGCCTCGGCCGAAGCGCTGATCCGCTTCGCGCTGCTATCGGCCCTGTCGACCCAGAACGATCCGCCCGGCAAGGCATCCAGGCCTTTCTCGAAGGACAGGGACGGCTTCGTATTGGCCGAAGGGTCTGCCGCGCTCGTTCTCGAATCGCTGGAGGCGGCGCAGGCGCGCGGCGCGAAGATTCTCGGCGTGCTGCGCGGCTGCGGCGAAAAGGCCGACGACTTCCACCGCACCCGCTCCAAGCCGGACGGATCTCCCGCGATCGCCGCCGTTCGCGCCGCCCTTTCGGACGCCGGCATGGATGTGGGCGAGATCGACTACGTCAACGCCCACGGTACCTCGACGCCCGAAAACGACAAGATGGAGCACCTGTCGCTGTCGACCGTCTTCGGCGAGCGCATGCGGTCGATTCCGATCTCGTCGAACAAGTCGATGATCGGCCACACGCTCTCGGCAGCCGGTGCGATCGAGGCGGCGTTCTCGCTGCTGACGATGCAGGAGGGCGTCATCCCGCCGACCATCAACTACGACAATCCCGATCCGGCGATCGAGCTCGACGTCGTTCCCAACGTCAAGCGCGAACGGCCGGTGGCGAGTGTGCTCTCCAATTCCTTCGGTTTCGGCGGGCAGAACACTTGCCTTGTCATGACCCGCGAACCGGTCTAAGCGGACCCCCTTTCCATCGGGACGTCCCAAGCCCATGCGCGCATTGCAACTCGTCGAGGACCGCAGGCTCGAGACCGTCGAACTGGACCCGCCGCCGCCGCCCGGCCTCGGCGAGGTGACCGTTGCCATCCGGGTCGTCGCGCTCAACCACATCGACGTCTGGGGCTGGCGCGGCATGGCCTTCGCCAAGCGCAAGATGCCGCTGGTGATCGGGGCCGAGGCCTCGGGCGTGGTGGACTCGGTCGGCCCGGGCGTGACCGGCCTGCTTCCGGGACAGCTCGTCGCGATTTACGGCGCGCGCACCTGCGGCCTGTGCCGTCCCTGCCGTGAGGGCCGCGACAATCTTTGCGAACACGTCGCGGGCGTGCATGGGTTTCACCTGGACGGCTTCGCGCAGGAGCACATTAACCTGCCGGCTCGCCTTCTCGTGCCCGCCCCTCCGGGCGTGGACGACGTCGGCGCGGCTCTGGCGCCGGTCACTTTCGGCACCGTCGAGCACATGCTGTTCGACAATGCGAAGCTTGAGCCGGGCGAGACCATCCTGGTCCACGCCGGCGGGTCCGGCATCGGCACGGCGGCGATCCAACTTGCCAGGAAGATGGGATGCACCGTCATCACGACGGTCGGCTCGGACGACAAGATCGAGAAGGCCAAGGCCCTGGGCGCCGACCACGTCATCAACTATCGCACGGACCGCTTCGAGGGCGTGGTGCGCAAGTTGACGAAGAAGAAGGGCGTCGACGTCGTCTTCGAGCATGTCGGCGCCGACACCTGGGCGGGCTCGATGCTGTGCCTGAAGCGCGGCGGGCGGCTGGTGACCTGCGGCTCGACCTCGGGGGTCTCAACCAGCATGAACCTCATGCAGCTCTTCCAACAGCAATTGAAGATCCTGGGTTCCTTCGGCTGCCGCATGGAAAACATGGCCGACGCCATGCAGAAGATGGCGGCGGGACTGGTCGCCCCCGTCATCGACACCGAGATCGGCTTCGACGGGATCGGCGCGGCACTGGAGCGGATGGAAAGCCGCGCGGTCTTCGGCAAGATCGTCCTGCGCGTCTCCTGATGGCGGCGAAGCGCGGCACCATGTTCAGGCCGCTGGCCGCCCGCGCCTCGCGCGGCCTGAAGATAGCGAACTACTGGACGATCGCGCAGCTGTCGCTCGGGCTGCTGAAGACCGTTCGCCTTCTGCCGGCGGACAAGGCGCTGGATTTCCTCGACAATGCGGCGCGGCGCCTCGGGCCGCTGATGGGTCGCCACCGCACCGCCATGTCCAACCTGCGCGCGGCCTATCCCGAGAAGCCGGAAGCCGAACTCGAAGCGATCGCGCGAGACATGTGGGGCAATATGGCGCGGCTGGCGGGAGAATACGTGTTCACCGACCAGCTGATGCGCCGCGAGCCGGGCGCCAAGCTTCCCTCGAACGTGGAGATCGAGGGCGAGGAATTCTTCCTCCGGTTGCGCGACGCCAAGGGCCCGCACATCCTGTTCACGGGCCATGTGGGAAACTTCGAGCTCCTGCCCATCGTCGCGGCCGCCTACGGACTGAAGGTGACCGCGCTGTTCAGGGCACCGAACAACCCGTTCCTCGCCGCCGAACTTCTGGAGAAGCGGACCGAGAGCATGGGAGAGCTCGTCGCGTCGGGACGCGGCTCGGCGTTCCAGCTCGCGCGCGTGCTCGAGACGAATGGCAACGTCGGCGTTCTCGTCGATCAGAAGTTCAGGCACGGCATTCCCGGAACCTTCTTCGGCCGCCCGTGCGAAACGAGCCCCCTTCTGGCGAAACTCGCCAGGCAGTTCGACTGTCCCGTCCATCCGGCGCGCTGCATCAGGCTGCCGGGAAACCGCTTTCGTCTGGAACTGCGGGAAAAGCTCGATCTACCGCGCACGCCGACCGGCACCGTGGACATCGCCGCGACGACGCAGCTTCTCAACGACACCGTCGAGGGTTGGGTTCGCGAACATCCCGGCCAGTGGATGTGGTTCCACAAGCGCTGGAAGCTGACGGGCGGAAAGCGCCGGCCGGGAACGAGGCCAAGCCCGACGTCAGTGGAGTGACCCGACAACCCGGCGAACGGGCGGCCATCCGCCTTGCGGCGGACGGCCAGCCCTCCCCACCGCCTAGTTGCTGACGACGATCCGCGTGTTGCCCGCACCGACCTCCTTGACCAAGGCGTAGAGCTTGGCGGCATTGGCCGTGTCGAGGCGGACGCATCCGTGCGAGGCGGGGCGGCCGAGCGACTTAACGTAGTTGGTGCCGTGAATCGCATAACCGCCGCGGAAGAAGATCGAATACGGCATCGGCGACATGTCGTATTTCCGCGAGTACCACATCTTGTGCATGCGGGTCGGGCTGTATTGACCGCGCGGCGTGATATATCCCTGGCGGGCCGTGGACACACGCCACTTGTAGAGGACGGCGCCGTGCTTCTTCACCGTCATCGTCTGTTCGGACACGTCGATGCTGGCGACCAGGGTTGCCGCGAAGCCGGCGGATGCGGCACCCAGCAGCATCGCTCCCGCCGCGACGATGGTGATCATTGATTTTTTCATCAGCCTGAACCCCAAGCTAAGTTGCAGATGCCGCAACGTAAGGGCTCCGAGCTGAACCGTAAGTGAACAATTTAACAACTCTGTCGCAATGCGTTACCACCGCAAGGCCCGACTCGTGGCTCATGCAATATCCCTGATCCGCGCTTGCAAACCGCTGTTCCGGCTGTTCAATTCTCAGCCATGAACGAACAGCTCTTCCGCGCGATCGAGGCCCGTACCGAGGATCTCGTCGCCCTCACCAGCGATCTCATCCGCTTCCCGACGGTCAACCCGCCCGGCGACGCCTACACGCCCTGCGCGGAGTACGTCGGCGAGCGCATGCGCCAGTCGGGCTTCCAGACGCGGTTCATCCGCGGCGAAGGCACGCCGGGCGATTCCGACCGCTACCCCCGCACCAACGTCGTCGCCCGGCGGGAGGGCCGATCGCCCGGCCACACCGTCCACTTCAACTCTCACATCGACGTGGTGGAGGCCGGCGCGGCCTGGACGCTCGACCCCTTCGCAGGCACCGTACGGGACGGCAAGGTCTTCGGCCGCGGCGCCTGCGACATGAAGGGCGGCCTCGCCGCTTCGATTATTGCCGTCGAGGCGTTCCTGGAAGTCTGCCCGGACTTCCCCGGTGCCATCGAAGTCTCGGGAACCGTGGATGAAGAGTCCGGCGGTTTCGGCGGCGTTGCCTATCTGGCGAGGCTCGGCCTGTTCTCGAAGCCACGGGTCGACCACGTCATCATCCCCGAGCCGCTGAACAAGGACCGCATCTGCCTGGGCCACCGCGGCGTCTGGTGGGCCGAGATCGAAACCAGGGGCACCATCGCACACGGATCGATGCCCTTCCTCGGCGATTCCGCCGTCCGCCACATGGGCGCGGTGCTTTCCGCCTTCGAGGACGAGTTGTTCCCCGCGCTGGACCGGAAGCAGACGCGCACGCCGGTCGTGCCGGAAGGCGCGCGGCGGTCCACCATGAACATCAACTCCATCCACGGCGGCCAGACGGAAGACTATTTTCCCGGTTTGCCCGCGCCGAACGTGCCGGATTCCTGCCGCATCGTGATCGACCGGCGCTTCCTCCTCGAAGAAGACATCCAGACCGTGAAGGGCGAGGTGCTGTCGATCCTGGAGCGGCTGAAGACCGACCGGCCGCGCTTCGACTATGCCGTGCGAGATCTCATGGAGGTCCTGCCGCTCATGACCGAACGCGACGCGCCGGTCGCGGCCGCCGTCGCCGCGGGCATTCGCGAGGTGTTTGGAAAGGAGCCCGACTACGTCGTGTCGCCCGGAACCTACGACCAGAAGCACATCGCCCGCATCGGGCATCTGCACGACTGCGTCGCCTACGGACCGGGCATCCTCGACCTCGCGCACACGCCGGACGAATGGGTGGGGATCACCGACATGGTGGAATCGGCGAAGGTCATGGCCATGAGTCTCGATGTCCTTCTGCGGGGCGGCGCGCGCTGAGAACCGCCCGTACAGATTTCCCTTAACCATATGAGCCCACCCACGGAAAGTTGATCCGGCGGTAACTTGAACGAAACTGCTCCCGTGTTCGAAGATAGTATGTATACTGTACCGGGCTTGAGGGGTTCTCGTATGATGCGTCTGTTGTATTCGGCTCTGCTTGCGGCAAGCATGCTGCTCGTCCAGCCGCTCGCCGCTTCCGCCGCCAGTGTCGTGGCGCGCGTCGATCTCTCCTCCCAGACTATGACCGTCTCGTATCGCGGGCTCGTGAAGTACCGCTGGAAGGTTTCCACCGCCCGACGGGGCAAGGTCACGCCGGTGGGAAGCTGGAAGGCGAAGTGGCTTTCGCGCCATCACCGCTCCAGCCGCTACAACAATGCGCCGATGCCGTATTCGATCTTCTACAGCGGCAACTACGCGGTGCACGGAACCTACAGCATCAAGAGCCTCGGCCGGCCCGCCTCATCGGGCTGCATCAGGCTGCATCCCGACAACGCCGCCATCCTGTACCGGATGGCCCAGCGCGAGGGCCTGTCGAACGTCAGGATCGTCGTGCAGCGCTGACGGCCGGGCGGAGGCGTTCCCGGCTCTCTCGCGACGGTCGACGTCGCCGCGCGGCACGGAGCGCAAGGCGCGAGGCAATGCCCACGGGATGGGCAACCGCGTCCGATTCCGGCGTCAATGCCAAGACGAGGCACGTGCGCAACCGCCGCGGGGATCATCCGATTTCGAAGTGGTCAGACTAGATCAATCATGATACGGCACCGCCGAAATCGGGCGTGAGGCGTTTCTTGGACGGGGCATTCCGTGGCTGGTCCGATACTTGCATCTGCAAGAGTCGCACGCTACGGGTCCGACCGACCGGATTGGAGAGTCCCTGTCTATGAAACTGATCATACAGATTCCCTGCTACAATGAGGCGGGCACTCTCGCCATCGCGCTGGCGGAACTCCCCCGCCAGGTGCCGGGATTCGACAAGGTCGAGTGGCTCGTCATCGACGATGGCAGCGTGGACGAGACCGTGGCCGTCGCGCGGGCGAACGGCGTCGATCACGTCGTGCGCCACACCGGCAATCAAGGCCTTGCGAAAGCCTTCATGACGGGTCTCGACGCATGCCTGGCGGCCGGGGCCGACGTGATTGTCAACACCGATGCCGACAACCAGTACAATGCCGGCGACATCCCCGCCCTGGTCGCGCCGATCCTCGAGGGGAAGGCCGAGATGGTGGTCGGATCGCGCCCCATCGCCACGATCGAACACTTCTCGCCGGTCAAGAAGGCGCTGCAGAAACTCGGAAGCTGGGTTGTCCGCGTGGCGAGCAGGACCAACATTCCCGACGCGCCGAGCGGCTTCCGCGCGCTTTCGCGGATGGCAGCGCGCAACGTGATGGTGTTCAACGACTACACCTACACGCTGGAGACCATCATCCAGGCCGGGCAGAAGAACATGCCGGTGACGTCCGTTCCGGTGCGCGTCAATGGCGACCTGCGCCCGTCGAGGCTGGTAAAGAGCATCCCTTCCTACATCAGGCGCTCGATCGTCACGATCATCCGCATCTTCATCATCTATCGTCCCTTCAGGTTCTTCGCGTCCATCGGGCTGGTGCTCTTTGCGGCGGGCATGATCCTCGGCCTGCGCTTTCTCGGCTACTACGTGATGGGCCAAGGCGGCGGCCACATCCAGTCGCTGATCCTGACCAGCGTCCTGCTGCTGATGGGTTTCCAGACTTTCCTGATCGCCTTCGTCGCCGATCTGCTGGCGGCCAATCGCAAGCTCATCGAGGGTGTCCGTATGAACTTGCACCACATCAGCGCTGGCTCGCACTACCACAACCCGCAGACCGAGAAGAAGCCGGCGGCGGAATAACGGGGACATACCTGGTCAGGCGTGTGGAATTCATCGATTTGTTCGGCGGACAAGCCATCGGTTGAGACGTATGTGGAAAGCGTCCCTTGCTTAGGAGAGATCGAGAATGATGCGGACGAATGAGCGGTATGAACCCCCGGCCTATGCGGTCGATGCGATTCAGTCCGCCGCTACGGAGCTGAGTCCCTCGATATCCAAGGTCGCTGCCTGGTATGATCACTACGTGAAGAAGCAGAGCACGAGGATTGCGCATGACCTTCACTGGGTGGAAACAGTCGTAAAGCCTCAAGGCCTGATCGTAGACGCGGGCGCTGCCCCCTATCTCCTTACCCTCGCTCTCAAGCAGAAGGGATACGATGTCGAAGGACTGGACGTCGAGCCTGACCGCTTTGCCGAGCCGATCAAGCAGACCGGATTGACGGTGCGTCGCTGCGATATCGACAACGATGCCTTTCCCTATGCGGACGAAACTGTCGATGTCGTGCTGCTGAACGAGGTCTTCGAGCACTTGAGGATCAATCCGGTCGGAACGATGCGGGAGATATTTCGTGTCCTGCGCCCTGGCGGGCGCCTTATGCTCTCCACGCCGAATGGGCTCAGCTTGAATCGGCTCGCGATCCTGCTGACCAAGGGAACCCCGGGTCCCAACATCTACAAGGAATATTCGAAACTGACCGAAATCGGGCATATGGGGCACGTGCGCGAATACGCCCCGCGCGAGGTCGAAGATCTGATCGAAAAAATCGGATTCAAGACGAGCCATCGCATTCGTCGCGGTAGCTACTATCACCTGCGGCCCGGCTTGACCGGACGCATTGCCGATGGGATCTGTATGGCTCTTCCGCCCTTACGCCAGCATTTCGCACTGATCGCGGTCAAGTAGTTGCGCAGCATCTCCGGACCACGCCAAGGGATGCGCATCCGCACGTCGCGGGGCGTTGCGCGCGGTATCCCGGCCACACCGGATAGGTTGCCGAACATGTTGCTATTACGGCCCGAACGGGCTCGATGTTCCAAGCCGGTCAAGTGAGCTCTGATGTCGCTACTCTCTTCCATTCAGTCGCGTGCGAGGCAAGCGGCGATCTGGCTGAACCGCCCGATCGTGCGCAGGATAGCCATGATCGTGGCCGCGGCCATCTTCGTGGTTGGCCTCGTGCTGGCCATAAGGGATTTTCCACGGTCCATTTCTGACCTCCGACTTACGCCGCTGCTGTTGAGCCTGCTGGTTGGCGTCCCGGCGACGATGTTGCTGCTCGCGGCCGACTTTGTCCTGCAGGCGAGGTTTGCTGGCGCCAAGGTCTCCTTCAGGCGGGCACTCGAAATCACCCTCGTGGGCAATGCCGCCAACATGCTGCCGCTGCCCGCCGGAGCGGCGGTCCGACTTGCGGCGATGAAGGGATATGGCGGCACCTTTCGCAAGGGTGCTTACTCCGTCGCCGCGTTCTCCGCGCTTCTGCTCGGTATCGGGCTGTTGTACTCGGGAACCTGGTTGTCCTTCGGTTTCGATCCATGGTCGGGCATGGTTCTTATCGGTGCCGGGTCCGCGACTCTCGTTGCGGGTTGCGTGCTCTTCTTTCTTTTCGCGGCCGAGAAGTCCGCCAGGCTTCTGGCGATCGGGCTGCTGATCAAGGTTCTTCAGGTTCTGGTGAGTGCAGTGCGCATCCAGTGGTGCTTCGAAGCCATCGGCGTGCCGGCGACGCATGGACAATCGGCAGTCTTCGTCGTCGCCAGCATGATCGGAACGCTGATCTGGATTGTGCCGGGGGGAATCGGAATCCGCGAGGTCATCTCCGCCGCCCTTGCTCCGATGGTTGGCCTGGCACCCTCCGACGGATTTCTTTCCGCTACCATCAGCCGCGTCCTGATGCTGATTGCGGGGGTCCCTATCGCCTTGGTGATCGTCTGGCTGGAAGCGCGTCAGGAACGGCGGGCAAAGCTCGCCGGCAAGTTCTCCATCACCGAATCCGTGAAGGGCCCGATGGGATAGCAGCTGCTGCGCATGAGCGCGGTTCCCGTTTGACTTTCCATTCTGCGAACGTCCTCCCTAGTTCATGTTCGAGCAGAGCCGAACCCGGGCGGTCTGTCATGTCCGACATGGGGCCAACTGGTGCTGACAGGATGTTGTCATCCGTCTTCTCCGCCCGCGCTCATTCCTCCTGGCGATGGTTCAATGTCCTCGACACCAACCGACAACTTGTGCTTTATTCTCTGCGATATGGGATTTCCGCCGAGGAAAGAAAATGTCGCTCGTGACGGGACTAGCTCGATTTGCAGTTAGGACGATCAACGAAGCGATCGCCCCGGTGCTCAAGTCATCCCGCCAATCGAGATACCAGCTGCTCAAACAGCAGGGCTTCCCGCCAATGCTCGACCCGATGGTGAACTTCCTCATCACCGGGCAAGCAGACGCGGAAACCGATGCTGTTTCCGAGAAGGTGGAACATCTCAGAAAGAACATGGCTGCGAGCCCCCTCCAGTCTGTCGCTATGATGAACTGGTCCAGCGACGGCACCATAAAACCTAAGGCCAAGAGCATGGCGCGGGTCGCGGCAACGGGGAAGAAGCCGCGATGGGCGAAGGCTTTGCATCTTCTAGCCAAGTCATCAGAGGCTGAAACAATCCTCGAACTTGGCGCATGCGCCGGCATCTCGGGCGCCTATCTGGCAACTTCACCTCACTGTAAGAGGTTTGTGACGATCGAGGGTTCCCCCGACCTTGCGGAAATCGCCCGAAAGACCATTGGCGCCGTTTCCACGAAAGGCGAGGTCGTGAACGGTCTTTTCTCGGACGTGCTGGTCGATCTTCTGCCTACGATGATGGGCATAAACCTCGTCTTCATAGACGGCCACCACGAGCGGCAAGCCACATTGAAATACTACCGGGAAATCCGCCCTTTCCTTGCACCTGACGCCGTTGTCGTCTTCGATGATATATCGTGGGGCCGCGACATGTGGGCGATGTGGGAAGAAGTCGCGACCATGCCGGGATTCTCCCATGCCATGGATTTCGGCGAAGTCGGCATCTGCATTCTGGGAGATGCCGATAGGCCGCCGAAGGTGTGGAGCATGCAACCAATAACCGGGCGGTCGTTGGTCATCCGCTGAATCGAGGCATGGGTTCATCGCCTCGAACACCTCTTCCGTCGCTGACCCCGCCAGCGAATCCGTGCGCCGCCGAGCGGTTCCGAAACCGATCATCGTCGGTTACATTTCTATGGAGCTAATATCCCTATGGCTTCCAAGTGTTTTCCAACGAAGTTTGTTGAACCATAGACCGACAGATGATCGTCGTCCGAATACAGCGGGAAATCGCCATCGATTACCTGGCATTTATCTGGACACAACGCTGGAACAATATCCACAACACGTGCGCCGTATTCGGATACAACTTCGCTTATTATCTCGTCCGCAATCTTGTTTCGCATCCTTACCGCGGCCAGCGATGGCGGCGCTGGCAGCGCGCGATTTGATGCAATGGCTGATGCCAACTCTCTCGGCACATGCCAACCGATTTCGGGGACCCCACCGAGCACGACAATTTTGACCTTCGCCTTCGTCAGTTCTGCGAACGTCCTCCTAAGTCCGTATTCGAACAGAGCCGAACTGGGCTGGTCCGCCATGCCCGGCGAGGGGCTGATGGGCGCCAACGAAATATCTTTGCCCTCTTCTCCGTCGGGGCGCGTTCCCGTCGCATAGAGCGCCCACCGTCCGGCCAGAACGACCATCTTTATTTGCCCCGCGTTGCGGCGGATGAACTCTATCGTCTCATCATTGAACCGTTGGCAAGCTCCTGCCCTCGCATGATCCGTGCGTCTTATCCCCAGCAGAGGCGCACAGGCACTTTTCCATCGGGCAGTCCCTCCGGTTCCCGCGGCGCGCGCCGCATGGTCAAGGGCGGGCACAAGCGCTCGGACGTGGCTATCGCCCCAAAGCAGGATGGCGGGACTGGAACCTGCATTCCCAAACCAGCAAGTGCCGTCGCGGCAATCCTGACGCATACGCAACGTGTCGTTCTCACCCGCGAGTACAGTGGCGACCCGTTGGTCGAAGCGCTGCGGAAAACCATCATTTGCGATCGTGCCCACCGCGAGCACGGATAACGCCAGCGGCCCCGCGGCCGACAGCTGAAAAATTCGACCTCGATCGAATCGACGGTCATGTCGGAACGGGCGTTCAATGTATTGCCACGACAAGATCGCAAGCACGAATGACAGGGCTATCGCCGCCCATGCCTGAACAGCGGACAGTTCGACAGCGCCGCCGGAAAGGCGAAGGAGCGCCAGGATCGGCCAGTGCCATAAGTAGAGTGAGTATGAAATCAACCCGACGAACACGACCGGCTTGGACGCAAGTGCACGTCCCACCGCAGTGTCGGCTCCCATACTGACTAACAACGTCGCCCCGATGCATGGCGGCAGCGCGGCAAGGCCGGGGAAAGGAGTTTCGGCGCCATATAGAATGGTAGGCGCGACGATCAGTGCGATGCCAACAACTGCACCGATCTGGCGGGCACTCCGCGCACGGAGGGTCGGCAGCACCTGAAGCGCGACCATCGCGCCCAGCATCAATTCCCAGGCACGCATGGGCAGGAGATAGAAGGCAGCGGCCGGATCTATTTCAACAAAATAGACGCTTAGGGATAATGACGAAACAAATACGAGTGTTACAGAAAATCTCAGCCAACTTGTCGGTAATATCATCAAAAACAATGGGAAAAATATATAAAACTGCTCCTCGACTGCCAGCGACCATGTGTGCAGTAGCGGGTGTAATTCTGCAGCAGAGGAGAAATAATCTAGAGAAATATAGAAAAAGATATTAGATGAGAAAAATAATGTCGATAGAGCTGATTTTGATAGCGATACATACTCATCAGGAATCGATACAAACCACCCGCCAACGAACGTAGCCGCGACAACGGCAAACAGAGCGGGAAGTATCCTTCGCGCTCGCCTCTCATAAAACCCGAGCAGCGAGAACTGCTTACTCGCAATTTGATCACGCAGAATAGAGGTTATCAGAAAGCCTGAAATAACAAAAAAGACGTCGACGCCAACGTATCCACCCGAAAATGGTGAAATTCCAGCATGGAAAAGAACAACGGGTAATACAGCGAGCGCCCTTAACCCATCGATGTCAGCGCGATATCCAAGCTTCCCGGACTGAATTATACCGTTCTCATTTCCTCTGAAGATCACGAGCTTCTCAACTCGTGGACCTTAGGGGCGACCGCTTGTCGCCCGGGCAAATCTCGCCGGCACGTTCTCCATCACCGAATCGGTGAAAGGCCCGACGGGATAGAAGCCGCTGCGCATGAGCGCGATTCCCGCGCGTTGCACGACCGTTTCGGCCGCGAGTCGCAGGCGCTCGACCATGGGAGCGGACGTGCCCGCCGGCGCATAGCCCAGGCGCGCGCGCATTTCGCCGGTCAGCGCGAGGATGAGATCGATCTGCGCCGGCGTCAGGCGTTCCCGCCAGCGATCGAGCGCGCCGGCGTCGAGTTCGGTCTCTCCCTGCACCGGACCACCGCCCTTCAAGGAGGAATCCTGGAAGGTGGGCCGAAGCATCGTTTCCGCAAACTCTATCCCCAGGAACCCGCATAGCCGATCGATGGTGGCACGCGGATCCGTGATCAGGTCTTCGTAGCGCACGAGCGCGAGTCGATCGGGGCCCAGGGATTTCTGCAGGCCGAGAATCATGTCGTTGAGGATGAGCCAGCGGGCGGCGCACTGGGTGATCGTTGCAACGCGGGCGAAGCGAGGACGCTGATAGAGGGAAGCGACCACGGCCGGCGCGTCGCGCACGATCGCAACGAAGCGCGTACCGGGATTGGCGTTCACCATGACGTCGCAAAACACGGTGTGCCATGGCGTCTTCTCGCCGACCACGCGCGCATCAGACAAACAGTCCAGTATGTCGAAGAAGGCGCCTGGAATGTCGCGCCGTTCGGCGAACTTGCGTGCAATGCAGTCCTCGTGTTCGGCGAACACCGGCGGCAGCTTCGGATACTGGTCGCGCAGCAGTCTCCTGACGACGGAGGCGTCCTGGGTCGCTTTCGGCAGAAGACGCAACCAGTGCCGCTGCGCATAGGTCCGCTCGAAGAACTTGGTCTCCGGCGCGATGAACACATCCGGGCTCTGGTTCAGGAGATTGCTCAGCAGAGTCGTCCCGGAACGGCTGCACCCGATCAGGATGACGGTGGTGGAAGCGCTCGATCTCATTACTCTTCCTGCGTTCAGGCTGCCGCAGCCCTGCCCTGCGGCCGATATCGATCGATCGCGTCATACACATAGGAAGAAACATTCGTCCAGCGCGTCGCGGCCTCATCCCGCAGTTCACGCCAGTCGGAAACGCTGCGCGCGAGCGCCTGGTCCACGCCGCGCAGCAAATCGTCGACGGTACCGTCGGAACGGATGACCAGGCCGATCTTGGCGAGGTGGTCGATGAACCCCCGGTAGTCGTTGATGGCGTAGATCGCAGGCACGCCGAGCACGGCGGCTTCCGCGGCCATGGTCGCGCTCTCGCCGACATAGGCCCGGCAATGAGCCATCAGGTGATGGAGGTCCAGCACGTCGCCGCGATAGCGAAAGCCCTCGAGTTCCGGCGGAAGGACGTCTTCTGCCGAAATATGCACGCGCCCCATTTCCGAAAGACGCGTGGCGAGGCGAATCAGATCAGGACCGGAGAGGCCGCTCTTGCCGATGTCGTGATTGGCCGACCACCCGACCGTGCGTATGAGAAAGTTGTCGCGCTCCGGATCGAGACCCGCCGCCATCGCGCGATCCCGATCCGGCCTGAAGTTGTCCGGATGGAAGTAAGCGAGATGGCGTGTACCGGGAAACCTGAAAAGCCCCTTTCGCGGCACTGGCCCGGTGTAGGTCTCGGGCACGTGCCATTCCGTGATGAACGGGAGAGTAATGCCGATCTGCAACTTTGCGATCTCGGTGTCGTAGAAGGACATGGACGGGATCCGGCACAGCCAGCCGACATGGGAAATGGAAATGCCCCCGAACCCGACCATTACGTGCGGTTTGAACGAACGGGCTACCCGCAGCATTGCGAGATCGCGCAGTCCCAGTTCGAGAAACATGCCGGCGGCACCCGAGCGGGCAGCACTGATTGGTCGATGCTCATGGCCCAGCCGGTCCAGGACCAACGTGGTAATGTCCTTCTTCTCCCGGCTGACGATCATTACTTCGTCACCATTTGCGCGCAGCCGCTCGATTGCATGATGAAAGAATAGCGCATGAGCGGGATGCACGATATCGAACAATACTCTCACTGCTTCAGACTCTCTTCCTTCGGTTCAGAGTAATTGTGCCAGAACTATGTTCACGAAATTCATACATTAACGGGTGAATTATCCAACACCACCGAATTCCTATCCCATATGACATGCGTGTTGCGATATCGAAGGATGCGCTTGCGCTTCTCGGGTCGAGCCCCTACTGTCGCCCAGAAGCGACCGCGCAAACACCTCGCTGCCGAAACGCTACATCAACAAAACAATCTAATTCAATGAAAAAAAACGTTTTCGACCCGCTTTTTCAGCCGTTCTTGATAATCATTTTGGCAGTTTCGGGATTGCTGGTAGCGAGCACCAGTGTCCTGACGCCCACCGGACTATATCCAGATGAGAGGGCGCATTTCGGGTATGCCTATGGTATATATCAACAAAAAATTGATCCTTTTTTTGATCGAACAAAAATATTCACTGACGGAACCGAATACAATCATCTAAGACATCCTCCGGCATACTATTTTCTTGCTGCCGGCGCGATGGCGATCCTGAAACTTGATAAAGACCTGGCGAATTCCACGCTATCGTCTAGCAAATACCACAGACAGGTTACACGCACGCTCATACCGCCGCTGCGCATAACATCTCTGGCTTTGTATCTGGTCCATATATTTGCGGTTTACTACTTGCTTCGCTATCTCGTGAGCGCTTCGATGCTGACGCGGACTACGGCGATATTCGTGGCATTGCTCGTCCTGTTCATACCTTCGCGGACTTTCATCGCCGGGGCGGTTAGCAATGACGCATTGTCCATCACTGTGTGGCCGTTGATTGCACTTTTCGGGATAAAGATGCTGCGAGAGCCGTCGATAGGAAGTTTTCTCCTGCTGGGGAGCTTTGCGGCGATCGCTGCCCTGACAAAACTCACCGTCGCGATCGTCGCGATTCCAATCGTGGGGGCAGTCCTGGCGAAATTGCTTATTGATGCTTTTTTCAGATGGCGCGCTGGAACGACCATCAAATCCGAGATTAGTTCGCAACTGCGTAAGATTGGATCATACGAGATCCTATGTTTCTTGTTTTTTATATTTGCCATCGGAAGTTTCTCAGTATACTATGGAAACATGTTGATCAAGTATGGCTCTCCAAGTGTAAGCTATACAAGGATCTATGACCTCGGCCCTGGAGAGAACAAATTTCACAACACCACCCCGCCATCTCAAGCAGAGATAGAGAAGACGTCTGCGCTGGATATCGCGGTTCGTGTAGTGAAGGGTTCCTGGAGTTCTACGACCGGAATATTTGGGCATTATCAAATTTATTATGATGGGAACACCAATAGGGAATTGTTACTGGTTTCTGCCGGAATTCTGATATCCGTCATACCATTGTTAGTTTTTCTCTTTCGTGATCGCGGAATAGCTGCACGTGAGGCCATATTGATATCATCGGTAATGATTTTTACTATGTTTTTGTTCTATGCAATCTGGAGTTCCTGGGTGTACAAAGGCTGGATCTCGAGTGGGCGAATCGCCCTGCAAGGGCGGTACTCGATCGGTGCCTTGGAGTTTGGAATTGTGGGGTTGTTCGTCGCCTGGGGCGGCCTCGCAACATCCGCCAACCGCACTTCGAGAGTTCTCGGAACGGTCGGCGGCGTACTCCTCTTCCTGCTGCTCGCACCGGCGTTTTTCAAGCCGTTGCTGTATGCGAGAATGGAGGAAAACTCCTATTTCGAAGCGAAGGGACCAAGCCTGGTGGAAAGCGAGTTGAAGACGAGGGGATATAGCCGCCTCGATGTCACACCGCTTCGCCCGAATTGGTTCAAGAAGCTTGGATTCGTTGAAAAGAGCAGACGCGATTTCCACACCAACTACTTTAGATTTGGATCAGATGGGGTGGCAGAAGTCTCTCTGCCTCTCGGACAACCCGTCGAACTGGCGATCTGGGCCAGGGGGGATCCGGCACTTGACCGTTCCTATCTGCGGATCGGCTCGGAAACCATCGAGTTCGAACCCAACGTCACCGTAAAGAATCTCTGTATCGCGGACCCGCGGCCAGGCACCGAAGTTGCGGCGGTACCGACGGACGCGCCGCTTCTAAAGAAGGCCGATTCGATCTACCTCCTCGGGATCTACGGACGGGCCGTCGAATCCTGTCCCTGAAACCGAGCAACCTCGGCCTGAGCCGTCATGTCTTGAAGCGAATGGCCGGGCGCCTGTGGAGCGTGGCTTGCAGGCACTTGCCCCCTGATTGGTAGGAACGGATGAGCCGTTCACGCTCTTCAAGACCAAGTTCGCCGTCTCCAACCGCATCCTCGTGAAGCTCGGCGAGATCAGCTTCTCCACCTACATGCTGCACCAGATCCTGATCGGGTGGTATCTCTCCCACGATCCCGGCCTGCCATGGTACGTGGACGCGGTCATCCTGCTGGAGGCGGCCCATCTCGGGTCGTGGGCGATGTTCGAGTGGTAGGAGAACCCGATGAGGCGCTACATCATCAACCGCGGAATGAAGTTGCGGACGGCTTAGCACTTTCCCGCAGAAAGCCCGTGTGCGGCGCAATATGGGTTTTTGCGAATCTTGAACTCGATGATATGTATCGCCCGCGAACGGGGACCGGTTCGCGTCAAGGAAGAAATTCCAGCTCAGGCCTGCGACTTGCCCGAAAGGGCAGCTGTATCATTCCTCGAATGATGGCAGGCGAGTTGGATAGCACCTCGGCTTCTTCGCGACTCATGGCGTAGCAGAATAATCTGGGCATCTAGATGGTATTTTCCGACCAGTCCTTCGTTTTTCTGTTCATGCCCATCGCGATCCTGACATGCATCGCGGTCTTGCGAACCAGGCTTTTCCATCTTGCGATATTGTTCTTCAGCCTGACCTTCTTCTACTGGAGTTCGGGGGCGCTGACGCTGATCCTGATATTCAGCATTACCCTGAACTATGCCGGCGCATACCTCATTCACTGGTTCCGTCGCAGATGGGTGATCGGGCTGCTCATCTTCATCAACATCGCCGTGCTGGCCTATTTCAAGTATACCTACTTCGTCCTCGGCACCGCGGGCTTCTTCGGCAGCGAGGAGGTCGGCAAGTTCGCCGCGAGCATCATCCTGCCGATCGGCATATCGTTCTACACCTTCCAGGGCGTTTCCTACCTGATCGACGTGTGGCGAAGGGAGGTACCGCCCGAGCCGAACATCATAACGTTCGCCGCCTACCAGGCGTTCTTCCCGCAGCTCATCGCCGGTCCGATCGTCCGCTATGTCGACGTCACCAAGGACCTGCACAGCCCGAAATTCTCCGCGGACAATTTTGCGGCGGGAGCCGCGCGCTTCGTTCTCGGGCTGTCCAAGAAAGTCCTCGTCGCCGACGCCATGGCTTCGGTGGCCGAGGCCGCCTTCAGCCAGGGAACCGACCTAAGCTTCGCCAGCGCGTGGCTTGGAGCCATCGCCTTCACGATCCAGATCTATTTCGATTTCTCCGGCTACTCGGACATGGCTATCGGGATCGCACTGATGTTCGGCGTTCGCTTCCGCGAGAACTTCAACCATCCCTACGCTGCATCCACGATCACCGAGTTTTGGCGGCGCTGGCATATGTCGCTCTCTAGCTGGTTCCGCGACTATCTCTACATCCCGCTCGGCGGAAACAGGCTCGGCGCTGGGCGCACCTATGCCAATCTGCTGATCGTGTTCGTCGCCACGGGCATATGGCACGGGGCCGCGTGGACCTTTCTCCTGTGGGGTCTCTACAACGGTGCTTTTCTGATTCTCGAGCGGCTCTTCCTGCCGCGCCGGCTGGACGGTTCCATCGGCATGCGCATGTTCTACTTCTTCCCCGTCGTGATCGTGGGATGGGCTCTGTTCCAGTCGCCCGATCTCGCCACCTTCGGCACCTTCGTCGCGAACATGGCTACCCCGTTCACAGTCGGCGCCTTCTCCCTGCCGCCGGAAATGATGGTCGCCTTCACGCCGTACTCGATCGCGATCTTCGCTTTTGCCATCGCGGCCATACTCATGCAGGGTTACGCCAGGCCGGCCGGAGTGATGCTCGAGAATGCCACGACGCCACTCGCGAAGTTCGGACGTCTGTCGTTCATCGCCACGCTCGCGGCCGTCTGCATGATCTTCGTGCTAACGCAGAGATATTCTCCGTTTCTCTATTTCAGGTTCTGACGATGAGAAAGATCGACGTCGCGGCCGGTGTGCTGTTCACCGTCTTCATGCTCCTGCCCGGCCTGTCGCTCGCGGCTCTGGGCTATTCCCAGTGGGCCGAAAGACCGCCCCGTTGGAACAGCATAGACTATCGGGCGCTCGTGGCTTCGAGCGACGGCTACAGGCGCGACACGATGGCAAGGATCCTGACCTTTTCCCCTGTGGGCATGGCGTCGGTCTTCTTCAAATCCTACCTCGACTACCGGGTCTTCGGGTTCATCAACAGCTCGAAGGTCATTTCCGGCCGCGGGGACTGGCTGTTCTTCAAGTCGCAGTTTCGCGACGGGAAATGCCTGGATCCCAAGGACACCGCAAGGGCGCTCCATCGCACGGTCGCCATGCAGGACGTCGCCGCCGGGAGCGGGATCGATCTCAGGTTCTCCGTCTCTCCCGACAAGTCGGTCGTCTATCCCGACCAGCTCGGCGCCCGCGCCGGCGCATTTGCGGGATGCAAGCAGGAATCCGCATACAGGTGGCGGGCCTTGGCGCGGACGATCAATCCGGAGCTGATCGATCACTATCAGGCAATTGCGCCGTATTCGCGCGACCAGGACCTCTATTTCCACACGGACACCCACTGGAATCCGCTCGGCATATCGTATGCCATGCGCCAACTCGCCATGGCATATGTCGGACGGCAACCGCCGCCGCCGACAAAAAGCCACCTGAAGCCCGCCAGCCGGTCCACCGATCTCATGCGACTGCTCCGGATCGATGACGTCGAGAATTTCGAGTTCCTCAAAGGTTACTGGCGAGGACCGTTTCGTGAAGCGTTCAAGGAGAAGCTTTCGGGGACCATGATCATCCATGATTCCTTCTACAACGCGGCACGTCTACCGCTGAAGATCATGTTCGGCGACTATGTCGGATTGAACCTGAACAAGAAATTCGAAAAAGGCGTGTGGAAGAAGCTCCCCCGCAGGATCCTCGTGAACAGCGTCGAACGCAGCTTCTTCGGCCGCGTTCTCAAAAGCAGTTTTTCCTGGAACTCGGCGCTCGGCCGCGCCGTCGTCGCGCACAACATGAAGGCCGCAACAGCTTGCACCGGAGAGCCGCCCGATGATGTTCGGCTTTCGCAGATAACAGAGACGGCAACGGGTCTCCTCGCGAAAAAGAATTCGCAGATACTGTTCCGATTGCCCGAAGGGGGGAAGCCATGTTTCAGGATAAGCTACAAGACAGATTCGAAATCGCCCGCCCAGCTGTTCCTTCCGGTGCGTGGGAATAGCGGGGACGGCTTCGAGCCCGGCATGTCGATCGATTTCACCGACGTCGGTTCGAACCGAGTGTTGGCGATCGTCCTACCGGAAAGTTACGCCGGCAGGACCGTCCGTCTCGATCCCATCATCAATCCCGGCAAAATCTCCGGATTCAAGATCCGCGCAGGCACGATGTAAACGCAAGTATCAGCCACGGCCGCGCGAGTTGCGAAGCCGAATTCGCTTGCCGAAAAACGCCCCCCGGTTTATATTAACTCTTGTTAATTAGGGGGAAAATCATGTCTTTTCAAAATGTGAAGGCGCACGCGATCGCCGCGCGCGCCGAGAAGGATATTGCGAAGAAGTTAGACATGATCGCTTGTGCCCTTGAAGAGCTAGCGAAGGGATTGAGCGGTGAATCCTCATCATCCCTGGCGAGTCGCCCCGAGGAAAAGCGCTTCTTCCGGTAGTCGACGGCTACCGTAACGAGCGGGCCAGTCTGATGGGACGTCTTCGTTCCGCCCATCCCCAGGCGATACAAGTACGGACGTCCTGCGCCACCTATCCGCCGTAGTAGTTCATCACCGTGTGCCGCGCTTCGGCGAAAAAGAGCCAGCGCTCCACGAGCAGGCCGCCCGCAAAGGAAACGCAGGCGAGGAGCGTTGCCACGGCGGCGAACGGCCCACCCTCCCCGGCGAGGAGCAGCACCCCGGCCAAGAGAACGCCCGGCAGCAGGCCGCCTGCGAGTAAAGTGATGATCCAGAGCTTTCGCGCGTGCTTGCGCGCGACGCGAAACCCCATCTCGCGCGTCAAGTAGTTTTCGGTCATGTGCGGCCGCTCCAGCAGGCGCACCCGCCCGATGTTCCCGAGACCGGTGGCGGTCTCCGGCGTCGAGGCCGATACCAGACCTTGCGCGCGCAACCGCCAGGCGTGCTTCACGCCCCATGCCGTTGCCAACAGCACAAGAGCCGCCACGCCAATCCACCTGACCGGCCCGCCTCCGGCAGCGCCGAAAAATGTCGCCAGCAAAGCCCCGCCGGCACCCGAGAACAAAAGATAGCATGCCGGCGTCAGCGGCGTGTGCCAACTCTCGACCGTCCGAAGCGAGGCATAGATCATGGCGGTGCAATAGACCGTGCCGATGCACAAGGCCGATCCCAGCCAGCCGAGCGGCCAGAAGAAGTCACCCGCAAAGATCGACAGTATCGCGGACGCGATCAGCGGCAGGAAACCCGCGAGCGCCATCACGCCTTCGCGCGAAAGCCAGCTAGAACGCCACTGCGACAGCGCCCGCCAGGCGCGCTGCGGGTTGCCGAGATGAAGCGTCGAGGACAGGAGCCCGCCTCCGATCAGGCAGAGCGCCAGGACATGCGCCACGCCCGTAGCCGGTGAGGCCGGGTTGAGAAAGCCGAGCCCGAGGAAGAACGCCAGGCCGTAGCCAAGCCCGGACGCGACAGTGAAGACGATGATGGAAGGCGCGGGATGCACTAGGAGCGGACCGGCGGAAGACTGTTGCAGTGAAGGAGCATGTCTGAAACCATCGAACCGGTCAGATCCTTTCCAGCATGCCGTCGAGCCAAGCGAAAAACCCCTTGGCGCCCTCGGTGTTCTCGGCAAGCGGCAGGCCGCGCGCGCTGTCGGCAAGCGGCTTTCGCGGGCGCGGCAGCAGGTACTTGTTGACCGGCTTCGTGCCCTGCTCCGGCATCAGGTCCACGCCGCCGCGCTCGGCGACCATTCTCGAAACGTCCGACGACGGATCGGCGAGGTCGCCGAAATGGCGCGCGTTTGTCGGGCAGGTCCGCACGCAGGCGGGCACGCGGTCGACCTCCTCCAGCGTCTCGTTGTAGATGCGGTCGATGCACAGCGTGCACTTCTTCATGACCCCAGCGGCAAGGTCCATCTCGCGCGCGCCGTAGGGGCACGCCCAGGCGCACAGGCCGCAGCCGATGCACTTGTCTTCGTCGACCAGAACGATGCCGTCGGCCGCGCGCTTGTAGGAGGCACCAGTCGGGCAGACGGTGACGCAGGGCGCGTCCTCGCAATGCAGGCAGCTTTTCGGGAAGTGGACGATGCGCGCATCGCCGGCTTCGCCGACCACCTCGCCGCCCTGCGGCACGACCTCGAAGGTGTGGACGCGGTTCAGCCATGCTCCCGAGACGTCCGCGCCGTAGGGATCCTGGTCGGAAAGCGCCGCTCCGTAGCCGCCGGTGTTCCATTCCTTGCAGTTGACCACACAGGCATGACAGCCGACGCAGACGTCGAGGTCGATGACGAGGCCGAGCTTCTTCGGGGTCGGCAGCGACGGCAGACTGGTCATTCGCTCCACTCCTGTCCGTAGCGGAGCTCGGTCGGGGCGCCACCGGCGGGCGCGGCGACAGGCGTGAACTGGGGTTCGGTCATCTCGCCCGGCTCCGCCTTCTCGATGCGCACGCGAAGGTCGTACCACGCCGCCTGCCCCGTGACCGGATCGGAGTTCGACCAGCGCAGCCCGTCGCCCTTCGGCGGCAGGAGTTCGTGGATCAGATGGTTGAGCAGAAACCCCTTCCTGGCCTCCGGCGCGTCCGCGTCGAGGCGCCAGGCGCCCTTGCGCTTGCCGATGGCGTTCCAGGTCCAGACGGTCGAACCGTTGACCGCTTCCATCCTCGCCACTTCCACCTTTATGCGCCCGTGCGGCGAGATCACCCAGGCCCAGTCGCCATCCTCGAGCCCAAGCGAATCGCAAATTCCGCCGGGGACATAGAGAGGGTTGCTCGTGTGGATCTGTCGCAGCCAGGCGTTCATCGATCCCCAGGAGTGATACATCGCCGCCGGCCGCTGCGTGATCGCATGGAAGGGAAACGCGTCGCGATCGATCGCCGCCTCCTCCAGCGGGCGATACCAGACCGGCAGCGGATCGAAGGAGGCCAGGATACGCGCCCGGTGGGTTTCGGGAGCCACGGGCTCCCGGATGCCCTCGGCGGAGAGCCTGAACTTCTGGAGGGTCTCGTTGTAGAGCTGGAAGGTCACCGGCTGCGGCGTGTCGAAGAAACCCATCCGGACGGCGAAATCCTGATAGGCTTGGTTCGCGTGCTTGAAGAACCGCCCTTCCGGCGGGATGTGGTGGACGAAGAAGGCGCCGTTCTCGATGTAGCGGTCGAGCTGATTCGGGTTCGATGCGCCGCGGCCCGTCCGATCTCCGTCCGAGCCGCGAAAGCCCGCCAGCGGCCCGATTCCCGGCCTGCGCTCGTGGCGGACGATGTAGTCGGCATAGTCCCGGTACAGCGGCACGCCGCGGCTGTCGACGAAGCCGGGAAGCCGGAGCCGCGCGCCAAGGTCGAGCAGGACCGACTGGAAGCCGCGCACGTCTCGGTCCGGTTCCAGGACCGGCCAACGGATGGCGTCCTGGACCGCATCGGGCTCCGAAATGGGCCGGTCGAGCATCGAGATGCAGTCGTGGCGTTCGAGATAGGTCGTGTCGGGCAGCACGAGATCCGCATAGGCCACCATTTCCGAAGAATAGGCATCCGACACGATGATTTTCGGAATGCGGTACTCGCCGGTGGCCTCGTCCTTCTCCTCCAGCATACGGATCACGGCGCCCGTGTTCATGGAGGAGTTCCAGGCCATGTTGGCCATGTAAAGGAACAGCACGTCGATCGGATACGGGTCCCCGGCATGCGCATTGGCGATCACCATGTGCATCAGCCCGTGCGCGGAGATGGGCGCGTCCCACGAGAACGCCTTGTCGAGCCGCGTGGGTTTGCCCTGGGCATCGACGAGCAGGTCTTCGGGGCCGCGCGGAAAGCCGAGATGCGGACCGGCGAGCGGCTGCGAGGAGCCGAAATGCTCGGACTTGCCGTGCGGTCGAGGATGCGCCTCGATCGGCTTCGGATAGGGCGGCTCGAAGCGGAACCCGCCGGGGCAGTCGACCGCCCCGATCAGCACCTGCAGGAGGTGCAGCGCCCGCGCGGTCTGGAAGCCGTTGGAGTGGGCCGAGATGCCGCGCATCGCGTGGAACGAGACCGGGCGCCCGGTGAAGCCGCTGTGCCGCTCGCCCCGGACGTCCGTCCACGGCTGGTGCACGAAAATCTCCTCCTCGAACGCGACGCGTGCGATCTCGGCCGCCAGCCCTCGTATCGTGTCGGCGGAAACGCCGGTCTCCGGCGCCACGTTCTCCGGCGAATACCGTTCGTCGAGATAGGTCTCGGCCAGCAGCTGGAAGGACGGGACCGCAAAGCGCCCGTCGCCGAGATCGAAGCGCCCGGAAAGAGCCGCGCTCGCCCCTTTGGCATCGTACGCCACGGCTCTTTCGGTGACCGTCTCCCAGACCAGCGCCTTGCCTTCCCGGTCGCGCGCAAAGAGACCGTGCTCGGCCGTGCCCGGGGCGTCGATCACCAGCCAGGCGGCGTTCGAGTAGCGGACGAGATAGTCGACGTCGATCTTCCGCGCCTTCAGGAGTTCGTACACGACTGAAAGGATCAGCAGGCCATCGGTGCCGGGCCGGATGCCGATCCAGTTGTCAGCGATGGAAGAGTAGCCGGTGCGCACCGGGTTGACCGAGACGAACCGCGCGCCGCGATCCTTCAGTTTCGAGATGCCGATCTTCAGCGGGTTCGAATCATGGTCCTCGGCCACGCCGAACAGCACGAAAAGCTTCGTCCGATCCCAGTCGGGCGCCCCGAACTCCCAGAAGGCCCCGCCTATGGTCATGATGCCGGCCGCGGCCATGTTGACCGAGCAGAAGCCGCCATGTGCGGCGTAATTCGGCGTACCGAACTGCTGCGCCCAGAAGCTGGTCAGCGCCTGGCTCTGGTCGCGGCCGGTGAAGAAGGCGAGCTTCTTCGGGTCGGCCCGACGAATGTCGCCCATCCATTCGGCGGCCAGACCGAGCGCTTCCTCCCAGGAGATCGGCTCGAACGTACCGGACCCGCGCGGGCCCGTCCGCCGCATCGGTCCCTGAAGCCTGGCCGGTGCATAGTGCTGCATGATGCCGGCAGACCCCTTGGCGCAGAGCACGCCGCGGTTCACCGGATGGTCGCGGTTGCCCTCGATGTAGCGGATCTTGCCGTCCTTGAGATGAACGTCGATACCGCACCGGCAGGCACACATGTAGCAGGTGGTCTTGCGAACCGTGTCGGCAACGGGCCGCGACAGCGCGAGACGCGGTTCAGGACTCATGTGACACTCCCCATGCCGACAGTCCTATATAAGACCTCGCCCCTTGGGAATGACCCAACCCGCTCACGCCGGCAGGGATGCTTCCCGGCATTTTCCCTTGTTCCGTCATGCGAATGGCGTAGACGTCTGTTCCGCAACGGCAAAGAATTCCGGCGCACCAAGGACGAGGCGTCGCGAGCGGAGTGGTGAAGATGCAGACAGTCCTCATTCTGAACGGCCCGAACCTCAACCTGCTCGGCAAGCGGCAGCCGGACATCTACGGCCGCGAAACGCTGGCGGATGTGGAATGGGCCTGCCGCGAAGTGGCGACCGAGTTCGGCTTCGGCATCCGCCTGCTACAGTCGAACGCGGAGCACCAGATCATCGACTGGATCCATCAGGCCCGGGAAGAGGCGGCTGGCATCATCATCAATCCGGGCGCCTATTCGCATACTTCGATCGCTATCCTCGACGCGCTGAACGCGTTTGAAGGACCCGTCCTGGAAGTCCATATCTCTAATATTCACAAGCGAGAGAGCTTCCGGCATCACTCCTTCGTGTCGCAGAGGGCGGACGGCGTCATCGCCGGATTCGGAGTAGAGGGCTATGCGCTCGCCACGAGGCGGATGGGGTCACTCCTTCGGCCACGTTAGACCCATGAGCGGCAACGGAGCACGCCGAAAAGGACGCGCCGCAACGACCTGCGCTGCGGCGCGACTGCAGCAGTGCGTTGTTGGGCCAATTCAGCCACAGTGAATATTAAACCCAGGCGGGTGCGGACGAGTTCCACACAGAGATGGCGAGAGGTCCAGGAAGAATTGGGAACTCCTGTACGCTCGTGGCCCCTCTGGATAAACCGGGTCAGGGCCTTTCGTCGGCGCTTCCACCAAAGCTAAGGCTGAATATCCGCCGGCCGTTTTCGTCGAGCACTTCCATTTCCCAGGCCCGTGCCGGCTCCAGGGTCCGGTACTGGTCGCGAATCATCTCGCCGCAGGTTCGCACGGCCTCGGTCCACGCAGCATGCCGATCGGGGAATTCGAACCCGTCCTCATCCCGTCTCGTCCGTTCTCCGGTCAGGTGGAAAAAGAAGCGGGGCATGGCTCTCCCGGCGCACTTCATTGCCGCTGGCTCAGAACGGCAGGTCGACTAAGTTGTTCCCGCTATGTCATATATTAACGAAATCCGGCCCGAAATCCGGCAGGGAACGAGCGTGACCGTTGTTGGGCAACAGGCATCCGGAGCTGGCAGGATTGGAAAACTTCATCCCTGAAGCGCTATTCTCCATGCTCGAGCGGCGTGACGAGCTTTCCGTCGCGGAGCGGAAGGCGCTCGAAAGTCTCTCGTGGCGGCAGCGCAGCTACGGCGACGGGGACGAGATCATCCCGGAACGATCGGAGCCGACGGAAAGCTGCCTTCTGGTGGAAGGCCTGGCTGCCCGTAGCAGGCAGCTTGCGAACGGGAACAGGCAACTGACGGCCGTCCACGTTCCGGGCGATTTCGTCGACCTGCACGGCCTGCTTCTCAAGGTGATGGATCATGCAGTCATGGCGCTGGCGCCCTGTAGGATGGCGTTTGCACCGCACTCGGAAGTGCGCCGCATCGCGGCCGAATTTCCTCACCTGGGGCGCCTCCTCTTCATGACCGTCGCGATCGACGCGGCGATCCAGCGCAACTGGATCGCATGCATGGGCCGGATGGACCCGTTGCGGCACATCGCCTATCTGGTCTGCGAAGTCTACTGCCGGCTCGACGTCGTGGGCCAGGTCAAGGACCGGGCTTTCGATTTCCCCGTCACCCAATCGGAAGTGGCGGATCTCGTCGGACTGTCGATCGTCCACACCAACAGGACCATCCAGGAACTCCGGGCCAGCGGCCACGTCACTTGGCAGGGAAATCAGGTGATCGTCCACGACTGGGATGGTCTCGCACGGCTCGCCGATTTCGATCCCACATACCTCAACCTGGTCCGCCGTCCCCGCTAGGGAACCGCATGTCCACTATCGGCATGCGGACGGAACGCGGAACGAGCGTTTCGCGTTCGGCCGTAAGGGATGTACAAGAAGCCGTCAGGCGGAGGGGAGCGCGACGTGGAAGAATTCAGCATCATCGTCGAATACGAGACCGAGGATGGCCGCGAGGATGAGTTTCTTCAAATCATCAGGGACCATGCGCGCCGGACGCTGGAGGAGGAACCAGGCTGTCTCCGTTTCGAGGTTCTGAAGCCGGTGGAGCGCAGCGGAGCGCCCATTCCGAACAGGATCATCGTGAGCGAGTACTATGCCAGCTATTCTGCCGTGGAATCACACGAGAACAACCCGCGGCTCCAGCGCGTGCGCTTGGCTGTCGCGCCTCTGGTGAAGTCACGGCGCCTCGTGCTCTCCAAGGCCTTGCAGCAGCGGCCCGCGGAGCATGGGATCAGGCCGGAGAACCTGAACGCGGCCAACGACGACTGATGGCCTCTTCAGTAAGCCTCGGCTAACGAACCTGATCGAGTAACCTCTTGCATTCCAGGAGGTCGAACAGGGCCTCCTGCAACAGGGCTCGGTTGTCGCGGGACAGCCTGTTCTCGCCGGCTGCCACTGGACCGTCCTCCTCCGCCTTGCCCAGACCGAAGAAGCGGCGGCTCGGTCGCACTTTCGGCTCTCCGAGCAGCACTTCGTCGTCGTTCTGACGGGAGGCTTGGCCGGCCGGCCCGGCGGCCTGCTTGCGCTGCATGATCGCGTCGACGGCTGCCATGTCCCCTGCCCCGATCGCCGAGACGAACTGGTTGCCGTTCTCGCGCAGGAGTTTCTGGACCCCCTTGATCGTATAGCCCTGGTCGTAGAGCATCGCCTTGATGCCCTTGATCAGCTCGACGTCCTGCGGGCGATAGTAGCGACGTCCGCCGCCGCGCTTCAGCGGCTTTATCTGCGTGAATCGGGTTTCCCAGAAGCGCAGCACGTGCTGCGGCAGGTCGAGGTCTTCGGCAACTTCGCTGATGGTACGGAACGCATCAGGGCTCTTGTCCATGGGAGTCCCTCGCAGAATTCGATTCGCGCCCATTCGAGCGCTTTGCAGCGCAGTGTTCAAGCCCGCGAACCGTGGAACACAGCCCGGTCACCTCGGCAATGCGTTAGAGGGCGAGACTTATTTCCCGTCTTTGTTCTTATCCTTGGCCTTCTTGTGTGCCTGCAGGATGCGGTTCTTCAACACGTTCGAGGCCTTGAAGGTCATCACCTTGCGCGGCAGGATCGGCACTTCCTCGCCCGTCTTGGGATTGCGCCCGATCCGCTCGTTCTTTTCGCGCACCTGGAAGGTGGCGAAGGAAGAGAGCTTCACCGTCTCTCCCATCACGATCGCCTCGCAGATCTCGTTGAGGACCATCTCGACGAGTTGAGCGGATTCGGTGCGCGACAGCCCGACTTTCCGGTAGACGGACTCGGCCAAGTCGGCGCGCGTAAGAGTCTTTCCCCCCATCGTCCGTCCGATCTTCGAAAAAAGTTAGCTTATACAATAGGCTGGAACGTTAGGAAATCGACCGGGAGAGGTCAAGGACTAGCTTGGCCAGAAAGCCTAACCAAGCGTTACCAGCGAACGAGGACGGCACCCCAGGTGAAGCCGCCTCCCATGGCTTCGAGCAGGACCAGATCGCCCTTCTTGATGCGCCCGTCCTCCACCGCCGCGCTGAGCGCGAGCGGGACGGAGGCGGCCGACGTGTTTCCGTGGAGGTGGACGGTGATCACCACCTTTTCCTCCGCGATCCCGAGTTTCTTGGCCGAGGCGTCGATGATCCGCTTGTTAGCCTGGTGCGGAACGAACCAGTCGAGATCGTCGGCGGTGATGCCACCGGCTTCGAACGTCGCCTCCACCACGTCAGTGATCATGGCGACCGCGTGCTTGAAGACCTCGCGTCCTTCCATGCGCAGGTGCCCGACGGTGCCGGTCGTGGAGGGACCGCCATCGACATAGAGCTTTTCCTGGTGCGATCCGTCGGACCTCAGGCTGGCGGCGAGCATGCCGCGGTCCTGGATCGTCCCGCTGCCTTCGGCCGCCCCGAGGATGACCGCGCCCGCGCCATCTCCGAACAGGACACAAGTCGAGCGGTCGGTCCAGTCCAGGATACGCGAGAAGGTCTCCGAGCCGATCACCAGGACGCGCCTGGCATGGCCGCCGCGGATGTAGAGATCGGCCGTCGTCATCGCATAGACGAAGCCGCTGCAGACGGCCTGCATGTCGAAGGCGAAGCCATGGTGCATGCCGAGCCGTTCCTGGATCTCCACAGAGGTGGCCGGGAAGGTGCGGTTGGGGGTCGATGTGGCGAGCACGATCAGGTCGATGTCGTCCGGCGTCATGCCGGCCGATTTCAGGGCAGCCCGCGCAGCCGCCTCTCCCAGCGACGCCGTCGTCTCGGTGTCGTCGGCGATGTGGCGCTGCTTGATGCCGGTCCTTTGCACGATCCAGGCATCGGACGTTTCCATGATGCCTTCGAAATCGGCGTTGCGCATGACGCGGCGGGGCAATGCGGAACCCACGCCGCATACGACGGAACGTATCATGGTTGCACCTACTCGCCGTTCGATCCGGCCCGGACGCGCACGTCGGGCACCTTTGCGTGGAATAGGTCGATATCGGCTCGGATCTTGTCGATCAACCTGTTGCGTACCATGTCGTAGCCGAGTTCCACAGCCGCGGCAAAGCCCTCGTCGTCGGTGCCGCCATGGCTCTTCACGACGATGCCGTTGAGACCCAGGAACACCCCGCCGTTGATCTTGCGGACGTCCATCTTCTCGCGCAGCCGCCGGAATGCATCGCGCGCGAAGACGTATCCGATCTTGGCCATCCAGGTACGGCTCATCGCGGCCCTCAGATACTCGGCGATCTGTCTGGCCGTCCCCTCGGCCGTCTTGAGAGCGATATTGCCGGCGAAGCCTTCCGTCACCACGACGTCTACCGTGCCCTTGCCGATGTCGTCGCCCTCGACGAAGCCCCGGTAGTCCATTGTCCTGAGATCGGCTTCGCGCAGGAGCCGGCCCGCCTCGCGCACGTCTTCCTGGCCCTTGATCTCTTCCACGCCAACATTGAGCAACCCGACCGTTGGCCGGTCGACCTGAAACAGCGCCCGGGCCATCGCCGAGCCGAGAATGGCGAAATCGATGAGCTGGTGCGCGTCGGCGCCGATCGTGGCCCCCACGTCGAGAACGATGCTCTCGCTCTTGGCCGTCGGCCAGATGGCCGCGATCGCCGGCCGCTCGATGCTTGCCATGGTGCGCAGGCAGAACTTCGACATGGCCATCAGCGCGCCGGTGTTGCCGGCCGAAATGCACACGTCGGCATCGCCCGCCTTCACCGCCTCGACCGCCTTCCACATGGACGATTTCCAGCGCCCGTGCCGAAGCGCCTGGCTGGGCTTGTCGTCCATGCGCACCGCGACCTCGCAGTGGACGAAGTCCGAAACTGCCGCGACCTTCGGAAACCGGGCCAGCACCGGCGCAACGACTTCCTCCTGGCCGAAAATGAGGAAGCGGACATCGGAACGCCTCTGAACCACGTTCTGAAGACCCGCGACGATGACCGCCGGTCCGTGGTCGCCGCCCATGGCATCGATGGAGATTCTTACCACGCTGTTCCCATCATGATCCGCAACCCGAGTGCGTCCCGCAAAGTGCGGCGAAAATAGCTGTTTTCGCGGCAGGCACAACCGTAATCGGGCCGCTTGGCCAATGCGTTCAGAGTTTCCTCCTCAGGTCGGCGAGCCTGGCGAATGGCGATTCGGTCTCGTCCCTGAACGACCTGTCTCCATGAACGGCCTCGCCGGAGGGCGCCGCCTTGCGCGGATAGGGGTCGATTTCGAGCGCGAAGAATTCCTCCGCCAGGGCGCCGACGTCGATCCTGTCGCCGGAAAAGACCTCGGGCGCATCCGGCCCTTCCGGATCGACCAGGATCTCGCCGGACGGATCCCTCTCGTATCGCGCGAGCGGCGAATGCTCGGGGATGAACAGGGCGTCGATTCGCGCGTACAGATCGCTCTCCACCGGCTCGAGCGTGACCACGCAGGCTTGCGTGATGTGCGCCGCGACCTCGCCGGACACTCGCACGCCGTCGCCTTTCCAGGGCTCCACGAGCAGGTCCGCGCGGAAGCGATCGACGCTCAGGAGGTCGTGCTCGCTCGCCAGCGCCTCACGCTGGGCGGCATTGGGTTCCAGTACGACGGGCATGCCCTTCCTGGGCAGCCGCAGGATGCTGGCGTGAAACGAGATCGGGCTCTTCTGATGTTCGTTCATATCGGCTTCCGCGATCTAGCGAACCGGCGACGGGAATTCCACCCTGCCCTGCAGCAGTTGTTCGGACGTCTGCGCAGCGAGACATCGCTCGACCTCCATCGCGTGAAGCGACAGGGGACCGGCTCCGTTCCACTCCGCGAGGTCGGGCCGGATATTGCGCTGGAACGCCGCGGCAAGCGCCGACACATCGCCGGCCTGCAGAGCCGCGCCATAGGCTTCCGCGCGGCCGTAAAACATCCGCGCGAGCTTCTTCATGCGTTTCGGGACGCCGAGATCGCCGATACCGAGTTCCCGCAGCGAATGGTCGACGTCGGTAAAGAAGCCGTCCGTCAGTTCCTGCGTCAGGTCGCCGAGCGCCTGGTCGCCACCGCGCGCGCGGTGCATGAACAGGAAGACGTGCAGGGACAACATCTCGAAACGCCCCAGCGGCGTATCGGGCACGTCCCAGTTGGCGTAGAATTCGGGCTGCCGCGCCGCCGCCACGATTCGGCTGTAGACGGCATCCGCTACGGCCCTGTTGGCGTTCGGCCGCAGGCCCAAGAATTGTCTGAGCATGCCGGGCATGTCTCCCTCGTGTGCCACGCACGCAGCGGGTCAGGTTGCATCGGCGAAGAAGCTGGTTTACCGAGTTCGCGGCCTCGCGCAAGCTTGCTGGGCCGATTTGCATGGAGATGTCGGTGCGGTCGCAGTTTTTCAAGGCAGGGTCCATCCTTCGGCCGGCGGCGTTGGGCATTGCCGCAGCGGGGATCGTGCTTTCCGGCTGCACCACCGCCTCCCTCACCCCCAGCGAAACCCTTACCCAGGGCTATGTGATCGACGAACAGGCACTCGAACTCGTGCCGGTGGGATCGAGCCGCGAGCAGGTGCTCCTGGCGCTCGGCTCGCCGTCGACCACCGCGACCTTCGACACCGAGGTCTTCTACTACATCTCCCAGAAGCGCGTCCGTCCCGTCGCCTTCATGAACCCCAAGATCGTCGACCAGCAGGTGATGGCGGTCTATTTCAACGACGAAGGCCGCGTGGACAACATCGCACACTACGGCCTCAAGGACGGCAAGGTCTTCGACTTCGTCTCGCGCACGACGCCGACCGGCGGCAAGGACCAGTCCTTCGTCGGCCAGCTCTTCTCCGGCCTGTCCGGCGGCAAGCCGCCTGCGGGCGGCCCGTTCGGCAATAGCGGGCCGAACTGAGGATGGGGATCTGACGCCGGGATTTCGCGAGTCGGTGGGACTCGATGAGCGGGGGTTGTTCTATCCGTCCCTGCTTTCTCCGGTTTCACGAGGGGACTATCTTTCCTCACCGAAATACCGGACGCCGTGATGGGGGGCTGCCAGCAGACGGTTCGAAAAAGGACACCGGAGCAACCCGGGGTGAACCATAGCCTCGTCTGGAGGAAACGCAGGGCGCTACAGTCGCGTGGAGAACTTCTTGGAGGATCGTCCCGGATCGGTAAGATGGAGCCTCAACTTCCACGATGAGGTGCGGTCCAGGCAGACCGCCACCATTATTTCGAATGACCCGAGGGCGAAGTGCGTTTTCCGCAACTGCCGACCAACACGGGACATCTCGTTCGGGGCGGCTCGACCGCCTGTATCGGCGCGGCTCGGCGTCCGCTTTCCGTCGTTGCGCTTCTGTTTGCTATTATACTCTGCCAGCTTCCTCAGGGCATCTGTGCTCCCGGGGATCAGCCGCTCCCGCTGAGCCACGGCATAACGGCGGACCACATTGGCAATCATCTGGCATATATGGAGGTGCCCCGTTCTTCCGTCGGCCTGCAGGCCGCACGCACCATGTATGCCCGCGGAAGCTTCATGACCGTCCCCGATCCGGACTTCTCGTTCGGACTTACGGACAGCGGTTTCTGGCTGACTTCACTGCTGCGCAATGAAGGCTCGGTACCAGAAGAGTGGGTTCTCGATACCGGACGACCCTACTTGCGCAAGCTGGAGGTCTGGCTTGAGGTCAGCGGGCAAACCCGCAAGATTCTCGATGAGGATGATGAAACACCGTTCTACGATCGGGCTGTGCTCTCTCGGCATCTCGTCAGCGAGGCCTTCTCGCTCGGTCCGGGAGAGGCGATCCGTCTCTGGCTTTATGCCGAGTTCGATGGTCCCGCGACGCTGCCCCTGTCGATTTACCCCTCCTCCCGCGCTGCGGAGGTCAATCTCGCCCGGGAGATCCCGCTTGCCATCTTCTATGCAGCCGCACTGGTTCTGCTCGTTTTCATCTTCACCTTCGCCATTGCGCTTCGTTCAATGGTTTCTGCGCTCTACGCGGGGTTCTTCTTGTCGGTCATGGCTTACAATGCCCAGCTCGACGGCACACTGTTCGCTCATATCTGGCCGGCTCTGCCTGAATGGAACGCGGTTGCATCGCATGTGATCGGTCTCGTCGCTGTCTGCTTCGCACTACTAATGGCGCGCGAATTCATCAAGACAGGGAAGCGGCACGCCATGCTCAACGGATCGATCATGCTGCTTCTCGCCGTGGCAATCGGCTACATGCCGGCGCCGATCTTCCTGCCGCTCGTGAAGGTAAAATTGTGCGCCGGTTTCATCGTGCTCGGTTTCCTGGCGCTCCAGATGGTAGCGTCACTCGCGGCCGTACGCGACAGAATTCCGGGCGGCGCTTTCTATCTCCTCGGTTCGCTCGTTCTTTTCGGTTATGTCGGTGCATTCACGTTTCTCTCGCAGATGGATTCGTTGTTGCCGCCGGGACAGAAGGAGGCGGTACTGCGGTACGGGCAGCTGCTGGACGGCTTCGTCTTTTCACTGGCGGTTGCGCGCCTGACCTGGGTGCTGCGCCGACGGGAGAGACAGTCGAGCGACCTTGCAGTCCAGCGCTCGCTTGAACTCGACACCACTCGCCACGACATCCGGCAGCCGCTCCTCTCGCTGCAGATTGCTGTCGAGCGAATGTCCGACGATCCCGGCATGGCTGGTGCGGAGACACGCGTTCAATTGTCCGAAACTCTCGCCTACCTTCAGCAACTGGTCGATGTCCGGCGACCGGCGCTCGACGAACCCGCTGCGGAGAAAAGCGGGTTGCCCGATGATGCCATCAGCGATGAAGAGTTTCCTCTTTCCGCGCCCATTGAGAACGCAGTCTTCATGTTCACCGACGAAGCGACATCACATGGAATAGACCTTAGGACCGTGAAGACTTCCCTACGCGTTCAGGCCGATCCCGTGGACCTTCTGCGTGTCCTCACAAACCTCGTCTCGAACGCGATCATGCACAGCGGATCGGACCGGATACTGATCGGTGTACGCAGGAGATTCGATGGCGTGGCGATCGATGTCATCGATCGCGGCAAGGGAATTCTCGACCACGGAGAAGCAGACCTTGGCGTTGCGGTGCAGCGCCGCCGCGGAGAAGGGCTGGGGCTCGAGGCAGTGAGCAGGATATGCGCGAAGAACGGCTGGACCATCTCGCGGATCGCGACGAACCGGCGTGGAATGCATTTCCGGATATCGGGCCTGAAGCCCTTGATCATTGGTCAGCCAGCCGAATGACACGCCGTTCGACACTTGAAGCCGGGCGGTTTGCCGCCGCCCGGTCTGAGATCGGACATGACGATCACGCGCGCTACTTCAGCACCCAGCAATTCTTGCGCTTCCCCAACGCCGGGTCGCCGAAATTGTGGTTGTCGCACCAGATGCCGCCGTTTCCGGCCTTCTTTTGGTTGTAACTCCCGGACTTGTGCGGGCTGGTGCCGTAGCGGACGGAGGTGCCCGCACCGACCTTGCAGAAGCCGCCCTCGTGTGTGCAAGTTTCCCAGTTCGGGTAGTAGGCATCACAGTTCTTGCGCCTTCCGGGGGCAGGATCTCCGAAATTCTGATTGGTGCACCAGACACCGCCGGTGGTGTTCTTCACCTTCCACCTGCCGTTGACGCCATAGCGGATCTTCGTCGTGTAACCGGACGGGTTGCAGAACCCGCCTTCATGGTTGCAGTTCTTCCACTGGCCGGCGATGGCGCTTGTGGTCGTCGTGGCAAGGCCGGCGAAAGCAGCGCTCGAAGCGATCAATGCGGCGCAAAGGATGTTCATCTTCATGTCGTTCCTCCTTCCAGGTTGCCCTTCGGGATCATATCTATCTGCCCCGCCCGGTATCCCGCATGAGGTCCACACCCTATTCGAGAGAAGCCAGACACGATTTTTCGGAGGTCGCGCCACAGCCGGATTGGAAGCTCGTCGCCAGCTAAGCCTGGCGCGCCGGCTCCAGCAGTCCTTCCTTTAGCGCGTAGGCAACCAGTTGCGCTACGGAATGGACCCCGAGCTTGGCCATGAGGCGGGAGCGATGATTATCCACCGTCTTCGGACTGATCGAGAGCTTCTCGGCGATTTCACCATTGGAAAGTCCGAGGGCCACCTGATGGAGGATCTGCCGTTCCCGCAAGGTGAGTTCGACAACCTGCTGTCGATCATCGAGGAGGCACCGGATATCGTGCTGGAGATAGGTGCTCCCGGTAAGGATCCGGCGAAATCCTTCCCGCAGCTCCGCCGGTTCAGAACTCTTGAGAAAAAGTCCGTCCACGCCAGCCGATCGCCAGTCGGCGAGACTGCCCACTGACGTGAATCCCGTCACCACGCAAATCCTGGTCCGGGGCGACCAGCGTCGCACCTCGCCAAGGACCTCCATGCCGTTGCACATTGGCATCCCGGCATCGAGTGTCATCATCGAAGGCTGATACCTCTTGCCATGCGCGATGGCTTCCAGGCCGTTCGCAGCTTCCCCGATGATCCGGACACCTTGAAGTGAGGAAAGAATATTGCGCAACCCGCTGCGGACGACCGCATGATCGTCGGCAATGACGACGGTCCGCTCTGCTTCAGACCGGTGCATGAGCGCTGTCCGTTGTTCTTCATGCAAACTTGCGGAGAACCCGCGGCCAAGTCAACCGGCGGAGCGCCTATGGGCCGATCGGATCGCTCACGATGCCCGGAAATTGGACGACAACCGTGTATCCCCCAAAAGCGAAAACCCCGCCGGATCGCTCCGGCGGGGACTTTTATTCTCGGGCGGCTCTACGCCTGATCAGCTGTGCGCGAGCACGGCCAGCAGCAGGAGCGCCATGATGTTGGTGATCTTGATGGCCGGGTTCACGGCCGGGCCGGCGGTGTCCTTGTAGGGATCGCCGACCGTGTCGCCGGTGACGGAAGCCTTGTGGGCTTCCGAACCCTTCATGTGCTTGACGCCGTCCTTGTCGACGAAGCCGTCCTCGAAGGACTTCTTGGCGTTGTCCCAGGCGCCGCCGCCCGAGGTCATCGAGATGGCGACGAACAGGCCGTTGACGATGACGCCCAGCAGCGAGGCGCCGAGTGCGGCGAAGGCCGAGGCCTTGGAGCCGGAGATCAGCAGCACGCCGAAATAGACGACCAGCGGGGCCAGAACCGGCAGCAGCGAGGGGATGATCATCTCCCGGATCGCCGCCTTGGTCAGCATGTCCACCGCGCGGGCATAGTCCGGACGGTCCTTACCTTCCATGATGCCCGGCTTCTCGCGGAATTGCCGGCGAACCTCCTCGACGACCGCGCCTGCCGCGCGTCCCACTGCGGTCATGGCGATGCCGCCGAAGAGATAGGGGATCAGGCCGCCGAAGATCAGACCCGCCACCACGTAGGGGTTGGAGAGCGAGAACGACACGTTCTCCATGCCCGCGAAGTAGGGGTAGGTCTGGCTGTTGGCCATGAAGAATTCGAGGTCGTAGGAATAAGCCGCGAACAGCACCAGCGCGCCGAGGCCGGCCGAGCCGATCGCGTAGCCCTTGGTGACCGCCTTGGTGGTGTTGCCGACCGCGTCGAGCGCGTCGGTCGACTGGCGCACCTCCTTGGGCAGGCCGGCCATTTCGGCAATGCCGCCGGCATTGTCGGTCACCGGACCGAAGGCGTCGAGCGCCACGATCATGCCGGCGAGCCCGAGCATGGTCGTCACCGCGATCGCCGTGCCGAAGAGCCCGGCGAGCTGGTAGGTGACGATGATGCCGCCGACGATGACGATGGCCGGCAGCGCGGTGGCTTCCAGCGACACGGCCAGTCCCTGGATGACGTTGGTGCCATGGCCGCTCACCGACGCCTGGGCGATCGAGTTCACCGGGCGCTTGTTGGTGCCGGTGTAGTATTCGGTGATGACGACGATCAGTCCGGTTACGATCAGGCCGACGATGCCACAGACGAACAGGTAGGTTCCGTTGACGGCGACGCCGCCGCCGACCCCGATGTCGCCCCATCCGACCGTCAGCGAAGTCGCTCCGCCAAGGCCGATGATGGACAGGAGGCCGGTCACGATCAGGCCCTTGTAGAGGGCGCCCATGATGGAGCCGTTGGAGCCGAGCTTGACGAAGAAGGTGCCGATGATGGAGGTGATGATGCAGGCCCCGCAGATGGCGAGCGGGTAGAGCATCACGCTGCCGAGAATGGCGGTGCCGCCGAAGAAGATCGCGCCCAGCACCATCGTCGCGACCACGGTCACCGCATAGGTCTCGAAGAGGTCGGCGGCCATGCCGGCGCAGTCGCCGACGTTGTCGCCCACATTGTCGGCGATGGTCGCGGGGTTGCGCGGGTCGTCCTCGGGAATGCCGGCTTCCACCTTGCCCACGAGGTCGCCGCCCACATCGGCGCCCTTGGTGAAGATGCCGCCGCCCAGACGCGCGAAGATCGAGATCAGCGAGGCGCCGAAGCCGAGCGCCACGAGCGCGTCGATGACGGCCCGGTCGTTCGGCGCGAGCCCCAGGGGACCGACCAGCACCCAGTAGTAGACCGACACGCCGAGCAGCGCGAGGCCGGCGACGAGCATGCCGGTGATGGCGCCCGACTTGAAGGCGATGTCGAGACCCGCCGCCAGGCTGTTGGATGCCGCCTGCGCCGTGCGGACGTTGGCGCGCACGGAGACGTGCATGCCGATGAAGCCGGCCGCGCCCGACAGCACGGCGCCGATCAGGAAGCCGATGGCCGCCAGCCCGCTGAGAAGCCACCAGGCGAGCAGCAGCACCACGATGCCGACCATGGCGATCGTGGTGTACTGGCGGGTGAGGTAGGCTTGCGCGCCTTCGCGGATCGCGCCGGCGATTTCCTGCATGCGCGCATTGCCCTGATCGGCCGCAAGGACCGATTGCGTCGCCCAGATGGCGTACACGATGGACAGCGCGCCGCAGAGAATGACGACATAGAGAATTGTCATTTGCGGAATTCCTCGATTGATGGCCCGAAAGAACCCCTCCCCGGACCGTTGATGGCGGGCCGGCCGCGCGACGCGGTTTCCGGCCAATCGTCGCGGTGTATGCGAAACGGCCAAGTCAACGTCAAGGATTTGTTGTCGTTTTGCCCCGCTTTCGCCACGAAGCCGGAGCGCGCCGCTCAGGCGCGGCTTTCGACCCTGCGGCCGGCGGCGAGCTTCAGCCAGCCGAGCGCGACCAGGCACAGGAAGGCGACCGGGAAGATGACCCAGTTCAGCATGTCCCATCCCCAGTGATTGTAGACCTGCCCCGACATCAGCGACCCGAACGCAACGGAGCCGAAGAGCAGGAAGTCGTGAATGCCCGAGATCTTGCCCTTCTCGGATTCGCGATAGCATTCCGAGACCATGGCCGTCGCGCCGATGAAGCCGAAGTTCCAGCCGATGCCGAGCAGGATCAGCGCCGTCCAGAATTGCCACAGCGCGATGCCCGAAAGCGCGACGAGGCCGCAGCCGATGAGAAGCAGCAGACCTGCCGCCACGACGGTCTCCTTGCCGAAGCGGGCGATCAGGCGCCCGGTGAAGAAGCTCGGCGCGAACATCGCCATGACGTGCCATGAGATGCCGAGTGCTGCCTCGTCCGGCGTGAAGCCGCAGCCCACCATGGCCAGCGGCGCGCCAGTCATGACGAAGCTCATCAGGGCATAGGAGCCGATGGCGCACAGGAGCGCCACGACGAAGCGGGGCTGGGAGAGGATTTCGCCGAGCGGCCGCGCCGGCTCCGCGCCGGCCAGCACGGGCCTGGGCTGCTTGTCGTGCAGGCGCAGAAAGGAAAGGATGACGGCACCGATCGCCGCCAGGCCGATGATCGCGGCGAACGAGCCCGCGAACATCACCGGGGCGAAGAGTTCACGCGAGAAGATCACCACCTGCGGCCCGACGATCGCCATGGCGACGCCGCCGGTGAGCACCGTCGATATCGCGCGGGCCTTGTAGATCGAAGGCGCATTGTCGGCCGCCGCGAACCGGTACTGCTGCACAGAGGCGCCGCCGAAACCGATGACCAGCAGCCCGGCGGCGAAGAGCCAGAACTCCCCGCGGAACAGGCCGAGCGTGGCGATCGCGCCGCCCATGGCGGTCGCGAGCGTGCCGGAGACGAAGGCGTTGCGCTGCCCCACGTTGCGGACCAATGCCGCGAGCGGCAGCGCGCCGAGCGCGACGCCGATGTTGTAGGCCGTGATCGGAGCGGTGGCGAGCGACTTGTCGGCGTCAAGCAAGTAGTATCCGGCCAGTCCGCCGGTCGATATGGAGATCGGCGCCGCGGAACCCACGATGGCGCTGGCGCAGGCGAGGATGATCGCGGTGCGCCGCGCCTCCTTCTGTTGCGTCTCCAGTGGCGCCGTCACCGGGCGTCCTGGCCCCGGCCTTCGCCGCGGATGCGCCGTGCCACGCGGTCGAGCACGGCGTTGACCAGCCGCGGTTCCTCCTCCTCGTAGAAGGCCTTGGCGATATCCACATATTCGGACACGATCACCGCCACGGGCACGTCGCGTCGCTCCATGAGTTCGTAGACGCCGGCGCGCATGATTGCACGCAACGTCGAGTCCAGGCGCGACAGCGGCCAGTCCTCGGTGAGCGCATCGTGGATGACGGGATCGACCACCTTCTGGTTCTGCACCACGCCCGCGAGGATCGACCGGAACCACTGGGCGTCGGCCTCGCGATAGACCGCGCCGTCGATTTCCTTTCCGAGCCGGAAGGATTCGTACTCGGCGGTGATCTCGAGCAGCCCGCTGCCGGCCACGTCCATCTGGTAGAGCGCCTGCACTGCGGCCAGGCGCGCGGCCCCGCGCTTGTTGGCCTGCCGGGGCACTCGATCCTCGCCGGAGGTCGCCTGCTTCACCGGATCAGGCTCCGAGTTGCCCGCGAATGGCGATCATGGTCAGCGCGGCGCGTGCCGCGAAGCCACCCTTGTCGCCTTCGGTCTTGCGGGCGCGCGCCCAGGCCTGGGCCTCGTTCTCGACGGTGATGATGCCGTTGCCGATCGCCAGCGCCTCGTCGACCGCAAGGTTCATCAGCGCACGCGCCGATTCATTGGCGACGATATCGAAATGATGCGTCTCGCCGCGGATCACGCAGCCGAGCGCGACGAAGCCGTCATACTCGGTGCCGTCGTCCTCGGCGTCGAGCGCGAAGGCGATGACCGCCGGCACCTCGAGCGCGCCGGGCGCGGTGATGACGTCATAGGTCGCGCCCGCTTCGTCCAGCGCGGCCTTGGCGCCTTCCAGCAGGGCATCCGCCAGTCCGTCATAGTAACGGGCCTCCACGATGAGGAGGTGGGGTTTTGAGGACGAGGCCATGGGTATCTCCGAATGAGCCGGTCACTTAGGCCGATCGGCGCGGGACGGCAAGGCGCAGTTTGACGCGACGCGGGCTTTCTTGCCGGTCTTCTACAGTCCCTGTGTGGCGGCATCGGCCAGACGCGCCGCGTAGCGCGCCATGGTGTCGATCTCGAGATTTACCTCGTCACCCTCAGATCGCTCGCCCCAAGTGGTCACGGAAAGCGAGTGCTGGATCAGAAGCACGTCGAAACGGCGTCCCTCGACCTTGTTCACCGTCAGCGACGTACCGTCCAGCGCCACGGAGCCCTTCGGCGCGATGAATCTGGCGAGTTCCCTCGGCGCTTCGAGCGTGAAGCGCACCGCGTCGCCCTCTTCCTCGCGCGCGACGATCCTGGCGGTCCCGTCGGCGTGGCCGGACACGATGTGGCCGCCGAGCTCGTCGCCGACCTTGAGCGCCCGTTCCAGGTTGATGCGGGTTCCCTTGTCCCAGTTCCGCGCGGTGGTCAGGCGCAGCGCCTCCTCCCACGCCTCGACCTCGAACCAGCGGGCATTGGAGCCAGCCTCGGGCAGCGCGACTACGGTGAGGCAGACGCCCGCGCAGGCGATCGATGCGCCGATGTCGATGCCGGCGGGATCGTAGGACGTCTCGACGCGCAGCCGCACGCCCTCGTTGAGCGGCCGCACGTCGGCGACGGTCCCCACGTCGGAAATGATCCCGGTGAACATCAGGAACTCCTCTCGTATTCGACCAGCCGGTCCTCGCCGAAACGGCTTTCCGCCGATCTGCGGAATTCCGCGGGCACGGTCGCCTCGTCGACCGGTGAGGCTATCCCGCCCTCGCCCACCGTCGCGGCCCCCGCGAACAGCACGAGCCTGTCCACGAGACCGCCTTCAAGGAAGCGCCGGGCGGTCTCCGCGCCGCCTTCGAGGAAGACGCTCTTGATCCCGAGCACACCCAGCATGCGCAGGATCTCGCGCGGCTCCATGCGGCCGCGATAGTCGGATGCGACGACGTGAACGCCGGCGCCCTTGCGCCGCAAAAGGTCGAGCGACCGGCGCGGTGCCTTCTCCGTCGTCATCACGAGCGTGCTCTCCGGCCTGTCAGAAAACATCCGCGCCGAGGCCGGTAGGCGCGCCAGGGGATCGACGACGACGCGCCGCGGCGACCTGTGCTCCAGCCCCGGCAGCCGCACGGTGAGCAGGGGATCGTCTTCGATGGCGGTGCCGACGCCAACCATCACCGCCTCGTGCGCCAGCCGCATGGTCTGGACGGCGTTGCGGGCGAGCGGGCCGGTGATGGCGACCTGCCCCTTGCCCTTGCGGCCCAGCATGCCGTCGGCAGAAACCGCGAGCTTGAGCGTCAGGAACGGGCGTCCCCTGGCCTTCAGTGACAGGAACCCCGCCATCGCGCGGCGGGCCTCGGTCTCCATGCAGCCGGTGACGACCTCGATCCCGGCCTTGCGTAGGATCGCAACGCCGCGCCCGGTCACGCGGGGATCGGGGTCGAGCGTCGCGATCACGACGCGCGCCACGCCGGCCGACACGAGCGCATCGGCGCAGGGCGGCGCGCGGCCGATGTGGGAGCACGGCTCCAGCGTAGCATACGCGGTGGCGCCGCGCGCCGCCTCGCCGGCTTGCGCCAGCGCCTGGAGTTCCGCGTGCGGCCTGCCGCCGGGAGCGGTCACCCCGCGCCCGACGATCACCGGGCCGCCCTCGCCGGTCCGCACCACGAGCGCTCCCACCGAGGGGTTCTCGGCCGTCAGGCCGAGGTGGCGAAGGGACAGGCGGATCGCCGCCGCCATGAAACGGCGGTCGGTTTCCTCCTGCGGCTGCTGTCCCGGAAAATGGGTTGTCATCGGCCTACTGCGCGTCGCCGTCGCGGCCCTCGCCGCCGAGTTCGCCCAGAAGCTCCTGGAAGTCGCGGGCCTCGCGGAAATTCCGGTAGACCGAGGCGAAGCGGACATAGGCGACGTCGTCGAGCGATTTCAGGGCTTCCATGACCAGCCGGCCGACCTCGCTTGAGGCGACCTCGGCTTCGCCCGAGCTCTCCAGCTGGCGCACGATGCCGGAGACCGCGCGGTCGATGCGCGCCGGCTCGACGTTGCGCTTGCGCAGCGCGATGTCGAAGGAGCGCTGCAGCTTGTCGCGGTCGAACGGCGCCTTGCGGCCGGACTTCTTGACCACGACGAGTTCGCGCAGCTGCACCCGCTCGAAGGTGGTGAACCGGCCGCCGCAATCCGGACAGACCCGGCGCCGGCGGATGGCGGCTCCCTCCTCGGCGGGACGGGAATCCTTCACCTGCGTGTCTTCGGACTGACAGTAGGGGCAGCGCATTCACAAAACCTCGTGGACCGCGGGAGGCTTACGAGATTTTGTCGGGACAGGGAAGCGCGCGGGCGACGTCATGTCCCGCGCATACGGCATCAACCCCCGGCCGCGTCGCGATCGCGAGGAATTGGCGGATTCTTTGCGGTCGCGCCGCCCGCTCTACGAGGTGTCGGGCAGCGCCTCGTGGGCGAAATGGTTCAGGTCGCGCAGGATCTCGTGGATCTCGTGTCTGGGCCGGCGGCTTGCCGCGCAAAACTGGCCGGGCGGACGGCCGACGCGCAGCGGCGAGATGCGGGATTTTTGCCCACGCGCCCGGGCGCGGGCGCGCAGCGCCTGCAGGCGGACGAAGCGCCGGGCCTGGCGCGGCAGGTCGTCGAGTGCCGCGGCCACCGCCCTGAGCCGCAGCACCAGCCGCGTCGCGTCGAGCGGATCGTCGGGCGTGGGCGGCGGCGGCAGGCGGTGCGGCACCGCGCCCTCGAAGGAGAGGATTCTCGGGGCGGCATGCGGCAGCACGGTGCGCGGGCGCGCAGCGCCGGGATTGCGCAGCCGGTCGACGAGCGGCAGCGCAATCGCGGTGGGCGCACGGCGCACGGCAGGCACCGCGCGCCGGGGCGCGGGAACGGCCGACGGCGGGAGCACGACGGCGATGCCGAGGCTGCGCAGGACGGCGACCGCGGCATTGTCCTTCCGCCCGCCGGTGTGCCGCGCCGGCCGCGCGGGATCGGACGCCGGAGGCGTCTCGGGAAGCGTCCTGGCCGCCACGACGATCAGTCGCCGGGCGGCGGATTCGGCCGGCCGCAGCAGGCGCAGCACGGCGCGGTGGAGCCGGCGGGGAAGAGTTGGGCGGCCTTCCGGCCGGCTGCCCGCCGGGTCCCCGCTGCCTCCGGCAGCGTCCCGGCCTTCTCCGCCTGTTGCCGTGCCACCGGCGCTTTGCGCCTCCGGCGCAAACCGGCAGTCGAAGCCGCTCATGGCGACGAGCGCGGCGAGCACGCGCCGCAGTGCCGCCCCGTTCCGCTCAATCACCACCTGCCAGTCCATCGCCGCCTTCCGTTGGTTTGGGCGGGGGGAGTATGGGGCGGGGTTTTGGGGGTGTGGATGGAAAAGCGGCAGTCGGGAGTGGGCAGTCGGCAGTCGGGCGAGGAAAATCAGTGGGTTGTGGGGGGTGAAGAGGACGTCGAAGGGCGTGAGCTTGTCCACGCTTGAAGGCGCAATTTTCCGAACTTCAACTATTCGTCTCTTGAGTCCTCCGTATCGGCGCAAGCGATCAAGTCCGCCCGGAATCTTCTGCCATTTAGCGCTGCGTAGTAGCGACATGGGAACTCAGTATGGCAGTGTTACGGCACTCGCTTCCTACAGCCGCACGTCTATAAGCCCGCCAACGAGTTCGCAAACCCGGCGATCATAACCGCCCTGCCTTGGAGAAAATCGTCATAAGACAAAGATGCAAAATTCTTGGGTATAATGTTGGTCGATAATATCTCGGATTCTTTTCCCTTAGTCATCATATTCACATATGCACTCGGCTCTTTATCTTTAATCCGATTATTGTCGCTTTTTGACAGAAAACATATGTTCGCGATGGCGTTTATTTTTTCATTCTCAAATCCCGTCTTCTTCAAGTGGGCCCTTGGAAAAATATGATGAAACTCGTTCTTGTTAGCCTTTTGGAGAACGGCCGCTAGATCAATCTTCGCTCCTGAAAGTAAGCTTACCGGGCTTTTCTGTGACAATAGATTGATCAGTATCTTTGAGTTAACATTCCCGATCGTAAATCGGTTATCTATGAAGAACTCAGCCTCTATGGGGCGAACCGCTCTAAGTATCTCGGGTTCATGTCCGGTTTTAATCGAATTCATCAGCGCAATGTCCGCGGCATGTGCACGCCCGACGCCGGATGAGTAGCGGCGCGAAAGACAGGAGCGCCAGTACCATCTAACCATCGCTTCACGCTGCTTATCGCTGGGATGGACGCCGCTTACCGCCGAAGTCGCGAAAAACGCAGAGAGGGGCACAAGCATTGCAGGATACGGCATCAGCGACAAGCTCTCGACTAACAGCTGCTTTTTTAGAAAGTCGATTGCGCCCAAAATTCCGCGTTTTATCTCATCAAAGCGGTCGCGCACGGTCGGGCCGTGAAGACTTACAACATCTTTGAGTTGAGCGTCACCTTTTACAACAGCCGCGAAGCATTTCATCATCAAATTTGGATCTGATGACAAGTCGTAGAAGCCGAATGGCTCAAGTTCTGACGCGAGTTCAGAAATGGATTCGTTCAGATCGAATTCGCTACTCCATGTCCAAGCTGAGAGCAATTGGAACGCATCCAATCGAATACCAGCTCTATTAACTCTCTCGAATATTATTGCAATCTCATCTTTGTTATCGAACTCGATAACGTCAAGATTAATCTGGAATTCTTGAAATCGGCGCTGGAGTTCAACTACTTTGTTCTTTTCTTCCGGAGACAGGCCATTTGCGATTTCGAAAAATCGCGCAGTGTCGAAAACAGCTCTGAGAGGAAAATATCGGTGGGGATCCGAACCAGGCTCGAAGATTGAGACGAATTGATCCTCCAGTGCCCCTTCGGGTGCTTGCAAATCGAAGAAAATATCGAACGCTTCTGTCGAACTATTAGGCGCAAGAACGGTTTGAAAAACACTGAATATCGACGTCAGCCTTTGCTGACCATCAAGCACATAGTCGATGGGATATTCTTTTTCGGGCTTCGGAAGCGAATATGGACCTAGATCACGTTCTTTTTCTAACGAATCTCGCGTGCGCCAGAGGAGGATATTCCCGATCGGATAGTTACGATATATGCTGTCCATCAAAAAAGAGATATTATCTGTTGTCCAGACAAAACCACGCTGGAATGCAGGGATTCTGATGGTACCGCTCAATATTCTTTCTATTGAAGTACGAATCGCCACTGTAGCCATTCAGAAGCCCTCCTCCCATCTGATCCGAATCAAAGTATTTCTAAGCAACTACCGTTATCTTGGTGGATCGGGAAGCGGAAATGGCTCGAGAGACGCACTCCTTCCATTGTAGAGGAAATAAATCCACAACGGAACAACCCGGCAGCGATTGACGTTGCCGAGGGCAGATTTCCAAAGTGCCCCTCCCCCGGGTGGGACCCGCTGCCTGCGGCACCTCCCACCCGTTCGAGGCCTGCCGTCATGCCACTGGCATGACGGCTTCGTCCTCGGCGAACCTGCACCCCCTCCACCACGCTTCGCGTGGTCCATGCCGGGGCGAGCCGCTTGTCTCGCCCGTCCTTTGGACCCCCCGTGAAACGGGGGAGGATAGGCCTCACCCCATGAATGGATAAAGCGGGAACCGGTCCGTCAGCGCGATGACCTTCTTCTTCACCGTCTCCTCGACCGCGGCGTTGCCCTCGTCGGAGTTGGCGGCCTTGAGGCCGTCCAACACCTCGGCGATCAGCTTGCCGATCTCGCGGAATTCGGCCTGGCCGAAGCCGCGCGTGGTGCCGGCCGGGGTGCCGAGGCGCACGCCGGAGGTGACGAAGGGCTTTTCGGGGTCGAAGGGGATGCCGTTCTTGTTGCAGGTGATGTTGGCGCGGCCGAGTGCGGCCTCGGCGCGCTTGCCCGTGGCGTTTTTGGGCCTGAGGTCGACCAGCATCGAATGGTTGTCGGTGCCGCCGGAGACGATTTCGAGGCCGGTCTCCTGCAGGCTCGCGGCCAGCGCGCGGGCATTGGCCACGACCTCGTGCGCGTAGGCCTTGAAGTCGGGGCGCAGCGCCTCGCCGAAGGCCACCGCCTTGGCGGCGATGACGTGCATGAGCGGGCCGCCCTGCAGGCCCGGGAAGACGGCCGAATTGACCTTCTTGGCGATCTCCTCGTCGTTGGTGAGGATCATGCCGCCGCGGGGCCCGCGCAGCGACTTGTGCGTGGTCGTGGTGACGACGTGCGCATGCGGCAGCGGCGAGGGATGCGCGCCGCCGGCAACGAGGCCGGCGATGTGGGCCATGTCGACCATGAGATACGCGCCGACCGCGTCGGCGATCTGGCGGAAGCGCTGCCAGTCCCAGATGCGCGAATAGGCCGTGCCGCCGGCGATGATCAGCTTCGGCTTGTGCTCGTTGGCCAGCCGCTCGACCTCGTCCATGTCGAGGCGATGGTCCTCGCGGCGCACGCCGTAGGAGATGACGTTGAACCACTTGCCCGACATGTTGACCGGCGAGCCGTGGGTCAGGTGGCCGCCGGAGTTCAGGTCGAGGCCCATGAAGGTGTCGCCGGGCTGGAGCAGCGCCAGGAAGACGGCCTGGTTCATCTGGCTGCCGGAATTGGGCTGGACGTTGGCGAAGCCGCAGTCGAACAGCTTTTTGGCGCGCTCGATGGCGAGGCTCTCGGCGATGTCGACGAACTGGCAGCCGCCGTAGTAGCGCTTACCGGGATAGCCCTCGGCGTACTTGTTGGTCATGATCGACCCTTGCGCCTCGAGCACGGCGCGGGAGACGATGTTTTCCGAGGCGATCAGCTCGATCTCATGGCGCTGGCGGCCGAGTTCCTTGCCGATTGCGCCGAAGATCTCGGGATCGACCTGTTCGAGCGGCAGGTTGAAACGGTTCTCATCGATCGATTTGGCGGCGGTGGCTATGGCCATGGCAATCTTCCTTGGGAGGGAAATGTGCGTATGCGGCGCGCATTAACACATCTCCACCGGGGTCGCCACGCAACGCGGAACGAAAATTGATGGCCGGATTGCGCCGGCACGGCGTTCGCCAGTCCTCACGCCGGACTCACCCTCTGGTGCGTTCTGTCCGGGCGATCTCTGTGCTATACTGCGAAACTGGTTGGAGCAGCACATGGAACACAGGCTCGCCGCCGTGCTTGCAGCCGACATGGTCGGCTACTCGCGGTTGATGGAAGCCGACGAGCGTGGCACGCTGGAGCGGCTGCGCACGCACCGGATCGAACTGATCGATCCGTCGATCGCCAAGAACCAGGGCCGCATCATCAAGACCACCGGCGACGGAATGCTGGTCGAGTTCCAGAGCGTCGCGGATGCCGTGCGCTGTGCCGTCGAGGTCCAGGAGAGGATGCGCCGCCGCAACGCCGACGTGCCGGAGGACAGGCGCATCCAGTTCCGCGTCGGCATCAACCTCGGCGACATCATCTTCGACGACGGCGACATCTACGGCGACGGCGTCAACGTCGCGGCCCGGCTCGAGCAGCTCGCCGAAACCGGCGGCATCTGCGTGACGCAGGCCGTCTACGACCAGGTCAACGATCGCGTCGGCGTCGCCTTCGAGAATCTCGGCCTGAAATCGTTCAAGAACATGTCGAGACAGCTGCAGGTCTGGCGCGTGGTGCTCGACAGCCGCGCCCCGGCGGACGGAGCAGGCAGGGCCGCGGAACCGAAGCCGGTGGTCAAGCCGGCCATCGCGGTGATGCCCTTCGCGAACATGAGCGGCGACCCCGAGCAGGAATTCTTCGTCGACGGACTGACCGAGGACATCCTCACCGAGCTGTCGCGCCACCACGAGCTCTTCGTCATCTCGCGCAACTCGACCTTCGTCTACAAGGGCCAGTCCGCCAACCTGCGCGAGGTCGCCCAGAAGCTTGGCGCCCAGTACATAGTGGAAGGCAGCGTCAGGAAGGCCGGCGGCAACGTGAGGATCACCGTCCAGCTCATCGACACGACCAACGACGCCCACATCTGGGCGGAGAAATACGACCGCAAGCTCGACGACATCTTCGCCATTCAGGACGAGGTGACGGCGGCGATCGTCGCCACCCTGCCCGGGCGCGTCGAGGCTGCCCAGCGCGACCTGATCGCGCGCAAGACGCCGGCCAATCTCGCCGCCTACGAATGCGTGCTCGCCGCCAAGGTGCTCCACCACCGCAGCGGCCGCGACGACAACACCGAGGCGCAGAAGCTGATCGACCGGGCGATCACGCTCGACCCGGACTACGCGCACGCCCGCGCCTGGCGCGGCTGCATCCTCGGTCAGGCCTGGGTCTATGGCTGGTGCGAGAACAGGGACGCGGTCTTCGACGAGGTGGTGGTCGAGCTGGAGACGGCGCTAAAGCTTGACGACAACGATGCCGACGTCCACCGCATCCTCGCAGCCATCAACGTCAGCCGCAACGACCTGACCCGCGCCCGCTACCATCAGGAGCGCGCGCTCGCGCTCAATCCCAACTACGACCTCGTCGTCGTGCAGCAGGGCGAACTACTCACCTGGCTCGGGCGGCCCGAAGAAGGGGTCGAGTGGATAACGAAGGCCATGCGGCTCAACCCGCATCATCCCGAGCGGTTCTGGAGCCATCTCGGCAAGGCCTATTTCAACGCCCGGCGCTACGGCGAGGCGATCGAGGCCTTCATGCATCTTTCGGCGATGGACGCCGTTCAGCACGCCTTCGTCTCGGCGGCCTACGCCTGGATGGGCGACCACACGGCGGCTTCCGCGCACGGCGCCCGCATCCGGGAGATCGACCCGAACTTCTCGTACGACACCTTCGTGCCGACCCTCCACTATGCCCGGCCCGAAGACACGGAGCATCTGATCGACGGGCTGGAGCGGGTGCTGCAACCGCCCGCCCGCGTGCCGGCCGCCGCCGCGGGCGCCGCCTGACATCCGGCTCACCCCTGTCCGGCTGCGCAACCGCGATGACCTGAAGGACTTGAAGGAGCAATGCGCTGGCACGGTCACGCCGTTCCCGCAGGCGATCCGGTCTACTGTGCGGCGAGCATCAGATCGGCCATGAAACGGTCCGCGTCGGCCGGATTGAAATGAAGGTTGCGCGCAATCCAGTTCCGCGGCGCAAATCCCGGCTCGATCAGCAGCAGCGACTGATATACCGCCCTGGCTTGCTCGATCCGCCCTTGCCGCACGAGGGCGACAACCAGCCCGATATAGGCTCGCGCGTAGTCCTCGTCCGACGCGATGACCGTCTCGAACACCTTCTGCGCTTCCGGGCAGTCGCCGGTCCAGAGCAGTGCGAGCCCCAGATTCCCACGCACCCATGAGCTCGGCTGCGGGAAGAGCTCCAGCGCCCTGCGGTTCTGCCGCACGGCACCTGCCGCATCGCCCTGCATCCACAGCATGTCGGCGTAATACGCGACCAGCTCTCCGTTGCGGGGAGCAAGGTGAACCGCCCGCGCCATCGTGGCGACCGACTGCTCGAGCCTTCCCTGGGCCCGCTCGACATAGGCCAGAAGCGCGATTGCATAGGGATCCTGCGGGTCCATTCGTCTGGCCAGTTCAGCCAAACGGAAAGCCTTCTCCAGGTCGTCCTCGTGGTCGGAGGCCCATCCGAGTCGAACCGCATCGAGGTGGCTGAACCCGGTCGCGACGACCGCCGGCACGAATTCGGGGTCCAGCGACATGGCGCGACCGAAATGCTCCCGCGCCTTCAGGTTGCCGTCGCTCGTATAGCGTGCCTCGCACATACGCCCGCGATGGAATTCCTCCCAGGCTGCCATCGAGGTGGACTGCGTCGACCAGAGGCGCGCGGCTTCGCCGTCGGTAAGCTTCAATTGCAGCGCATTCGTCACCGCGATTACGATCCGCTCCTGCGCATCGTAGCTTGCGTCGTTGCCGAAATCGAAACGGTCCGACCAGATGGCGTCGCCAGTGGAGAGGTCGGTCAGGTGGCAGGTGATCCTCAGACGGTCGCCGTTGCGGACCTGGCCGGTGATTTCGTAGCCGTCCCGCCTTTCGGAAGAATTGGAGGTCGAACTGACGCGGAAGACGTCCGAGAAGACGCCGAAGGTCGTCACGAGTTCTTCCATCAGTCCATCGGCGAAGACCAGCGCCCGCTCGGCCTTGCCAGCGGCACGGAACGGTCTGATGAAGATCCGCGGACGTTTCTCGATGCGCCTGCTGGGTCGTTTGTGTTCGTCGGTCCCCCCGGTGCCGGCCCGCAACGGTACCGCCGGCCCATCGGGAGAGAGGCCGGAGCCCTTCACTTCGAAGGCGTGGATGGGCTCTTCGACGTTCTTGAGCTGCAACTGGCCAATGTCGTCCACCGGAAGGCGCAGTCGCCCCGGCAGGCTCTGGCGAAACGCCTGCGACATGACGATACCGCCGATCGGAGCACACTGCTGAAGGCGCGAGGCGATGTTGATGGCCACCCCCAGGTATTCACCCTCCTGCTCGAAGACGTCGCCCACATGCAGTCCGACGCGGAATCGCAGCGGGACCGAAATTCCTGCCTGATCCGCCTCCTTGAGGAATTCCATCGCCGATTCGAGGGCATCGCCGGCCGCGGCGAATATGGCGAGCAGAAAGTCTCCCGGAAACCCTGCGTCCTCGCCGCCATGGCGCCGAATGATCTCGCGCATACGAGCTCTGGACCTGTTCAGGCTGGTGATCGTGCCCATAGGGTCTTCAGGCATGAGACGGGAATAGCTCGCCGCGTCCGCGACAAGCACGGCCCGCAACACCCCTTTCCGCGGAACGGCGCCGCGGCTCGTCTTCGATGTCTTCTCGGTTTTCAACATCAGCGCGAGCCCGGTCGAAAACCGGCGCGCGCTAGCGACCGCAACCTCTGACGACAATGTGCCCCATCGCTTCATTGGCGAAGTTGTTGTCGGAGTAGGTCGCGTCCGGAAGGTAGGGGATGACTATGTGGATTTGATCCGGGGTGTCATAGAGAACCTCGACGCTCCCCGCGAAGGTCGGATCGATCAGTTCCTTTATCCTCGCTTCGAAGGCTCTTTTTTCTGCATCGTCGAGTTTGCCCCCGTTCTTTCCGGCCGCTTCCGCGGCCTCAAGCACGGCTTTGCCGATGTCTCGGTCCTCGCTCCCCGACGTCAATTTGAATCTGGCCATGATTCACGCCCTCTTTGGGTTTCAGAAGCTTGCATCTCCAACAATTGATCTTGCCACAACCCTTGACGTAGCGGAAGCTGCAGGATGTGGTTGTCGAAGATGTATACCGGACCGCAGTCGCCAACATCGGCCTCACGATCGGCGAGCCGCGCAGAGCGACGTTGCGGGCTAATTGTCCGGTCTGGACGTATGTGTGCCCCGTCGTCCTGCCAAGCGGTTGCCTGCCGCCGCCGCAAGGTCTCCGCTGTCGCATTGGTTCCGGATCGGCCTTGCGGGAACAGGCAGCCCGAATGGCTTGCGTGCTCGAGGGGATCGAAAGATACAGCATCCAGTACCACGCCGGCGATCCCTCCGAATTGGCATCGATCGGCATCTCGGGGGCCGGCAAGATCGTACTTCCGGCAAACGTTCTTCTGCTCGGCCACCCCACTCAGCAGGATGGTGTTGAAGCCGCGGACAGTCGTGGATGTTCAGTCGGTCGAGATCTTCCCGATGCAGCTCTCAGAGGCCTCCTGGAACTGGCGGAAAACGACGCGGTCGACAGATGGCTCGACGGCCAGGAACTTTTCCACCTCACAGAGGATGCGACCGCAGACGGTCGGTTCGAGTTCCTTTCCTCCTGGGCGCATCGTAGCGGATTGGCCCTGCGGATCAGCGAGCACCGGCACGTTTCGGGTGCACTGGTCTCCATCGCCGTCTGCAGCGAAAGGACGGGATCCCGGCCGGCTTTCGGCAGCGCCGCCGGCCTCGATCGGACGGAAACAACAATGCGAGCCTGCCTGGAGGCGGTCTCGACCTGGTTCAACCTGGGCGCGATCGGGCGCCGCGGACAAGAATTGGATCACCTGTCTCCGGAAGGGCAGTTCCAGGCGGAGGTGTTCCTCGGATCCGCCGTGCTGCCGCAGATCAGGGCGTCACCCACCGATATCCTTCCAAACGGGATGAGCTACTTCGATCATGCCAACGCTCCACAAACCTTCGAAAGCCTTGTCAGCGCCTGGGGAATCGAGGCTGCGGTGTTCAACCTCACGAGACCGGCAACCGGAGTGACGGCCGTCCGGGTGGTACGGCTAGACCGGTAGCGGCCGAAACCTGGCGGAAAATGCCAAAGGCCGCCCGCGAGGACGGCCTTTGCGCGATTGCGTTTGCCGGGCTCAGAGAGCCGAGGACAGCATCAGTTCCTCGACACCGTCTCGGCCGTAGATGTCGTCGCGGAAGTGGACGACGCGGTCGCCGGTCGACCAGGCCGAGATGTAGGTGAAGTAGACCGGCACCGGCGTCGACAGCGCGACGGGGGTGCTCTCGCCGGTCTTGATGGTCTGCTCGAAGCGCTGGCGATCCCAGCCGGGCGTGTCGCGCAGGAGCCAGGTCACGAGATCGCGCACGTTCTGGACGCGCACGCAGCCCGAGGAATCGAAGCGCATCAGATTGTTGAAGAGGCTCTGCTGCGGGGTGTCGTGCATATAGACGGCGTGCGGGTTCGGGAAGTTGATCTTCACCGAGGCCATGGCGTTGATCTTGCCCGGATCCTGGCGGAAGTGCAGCTTGGCCGCCTCTTCCGTGTTCCAGTCGATCGTCATGGGATCGACCTCGACGCCGCCGGGACCGAGGATGCGGATGAAGTTGTCTTTCAGGTAGTTCGGGTTCTTGCGCATCAGCGGGATGATGTCCTTGCGGACGATCGATTCTGGCGCGTTCCAGTACGGATTGACGATCACTTCGTTGATCTGGGAGTTGAGGATCGGCGTCTGGCGGTCGATCTTGCCGACGATCGCGGTGTGGCGCGACACGACGCGGCCGTTCTCCACCGCCTCGATCTGGGCGGCCGGGATGTTGACCATCACGTAGCGGTCGCCGAGGAAGCCGGACATGGAGCGCAGGCGCACCAGGTTGGTCTCGAGCTGGCCGAGCCGGACGGAGGCCGAGACGTTCATCGCGGCATAGGTGTGGGCGCCCATGACGCCGTCCTCGGGCAGGCCGTGGCGGGCCTGGAAGCGCTTGACGGCGGCGTCGACGTAGGAATCGAAGGCGGGCGAGATGCCGGCGCTTGACGACAGGTCGCCCGAGATCATCAGGCGGCGGCGCAGCATGTCCACGTCGGGGTCGACGACGCCGAGCCGGAGCTTCTTGGTGGCGGGAACCATCGGCCAGCCGCCCTGCCCCTGGATGCCCATGTACTGCGAGATCGCCTGTTCCACGTAGGACACGATCTCGGGGCTGAAGATGGGCAGATTGGTCGCCACCTTGCCGCCCTCGGAAGCGCGCGCGTCGAACTGGTCGTTCCAGCTTCCGCGCTTCGGCGAGAGGATCAGGTCGCGGATGATGTCCTGCGCATGCGCGGATCCGGCAACCGCGGTCGCGGCCATCGCACCGGCGCCGGTAAGGAAAGTACGGCGGTCTGTCTTCATGATGCCTTCAACCCTGTGGTGGTCGCGCCGCAGGCGCGTCGTCGATGCCGGAAAGATAGGTCGGGGCTGTTAACAAAGCACCAACCATGTCTCCCCTGATACGCCGCCGAGAAACCGTCGGAATGGTCGCGAAGAAATCCACGCGGCGCTTCGAAGTTCAACACCATCCGAATATGGCCGCATGAAGGCCCCAGCCGACACAAACCGGTGAGATGACGGCCAAACGGCGTCGGGGCCGGCGCATGGCACCGGCCCCGAAGACGGGATCGAAAAGCGCGGCCGCAGACTACATGCGGTAAGCGATCGTGTCGTTCCAGAACCGGTCGAGACGCAGCAGGAACTTGTTCATCTGCTTGAATTCGTCGGCGTTGATGCCGCCCACCTGCTCGATCGAGCCGATGTGCCGCTCGTAGAGGCCGGAGACGATCTCGGCGATCTCCTGGCCCTTGCCGGTGAGGCTGACGCGCACCGAGCGGCGGTCGACCCGCGAGCGCTGGTGGTTGATGAAGCCGAGGTCGACCAGCTTCTTGAGATTGTAGGAGACGTTGGAGCCGAGATAGTAGCCGCGCGTGCGCAGTTCGCCGGCCGTGAGCTCGGAATTGCCGATGTTGAACAGCAGCAGCGCCTGGACGGCATTGATGTCGGAGCGGCCGTTGCGTTCGAACTCGTCCTTGATCACGTCCAGCAGCCGGCGGTGGAGCCGCTCCACGAGCTGAAGGGATTCCAGGTAGAGCGAGCGGATCGCGTCCTTGCGGTCGTCGTGAACCGGGACGGGCTTCTGGGCCTGTCGTGCGTTGATCATGTCTGTGTGCCTCGTGTTTGACGCCGGTGATTGTTTTTTTCTCACCTTGGCCCCAACCTATCGCGGACACCTAAAATTCGACTTAAACGCCAGCCTTAACAAGGCCTTTCGGTACAATCGACTGAAGGATGCGTTAATTTTTCGTCAATCGCGCACCTGGCGCCGCTGAAAAAAGAAGGTCGCGCGGAACCCGACGTAGATCGCCGCGACGAGGATGTGGGAGGCGACGATCAGGTGCCTTTCGCCGAAAACCGGGGACATGGCCTGGAACATCACCACTTCCGTGGCAGCGCAGATGAACCAGATCACCGGCCCCCAGGACGCGGTCATCCAAAGGCCGATCCCGGCGATCGGAAACAGCGCGGCGAGGACGACGGAGGCGACCTGCCACTCAACGGGCATGGTGTCGAAGCGCCATAGTGGGCCCGGATAGAATCCGATCAGCCGTACCCAGTAGAAGACCCCGAACAGCAGGCTGTAGGCCGCCACGATCCGGAGAAAGGCCTCGAAAAGGCTGTCGATCAACGCCGGCCGCAGGACCGGGCCATCGAAATCCTCCTCCATCACACGGCCAGCTCCGAATCCCCGAGCGGCGCGAAATAGGCTTCGATCTCCGCTTCGCCAACCTCCTCGATCGTCGCAGGTTTCCAATCCGGCTTCGATCCCTTGTCGATGAGGACGGCGCGGATGCCCTCGTAGAAATCATGTCCCTTGAGCATTCGGTTGAGAATGCGGAACTCCATGCGCATGCACTCGTCCATGCTCAGCATGCCACCCGCGAGGATCTGCCGGTGCGCGACGTGGAGACTGGTCGGCGAGCGGGTGCGGATCGTCGCCAGCGCCTTGCCCGCGAATTCGTCGCCGTGCTCGCGCCCCTGCCCCAGGCTGACCAGGATGTCGCTGATGGACTCCAGCGAGAAATGCCGACCGATCGAGGACAGCGACGCGTCTTCGGTCTCGCGCGGGGGTTCGAACGCAAAGCGTTCGCAGACTTCGTCGGGATCGCCTGTCTCGGCCAGTGCCGCGACGATCGCGCCCAGATCGGCGGAATGCACCGCATGGGTGGCGATGCCGCTCCATAGCGCGTCGCCGAAACGGATGCGGTCGCCGGTAAGCCCGAGCCAGGAGCCGAAGCAGTTCTTCAGCCGCGGCAGGAAGAAGCTGCCGCCGACGTCGGGGAAGAAGCCGATGCCAACTTCCGGCATGGCGAAGACGGCGTTCTCGGTGAGGAGGCGGTGGCTGCCGTGCACCGATATGCCGACGCCGCCGCCCATCACGATGCCGTCGATCAGCGAGACATAGGGCTTCTCGAACCGGGCGATGGCCGCGTTCAGCCGATACTCGTCGGCGAAGAACTCGACGGGAAAACCGCCGGCCTTTCCCGCCTCGTAGATGCGCAGGATGTCGCCTCCGGCCGAAAAAGCGCGTCCCTCGGCCTTGACGACCACGACCGATACGGCGTCGTCGGACTGCCATTCGTCAAGCGCGCGGGTGAGCGCGAGCACCATCCGGTGCGTGATGGCGTTGAGCGCCTTGGGACGCGTCAGCGTCACGATGCCGGCAGCGCCCTGCCGCTCGAAGCGGATCTCGTCGCCTCCTCCGAAGTCCATCGAAAGCCCTTCCGTTTCAGTGGATCGAGGCTTAAGCAGGCGCTGCCGACGCGTCAATGGCACAGCCGGTTACGGCTGGCTTGCGCATTTTGTCGAGCGCCCGCGCATGATAACACTCCGCCGACGGGAGAAGAGCCATGAACAGGATGTTTCGCGACTTGAAGACGGGCCGCCGCACCGTGGACGAGATCACCGGCTCCCGCCGGCTCCGGCGCATGCGCAAGGCAGACTGGTCCCGGCGGCTGGTGCAGGAGAACCGGCTGACGGTCGACGACCTGATCTGGCCGATCTTCGTGATCGAGGGCGAAGGCCGACGAGAGCCGATCGACGCCATGCCCGGCGTCTTCCGCATGACCCTCGACGTCGCGATCAAGGAGGTCGAGAGGGCGGCGAAGCTCGGCGTGCCGGCGATTGCGACCTTCCCCAACGTCGATCGCTCGCTGCGCGACCAGACCGGCTCGGAAATCCTCAACGCCGACAACATCCTCAACCGGGCGAGCCGCGCCATCAAGGCGGCGGTGCCGGAGATCGGCATCATTACCGACGCAGCCCTCGACCCCTTCACCAGCCACGGCCACGACGGCATCCTGCGCGATGGCATCATCGTCAACGACGAGACCGTATCCCAGGTCGCACAGGCGGCCGTCCTCCAGGCGGCGGCGGGCGCCGACATCATCGCGCCCTCGGACATGATGGACGGCCGCATCGGCGCGATCCGCGACGCGCTCGACGCGAACGGCTTCCAGGACGTGGCGATCATGTCCTACGCCACCAAGTTCGCCTCGGCCTATTACGGCCCCTACCGCGAGGCGATCGGCACCGCCGGCCTGCTTAAGGGCGACAAGAAGACCTACTACATCGACCACGCCAATTCGGAGGAAGCCGTGCGCGAGGCCGAGCAGGACGTGCTCGAGGGCGCCGACATGCTGATGGTCAAGCCCGGCCTGCCCTATCTCGACATCATCCGGCGGCTGAAGGACGAACTGAGGATGCCGACCTTCGCCTACCAGGTGTCCGGAGAATACGCGATGATCAAGGCGGCCGCCGCCAACGGCTGGATCGACGGCGAGAAGGTCATGATGGAATCGCTGGCCGCCTTCAAGCGGGCGGGCTGCGACGGCATCCTCACCTATTTCGCCCCCGAGGTGGCGGAGTTGCTGAAGGGCTGACGCGACGGCGGGACGATGATTTCAAAGAGGGGCGGACGGGGATGAACGAACGACTGAAATATGCCTCCAGCCTGTTTTCGGGCGCGCGGCAGGACGACACGTTCGGCCGCGTGCACGAGATCTTCCCGGTCGCCACGATGACGGCCTCGCCGGAACCGTTCGTGTTCCCGCAGGGCGAACCGATCGAACTGCCGCAAAACTTCATGCATGAGAGCGCCGCGAAAGACACGATGGCGTTCCTGGACGAGACCGACACAGTAGCGCTGCTCGTCATCAAGGACGGCGCGATGCGGCTCGAACGCTACTGGCTCACCGGCAGCCCCACGACCACCTGGGTCTCCATGTCGGTGGCCAAGAGCTTCGTCTCGGCCGCGCTGGGCATCGCGCAGGCTGAAGGCGGGTTCGGCTCGGTGGAGGAACAGATCGTCGACCATCTGCCGGAACTGAAGGGCTCCGCCTACGACGGCGCGCGCATCAAGGACGTGCTGCAGATGTCGTCCGGCGCCCGCTGGAACGAGGACTACAGCGACCCGAATTCAGATATCAACCGCTTCGTGTCGATCTTCGCCCATGGCGGGTCATTCAACGACTTCGCCGCCACGCTGGAACGGGAGCACGCTCCGGGAACCTACAACCTCTACAACAGCACCGACACGCAAGTGCTCGGGATGCTTCTAAAAAAGGTGACCGGACGCCCGATCCGCGACTACATGGAAGAGAAGCTCTGGCATCCGCTCGGCATGGAGCACGATGCGCACTGGCTGATCGACGAGACCGGCATGGAGATGGCCTATGGCGGCCTCAACGCCACCGCGCGCGACTACGCCAAGATCGGCGAACTCTACCGCAACGGCGGCAAGTGGCGTGGCCGGCAGGTCGTGCCGGCCGAATGGGTGAACGCCTCCGTCACCGCCGACGCGCCGCATCTGAAGGCGGGCAGCACGGGGCTCGCCAACACGATCTTCAGCTACGGATACCAGTGGTGGCTTCCCTACGACGAGGGGGAATTCTCCGCTATCGGCGTCTACAACCAGTTCGTCTACGTGCATCCGGGCCGCGGGCTCGTGATCGTGAAGCTCTCGGCCAGCCGCAACTACGGCACCACGAACGACGAGACCTCCTTCCGCGAGACCGAGACGATCCACCTCTTTCGCGCCATCGGCGAGGCGCTGGAAAACTGACCGCACGGCCGCGCCGACGGTAACGGGGGACTGGCTTCCACGGCATAACCGTGTGACACTCGCGCCGACATGCTCGGTCGGGTGACGTTGGTCTCTCCGTACCTGCGAAGATCGCACTCCCCGCAGGGGCCGGGCCCAGGAGGGCTTAAGATGCGAACGGTCGGAATTTTCTGTCTCGCCACGGTCGCCGCCTTCGCGGCAGGGCCAGCCTTTGCGCAATCCGGCTGCTCGATCGAACAACTCGGTGGGACGCAACGCCACGTCGTGCGCTGCGGCACGGGCATCACCATCACCGTCGAGCCGGGCGCGCAATACACGCTGCGCGACCGCAATGGCGACGGAACCGTCGACCGGGTGAGTTTGTCCTCCAAGGCGCTGCTGCTCGAGGCGTCGGGCAACGCCGCGACCTCCGGCTTCGAGGTCGTCGCCCCGCAAGCGATCGCGGCCGTGCGCGGCACGCGCTGGGCCGTCGACGCCGAAGGGGCGGAGACGTCGGTGTTCGTCGTCGAAGGCCAGGTGGCGGTCGCCCGCCACAACGGCACGGCGCGTGTCGTGCTGGATGCCGGAGAAGGGGTAGACGTCGACGCGGGCACGGGGCCGCTGACGGTGAAGACCTGGCCGGCCAGGCGCGTCAATGCGCTGCTTGCCCGTTTCGGCCTCTAGTACGCGGCGCTTCCGGTGACGGGGCGGACGGCGCAGCTGGTCGTTGCGCTGGTCCTTGCCGGAGCTTGGGGCCTGCTGCTCGGCGCTGGACATATGCGGGGCGAGTTGCCTGTCCTGGAACGTCTCGAAGCGACCCTGACCGACTTCCGGCTCCTCCTGCGCGGAGAGCGCGAGCCGCCCGGCGCGGTCGCGATCGTCGCCATCGACGACGCCATGGTCCAGCGGGCCGGACGCTTTCCCATTCCGCGAAGTGTTCTCGCAGACCTGCTGTCGGCGATCACGCGCGAGGAACCGGCCGTGACGGCGCTCGACATTCTGCTGGTGGACGAGGGGCCGGGAGACGAGGACCGCGCGCTCGCGGACGCGCTCTCCGGCAGCCGCACCGTGATCGCGGGCGCGGCGGTGTTCGACGAAGCCTCGCAGACGACGGCGGGTGACGGGCCGCTGGCGGGCGTCCCGGTCGCCCAGCGGCTTCTGCTGCCGCGGCAGTCTTTCCTCGAGCGGGCATCGCTCGGCATCGTCAACGTGGCCACCGACAGGAACGGCACGCCGCGTTTCGTCCCGATGCTCTTCCGCACCAGCGACAGGCTGGAGATATCGCTTCCGCTTCGCGCCGCCGCTTCCGCGCAGGGACAGGAGCCCTTTCTCGAGGAGGGAGCGTTGCAGCTCGGCGAACGGCGCATCGCCACCGACATCGGCTACCGCCTTCCCCTCGCCTTCTACGGAGGACGAGGGACGATCCCGACATTCAGCGCGGCCGACCTTCTGGACGACCGCGTCGCGCCGGAGGAACTGCGCGGCCGGGTGGTGGTCGTCGGCGCCACGGTGACCGGTGGCGGGGACGTGTTTCCCACCCCCTTCGATCCGGTGCTGCCTGGCGTCGAGGTAATAGCGACGGCGATTTCCCATCTCATCGCCGGCGACGCGCTCGTCCGGGACCAACATGTCCGGCGTATCGATGCGGCGGTCGCCGTTGTGCTGCCGATGGCATTGGTCGCCCTGCTCGGCTGGCGCCGCAACGTCATGGGCATCGCGGCGGCCGCCGCCGTTCTTGCAGTCTGGGCGGTCGCAAACGTCGCCGCCTTCGACAGCGGCTACTGGCTCAGCGCCGCCCTGCCGCTCGCCGCGGCAGCGCCGCCGGCACTCATCTACGGTACGGCGCAGCTTCTCCAGGGCCGCCGGCGCGCCACCTTCTTCGAGACCCAGAGCGCCATGCTCCAGCGCATCCAGGCGGCCGGGCTCTCGCAATGGCTGGCGCGCGATCCGGATTTCTTGAGCGAGCCGGTCAGGCAGGACGCGGCGGTCGTCTTCGTCGATCTCTCCGGCTTCACCGGGCTTTCCGAGACTCTCGGTCCGGTGGCGACGCGTGAACTTCTCGACAGCTTCTACGATCTCGTCGACCGCGAAGTGACGGCCTGCCATGGCGCGGTGACCAGCTTCATGGGCGACGGCGCCATGATCCTCTTCGGCCTGCCGGAGCCGACAGCCGAGGACGCCGCCAACGCGGCGGACTGCGCCGTGGGCCTGTGTCTCAGGCTGCGCGATTGGCTCGAGGCCCGCGGCGAGACCCGCATCGGCTTCAAGCTCGGGGCGCATTTCGGCTCGGTGGTCGCCTCGCGCCTCGGCCGCGGCTCCAACCAGCAGATTGCCACGACAGGCGACACCGTGAACGTGGCCAGCCGGCTGATGGACTTCGCGAAGCAGAACGGCGCCGAGCTAGCGGTCAGCCAGGAGCTCCTGGCGGAAGCGGGGCGTGACAGATTCGACCGGGGTACGCTGGACGGTCCGGCCGGCGCGCACCTGCGCGGACGCGCAGGATCACTGTCGGTGTGGCTGTGGCGTCCGGCCCGGCAAAGCCGGAGCGCGTGATCCAAACTCGCTCCGATGCGGTACAACGCATATGTATCGGCGGTTCAGCGCCGTTCGGAGGATGCCAGATGAGCGATGTGTCCGCAGCCGGGTTTCAGTTCTACGACGGGATCGCGCCCGAAACCGACTTCGATCGGCTGGCGGACGGCTCCGGCTACAGGCCGCTTCCCGACGACTGGCTCGTCGGCGTCGCCGATATCGTGGATTCCACCGGTCACATCGCCGCCGGGCGCTACAAGACGGTGAACACCGTTGGCGCCGCCGTCATCTCGGCGCAGATCAACGCGGCGAAGGACATGGCTTTCCCCTTCGTTTTCGGCGGCGACGGCGCGGGCTTCGCCTTTCCGCGGGCGCACCGCGCCGTTGCCGAGGACGCGCTGGCCCGTGTCATCCGATGGGCGGACGAAGAGTTCGGCTTCGCGATGCGCGGGGCCGTCGTGCCCGTCGGCGACATCCGATCCGCCGCTCTCGACGTGCAGGTGGCGCGCTACCGGCCTTCAGCGGGCGTCGACTATGCCATGTTTGCCGGAGGCGGACTTGCCTGGGCCGACAAGGAGATGAAAGCGGGACGCTACCGCATCGAGCCCGCGCCGGCTGGCGCGTTTCCGGATCTGGAAGGCCTCTCGTGCCGCTGGACGCCGATGCGCGCGCGCAACGGGAAGATCCTGTCCATCCTGATCGTCCCTCGACCCGGCGCCGCTCCGGGCCATGTCGCGGGCGTCGCGCATCGGGTGCTGGAGATCACGAAGCACCTCGACCGTGGCGGGCATCCGGTGCCAGCCGAAGGTCCGGGCGTCGGCTGGCCGCCGGAGGGACTGGCGCTGGAGGCGCATGCAACGCACGGCAGCTCCTCGCTCTTCCGCCGCAAGGCCTATCTGTTGGCGGCGACCTTCATGGCATACGTCCTCTTCAAGACGCGCTGGCGCGCCGGCACCTTCGATCCCTCGCATTACATCCGGATGACCCGCGACAATGCCGATTTCCGCAAGTTCGACGATGGGCTCAAGATGACGATCGACTGCGACACGGACACGCGGCAGCGCATCGAGGCGGAACTCCAGCGCGGCCAGGCAGCCGGCATCGTCTCCTACGGCCTCTTCGAACAGGACGAGGCGATCATGACCTGCATCGTCCCATCGGTCTCGCGTGACGACCACGTGCACTTCATCGACGGAGCGGCGGGGGGTTATACGAGCGCCGCGACGGCCATACGGCAGGCCGCGGCGGCAGCGAGCCAGGCCTGAATGGCACGGACGCAGGGCTGGATCAGCGCGTCACCATGCGGTTCCAGGCATCGAGGCCGGCGATCTTGTAGGCTTCCGCGAGCGTCGGATAGTTGAAGGTGTTCTCGACGAAGAAGTCGACCGTGCCGCCGAGATTGATCACCGCCTGGCCGATGTGGATCAGTTCGGTCGCGCCCTCGCCGACGATGTGGGCGCCGAGCAGCCTGCGGGTCTCGAGCGAGAAGATCAGCTTCAGGAAACCAGAATTGACGCCCATGATATGGCCGCGCGAGGTTTCCCGGAAGCGCGCGATGCCGCATTCGTAGGGCGCGCCGCTCGCCCTCACTTCTTCCTCCGACTCTCCGACGGTCGATATCTCCGGAACCGCGTAGATGCCGTAGGGAAAGGTCGCCGGGGCCGGCGGCAGAGGCATGCCGAAGGCGTGGCAGGCCGCCACGCGGCCCTGTTCCATGGACGTGGAGGCAAGGCTCGGAAAGCCGATGATGTCGCCCGCGGCATAGATGTTGCTGGCCGAGGTCTGGAAGGTCCGCGGGTCGACCGTGATCCGGCCGCGGCCGTCCGGCTCGATCCCGACGGCATCGAGCCCGAGGTCGTCGACATTGCCGGTCCTGCCGGCGGCATAGAGCACGATCTCGGCGCGCACGATCCTGCCGTCGGCCATCCGGACCTCGACATGGTCTCCCTTCGTCTCCACCGACGCCACGCCGCAGCCGAGCCGCACGGTCATCCCGCGATCGCGCATCTGGTGCACGAAATCGTCGACGATCTCGCGATCGACGAAATCGAGGATGGCCGGGCGTGATTCGATCAGCGTCACGGGGACGTCGAGCGCCGAGAAGATGGTCGCGTACTCCACCCCGATCACGCCGCCGCCGATCACCGCCAGCGTTCGCGGCAGGCGCGGAAGATCGAGGATCTCGTCCGAATCGAGTACCCTCGTGCCGTCGAAGGGGATGTTCTTCGGACGGTAGGGCCGCGTACCGACGGCGATCAGCGCATTGGCGAACCGGACTTCGCTGAAATCGCCGTTGCCGAGCGAAAGCCGGACACGGTCCGGCCCGATGAAGCGCGCGGCCGCATGGGCGCTCCTGACCGTGTTGCGCATGAACTGGTGCTGCAACACCTCGACCTCGTGGTCGAGCGTCTTGTGGAGCCGCGAGACCAGGTCGGTCATCGCGATCTCCTGTTTCACGCGGTAGGCCTGGCCGTAGAAGCCGCGCTCGCGAAAGCCGGAAAGGTTGAGGACCGTCTCGCGGATCGTCTTCGAGGGGATCGTTCCGGTGTGGACCGAGACCCCGCCGAGGCGCCTTCCCCTGTCGACGACGAGCACAGACTTGCCGAGTTTGGCGGATTGCACAGCGGCCCTGCGGCCCGAGGGGCCGCTGCCGATGACCAGCATCTCGCAATCCTGCATCGCCGCCCCTCCGATGCGTCGCAAAGCACCAATGCTGCGACGCATATGATGCACCGCAACATGATAGGTCGTTTCCCGTGTGGAAGTGAAGGCTTCCGCGGGCGGATTCTTGAAATTCAGCTGCCGTCACCCATCTCAAGAGGGCGCACGGCCCACCTGCGGGCACGAGGAGAAAATGGCGGAACGCATTCTCGAAGGTGAAATTGTAGGCTTGAGGCTCGACGACTGGCGAGCCTACGAGGGTGTACGCACGCGGCGCGTGTTTGCCTTCCTTATCGACTACATGATCGTCGCGCTTCTCTGCATCCCGTTCGCGATCCTGATCGCGATCCTCGGCGTCATCACGCTCGGCCTCGGCTGGGCGCTGTTCGGCGTGATCGGGCCGTTGGTGGCGGTCATCTACGTGTGGAACACGCTCGGCGGACGCAACCAGGCGACCGTCGGCATGCGCATGATGGGCATCCGGCTTGAAAGGCTCGACGGCCGCCCGGTCGACGGGCTGATCGCGGTGGTGCACACCGTGCTCTTCTGGGCCGGCAACGTGCTGCTCACGCCGCTCGTCCTGCTCGCGTCCCTGCTTCTCGACCGCAAGCGCACGGTCCACGACCTCCTTCTGGGGACCGTCGTCACACGCTCCGACTTCTGACCGGGACGCAAAGCCCCGTCCGCCGCCACGGTTCGGCCCGAAAGAGGTTGACGTTTCGCGCCGCCCGGACGATTTTTCTGGGGCCACCGCAGAGTCTCGCGAAGAATGACGCATCATCCCACCCAGTCGCCTCAGTTCTTCCTGACAGCGCCCTCCCCCTGTCCCTACATCGAGGGGCAGTACGAACGGAAGGTCTTCACGCACCTCGTCGGCGACAAGGCGCCGGAGATGAACGATCTCCTGACGCAGGGCGGTTTCCGGCGCTCGCAGAACATCGCCTACCGCCCCGCCTGCGAGACCTGCCGCGCCTGCGTGTCGGTGCGAATCATCGCGGACGAGTTCAAGCCGTCTAAGAACATGAAGCGCATCCTGCGCCGCAACGCCGACCTGATCGGCGCGATGCACGACGCCGAGCCGACGACGGAGCAGTATTCGCTCTTTCGCACCTATCTCGACGCGCGCCACCGAAAGGGCGGCATGTCGGACATGACGGTGCTCGACTACGCCATGATGGTCGAGGACACGCATGTCGACACCAAGATCATCGAATACCGGCGGCGGGGACCGGATTCCTTCATTACCGGCAAGGGCCAGGGCGAGCTCATCGCCGTTGCGCTGACCGACAAGATGGCCGACGGCCTTTCGATGGTCTATTCCTACTACAATCCCGAACTCGAGGACCGTTCGCTCGGCACCTTCCTGATCCTCGACCACATCGCGCGCGCCCGCGCCGCCGGCCACCCGCACGTCTATCTCGGTTACTGGGTCGAGGGCTCGCGCAAGATGGCCTACAAGGTCCGCTTCGGACCACAGGAGCATCTCGGCCCGAAGGGCTGGGACCGCTTCGACACCGAGGCGGTGTAGCGGCTGGCCCATCCCTTTCGGCCGTAAAGCGCTGTTGCTTTCCAAGTCCCGACGATAGCTTGCGGCTCTTTTTTTCCGTAAGGCGCGAACGCGTCTTGAGAAAACGGCGCACCCACGGCAGGTCGAGCGTTCCATGTCCAGTCTCTCCAGCGATCACGCCAAGGGTCTTGTCATCACCGGCATCGGCGGAATGGCTCTGACGGTCGACATCCCGCTGATCCGGCTGGCCGACGGCGACCCGTGGACCATTCTGATGCTGCGCGGCTTGACGACCTTCGTGGTGACGCTGGTCATCTGGGTCGCCTGGCGCATGTTGCGCGGCAACGCCCCGACGCTCATCCCCGGCCGGGCGGGTCTCGCCGTCGCCGGGCTCTACTCGTTGTCCTCCCTCACGTTCATCACCGCCGTCTACACAACCTCCACTGCGAACGTCGTATTCATCCTTGCCTTCAACACCATGTTTGCCGCGTTTCTGTCGTGGCTCTTCCTGAAGGAGCGGCCGCGCCCCGTGACGCTGGCGGCGATGGTCGTCATGCTGGTCGGCGTGCTCGTCATCGTCGGCGACGGCATGTCGAGCGGCAACCTGTTCGGCGACGTGATGGCGCTCGTTACGGCGTTCAGTATCGCATCCGCAATCACCATCACGCGGGCTTCGGGCAAGGACATGGGTTTTACCGCCCTGGTCGCGGTCGCCGCCCCGCTGCTGGTCGCCGCCTACATGGTCTCCGACACCGGATTGCAGGTCGCCGCGCCGTGGTGGATCATCTTCAACGGAGCGGTGATCACGCCGGTCGCCTTCTTCTGCCTGGCGACGGGACCGAAATACATCACCGGACCGGAGGTGGCGATGTTCTACCTGCTGGAAACGGTGCTTGCGCCGGTCTGGGTCTGGATGATCTTTTCCGAGGTGCCCTCCACGGCGTCGATGGTCGGCGGTACGATCCTGATCGTCACGCTGGTGCTCCATTCGCTCTGGCAGCTGCACGACGGTCGCAGGCGCCGCGCCGCCCTTGCGGTGCGGCACCCGGCGTGACCGCCGTTTCATCGAAGCCGTGACCTGCGGCCGATGCGCCGCTACTAGATAGCCGATCCAACGGACCCAAGCGCGAGGAGACAGGATGACGGTCAAGGAAGGCGATCCGATCTGGGAGGGCGACGAGGCCTTCAGGAACTCGTCGAACCCTGCCCGCTTCATGGACTGGTTGCGGCAGGAACGCGGGCTCGATTTCTCCTCCTACGAGGCGATGCTGGACTGGTCGACGGACGAAATCGAGGCATTCTGGGCCGCCATCTGGGACTATTTCGGCATCATCTCCGAAACGCCCTACGACTGCGTTCTCCAGGCGCGCACCATGCCGGGCGCTTCGTGGTTTCCGGGCAGCCGCGTCAATTACGCCGAGCATATCCTGCGCCGCGAGGGCGACCATCCCGACCGCACCGTCTTCCACCATCTGTCCGAGACCCGTCCGCTGGCCGAGATGACATGGGGTGACCTCGGCACGAAGGTCCGCATCCTGGCGACACGGCTGCGCGAGCGTGGCGTCGGCCCCGGCGATCGGGTCGTCTCCTACATGCCGAACGTGCCGGAGACGATCATCGCCATGCTGGCGACCACGGGGATCGGCGCCGTCTGGTCGTCGGCCGCGCCGGAGTTCGGCGTCAAGACGGTCGCCGACCGGTTCTCTCAGATCGAGCCGAAGGTGCTCTTCGCCGCGGACGGCTACCGCTTCGGCGGCAGGGATTTCGTCCGCTTGGCCGAGATCGAGGAGATCGCCGCCGGCCTGCCGAGCCTGGAGACGATCGTCTGGCTCGACTACCTCGGCAACCGCGAGCGCCCTAAGACGCAGGCCGAGATCGTCGCCTGGGACGAGATGACGGGAGGCGAACCGGTCGCGGCGGAGGACTTCCGCTACGAGCGCGTCGCGCACGACCACCCGCTTTGGATCCTGTTCTCCTCGGGCACGACCGGCCTGCCAAAGGCCATCGTGCACAGCCATGTCGGTATCATCGTCGAGCACTACAAGACCGCGGCGTTCCACCTGAACCTCAAGCCGCATTCGTGCATGTTCTTCTATTCTACCACCGGCTGGGTGATGTGGAACTCGCTGCTGTGGGGACCGCTGATGGGCGGGCGCGTGGCGCTGTACGACGGCAGTCCGACCTACCCGGGACCCGACCTCCTGTGGAAACTTGCCGCGGACGTCGGCGCGACGTCCTTCGGCGCGAGCCCGACCTTCGTGGAGAACATGCGCAAGCAGGGCATCGTGCCCAACGCGCGCTACGATCTCTCGAAGCTCGAAAACGTCTTCCTCGCCGGCTCGCCTTCCACGCCCGAAACCTTCGTGTGGCTGCAGCAGGCGGTGAAGCAGGATCTCTGGATCACCTCGCAGTCTGGCGGAACGGAGTTCTGCAGCGGCATCGTCGGCGGCGCCCCGATGCTGCCGGTCCGTGCCGGCGAGATTCAGTCGCGCTGCCTGGCCGTCGACGTGCGCGTGCTCGACGACGAGGGCAAGGAACTCATCGGCGAGGTGGGCGAGATGGTGATCGCCAAACCAATGCCTTCCATGCCGATCTTCATGTGGGGCGACGAGGATTTTTCGCGCTACCGGGAGAGCTATTTCGACGTCTACCCCGGCCTGTGGCGGCACGGCGACTTCATGCTGATCAACGAGCGCGGCGGCTGCTACGTGCACGGGCGTTCGGACTCGACCCTGAACAGGTTCGGCGTGCGCATCGGCTCGGCCGAAATCTACCGCACCCTGGAGAAGGTCGACGGCGTGCTCGACAGCCTGATCGTGTGCATCGAGGAGCCGGGGGGCGGATACTACATGCCGCTCTTCGTGCAACTGCGCGAGGGCCATGCGCTCGACGAGGCCCTCACCGGCGAGATCCGCGCGCGCCTTCGCGGCGAACGCAGCCCGCGCCACGTGCCCGACGAGGTCATCGCGGTGCCGGCGATCCCCTACACGCTGACGGGCAAGAAGATGGAAGTGCCGGTGCGCAAGCTCCTGATGGGCTGGCCGGCGGAAAAGGCCTACAGCCCGGATGCGATGCAGAACCGGCAGTCGATGGACTGGTTCATCGACTTCGCCCGCCGCCGCAGCGAGGGCGGCGCCGGGATGTACCAGAGCCTGACGCGGCGCTGACCATTGAACAGTGTACACTTTTCGTGTACACGATCTCGAAGTCTCCATGCCCGTGAAGCCAGCCGATGGAATTCGAATGGGACGAGCGCAAGCGTCAGCAGGTCATCGCTGCCCGCGGCGTCGACATTCTCTATGCGGCCGTCATCTTCGAAAGTGAGGTTCTCACGCGGGTGGACGACCGTTCCGACTACAAGGAAGAGCGATTGATCTCGCTGGGGATGGTCGATGACGAGTGTTTCGTGGTGGTTCACACCAGACGCGGGGAACTGACCCGATTGATCACGGCATGGAAAGGAGGCCGCGATGAGCGCAAAGCATATGAAGCGGGCATCGCTCGACGAAATCCGTCGAATGAGGCTGGCAGGTGAACTCCATCACGCACCGGATGCGCCCCTCGGCGAAAGCCTGGGAGCGGATTTCTGGAGCAAGGCGGAAGTCGAAGGGCCGAAGCGGCCCCGTTCGGTGCATCTGAAGCTGGATCCGGAGGTCTTCGAGTATTTCTACTCGGAAGCCGGCGGCAAGGGGCACCTCACGAAAATGCAGAAGGTCCTGAAGGCCTACGCGGACGCGCACCGCGATTAGGCGTTTCCGTTCGAGGCACCTCCCTGCTATCCCGGCCCATCAGGCCAGCTTCAGGAGCTTCGCTGCGTTTTCCTTCAGGACCAGGGGACGCACCTCGTCCTTAATGCCGATCTTCTCGAAGTCTGCCAGCCAGCGGTCGGGCGTGATCGCCGGCCAGTCGGAACCGAACAGCATTTTGTTCTTGAGAATGCTGTTGGTGTACTGGACCAGGATCGGCGGGAAATATTTCGGCGACCAGCCCGAGAGGTCGATGTAGACGTTCGGCTTGTGGGTCGCCACCGACAGCGCCTCCTCCTGCCAGGGGAAAGACGGGTGGGCCAGGATGATCGACATGGCGGGGAAGTCCACGGCCACGTCGTCGAGGTACATCGGGTTGGAGTATTTGAGCCGCATGCCCATGCCGCCGGGCATGCCCGAGCCGACGCCGGTCTGGCCCGTGTGGAAGAGCGCGATGGCGCCCTCCTCGGCGATCGCCTCGTACATGACGTAGGCGCTTCGGTCGTTCGGATAGAAGCCCTGCATCGTGGGGTGGAACTTGAAGCCCTTGATGCCGAAGTCGCGCATCAGGCGGCGGGCCTCGCGTGCGCCGGCCTTGCCCTTGGCCGGGTCGATCGAGGCGAAGGGGATCATGATGTCACTGTTTTCGGCGGCGATCTCGGCCACTTCCTCGTTCTTGTAGCGGCGGAAGCCGGTCTCGCGCTCGGCGTCGACGGGGAAGATCACGCAGCCGATCTTGCGCTCGCGGTAATAGGCGGCCGTCTCGGGCACCGTCGGCAGCATGCCCTTGGCGCCGGCAGGATTGCGGAAATACTTCGCCATGCCGGCCTGGAACTCGTCGTAGCCGTCGTCGCGGGGGCCGCAGCACGGCTCCTCCGCATGGGTGTGGATGTCGATCGCCACCAGTTCGTCGAGCTTCATGAAAGTACCGGTCCCGTTTCGCGCGGTCGCCCCGACGACAGGGGCAGCCATCTTTCCGGAGGAGGAATAGCGGTTCCGCCGCCAATGGCAACCATGTGCGGGCAAGGAAAGCGGAAGCGGGGCCGCTTCTAGCCGGCGGCATCCGGACCAAGTCCCCCGAACCGGCCGGCAAACAGCGCAGGCTTCACCTGCCCCGGCATGCCCGCTCGATCGAGCCAGTCCTCGCTCGGGCCGGCAAGCGCCGCGTAGACGGTTCTCACGGTCTGGCGGGCCTCCTCCCCCGGCCAGTGCGCCGGAAGCAACGCCTCGGGAAGTCCGGGATCGCGCAGGACGATGCGGCGCCAGGAGTGGTTGACCAGAACGCGCGCGGCCATGGCGTCGAGCGGCGCCAGCGCCTCGCCCCGCGAAAGCGCGGCGGCAAGCGGCGCGAGCTCGTCGCGCAGGTCGCGGTAGGCATCGGCAACGCTTCCGAGCTGCCAGAGGCGCCCCACGCCGTCCGGAATTCGCACCGCCACACCGTCGATCACGAGAAGGTCCTCGGGCAGGTCCTCCAGCGGATCGGCGCCTTCGCTGTGCGGCTTCAGCCAAGCCGTCGGGCCGGTCGGCACGAATCCGAGTGTGCGCAGCGACCGGCTACGGTCGCCGCGCCTGCCGCCGTCGCCTTCCGGCGCGACCGCCACGATCCAGCGCCCGTCCCAGGCCGGCGGGCCGGCGGCATAGATGCGCCGCGTGGCGAGATCGAAGGCGTGCCGCCCTTCCTCCGCCAGCCGGTAGTAGCTGTTGCGGCCGCCGCGCTCGCGCGTCACCCAGTGGTCGGCCGCCAGCCGCGACATCGCGGTCCGGACCGCGCCTGGCTCGATGCGCAGCCTCGCCATCAGTTCCTGCAGCACCGACAGCGGAACCTGCCCGCCGCGGGGAAGGATCGCGTCGCCGAAGACCGTGATGACGAGCGACCACACCCGCAACCGCCCGCGCTCGTGCAGGCGGTCGACCATGCGATCGAGGATCAAGGGGGCGGACTGTGGCTCGGCGTTCATCGCGTCCAGATGGCATGACGGGTTCGGGTCAGGCAAGAAGCGGCTTCCTCGGGAACATGCGGCCCGCCTTTTCGCGCGAAGCCTGATGAAGACGCCAGCAAACGTGCTATCATTCCATCCAAAAGAGAGGCGCAAACCGACATGACGGACAGGCAACAGGTTCTGGACGCGCTGGAGGGTCTGGTCGATGCGTTCAATGCGCATGACATCGACCGGATCATGAGCTTTTTCGCCGAAGATTGCGCGCTCCAGATGCCGCGCGGCCCCGAACCCCACGGACTGCGGGCGGAAGGTCGCGAAGAGGTCCGGGCGACGCTGATGACCCGGTTCGAAGGCCTGCCGGACGTTCATTACGGAGACGCCAGCCACCATGTCGACGGCGACGTCGGCATATCGAAATGGTTGCTCACGGGAACCACGACGGCGGGCGAGCGCGTGACGGTCCGCGGCTGCGACTTCTATCACTTCCGCGACGGGAAAGTCGTGCTGAAGGACTCCTACTGGAAGATCGTCGGGTAGGCGCTTGCTCGTCAGTTCAGGTCAATCCGCGAATGCCGCCCACCAGCAGCTTCGTGGCGAGCGCGGCATACTCGCGCCGGCTGACCGGGCCGCCGTCGCGGAACCACATGTAGAACCAGTTGAGCATGCCGAAGAGGCTCATGGTGACCGGCTTGAGCAGCGGCGTGCCCTCGAACGCCTGCGGGTCGACTGCGCGCACCGCGTCGGCGAAGCGCGTCACGAGCTCGCGCTCGAGCGACTTCAGCCGGACCTGATCCGGCTCGGGAAGCAGCTGCATGGCGCCGACCTGCAATTTATGCTCGGCATCTGCGTCGCGATAGGCCTCCAGCAGCGACGCGACCAGGCGCTCCAGCCGCTCCGGGGCGGGCAGGCCCGGCTCGTCGGCCGCGTCGACCGCGTCGATCAGCTCTTCCAGGTGCGAGTTGATTATGTCGAAGAGCAGCGCCTCCTTGGAGGCGTAATAGTGGTAGAGCAGAGCCTTCGAGACTCCGCATTCGGCGGCGACCCCGGCCATCGAGGCGCGGTCGTAGCCGTCGCGCGCGAACACGCTCGCCGCCTGATGCAGCATGGCCTGGCGCTTGTCGTCGTAGTCCTTGGCGCGGGTGCGGGCCATCAGGCAGTTTCGAAAGCGGGGTTCATCCCCCTCACGCCTTCGGCCGGTTGTCGACGATGCGCTGGGCCTTGCCCTGGCTGCGCGCGACTTTCTCGGGCTCGGTGACGTTGACCCTGACACTGACGCCGACGACGTCCTTGACGCGCTCGCGCAGCCGGTGGCCGGCGCTCATGCGGGCCTCGTCGGCGGTGTGCGTCACGGTCGCCTCGACATGCACGATCATCTCGTCCATGCGGCCCTCGCGGATCAGTTCGATCTGGAAATGCGGCGCTAGTCCCTCGACGGCGAGGATCTGCTCCTCGATCTGCGTCGGGAAGACGTTGACGCCGCGCAGGATCATCATGTCGTCGGAGCGGCCGGTGATCTTCTCCATGCGCCGCATTGTGCGCGCCGTCCCCGGCAGGAGCCGCGTCAGGTCGCGCGTGCGGTAGCGGATCACCGGAAAGGCTTCCTTGGAGAGCGAGGTGAAGACGAGTTCGCCCTGACCGCCGTCGTCGACCGGATCGCCGGTGATCGGGTCGACCACCTCCGGATAGAAATGGTCCTCCCAGATGTGCAGCCCGTCCTTGGTCTCCACGCACTCGTTGGCGACGCCGGGGCCCATTACCTCCGACAGGCCGTAGATGTCGACGGCGTGCATGTCGAAGGCCTCCTCGATCTCGGCCCGCATGGCGTTCGTCCAGGGTTCGGCGCCGAAGATGCCGACCTGCAGCGGGCTCTCGCGCGGGTCGAGACCCTGGGCCCGGTACTCGTCGAGAATCGAGAGCATGTAGGACGGCGTGACCATGATCGTGGTGGCGCGGAAATCCTCGATCAGCGTCACCTGCCGCGTCGTCATTCCGCCCGAGCACGGCACCACGGTGCAGCCCAGCCGCTCCGCCCCGTAGTGGGCGCCGAGCCCGCCGGTGAAGAGGCCGTAGCCGTAGGAGATGTGAACGATGTCGCCCGGCCGCGTGCCCGAGGCCCGCATCGAGCGGGCCACGCATTCGGCCCAAACATCAATGTCGTTGCGGGTGTAGCCGACCACGGTCGGCTTGCCGGTCGTGCCCGACGAGGCATGGACGCGCACCACCTTCTCGCGCGGCACCGCGAACATGCCGAAGGGATAGTTCTCACGCAAATCCTGCTTGGATGTGAACGGGAACTTCTTCAGGTCCGAAAGCTGCTTCAGGTCGTCCGGATGCACGCCCGCCGCGTCGAAACTCTTCCGGTAGTGTGCGACGTTGTCGTAGGCGTGCCGGAGCGACCATTTGAGCCGCGAGAGCTGCAGTGCGGCGATCTCGTCGCGCGAGGCGATCTCGATCGGATCAAGATCCTGCTTGTTCGGTGTCAGATCCCTCATGTCGTTCCTCCCACGAACACCCGATGCCTCGCGGCGGCTCAGGCCGCGTCCTCGTCGAAATGCCTGCCCTCGATCGCCCGCGATGCGCCACGGAATTCGGCGATCAGCCTGCCGGACTGATCGGTGACCCGGACGTCGTAGAGCCCGGAGCGGCCGAAGCGCGCGACCTCGCGCGCCGTCGCCTCCAGCCGGTCACCGAGCCTGCCGGGCGCGACGAAGGTGATGACGTTGTGCTGCGCCACCACGATCTGGTTGTACGAATTGCAGGCGAAGGCGAAGGCCGAGTCGGCCAGGGTGAAGATGAAGCCGCCGTGGCAGATGTCGTGGCCGTTGGTATGATGCTTCTCGACCGTCATGGACATCGTGGCGGTGCCGGGACCGACGGCGTCGAGCGAGGCGCCAAGCCATTTCGACGCGTCGTCGCGCGCCCACATCGCGTCCGCTGAACGCCGCGCGATCTCCTGCGCCGTCAATGCCATCCGAGCCTCCCCTGCCCGCGCCCCTCCCAAGGGCATCGTAGTACGGAGACTTGCATAAACCGGCCGGCCGGTCAATAATATGCGAGGAGCCGCCCGCGATCGGCTTCGGCGCTTGGGAGGAGCGAGTACATGCAGGCGGAACGATCCCTCGCCGAGGAGTTCGACATCGGCGCCCTGACGCCCGGCTTCGCCGAGGACCCTTTCCCCGTCTATCGCGCCCTGCTCGACCATGCGCCGCTGAAGCGCTTCCGCGATGGATCGGTGATGCTCTCGAGCCACGCCGACCTCGACCGCGTGTATCGGGACACAAAGACCTTCTCGTCGGACAAGAAGGTGGAATTCCTGCCGAAATTCGGCCGCACGCCGCTCTACGAGCATCACACGACCAGCCTCGTCTTCAACGATCCCCCGCTGCACACGCGGGTGCGCAAGATCATGATGGGGGCGCTGACGCCGAGGGCGATCGCGGCAATGGAGCCGGGCCTCGTCGCGCTCGTGGACGGCCTGCTCGACCGTATCGCCGACAAGGGCGAGGCCGATCTGATCGAGGATTTCGCCGCCGCCATTCCGCTCGAGGTGATCGGCAACCTCTTCGTCATGCCGCACGAAGAGCGTGGTCCCTTGCGCGACTGGTCGCTGGCGATCCTCGGCGCGCTGGAGCCCGTTCTGACGCCCCAACAGCAGGAGCGCGGCAACCGCGCGGTGACCGACTTCAAGGCCTATCTCGGCGGACTGGCGGCGAAGCGGCGCGCCAGCCCGGGCGATCCCGCGACCGACGTGCTGACGCGCCTCATCAACGGCAATGACGGCGAACTGCTTTCCGATACGGAGCTGCTGCAGAACTGCATCTTCATCCTCAATGCCGGCCACGAGACCACGACCAACCTGATCGGCAACGCGCTGCACGAACTCACCCAGTGGCCCGAGGAGCGCCGGCGGTTGATTGAAAATCCGGACCTGATCGATACGGCCGTGGACGAATTCCTGCGCTTCCAGAGCCCGAACCAGCTCGGCAACCGCATGACCGTGGAGGCGTGCGCGTTCCACGGCGAAACCATCGAGCCCGGCACGCGCATCCATCTGGCGATCGGCGCGGCGAACCGCGACCCGCGACAGTTTCCCGAGCCGGACCGGCTCGACGTCGCCCGCAAGCCCAACCGCCACCTCGCCTTCGCGCAGGGCCCGCATCTGTGCGCCGGCTTCTCACTGGCGCGCATGGAAGGCCGCATCGCGGTTTCGCGCTTCCTGGCGCGCTTTCCCGACTACCGCCTGGCCGCCGAACCGAAACGCACAGGCCGCGTGCGGTTTCGCGGGTTCTCGACGCTGCCGGCGCGGGTGGGGCGGGATTGACAGAACCATGAGTAATAACTCATATCTTGCTCATGGATAGGCTTCCACGCCCGACAAAGCCGTTGTTGTGGGTGGGCTCCAGCCGCAAGGACTACGGCGAATTCCCGCCAAGGGTGCAGGAGGCTTTCGGGTTCGAACTGTTCCTGGCGCAGACCGGCCAGCATCCTCCATCGGCGAAGGCAATGAAGGGACTGGGAGCGGGCGTGCTGGAACTGGCCGGAGAATTTGACGGGAACGCATACAGGTCGGTCTACGCGGTGCGCTTCGACACGGCCGTCTACGTGCTGCATTGCTTCGAGAAGAAGTCGCGGCGCGGGATCAAGACCCCCGTCCATGAGATCGACCTCATCAAGCGCCGCATCCGGGAGGCGGAAGCCGACCATGCGAAGAACAAATCGGAGCGTGAACGATGACAGCGCAAGATACCGGAATCCATGAAAGCGAAAGCAACATCTTTACCGAACTCGGCTTGCCCGATGCCGACCGGCATTTCCTGAAGGCCCAGCTGGTCGCAGAGATCTTTCGGCTGACCAAGGCGGAAGGCCTTACGCAAGCCAAAGCAGCTTCACGCATGGGCATAAGCCAGCCCGAGGTGTCGCGGCTCTTTCGGGGACATTTTCGCGAATATTCGGTGGAGCGGCTGCTCGGTTTTCTGACGGCATTCGACCGGGACGTGGAGATCATCGCCAGACCCACGGAAAAGGCCGGAGGCCAAGGCTCGATCACATTCCGGCACGAAACTGCCTGACACTCTCCACAGGAGACTTAAATGACCATCCTCTCGCTGAACAGCTTCGCAGCCGGCAAATGGGTCGCGCCCTCGGGCAGGATCTCGGACCTGAAGAGCGCCGTGGACGGCCGTGTGATCGCGCGGCTTGGCGCCGAACTCGACTTCGAACGCATGACCGACCACGCGCGCAAGGTGGGCGGACCGGCCTTGCGGGAACTCACCTTCCACCAGCGCGCGGCGATGCTGAAGGCGCTGGCGCAGTATTTGAACGAGCGCCGCGACGCGCTCTACGAGCTCTCCTACGACACCGGCGCGACCAAGACCGATTCCATGATCGACATCGACGGCGGCATCGGCACGATGTTCGTCTACGCCTCCAAGGGGCGGCGCGAGCTGCCGGACGACGTCATCTACGTCGACGGCAATCTCGAACAGCTCGGCAAGACGGGCGCCTTCCTCGGCCAGCACGTGGCGACGTCGCTGCAAGGCGTGGCGGTGCACATCAACGCCTTCAACTTCCCGGTCTGGGGCATGCTGGAGAAGCTCGCCCCGACGCTGCTCGCCGGCGTGCCTGCGATCGTCAAGCCGGCATCGGCCACCGCATGGCTCGCCGAGGCCGCCTTCCGCATGATGATCGAATCCGGCGTCCTGCCGGACGGGGCGGTGCAGTTCGTCGCCGGCTCGACCGGCGACCTGCTCGATCGCCTGGGCTCGCAGGACGTGGTCTCCTTCACCGGCTCGGCGGCGACGGCCGGCATGCTGCGCTCCAACGAAAACCTGCTCGGCAATGCGGTGCGCTTCGTCGCCGAACAGGATTCGCTCAACGCCACCATCCTCGGCCCGGACGCGGCCCCCGGCACGCCGGAGTTCGACACCTTCGTGCGCGAGGTGCACCGCGAGATGACGGCCAAGGCCGGACAGAAATGCACCGCCATCCGCCGCGTGCTGGTTCCGGCCGAACACCAGGAGGCCGTCATCGAGGCGATCTCGGAACGTCTGGCGAAGACCGTGGTTGGCGACCCTCGCGCGGAGGCCACGAAGATGGGGGCGCTGGCAAGCCTCGCCCAGCGCGAGGATGTGCTGGAGAAGGCCCGGCTCATCGGCTCGGAGGCACGGCTCGTCTTCGGCAGCACGGACGGTTCGCGGCCGGATGGCGTGGATGCAGGGGGCGCTTTCGTCTCGCCGATGCTGTTTTCCTGCGACGATCCGGACGGAGCCGAGAACGTGCACTCGGTCGAGGCGTTCGGGCCAGTGTCGACCGTCATGGCCTATCGCGACCTCGACCACGCGACCGCGCTCGCCAACCGCGGCGCGGGCTCGCTGGTCGCCTCGGTCTTCACGCACGATCCGCAGGTCGCGCGAAAGGTCGTGCTGGCCTCAGGCGCCTGGCACGGACGCCTCTACTTCGCCAATCGCGACACCGGCAAGGAAGCCACCGGCCACGGCTCTCCCCTGCCCCATCTCGTCCATGGCGGACCGGGGCGCGCCGGCGGCGGCGAGGAGATGGGCGGCATCCGCGGCGTCATGCACTACATGCAGCGCACCGCGATCCAGGCGAGCCCGGACCTCCTGAGCGGGATCACGAAGACATTCGTACCCGGCTCGAAGACGCTCCCGAAGGACAGGCATCCGTTCCGGATGACTTTTGGCGAGCTGGAGATCGGGCATACGCTGGAGACCGCCGCGCGCGAGGTAACGCTCGCCGACATCGAGCACTTCGCCGAATTCACCGGCGACAATTTCTACGCCCACATGGACGAGGAAGCGGCGAAGGCGAACCCCTTCTTCCCCGGCCGCGTCGCGCACGGCTACCTGATCCTTTCCTTCGCGGCGGGGCTGTTCGTCGATCCGGCGCCCGGCCCGGTGCTCGCCAATTACGGCCTCGACAATCTGCGCTTCATGAAGCCGGTCGCGCCGGGCGACACGCTGAAGGTGCGGCTGACGGCGAAGTCGAAGACACAGCGCAATGCCGAATACGGCGAGGTGCGCTGGGACGTGGCGGTGACGAACCAGGATGGCGAGCAGGTCGCGTCGTATGAACTCCTGACGATGAATGCGATGTAGGAGCGCCATCGGGCGCCGCCCTCACCTCCTCGGCGCCACCCCAGCAGCCCGAGCAGACACAGCGTGCAAATCGCGAGCAGCGTCCAGCAGAACGCGGTGACGCTGTCGCCCGTCAGCACGACCAGAACCGCGACGATCGACGCCGAGCCGATCTGGCTGACGAAGCCGTAGAACGCCGCTGTGAAGCCGGCGATGTCGCCGTGCGGGTCGAGCACCATCGCCGCGGCGTTGGAATAGAGGATGAGGTAGCTGGTCGCGAAGAGCACGAGCAGCGCCGTCATGACGAACGCGCTCATGAAGCCGGCCCAGATTGCGGCCAACATGAGAAGCACTGAAACGATCAGCACCGCCGTGCCCGCGAGCATCGCGTTGACGATGCCGATGCGCCGGATCAGCTGTCTGTTCGCCGCCTGGCCGATGATGATGCCGAAACCGTGGAAGGCGAAGTAGAGCGCGAACTTCGTCCCGGTCAGCCCGAATGCGTGCTCGTAGATGCGCGGCGTCGCGGCGAGGATCAGCAGCATCGACGACATGATGACGGCCGACAGGAACAGGAAGTGCCGCGACTGCGGATGGCGCAAGAGCCGTTGCACCCTCTGCAGGAAGACGCGCGGCCGCATGGCATCCGGCGATGGCGTCCGCAGCGTCTCCGGCAGCCGCATCAAGACCACCAGCAGGCCGCCAGCGAAGATCGCGAGCCCCAGGAAGATGAAGCGCCAGCCCGCCAGAGCCCCGACAGCGGCGCCGATCAGCGGCGCCAGGATCGGCCCGATCGCGAAGATCGCGGTGGCGAGCGCCAGGTTGCGGGCGAGCTCCTCGCCCGAGTGCCGGTCACGGATGATGGCGCGTGAAGCCGCGATGGCCGCCGCCGCGCCGAGGCCCTGGAGGATGCGGCTTGCGAGCAGCAGGGTGATCGACGGGGAAAGGGCGGCGACGAGGCATCCGAGCAGGAAGATCCCCAGGCCGGCGCCGAGCGCCGGGCGGCGACCGAAGCGGTCGGACACCGAACCCCAGAAGAGCTGCCCGAAACCCGCGCCGATCATGTAGAGCGAGATGGTCCACTGGACCTGTTCGAAGGGGGAGCCGAAATCGCGCGCCATCGCGCCGAACGACGGCAGCGTGATGTCGACCGAGAAGGACGAGATCGACATCAGCATGCCGCAATAGAAGACGATCGCGCGTTCCCTCACGCCTCCGCATCTCGCGCCTTGAAGGAGATGTTCGCGACGAGCTTCGCGGCGGTGGTGAGCGCTGCCCCGCAGGCGAGGGTCATCTGCGGCAGGAGCATCCACTCGAGCGTCCAGGCTGCGCCTGACCGCTCGTTCTCGTGCACCATCGCGTGGTGCATGCCCGAAACCAGCGTGGCGTTGAAGCGCGCCAGCGTCACCAGCGCCTCGGCGCCGACGGGATTGACCTTGTGCGGCATGGCCGACGATCCGCCGCCCGAGCCGAGCCTGATCTCGCCGACCTCGCTCTGCGCGGCGAGCGCGATGTCCTGGCCCATCTTGCCGAGGCTCCCTGTCACCAGCGACAGCCACGAGGCGAATTCGACGATGCCGTCGCGCTCGGAATGACGGGGATGGTCGATGGCTTTCAGATGCAGCGCCTCGGCGAGCCGGCCCGATACCGCGGCGCCCTTGCCGCCGAGCTTTTCGAGCGTTCCGGCCGCGCCTGCGAAATGAAGGACCGCCACGCCTTCGCGAACCGCCGCAAGCCGGTCGCGGTGCCGCGCCAGCGGATCGCGCCAGCTACGGATCTTGCGCGCGGCGGTGATGGGGATCGCCGCCTGCATGCGCGTGTGCGCCATGACCTGCGTGCCGCCGTCGCGGCGCTCCAGCGCGGTGAGGTCATCCACGAGACCGGTAAGCCGCCGGTCGAAGATATCGCAGACACCCACGAGCCGGATCGCGAGGCTCGTGTCGATGACGTCCTGGCTGGTCGCGCCGAAATGGACATGGGCGGCATCGTCCCCGCCAATGGCCTTGCGCAACTGCCTGACCAGTTCGGGAATGACGAGGCCGTCCTGCGCCACACCCGCCTTCAGCCTTTCGGCATCAGGCGAAAAGCCGGCTAGCACGTCACGGATCCGCTCCGCCGCCATTTCGGGGATGATCCCTTCGGTGGCTTCCGCACGAGCCAGCTCCGTCTCGAAGCGGAGCATCTCGCGCATCTCCGCCTCGGCCGAGAAGAACGCGGCGATTTCCGCGTCGCCCAGGAGACCGGAAAGGTGGGGATGGTCGAAAGGCGACGCGGGCATGAAGTCGGGCGGTTCTCAGATGTCGAAGAAGACGGTTTCCTTCTCCCCCTGGAGATGGATGTCGAACGTGTAGACGTTGCCTTCCCGCTTCGCAATCAGGGTCGGGACCCGCACCTTGTGCTCGATGCGCTGCAGGATGGGATCCTCCGCGTTCGCCTTCTCCTCGTCGCCAAAATACATGCGGGTATGGAGGCCGAGATTGATGCCGCGGGCGACGATCCAGAAAGAGATGTGCGGCGCCTGCGGGCGGCCGTCGCGAAACGGCACCCGGCCCGGCTTGATGGTCTCGAAGACGAACTCGCCCGTGTCCATGTCGGCCGGGCAGCGCCCCCAGCCGGTGAAATTCGGATCGGCGGAGCCACGCATCTCGGACGGCGAGTTGTAGAGACCGTCGGCGTCCGCCTGCCAGATCTCCACCAGCGCGTCGCGGAGCGCCGTGCCGGAGCCGTCGATCACCCGCGACTTGACCGTGATGCGCTCACCTTTGGTCTTGTCGTTGACCATGGCAGCGCCGAGGTCGGTCTCGTACACCCCGCCGATGTCGCAGAAATTCGGTGTCAGCCCGATGTGGACGTAAGGCCCCGCGGTCTGCGAAGGCGTTTCCTTGTAGCGGTCAAGCGACTGCATGGTTCTCTCCCAACTAGCGATAGATTTCCGATCGATGGCCGATCTCCACGACCAGCACGACGAGTTTCTGATCCTTGATCTCGCAGATGAGGCGATAGTCGCCCACGCGGTAGGATCAGTAGTTTTCCAGCGACGCTTGAAGCGCCGACGCCACCACTCGGAGCTCTCAATCGTCCCAGCCGAGGTCGCGTCTTACTTCATCCAGAGTGTATGTCCTCTCTTCACCGCGACGGATGCGTTCTGACACCTCCACCGCGGTGTATTGGGCCTCCAAGTCATCCAGACCGTTCGCGACCAGCTCGCGCAGGTGGTAGGCCTTGGAGTGACCCGTCCGGACAGCCAGCGCGTCCAGTCGGGCCTTGATCCCGGGCTTGAGTCGAATGCTGTACGGCATTGAGACGACCTCCGCGTCGAATACATGCAGTGATGGCATTCAACGCAACCTTCGCATCCAGATCAATTCCCCTCCAGCCGGTTCTCGAACAGCGTCGAGCGGCGCCCGCGAAGCACGATGTCGAACTTGTAGGCCATGGCGTCCATCGGGATCGTCGATTCCATGTCGAGCGGCGCGATGAGCGCCTCGATCGCCTCGCGGCTCGGGATGGTCGACACGATGGGGCACTTCCAGATCAGCGGATCGCCCTCGAAATACATCTGGGTGATCAGGCGTTGGGCGAAGCCGTTGCCGAAGATGGCGAAATGGATATGGCGCGGACGCCAGTCGTTTACGCCGTTCGGCCAGGGGTACGGGCCGGGCTTGATGGTGCGGAACGTGTAGAAGCCATCCTCGCCGGTGATCGTGCGTCCGCAGCCGCCGAAGTTCGGGTCGAGCGGCGCCAGGTAGCCGTCCTTCTTGTGGCGGTAGCGACCGCCGGCATTGGCCTGCCAGAATTCGACCAGCACGTTGGGAACGCCTTTGCCGCGTTCGTCGAGCACGCGACCGTAGACGATGATTCGCTCGCCGATGGCGCTTTCGCCCGGCTTGGCGAAATTGAGGATCAGGTCGTTGTCGAGTTCGCCCAGGATGTTGTGGCCGAAGGTCGGTCCGGTGATCTCGCTGATGGTGTTGTCGAGCGAAAGCAGCGCCTTCTGCGGCGAGCGCAGCACCGACGTCTTGTACTGCGGCGTGTATGCCGGCGGATGCCACTCGCGGTCGCGCTGGAAGAACGATCCCGTTTCCGGTCTGCGGTTGGAAAGGTCCACCCTCTCGTTCATGTCTTGCTCTCCTCCATTTCGGCAAGCGTCTGCTTGGCGATCTTGATCGCGTGGTTCGCGGCCGGCACGCCGGCATAGATTGCCACGTGCAGCATGGCTTCGCGAATGTCGTCCGGTGTCGCACCCGTGTTGGCCGTCGCGCGCACGTGCATGGCGACCTCGTCATGATGTCCGAGCGCGGCGAGCAGCGCGATGGTTACGATCGATCGCTCGCGCTTCGTCCACTCCGGCCGCGACCAGACATGACCCCACGCGGCCTCGGTGATCAGGTCCTGGAACGGCTCGTCGAAACCGGTCTTCTTCGCCTCCGCCCTGTCGACATGAGCGGAGCCGAGAACGCTCCGCCTCGTCGCCATGCCCTGTTCATACCGCGGATTTCTCGCGTTCTTTTCCGTCACATGGTCCTCCCTGATCAGGCGTCTGTATACATAACCGGGAAGCACCGTCGCGGGAAAGGTCATTTCCGGCAGCATTCATGACTTTTCCGGTGTGCTTCCTTGATGCAGATCAAGGCCTGCCTTCCGCCCCACCTCTGCGATCGCCTCAGTAGGGCAAACCGACGTAATTCTCCGCAAGCGACATCGAGGCCGCGCGCGAATGGACGAGATAGTCGAGCTCGGCTTCCTGAATCTTCTGCCCGAAATCGCCCGCATCGTGGAACTTGTGCATCAGCGACGTCATCCACCACGAGAACCGCTCCGCCTTCCAGATGCGCCTTAGCGCCCGCTCGGAATAGCCGTCGATCCCGGCGGTCGAATTCTCCTCGTAGTAGTCTCGCAGTCCGTCAAAGAGGTAGCGCACGTCGCTGGCGGCAAGGTTCAGGCCCTTGGCGCCCGTCGGCGGCACGATGTGTCCCGCGTCGCCCACCAGGAACAGGCGCCCGAATCGCAGCGGCTCGGCCACGAAGGAGCGCAGCGGCGCGATGGACTTCTCGATCGACGGTCCGATGGTCATCTTCTGCGCCGCTTCGTCCGGCAGGCGGCGTCGAATCTCGTCCCAGAAACGCTCGTCCGGCCAGTCCTCGACCTTCTCATCCAGCGACACCTGCACGTAGTAGCGGCTGCGCGTGTTGGACCGCATGGAGCAGAGCGCGAAGCCGCGCGGATGGTTGGCGTAGATCAGTTCGTGGTTCACCGGCGGCACCTCGGCGATGATGCCGAGCCAGCCGAACGGATAGACGCGCTCGTAGGTCTTGAGCAGCGCTTCCGGCGCAGACTTGCGCGCAATCCCGTGATAGCCGTCGCAACCGGCGATGAAGTCGCAGTCGATGCGTGTCTCCACTCCGTCCTTGCGATAGGTCACGTAGGGATGCTCGCCATCGAAATCGCGCGGCGTGACGTCGGCCGCCTCGTAAACGGTGACGCCGCCGGTCGCCTCGCGCTTGTCCATCAGGTCGTGGGTGACCTCGGTCTGGCCGTAGACCATGACGCGCTTGCCGCCGGTGAGGCCGTGGAGGTCGATGCGGTGGCGCTCGCCGTCGAAGGCGAGATCGAAGCCCTCGTGCGACAGGCCCTCGGCATGCATGCGCCGGCCGGCGCCCGCCTCGTCGAGCATGTCGCACATGCCCTCCTCCAGCACGCCCGCACGGATGCGCGACAGCACATAGTCCTTGGTGACGCGTTCCAGGATGACGTTGTCGATCCCGGCATTGGTGAGCAACTGCCCGAGAAGCAGGCCAGCCGGCCCGGACCCGATGATGACGACCTGCGTGCGCATGGCTTCCTCCCTGATGCTCCGCCCCTGTGCCTGAGTGGACGAAGGCGGCGAAGCTCTCAATGGACAGTCCGCACAAATGATTGCACAATCGGAACATCGCCAGGATCGTTTCTGTGAATCGCTACATCCCGAACTACGAGCTCTACGGTGAGGCACCCGACCGGGGCGGCGAATTCTGGTTGCATTGCGAGACGATACCGGAGCGCAGCCGCCTGCACGAATGGGAGATCCGGCCGCACCGCCACCCCGCCTTCTTCCAGATGTTGTACATTTCGGACGGCAGCGGCGAGGTGCTCGCCGACGGCGGCTACCTTCCTATGGCGCGGTCGACAGCGGTGTTCATGCCGCCGGGCGCCGTGCACGGCTTCCGCTTCTCCCGCGACATCGGCGGGCTGGTGGTGACCGTGCTGCGCGAACGGCTGGACGCGCTGTGCGCGGCAAGCAGCGACGTTGCAGCCTTCGCCTCGAGCCCGCGCGTCATCCCGCAGGCCGACGCCCGGGCGCCGGAAGCGGTCACGAGCCTGCGCCGCATCGAGGCGGAACTGGCGGGCCGCGGCATCGCACGCATGATCCTTCTCGACGCCCTGGTGACTTCGGCCGTCATCGATCTCGCTCGCTCGGGCGGCGGCGCCGATACCGGCCACGACGGACCCGACCGCGACCAGGCGCGCCTGGACGAACTCGCCGTGCTGATCGGCACCCATTACCGAGAGCACCGCCCGGTGGGCTTCTACGCCGAACGGATCGGTGTCTCGGCCACGCATCTGAACCGCATTGCGCGGGCGCGCACCGGCCACAGCCTTCAAGGGCTGATCGACCTGCGCCTGATGGAGGAAGCCAGGCGCAACCTGGTCTTCACCTTCCTGCCGGCGCAGACGATCGCGCTCGACCTTGGCTTTTCCGACCCGGCCTACTTCAGCCGCTTCTTCCGCAAGAACGCCGACGAGACCCCCGCCGCGTTCCGGGCGCGCGAACGGGCGAGGTTGAAGTTTTGAGAGTGGGAAACTGGGCGGGTCCGCCGCCGCTTGGGCGTGGAGACCGACAGGCGTTGATTCTGGGCCTGACGCCGTGGGGAGATCGAGAGTGCGGCGCGCGCCGACTCAGGCCGCCACCCGCGCCTCGCGAAAGGAGACCAGGCGCCGGGCGTTTTCGTCCCACAGGACGAGTTTGACGCATTTCAGGCTTTCCAGAAGCGTGATGCGGCCGACGTTGCGCAGGTCGGGGTGGTCGCGCAGCACTTCCGGCAGGCGATAGAACGGGATCTTCGCCGACAGGTGATGGACGTGGTGGATGCCGATGTTGCCGGTTATCCAGCGCAGCGGCCATGGCAGATCGTAGTGCGAGGAGCCGTGAAGGGCGGCATGCTGGAAGCTCCATTCGCCCTCGCCCGACCAGTGCGTCTCCTCGAACTGGTGCTGGACGTAGAACAGCCAGACGCCCGCGGTGGCAGCCAGAAGGGTGATCGGCACCTGCACCGCAAGGAAGGGCCAGAGCCCGACCAGCCAGATCATCGCGGCGACCGGCACGACGAGGGCGAAATTGGTTGCGATCGTCGACACCCAGGGCTGCGCCCCGGCGCGCATCAGCCCGACCGGCAGGCGGTACTGGCACAAAAACAGCCATGCGGGGCCGAGGCCGAACATGACAAGCGGATGGCGGTAAAGCCTGTAGCGCACGCGGCCCAGCCACGGCAAAGCGCGGAATTCCCGCACCGTCAGCGTGTTGACGTCGCCGATGCCGCGCTTGTCGAGATTGCCCGCAGTGGCGTGGTGAACGGCATGGGTGCGGCGCCAGTAGTCGTAGGGCGTCAGCGTGAAGACGCCGAGGACGCGACCCGTCCAGTCGTTGAGACCGCGGCGGGAAAACAGGGTGCCGTGCCCGCAATCGTGCTGGAGCGCGAACAGGCGGACGAGGAACCCGGCCGCCGGGATCGTCAACACGAGTCCCCACCAGTGTCCGTGCACCACCGCGACGGCCGCGAGCGCCCAAAGGCCGACGAACGGCACAGCGGTCACGGCGATCTCGAACGTGCTCCGCGCGGTGCTCGGCTCCCGGTATTGCGCAAGGGCAACAGTCCAGGAGGGCTTGCTCCCGTCGGCGGCGCTGGGGGTGGCGGTGTCGGTTTGCAACAGGTTCTCCACGTTTCGCGGCAGTAAGCAGGACAGACCGCCGGTCGGGGCGAAATCACGTCATCGACCGCCGGACCACGCGGGGGCGCAGGCGGAACGAATCCGTGCGCATGATAGCAAAAAGGCCGGGCAAAGGCCCGACCTCTCCTTTCGTCTCAACGGGTCGTGCCGGTACATCCGCGGTCACGATCCGAAGACGAATTCCTTACGCGGCCTGCAGGTTTTCCGCGGCGTTCTTGCCAGAGCGGTTGTCCCTGACGACGTCGAAGGTGACCTTCTGGCCCTCCACGAGGGTGCGCATTCCGGCCCGCTCGACGGCGGAAACGTGAACGAACACGTCGGTGGCGCCGTCCTCGGGCTGGATGAAGCCGAAGCCTTTGGTTGCGTTGAAGAACTTTACGGTTCCAGTAGTCATGACGATTTCCTTTCAATCGGTCACGGAAGACGCCTGCCACACCGAATGCGCGGCAGTGCGTTTGAGTCGACGTTGAAACGGAAGATCGTCGTGCTTGCGGACATTCCGCGAGAAACAAAGTTCAATTCGCAATATCGATGCAGCCTACATAGACACTCGCGGTGGCGGAAACAAGGCGTTCCCATTTTTTCCGCGAACCGCCCCGGAATTGCGCGGAGGCTGCTTGGCCGAGCCTGCAATCGGCCGGAAAGGCGCGCGGCGGCAGGGACGCGGGGGAACTGCCGGCGGACGCGTCCGGAGTGGAAGAATTCCTGCCGGTAGCTTGTCAATCGCGCAAATGAGGTAATCTATGAGAGTCACCGCCCGCGGCCACGCACGGGCGGCGCGATATCGGCGAGGCGCCCGCCGGCTGCCGACAGGAAGGGGCAAGAATGACCAGCCATACGGCGAGCAGGACCCCGCGACGGCGGCCCGGCCGGCCAATCTTTGACGCGCCCTGCCCGCATCCAACCTCGCGGCGGGGAGTGACCGGATGCTGATCCGTTACGGGTACGAGATCACGCTGACCTGCCAGCAGCCGACCGCGCTTGTGTGCCTCCTCTCGGTCCACGAGGACCGCAGGCCCGACATCCGGGTCCCGGAAGCCACCTTCACCTCTCCCGAGGTGCCCGTGTCGAGCTATCGGGACATGTTCGGCAATCTGTGCCGCCGTCTCGTCGCGCCTGCCGGCGACCTGACTATGTGGGGAGATGCCACGATCGAGGACGACGGCCAGCTTGACCCCGTGGTGCCCGGCGCCCGCGAGCGAACCGTCCCGGATCTACCGGACGATTGCCTGGTCTATCTCATGGGGAGCCGGTACTGCGAGACCGACCGTCTGAGCCAGATCGCCTGGGACCTCTTCGGCGCGCTGCCGCCGGGATGGGGCCGGGTGCAGGCGATCTGCGACTTCGTCCACGACCACATCCGGTTCGATTACCAGCAGGCGCGCTCGACCCGCACCGCATTCGACGCCTACCACGAGCGGGTCGGCGTATGCCGCGACTTCGCGCATCTCGCCGTCGCGTTCTGCCGCTGCCTCAACATTCCGGCCCGCTACGTCAACGGCCATCTCGGCGACATCGGCGTGCCCGTCGTCGACCCGATGGACTTCAGCGCCTGGATCGAGGTCTATCTCGACGACACCTGGTACACGTTCGACCCGCGCAACAACGTGCCGCGCATCGGCCGGATCGTCGTGGCCCGCGGCCGCGACGCGGCGGACATTCCGCTCGTCAACTCGTTCGGGCCGCACGTGCTGAAGGGTTTTCGCGTCTGGACCTACGAGGTCACGGAGCTGACGCCCCGCTGAAACGCAGAAGGGGCGGTTACCCGCCCCTTCCGAAGGATCCTGTGCCGGAAAATCCTACATCGCGTCGGTGATGTCCGCGGTCCAGGCGCCTGCCGGCTTTTCCTTGATGATGCCCTGGTTGACCAGCGCGTCGGCGGTGCGCTCGTAGGCATCCTCGCGCAGCTTGGCGTCCGGCTCGCCGATCAGCTTGGCGACCTCGCCCATCATGCGGACCTGGTGGTTCTCGTCCTGGCCGCCATTGTCCATGACGATGCCTGCCGCCTCCTCGGGGTTGGCGATGGCATATTCCCAGCCCTTCATGGAGGCGCGCACGAAGCGGACCATCTTGTCCTTGAACGCGGGATCCTGGAGCTTGTCCTCAAGCGCGTAGAGCCCGTCCTCCAGCAGGTCGTTGCCCATCTCGGTGTAGTTGAAGACGATCAGGTCTTCCGGCTTGTAGCCGGCGTCGATCAGCTGCCAGTACTCATTGTAGGTCATGACCGAGATGCAGTCGGCCTGCTTCTGGATCAGCGGCTGCACGTCGAAGCTCTGCTTGAGCACCGTGACGCCTTCCGGGCCGCCCTCGGTCGAGTATCCGAGCTTGTTCATCCAGGCGTAGAACGGATACTCGTTGCCGAAGAACCAGACGCCCAGCGTATGGCCCTTGAAGTCGGCTTCCGTCTTGATCGGGCCGTCGGCCGGGCAGACGAGCTGCATGCCGGCGTTCTTGAACGGCTGGGCGATGTTGACCAGGTTGACGCCCTTCTCGCGCGCCGAGAGCGCGGCCGCCATCCAGGTGACGATCACGTCGGCGCCGCCGCCGGCGATCACCTGTTCGGGGGCGATGTCGGGGCCGCCCGGCTTGATGGTGACGTCGAGGTCTTCTTCCTCGTAGAAGCCCTTGTCCTTGGCAACGAAGTAACCGGCGAACTGGGCCTGCGCGACCCATTTCAGCTGCAGCGTCACCTCGTCGGCGGCCAGCGCCGGCAGGGCGGCGAGCGACACGGCGCCCGCGAGCATCGAAACGATCATTTTCCTCATGTCTTTTCCCTCTGAAGTTGCGCCTATCCACCGCGGACAGACGGATGCCAGAACGTCACGGCCCGCTCGATGAGAGCCAGGACCCCGTAGAAGATCGACCCCGCCAGCGCCGCGACGGCGATCTCCGCCCACACCATGTCGACGTTCATCCTGCCGACCTCGGTGGAGATGCGAAAACCCATGCCGACCACGGGCGTGCCGAAAAACTCCGCCACGATAGCGCCTATGAGGGCCAAAGTGGAGTTGATTTTCAATGCGTTGAAGATAAAGGGCGCCGCAGCTGGAAGCCGCAGCTTCGCCAGCGTCTGCCAGTAGCCGGCGGCATAGGTGCGCATCAGGTCGCGCTCCATCGCGCCGGAGGCCGCGAGCCCCGCGACCGTGTTCACCAACATGGGAAAGAAGGTCATCACCACGACCACCGCCGCCTTGGACGGCCAGTCGAAGCCGAACCACATGACCATGATGGGCGCGATGCCGATGATGGGGAGCGCCGAAACCATGTTGCCGATGGGCATGAGCCCGCGGCGCAGGAACAGGAACCGGTCGGCCAGCACCGCGACGGCGAAGCCCGCGCCGCAGCCGATCGCATAGCCGATCACGACCGCCTTGAAGATCGTCTGGTTCACGTCCGCCGCCAGCACCGGCCATGACTGCGCGATGCGCAGGCCGACCGCGCTCGGCGGCGGCAGGAGGACGAACGGGATCCCTGCGCCCCGCGTGATGGTTTCCCAGAGGATCAAAAGCCAGGCGCCGAACACCGCCGGCACCAGCAGCCGCAGCACCGCGTCGGCCTGCCGAGAGGATGATCTGATTTCGGAGAGCACTGTCACGAGCCGCCAGGCGCAGAGCCAGGCGGCGGCGACCAGCGCGAAGAAGGCGAGCGTAGCCTTTCCCTCGTGTCCGGCGATCGCGGCGACCAGCAGCCACGCGGCGGCATGTACGCAGACGAAGAGCAGCGCGGCTTCGGCGGCTTTCGCCAGACCGGCGACGGGCAGGACGGCGCTGGCGACGATCAATGCCAAGACGAGGCCCGTCGCGCCCGTGCTGCCATCCGCGGCGATCAGCGGCAGGCCGAAGAGCGCGGCGAGGCACAGCAGCAGCGCCAGGACCGACTGCCACGGAAGCCGGTTTCGCAGGGCGGTCATGAATGGCACCGGGTGGTGGAGGCATCGGGACCCCCACCCCTAGCCCCTCCCCTCAAGGGGGAAGGGGACTCGATCGTCGTTGCGGTTGCCTCGTTCACACGAGCGAAATGACGCCACGGACTGAATCCCCCTTCCCCTTGAGGGGAGGGGTTAGGGGTGGGGGTAAATCTAGCCGCCACCATCATGCCGGCCGCGCCCCCATCGCGCGTTCGGTGATGCGCCCGGCAAGTCCCACGAGGCTGACGAGCAAAACTGCCACCAGCGAGCCGGCCACCAGCGCGGCGAACATGTCGATTGTCTGGCTGTAATAGGAGCCGGAAAGAAGCTTGGCGCCGATGCCCGCCACTGCTCCGGTCGGCAGCTCTCCGACGATCGCGCCGACGAGGCTTGCCGCCACTGCGACCTTCATCGAGGCGAACAGGAAGGGCACCGACGACGGCACGCGCAGCTTCCAGAAGATCTGACCGCGGCTGGCATTATAGGTGTGCATGAGGTCGAGATGGGTTATTTCCGGCGAGCGCAGGCCCTTCACCATGCCGACCGCGACGGGGAAAAAGGAAAGATAGGTCGAGATCAGCGCCTTGGGGATCAGCCCCGTCACGCCGATCGCCGCGAACACCACGACGATCATCGGCGCCAGCGCGAGGATCGGGATCGTCTGCGAGGTGATGATCCACGGCATCAGGCTGCGGTCGAGGCTGGTGACGTGGACGATGCCCACCGCGATGGCGATGCCGAGCGCGGTGCCGAAGGCGAAGCCGAGCACGGTGGACGAGAGCGTCACCCATGCGTGGTAGACGAGGCTGCGGGTCGAGGTGACCTTCCGGAGGAAGGTGTTTTCGAAGAAGTTGACCGCCACCTGGTGCGGCGCCGGCAGCGTCGGCTTGGGCTGCGACATGGTCTTGACCACGAATTCCCATTGCCCCGGCTTCTCGCCGGCGCGCCGGTCGAGATCGCGCTGGAACGGCGCGTTCATGGCATAGGCCCCAACGTACCAGACCACGACGATCGCGGCGAGGATGACCATGACCGGTACGATCCGATTCATGCCGCCGCCCTCCCCCAGCGCGGCATCTCCGGCCCGCATGCCGCGATGATGGCTTCCGCGTCGTCTTGCGAGATTCTGCTTGCGACAGTGATCTGACCGGAGCCGGTCCTGATCTTCAGCGCCGACTGCGGAACGCGCCGGCCGTTGACTTCCACGGTGATGCTCCGGTCATCCGAAAGCCAGTACATGTCGCCCGTCGCGTCGACCGGCAGGCGGCTCGTCCGACCGAAGCCCAGAAGCTGGTGCGATACAGAAACCGCCGCGGGGGAAATGACGAGTACCGTCCGGCCGAACAGCTTCCAGAGGATGTTGATCAGCGCGAAGGCTACACCGATGACCCAGGCGACGAGCCACACGACGAAAAAGGCAACCGACTGACCCTTGTCCCGCTCGACCATGAGCAGCGCCACGGCCAGCAGGCCGCCGAAGCTCCAGAAGACAAGAAAGACTACCGGGACCACCACGGCGCCGAGGTCGCCCGCTGGGGCGATAGACACGGTGGTGACCCCCTGCCGGTGGCGAACGGATATCCGTCGCGACAGCCTCCTGTCCTCGCTCACTCAGGCATCCTCATAACTATGCCCCGCCCTGAGGCCCTCGCGTACGCGGTGCGCGATTGCGAGGAATTCCGGAGTTTCGCGGATGTCCAGCGGCCGCTCCTTCGGCAGGGTCGAGTGGATGACGTCGGTGACGCGTCCGGGGCGCGGGCTCATGACGACGATCTTGGTCGAGAGATAGACGGCCTCGGGGATCGAGTGGGTGACGAAGCAGATCGTCTTCGTCGTACGCGCCCAGAGTTCCAGGAGCTGCTCGTTCAGGTGATCGCGTACGATCTCGTCCAGCGCGCCGAAGGGTTCGTCCATCAGGAGAAGGTCGGCGTCGAAGGCAAGCGCGCGGGCGATCGAGGCGCGCTGCTGCATGCCGCCGGAAAGCTGCCAGGGGAACTTCTTCTCGAAGCCGGAGAGGTTGACGAGTTCGAGCGTGCGCTTGACCCGCTCGCGCTGCTCGGCCGCCGACATGCCCATGATCTCAAGCGGCAGGGCAACGTTCCTGGCGATGGTGCGCCACGGATAGAGCGCCGCCGCCTGGAAAACGTAGCCGTAGGCGCGGCGCCGGCGCGCCTCCTCCGGCGTCATGCCGTTGACGGTAATCGTGCCGGCGGTGGGTTGTTCCAGGTCGGCGATGACGCGAAGGAACGTGGTCTTGCCGCAACCCGAGGGGCCGATGAAGGAGACGAATTCGCCCTTTCCGATCGCGAGATTGACATCGGAGAGCGCATGCACCGGCCCGTCCGATGTCTGGAAGGTGAGGCCGAGCCCGCTGGCGGACACGACGCTGCCCGGCGCCGGCGCGCCCGCCTGCGGCTGCGGCGTAGGGATGGCCGTCCTGCTATCCGCCATGAATGGAATTCCAAATGGTGCGCGCGGATCCGGATCCGGCGCCGATGAAGGTGAAAGATTGAACTAGCCGTGCACGAAGACTGTCGCGCCCATGGACCCGAGCGGGCAGGAAAGCGTGGCACTGCCGCCAGAACGGAATGTGCCGGCACGCCGGAACGGGGGAGCTGCCGGCCATCACGAACAAGGCTTCACCTCGTCCCAGGCCGCGCCATATTCGTCGCGGATCACCAGCGACGCCGGGTCGGTGCCGCTCGCGGCGATGGAGAACAGGTTGACCGAGCGTCCCTCCTCTCCCTCGATGTCGCACAGCGCGGTGACGACTTTCGTGCCGTCGCCGGCGGTCAGCACCTGGACGAAGCTGCAGATGAGTTCGCGCGTCTCGATGCGATCGGGCCGAAGCACCAGAGCGTCCTCGCCCGGCTCCTCCTCTCCCCCGGCCGCGCGGCAACCGGTCTCGTTGCCGTAGGGACCTCCAAGATCCAGCGTCTGGGCAAGCACCGGCGACGAGACCGATGCCAGGGGAAGCAAGGCGGCAAGCAGTGCGATCAGCCTCGTCAAGTCACACCCCGCTGGCCGGAATGCCCGTACGCTCGACCTTGCGCGGCGCGACGAGTTCCTTCCAGGTCGACAGCGCCTTGCTCACCGCCTGGTGCGGTTCGCGGCCGACGAACTGCCCGTGTCCCGGCTTCGCCTTCACGGCAAAATTCTCCACCGCGATCTCGCCGCGCGTCAGCACGTGTTTCGGCAGGCCCTTCACCTCGATGCCCTCGAAGACGTTGTAGTCGATCGCCGACTGCTGCGCGCCAGACGTGATGGTCTTGGTCTTCTCCGGATCCCACACGATGATGTCGGCATCCGCGCCTTCCACAATCGCGCCTTTCTTCGGGTATATGTTGAGGATCTTGGCGATGTTGGTGGAAGTGACGGCGACGAACTCGTTCATCGTCAGGCGCCCGGTGTTGACGCCCTTGGTCCAAAGCACCGGCAGCCGGTCTTCCAGTCCTCCCGTGCCGTTCGGGATCTTCGTAAAGTCGCCGACGCCGTAGCGTTTCTGCTCGGTGGTGAAGGCGCAGTGGTCGGTCGCCACCACCTGCAGCGAGCCGGCCGAAAGGCCTGCCCAGAGCGAATCCTGGTGCTGCTTGTTGCGGAAGGGCGGGCTCATGACGCGCCGCGCCGCGTGGTCCCAGTCCTTGTCGAAGTACTCGCTCTCGTCAAGCACCAGATGCTGCACCAGCGGCTCGCCATAGACGCGCATGCCCTTCTGCCGCGCACGCCGGATCGCCTCATGGCTCTGCTCGCAGGAGGTATGCACGACATAGAGCGGCGCGCCCGCCATGTCGGCGATCATGATGGCGCGGTTGGTCGCCTCTCCCTCGACTTCCGGAGGGCGCGAATAAGCGTGCGCCTCCGGCCCGTCATTGCCCTCGGCCAGCAGCTTCTGCTGAAGCTGCGCCACCACGTCGCCGTTTTCGGCATGCACCAGCGGCAGTGCGCCAAGTTCCGCGCAGCGCTGGAAAGACGAGTACATCTCGTCGTCGTTGACCATCAGCGCGCCCTTGTAGGCCATGAAGTGCTTGAAGGAGGTGATGCCCTTGTCGACCACCTGCTGCATCTCGTTGAACACCTGTTCGCCCCACCAGGTGATGGCCATGTGGTAGGAATAGTCGCAGCAGGCGCGGGTCGACTTGTTCGACCACATGTCGATCGCCTCGAGCAGCGACTGGCCCGGCGACGGCAGGCAGAAGTCGACGACCATGGTCGTGCCGCCCGAAAGTGCGGCCCGCGTGCCGCTCTCGAAATCGTCCGAGGAATAGGTGCCCATGAAGGGCATCTCCAGGTGCGTATGCGGATCGATGCCGCCCGGCATGACGTAGCATCCGGTCGCGTCGATCTCGTGGTCGGCATGCAAATCGTGGCCGATGGCGACGATCTTGTCGTGCTTGATCAGCACGTCCGCCTTCCAGGTCCGGTCGGCGGTGACGATGGTTCCGTTCTTGATGACTTTGGACATGGCGTTCCCCGGAGTTTCGTTCGCTAGGTCGAATGTGCAATTGGGACGGGCGGTAGCAGGTCGAGAAATATCATCAGATACCGGTCGATATCCTGCATCTGGTCGATGCCCAGTCGCCCGATCGGTCCGCGGACCTTCGAGCGGGGAAAGGTCATTATCTTCTCGACTTGCACCTGAGACCGCTCCCGCAAACCATTGGCGGCATCGGGCTCGACAGTCACACGAAGATTCCTCGTAGGAACATGTTTGGAGGTCAGAAAACAGACCGTAACGCTGTCGAGTTGGTCAAGAAGCCGGCTGTTCTGGACAACGACCGTGGGACGCGGCTTGCCGTAGTCGCCCTGAGCGGAAACGATCACGACTTCACCGCGCAACATCAGTCCAGATCATCCCAAACTTCTCGCGCAAAGGCGTCCAGAACCTCGTCCATGTTCTCGCGCCTGTCCGCTTCCCGGATCAGACGGCAGTCTTCCTCTATCTGCTTCCAGAACTCTGCCGAGTTCACATCCGGCAGCCAGACCTCGAACGGCTTGAATCCGCGCTTCAGTAGTTCCGCCCTTTCCTCTTCGGTCAGTTCTCTTGGCCGGCCCATGATGGCCTCCTGTCTGCGAATGAGCGCATTATCGGCGCGATCCGCGTCACGTTCAACAGTTGCGCCATCACGACCGCAATGTCGCTAATCTGACCCCGAAACCGACGAAGACGAGTCCGGTCGCGGCCTTCACCCAGCGCCGCACGCGGCCACCGCGCGCAAGAGCGGACAGCCGATCGAACAGCAGCACGATTGGCCCGAACCACGCGACGTTCAGACAGGCGTGGACCATGACGAGCACGTAGGCCCCGAGAGGCGAGCCGCCGTCATGAGGCATGAACTGCGGAAAGGCGGCAATGTAGAACATCGCGACCTTCGGATTGAGCGCATTGGTGAGGAACCCCTCGCCAAACGCCTTGGCCAGAGTGCGCCGCCGCCGCGCCGGCGCGACCTGCGCGAGCCTCGCCGGACCGCCGCGCCAGGCTTCGCGGAGCGCCTTCAACCCGATCCAGACGAGATAGGCCGCGCCAAGGAGTTTCACCGCCGTGAACAGGTGCGCCGATTGTAGCAGCAGCACCGACAGGCCGAAGATCGCGAGGGTGCCATGGACGAAGAACGCGACCACGAAGCCCGCGATGTTGGCGAACCCGGCCGCCCTGCCCGACGTCGGCACTGTCTTTGCAATCAGCACGCCATTCGGCCCGGGCGACGTGATCAGCAGCGCGGCCATGGCGGCGAAGGCGAAGACGGTGGCGAGCGTCATGGGGCTATTCCACGATCCCCGCCGTTTCCACCACCGCGTGGAACAGCACGTCTGCCCCGGCCCGCGCCCACTCCTTCGAAATCTCCTCCGCCTCGTTGTGGGAGAGCCCGCCCACGCAGGGGCACATGACCATGGCGGTGGGCGCCACGCGGTTGATCCAGCAGGCGTCGTGGCCGGCGCCGGACACAATGTCGCGATGCGAGTAGCCCAGCCGTTCGGCCGCGTCGCGCACCGCCTTCACGCAGCCCTCGTCGAAGGTGACGGGATCGAAATGGCCGACCGGCTCGACCTCGAAGGAGATGTCGAGCGCCTCGCAGATCGTGGCGATGCCGGCCTCGATGCGCGCGCGCATCTCGTCGAGGATCGCCTTATCGGGGCAGCGGATATCGATGGTGAAGACCGCCTTGCCGGGAATGACGTTGCGCGAGTTGGGATAGACCTCGACATGGCCGACGGCGCCGACGGCGTCCGGCTGATAGTCCATGGCGACCTCGTGCACGAGTTCGGTGACGCGGGCCATGCCGAGGCCGGCGTTTCGGCGCTTGGGCATCGGGGTGGAGCCTGTGTGGGCGTCCTTGCCGGTCAGCGTGACCTGAAGCCACCAGAGCCCCTGGCCGTGCGTGACGACGCCGATGTCGATGCCTTCGTCCTCCAGGATCGGTCCCTGTTCGATGTGAAGCTCGAAGAAGGCGTGCATCTTGCGCTTGCCGACCTCTTCCTCGCCCTTCCAGCCGATGCGCTCAAGCTCGTCGCCGAAGCGTTTTCCGTCCTTGTCTCGGCGGTCGTAGGCCCAGTCCTGATCGTGCATTCCGGCGAACACGCCCGCTGCCAGCATCGCGGGGGCAAAGCGAGTGCCCTCCTCGTTGGTCCAGTTGGTGACCACGATCGGATGCTTCGTGCGGATGCCGAGGTCGTTCAGCGTACGGACCACTTCCAGCCCGCCGAGCACGCCGAGCACGCCGTCATACTTGCCGCCGGTCGGCTGTGTGTCGAGGTGACTGCCGACATAGACCGGCAGCGCGTCCGGGTCCGTCCCCTCGCGCCGGGCGAACATGGTGCCCATCTGATCGACGCCCATGGTCAGTCCCGCCTCCTCGCACCACTTCTTGAAGAGATGGCGTCCCTCGCCGTCGGCGTCGGTCAGCGTCTGGCGGTTGTTGCCGCCGGCGACACCGGGTCCGATCTTCGCCATTTCCATGAGCGAATCCCACAAACGGTCTGGATTGATTCGCAGATTTTCGCCCGGTGCGGCCATGCGGCAGGTCCTCAGTTTTTCAGTTCGGTCTCCACGAAGGACATCGGCAGGGTCCCCGCATTGATCACGTTGTGCTCGACACCCTCGTCACGCCGGTAGGTCGCCCCCGCCTCCATGTCGACCCGGCGGGTTCCGCCGCCGGGTTCCTCGAGCAGGAAGGCACAGGGCGTCAGCGTCGTCACGACATAGTCCATTCCATGACGGTGCCATCCCGTTTCCGCCCCCGGCGCGAAATCCCACCGCGTGACGCGGACTTTCGCGTCGTCGACCAGAACCTCGTGCGTTGCCTGGGGGCGCGACATCGGACTATTCCACCTCGTTCAGCACCGTGCGCACGCAATCGACCAGTTCGTCGATCTGGCTCTTTTCGATGATCAGCGGCGGCGAGAGCGCGATGATGTCGCCGGTGGTGCGGATCAGGCAGCCCTTCTCGAAGGCCTTTACGAAGGCCGAGAAGGCACGCTTGGTCGGCTGCCCTGCGATCGGCTGAAGCTCGATGGCGCCGACGAGGCCAATATTGCGGATATCGATGACGTTTGGCGCGTCCTTCAGCGAGTGCAGCGCGTCTGCCCAGTAGGAGGAGAGCTCGGCGCCGCGCGTCAGCAGCCCTTCCTCCTTGTAGGTGTCGAGCGTGGCGAGCGCAGCGGCGCAGGCGATCGGATTGCCGGAATAGGTGTAACCGTGGAAGAACTCGATCATGTGCTCCGGCCCGGTCATGAAGGCGTCGTGGATCTCCTTCTTGACGAAGACCGCGCCCATTGGAATGACGCCGTTGGAGACGCCCTTGGCGGTGGTGATGATGTCGGGGATCACGTCGAAATAGTCTGCCGCGAACGGCGTGCCGAGTCGGCCGAAGCCGGTGATGACCTCGTCGAAGATCAGAAGGATGCCGTGCTTGGTACAGATCTCGCGCAGCTTCTTGAGGTACCCCTTCGGCGGGATGAGCACGCCGGTCGAACCCGCGACCGGCTCGACGATCACCGCCGCGATGGTCGACGCGTCGTGCAGGGTGACGATGCGTTCCAGTTCGTCCGCCAGTTCCGCGCCGTGCTCGGGCTCGCCCTTCGTGAAGGCGTTCTTGCCCGGCAGGTGCGTGTGCGGCATGTGGTCGACGCCCGTCAGCAGCGTGCCGAACATCTTGCGGTTGGTGACGATGCCGCCGACCGAGATGCCGCCGAAATTGACCCCGTGATAGCCGCGCTCGCGGCCGATTAGGCGAGTGCGCGATCCCTCCCCCTTCACGCGCTGGTAGGCCAGCGCGATCTTCAGGGCAGTCTCGACCGATTCGGAGCCCGAATTTGTGAAGAACACATGGTCCATGCCTTCCGGCGCGACGTCGACCAGGCGGTTCGCCAGTTCGAAGACGATCGGATGACCCATCTGGAAGGCCGGCGCATAGTCGAGTTCGCCCGCCTGGTGCGCGATCGCCTCGGTGATCTTGGGCCGGCAGTGGCCGGCGTTGACGCACCAAAGCCCGGCCGTGCCGTCGAGGATCTTGCGGCCGTCGGTCGTCGTGTAGTGCATGTCCTTGGCAGAAGCCAGCATGCGCGGCGCCTGCTTGAACTGCCGGTTGGCGGTGAAAGGCATCCAGAACGCGGAAAGATCGTTCGGCGCCACATTGAGACGGTTCGACATACCAAGCCTTTCTTGTTTTCTTGAGCCCCTCGCCCTCGCCGGCCGATGCTTGGTCTGTCCGCGCCGACGCGCTTGCAATTTTTGACCGGTTGGACAAACGTTAGCACCGCCACATGAGCGGTCAAGGGAATACTAGCCCGAAGCCGCGCTCCGCAGCGCGCTCCACGGGCGGGCCACGAACTGGTCCAGTCCGTTGGGCCACCGGAGCAGCGAGGAAGGCGGCCGGTCATGGACGAAAAGGTGCGCAAGCCACGCACGCGCATTCAGGTCGAGAAGCGCGAAATCATTCTCGAAGCCGCGCTGGAATGCTTTTCGCAGCACGGGTTCCGCGGTGCGACCATCGACCAGATCGCGGCGGCAGCGGGCATGTCGAAGCCCAACCTGCTCTATTACTTCAAGAGCAAGGACGACATCCACCGCACCCTGATCCAGCGCCTGCTCGACACCTGGCTCGCCCCGCTGCGCGAGATCGACGATATCGGCGATCCGGTGACGGAATTGCGGAGCTACATCCGCCGCAAGCTGGAGATGGCGCGCGACTACCCCCGCGAGAGCCGGCTATTCGCCAACGAGATTCTTCAAGGCGCGCCGCGCATCCTGCCGATGCTGGAAGGCGAGCTGAAATCGCTGGTCGACGAGAAGACCGAGGTCATGCGGCGCTGGATGCGGGCCGGCAAGATCGCCCGCACCGACCCCTATCACCTGATCTTCGCCATCTGGGCGACGACCCAGCACTATGCCGACTTCGATGTCCAGGTCCGCGCTGTGCTGGGGCCGGCGCGCGATGGAGAGGGGCGCTTCGAGGACGCGGCGCGGTTTCTGGAGCAGCTGTTCGTGGAGGGGTTGCGGCCGAAAGGCTAACCGCGAGCGGCAACTCGCCTTGCGCGAAGTCGCCGCAGGCTCACGACTGCTTTTCCAGCCAGGTCTTCACCTCTTCCCCTACCTCTCGAACCAGATCGGCCGTTCTTCGTATCTCCGACTCCTCCGGAGCCAGGCGAAGAGATGATGCGATCCGCAGAAGCTGTTCGTTGAGATCGGTGTAGAACGCTTCGCCCTTGGCCGTCAGCGCCACAAGCTTCGATCTTCGGTGTTTCGGGTTCTCCGTGAATGTAACCATGCCGTCCGCGGCAAGCTCGTCCGCAAGTCTCTGCATCCGCTGCCGGCTTGTGGGACGCATCTGCGCGATCTGAGGAACCGTAAGCGGTCCGAGCAGCGCGAGACTGCGTAGGAAACCGAACGCGCCTCCGCCCCAATTGGTAACATGCCCCGCTCTTTGGCCCATGGCGCGTATCCTGAAGAAGCACTGCGCCACCTCGAGCATCAGTTCCATGATCGCTTCCGCCTTGTCCGGCGTTTGCGTTCCGCCATCCGTCCTATCGTCCTGCGCTGACGCCATATTCCTCACTCCCCACCCATCGTCTCAATACTCAAGATTGACAACCTTGTTGTCAAAATTCATCATGGCAACTTGGTTGTCATCTTTACCCGACTCTCCGTCTGCGTTGACAGGATGAAACTATGGAATTGTCTATAAGGCCGTTGAGGAATGCGGCAGGTTTCGGGGCTTTGGCGTCCGTTCTCCTGCTCGCTTCCGTACCGTTGGGCTTCGCATTCGATCACATTCTGCCGCTTCCGTTCGAAGTTGCCAGAATCGATAACCAGCTCGCTCACAAGCTTGTGCCCATTTTTCTGGTCGCGCTCGGGCTGGTGTATCTCGCATCGGCTTTTCGTCGTAAGTCTCCGCCGATGCGAGGATTGAACCTCGGGTGGCAAATTATAGCTGCGACCCCGGGAAGGTTCGACGATCCGGCAAGGATTGGCGTCTTCTTGTTATGCCTTGGCGTTGCGGTGGCAGTGCATAGCCCCTGGATCATCGTTCTGGTCCTGCTTTCCGCGACTACCGTTCCTCGTTGGGAGATCGGCGGCGGCCTTGTCTCCGCCGGTTACGACCCGCAAACGCCGGCAATCTACCACCGTCTCCACGGGCGCTTCCTACGCCTCAGCGGCGGCGAGGGGCAAAGCGCGGTAGAAGGCGCGGTATCGGCATTGCTGCGGCCGGGGATGTCCATACTGGATGCGGGCTGCGGAACCGGACAGCTGGCCCGCAATCTCCTGCAGGCAGAACCCGGCATCCGACTGACCCTGCTCGACTGCAATGACATGCTGCTTGATGCGGCACGTGATCTGCCCGCCACCCGCATACACGCAGACATGAGGGACATCCCGCTGGAAGACGGCCGCTATGATCTGACGTTGGCGCTCTGGTCGATAGAAGCGACAGACGACGTCGAGGCCGCAATTTCGGAACTCGTGCGGGTTACCCGCGCTGGCGGGCAGATCTGCCTGTTGTTCTGCGCGCGAACGGACCAAAGCGATGTGCTGGACCGCTTAATCGAATGGGGCATTCGCGTGCGAAACACCGGGCATTTTCTTGAGCCTGACCGGGTCACTGCCTCGCTGAAAAGCGCCGGCGTCCGCGAGGTCAAGCGCTTGGCTTGCCGGGGACCGGTCGCTGCAATTCTCGCTACGAAGTGAGAGAATTCATGGACAAGCCCTCGCCCTCGGGAGCGTCAGAACCGAATACCGCGGGAGCGCTCGTGAGGCCGCCCGCGCTTTTTCTGGCAACGTTCCTGGCGGGTTTGGGACTCGACTACGTTCTGCCGTTGCCGGTAACCGAAAGCCCTTTGGCCGCCACTCTCGGAGCCACATTGGGACTTGCGCTCTGCTTTATCGGCCTAACCGTCTTCGTGTTGAGCATTCGCAATTTCATGCGCGCTGATACCCCGGTGCAAGGAACCCGACCGACCGTCGCTTTGGTGGTCACTGGGATTCACGGCTGGAGCCGAAATCCGATCTATGTGGGTATGTTCCTGATGTATTTGGGATTGGGAATTGCCGTCCTGAGTCCATGGGTCTTGGCGTTGTTGCTCCCGCTCGCCGCGGTGATGCACTACGGCGTCGTACTGCGGGAAGAAGTGTATTTGGAACGGCTGTTTGGCGAAGCCTACGTCGATTATCGGGCCAAGGTGCCGCGCTGGCTGTAGCCTCTAGCGCATGTCCTTATCGGCGCGGGGCGACCGTCGTCGGCTGCCCTAGCGCACCTTCAGTTGTGCTGGATGCGAACCGTCAAGATCGCCCGGACCGACCCCTAGCACCTGATCTTCGCCATCTGGGCCACGACCCAACACTATGCCGACTTCGACGTCCAGATCCGCGCCGTGCTGGGCCCCGCCCGCGACGGCGAAGGCCGCTTCGAGGACGCGGCGCGATTCCTGGAGCAGCTGTTCCTGGAGGGGCTGCGGCCGAAGAGGTGAGCTCCGGAAAGACAAATTCCGCAGATTCGCGAAAGCCGACGTTCAACCCTGCGCTGTAGGGTATCGGCTCCAGGGGAGCTTTCCATGGCGAAAATGCCCGTTGCCGTATTGATCGACGGCGAGAATGTCGCGGCCAGCCACATTGCCGCGATCATGCAGACGCCGAGGGTATCGGGGAGCCGATGGCAAGGTATGTCGTCGGCGACTTTTCGGCGAACAGGCTGGCGGAGTGGACAAGGATCGCGCGGGACCACGCGCTCGAACCTCTCTTTCAGATTTCTTGCGGCAAGGGCAAGAATTCGGCTGACATCGCCCTGACAATCCGGGCCATGGACCTGCTGGCCCAGAACGTGTTCAAGGGCTTTCTGATTGTTTCCAGCGATTGCGATTTCGCACCGCTGGCGCTGCGTCTTCGCCGAGCGGGCGTAGCCGCCTACGGCATGGGCGCCGCAAAGGCCGACGGTGCATGGCGGAGTGCCTGCACGCAATTCTTCGATCTCGTCGCCACCTCGTCCCGCGCTCCGGCGACCGCCGCCACTGCCAAGCCTGATGCGAAGAGGAAAGCCGGAACGCCGAAGCCGGCGTGGAGCGAGCAGGACGGTGAAATACTCCGGAGAATCCTCCGTAATTCGGCCGACAGCAAATCATCCTGGGTGACGTTGACGCATCTTGGCAAATTCGTCCGCCAGGAGTTCGGAGAACGCTTCGGAAAGGGGAAACTTCTGAAAAGGCTGAGCACGGACGCATCCTTCCAGCTAAGCAAGCAAGGCTCGTCCCTCGTTGTGAGGCTGAAGCCCTGCGGAGAGCCCGGTGGTGCGACGAAGGCGCCTAAGGCTGTTCCGCTTCCTGCGGGCAAGAAGCAGTCCGCGGGCACGGCATTGGCGAGCGTCGAATAACTGCCCGACGCGTCCGTTTCGAGATTACCAGCGTTTTCGGTCAGTAACCCAGCCACGCCACGCCGAAAACCACCACCGCGACCAAGATGAGGAACACGATACCCAGCCTGACGGAGCGGTTGTCCGCGCGGGTAAGAGACTTCTCGTAGCCGGCGTCCCCGAGTTCCTCGCGCGCCAGCCGCTCCCGTAACGCCCGTGCGGCTTCATTGTCCCCGTGCTGCATCTGCTTGTAGTACCGGGACATGGCCGTTCCCTCTCGTTTCGCGCAGTGTCGCGCAGGACCGCCACCATGTGCAAGATGCTCGGCGGTATCGGATGGAGCGGGACCCCGCCGCGCTATCTACAACTCGAAGTAGCCGATCCGGCTCCCTTGCCCTGCTCCACGATCGTCCTGGTAAGCGCCCGCTACGGACCGAACTTCCCTCCCGAGTTGCGCGCGATCCGCGGCCGGCGCATTGTCTCGTGCGAGGCGGGCGCGTCGTCCCGCGCCGGATAAAGGAGGAGATTCATGGCCCAGATGATCGCGATGTACCGCACGCCGGCGGACCCGGCGGCGTTCGACCGCTATTATTTCGGCACGCACGTGCCGATCGCGAAGAAGATTCCCGGCTTGCGGCAATACGAGGTCAGCGACGGCAGGGTCGGCACGCCGGGCGGCGTGTCCGACTACCACCTGATCGCGACGCTGACCTTCGACAGCCGCGGCGACATCGAGAAGGGCCTGGAATCGCCGGAAGGCAAGGCCGCCGCCGCCGACCTCGCCAACTTCGCCGGCGCGGGCGTGGAACTCTACTTCTACGACACGAAGGACGTTTGACGCCGATCCGCCCGGCTGTCCGGCACGACGGGGTGCTGCCGGAAGACCGTCACGCGTTTGCCATCCAGTCCCGCTACCCGGTACGCAATTCGGGATCGGGATACATGCACGTGCATCAGGCGAACGACCGGGAAGCGACAGGCGCGCTTGAGAGCCTCTTCGAAGAGGTGCTCCTCCTGCGCAATGCCGTCGCGGAGGCCCGGCACGCCTGGGACGAGACCGGCGGGGCGCAGGGCCCCGCGGAAGGATCGCTCCGGAACCTCTCCCACTACCTCGCTCTGCGCCGCCACGATCTTCGCCCGCTGCAGCGGCGCCTGATGTGGCGCGGACTGTCGTCCCTCGGCCGGCTGGAGAGCCGGGTCCTGCCGACGCTGGACGCCGTGCTTGCCGCGCTGGCGGCTATGGCCGGACGCGAAAGCGCGGTCGCGGCACCTTCCGAGGACGCGTTCTTCGCCGGCGAACGGCGCCTGCGCGCGGCGACGGATGTGCTCTTCGGCCCCGCGCCAGCCAAGCGCCGCGGCCGCATCATGGTCACGCTTCCCGACACGGCCGCGGACGATCCCGGACTGATCCTTGACCTGGCGCGGCGCGGCATGGACACGGCCCGGATCAACTGCGCGCATGACGACGCCGACGCCTGGAGGGCGATGACCCGCCACATCCGGGCAGCCGAGGCGGCAACGGGGCGCGGGCTGAAGATCCTGATGGACATTGCCGGGCCGAAGGTGAGGACGGAAGCCGTTTTCCCGGAAAAGGCGAAGGTGAAGCCCGGCGACGCGATCCGGCTGATCGCCTCGGGCGTGCCCGCCGGCACTGCGGATGTGCCCTTCTGCGTCGCCGTGTCGCTGCCCGCGATTGTGGAGCGCGTGCAGGTCGGCGACCGCTTCCGCTGCGACGACGGCAAGATGTCGGGTCGCGTCGAAAGCGTCGCGCCGGGCGAGGCCGTGATCCGCATCGACCAGACGAGGACCGGCGGGACGAAGCTCAAGCCGGAAAAGGGCATCAACCTGCCGGACACCGACCTCGAGCTTTCGCCCCTCACGGCGAAGGACGACGGCGACCTGGCTGCGGTGATCGAATGCGCCGACATGATCGGCTACTCCTTCGTCAGCCGGCCGCACGACATCGATCTCCTCGAAGATGCGCTCCGGCGCCACGTGGAGACGCCGCGGCGCCTCGGCGTCGTCGCCAAGATCGAGCAGCCCCGGGCTGTGAAGAACCTGCCCGCGCTCATTGCCCGGGTGGCGGCGAGCGGACGGCCCTTCGGCGTCATGATCGCGCGCGGCGACCTCGCCGCCGAGATAGGATTCGAGCGGCTGGCCGAGATGCAGGAGGAGATCCTCTGGATCTGCGAGGCCGCCTCGGTGCCCACCATCTGGGCGACCCAGGTGCTGGAGGATCTCGTGAAGAAAGGCATTCCCTCGCGCGGTGAGATGACCGACGCCGCCATGGCGGCACGCGCCGAATGCGTCATGCTCAACAAGGGGCCTTCCGTCGGCGAGGCGGTCTCGCTGCTCGACGGCATGCTGGCGCGCATGGACGCGCACATGTTCAAGAAGACGCCGACTTTGCGGGCGCTCAAGTCGTGGGACTAGGTCGCGGCGCCTCGATCAGGAGGCGCTGAGATCCGGAACGCCTGACCGGCCGGCTATTCCGCCGCCACCCGCGTCGCCGGATTGTTCGGGTGCGTGGTCCAGTTGGCGTAGACGGGCTTCACGGGCTCGCCCGTGCGCTGGTCGATCGCGCCGGCGGCCAGCGGCTCCATGGTGATGCAGTTCTCGACCGGGCAGACGTTGACGCAAAGGTTGCAGCCCACGCACTCGTCGTCCATCACCTCGAAGTGGCGCTTGCCGTCGACCATCGCCGTGATCGCCTGGTGCGAGGTGTCCTCGCAGGCGATGTGGCAGCGGCCGCACTTGATGCATAGATCCTGGTTGATGCGCGCCTTGGTGACGTAGTTGAGGTTCAGGTACTGCCAGTCGGTGACGTTGGGCGTGGCGCGGCCGACAAAGTCGGCGAGCGTCCGGTGGCCCTTCTCGTCCATCCAGTTCTCCAGCCCCGCGATCATCTCCTGCACGATCTTGAAGCCGTAGGTCATGGCCGCCGTGCAGACCTGCGCGTTGCCGGCGCCGAGCGCCATGAACTCGGCCGCGTCGCGCCATGTGGTGATGCCGCCGATGGCCGAGATCGGCAGGCCTGCGGTCTCGGGATCGCGCGCGATTTCGGCCACCATGTTCATGGCGATCGGCTTCACCGCCGGGCCGCAATAGCCGCCATGCGTGCCCTTGCCGTCGATCATCGGCTCGGGCGAGAAGGTGTCGAGATTGACGCCGGTGATGGAGTTGATCGTGTTGATTAGCGACACCGCGTCCGTTCCGCCGGCATGTGCTGCGCGCGCCGGTTTGCGGATGTCGGAGATGTTGGGGGTGAGCTTGGTGATCACCGGCATGCGGGTGAAGGCCTTGCACCAGCGCACGACCATCTCGACATATTCGGGCACCTGGCCGACCGCCGAACCCATGCCGCGCTCGCTCATGCCGTGCGGGCAGCCGAAGTTCAACTCGATACCGTCTGCCCCGGTCTCCTCGACCAGCGGCAGGATCGCCTTCCAGGCTTGTTCCTCGCAGGGGACCATGAGCGAGACCACGAGCGCCCGGTCCGGCCAGTTCTTCTTGACCTGCTTGATCTCGCGGAGATTCACGTAGAGATCGCGATCGGTGATGAGCTCGATATTATTCAGGCCCAGTAGCCGCCGGTCAGCGCCCCAGATCGCGCCGTAGCGCGGGCCGTTGACGTTGACCACGGGCGGCCCCTCCTCGCCCAGCGTCTTCCACACCACCCCGCCCCAGCCCGCCTTGAAGGCGCGCTCGACATTGTAGGCCTTGTCGGTCGGCGGCGCCGAGGCCAGCCAGAAGGGATTGGGCGACTTGATGCCGACGAAGTTGCTGGAAAGGTCTGCCATGCTCATGCTCTCCCGTTAGAGGTGAGTGTGCGATGAATGCTCTCCGCCGCATCCCTCCCCGCCGCCACGGCCGCGACAGTCAAATCCTCGCGCGCATCGACCACGCAGTCGCCGCCGGCCCAGACCTTGGCCATCGACGTGCGGCCTTCCGCGTCGACCTTGATGCGGCCGCGTTCCAGCGCGATAGCGTTGCCGCTGCCATTGAGGGGCTCTGCGTCGAAACTCTGGCCGATCGCCTTGAACACCTGGTCGGCCGCGAGCGTGATCGTCTCGCCGGTGCCGGCCAGCTTTCCGTCCTTGATCGCCGTGTATTCGAGTTCGATGCCGACCGTGTTACCGTTGACGCCGACGATGCGCTTCGGCTGCAGCCAGTGCCGGATCGTCACGCCGTTGGCGGCGGCGAGATCCTGCTCGTAGACGGAGGCATTCATGTGCTCCTTGCCGCGGCGGTAGCAGATGGTCACTTCTTCCGCCCCGAGCAGCCTCGCCTGCACGGCGGCGTCGATCGCCGTCATTCCGCCGCCCAGAACCACGACGCGCCGGCCGACCGGGAGAGACGAAAGGTCGCTTGCCTGGCGCAGTTCGGCGATGAAGTCGACGGCGTCGCGCACGCCCTCCGCTTCTTCGCCCTCGCCTCCGAGCGCGTTCACGCCGGCTAGTCCCATGCCCAGGAACACCGCGTCGTAGGTGGCGGCGAGTTCAGCGAGCGAGAAATCGCGCCCCAGCGCCTTGCCGTTCTCGATCGTGATGCCGCCGACCGCGAGGATGTAGTCGACTTCGTCCTGCGCGAAGCCCTCGACGGTCTTGTATGCGGCGATGCCATATTCGTTGAGACCGCCGGATTTCGGCTTCGCCTCCAGCACGGTGACGTCGTGCCCCTTCACGGCGAGGCGGTGCGCGCAGGCAAGCCCGGCCGGGCCGGCGCCGACCACGGCGATCTTCCTGCCGGTGGGTGCCGCGCGCGGGAAGAACTGCTTGTCCTGCGCCATCGCCGCGTCAGTCGCATAGCGCTGCAGCATGCCGATCTTGACCGGCTTGCCTTCGGCGATCTCGCGCACGCAGACCTCCTCGCACAGCGTCTCGGTAGGGCAGACGCGGGCGCACATGCCGCCGAAGATGTTCTGTTCGAAGATCGTCTTTGCCGCGCCCAGCGGATTGCCGGTCGAGATCTCGCGGATGAAGAGAGGGATGTCGATCGAGGTCGGGCAGGCCTGCATGCAGGGCGCGTCGTAGCAGAAATAGCACCGGTCGGATTCGACCAGCGCTTCGTGCCGGTCGAACGGGGGATGAAGGTCGGAAAAATTGTCCGCATACTGCGCGGCCTCGAGCCTGCCCGGGACGATCCCTTCCTTGAAAAGGCCTTCTGCCATGCCAGTTCCCCGTTCTCGTTTGCAGGGACGCTAACGCAGATTCCGTTTTTTATCAATTGGTCAATTTTTGCGGTCGGCAGCTAAGTCCTTCTTATCATGAGCAAAAGTATCATGTTTATGCTGATCGGCACTGGACGCTCGCTACGCGCTTCTCTAAACCTGCCGCGACAGCATTCGGGAGGTCGAAATGTCCGGACTTGTCCTTCACAACTATTTCCGTTCCTCGACGTCCTACCGAGTCCGCATAGCGCTGAAACTAAAGGGGCTGGACTACGCCTACGTCGCCCACCACCTGCGCCATGGCGGCCAGCGCGCGCCGGAATTCCTGGCCGTCAATCCGCAGGGACTCGTCCCCGCGCTGGTGCTGGAGGACGGAACGATGCTGTCGCAGTCGCTGGCGATCTGCGAGTATCTGGACGAGGTCCATCCCGAACCGCCGCTCCTGCCGGCCGATCCACACGGACGCGCCCGCGTGCGCATGATCTCGCAGATGATCGGCTGCGACATCCATCCGGTGAACAATCTGCGCGTCCTCAACATGCTGCGCAGCCGCTTCGGCGCCGACGACGCGGCGGTCGCCGAATGGTTCAGGCACTGGGTGGACGCAACCTTCGAACCGCTTGAAGCGATTCTGACTTCCGACGGCAAGGCCGGCCGCTACTCTCATGGCGACAGCGTCACGCTGGCCGATCTCTGCCTCGTGGCGCAGGTCGCCAACAACGGCCGCTTCGGCGTCGACATGAGCCGCTATCCGACGATCGGCCGGATTTACGAGGCCTGCATGGAGATCCCTGCCTTTGTGGAGGCCGCGCCTGGGAGACAGCCGGACGCGGAGTGAGGAGTGCTGTGAGAAGCGGACGTCGATTCGTACCGTTGAGGAAGCCAACGTCCATCGGGAGGAAAGCATGGTTGTCGTTCGATACATCGTCGCCGATGTCGGTGCGAGCATCGCGTTTTATCGGGATCGTCTCGGCTTCAACCTCGACATGAACCCGGCGCCTGGTTTTGCCGCGCTTTCACGCGACGGTCTGCGTCTGCTCATCAACCAGTCCGGTTTCGGCGGGGCGGGCACCGCGGGCGGCCAACCGGTGCCAGGGGGATGGAACCGTTTTCAGATCGAGACGGACGATCTTGATCGAATGGTCGCCGATTGCCGGGCGGCGGGAGCTTCGTTTCGAGGCGAGGTCGTTCAAGGGCAAGGCGGACAACAGGTGATTCTCGAGGACCCGTCCGGGAATCCCGTGGAGTTGTTCGAGCCGAGGAAGAGCTGAGGAGATCGGCCGGACACGCGTGATTTCCGACGGCTCCTCACCATAGCCGCCATTCGCGCGTGCCTTACGGCTCTCCCGCCCCGATCTCTTCCTTCCGCCGCTCGACATACGCATCGAGTTCCTCGCGCACCGCCGGGTCCATCGGCGGCTGCCGGTATTCGGTCAGCGCCTTCTTCCAGATCCCCGTGGCACGCTGGGTGGCATCAAGGGCGCCTGCTTCCTGCCATGCTTCAAAATTCTGCCAGTTGGACAGGATCGGCTGGTAGAAGGCGGTCGAATAGCGCTCCAGCGTGTGCGGGTCGCCGAAGAAGTGGCCACCCGTCGGTACGCGGCCGAGCGCGTCGAGCGCCAGTTCCCCCTCGTCCACCGCGATGGGCGTCAGGAACGCGATCATGTGCTGGATCATCTCGACGTCCATGACGAACTTCTCGAACGAGGCCGTGAGCCCACCCTCCTGCCAGCCGGCGGCGTGGTAGACGAGGTTGCCGTGCCCGAGCACGGCGCCCCACAGCGCCATCATCGTCTCCCATGCCCCTTGAGCATCGGCGGCATTGGAGGCCGAACCCGGCGTGGTCCGGTACGGCAAGGCGTAGCGGCGTGCGAGCTGTCCCGAGGCGATGTTGGCCTTCGTGTTCTCCGGCGTGCCGAAGGCCGGCGCGCCCGAGCGCATGTCGACGTTGGAGGTGAAGGCGCCGTAGATCACCGGCGCGCCGGGCCGCGCGAGCTGCGTCAGCACGATGCCGAACAGCGCCTCGGCGTTCTGCTGCGCCAGCGCGCCGGCGAGCGTCACCGGGCTCATGGCGCCCATCAGCGTGAAGGGCGTGACGCAGACAGCCTGCCCGTGCTCGCTCATCGTCATCATGCCCTCGGCCATCTCGCCATCGAAGCGGCGCGGCGAGTTGACCGAGATGATGGTGGTGAGCGAAGGGTCGGCCGCCATTTCCTCGAGCGTGAAGCCGCGCGCGATGGCCATCATGCGGACGCCGTCGAGCGCCCTGCCCCGGCCGATCGCCGAGACGTGAAAACTCTTGTCCGTCAGCGTCAGGTTGGCGCGATAGGTGTCGAGGTGGCGGCTGTTGGCCGGCAGTTCGACCGGCGCGCAGACCTGGTTGCCGAGCATGGTGATGCAGTCGAAGTGCTGCGCCAGGCTCACCAGATCGCCATAGTCGCGCATGTTTCCGGAACGGCGGCCGCGCTCCATGTCGTGGACGTTCGGGGGCCCCGCGACCAGCGTGAAGTTGATCCGGTCGCCGCCGATCTCCACCCGGTTCTGCGCATTGCGCGGCGTCAGCGCGAAGGACTCCGGCGTAGTCTTCAGCGCCTCGGCTACGAAACCGCGATCGAGCCACACGGTCTGACTCGTCCGGTCGACCTTGGCGCCTGCCCGAGCGAAGAGATCGAGCCCGCGCGGGCTCATCAACTCGATGCCAAAGTTCTCCAGGATGTGCAGCGAAGCCTCGTGGATCGCCTCGATCTGGTCGTCCGAGAGCAGCCGCATCGGCGGGTAGGGATTGCGTACGCTGCGCTGGCCCAGCTGCGGGATGCGGCTTTCGCCTCTGGCGGCTGATCGGTCGGCGGAGCGCCGGCGGCGAGGGTCGGCGATCATGGTGTCATGAAAACCTCATCGAGCCGGCAAGACTATCGGGAAAACGGCGCTCACGGCCGTTGTTGTCGCCCTCTCGATGCTCGATGTCGAAGAAACGACACGTTTCGACGTGTTCGTGGCAGGGCGACAAAGGCGAGGTTAACGCCGCCCGCAAGATTCCCTTCAGCATTTCGCGCTAGTCGTAAGGCAATGTATGCGTCCGTTTTTAATCGAGTTGTAGCGATCGCGGTGGTGGCTTCCGTGGCCGGCTGCGCCACGCCGCCGAGCCACATCAACAATATCTGCTCGGTCTTCGACCAGCGCGACGGCTGGCTGAACAACTGGCACCGCGAGGCGAGGAGCGCCGAGCGCAAGTACGGCGTGCCGGTCCCGGTGCTGATGGCGACGCTGCGCAAGGAGTCCGGCTTCAAACAGCATGCCCGCCCGCCGAGGAAAAAACTCTTCGGCTTCATCCCCTGGAAGCGCCAGTCGAGCGCTTACGGCTATTCGCAGGCGCTGGACGGCACGTGGTCGCAATATCGTCGCGAAAGCGGCAACGTCACCGCGCGCAGGTCGAGCTTTTCCGACGCGGTCGACTTCGTCGGCTGGTACCATTCCAAGACCGCCGACACTCTGGGCGTGGCGAAGAACGACACCTACAACCTCTATCTCGCCTATTATTTCGGCTGGGGCGGCTACAAGAACGGCTCGTGGCGCAGCAACACCAGCGTCAAGCGCTATGCCCGCGACACGGACCAGATGGCCCGGAACTACGCCGCCCAGATGCAGAAGTGCGGGTCGTAGGCAACCGCGGGACAAGCGGATGTGATCGGCATAAGACGATTGACGATACCCGGCGGTCGCGGCTTCGGCTAGGCTGACAGCCCCGAACGGAGATTTGGCGATGCGGTTCTTGACGGCGTTCCTTCTGGCAATCGGCCTCGCGACACCGCTGGCCGCGACCCTGGCGCCCGGTGCGGTGGCTCAGGAATGCAGCGGCAGCGACTGTCCGCCACCGGACAGTGGCGGTTCGGGCGGATCCGGCTGCCACGGCACCAAGAGCGATCCGATCACCTCGTAGTCGAGCCGCGCCAACAACCGGGAAGACGATCGCGCACCCGGGATGCATGGACCGGGACCGGTCACTCGAACGTCCCTGCCTTGCGCGGTCGCGTGATGCAGGAGGGCCCTCCTTCGGAGGACTTAATATCTCCTCAATTCCGCGTAGACCGAGAGAGATGTTCCGCCGCATTCTCATTGCACTCCTCGTCGTTGCGCTCATGCCCGCCAGCCTCTCTGCGGCCGCCCGTCCGATTGCGGCGGCACAGACGCTGCCGGTCGAGCGCTCGGCGGTGCTGTCGGCGCCCGGAGAGAGTGGCGCCGCGATGACCGTGGCAGCCCAGAAGCGCTGCCAGCGTGGTCCTTCCGGATTTTCGTCCTGCGGGCCGGACATCGGCCTGCCGGTGGCTCCCTGCGCCAACGACGGTCCGGCCTGTCCTCCCGTCTTCGACGATGCCGGCTGCCCGTTGGCGGGCCTGACGCCCCCCTGTCTTGTCGGTCCTCCCCGGTTCGGTTGATCGCCATCCGCGGCGCCTGGCGCCGAACACCGATCGACCAACAAGGAAATATCCGATGATCACCCGCCGCTCACTCCTGGGCGCGGCCTCGATGGCCGCTTTGTCGGGCTGCACCAGCATGGGCAGCCGACCCTCCATCAATTCCGCCGCCGCGGTCGCCGCGCCGCCGCCGGCGCCCGATATCCCCGCCTTCTATGGCCCCATCCCCGACGAACCGTTCCCGGTTCCCGCGGTGCCGCCGGGCGTCGTGCCGCAGCGCTACTGGCGCCGGCGCGTGGCAAATCCCTTTCCCGATCACGCCGCCGGAACGATCATCGTCGACCCGAACGCCTTCTATCTTCATCTGGTCGAAGGGGATGGAAGCGCGATGCGCTACGGCATCGGCGTCGGCCGGCAGGGCTTCTCCTGGGCAGGCGATGCGGTCGTCCAGTACAGACGCAAGTGGCCCCGCTGGAAGGCGCCGGACGACATGGTGGCGCGCCAGCCCGAACTCGCTCCCTACTCGGTCGCCGCCGGCGGCATGGACCCCGGCCTGAAGAACCCGCTCGGTGCGCGCGCGCTCTACCTCTTCCAGAACGGCCAAGACACGCTCTACCGCATCCACGGCAACCCGGAGGCGAACTCGATCGGCAGGGCCGTCTCCTCCGGTTGCATCCGGCTGCTCAATCACGACATAATCGACCTGCACGACCGCGTGCGGGACGGATCGAAAGTCGTGGTGCGTCCCTCCACCATGCCGGATGCACTTGCCTGAGCAGACCAGGCAGGGGAGCGACACCGCTCCCCTGCCCCGGAACTGCCGCCCGCTGGTCCGCAGAGGGAACGCGCTGACAAGGAGGACGCGAGCCGTTAGGATGTACCGATCCTCCGCTCACGGAACCGCGCCCGCCATGCAGCGTCGCCTCGCAGCCATCCTCGCCGCCGACGTGGAAGGCTACAGCCGCCTCATCGGCGAGGACGAGGAAGGGACGGTACGGGCGCTCAAGGAGAACCGGGCCGCCTTCTTCCGCATCGTCGCCGAAGGCGGCGGTACAGTCATCAACACGGCCGGCGACAGCATCCTGGCGGAGTTCGGCAGCGTCATGGCCGCGGTGCGCGCCGCGACCGCCATGCAGGAGGCTCTCCGCCACGCCAACGCCGGCCAGGCCGCCGCGCGGCAGCTGCGGTTCCGGATCGGCATCAGCCAGGGCGAGATCGTCGCCGAAGGTGGCGAGATCTACGGCGACGGCATCAACGTCGCGGCGCGGCTGCAGGCGCTGGCGCCGGCCGGCGGCATCGCGATCTCCGGCCGCGTCCACGAAGATGTGGCAGGCAAGCTCGATCTCGTCTGGCTGGACGGCGGCGACCAGCACCTCAAGAACATAAGGCAACCGGTCCGCGTCTTCTTCTGGCCTTCGCCGGGCTCGGCCGACAGCGCCGCGCCACCCCTGCCGGACAGGCCGTCGATTGCCGTGCTGCGCTTCCACAACATGAGCCGCGAGGCGGACGACGTGTTCTTCTGCGACGGAATGGCGGAGGACATCATCACGGGCCTCGCGCGATTCCGCTCTCTTTTCGTCATCGCACGGAATTCGTCCTTCGCCTTCCACGGCCAATCCGTGGCATTGCCCGAGATCGGCCGGAGGCTAGGAGTCTCCTATCTGCTCGAAGGCAGCGTCCGGCGCTCCGGAGACCGGCTGCGCATCACCGCGCAATTGATCGAAGCCGCGGGCGGCGCACATGTCTGGGCGGACCGGTTCGACCGCAGCCTGACCGAGGCGTTCGAGGTTCAGGACGAGGTCGCCACCCGGATCGTGGCGACGCTCGTCGGGCGCATCGAGGCGGCACGGCTGGAGCAGGCGGTGCGGCGGCCGACGGCGAGCCTGGCGGCCTACGACCTGCTTCAGAAGCGAAAGGCGACGTTCCGCGGCTACGAGGCGGACGCCAATTCACGCGTGCGCGACCTCTTCCGGCAGGCGGCGGAGCGCGATCCGCGCTTTGCCCAGGCGCATTCCTACCTGGCTCTGACGGAACTGGCCGTGGAGGGGTACGGAAGGGCATCCACGCAGGCGAAGACCTCGGCATGCGAAACGGCTCGTCGGGGCGTTGAACTCGATCCGCAGGATGGAACCTGTCACCGCATCCTCGGTCATCTTTCGCTCTACACGCGATCGTTTGCCATCGGCGAACGCCATGCCCGGCAGTCGGTGGAGCTCAATCCAAACGATGCGGACTGCGCGATTTCCCTAGGCTTCCTCCTCTCCATGCGCGGACAGCATGCGGAAGGCCTAGAATGGATCGACAGGGCCGTTCGTCTCAACCCTCTTCACCCGCCCTGGTACCACGTCCAGCGCGGGACGGTTCTCTACCATCTCGGGAATACCGGCGAGGCGCTGCGGGAATTCAGGATGGCGCCGCGCATGGGCGGCTGGTCGTACCGGCTCGCCGCCTGCTGCGCCCGGCTCGGACTGGCAGAGGAGGCGGCGGCGGAGGCGCGCACCGTATTGGCGGCGCTGCTGGACTTCTCAGCCCGGACGTTCGTGGACCAGATGGTCCTGCTGGAGCGGGCGGAAGATCGCGACCTTTTGCTCCAGGACATGCTGAAGGCGGGCCTGCCTGGCTAGCCCTTCCATATGGTGAACCAGCCCCGGCAACACCATTTCGAATGACCCATCCGGAAGCAAGTCATGCTCTGATTGCAACTTTTCATTGCTCCCAATAAATAAGTGCAACTCGAATTGAATTCGTCTATTATAATCGTGCTTCATCAGGACTGGACCGGAATGCGCTCGACCCGATTGGTCAATATTACTGGCCTGTTCATCATGTTTCTATCCAGTATTGCGGTCGCCGCAGATCCTTTGCCTCTCAGTCATGGCATATTCGTCGAGAGCAGCGTTGGATGCTCGGACGTCAGCAATGCGACGGCTCTATCGTATTCTGGGGATGAACTGAACAGTTCGAAAGTGATCGGTACGATCGTGAGAGTGAAGAAATCGAATGGATCTTATCGTGTCACGCTTGACATGAACGTACAAGGTGAACCGAGCGGACAGGAAATCTGGACGGTCAAGATCAATGGTGTAAAAAACATGACAGTGACGTTTCCATATGGGACGTCATCCTATCGCTGGTGCTTTCATAAAATGCCTTGATTTTTGACTTAGTTGAGAAATAGCAGGAAGTATTTTGCTCGATACGATGACTCAAGGAACAAAGAATATGATGGAGGTTATTTCACCATATCGGACGTGTCTTTTCAGCGCTTTCACAATCCTTTTCTTAGCCGAGGGCCACGCAGCCGGCCACTCTGAAATCTACGGAGACTGGCAAGCAGACCACACGCCTTGCGGTCAGATTTCGGACGATAGGTGGTCCATCGATCGGACGGGGGTCACGAGCTTCGAGACGTCCTGTACGATCCTGTCGATGAAGAAGGGCGGCAACAAGTACACCTTCGAACAACGATGCGACGTCGGGATGGGGGAAGAGGAAATCGCCTACACGACGGACGTGGTCGAAATCCTTTCAAGGAACCGGGCCAGGATCAACGGCAGCCTGTACAATCGATGTCCGGCGCCCTGAGGTGCGGGTCTTCATAAGGGAGATTCATTGCCATGCGATTTTTCCTGTGTGTTCTAGTAGTATTCGGTCTATCGGCACCGGCGCTGGCGCAGTCCAAGGCGGCGAAATATCTCATCGACCAGGAGGTTTCCAAAGCATGCGAGGGCCCCGGCACGATCCGGCCGGAGAGCGCTATCGAACGCGACATCACGGGCGATGGCAGGGACGACCTGATCATCAACCACCGCGGAATCTGGTGCGGCTCGTCGCAGAGCGGTTTCTGCGGCATGCAGCTCTGTGACGTTCTGATCTACGTTCGCAAGGGCAGCCTGCTTCATCTGGAATTGGAAACGATGAGCGGAAGTCTCAGGCTCTCCGACGAAAATCCCCCCGATATCTACCTGTCCAGCCATGGCGGCGATGAAGTTCCGATCAAATGGGACGGCAATAAGTTCCGTTAGCGCATCGACATCATTGCCCCGGCGCCATCCGTCTGACATTAGCGATGCTGCATTTACAATGGAGCCGCCCGTACGCAGCCTGATCGCTCTTCTTCTCCTCGTCTCATGCCAGATATTCGCGTCGGCGCCCGCTTTCGCTTCCAGCGACGACGCCTGGGCGGAATTCCATCAGGAGGTCGAGGACACCTGCCGCGCACTCGTTCAGGGCAATGTCGACACCGTCGACGTGAACGTGGTTCCGTTCGGTTCCGAAAGCTACGGCGCGGCGGTCGTCACAGTGACCGCCAACTGGGGCTCGGAGCGCTCGATCTGCATCTTCGACAAGGCGAGCAGCAAGGCGGAACTGACTGGCCCGCTGGCGGAGTAGGGAGGCCTGTGGTTTCCCCGTCGGAGGAAGTCTACCTCACAGGCTTCCCGTCGCGAATCTTGATCGTGGCGTACCCGCCGGCATCCCCGTTGGCGTTGCCACCAGGACATTTCTTTGCCTCTTTCTTTATAAACGGTTCGCACTGCTGAGGTTGCTGAACGCTCGACGTCGTTTTCTTACCTGCTGGCGCTCCCGACGCATTCGTGCACTGCACCGAACACGTGAAATTGGCGAAAGCAGGCTCTGAAATCGTCGTCAATACTGAAAGAAAGGCAATCATTGCAAGAAATTTTGTAGAATATTCCATAAAAATATCCTTACAAGCTCTATCGCATCCAGTAATAATTCTTCTATTTCACGTTTACGCTATAGAAATACTGTCGTTTTGTCCCGCTCCATGTTACACCAATTTTATCGGAACCTCTATACCCTTTCTTGGAGGTATATTGAATATAGTATATTTTCATCACCTTCCCTTCGCACGAAGGAAAGTTCGTCATCTTCAGCTTCTTCGCACTCACGGCTTCGGTAACGACGACAACCTTTGCTGTGCCGTTGGTAGGTGGCGTTGAGATCGTGGCAGAAACGGCTCCGCCCTTGCAGTTGAAATTATCTGAAACATAAGTAGTCTCACCACTTTTTACGTTCTTGGTGATCTGATGTTTTGCGTCCGCTACGCCGGAGGCCGCGAACATCAAGCCTGAAATGGCTAGGAACTTGATCATCTGGCGCAAAACCGTCTCCCCCCTGGAACCGTTGAAACCCAACTTTGATAGCGTATCGAGAAAGACTATTCAACTGTCAGTCGATAAGGGAGGACATAGGATGATCCGGTGAAACTGAAGGTACTTACTCGGAAGCGAGCAGCAAAATGCGCAGGATGAACAATCCGAAGAAAAAAGGGCATGTAACGGCTCCAGCCCCCATGCTTCCGGGGCAGAACTTATTCCCACGCGGGAAATGCACCGGCCCGACGAACGATGGGGGCGCGGCGATGCTTTGGCATCTACCGTTCTACTGCACGCGTCTCGGCTCGTGCGCGAAGGGGCTGAGGCCGAGCCATTGCTGCATGGAACTGGCCAACGACGCGTCGCCCTCGATCTCCAGTTCGCCGCTGTCGGCTTCCTTCCGGATAGTGGAAAGACCCATCCAGATCGCCGTCATCGTTCGCAGTGAACTCCTGACGAGGAGGTCGAGCTCGTGGCCCGGGTCGAAGCTGCACAGGTCCGCTGCTCCCCCCTCCACCACCAGCCACCAGCTCTTCTGCGGGGCGGGAAGTTCCGAGTACAGAAACTGTATCGTGCAACGCCTCTCCGGCAAGAGCTTCACGACGACGTGGCGGCGCATGTCCCACATGAGCAGCGACGGATCGAGGTTCTTCAGCGACAGCCGCGATTCCATCCAGCGCTGGGCCCAGTTGCCGAGCCCCATGATCAGGGGCCGCAGGTCCTCGCCCGCTTCCGAGAGGTGATAGTCGACGGACCCGTTCGCGCGGCGCCTGACGACGACGATGCCGGATCGCTGCAGTTCCTTGAGCCGTTTGGACAGCAACGCCGGCGACATCTTCGGCACGCCCCGCCGCAAATCGTTGAAGCGCGTGCTGCCGCAGAGCAGTTCGCGCACCACCAGCGTGGTCCAGCGGCTACAAAGTATTTCCGAAGCCATCGAGACCGGACAGAACTGTCCGTAGCCGCCACGCTCCTGCATCGTGCCTCCCTTGCCTGCTCGCAGCCATCCTACTCCAAAATCCGCGCGCCGGATACGACTGCGGTACAGTTCCTGAACTGGAATGACGACGCCGTTGGTGAGACCGTGGGATATCGAACCAAGCACAGGAGATCGCTATGTCTGCCCAGCCCGCCTTGAAGACCCTCGCTAGCCTGCCGTCCGGCAGCGGAAGCGAAGCCGCGCCGGATGTCGTCGAAATCGCCACCACCCTTGCCCCGGCGCTCGCCGGACGATCCGCCGACATCGACCGGAACGACCGTTTCGTGGCGGAGAACTACGCGCTCCTGAAGGAAGCCGGTCTCGTCGAGGCCGGCGTTCCGGCCGAACTCGGCGGCGGCGGGGCCGAGGTGCCTGAACTCGCCGAAATGCTGCGCATTCTGGGCCGCGCCTGCGGCTCTACCGCGCTGGCCTTCTCCATGCACACGCACCAGGTGGCCATCCCCGCATGGCGCTGGCGTCACCAGAAGGTCGCCGCCGCCGAACCGCTCCTGAAGCGCATCGCGGCCGAGCGGATCATCCTGCTCTCCTCCGGTGGCTCGGACTGGATCGGCGGTTCCGGCAAGGCCGAGAAGGTCGAGGGCGGCTATCGGGTGACCGCTCGAAAAGTGTTCACCTCCGGCGCTGAGGCGGGCAACATCCTGATGACCGGCGCAATCCACGAAGCCGAAGACGGAAGCCGTTCCGTCATCCACTTCGGCGTGCCGATGAAGGCGCCGGAAGTGCGCATCGAGGACACCTGGCGTACGATGGGCATGCGCGGCACCGCCTCCAACGACGTCGTGATCGAGAACCTGCTCATACCGGACGCCGGCGTCGCCTTCTCGCGCAAGGCGGGCGAATGGCATCCGGTGTTCCAGATCATTGCCACGATCGCCTTCCCGCTGATCTATGCCGTCTATCTCGGCGTGGCCGAAAGCGCCCGCGACATCGCAATCGACATCGCCAAGCGCAAGCCGCAGCCGGACCTTTCGCTCGCCGGCCGCATGGACACCGAACTGCGCGCCGCCCAGATCGCGCACCGCTGGATGCTCGACGTTGTCGCCCGCAACGCGCCGTCGGCGGACACGGTCAACGAGGTGATGATCGGCCGCACGCTGGTCGCCCGGCACGCGATCGCCGCCGTCGAACTGGCGATGGAGCTTGCCGGCGGCGCGTCCTTCTACCGCGCCAACGGCCTGGAACGCCGCTTCCGCGACATCCAGGGCGCGCGCTTCCACCCGCTCCAGGCCGGGCCGCAGGCGGTCTATGCCGGCGCAACGGCGCTGGGGCTTTCGACCGCGACGGTGTTCTGAGCCGCGTCGCACGACAAGGACGCCGGCCCTTTCCAGACGGGAGGCCGGCGTTGCCGCGCCTACCTTCAGGGCGCCAGATTGCGTTCGAGAAACGCGATCAGGTGTTCGTGATGCTCGTTCTCGGCCGCGCTTCCGGGAATGTGGTCCTGCCCTTCGTAATAGTGAATCTCCGGCGTCCTGCCGTGACGATGAAGCCGCTCGGCGAGCCGCCGCGTCATGTCGACGGACCAGACGCGGTCGGCGGTTCCGTGGCTCAGGAACAGCGGACCTTCGTAGGCCTCGATCGCGATCGGCGTCGTGGGAAGCAATCCCTCCGTGGAGCCTCGCCAGGACCAGGCGCGGTGGCCGGGATCCCACGATTGCCAGCCGGGGTCGCCCGCATCGCGCCATCTGCGCGCGTCGAAGGCTCCGCAGACGACATCCGGCGGACTGTGGGCCGCGAGTGCCTCCGGCACGCCCTCAACACCGTCGCGAAGCATGAGAGAGACGAGAAGCAGCACATGTTCGGCGCCTCGCGAAACGCCGTAGATGCCGGTTTTCGGGCCTGCGAAGCGGTACGCCCGCAGCGCGGCGAGCGCCTCGACCGTCCGGTCGAGCGGCACGTCGACGATGCTGCCGGCATTCCAGGCGTTGCCGCCGCTGGAATATCCGAAGGGAAAGGCGAGGAAACCGTGCGCGGCAAGGATGGCCGCGTTGCGATGGCTCCACCCGGACCATGCACCTTCGGAGCCGTGGAGGATCATGACCGCCGGGAAGGGACCGTCGCCCGGGGGGCCATAGGTGGTGCCCCAGTCCGGTATCAGACGGCGGACGATCTTCAGCGGCATGTGGCGGCAAGCTCTCGTGCAGGCGGCGGCCAGCATAGCCGCTGCGCCACCGGCCCGGAAGACCGTCCCCGATCGATCCGGACTTCGGCCCCGGAGAAGCCGGTCGACCCTACCGCGGCTTCCTGCCGAACACCCGCACGTATTCCTCCACGCCGCCCTTGGCGAGCGCTTCGGCTTGCCTGACCCATTCGTCGCGGTCGATGCGGCCGCGGAACTTCAGGAAGCCGTCGACCCACTGGCGTTCTGCCTTCGTCCAGGCGGCGATCTGCGCGTAGGTGTAGATGCCGAGACCGTTGAGCGTCGCCTCGATCTTGGGGCCGACGCCGGCGATCATCTTCAGGTCGTCCGGCCGGTCGGGGCGCTTCGTGCCGGCGGGGCGGTTTTCGTCTTCGGCGGTCACGCCGACCGCGGGGGAGGCTTCCGCATAGGGATGGATCGGCTCTTCCTCGGCGGCGGCGGGTTTCCCGGCGGGTTTCGCCTTCGGTTCGGCCTCGCCGGGGATGACATTGGGGTCGACGGCCTGGCGGCCTGAGCCGACTTCCCGGCCGCGCCGCTTGGGCGAGGATTCGCCGGGTATCGCGGAGCGGGCGCCGGACTCGCGCGACCGCGCCACCGGCTCCTCGGCGTGCGTCCCATCGTCGTCGAGCGAACTGGCGCGCGGCAGCGCCCTCGCCTTCCTGGCGGGTGCGGCCGCCTGTTCCGCGGCGGCCGGAGCGGAGCGCGTCGGCTTCTGCGGCGCTGCGCCCGGGGCAGGCTCCGCCGCCTCGTCCTTGCGGCCAAGCGTGATGACCGGCTCCATCGAGGCCAGTTCCTCTTCGTCGAGCCAGCACAGGCTGCGATGGCCGTTGCCGAGCTCGCGGAAGGGCGGCACCTGCGTCTCGCACAGATTGTCGGGAACGCGCGATTTCCAGCGGCAGCGCGTCTGGAAGGGACAGCCGCTCGGCGGGTTCATGGCCGACGGGATGTCACCTTCGAGCACGATGTGCTTCTTGACCACGCTCGTATCGGCGATCGGGATCGCCGAAAGCAGCGCCTCGGTATAGGGGTGATAGGGCGGCGCGAAGATCTGGTCCGTCGTGCCCTGCTCGACGATGTAGCCGAGATACATCACCACCACACGGTCGGCGAGATAGCGCACGACGGAGAGGTCGTGGCTGATGAACAGCATGGTCGTGCGGTTACGCCGCTGCACGTCCATCAGGAGTTCCGTTACAGCAGCCTGGACCGAGACGTCGAGGGCGGAGACCGGCTCGTCGGCCACGACCACGCGGGCATTGCCGGCGAAGGCGCGCGCGACGCCGATGCGCTGCTTCTGCCCGCCGGAGAGCTGGCGCGGCATGCGGGTGGCGAAGGCGCGCGGCAGCTTCACCAGGTCGAGCAGTTCCAGCATGCGTCCCTGCCGCTCCGACTGGGTCTTGCCGACCTTGAACTTCTCCAGCGTGCGGATGATCTGCGAACCCACCGAGTGACTGGGGTTCAGCGTGTCGAACGGGTTCTGGAACACCATCTGGATCGACGAGATGGTGTCGACGTCGCGTTCCTCGATCGGCGTGTTCTGGATCTCGGCATTGCCGAGGCGGATCGTGCCCGAAGTCGCGGTCTCGAGGCCGAGCAGCACCTTGGCGAGCGTGGATTTTCCGCAGCCGGATTCGCCCACGATCGCGACGGTCTCGGATTCGCGCGCCTCGAAGGAGATGGATTCGTTCGCCTTGACCGTGCGCGCCTCGCCTCCGCCGAAGATCTCGTTGGCCGCGACGCGGTAGTACTTCTTCAGGTCCTCGATCCTGAGCACCGTCGGACCGGGCGAGACGGGCTCGTTCTGCACGATGCCCTCGGGGAGCGCGCGCCAGTCGATGTCGTCGAAGCGCACGCAGCGGGACAGATGGTCCGGATGCCCCTTGACCGGATACATCGGGATCTCGCGCGCATCGCACAGGCCCTCGATGAAATGCTGGCAGCGCGGACCGAAATTGCAGCCTCTCGGTCGCTCGTGCGGCAGCGGCAGCTGGCCGGGGATGGCGATCAGCGGGCGCGAGTTCTTGTCGGCGCCGGGCAGCGGGATGGAGCGGAACAGCCCCTGCGTATAGGGGTGGCGCATGCGGTCGAAGACGTCGCGCACCGTACCCTCCTCCACCGCCTCGCCGGAGTACATGACCGTGATGCGGTCGCAGGTCTCCAGGATCAGGCCCAGATTGTGCGAGATGAAGAGCATGGAGGTGCCGAACTCCTTGCCGAGATCGCGCACGAGTTCGACGATGCCGGCCTCCACGGTGACGTCGAGCGCGGTGGTGGGCTCGTCGAGCAGCAGCAGCGCGGGCTTCGACAGCAGAGCCATGGCGATGACGACGCGCTGCTGCTGGCCGCCCGACAGCTGATGCGGATAGGAGCCCATCATACGCTCTGGGTCGGGCAGCCGCACCGCCTTAAGCATCTCGACCGAGCGTTTGTGGGCCTCCTCCTTCGACGCCTTCTCATGCAGGATCGGAACTTCCATCAGCTGGCGCCCGACCTTCATGGCCGGATTGAGGCTCGCCATCGGCTCCTGGTAGATCATGGCGATCTTGTTGCCGCGGATGGCGCGCAGTTCCGCGTCGCTCATATCGCCCATGTCACGGCCCATGAACTTGATGCGGCCGCCGACGATCCTGCCGCGGTTGCCCATGTCGCGCATTATGCCGAGCGCGACCGTCGACTTACCACAGCCGGATTCGCCGACCAGCCCCATGGCTTCGCCCGGCATCACCTTGCAGGAGAAGTCCATGACGGCGGGAATCTCGCCGGCGCGGGTAAAAAAGGAGATCGAGAGGTTCTCGATCTCGAGGATCGGCTGGGCGGTACCGAAGTTCGTGGCTTTGAGGGCTTCGTTCATGATGGTCTCCCTCAGTCCTTCAGCGACTGTTCGCGCAGCGCGTCGGCGAGCAGGTTGAGGCCGAGCACGAACGACATGAGCGCGATGACCGGCGGCAGCGCCGGGTGGATGTAGGCGCGCAGCAGACGGCTGGAATCCTTGATGGCCGTCCCCCAGTCGGGGCTCTCGGGCGCAAGGCCGAGGCCGAAATAGCCGAGCGTGCCGAGCAGGATCGTGGTGTAGCCGATCCGCAGGCACGCATCGACGATCAGCGGCCCGCGGGCGTTGGGCAGGATCTCCCACAGCATGATGTACCACGGGCTTTCGCCGCGCGTCTGGGCGGCGGCCACGTAGTCGCGCGTCTTGATGTCCATGACCAGCCCGCGAACGATGCGGAACACGCCCGGCGACGAGGCGAAGACCACGGCCACGAAGATGTTGAGCTCGTTCGGGCGGATCGAGATGATGCCGAGCGGATCGGCGTCGAACACCAGCCCGGCATAGATCCAGAAACCGAGGATCAGCGTGATGGCGATCTGCGGATAGAACCGCTCGGGGCGGTTCTTGTAGCGGGTGTAGAAGAGCACCGAAAAGAAGATGATCGGGAACAGGAAGAACACGCCCGCCATCGAATAGGGGATCGGCGTGTCCATGATGCCCGGCGTGACCAGCAGGTAGAAAAGCAGGATCACCGGGAAGGCCAGCACGAGGTTGGCGAGGAAGGACAGGAAGGAATCGATCCGTCCGCCGTAGTAGCCGGCCGGAAGGCCGAGCGTGATGCCGACCATCAGGGCGAAGGCGGTCGCGGCCGGGGCGATGATCAGAACAATGCGGCTGCCGTAGACCATGCGCGAGAAGATGTCGCGCGCGAGCTTGTCGCCGCCGAAGAGGTAGACGCCCCCGTCTCCCGTGATCGCACCAGGCAGCGCGTCCTTCATCATGACGTCCTGCGCGAGCGGGTCGAACGGCGAAATCGTGGCCGAGAAGATCGCGGTGAAGAGCCAGAACAGGCAGATGACGACGCCGGCGATGCCGACGCCGGTGTCGAAGAGCTGGCCGTAGAGGCCGAGCCGTTTTTTCCAGGTGATGCTGGCGATCAGGACGATCGCGAGCGCGAGCCAGACCGGCCAGAAACGGGCGATGACGCCCAGGATGATCTGGGCGGTCCCGACATACTCGTGCTGCATCCGCGTCCCCTCTTATTGAACTCTTATGCGCGGGTTGAGGTAGGCGTATCCGACGTCCGAGATGAGCTGCGTGGACAGGACCACGAAGACCGAGACCAGCGAGCAGCCGAGCAGGAGGTCGATGTCGTTGTTGCCGGCGGCCTCCACGAGCGTGTAGCCGAAGCCCTGGTAGCGGAACATGACCTCGACGATCACCACACCGGTGAGCAGCCACGGAAACTGCAGCATGATGACGGTGAAAGGCGCGATCAGCGCGTTGCGCAGCGCGTGCTTGACCACGACCGAGCTGAAGCTCAGGCCCTTGAGGCGCGCCGTGCGGATGTATTGCTGCGTCATGACCTCGACCATGGAGGCGCGGGTCATGCGGGCGATGTAGCCGATGCCGTAGATGGCCATGGTCATCACCGGCAGCGTGAAATTGGAAAACGTGATGCCCCCCGGCCCGGTCGCCGAGGCGGCCGATCCGTTCAGCCAGCCGAGCCACGAGGCGAAGATCACGGTGAAGATGACGCCCGAGACATATTCCGGCGTGGCGGTTGTCGTGATCGAGGCGACGGACAGACTTCGATCCGTCCTCGTACCCTCGCGCATGCCGGCGAGGATGCCGATCAGGAGCGCGATGGGCACCATGGTCGCCATGACCCAGAACATCAGGATGCCGGTGGCGCCGAGCGCGGGAAACAGCTTTGCCGCGACCGTCGTCTTGAACTTGGTCGAACAGCCGAAATCGCCTTGCAGGATTCCGCCGTAATACGGCTCAGCCGGCTCGTTGCAGTAGGAAAAGCGCGGGACGGGCTGCCCTTCGGCGTTCACGTTGGGCTGCTTCTGGACGACGCCCAGCCAGCGGCCATAGCGGATGAAGAAATTGTCGCGGTAGCCGTTGCGCTGGAGCCAGCTTTCGATGTGCTCGTCGGACGACCGCATGTCGAGCTGGCTGATCGACAGCTTGCGCAGGTTGGGTTCGAGATTGACCATGAAGAAGACGACGAGCGTGAGGCACAGCATCGTCAGCGCCATGGTGCCCAGTCGCCGGACTACGAAAGCAAGCATCGATCCCCCTGCCTGTTCGGGTTGGGGCGCCTAACCCTCCGGAATGAACGGGAGGGGCACAAGGCCCCTCCCGATGGTGCCTGTCGGACGATCAGGCTTCCTTAAGCCAGACCTTGCCGAAATCGTGCTCGAAGGTCGGGTGCATGCCGTGGTTCTGCACGACGGGCATGGAGTGGTTGTAGAGCTTGCGCCAGTAGGGCTGGATGATGATGCCCGAGTCCTGGAGGATCTGCTCGATCTTGCCCATGACCTCCTTGCGCTTCTCGGCGTCGGCGATCGACAGCGCCTCGCCGACGGCGGCGTCCAGTTCCGGATTGGAGTAGGCCGCCTCGTTCCACGCCTCGCCGGTACGGTAGGCGATCGCGACGACCTGGATGCCGAGCGGACGCATGTTCCAGTTGGTCATCGAGTAGGGATACTTCGTCCAGTCGTTCCAGAAGGTCGAGCCCGGCAGCACCGTGCGCTTCACCTTGATGCCGGCCTCTCGGATCTGGGCGGCGATGGCGTCGCCGGTGTTCTTGTGCCAGTCCTCGTCGACGGTGATGAGGTCGTGCTCAAAGTCCATCTGGCCGGCCTCTTCCATCATGGCCTTGGCAGCCGCGATGTCACGCTCGACCTTGGGCAGCGCCACGTATTCCGGATGGATCGGGCAGACGTGGTGATTTTCGGCCACCTCGCCGGCATTGCCGTAGCCGAGCGCGAGCACGGTCGCGTTGTCGACTGCGAGCTGAAGCGCCTTGCGGACCTTCTGGTCGTCATAGGGCTTGTTGGCGACGTTGGTGCGCGCCACGATCGTCGAGGCGGTGACCGCCTCCGACGTTACCGCGCCGACCCCTTCCAGGATCTGGACGTAGTCGGCCGAGGTCTCGTGGTTGGTGTGGACCTCTCCGGCCTCGAAGGCCGAGACCATTGCCGACGGGTCGGTGCCGTAGTCGATGAACTCGACGCCGTCGAGGTATACGTCGCCGTTCCACCAGGTGCCGTTCTCGCGGCGCTTGTAGACCACGCGCTGGCCGACGTCGTAGGAGACGAGCTCGAACGGGCCGGTGCCGATCGGGTTCTGCACGAAGTTGGCGCCGGTTTCGTCGAAGGAGCGGTGCACCACGAGTGCGGGATAGTCGCAAAGGCTCGGGATGAGCGCGATGTCGGCCTTGGTGAGCGCGATCTTGACGGTCATGTCGTCGACCTTGGTGACCGAGCCTTCGCGCAGCTTGCCCGAGGCCTCGTCGACGATGCTGCCCAGGCGACCGGGCATGGAGTTGCCTTCGGCGCTCTTGTCGGCCCAGCGGGTGAAGTTGAAGACGACGTCGTCGGCGTTGAACGTGTCACCGTTCGTCCAGGTCACGCCGGGACGCACGTGCAGCACGTATTCGGTGGCGTCGTCGTTCACGTCCCAGCTCTCGAGCAGGTAGGGCTCGAACGTGTAGTCCTTGGTGTACTTGACCAGCGGCTCGAGCGTCTGGCGCTCGGCGTTGGCGATCTCCGACCAGTCGGCCGTGCGCGGATCCTTGGGATCCTTGACCCACATGGCGACCTTCAGCACGCCGCCCTTCTTCGGCTCGTCCTGCGCCAGCGCCGGGGTCGGCGCGGCGAGACCGAGCATGCCGTAGGCCATTGCGGTCGACGCCCCGAAGACGCTGGCCATGGCGAGGAATTCGCGGCGGTCGATCTTCCCGGCCTTTGCGGATTCAGCCATTTCCATGACGTGGGCAGGTACCCTGTCGCCGTTGCTCTTGTAGAAACTCATTCCAATCTCCCGTTATGTTTTTGGCTTTTCGCCAATTAGCATTCCCCATCCGGTCCTTGATGTCAAAGCGCCATCGGCCCAGTTCCGCAGCGGAATGTGCAACTTCGGCAGCCTTTAAGATGCCCCGAATGCGACAAGATTGACGCAAACGGGGCGCGACAGGCGAATTGATGCTTCCGAATCCGGAGCGGAAACTTGCCGATGCAGGGCGATGAAATGTCCGTGACGCTATTGGCCCTAGGGATCGGCGACCGGGATCACGTCCACCGAGTGTTTGGCCTCCTGGCTGCCGATGGTCCGCAGGACGCCGATGATCGGCGCGACGTCGGAGTAGTCGCGGCCGTAGCCCACTGCGATGTGGTCGTTGCCGGCGGCGATCGCGTTGGTCGGGTCGAACTCCAGCCATCCCGCGCCGGCTCCGCACCACACCTTCACCCAGGCGTGCATGGCGTCCGCGCCTTCCAGCCGCTCGCGCCCGGGCGGTGGTATTGTGCGGAGATAGCCGCTGACGTAGCCGGCGGGAATGCCGAGGCTGCGCAGGCCGGAGATCATGACGTGGCTGAAGTCCTGGCAGACACCCCGCCTGAGGCGGAATGCCTGACGCGGCGGCGTGCGGACGTCCGTGGCCTTCGGATCGTAGGAAAAGTCCTCGTGTATGTGGCGGCAGAATACCATGGCGGCGCCCGCGACGGTGGTCTGCCCGCGTACGGCCGCGGCAGCGTAGGCCGCGATCTCGGCATCGAGCGCGACGAGCGGGCTGGCGGCGAGGAAGTGATGAGGCGAATCGGCGGCCAGCGAGAGGCATCGCTCCAGGTCCCGCGGCAGGTCGGCCAGCGAAACTGACCGCGTCTCGTCGGGCGGAGACCGTTCCACGGTGACGCGCGCCGACATCCGGATGTCGAGCGCATCGTGGGCGTTGCGGTAGGTGATGGCGGAGACCTGGTTGCCGAAGAAGTCCGTGATGTCGGAGCGCTCGGCGGGCTCCGGGTCGAAGCTCAGCGACACCGCGACCACGCGCTGCTCGCCCGGCCGCGTCAGCGGCGCGACCCGGATCACGTGCCGGCCCCCGGCCACGGGGCTCTCGTAGCGGTAGCTCTGCAGGAGACGCACGTCGTAGATCATGGCGCGCGCATCATCCGAAATATGTCGCGTCGATGAGGCTCGCCAGGTCCCCGAGTTCCTGTCCGGCCAGCCGGAACAGATCGGGCGTGAAGTCCTCGGGTTCGCGGATGGCAAACTCCGTGTGCAGTCGCAGGATCTCCTTGGCGAGGTCCGAACGGACCCCGTGCCGCATCGCGTTCGGCAGAAGTTCGATCTCCGCCTTCAGCACCTCGAGCTGGAACAGCACGGCGCGGGGATTATAGGGGTCGAGCGCCAGGAGATCGATTACCGTCAGCCGTCCGGCGTGCACGGAATAGCGGCGGCGGTGCGAAATGATGCTGTCGCCGATCTCGAGCAGCATCTCCAGGGCTCCCTGGGGCGCGTCCGCGGAAGTCATGCTGCCGAGCAGGCGCGACATCTGGATGCCGCGCTCCAGGCGCCGCCCGATTTCGAGGAACCGCCATCCGGTGAAGCGGTACATGTTCTCGTGCACCAGGCCCGAGAAGCCCGCGATCTTGCGCAACAGGACCGACATGGCCCGGGCGGCGTCGTCTCCCGGCTGCACCGCTCCGGCAAAACGATGGACGGTCTTGGAAAGGTCTTTCAGCGCCATCCATCCGTCCGGCGAGAAGCGGTCGCGGATGCGCCCGGCGCTGGCGAAAGTGCTGTCGATCCCCGCGAGTAGGCCGGACGGCACCGCCTGCGAGACGTCGATGCCGAGCCTCTCTGTGTGAGCGTGGACGAATTCCAGCAGCGGCGTCTCGGGATCGACCGCTTCGGCAAGCCGCGAATGATAGGCCCGTAGCACGCGCACGATGAATTCCGAACGCTCCACATATCGCCCGAGCCACAACAGATTGTCGGCGGCGCGGCTGGGCAGGGCTCCGGGGTCGGCACGCCTTACGGCGTCGCCCTCCTGCGGCAGGAGCGAGAGCGGCTCGACCGGCTTGCTCTCCACGACCCAGACGTCGGCCGCGCGCCCTCCCCTCTGCATCGCGATGGCCGCCGTGTCGGCGCTGCTGCCGATGCGGGCGAAGCCGCCCGGCATCACGCTCCAGCCCTGCGGCGTGCGGCAGGCGAACGCACGCAGGATGACCGGCCGGGGTTCGAGCTTCCCCTGGTGAAAGAACGGCGCGGTGGAGAGGCGAACCGCCTCCTGCCCCACGTAGCGGCTTCCTTCCGCCCCGAGCCGTCGCAGGAGATCGGCTCTCTCCTCGCCGCCCAGCGCCTCACCATGCACCGTGGCGGCACTGTCGTCATAGGGAAGAACGGTGGAGAGCGCCGGCCCGATCATCATCCGGTCGAGATTGTCCGCGACATGGCGCCGCTCGGCCTCCCCGCCGCACCACCAGGTTGCGATGCCGGGCAGTTGCAGTTCCTCGTTGCGGAGATGGTGGCAGAGGCGCGGCATGAAGGCGAGCAGCGCCCGCGTTTCCAGGATTCCCGTGCCGGGGGCGTTCACCATCGCGGTCGTGCCGCCGCGCAGCGCATCGACCAGCCCCGGGGTGCCGATGCGGGACGTCTGGTTCAGTTCGAGCGGATCGAGGAACGCGGCATCGAAGCGCCGCCACAGCACCTCGACCGGCTTCAGACCCGAGACGGTCCGCACCATGACCGCGCCGTCGCTGATCGTCAGGTCTTCACCCTCGAGCAGGAGCAGGCCGAGATAGCGGGCGATGTAGGCGTGTTCGAAATAGGTCTCGTTGTGGATGCCGGGGGTGAGGATCGCCACCCTGCCGTTTTCCTGCCGGACGAGACCGAAAAGGGAATCGCGGAAGGCGCGGAAGAAGCCGGCGAGCCGCGGCACGTTCATCGACGCGAAGGCCTCGGGCAGCGCGCGGGTCGTCGCCACCCGGTTCTCGAGCGCGAATCCGGCGCCGGACGGAGCCTGCGTCCGGTCGGCCAGCACCCACCACGTGCCGTCGGGACCGCGGCCGAGTTCGAAGGCGCAGAAATGGAGGTAGTTGCCACTCGCCGGCACGACGCCCACGAGCGGCCGCAGGAATTCGGGGTTCGCCGCGATCAGCGACGGCGGCAGCAGGCCTTCGGCGACCAGCCGGTTTGCGCCGTAGATGTCGGCGACGATCTCTTCCAGAAGCTCCGCCCGCTGGGCGAGCGCCGACGAGATCTCCGCCCATTCGCCCTCGCCTATGAGCAGCGGAACGTGCGCCAGCGGCCAGGCGCGCTCCTGCTCGGCATCGTCGCCGTAGACGCGATAGTAGACGCCCGCGTCGCGAAGGTACTGGTCGGCCCGGCCGAAACGCGAAATCAGAACGTCTGGCCCGAGCGAATCCAGCCCCGCCGTCAGCTTGCGCCACAGCGGCCGGACCGATCCCGAAGCGTCCATCATCTCGTCGTGGATGCCCGGCACCGGCCGGTAGCCGGCCGCGAGCGGACCGGGCAGCTCGCCGAGTGGTCCGGAACTGGATCGGGCGACGGTCATGTCCGGCTACAGGAGCGGCGGGCGCCGCAGGTCGAGGGTCATCGGGAATTCCCCCGGCACCTCCTCGACGGGCGGCACGCGCATTCCGGGCGAGTGGCCCGAGGCCTCGAAACGGGCGAGCCGCCGCGATTCGGCCTCGTTGGAATTGACCGGGAAGGTCTCGTAGTTCCGCCCTCCAGGATGGGCGGAGTGGTAGACGCAGCCGCCGATCGAGCGTTTCGACCAGCGGTCGTAGACGTCGAAAACGAGGGGGCTGTCGACCGGCAGCGCCGGATGCATGCCCGAACCGGGCTGCCACGCCTTGAAGCGCACGCCCGCCACCGCCGTTCCGGCCCGCGAGGTTTTCGTCAGCGGCACGACGCGGCCGTTGCACAGCACCTGATGGCGTTCCGGGTCGAGTCCGTCGGCCCTGACCTGCAAGCGCTCGACCGAGGAATCCACGAAGCGGACCGTGCCTCCGATCGCCCCCTGCTCCCCCATCACATGCCACGGCTCCAGCGCCTGACGCAGTTCGAGATCAACGCCTTCGTAGGAAACCTGTCCCACGAAGGGGAATCGGAACTCGAGCTGCGCCTCGAACCATTGCGGCGAAAAATCGAACCCGTGGCGGCCGAGGTCGGCGAGCACGTCGAGGAAATCCTGCCAGACGAACCACGGCAGCATGAACCGGTCGTGCAGCGTGGTGCCCCAGCGCACGAACTTGCCGTCGAGCGGGTCCTGCCAGAAGCGCACGATGAGCGCCCGCACCAGAAGCTGCTGGGCCAGACTCATGCGCGGGCTCGGCGGCATCTCGAAGCCGCGGAACTCGATCAGGCCGAGCCGGCCGGTCGGACCGTCGGGCGAGAACAGCTTGTCGATGCAGATCTCGGAGCGGTGGGTGTTGCCGGTCACGTCCACGAGAAGGTTGCGGAACAGACGGTCGACCAGCCACGGCAGCGGAGCGGCCCCCTTGCCCGGTGCCGGCACCTGCGAGAGCGCGATCTCCAGTTCGTAGAGCGAATCGTGCCGCGCCTCGTCGACTCGCGGGGCCTGGCTGGTCGGACCGATGAACAGTCCGGAGAAGAGATAGGACAGCGCGGGATGGCGCTGCCAGAACAGGACCAAGCTCTTCAGCAGGTCGGGCCGCCGCAGGAAGGGGCTGTCGCCGGGCGTGGCGCCGCCGACGACGACGTGGTTGCCGCCACCAGTGCCGGTGTGCTTGCCGTCGATCATGAACTTGTCGGCGCCCAGGCGGCTCTGACGGGCCTCCTCGTAGACGGCCGTGGTGATCTCGACGCATTCGCGCCAGTTCGCCGCCGGATGCACGTTGACCTCGATCACGCCCGGGTCCGGGGCGACGCGGATCACGTTCAGCCGGGGGTCGTGCGGCGGCGGGTAGCCTTCGATGTGCACCGGCAGGCCGAGCGGGCGCGCCGCGTCCTCGGCGGCCGCCACCAGTTCCAGATAGTCCTCCAGCGCCTCGACCGGAGGCATGAAGACGCACAGCCGCCCGTCGCGTGGTTCGACGGCAAGCGCGGTGCGCACCGCGCCTTCGATGTCGGTCAGATGCTGCTCGACGCGGTCCTGTGTCTCGCCCGAGGCGGTGAAGGAGGCTTCCGGCTGGGCCCGGCCGTCGGCCGGCGCCATCTGGTTGCGGGCCAGGAGTTCGGCCCCATCGGGCAGCGGCCCGCGTTCCACCGAAGGGTCCACCTCGACGATGAACGGATAGCTCGTCGGCGGCACGTAAGGCAGCGCGCCGAGCGGCAGCCGGTAGCCCACGGGCGAATCGCCCGGCACCAGGAACAGCTTGCCTCGCCGCGTCTTCCACCGTTCGCTGCGCCAGCGATGTCCGGAGGCGGCGGCCTGCCAGCGCTGCACCGGCAGTACGAAGCCGGAGGGTTTCGTCAGGCCGCGCTCGAACACGCGGGCGATGCGGTTGCGCGCCTCGGCGTCATCCAGCTTCGAGTTGGACGGGTCGACGTTTTCGGGCAGGTTGCCTTCCTTCAGCACCCACTCGGCCGGGTCCTCGTAGGCGGGTGCGACGTTTTCCTTTGGCAATCCGAGGTTTTCGGCGATGCCCGCAAGCAGCGCCTCCGCCGTCTCGGCGCTGGCGCCCGTCTGCGCCTTCTCCTCGGCCACCAGCGAGGGATCGGTCCAGATCGGCTTGCCGTCCTTGCGCCAGTAGAGCGAGAAGGTCCAGCGCGGCAGGGTCTCGCCGGGATACCACTTGCCCTGCCCGTAGTGCAGGAAGCCGCCCGGCGCGAAACGCTCGCGCAGGCGCCGGATCAGCCCGTCGGCCAGCGCCCGCTTGGTCGGACCGACGGCGTCGGCGTTCCATTCGCCGGCTTCGAAATCGTCGATCGACACGAATGTCGGCTCGCCGCCCATGGTGAGGCGCACGTCGTTGCCGGCAAGGGCGGCGTCGACCTTTTCACCCAGCGCGTCGAGCGCGTCCCAGGCATCGTCGGAAAAGGGTTTGGAGATGCGCGGGTGTTCGGCCACCCGGCTCACCGACATGTCGAATTCGAAATTCACCTCGGCGTAGCTGGCTAGGCCCGAGATCGGGGCGGCGTTGCGGTAGTGCGGCGTCGCAGCGAGCGGAATGTGGCTCTCGCCGGTCAGCAGGCCCGAGGTCGGATCGAGGCCGATCCAGCCTGCCCCCGGCAGGTACACCTCGCACCAGGCGTGCAGGTCGGTGAAGTCGTGGTTGGTGCCGGCCGGCCCGTCGAGCGCGGCGAGATCAGGCTTGAGCTGTATCAGGTAGCCCGACACGAAGCGCGCCGCGATGCCCAGGTGCCGCAGAACGTTCACCAGCAGCCATGAGGAATCCCGGCACGAGCCCTTGGCGCTCGCCAGCGTCTCCTCGGGCGTCTGTACGCCCGGCTCCATGCGGATGACGTAGCCGGTCTCGCGCTGGATGCGCGCGTTGAGGTCGACGACGAAGTCGACCGTGTTCTTGCCGGACCGGTCGATGCTGTCGAGGAACGCCTGGAGTAGCGGCGTCGCCGGCTCCGGCTTCAGGTAGATCGACAGATCGTCGCGAAGGTCCTCCGGATAGGAAAACGGCCAGGTCTCCGCCTCCGGCTCCACGAAGAAGTCGAACGGATTGTAGACCGTCATGTCCGCCACGAGGTCGACCTCGATGCGCAGTTCGCGCACCGGCTCCGGGAAGACGAAGCGGGCGAGATAGTTGCCGTAGGGATCCTGCTGGATGTTGACGAAGTGATTCGACGGCTCGACCTTCAGCGAATGGCTGATCACCCTGGTCTTGGAGTGCGGCGCCGGTCGCAGGCGTATCACCTGCGGGCCGAGCGTGACCGGGCGGTCGTAGCGGTAGTGCGTCAGATGGTGGACGGCTGCTTTGATGGACATGCTTGGTTTCGCGTTGCGGGCGGAGTGTCACAAATATCCGCGCCAGATACCACCGCTTTGTTGCAGCGCGGAAGGAGGCCGGCCGCCTGACCGCGGGCGGCGGGGGCGACGGGACGCGCTCAGGTGATCCAGTCGTCGAGCCGCGCCGCGCGCACGTCGTGCAACAGCCGCACGAAGCCGGCGGCCTGGAATTCGGCCGTCGCCCTACCCTTCTCGGCGGTCGCGATCGACGCGTTGCCGGCCACGCCGGCCGGGTTGATGTCGCTGGCGATCCAGGCGAAGGCGTGGGTGCCCTGCGGTTTCAGGAGCGCGAAGGTTTCGTCGGCCCGCGTCGTGGCGGAGGCGAAATCCCGTGCGTTTGCCATGTCGACCAGGTCCGGCCGGAAGTGCAGCATGAGCGACGTCTCGACGTCTCCGCCGTGGATGCCCAGCCGCTCCTCTTCATCGGTGTACATGCCGGCGGGTCGGCCGAAGCGCTGCCAACTCGTCTTCACCGCCAGCATCCTCGCCCGGACCCTGAGTTCGCGTGCGACGATGCCCATGATCTCCTCGTTGCCGCCATGCGAATTGACGAAGACGATCTTGCGCACGCCGGCGCGGGCCACCGACAGCCCGAGTTCCGTCCAGGCCTCAATCAGGAGCGGCGCCGGCAGGGTCAGCGTGCCCGGCGCATGCAAGTGTTCGTTCGACTTGCCCACCGCCTGCACCGGCAGGAAGCGGGCATCCAGATCCTCCGGTAGGAGCGGGAAGACGGTCTCAAGCATCCCCTGCATGATCGTGGTGTCGGTCGAGACCGGCAGATGCGGGCCGTGCTGCTCGATCGCCGCGACCGGCAGCACGGCGATGGTCGTCTCCGGATCGATCGCCGCGTAGTCCGTCGTCCGGTAACTCCCCCACCAGACCATTCGTGCCGTCATCGATCCGTTCCTTGTCCGACACCGCGCGGAGCGGCGTCCCGCTGTCACTATCCCCGTATGAAGCCGCGCATCAAGCAGGCCGGTGCACGAAACCGATGCCCGATGGACTCGCGGTGAAAAAATGGGCACGCTGCATGTGCGATCGGCAGCGGCCCAGATGGACGCCCGGTCGCCGGTCCGCGCGGCGGGCGCCCGCGCCGGTCTCGGCTCTGGCATGCGTCTTGCGTCATGAAAATCCGGTTTCCGTCACCCGCCACGCGATGGCGGGATCGAAGCAAAAAGGGGTCGTGTCATGCATAGAAGATTCCGCTCCGCCGTCGCCGCCATCGCCGTCCTGGCGCTCTCTCCGATGGCGGCAGGCGCCGCTGAAAAAGTCGTCTTCGGCACCAACTGGCTGGCCCAGGCCGAGCATGGCGGCTACTACCAGGCCGTCGCCGACGGCACCTATGCCGAATGCGGGCTGGACGTCGAGATCATGCAGGGCGGGCCGCAGGTCTCCGGTAGGCCGCTGCTGCTGGCCGGCAAGATCGACTTCTACATGGGCGGCAACATGCTCCAGGCCTTCTCGGCCGTCGAACAGGACATTCCGCTCAGGGTCGTCGCAGCGACCTTCCAGAAGGAGCCGCAGGTGCTGATGAGCCACCCCGGCCAGGGGCTCGACACCTGGGAGAGCCTGAAAGACGCCGAGCAATACATCCTCTCCGACGAGGGTTTCCAGAGCTACTTCCAGTGGATGGTCGCCGATCTCGGCTTCGACGCGTCCAAACGCATTCCCTACACCTTCAACCCCGCCCCCTTCATCGCCAACCCGAAATCGGTGCAGCAGGGCTATGTGACGTCGGAGCCCTATGCGGTAGAGAAGGAGGGCGGCTTCGAGCCGAACCAGTTCCTGCTCGCCGACTACGGCTTCACCACCTACGCCACCACGATCGAGACCATGCAAAAGACGATCGACGAGCGCCCGGCGGTCGTGCAGTGCTTCGTCGATGGTTCGGCCAAGGGCTGGTACAACTACCTCTACAACGACAACGCAGCCGCCAACGATCTGATCAAGAAAGACAATCCGGACATGACGGACGAGCAGATCGCCTTCTCCATCGACCAGATGAAGAAGTTCGGCATCGTCGTTTCCGGCGAGGCGGAGGAAAAGGGCATCGGCGCAATGACCGACGAGAAGATCGCCGATTTCTACGCCAAGATGGTCAACGCCAAGGTCGTCGCCGACGGGCTGGACATCAAGAAGTCCTACACGCTCGACTTCGTCAACAAGGGCGTCGGGATGGACCTGAAGAAGTAGGCGCTTCGGCCAGCCTGCTCATCGACGACCCGAAGGACCGGCCGTGCCTCAGGTGATCACCGGCATGGAAAGAAGCCGTCCGCTCCCGGCAGCGGCGCCCGACGTCCCGCTGTTGCGTCTGCGCGGCGTCGGCAAGTCCTTCTCGAACGGCGTCACCGCCCTGCGGGGCGTCGACCTCTCAATCCGCGAGGGCGATTTCGTCAGCCTGCTCGGCCCCTCGGGCTGCGGCAAGTCGACCGCGCTGCGGATCGTCGCCGGCCTGTCCTCGCCCACAACCGGCAGGATCGAATGGCAGGGCGAGGGTATCGGGCAAAAGGATGTCGGCTTCGTCTTCCAGGAGCCGACGCTGATGCCTTGGGCGAGCGTCTTCGACAATGTCTGGCTGCCGCTGAGGCTGCGCGGCGTCTCGCGCCGCGAGGCCGAGCCGGCAATCCGGGGGCTTCTCGAGCGCGTGCATCTTTCGGGCTTCGAGGACGCAGTGCCGCGCGAACTCTCCGGCGGCATGAAGATGCGCGTCTCGATCGCCCGCGGCCTGGTGACGAAGCCGCGCGTGCTGCTCATGGACGAGCCCTTCGCCGCCCTCGACGAGATCACCCGCTTCAAGCTCAATGACGACCTCCTGGACCTGTGGCGCGACCAGCGCTTCACCGTCGTCTTCGTCACCCACAGCGTCTTCGAGAGCGTGTTCCTGTCGAACCGCATCGTCGTCATGGCAGCCAGGCCCGGCCGGGTGCACGACGAACTGGAGGTCGGCGCGCCCTACCCCCGCGACGAGCGCTTCCGCACCTCGCCGGAATACGCAGCCCTATGCCGGGAAGCCTCCGAGGCGCTTCTGTCCGCGATCAACGCCACCCACGAATCCGGAGCCGCACATGGCGGCCGTTGAGGAGAGCCGTCCGGCCACGATGCTGGATGCCGAAGAGGCGCGCCGCGCCCGCACAGAGCGTTTCGAGCGCATCGGCAGGTGGGTCCTGCCGCTGGCCATCATGCTCGCCGCGATCCTCGCCTGGGACCGCATCTGCGTCTGGAACGAGATCCCGCACTACATCCTGCCGCGGCCGGGACTTGTGCTCCAGTCGCTGGTCGACGACCGCGCTCTGCTGTTCTCCTCGCTGCTCGTCACGCTGCGCATCACCTTCCTCGGCCTGGCGCTGGCGGTCTTCGGCGGCGTCGGGCTCGCCGTGCTCTTCACCCAGTCGAAATGGGTGGAAATGTCCTTCTTCCCCTTCGCGGTGGTGCTGCAGGTGACGCCGATCGTGGCGATCTTCCCGCTGATCAACATCTACGTCGACAACCAGACCGCCAAGCTCCTGCTCTGCGCCTGGATCGTCGCCTTCTTCCCGATCCTGTCCAACACCACGCTCGGGCTCAACTCCGCCGACCGCAATCTGCGCGACCTCTTCCGGCTGAACGGCGCCAGCCGCTGGCAGGAACTGTGGCTGCTCAGGCTCCCCTCCGCCATGCCCTATTTCCTCGGCGGCCTGAAGATCGCCGGCGGCCTGGCGTTGATAGGCGCGGTGGTGGCCGAGTTCGTCGCCGGTTCCGCGGGCCAGTCCTCCGGGCTGGCCTCGCGCATCATCGAGGCCGGCTACCGGCTCAACGCGCCGCGACTTTTCGCAGCCTTGATCCTGATTTCGGCCACCGGCATCGTCATCTTCCTCGTGCTCTCCTGGATCTCCCACCTGATCCTGCGCCGCTGGCACGAGAGCGCGTTGAAGCAGGAGCGGTGATGATGCTGGAAGAACCGTCCAAGCACCCCCTCACCGGCCCTTCGGGCCACCTCTCCCCCTGCCCGGGGGAGAGGAAAGGCGCGCTCCCTTGGCCTGTGATAATCGTTTCGGCGCTCACAGTTTGGGCACGACAGACAACGCCGCGTTTCCTCTCCCCCGGGCAGGGGGAGAGGTGGCTCGCGAAGCGAGACGGTGAGGGGGTGCTTCCTTTCCGCGAGAGAGGTATTTTCCCGTGACGCTCGACCTCCCCTCCTCCGGCTGGTACGTGCTGGCCAACGCCCGCATGCATTCCTCGTTGGCCACCGCCGACCTCGGCTCGACCGACGAGGACGGCTTCGCGCTGGTCGACATCGCCATCGCGGACGGAAAGATCACCGGCATCGCGCCGCGGCGCGACAAGCCGGTGCCGCCGCGCGCGGTCGATCTCGCCGGCCGCATCGTGTTTCCCTGCTTCGTCGACTGCCACACCCATCTGGACAAGGGTCATATCTGGCCGCGCCGCCCCAACCCCGACGGCTCCTTCATGGGCGCGCTGGAGGCGGTCGGCGCCGACAGGGCGGCGAACTGGTCGGCGGCGGACGTCGATGCGCGCATGGAGTTCGCGCTGAAATGCGCATTCGCCCACGGAACCAAGTCGATACGCACCCATCTTGATTCAATTTCTCCGCAGGAGACGATCTCCTGGCCGGTGTTCGAGACGATGCGCGAGCGCTGGGCCGGGCGCATCGACCTCCAGGCCGTCTGCCTGCTCGGCATCGACGGGGTGCGCGAGGCGGACTGGTTCGCCGGACTCGCGGACCGCGTCGCCGCCGCGCGGGGCGTGCTCGGCGCCGTCACCTACATGGTGCCCGACCTCGAACCCCTGCTCGATCGGGTGTTCGAGACCGCCATCGAACGCGGGCTCGACCTCGACTTCCATGCCGACGAAACCGACGACGTCTCGGCCATCTCCTTGAAGAAGATCGCCGAAAAAGCGCTGGAACATCGCTTCGAAGGAAAAATCCTCGTCGGCCATTGCTGCTCGCTGGCGCGCCAGCCGGATGCGGACGTGCTCGACACGCTGGACAAGGTCGCGCGGGCGGGCGTGGCCGTCGTGTCGCTGCCCATGTGCAACATGTATCTCCAGGACCGGCGCTCCAACGGCTCGACGCCGCGCTGGCGCGGGGTGACGCTGCTGCACGAGATGAAGGCGCGCGGCATCCCCGTGGCGGTCGCCTCGGACAACACGCGCGATCCGTTCTACGCCTATGGCGACCTCGACGTGCTGGAGGTCTACCGCATGGCGACCCGCACCCTGCATTTCGACCATCCGGTTGCCGACTGGCCCAGAACGGTGGCGGCCACGCCCGCTGACATCATGCGGTTGCAGGACGCGGGAAGGCTCGCCGTGGGCGGGGCGGCCGATCTCATCGTCTTCCGGGGGCGGAGCTGGACCGAACTGCTGTCGCGGCCCGAAAGTGGCCGCATCGTCGTGCGAGATGGCCGCGCGATCGAGGCCGCCGTGCCGGACTATGCCGAACTCGACACCGTCGTGGGTTAGGGACTGATGGATATCGAAGCACTCAAGACCGAAATCGAGGGCATCCGGATCGAGGAGAATCCGGCAGTCGTGAAGCAGAAGAGTCGCGATTTCTTCTGGTATTCGCCCGTCTTGAAAGAGCAACTCGATCACGTCACCGCCGACATCGTGGTCTCGCCGAAGGACGAGGCCGAGGTGATCCGGGTGCTTTCCGCCTGCTGCCGGCTCGGCATCCCGGTCACGCCGCGCGGCACCGGCACAGGCAACTACGGCCAGGCCATGCCGCTCTCGGGCGGGGTGTTGCTGAACCTCGCCGAGATGAGTGCCGTCAAGGAGATCGCACCGGGCCGCGTGGTCTGCGAGCCGGGCGCGGTGCTGGCCCAGATCGACCGCGCCACGCGCGCCCATTCCGGCCAGGAGCTTCGCCTGTCGCCCTCGACCTACCAGACCGCCTCCATCGGCGGCTTCGTGGCCGGCGGCTCGGGCGGCATCGGCTCGATCCGCTGGGGCGGCCTGCGCGATCTCGGCAACATCTTGCGGCTGCGCGTCGTGACCATGGAGGAAGAGCCGCGCGTGCTCGAACTCACCGGCGAGGAACTGCACAAGGTCACCCATGCCTACGGTACCAACGGCATCATCACGGAGGTCGAGATGCCGCTGACCGCCGCCTACGAGTGGGTCGACGTAATCGTCGGCTTCGAGAGCTTCATGGACGCCGCGCGCTACGGCAACGCCCTCGCCCGCCAGGACGGCATTCTCACCAAGCTCGTCTCGCCCATAGCGGCCCCCGCGCCTTTCGACTATTTCAAGCGCCACCAGAAGTTCCTGCGCGAGGGCCAGAGCATCTGCCTCGTCATGGTGGCGCCGCAGGCGCTCGATGCCTTCCTCGCCTTCACGGCGCGCACAGGCGGCGAGATCGTCTTCAATGCGGCTATTGCCAGCGCGGAGGAGACGAAGGGCCTGCCGCCGGCAGCGGAACTCTCCTGGAACCATACGACGCTCAGGGCGCTGCGGGTCGATTCGGCGATCACCTATCTCCAGGTGCTCTACCCTTTCCCGAAACAGCTCGAACTGGTGGAGAAAATCCACGCCATGGTCCCCGACGAGATGATCGGGCACCTGGAGTTCGTGCGCTTCGACGGCGACATCACCTGCTTCGGCCTGCCGATGATCCGCTATTCGACCAGGGAGCGGCTGGACGAGATCATCCGGCTGCACGAGGAGAACGGCTGTCCCATCTTCAATCCGCACCGCTACACGCTGGAGGAAGGCGGCATGAAGCAGACCGACGAGGTGCAGCTCGCCTTCAAGCGCGAGGCCGACCCGAAGGGCCTGCTCAACCCCGGCAAGATGATCGCCTGGGAGAACCCAGACTATGACTACCGCTCCGACAAGCCGTTCCTCTTCCCGCGGCTGCAGAGGGCGTCGTAGCGGGATGTACCGTCGGCCGCGCTTCCATTCTCCTGCTTCGACGCACGGCGGACCGATCCCCTGCGAACCCCGCGGACCCGTCTCAACGCATTCCCGCATCCCGTACCCGCTCCTCTCAGTCGCGGAAAAGCACCCCCTCACCGTCTCGGGCTTCGCCCGATCCACTTCTCCCCCTACCCGGGGGAGAGGATTCGCAGCTCAGGCTTCCCGCGAGTACGACGACGAAAGAGCGAGAGCGGCCCGGCGCCTATCCTCTCCCCCGGGCAGGGGGAGAGGTGGCTTGCGAAGCGAGGCGGTGAGGCGGTGCATTCCTCGTGAAGCCGGGGGGGCTTGCTCCGAGGGTCCGCTACACGGCGGACAAGCATGAGAATCCTGCTCCTCCATGCCCACCCGGTGGAAACGAGCTTCAACGCCGCGCTGCATCGGCTTATCGTCGATCGCCTGTCGGCGAAGGGGCACGAGGTCGACGACTGCGACCTCTATGCCGAGGATTTCGACCCGCGCCTGTCGCGGCAGGAGCGGCTCGACTACCATGACCTCGACCGCAACGTTGCGCACGTGCGGCCGCACGTTGAACGGTTGCGGTCCGCCAATGCGCTGGTCATGTGCTACCCGGTCTGGAACTTCGGCTACCCCGCGATCCTGAAGGGCTATTTCGACCGCGTCTTCCTGCCCGGCGTTTCCTTTGCCATGGTGGACGGCAAGGCGCAGCCTTCGCTGCACAACATTTCCAAAGTCGCGGCTGTCACCACCTATGGCGGCGACCGGCTGCGCGCCTGGCTGATGGGCGATCCGCCGCGCAAGCTGGTGCAGCGCCTGCTGCGCGTGACCGTGAGGCCCGGCGCGCCGGTGAAGTACCTCGCGCACTACGACATGAACCGCTCGACCGACCTGAGCCGCGGGCGCTTCATGGAAAAGGTCGGAAGGGCGATGGACGCCTTCTGATGCGCGTGCTCGTCGTCCACTGCCATCCGGTACCGGAAAGCTTCTGCGCGGCGCTGCGGGACACCGCCCTCCAGGTGTTGAAAGATGCCGGTCACGACACGCGGCTGATCGACCTTTACGCCGAAAAGTTCGATCCGGTCATGGGCTGCGAGGAACGCCGCAGCTACAACGATCACGCCCCGACCGATCCCGCGCTCGGACCCCACATCGAGGCGCTCGGCTGGGCAGAGGCGATCGTCTTCGTCTATCCGACTTGGTGGTACGGGCTTCCCGCGATGCTCAAGGGCTGGCTCGACCGGGTCTGGGCGCTCGACGTCGTCTTCGAACTTGACAAGAACGGCGGCAAGATCCGGCCGCTGCTGACCCATATCCGTAAGATCGCCGTGGTGACGACCTGCGGCGCTCCGCGCTGGTGGTCGCATGTCGTGGGGCATCCCGGCCGCCGGACCGTCCTGCGCGGCATCCGGGCGCTTTGCGGCTGGCGCTGCAGGACCTTGTTCCTGGCGCACTACCGCATGGACCAGTCGACGCCAGCCTCGCGCGCCGCTTACCTGAAGAAGGTCGAGGCCAAACTCTCCGCATTTTAGGCGCAATCTCGCGCTTGCCTGCCCCTGGGTGAGGTTCGGCGCAGATGCCGCAATCGGCTTTCGTGGCATCGGCAGCATACGCGACCCGAACCGTGTAGTGTCACGCGGGCAGGCACAGGACGCCACAGTCCTGAAACAGGCCTTTGCTACGGCAAGGTGCCTCCGGAGGAACTATTTCATGCGCGCATACCGTGTCATCGCCATCATCATTGCCGCCCTGCTCGGCACGGCCACGGGCACCCTTGCCCAGCAGGCGCGCCAGATCGTGACCACGCAGGACAGCGACTATTTCGGCTTCGATCTCAGGACCGAGCAGAACATGTCGCTCGACCAGTGCAAGGCGGCCTGCCTCGGCGACCCGTCCTGCCGCGCCTTCACCTACAACACGCGGGCGCAATGGTGCTTCCTCAAGTCCGATTTCAACACGCTGAATACCTTCCCCGGTGCCGTGGCCGGCAAGGTGGTGGATCTGAACAGCGAACCGGACATCGGCGCCCCTTCGGAACTCACCTTCATCCCGTCCTACGTGTTGGACGATGCCCGGCCCTGGCGGCTGGATATGCTGAGCAAGGCCTCAGCCGGCGGCGCGGGACTGGTGTCCCTCGTCGATGCGGCCGAGAACGCCATGGCGGGCAACGACCCGCGCGCGGCGATGCTGAACTACACCAATGCGCTGACGATCCTGCCGGACGAAACTGCGCTGTGGACCGGTCTCGCCGAGGCGGCGAACGCCGTCGTGCCCGGCGGCGGGGAGAGCAGCTACTATTTCCAGCGCGCCGGCACCGGCGCGGCGATCAACGGCTACCGGCTCTCGCGCACCGCCAACGAACGTGCCGACGCTCTGAACGCGCTGGCCGAGGCGCTCGAAAAGCGCCGCATGCATCGTCCGGCCATCACCGCCTACGAGCGCAGCCTGGAACTCGTCTCCTCGATGGAGGTGCAGGAGCGCTACGCCGACCTGAAGCGGCAGTGGGGCTTCCGCGTCATCGAGCACACGGTCGATTCAGACAATGCCAGCCCGCGCGTCTGCGTCCAGTTCTCCGAGGAACTGGCCAAGAGCGGCGTCGACTACGCCCAGTTCGTCACCGTCGACAACGCCCCCACCACCGCCGTTGAAAAGGGCGAGCGCGAGCTCTGCGTGGAAGGCCTGGAGCATGGCGGTCGCTACCGCATCGTCATCCGCCAGGGACTTCCCGCCGCCATCGGCGAGGTGATCGGCGAACCCGTCGCGCTCGACATCTACATCCGCGACCGCTCTCCCTCGCTGCGCTTCACCGGCGACAATTTTGTGCTGCCCAATAGCGCCCGCCGCGGCATCCCGGTCGTTTCGGTCAACACCGACAAGGCCGACATCGCACTCTACCGGGTCGGCGACCGCTCGCTGTCGCGCCTGCTCACCCAGTCGCAATTCCTGCGCCAGCTCGACGCCTACGAGATCGGCACGATCGCCGACGAACTCGGCGAGCCGGTCTTCGAAGGCACGCTCGACATCAGCTCCGAACTCAACGAGGAGGTGGTCACCGCCTTCCCGGTCGACGAAGCGATCCCCGAGCGCAAACCCGGCGTCTACGTCATGACCGCCATGCCGCAGGGTGACCGCCGCGACAGCTGGGACACCCGGGCCACGCAGTGGTTCGTTATCTCCGACATCGGGCTCGTCACCTTCGCCGGCAATGACGGCTTGTCCGTCTTTGCCCGCTCGCTGGACACCGCGAAGCCCAAACCCGGCCTCGACCTGAGGCTCGTCGCCCGCAACAACGAGGTCCTGGGCACCGCAACCACCGATGCCGACGGCCGCGCCGTCTTCGACGCCGGCCTGATGCGCGGCGACAGCGGTCTCGCGCCCGCCGTCATTATGGCGAGCGGCGGCGGCGACGATTTCGTCTTCCTCGACATGACCCGCTCCGGCTTCGACCTGTCGGACCGCGGCGTAGAGGGCCGCGCCTCGCCCGGCCCGCTCGACGTATACGCCTGGACCGAACGCGGCATCTACCGCGCCGGCGAGACCGTTCACGCCGCCGCACTCAACCGCGACACGGAAGCGGATGCCGTCGACGACTTGCCGCTGACCTTCATCTTCCAGCGCCCCGACGGCGTGGAGGATCACCGCGTAGTCTCCTCCGGCGCCGAGCTCGGCGGCCACGCGGTCGATCTCGACCTGGCGGCCAACGCCATGCGCGGCACCTGGAGCCTGCGCATCCACGCCGATCCCAAGGCCGCCGCGATCGCGGAAAGGACCTTCCTGGTCGAGGACTTCGTGCCGGACAGGATCGAGTTCGACCTGACTAGCGACAAGGACGAGGTGGCCGTCGGCGAGCCGGCGACACTGACCGTCGACGGCCGCTACCTCTACGGCGCGCCGGCCGAAGGCCTTTCCCTCGAAGGCCAGCTCACCGTCTCGCGCACCCGCGAATGGGAGAAGTTCCCGGGCTACTATTTCGGGCTGGAGGACGAGGAGGACGTCGAGGACACGCGAACGACCCTGGACGGCCTGCCGCAGACCGGCGCGGACGGAAAGGCGGAATTCGAGGTCGCGGTAGACGCGGTGCCCTCCACCACCCAGTTCCTGATGGCCGAAGCATCCGTGCGGCTGGTGGAAGCCGGCGGCCGCGCCGTCGAGCGGTCCATCGATATCGAGATCACGCCCGAAAGCGACATGCTCGGCCTGAAGCCCGAATTCGAGGGCGGGTCGGTACCGGAAGGTGGTACCGCCAACTTCCGCGTCATCGCGGTCGATCCGGCCGGCGATCGCGTCGACATAAAGGACGTCCGCTGGTCGCTGATCAGGCTCGAGCGGCACTATCAATGGTACCGCAACGGCAACAGCTGGGACTACGAGCCGATCACCTCGACCACGCTGGTCGAGGACGGCACGGTCGACGCATCCACGACCGCCGAACCGATGATCTCGGTGCCGGTCGGCTGGGGCCGCTACCGCATGGAGATCGAGACCGACGATCCGAACGGACCGGCGACCAGCGTCGAATTCGAGGCGGGCTGGTATGTCGAGGCGAGCTCGACCGAGACGCCCGACGGGCTGGAGGTCGCGCTCGACAAGGATTCCTATGCGGTCGGCGAGACCGCGAAGCTGAAGATCTCGCCGCGCTTTGCCGGCGAGGCGCTGGTAACGATCGGGGCCGAGAGCCTCCTGTCTACCATCACGGCCACCGTGCCGGAGGGCGGCACGACCATCGACATCCCGGTAACCGCGGAACTCGGCCCCGGCGCCTATGTGATGGCGACGCTGTTCCGCCCCGGCGAGGCGCAGGAATCGCGTCTGCCGATGCGCGCCATCGGGCTCAAGTGGCTGAAGGTCGACCCCGGCGCGCGCAAGCTCTCCGTCTCGATCGAGGCGCCGGAGAAGACCGAGCCGCGCCAGCCGCTGGTCCTGCCCGTCTCCGTCGGCGGCTTGCAGCCCGGCGCGGAAGCCTACGTCACGGTCGCTGCGGTCGACGTCGGCATCCTGAACCTCACCCGCTACGAGGCCCCCGACCCTACGGCCTGGTATTTCGGCCAGCGCCAGCTCGGCCTCGAGATGCGCGACCTCTATGGCCGCCTGATCGACGGTTCGCAGGGCGCCTTCGGACGGCTGAGAACAGGCGGCGACGGCGGGGCGATGGCCCCGCAGGGCAACCCGCCGACCGAGAAGCTCGTCGCCTTCTTCTCCGGCATCCTGAAGGTGGACGACGAAGGCCGCGCCAGCGTCTCCTTCGATATCCCGCAGTTCAACGGCACGGTCCGCGTCATGGCGGTCGCGTGGTCGAAGGACGGCACCGGAAGCGCCTCGAAGGACGTGATCGTGCGCGATCCGATCGTCGTCACCGCGAGCCTGCCGCGCTTCATGGCGCCGAGCGACCAGGCGCGGCTGCTTCTTGAGATCGCCAACACCGACGGTCCGGCCGGCGACTACCGGCTGGCGGTGGCGACCGGCGGCGCGCTGCTGCCGACCGACGGTGGCGTACCGAAAACGGTCAGCCTGCCCGCGGGCGGAAAGACAGAAATCTCGATCCCGCTGACCGCGGATACACCCGGCACCGGCGAGATCACCATCGCGCTCACCCACGCCTCCGGGCTGACGGTGAACCGCACCCAGACCCTGCCGGTGCGCCCCGGCGTGATGCCGGTGACGACGCGCCAGACGGTGACGCTGGCGGCCAACGGCGGCAGCCTGAGGATCGACGGCGAACTGCTCGCGTCGTCGATCCCGCAAGGCGCGTCGGTCGCGGTCAACGTGTCGCGCATGACCGCCTTCGACGTGCCGGCGCTCCTGATGTCGCTCGACCGCTATCCCTATGGCTGCGCCGAGCAGACGACCAGCCGCGCGCTGCCGCTGCTCTACGTCAGCGAACTGTCGAAGACCTCCGGCTTGGAGGACGACCCCGACCTGCGTCAGCGCGTGCAGGGCGCCATCGAGCGCGTGCTCGCTTACCAGTCGTCCTCCGGCAGCTTCGGCCTCTGGGGTCCCGGCTCGGGCGATCTGTGGCTCGATTCCTACGTCACCGACTTCCTGACCAGGGCGCGCGAACTCGATTACGAGGTGCCGGAGCAGGCGATGTCGCAGGCCTTGCTCAACCTCCAGAACTCTCTCGCCTACGACGTCAACATCGAGAGCAACGGCAACGAGATCGCCTATGCGCTCTACGTTCTGTCGCGCAACAGGAAGGCCTCGGCGGGCGACCTGCGCTATTATTCCGACACGCAGCTCGACCAGTTCGCGAGCCCCCTGTCGCGCGCCCAGCTCGCCGCGAGCCTGGCGCTCTACGGCGATCCCGTGCGTGCCGAGACCACGTTCGCGTCGGCCTACCGGCTCGCGCAGCAGACCGCCGGCGGTTACACGGCGCGCAGCGACTACGGTTCGAAGCTGCGCGACGGGGCGGCCATGCTGGCACTGGCGGCCGAAAGCCGGCCCGAGCCGGCGCTGATCCCGAGCATGGTTCAGTACGTCGCCGACGTGCGCCGCCAGACGCGCTACCTCAGCACGCAGGACGAGGCCTGGATGCTGCTCGCCGCCCGCGCGGTGCAGCAGTCGAGCGACGACATCAGCCTGGAAGTCGCAGGAACGCCCCACCAGGGAGCATTCACGAAGCGGATGGATGGTTCGGAGGTGGCGGCAAACCCCCTCACGGTCGTCAACCGAGGCGTCGAGCCGGTCGACGCGATCGTCACCACGGTCGCGGCCCCCGAACAGCCGCTGCCGGCGGGCGGCCAGGGCTTCTCGATCGAGCGGACCTACTACACGCTCGACGGCCAGCAGGCGAACGTCACGCAGGCCAGGCAGAACGAGCGCTACGTCGTGGTGCTGAAGGTGAACGAGGCCAACGCCTGGCCCTCGCGCATCCTCGTTTCCGATCTGCTTCCGGCCGGTTTCGAGATCGACAATCCGCGTCTGGTCGACAGCGCGGCACTGGCGAACTTCGAATGGCTCGGCGAGACCAGCGCCGTGCACACCGAGTTCCGCGACGACCGCTTCATCGCGGCCTTCAACCGGGAGCAAGGCGACGCCCGCGACATCTCGCTTGCCTATGTCGTGCGCGCCGTGACGCCCGGCGTCTACATGCACCCCGCCGCGAGCGTGGAAGACATGTACCGGCCGGAGCTTTCGGCCCGCACGGCGACGGGGCTGATGGAGGTGCGGGGCGAATAGGCCCCGCGTCGAACCCGTGAGCGAGTCGAGCTCGGAACCCCCACTGACCCCTCCTCTGAGGGCGGGGGGGGATTCGGACCCTGCGCATGCCGGGATTTCCGCGGGCGTTGAAACGACACAGACCGGATCCCCCTCCCCCTTGAGAGGGTCCGAAGGACGGGCGAGGCAAGCAACTCGCCCCGGCTGGGGTGGGGGTGAGATCGTCACGCATCCCAAGATCCGGCGACTCGTGCCTCGTATCGCCGCTGCCTTGTCGGCCATCGTGCTAACCGCCGCTGCCTCCCTCTTCACCCTCGACCGCCTCGACCGCGCCTACCCTCCCCCGCTCGACCAGGCCGCCGACATCTCCACCGAAGTCGTCGACCGCGACGGCGCCCTCCTGCGCGCCTATACGACCGGTGATGGCCGCTGGCGTCTTCCGGCCGACCTGAAGGCGCTCGATCCGCAATTCCAGAAAATGCTGGTCGCCTACGAGGACCAACGCTTCTGGAGCCATCATGGGGTCGATCCGGTGGCCGTGCTGCGCGCGGCGTCGCAGTTCGCGGCCAACGGCCGGATCGTGTCTGGCGGTTCCACCATCACCATGCAGCTGGCACGCCTGATCGAGCCGCGCGAGGAGCGCAGCCTGGGCGCCAAGCTGCGGCAGGCGGCGCGCGCGTTGCAGATCGAGCGGCGCCTCTCCAAGGAGGAGATCCTGCAACGCTACCTGACGCTCGCCCCCTATGGCGGCAATCTAGAAGGAGTGCGCGCGGCGAGCCTCGCCTGGTTCGGCAAGGAGCCCAACCGGCTGTCGCTGCACGAGGCGGCGCTGCTCGTCGCCCTCCCCCAATCGCCGGAAGCCCGCCGGCCCGACAGGCACCGGCAGTCCGCGAAGGCGGCGCGCGACCGCGTGCTGGCGCGGATGGCCGTGGCCGGCGTGATCATCGAAAGCGAAGTGGAGCGCGCCTCGGCGGAGGCGGTCTCGGGCGTCCGCCGTCCCCTCCCCGGCCTCGCCGCGCATGTCGCCGACGCCGCGCTGCGCCGCGACCCCGCCGCGACGCGCCGCCAGGTGACGATCGATCGCGGCGTCCAGGAGGCGCTGGAAAAGGTGGCCAGCGCTGCCGCCGCGCGCATCGGCCCAAAGGTCTCCGTCGCCATGGTGCTGGCGGACTCGCAGACCGGCGAGGTGCTCGCCAAGGTCGGCTCGGCCGACTATTTCGAGCCGCGCCGCGCCGGCTGGATCGACATGGCGCGCGCCGAGCGCTCGCCGGGCTCGACCCTCAAGCCCTTCATCTACGGGCTGGCGGTCGAGGACGGGGTAGTCATGCAGGAGACGATGATCGAGGACCGCCCGGCGAATTTTTCCGGCTACCGGCCGAAGAACTTCGACATGGGCTACCAGGGCGACGTGACGATCCGCCAGGCGCTGCAGCTGTCGCTCAACGTGCCGGCGATCCGGCTGCTCGACGCGGTCGGTCCGGTGCGGCTGGTGTCGCGGCTGAAGCGCGGCGGCGTCGTCCCGGCCCTGCCGCGCGGCGAGACGCCGGGACTGGCGATCGGGCTCGGCGGCGCGGGCGTGACGCTGGAACAACTGGTCCAGCTCTACACCGGCCTCGCCAACGGCGGCCGCGTGTCTCCGCTGCGCTCCTTTCCGGACGAAAAACCCGCCGCGCTGCCCGACGCCATCCTGTCGCGCCAGGCGGTGTGGCAGGTCGCCGACATGCTGTCTGGCGTCGCGCCGCCGCAGGGCGCGCCGCGCCTCGGTATCGCCTACAAGACCGGCACCTCCTACGGCTTTCGCGACGCCTGGTCGGTCGGCTACGACGGGCGCCACGTGCTGGGCGTCTGGGTCGGCCGGCCGGACGGCGGCTCGGTGCCGGGCCTGACCGGTTATCTCGCCGCCGCGCCCATCCTCTTCGAAGCGTTCTCCAAATCCGGCCTCGGCATCGAGCCCCTGCCCCGCGCGCCGGCAGGCGCGGTGCGGCTGTCGCGCACCGAGCTGCCCTTCTCGCTGCGCCGCTTCGCCCCGCCGGAACAGGCGCTGGTGGCGGGCGCCCCGACCGAGCCGGCACCTGAAATCGTCTTCCCCCCCGCCGGAGCCCGCGTCGACCTCGGTCTTGCCGGCGACGGCGCCATGCCGCTGGCGCTGAAACTCAACGGCGGCCGCGCGCCCTTCCGCTGGCTCGCCAACGGCCGGCCGGTTCCGGTTTCCGCAAGGCGCCGCACCGGATCGTGGACGCCCGACGGCGCCGGCTTCTCGACGCTGACGGTGATCGACGCGGCGGGACGGGCGGACAGCGTGCGGGTGTTCGTGGAGTAGGCGGACGGGCGCGGGCACCCGGGCGCAACCGGTCTAGCCGGCGACCTTCGCCTTCATCGCCCAGGCCCGCGCCGTCAGGCGGACGGGACCGTCCGAACCAAGCGTCCGTGCAAGACGTGATTTCAGCATCTCGCGCCGGTCCTCCTGCAGGCTCATGCAGTAACCGGGCGCCGGACCTGCTCCCAGCGTGAACGGATGCCAGAACGCCTCGAAATCCGGGAATTCCGTGACGACCTCGACAGGAACGATCTCGGCGTTCCCGATGCCCGCCTCCGCGCAAAGCGCGGCCAGACCGTCGGCGCTGCAGAAGGGAAATCTGGCCGCCTCGTCCAACTCGGCCGCCTTCGGATCCAGTGACACCGCAGCTTTCCAGAAAGCGTCGATGAAGCCGATACCACCGCCCGGATAGTCCCAGACGTAGAAGGAAATCGTGCCGCCCGGGCGCAGCACGCGCTGCATCTCCACGAGTCCGGCGCGACGATCGGGCACGAAGTTCAACACGAGCGCGGACGTGACGACGTCGATCGTACCGTCCTTGGCAGGCAGATCCTGAGCCGTGGCGACCTCGAAGCGCGCACGCGGATCGGTGGCGCGGGCGCGTGCATGGTCGACGAAATCGCTGGAAGGATCGGTGGCAAGAAGCGACCTGGGCGAGCAGTCGCGCAGGATCGCGGAGGTCAACGCGCCGGTGCCGCATCCGACCTCGAGCCAGTCGGCATCCTCGTCAGGGTCGAGCCAGCCGAGGAACCTCGAAGCGACAAGGCGGCTCCACCGGCCCATATAGTGTTCGTAGCTCTTGCCCGCGTTCCATGCATCGAATGAAGATTGCGACGACACGTCATCCTCCTCCAACCCGCACTCGGGACAGAGTAGCACGAGGATCGCTTCCTGGGCACCCGCGCGACGCGGGCGCGGTGCGGCTGTCGCGCACTGACCTGCCCTTCTCGCTGCGCCGCTTCGCCCCTCCGGACTAGGCGCTGGTGGCCGGCGCACCGGATCGTGGACGCCGGACGGCGCCGGTTCTTCGACCCTGACGGTGATCGACGCGGCGGGACGGGCGGCGAGCGTCAAGGGTTTTCGTGGAGTAGAAGCGCCGGCGAAACCACGGGTTGTAGCGCATGGATTTCAGCGTACAATGCCTCCTCGCGGAAACGTAGGGGACGGGAAATGATCCGGGCAGCCGCATTCTTCATAGTCTTGCTGGCATCGCTTAACGTCGCTCATGCTGGCCGCGTCCAGCTGTCTCCTGGCGAAGTCCGCGGTATCTTTATCGGTACCCCCTGGCACAGCCCGGACGGCTCGTTTCTGTTCAGAGATACAGGAACATATTCCTACTTCAATTTCTATCAGAAACGGGAATGGGGGACGTGGCCCTACAGGATGCTCGAAGACGGAACGCTGGCGGGCGGGAGCACGCATTATCGGTTCTACCGTAATGGGGACAAGTATTCCGTCTTCCATACAAGGAGCGGACGTTTCTACCCTGCCTATCCCAACCGAACATACGGTCAAAAGTAGCGGGACATTCCTTTGGGCTCGCGCACACTTGTTCGGACGGCATGGGCAATTTCCATGTTTATCGGAACCGCAACATCGCTGCTCGCGGACCCATTGCCGCTCGAACTCTCCGCCGAGCAATTGCTGCATATCGAACCAGGCGAGATCGTCATCGTCGACATCCGCTTTCCACGCGAAAAGCCGCGGCGGTTCGAGGCAGGTCCCATCCGGATCGTCCGCCTCCAGTGGACGCCGGCAACCGGTGGCAGGAATCTGCCGGAACACGTCAACTTCTTCGCGCAGTTGAAACGGCTCATGTCGGCCGAACCTGCGAAGACCTTCGTCCTGCTGTGCGGGATCGGTCGCCGGAGCGCCGAAGCGATCCATCTTGCGGGTCAATACGGAATCCGTTCCAGGATCTCGCATCTTCGCGGGGGGCTCGAGGGACAGCCGGGGGAGACGGGCCTTCTGGACGAGTTGCAGCTCCAGGGCCGCCCGAACGACTGAAGCCGATTCCTTGCGAGCGTATCCAAACACAAAAGCTCCTCATCCTGAGGTGCGAGCCCGCACTATCCTCGCCGCGAAAATACGTCCGTTGCCGGGCGAGCCTCGAAGGACGCACCGCGCCTGCGCCGGCGCCCCGGGCGGCGGTTCATCCGCCCGGGCATTCGGATCAGACAGGACAGTGCCTCGGGACAAACGGACGTCAGGACGTATCGTCGGGCACCGGCGCACTGCCAAAAGGCATGACGAATTGCAGCGACTGTACGAGTCGGCGCGACGCAAGGTAGCCGATCGCGCAACCCTCGGGACGACCGGGTGGGGGCAGCAGGGCGCCGAGCGCGGCCGCGAGCATGCGGAAGCGCTGGGCGAGCAATGCCGCGTCCTCGGGGCTGCATCCGGTCTGCGGGTCGCCATCGAAGCGCGGCAGGTCCGCCTGCGTTGTGTCGACGACGAATTCCAGCGCCACGGTTTCGGCCGTGCGCAGGATCAGAAGCACGAGCCAGCGGACCGGAAGGGACCGGCAAGCGGCGCGCTCGGCGATGGCGGCGAAGGAGACGAGCATCGCGATGATGCGCCTCAATCCCCGATCGTCCAGTGCCGCCGCGTGCATTCCGGTGTCTCCTTTACCCGGCGCCATTGTGGGACGGATCGTCGGGGCGTGGATGGAATTCGCTTAAGCGGCTGGTTTCGTTAGGGAGGGTGTGGTGTCTGTGCACATGGTGCGTCCTTCGAGGCTCGTCCGCCGACGCTCGGGATCGCGTTGCGGAGATCGTGCGGGCTCGCACCTCAGGATGAGGAGGTCCGGTGGAGCGCTCTGATCGTTTGGCGGGCCCTTCGAGGCTCGCCCTGCCGAGGTCGGTGATCGCGTGGCAGAGATCGTGCGGGCTCGCGCCTCAGGATGAGGAGGTCCGGTGGAACGCGCTGCTTTGCTCGGCTCGGCTGCTGGCGCGTAAAGCGGGGGTTTGCCGCCCTACCCCAAGACTCCCCGCTCGCGGATGGCGGCGAGCACATCCGTCAGGCTTTCCTCCAGCGTCCTGCCCGACGTGTCCACATGCATGGCTGCCTGGGCGTAGAGCGCTTCCCGGCTGGTGAGGATGGTGCGCAGGTCTTCCATTGCGGCAGGGTTGCCGGCCATCGGACGGGTGTCGCCCTGGGCGCGGACGCGGGCCATGTGCTCCTCGGGCCGCGCCTTCAGCCAGATCGTGTGGTAGTGCCGCAGGAGGTGGTTGAAGGTCTCGGGTTCCGAGACGATGCCGCCGGCGACCGCCAGCACGAGCGCCTCGCTGGTGGCGGCGATGCGCTCGACCGACTGGCGTTCCAGCCGGCGGTAGCCTTCCTGACCGTAGAGCGCCATAACCTCGTTGACCGGCATGCCGCTCGCCTGCTCGATCTCGGCGTTGAGTTCAAGGAAGGGCAGGCCTAGCGCATCCGCCGCCATGCGACCGAGCGTCGACTTGCCGGCACCGCGCAGGCCGATCAGCGCGATGCGCCGGCCGCGCCTGAGACTCGGATGCTCGGGATCAAGGATTTCGAGCACGCGCTGGCGCTGCTCGGCGGTTGCTCCGCGGTAGAGCGCCATCACGGTCATGACGTCGGAGTTCCACGGGTCGTCGGCCCCCACCAGCCACTCGATCCGGTGGTCGAGCGCTTCGGCAACACGGCGCAGGAGAACGATGGAGATGTTGCCCTCGCCCGCCTCGAGCTGCGCCAGATAGCGCTGCGAGACGCCGGAGGTTTCGGCGAGCCGCTTGCGCGAAAGGCCTTTTCGCGACCGAGCGGTGCGGACCCGCTCGCCGACCATGGCAAGCAGCGCCGCATTGGCGGCATCCTCGGCGGGCGCCGTTTCCGGCGCGCTCGCCCTGCCATCAAAACCGACGATTTCGTCCATGCCACCCCTATCCGACCGATCGGTATGCATTATAATGCATACCGTGGACGATGATGCAATATCGCGCGTGGAGGATCAGTAGGTTTCGAGGTGATAGCGGCCGGAGGCGCGCATGGCGTCGCGCAGTGTCTTCCAGTTCATCCCCGCGCCGCGGGCGATATCCTCGAAGGCGCTCTCGACGCCGATCTCCATCGCCTTCAGGCCGCAGACGTAGACATGGGTGTTTTCGGAGGCGAGCAGCGCGGCGATACGCTCCTTTTCCGCCCGCATGCGGTCCTGGACGTATTCCTTGGGCGAACCCGCGACGCGACTGAACACGAGATGTTTTGCCAGCAGCGTGTCGGGCACCTTCTTCAGCGGTCCGAAATAGGGCAGCGAACTCGGCGAGCGGGCGCCGAAGATCAGCGTCATGCCGCCCGAGGGGCCGCTGACGGTACGCTGGCGGCGCATGGTGAAGCCGCGGAACGGCGCCGAGCCGGTGCCGGTGCAGATCATCAGGATGTTCGCCTGTGGGTCGTTGGGCATCAGGAAGGTCGAGCCGAACGGCCCGGTGAGCCTGACTTCGTCGCCGCGCTTCAGGTCGCAGACATAATTGGAGGCGACGCCGTTCGGCTCGCGCTTGACCGTCAGCGACAGGTTGTTGGTGTTCGGCCGCTCGCCGTCGCGGGGCGAGGAGATCGAATAGAGCCGCATGCGGTGCGGCCGGCCATTGGCGTCGGTGCCGGGCGGTGCGATGCCGACGCTCTGGCCTTCGAGCACCGGAAAGGATGTGTTGCCGAGGTCGAGGATGATGTGGCGAACGTCCGAATCGGCGTCCTCGGCGGTCAGCCGGTAGTTGCCCTGCACCGTGGCGATCGCCGGATGGGCGCTGGAGAAGAGGTTGACGCTGGGCTTCGAGGCCGAGACCGGCGCCTTGGCCGCGCCGCCCGCACCCTTGTGCGCTTCGGCAAGCAGGGCCGCGACCTCGTCGTCCAGCGCCTCGATCGCCGGGCCGGAGCCCTCGCCTTCGGCCGAAACGTCCGCCTGCTCGGGCAGCTCCATCCAGGACAGCTGTTCTTCCAGCGAATAGGGCGTCGTCACCACGCGCCAGTTGTCGATCGAGCCGGTCGGGCACGGCGAGATGCAGTCCATGCAAAAATTGCAGATCGAGGCGTCGACCACGACGTTGTTGTCGTCATGCGTGATCGCGCCGATCGGACATGCTTCCTCGCAGGTGTGGCAGCGGATGCAGATCTCCGGATCGATCAGGTGCTGCTTGACGGGCGCGTTCATGGGGCAGGCTCGATGGCGACTGCGACCATTCTGCGGTTCGGGCATCTACCCCCACCCCTGGCCCATCCCCGCAGGCTAGCGGATTCACACGTTTCCTGCATGGCCAGCAGACTGATTTTGCATGACCGGTGGGCTGCAGGAAGCAGCCCCATCGTGCGTGGTTCGACAGGCTCACCATGAGGGAGGTCAGTGGAACCCGCTCTACGAGCGGCATAGTGCCCCAAAAGTTCCTCATGGTAAGCCGCCCACAGATCTCCCTCATGGTGAGCCTGTCGAACCACGCACGATGCCGCTGGATCGCGAAGCGAGACGGTGAGGTGCTGCTTGACGGGCGCGTTCATGGAGAACTGCCTCAGCCTGCTTCAATCGTTACCGGAAAGCCCCGGATGATCGAATTGCTGACGGTGCTGTCCGCTTTAGCCTCCTCGATCACCGGGCGGGGATCCGAGCCGTCGGTGGTTTCGCAGGTGACCGCCATGCGCGCGCCCGTCACGATCAGCGGCTCGCCTTCGAGGTCGAGGGTCACGCCGAGTTCGATCTTGCCGAGCGCGACGCCCTTCGCATGCGCGACGTAGCGCAGGTCGTTGGCGAAGCAGCCGCCGATCGCCAGCGCCAGAAGCTCGCCTCCGTTGAAGCCGAGCCCCTTGCCGCCGGCTTTGCCTGCCGGGCGATCGGCCACCAGCGTGTGCGCGCCGGCCCAGCCGAGAGCCGCCTCCGTTCCGGCGATGTTTGCGAGGTTGACGCTGATCGAGACCATCGGATTTCCTTATGCCATGTGCAGCTGGACATATTCGAAATCGCCTGGCTTGTTGTCTATGCCCATGCGCGGCGGCGCGATCCAGCCAGCGAACTTGCCGGGCTCCCAGACGGGCTGCATGAGCGAGGCGATGTAGTCGCCGTCGGCGGTGGTCGGCAGCCACTCGTCCTTGCGCTTTTCCCATTCGGCGTCGGAGATCACCTCGCCATCCGGCGTCATCCTGATGGCACCGAAGACGCCGATCTGACGGTGGAAGCCGGGATGCGGCAGCTTGAGCTCGAAGGGCACGCCGATCTTTGCGATCATGGCGTTCCAGCGTTTCACGCCGCCGGCCGCGTCGGTGACGTAGTCATCCCTGAGCCGCATGTTGATGGCCGACAGCGCCGGCACGTCGACCGTCACGACCTTGCCGTCGAGCAGTTGCACGACCGGATAGGTCGAGGTCTGAAGCCGATGGTCGTCGTCGATCCTGATCTCCTGGTAGCGGCCCTTGATGCCGGCGTTGAAGGCGTTGGCCGCGTTGGTCGAGACTTCCGAGCCGAACAGGTCGAGCGACAGCGTGTAGTGCAGGTTGAGCTTCTTCTGGATCGTCGGCAGGTCGATGACGCCCAGCGCCCGCACGGCGTCGATGTCGTTCGGGTCCTCGATGCCGGCCTCCTTCATGGCCTCGCAGGTGCGCTGGATGACACGGCCAACGCCGGTCTCGCCGACGAACATGTGGTGGGCCTCCTCCGTCAGCATGAAGCGGCAGGTGCGCGACAGGGGGTCGAAGCCCGACTGGGCGAGCGATTCCAGCTGCATCTTGCCGTCGCGGTCGGTGAAATAGGTGAACATGAAAAAGGAGAGCCAGTCCGGCGTCGCCTCGTTGAAGGCGCCGAGCATGCGCGGCGCCTCTTCCGAGCCCGACGAGCGGCGCAAGAGGTCGTCCGCCTCCTCGCGCCCGTCGGCGCCGAAATACTTTTGCAGCAGGTAGACCATGGCCCAGAGGTGCCGTCCTTCCTCGACGTTTACCTGGAACAGGTTGCGCATGTCGTAGAGCGACGGCGCGGTCTTGCCGAGATGGCGCTGCTGCTCGACCGAGGCCGGCTCGGTGTCGCCCTGGATGACGATCAGGCGCTTGAGCATGTTGCGGTATTCGCCCGGCACCTCCTGCCAGGCCGGCTGGCCGACATGCTCCCCGCACGGGATCTTGCGATCCTCCACCTGCGGCGCGAGCAGGATGCCCCAGCGGTATTCCGGCATCCTGACGTAGTCGAATTTCGCCCAACCTTTGGGATCGACCGAGATCGCCGTGCGCAGGTAGACCAGCGATTCCTGGAAGTTGCGCGGGATCAGGTCGTTCCACCAGTTGATGTAGCCCGGATGCCACTTCTCCAAGGCCTTCAGGACGCGCTTGTCGGAGGAGAGCCCGACATTGTTGGGAATCTGGGTGTCGTAGGAGACGTTGATCAGGTCGAGCATGGGTGGGGTCCTCCGGGGGCAGTGGCAGCGGATGTGGGCCTGAGACGGGGTGCGTAGTTCGTAGTTCGTAGTGGGTAGTGCCTGCTTTCCCTACGCACTACGAACTACGAACAACGCACTCTGCACTCAAACTCTCTTCATATCGAACTCGCCCCGCACGCCGGTGCCGTAGCGCTGAAGGGCGCCCTTCTCGCCGACGGCGTTGGGGCGCTGGAAGATCCAGTTCTGCCAGGCGGTGAGGCGGCCGAAGATGCGGGTTTCCATGGTTTCGGGGCCGGCGAAGCGCAGGTTGGCCTCCATGCCGGTGAGCGCGTCGGGCGAGAAGGAGGCGCGTTCCTCGAGGAAGATGCGCACTTCGTCCTCCCAGTCGATGTCGTCGAAGCAGAAGGTGACGAGGCCGAGCGCGTTGGCGTCGAACGCCTCCAGCGCCTCGCCGACACGCTCCTTCGCCTCGTCGACCTTTTGCGGCTCGCCGAGGAAGCGGGTCTGGAGCCGCGTCAAATCGTTCGACATCGGGTAGGAGCCGAAATTGCCGTCGGTCAGCGTGAGGGTGGCGACCGGGCGGTTGTCGCCCTCGAAATCGCCCTCGGCCATGTAGGATCGGTCGACCGCGAAGAGGAGTTCGGCGAGCGGGCCGGCGAAGCAGGAGCCGGGTTCGACCAGCGCCACCAGCGAGCGCGAGGTGAGGTCGACGCGCTTCAGGACGCGCTTGAAGTAGAGCAGCATTTCGTTGGCGAGCCAGTGCTCGCGGTTGTCGAGCAGGAAGCGCTCGTGCGCGGCGACGAGTTCAGGATCGCCTTGGGCGCGGAAGACGATGACGCCGGTCTCCAGTTCGTTGTTGCGCAGGTGCAGGATCGCGTCGTCGAGCTCGCGCGCCACCCGCAGCATCCAGGTGGACGCGCCCTGCTCCTGGAGATCGTCGAGCGAGGCTGGCGCGGCGTCCGTCGGACCGTGGATGGTGACCCTGGCGATGCGCTTCTCCCGGTCGATCTCGACCTCGACGCTGGAATAGGTGACCGTGCCGTCCTCGCCGAACGTGCGGTCGAGGGGAGTGAGCGAGATACCCTTCGCGTCCGAGGGGCGGCGGGATTTCGCCGCGAACTCGCGCGCGCGCTGGGACACCGTCTCGTCGAATTTCGTGTTGGCGACGACGTCGTCGACCAGCTTCCACTCCTTGGCGCGCTTGCCGCGCACGCCCTCCTCGGTGGAGCAGAACACGTCGGCGTGGTCGCGGCGCACCTTGCGCTTGTCGGTGACGCGGGTGAGCCCGCCGGTGCCGGGCAGCACGGCGAGCAGCGGCACCTCGGGAAGCGAGACCGAGGACGAGCCGTCGTCGGTCAGGATGATGTGGTCGCAGGCGAGCGCCAGTTCGTAGCCGCCGCCGGCGCAGGCGCCGCGCACGGCGGCGATATAGTACTGGCCCGACTCGCGGCCCGCCGCCTCGAAGGTGTTGCGGGTCTCGTTGGTGAACTTGCAGAAATTGACCTTGTGGGAATGCGCCGCGCCGCCCAGCATGCGGATGTTGGCCCCGGCGCAGAAGACGCGCTCCTTGCCGGACTGCATGACGACAACTTTCACCTCGGGATGTTCGAAGCGCATGCGCTGGACGATGTCGGCCAGTTCGATGTCGACGCCGAGATCGTAGGAGTTGAGCTTCAACTCGTAGCCTTCGAACAGGCCGCCGGTCTCGTCGACGTCCATGAGGAGATGCGCGACCTCACCCTCGTAGCGGATCTTCCAGTGACGGTACTTCGACGGGTCCGTCTGGAAATCGATTGCCTTGGCCACTCTATGCTCCCTGGGTCGTCGAATGGCGGCACCATAGTGCACTATGGTGCGCGATGCCAGCCATCAATTGCGCCGTTCACGCGGAATTTAGCGTCATTACTGGCCCGAAATGGCCATGTATATGCATTAAAATGCATTATCGTTTATCTCAAGCTGTGGTCGGCAGCGAAGAATCTCCTCCGGCTCCCGCTCCTGCCAGGTTTCGGCGGAGGCGAGGAACGCGCCGATGGCCGCATGGGCCGACGCCGGATCGAGGCCCATCAGCCGGTTCGCGCCGCCGCTGCGGGCGTCGCCGAGACGCTGATGCGCTTCGCGCGCGAGGCGCAGCGCGGCCTTGGGGCGGTGCATGGCGAGTTTCAGGCATCCGTTCGCCAGTTGAATCAATCCCTGCACGATATGCCGTTCGGCGCTGTTGGGGCGGGTACCCATCCAGACCGGCTCCCACACTTCGTGCGTCTCCCAGAAGAAGCCGGCGCGGTAGAGCGTGAAGCCGCAGAGCCACGCCTCGTTGTCACGCCAGAGGTCCGGGTCGGTCGTCGCTGGCGCCCGGTCGGCGATCTCCATGAAGGCGCCGGAGGTCGGGCGCGCGGTGCGGCCGGGGATGTATGGGGTGGCGGGGAGAGGCAGATCGCCCGCCGGACAGGCGGCCTGCGCCACCTCACGCCGTTTCGGGCTCGGCCGCCTCAATGCGGTCGAGTCGTTCGACGAACTCGGTGACCAGCGCCAGCGTCCGGTCCGGCTGCTCGACGAAGGGGGCGTGGCCGCAGTCGTCGAGCATGGCGACATCGACGGGATTGTAGCTCTGCTCCTGAAGCGCCTCGATCTGGGCCGCAGTTCCGTACTGGTCCTGCACCCCCTGGATCGCCAGCACGGGGACGCGGATGTAGGCGATGACCTCCTCGATGTTCCAGTCCTCGAAGGCCGGATCGAGCCAGGCGTCGTTCCAGCCGCGGAAGGCGTTGTCGACATTGGCGTGGTATTTTGACAGCCGCGCCCTGAGGTCGCCGGTCTCGTATGCCTCGCGCGCCTTCGCGATCGCCGCCAGCCCCATCGGTTCGGTGAAGAAGTGCGGCGCCATCAGCACCAGCCCCCTCACCCGGTGGTCCTGGATCGAACCGGCATAGATCGCCGCGATCGAGGCGCCGTCGGAATGGCCGAGCAGAATGCCCTCGGTGAAGCCGATCGCGCCCAGCACTTCCGGCAGCACTTCGACGGCCTCGCGCGTCATGTAGTCGACCGGCCGCGGTAGCTCCGCCGGATCGGACGCACCGTAGCCGCGCCTGGAATAGGTGAAGACCCCGTAGCGCGTCGCCTCGGCAAGTTTTCGCGGGAAATCGCGCCAGAGATCGACGCACCCGAGACCCTCGTGCAGCATTATGATGGTGGGCGCGGTGTCGGGCGACGGTCCGTGGCACTTGCCTTCGAGCCAGCCGCCGTCGGCCCGGAACATGACGCTTTCGCCGTCCTTCCACATGGCGTCAGGCCCCTTCCCTGAGCTTGAACCGCTGGACCTTGCCCGTTGCCGTCTTCGGCAGATCGGGCACGATGTCGATCCAGCGCGGATACTTCCAGGCGCCGACCTTGGCCTTGACGTGCTCCCTGAGCGCATCGGCGAGGCCGTCGCTTGCGGCGCCGTTCTTCAGCACCACGAAGGCGCGGGGCTTTTCCAGTCCGGTCTCGTCCTTGTGGGCGACGACGGCGGCCTCCAGCACGTCCGGGTGCGAGACCAGCGCCTGCTCGACCTCGAAGGGCGAGACCCAGATGCCGGAGACCTTAAACATGTCGTCGGTGCGGCCGCAGTAGACGTAGCGGCCCTCCGCGGTGCGCTCGTACTTGTCGCCCGTGCGCGTCCAGTGGCCCTCGAAGGTGGAGCGGCTCTTGTCGCGCTGGTTCCAGTAGTTCTCCGCTGCAGAAGGTCCGTTGACGAGGAGTTCGCCCACCTCGCCGTCGGCGACCTCCCTGCCGTGCTCGTCGACGAGGCGGACCTCGTATCCGGGCACCGCGACGCCCGACGTGCCGTAGACGATGCTGCCAGGGGCGTTGGAGAGAAAGATGTGCAGCATTTCGGTGGAGCCGACGCCGTCGAGGATGTCGGTGCCGGTGCCGGCCTTCCACTTGTTGCCGATCTCCGCCGGCAGCGCCTCGCCGGCCGACACGCAGATGCGCAGTCGGTCCAGCCCCTTGGGCCCGTTCTGCGCCATGTGCGCCACCATGCCGGCATAGAGCGTCGGCACGCCGCAAAAGACCGTCGGGCGCACCTCGGCCATGGCCGAAAACATGTCGGCCGGCGTCGGCCGGCCGCGGAAGAGCGCGGCGGTTGCGCCGACCGCCATCGGGAAGGTCATCGCGTTGCCGAGGCCGTAGGCGAAGAAGAGCTTTGCGGCCGAGAGCACGACGTCGTCCTCGCGCGTGCCCAGCACCCGCGCGCCGAACGTGTCGGACGTCGCCTTGAGGCTGCCGTGGACATGGCGCACGCCCTTCGGCCGGCCGGTAGAGCCGGAGGAATAGAGCCAGAAGGCGCACTCGTCCGCGCCCGCCTCCACGGTCCCGCCAGGGTTGCCGGCCGCGAGTTCGTCGGCGAAGGACAGATGCGCGCCCGCCTCGCCGCCGACGACGAAGACCTTCTTCAGGTGCGGCAGGCGGGGCAGGATGGGCGCGACCGTGGGCAGCAGTTCGGCCGAGACGAACAGCGCCCGCGCGCGGCTGTCATTGAGGATGATCTCGTAATAATCGGGCGACAGCAGCGTGTTGAGCGGCACGGGGATGACGCCGGCCTTGAGACTGCCCCAGAAGATGATCGGAAACTCGATCTGGTCGAGAACGATCATCGCGGCCCGATTCTCGGGCTGGATGCCGTGCCGCCGGTAGAGGTCGGCCATGCGGCCCGCCTCGGTCATAAGGTCGCCGTAGCTGAGGGTCCGCCCGCTCTGCCCGCACTCGACGAAGGCGGGCTTGTCGCCCCGTCCTTCCTCGACGTGCCGGTCGACAAAATAGGCCGCGGCGTTGCCGTTCGCTGGGTTCAACTCGGATCCTCCCCGATCAGGCCTGTCCTCGCACGCCACGCTGATGTCTCCTCCACGCGACGTGCGATATCATGCAGCACGAGGCGGATACAGGCAAGCTGCCATATATAGCCCATGCTCGGAATGATGCATTTTGTTGCATCAATCGTGGGCACTTCATTCAACTTCACCCTGGGACTCCCGTCGCGTGCGCCCTTAGGATGCACTTTCGCACACCTCGGACTTCCGGCCTGCCGACCGGGCCTTGGCAGCGGCCATTCCGGCAGACAATATCCGGCGCAGAGGACTCGGGATGGACGAGGCTCGCATGGCGTGGGACCACGAGAAGCTTGAAGGACTCCGCCGCCGGTACGGTTCGGGGCATGGCGGCGAGGTGTTCGACCCGCGCTTCCGGCGTGTCGCCGACCGCATCTTCACCGCGTCCGGCACGCGCGCCGCTCCCTATGCCGGCGTCCCGACCTTCCTTTCGGCGCCGCATCTGCCCGTCGATCCGCAGAACCCCGATTTCGGCGATCTACAGGTGGCGCTGCTGGGCGTGCCGATGGACCTCGGCGTCACCAACCGGCCCGGCGCCCGCTTCGGCCCCCGTGCCCTCAGGTCGATCGAGCGCATCGGCCCGTACAACCACGTGCTCGACTGCGCGCCGGTGCATGAACTGAGGGTCGCCGACATCGGCGACGTGCCGTTCCGCAGCCGCTACCGTCTGGAACAGAGCCACGAGGACATCGAGGCGCATGTGGGCCGGATCGTGTCGGCCGGTGTCGTGCCGCTGTCGGTCGGCGGCGACCATTCCATCTCGCATCCGATCCTGAAGGCGGTGGGGCGCGAGCGGCCGGTCGGCATGATCCACATCGACGCGCATTGCGACACCGGCGGCGCCTTCGATGGCACCAAGTTCCACCATGGCGGACCGTTCCGCAACGCGGTCCTCGACGGCGTGCTCGATCCGGCCCGCACCATCCAGATCGGCATCCGCGGTTCGGCCGAATATCTGTGGGAGTTCTCCTACGAGGCCGGAATGACGGTGATTCATGCCGAGGAGATGCCGGCGCTGGGCATTCCGGCAATCATCGCCAAGGCAAGGGAGATCGTCGGCGACGGCCCGACCTACCTCTCCTTCGACATCGACAGTCTCGACCCCGCCTATGCCCCGGGGACAGGAACGCCCGAGATCGGCGGACCGTCGACGCGCGAGGTGCTGGAACTGCTGCGCGGGCTGAAGGGCCTGAACCTCGTGGGCGGCGACGTGGTCGAAGTCGCGCCGCAATACGATGCCACCACCAACACGGCCCAGGCCGGCGCGCAGGTACTGTTCGAAATCCTCGGCCTGATGGTCTTCAGCCCTCGGCTTTGCGCGGCGGGAAGTTGAACCCGCCGCCGGAGGCCCGGACCCATCCGGCTAAATGCTGACTTCTAATTGTGCCTGCGATGGATTATCCATCGTCAACGGGAGGACTATCCCGCCGCAGACCAAATCTCCGTCCGCTCGCAGAGCGGCCGGCGAGACATAGAAAGAGCGGCCGAATGGCCGAAATGTGGAGGAATGACATGAACAAGCTACTCGGCGCCGCCTCGGCGCTCGCGATCACCCTGGTCGCCGCACCGGCCTTCGCCGACCCCGCCGGCTGCGACAGCGGCGAGATGGTCATCAAGTTCAGCCACGTGGTGGCGGAAAAGGGCCATCCCAAGGGCGAGGCTGCCAAGCAGTTCGGCGAGCGCGTCAACCAGGAGATGGAAGGCACCGCCTGCATGGAGGTGTATCCCAACACCACGCTCTACGACGACGACAAGGTCATGGAAGCCCTGCTGCTCGGCGACGTGCAGATCGCCGCGCCGTCGCTGTCGAAGTTCGAAGCCTATACGCTGAAGTACCGCGTCTTCGACCTGCCGTTCCTGTTCGCCAGCCTCGACACCGTCAACGCGTTCACCCAGTCCGACACCGGCAAGAGCCTGCTCACCGTCATGGAGGACGAGGGCTACACCGGCCTCGGCTACTGGCTGTCGGGCCTCAAGCAGTTCTCGGCCAACAAGCCGCTGCTGTTGCCGTCGGACGCGAACGGACTGAAGTTCCGCATCCAGACCTCGGACGTGGCGAACGCCATGATCAACGCGATCGGCGGTTCGGCCCAGAAGCTCGCCTTCTCCGAGGTTTACGGCGCCCTGCAGACCGGCGTCGTGGACGGCCAGGAGAACTCCTGGTGCAACATCTACACCCAGAAGTTCTTCGAGGTGCAGGACGGCGTGACCGAAACCAACCACCAGACGCTCGCCTATCTGCTCGTCACCTCCACCGAGTGGCTCGAAGGCCTCGATCCGGCGGTGCGCGAGCAGTTCCTCAAGATCGCCGACGACGTGACCCAGGCGGCGAACGCCGACGTCGCGAACAAGGAAGCCGTCTGCCGCCAGAACATCCTGGACGCCAAAGGCACGATCCGCGAGCTGACGCCCGAGCAGCGCGCCGAGTGGGTGAGCACCATGAAGCCGGTCTGGGCCGAGTTCGAGGGCGACATCGGCAAGGACGTCATCGACGCCGCCGTGGCCTCCGGGTCGTAGTACGAAAGACGGCGCGCCCGCCCGAGGCGGGCGCGCCTTTTCCTGCGGCCAGGGCGAACAATCGGAAAAACCGGCGCCCGTGGCCGATCCGCTGAGGGGAGGATCAAGTGGAGCTATTGTGGCCGTCGGCGGCGCTCGTCGTCCTGGTGCTGGCACTGTTTTTCGCCGAAAGGCGCTATCCCGATGCGATAAGCCGACTCGAGGAGAACATCCTCGCCACCCTTCTCGCCATCATAACGCTCGTCTCGTTCAGCCAGGTGATCGCCCGCTACGGCTTCAACACGGGCTGGGGCGGCGCGCTGGAATTCACCCGCATCCTGTTCGCCTGGATGATCCTTTTCGGGATGGGCTACGGCATCAAGCACGGCGTGCATCTCGGCGTCGACGCCTTCGTGCGCATGCTTTCGAAACCGGGCCTGCGCATCGCGGGCATGGTCGGGGCTTTCTGCACCTTCCTCTATGCCTTCATGCTTCTCTACGCCGGCTGGCTGGCACTGCTCGGCGCCGACGTCTCGACCAACTGGCGCCAGACCGGCGCGATCGGCTACTGGACCTTCATGTTCGAGCGGGGCACCGGTCTCGACGACCTGCGTTACCCGCTCTGGGCCCAGGAACTGTTCGGGGTCCAGGACCGGGTCCAGCGCTGGGTCGCCTATCTCATGCTACCGGTCGGGCTAGCCCTCCTTGCCTTCCGCTCCCTCCAGGGAATCGCTGCGATCTGGCGCGGCGACCGCGAACTGATCATCGCCGGCCACGAGGCGGAGGATCTCGTGAGCGAAGCCAAGGGCGCCCTGCGCGACTGAGGACGGGACATGGAACCACTGATCCTCTTCATCCTGGTCCTGATGCTGCTCTTCGCCGGCGTGCCGGTGGCGGTCTCGCTCGGGCTCTCGTCGCTCATCATCATCGCGTTCTTCTCCGCCGATTCCGTGTCGTCGGTGGCGCTGCAACTCTTCACCGCGTCGCAGAACTACACGCTGCTCGCGATCCCGTTCTTCGTGCTCGCCTCGGCCTTCATGTCGACGGGCGGCGTCGCGCGGCGCATCATCCGCTTCGCCATCGCTGCCGTCGGCCACTTCCGCGGCGGACTGGCGATCGCCTCGGTGCTCGCCTGCATGCTCTTTGCCGCGTTGTCGGGCTCCTCGCCGGCCACGGTGGTGGCCATCGGCACGATCGCCATCGCCGGAATGCGGCAGGTCGGCTACACGAAGGAATTCGCCGCCGGCATCATCGCCAATGCCGGGACGCTCGGCATCCTCATCCCGCCCTCGATCGTGATGGTCGTCTATTCGGCCGCGACCGACGTCTCGGTCGGACGCATGTTCCTCGCGGGCGTGATCCCCGGGCTGGTGGCCGGGCTGATGCTCATGGTCACGATCTACGTCATGGCGCGGATCAAGAACCTGCCATCGGAGGAGTGGAAGGGATTCGGCGAGATCGTCGCGGGCGGCAAGGAAGCCGGCTGGGGGCTCTTCCTCATCATCATCATTCTGGGCGGCATCTACGGAGGCGTCTTCACGCCGACCGAGGCGGCGGCCGTCGCGGCGGTCTACGCCTTCTTCGTGGCCCTGTTCGTCTATCGGGACATGGGACCGCTGAAGGGCGTCCGCTGGATCCAGGAGACGGACAGCAAGCGGGCACGGGTCGGATTTTCCGCGGTCGTCTATGCCGTCGGCTTCTTCTTCGTCTGGATGATCCTGTCCTTCTTCGTCGCCTCCAACTGGGAGGGTGTGACGATCGGCGGCCGCGCGCTGGTCGGGCTCGTCCTGTCGATCGCGCTGATGATCGCCTACGCGCTCTGGCGCGACGGCCAGTCCAGTCCCTTCAACATTCCCGGCTACGTCGCCGCGGGACTGCCGATCTGGGGACGCAACCTTTCGCTGACGGGCCGCAACTTCCATCGCATGTTCTTCAACGAGGAAACACGCAAGGTCATGATCGACGCGTCGCGGACGACGATCATGCTGATGTTCATCATCGTCAACGCGCTGCTCTTCGCCCACGTCCTGAGTTCGGAACGCATCCCGCAGTCGATCACCAGCCTGATGCTCGACGCCGGTTTCAACTGGTTCACCTTCCTGATCGCCATCAACCTGCTGCTCTTGCTCGGCGGTCAGTTCATGGAGCCTTCGGGACTGCTCTTGATCGTGGCGCCGGTGGTCTTCCCGATCGCCATGGAACTCGGCGTCGATCCGGTCCACCTCGGCATCATCATGGTGGTCAACATGGAGATCGGCATGATCACGCCGCCGATCGGGCTGAACCTGTTCGTCACCTCCGGCATCACCGGCATGAGCCTGATCCAGGTCGTGCGCGCCGCCCTGCCGTTCGTCGCCGTGCTCTTCGTCTTCCTGATCATCACCACCTACGTGCCGATCATGTCGACCTGGCTGCCCTACAGCCTGATGGGACCGGAGATCGTCACGCGTTGATCGGAAACGGCTGGAGAGGCCGGCGGGAACGCTACGCCGGCATCGTCCAGCCGATCGCCAGCCCAGCCATGGCGAGATAGGTGAGCTGATGAATCAGCTGGTCCGCGCCGTGCAGCGCCCAGTAGGACGCCGTCGTCGGCCCCTTCGCGCTGCCCATCGAAATGCGCGCCTTGATGTGGTCGATGGCGAAATGGACGACGAACTCGGCCGCCATGAACATCAGCAGTGGGACGATCGGTAGTCCGGCCAGAAGCAGGGCGGGTATCGAGCCGACGACATGGATGCCGGCATGGACGTAGCCGCCGGCGCAGTCGAAATGGCCCTTGCCGCGGATTAGCCACGGCGGCTGGAGCAGGTAGTCGGCAACGAAGTGCTTCACCTGGAAGCAGGCAAGAACGCCGATCATGAGCGTCAGAATGTCGTCCAACCGTTTCCCCCGCGCGCGAGGCCCCATGCCACGGCAGCCCCTTGCGGCATACATTTGCCGCGAAAACCGGCATTGCCAAGAGAGAAAAGACGGCATGCGACGAAGTCGGTTGCTCAAAAGCGCGGTGCGCCGGCCGTTTCGGTCTCGCGGCGCGCGTTAGGCGCTTGATCCGCGAAGGCTCGACGCCTATCCACGCGGCAACCATCCACCTTCATTGCGGGAAGCTCCGACCAGATGACATCGACAAGACTCAAGGGCGTTATCGCGGCCATTCCGACGCCGGTCACTCCCGACGGCGAGCCGGATCTCCCGCGTTTCCTTCGCCATGCGCACTGGCTGCTGGAGAACGGCTGCGACGGGCTGAACGTCCTCGGCACCACAGGCGAGGCGAACTCCTTCTCGGCGTCGCAGCGCAAGGCGGTCATGAGCGCCGCCGCCGGGGAACTCGACCGCGGGCGGCTGATGGTCGGCACCGGCGCGCCAGACCTCGCCACCACGATCGAACTGACGCGCTTTGCGCATGACAAGGGCTTCGCGGCGGCATTGATCCTGCCGCCCTACTACTACAAGGGCGTGAGCGACGAGGGTCTCTTCCGTTGGTTCGCGACCGTGGTGGGAAAGACCGCCGACGCGCCGATCCCGATCTATCTCTACAATTTTCCGCAGATGACCGGTCTCAAGTTTTCCCCCGCTCTGGCGGCAAGATTGCGCGAAAGCTTTCCCGAGCGGATCGCCGGGGCCAAGGACAGTTCGGGCGACCTCGCCTACGCCGCCGAACTCGCCCGCATCGACGGGTTCGACGTCTTCCCAAGCAGCGAGACCGCGCTCGCACGGGTGGATGAGGACGGCTATGCCGGCTGCATTTCTGCGACCGTGAGCGCCACCGCGCCGCTCGCAGCGCGGCTCTGGAAGGCCCGGTCGGATGCCGGCCTGCTGAAGGCGGCGAGCGACGCACGCGCGGCGATCTCGTCGGTGCCGCTGATCCCCGCGGTCAAGCACATGGTGGCGCGGCTCCACGACGATCCCGAATACGAGCGCCTCCTGCCGCCGCATCTGCCGCTGAGCGCGGCCGAGAAGCAGACCCTGGCAGCGCTCGACCCTCGGAGCTTCACGACCGCACCGGCCTGACGGAGACGCTCCATTCCGGCTCTCGCGGCCGGTCGCGCCTCCACGCAAACGTGATGCCGGGTGAATTGCGCGCCGGCCGCCATCGGCTACTCTTCGTGCGTCATGCTTTGCGGGGAGAGATCGCGATGGCCAGCATCCTGAAGCGCCCGTCATGGGCGATAGCCGAAAACCTTGCCACGCCCGAGCACGTGTTCCTCAGCCGGCGCGCGATGATCGCCGGCCTCGCGGCGGGAGCGACGGCTGCGATCATGCCGCCCTTCGCCGGAGGGGCGCAGGCTGCCGAGGCCGATCAGACGCTCGACCTCTATCCGGCGAAGCTGAACGAGAAATACAAGATCGACCGCGACATGACGCCGGGCGAGGTCGCCGGGCAGTACAACAACTTCTACGAATATGGCTCGCACAAGCAGATCGCGAAGGCCGCCGAAAGCCTAAAGACGCGGCCCTGGGAGGTCCAGGTCGACGGGCTGGTGGAGAAGCCGCGGACATTTGCGATCGACGATCTCATCCGGGCTATGCCGCTCGAGGCGCGGCTCTACCGCCACCGCTGCGTCGAGGCGTGGTCGATGACCGTGCCGTGGACCGGCTTCCCGATGGCGAAGCTCGTCGAGGCGGCGGCTCCCCTCGCCTCGGCGAAATACGTCCGCTTCGAGACCTTCCTCGATCCCGACATGGCTTCGGGCCAGCGGCAGGTCTGGTATCCGTGGCCCTATGTCGAGGGGCTGACCATGGAAGAGGCGACGAACGAACTCGCCTTCATGGTCACCGGCGTCTACGGCAAGCCGCTGAAAAACCAGTTCGGCGCGCCGCTGCGGCTCGCCCTGCCGTGGAAATACGGCTTCAAGTCCATCAAGTCGGTTGTGAAGATTTCCTTCGTCGAGAAGCGGCCCGTCAGCTTCTGGGAACAGATCGCGCCGACGGAATACGGCTTCTGGGCCAACGTGAACCCGGAGGTGCCGCATCCCCGCTGGAGCCAGGCCCAGGAGCGAATCCTGCACACGGGAGAGACCGTGCCTACGCTGCTCTTCAATGGCTACGGCGAACAGGTGGCCGGGCTCTATCAGGGCATGGAAGGCGAAGCGCTCTTCATGTAACGCCCAGGACGAGGATCTTCAGTTTCCGGATAAAAAAATGGCCGGATCCAGAGGAACCGGCCAAGGCATGGAAGTGCCGCAAAAGCGGTAAAACCTCCAGAGGGGAACACTTGCCGACGCCAATGGGAGGAGAATGCGCCAGCAAGATGATGCGTATATGAGCCCGCTCTGCCGATTCGGCAAGCAACTGATTTGCATTTCACCTATGCATTAATGAAGCAACTGCATCTTCATGGTGCATCGCAGCATTCTGCCGCATTTTGATGCATCCATTCGGGACGCGGCTCAATAGGACCAGCTGCGCGCCTTGGAGAACAGGAAGTCGCGGAACGCCTTGAGCTTCGCCTGGTTCTTCATCGCCTCGGGGTAGGCGAAGTATGTGTCGAAGGAGGGTACCTCCATCTCCGGCAGGAGCTGTACGAGACCGGCATCCTTGTCTGCCATGTAGTCCGGCAGCATGGCGATGCCGGCTCCGGCCTTAACCGATCGCCGGATCGACATCAGGTCGTTGATTTGCAGCACGGCGGGCCGCCTCGCCCCTTCCGGCATGCCGAAGGTCTGTAGCGTGTTGAGGTCCTTCAGGAAGGCGGGAACCGGCTCACCGAACGTCACCAGCCTGTGGCGGTCCAGTTCCTCGACCGAATTCGGCTTGCCGTAGCGGTTGATGTAGGCCGGGGCGGCGAACACGTGCAGATGCACCGTGAACAGCCGCCGCTGGATCAGGTCCGGCTGCTGCGGCTGGCGCAGGCGGATGGCGCAATCGGCCTGCCGCATCGTGAGGTCGAGTTCCTCGTTTGCGAGCAGCAGCTGGACCTGCACGTCCGGATAGAGCTCCAGGAACTCCTGGACGCGCTGGGTGAGCCAGCCCGCGCCGAGCCCGACGGTGGTGGTGACACGCAGGACGCCCGTCGGCTTCTCCGTCGTCTCGAGCAGCCGGGCGCGCACGCTGTCAAGCTTGACCAGCACGTCGTGGGCGGTGCGGTAGAGCAGTTCGCCCTGTTCGGTCAAAACCAGGCCGCGCGCGTGGCGGTGGAATAGCGGAACGCCGATGTCGTGCTCCAGCGCACTTACCTGGCGCGAGATGGCCGACTGCGAGAGATTGAGCCGCTCCGCGGCATGAGTGAAGGACCCTGCCTCGGCTGCCGCGTGGAACACACGCAGCTTGTCCCAGTCGAACGGCATGTGTCCCCCTCCCCCGGAGTGCTGCGGCCGGCTCATTCGGCCGCTTCGCGATGCGTCTCCATCTCGGCCAGGTATTTCTCGGCCTCCAGCGCCGCCATGCAGCCCATGCCGGCCGCCGTCACCGCCTGGCGGTAGATGTCGTCCGTCACGTCGCCCGCTGCGAAGACGCCGGGGACGTCGGTGCGGGTGGAATCGGGCGCTGTCCAGAGATAGCCGTTCGGCTTCTGCTTCAGCTTGCCGGCAAAGAGTTCGACCGCCGGCGCATGCCCGATCGCTACGAACACGCCGTCGATCGACAGGTCGCTGATCTCGCCGGTATTCTTGTTGCGCAGCCGGATGCCGTTGACGGACGGCGGCATGGGTGGCTTGGCCGGTTCGCCGACGATCTCCTCGATCACCGTATCCCACAGCACCTTGATGTTGTCCTTCTTGAACAGCCGGTCCTGAAGGATCCGCTCCGCGCGGAATTCGTCGCGCCGGTGGATGACTGTGACCGATCTGGCGAGGTTGGAGAGATAGAGCGCCTCCTCGACGGCGGAATTGCCGCCGCCGATGACCACCACGTCCTTGCCGCGGTAGAAGAAGCCGTCGCAGGTGGCACAGGCCGACACGCCGAAGCCCTTGAAGGTCTCCTCGCTGTCGATGCCCAGCCACTTCGCCTGCGCGCCGGTCGCGATGATGAGCGCGTCGCAGGTGTATTCGGTGCCGGAATCGCCCTTCAGCCGGAACGGCCTGCTGGCGATGTCTGCCTCGACGATGATGTCGCTGACCATGTCGGTGCCGACGTGTTCAGCCTGTTTCATCATCTGCTCCATCAGCCACGGCCCCTGGATCGGGTCGGCGAAGCCGGGATAGTTTTCCACGTCGGTCGTGATCATCAGCTGCCCGCCCTGTTGCATGCCGGCAATCAGCATCGGCCGGAGCATGGCGCGTGCCGCGTAGATCGCGGCGGTGTAGCCGGCAGGCCCCGAACCGACGATGATGACGGGTGCGTGCTTCTTGGTCATGGCCGTTCCTCTGCACAAAAGGCAAAAGCCCCGGCGCCCGACGGACGACGAGGGATGTTTTCTCTCGCTGATCTAAGGTTCCCATCCACCCTTGTGCAAGTGCGCAGGCCGCTTTCTCACAGGAGACGCCCAGGAAGCCGTACGCGGCGAGCGCCGTGCTTGGCTCGACCCGACCTTTGACGTATGTCTGCGGGCGCGACAGATTCTTTCGCCATCCAACGCCCGAGCACTCCGACATGCCCATCAAGGCCGATCTGGACGCAACCGACTGGAAGATCTTGCGCGAGTTGCAGAATGACGGGCGCATGACCAACGTCGAACTGTCCAGGCGCGTCGGCATCTCGGCTCCGCCCTGTCTGAGGCGGGTCAAGCGGCTGGAAGAGTCCGGCGTCATCCGCGGCTACCGCGCCCTCCTCAACGCCCCGGCGCTCGGCTACGACCTGGTGGCATTCTGCCTGGTCGGGCTGCACCACCAGTCGGACGCGGAACTGAAATCTTTCTCCGAACTGACCCGCGCCTGGCCGATCGTGCGCCGGGCATGGATGGTCTCGGGAGAGTCCGATTTCCTGCTGCACTGCGTGGCGACCGACCTGACGACGTTCCAGACCTTCGTCATCGAGCAACTGACCTCCGCCCCCAACGTCGACACCGTGCGCACCGCGCTGACCATCCGTCAGGTCAAGGACGAGGGGCTTGTGGATATCCAGGCGAGCGCTGGTCCCTCCTCCGGCCGATGATCGACTAAGTCAGAAGCGCCCGGGTTTCGCGCACCAGATGAAGCGTCTTGTGGGCCTTCTCGGCGATTTCAAAACCCAGAGCCTCGAGCCGCCCGATCATCGCATCGATCGCCGCCTGCCCGGTCACCTGCGGGTGGATTTCCACGACGATGTGGGCGACGCCGTCGAGGTTTCCCTGCGACAGGAGGTCCGTCTCGATGCCTTCCACATCCATGATGACGATGTCCGGCCGGTGAGTTCGGACGATGTCGTCGAAGGCATCGGCGCCGACCTCGATCGCCTCGGCGGAGCTGTCCCGCTTTGCCAGCGACGAGGAGACGATGTTGTCGTCGCGGTTGAACGTCACCGGCCGGCCGTCGAGGTTGACGGCGCGCATCACCAGACGCGGCTCGACGCCGTTGAGCGCGAAGTTGCCGCGGATGATGGGTTCCAGCTTCGAATTGGCTTCATAGGAGACGAGGTTTCCCGGGCCGCAGAGACGGGCGGCGAGGGACGCGACGACGCCGATGCCGGCGCCGATCTCGAGCACCCGGTCGCCCGGCCGCACGATGCGCCGGACCAGCCGCCGTTCGTGGACCTCGTAGGTTTCCTTGAACAGCGCGGAGCGGACCGAACGCGGCAGTCCGGCGGCATCGGTCGAGACCTTGATCCCGTCCAGTTCGACCACGCGCCGGTTTAATAGCCTGCGCCAGTGGAGCTTCACGTTGCGGAACGGGTTTCCCAATGCGCTGACCATCTGTGTGCGGGCGGTTCCGCCCGGCCGTTGAAGCTTGCCTGCGAACGCCTTTTCTGCTCAAGGGGTCCGCGATGCGCTCGCGCGGGAGCGCGGACGAGGCCGGCGTCATATAACAGACACGGTAAGCCCCACAAGGCGCGGGTCGACCGCCGAAGCTGACGATGCCAGACAGACTCCCCCTCTCCGCATTCATCATCTGCCAGAACGAGGAGGCTTATCTCGGGCGTTGCATCGAAAGCCTGGACCTGTGCGCGGAGATCGTGATTGTCGATTCGGGCTCCACGGACGGGACGCTGGCGCTGATCGAGACGTTCGTGGAAAGAGGTTCTCCGATCCGGCTCTTCCGCGAATCCTGGCGCGGCTATGCGGGCCAGAAGCAGTTCGCTCTGGAACAGTGCCGCGAGCCGTGGTGCCTCAACATCGATGCCGACGAGCGTCTCGACGACGCCCTGCGAGCCGTCCTCCCGTCTCTGCTCGACGCCTCGGAAACGGTCGTCGGCTGGAAGGTCGCGCGTCGGCCCTACCTGATCGGCTACGGCTTCACGCCCGAAAGGGTGCGCGAGCGCAAGAACCTGAGGCTGATCCGCAACGGCCGGGGGCGCTACGATCTTGCGCAGCGCGTGCACGAGGGAATCGTGCCCGACGGAGAGGTCAGGCCGTCCGAGAAAGGCAGCCTGCTGCACTTCCGGCCCCTGCCGATGGACGAGCAGATCCTCAAGGAAAACAAGTACTCGTCGCTGAAGGCGGATCAGATCGTCGAAGCCGGCGGCGGGCCGCGCCGCCTGAAGATGGTCTTCAACCCGCCGCTCTATTTCCTGCGGCTCTACCTGCGCAACGGCCTGTGGCGCTGCGGGTTTCCCGGCTTCATCGAGGCGATGACCGGCGCGGTCTACTCCTTCCTGACGGAATCGAAGATCTACCAGCGCAACGCGCTGAAGGTCGCGCCGGCCAGCGAGCCTGTCGAAAGCGCGGCGGACACGCGGAGCGACGCACAATGAAAGTGATGCATTTCCACTTCGGCAAGGACGGCGGCGCCGAGCGCTTCTTCGTGCATCTCCTGAACGGCCTCGCCGAACGCGGTGTGGAGCAGCGCATCGTGATAAGGCCCGGGAGGAACTGGAAGCAGAAGATCGACCCATCGGTGGAAGTCATCGAGAGCCATTTCCGCACCGCGTCGCTGGACCGCATCCTGCTGCCGCTCCGGATGGCCGCCATGGCGCGATCGTGGAAACCCGACGCCATTCTCGGCTGGATGCCGAAAGGGGCGAAGCTGGTGCCCAACGTCGAGGGCCCATTGCGGCTGACGCGGCTGGGCGACTATCCGACGACGCTGAAGAAGTTCCGCAACGTCGACGTCGTCGTGTGCAACACACCCGGAATCGCGAAGCACGTGCGGGACATGGGTTGGCAGCGAGACGTGCGGGTCATCTCGAACTTCACCGAGTCCGTGCCGGCGGCCCCCATCGCGCGCGCCGAACTCGACACGCCGGAAGATGCCTTCGTGGTCTCGGCCGCGGGCCGGTTCGTGCCGCGAAAGGGCTTCGACGTGGTGCTGCGCGCGGTGGCGAAAGTTCCCGACGCCTATCTCTGGCTGGTCGGCAATGGCGAGGAAGAAGGCAACCTGCGCGGGCTGGCCGACGAACTCGGCATGGCTCAGCGGGTGCGATTCGCCGGCTGGCAGTCGAACCCCGGCGCGTATGTCGCGGCATCCGACTGCTTTGCCGTCGCCTCCCGCCACGAACCGCTGGGCAACGTCGTCCTGGAAGCCTGGGCGCAGGACGTGCCGGTGGTCTCGACCCGTTCCGAAGGTCCGACCTGGTTCATGCGCGACGGCGAGAACGGGCTGCTGGTCGATCTCGATGACCATGACGCCATGGCCGACGGCATTGCGCGCCTCCGCAACGACGCCGAACTGGCGACGACGGTCGTGGCAGGAGGACGGCGGACCTTGCAAGAGCGCTTCTCGAAGGAAGCCGTAACGCAGGCCTATATCGACCTGTTCGCCCGCCGCGAGGCCGGGGCCTCCGATCCCGCGCCGCTGGCGACGCGGGCGTAGATCCGGGCTAGCATTTCGGCTTCCTTCTCCAGAGGAAAATCTTCGCGCGCGCGGCGCAGGGCTTCCTGTCCAGCCGTCTGCCTCTTCTCGTCGTCCGACATGTAGGCACCGGCGGCGGCGGCCATTGCTTCAGCTTCGCCGGGTGGGATGATCGCCCCGGTGACGCCGTCAACGACCAGTTCGGAGAAGGCGCCGACGTCGGTCGCGACCACCGGCACGCCGCAGGCCATTGCCTCCAGCGGCGTCAGGCCGAAACCTTCCCAGCGCTGCGGCGCGACGAAGAGGTCGAGCGCCTTGTACCATTCGTGGATAGCGGTGTGCTCGCCGACGAAGAGGATGCGATCCTCCAGTCCCGCGGCCGACACCCGCCCCCGCAACTCCTGTTCGAAACCGGCGTGCGAACTCGTCGTCCGGCCGGCGATGACGGCCGACCAGTCGGGATGGCGCGGCAAGGCGGCGATCATCGCATCGACGAAGACGTCGGTCCCCTTCTGGCGCCGGATGCGGCCGAAGCAGCCTACATAGCGGCGCGCGGGATGCAGTCCGACTGCCGCGCGCGCTTCAGCGCGATCCGCCGGCGGGCTGAACCGGTCCGTGTCGATCCCGTGCATGACGACGGTGTTCTCGACCTCGAGATAGTCAGCGGTGCGCCGGCTCGTCGCGATCACGGCGTCCATCCGGCGGATGAGGAATTTGGTCCAGCGCGTGTGCCGGCGCTGCGAGGCGGAGGTGAAGACCAGACGCAGCGGCATGCGCAGCACGTCGCGCAGGATCACGCCCGGCAGCATCTCGACGTTGCGCCGTGCGTGCCACACTCGCACGGCGGCATTGCCCGGCGCGCGCCACAGGCGCGGCAGGTCCCGCATCCGCAGCGTCGGCAGGCTGTCCGGCAGACCCGGCCCGACGACCGCGACGCGGGTACCCATTGCCCGCTGCTTCGGCACGAGCTGGATGATCGTGGAGGTCACGCCGGAGAGCCGCCGCTTGAAGTTCGGCGCGATCACGTCGACGTCTCTCACGTCCACCGGTTCGTCCGGCCGAGTGCGGCCCGCCGTCACGGACGCAGGCTCAGGCCCACTTCACCTTGAGGATCTCGTATCCGCGCGCGCCGCCCGGTGCGTTGACCTCGATCGTGTCGCCGACGCCCTTGCCGATCAGCGCGCGCGCGATCGGCGAGGACACGGAGATGCGTCCGCCCTTCACGTCGGCTTCCTGATCGCCGACGATCTGGTAGGTCTTCTCTTCCTCGGTGTCCTCGTCGACGATCACCACGGTGGCGCCGAACTTGATCTTGTCGCCCGACAGCTTCGTGAGGTCGATGACCTCCGCGCGCGCGATCAGATCTTCGAGTTCGCCGACCCGGCCCTCGTTGAGGCTCTGCGCTTCCTTCGCCGCGTGATACTCCGCGTTTTCGGAGAGATCGCCGTGCGCCCGCGCCTCGGAAATCGCTTCGATGATGCGCGGCCGCTCTTCCTGCTGGCGCCAGCGCAGCTCTTCCTTGAGGTTCTGGAAACCGCCTGCGGTCATCGGGACCTTGTTCATTCGTGCGACCTTTCCTTCGCCGGGATTCCGCCCGCCGTCATGATTGTCTCCCAGGGGGCGGGCAAAAAAAAGAAAACGGTCCGCGAGCGTGGGCAGGCGGAACCGCAACCTGTTAGTCCTACGAGATATAGCAGCGGATCGAACGAGATTCACGCAAAAAAAGAACCGTCGTCTCGTCAGCCGGCGCCCGCGGCGGCCTGTGCGGTGTTTTTGGGCGGAGTTCCGGCGTCCAGCTGACGCTCGGCGACCTCCTCCATGCGGCGGCCGATGACTGCGATCGCCTGAGACGGTCGTGCAAGGTCGGCCACGCAGATGGTGCGCCCCGTCGACAGTTCGAAGACCAGAGAGCCGCTTCCCGTCAGCCGCCCGATCGGTCCGCGGCTCAAGGTCAGCCGTCGGACCAGTGCGTAGGGGATTTCGTAGGGTTCGCTGCGGGGAAACCCCGTGTGGACGAAGACGGCATGGGCCATTACGTCGACCCGGGCCGTGAAGCGGCGCAGCACGGCATGCGCGATGAGGAACGGTCCGACCAGCGCCAGCACGATCAGGCACAGCCTGGCCAGGGCACCGTCGCCGCGGCCGGCCAATGCGAGCCAGGCATAGGTCAATCCGTAGCCGCCGAGGATAACGGCCGCGGGCAGCATGACGGAAACGGTCGACGGGAGGAAGGCTCCCTCCGCACCCACGTCAAGATTGTCGTTCTCACCCCGCATGCGCCCGAATCGCATTTTCCCACCGGACTGAAGAATACACCTCTTTTTGCCACAGTCACCGAACAGAGTTCCGCCGGGTGATGCGGCAGGGCACGCGTCCGGTTTGGACCGGATGCCGACATGCGCGGAGTTGGCCAATGAAGAAACCGACGCTGATTGCCGCCCTCTTCGGGATCGGACTTTCCGCCACCATGCTGATCGGCGAGGGCGTGAATGCGACCCAGCAGCCGCTGATCGCGCCCACGTCCCTCCTCGCCTTCAGCCAGGCGTCGCCCGGAACACACCCCAGCGGTGGCCGGTCTTTCGGCGGGTGGATGCCAGAAGGATCGTCGCCAGCACGACCATGAGCAGTTCCGAGGTCGGACCGGCGAGCCAGATGCCGGTCTCTCCCAGGACGGCCGGGAGGCAGAAGGTCAGCGGGATCGCGAACAGGTAGGTGCGGGTGAGACTCAGCAGCGCCGATCGCCCGGCATCGCCTATCGCCTGGAAGTATCCCGACAGGACGAGGATCGGTCCCGCCACGAAGTACATCATCGTGGCGATCGGCAGGATGCGCCTTATCTCGGCGATGGTGGCAGGATCATCGACGAAGATGGCCCCGAGGCTTCCCCGCAGCGAGAAGAACAGCAGCTGCATGCCGGCGCAGTAGAGCAGCGCCAGCGCCGCTCCTAGCCGTAAAGCCGCGTCGGAGCGGTGCCACAGCGAAGCGCCGAAATTATTGCCGGCGATCGTCTGCATGGACATCGAGAGACCCATCAGCGGCAGGAAGGAGAAGGTGAGGATGCGGGTGATCACCCCATAGGCCGCGACCGTCGCCGCGTAGTGCTCCGCTGCCCAGACCTGCAGGGCATAGATGATCGCCGCCGATCCGAGAGAGATGCCGACGAAGCTCAGGCTCTGCGGCGCGCCGAGCGCCAGGAACCTGTTCCAGCCGCGGTTCCAGCCGGAGAGCGACAGGTCCCGCAGCCGCAGGACGGTCCGCCCCCGGAGGCGAAAGACGACGACGGCGGCGAGCGCGGTGGTCTGCGCGAGGACCGTGCCTACGGCGGAGCCGGCGACACCATGGTCGAACACGACGATCAGCAGGTAGTTGAAGGCGATGTTGGCGAGCGAGGTGGAAAGGCTCACCGCCGCCATCAGGCCCATGCGCCCTTCGCAGCGCAGTGCGTCCGCATTGAGCGAAAGCGCGAAGGCCACCGGCGAGCAGAAGATGAGGATGGAGATGTAGGTGTACCCCATCGAGGCAAGCGGCGCCGAACCGTTTGCCACCCATGCCGTCATGGCGGGGCCGGCGAGATAGAACACCGACACCAGCAGCGCGCAGACCAGCAGCGCGAGGGCATGCGCGCTGACGAAGACCCGCCGTGCGCCGGCATGGTCGCCGGCGCCCAGAAGCCGCGCCAGCACGCTCGCCATGCCGCCGGCGACGATGGTCGAGAGAGCGGCCAGCAGCATGTAGACGGGGAACATGAGGGTGACGGCCGTCAGCGCTTCCGCGCCTACGAACTCGCCAAGGAAATAGGCATCGATGACGGTCAGGAGGCCGTTCATGCCCATGATGAAGATGATGGGCGAAGCGGTCCTGAGAAACAGTTTGGGCAAAGAATGCGTCAGGAACGCATTCTCGCCCGCGTTTGCGAACGCGGTCATTGCGGGTCTCTCCCGTTTTGCATCGGACGGGATGTGGATGGGTGCCCGCATTGCCATTCTTCCGATGCGTCGGTTGAGACGGTCATCGCGGGAGGACTTCACCAGAGCACAGAGCTCGCGGGCGGCCGGCGCCTCCAGCCGCGAGTGCGATTATCCGCAAGCGGCGGGAAAGTCAAAGCGCAAGGCGTGAGGCATTCGCAAAAAAGATGCGCGCCGGAGGGCCGGCGCGCATGGGTAGCAAAAGAATTGGCGGCGGAACGTCAGCCGTTGGCGGCCTCGTAGGCGGCGATCTGCCTGGAGAGTTCGGCGAATTCCGCGCTGTCGCGGCCCGCGCGCTTCTCGATCTCGCCGAGTTCCTGCTTCGCAGAGGCCACGTCGCCCATCTGCAGATGCGCCTCGCCGAGATATTCGCGTGTCAGCACGTGGTCGGGATCGATGCGCAGCGCTTCCTCGTAGTAACCGAGCGCGACCAGCAGCTTGCCCTGCTTGCGGTTGGAGTAGCCGAGCATGTTGAAGATGCGCGGGTCGCCGCGGTCCTCTGCGAGCTTCAGCACCGAGATCGCCTCGTCGTAGCGGCCGGCATAGGCGAGAGCGCGGCCATTCTCGAACAGGGTGTCGGTGTCGAGCGAGCTCGACTTCGGCACGCACTTGTTCTTGGCATCGTCGTACACCTGCCCCGTCGGGCAACCGGCCGTGCCGCCATCGCCGCCACCACCGGAACCTCCGCTTCCACCTCCCCCGGCGGCCAGCGCGGGCGCGGCGAGCACCGAAAGGGCCAGCAGGATCGTCGAAGAACCGCTCAGCAGCAATTTGAACATTGCATTCCTCCGTCAAGGCTTCGTGGAAACGACGAGCGCCATCTGGCGTTCGCGCGCCGGGATCGAAGGAACATTACGCCGAATCGCGCCGAAACGCACTCACATTGACGTTACGGCAAATGCCGACAGCCTGGCGGCCCCGGGGGCGGGATCAAGCCCGGAAGATGACGGCCGCGCCGGCGGCGATCAGGGCAAATCCGATGAGATGGTTCACCGTGAACGCCTCGCGCAGGTAGAGCACCGAGAAGACGGCGAAGACGGAAAGCGTCACCACCTCCTGGATCGTCTTCAGTTCAGCCGCCGAATAGACCGCGTGGCCGTAGCGGTTGGCGGGCACCGCCAGCCAGTATTCGAAGAAGGCGATGCCCCAGCTGGCGACCACCGCCACGTAGAGCGGCGCGGCCTTGAACTTCAGGTGCCCGTACCAGGCAAAGGTCATGAAGACGTTCGAGGCCACGAGCATGAGGATCGGGAGCACCTTGGGAGACAGCAGCGCGGCCATGGGGACCATTCCGGAAGGGTGGAGGGAACGGCATTTCAGCCGGGAAGCGACAGGTGTCAATGGCCCCGCCCCTGGGGCCAGTGCGCGGCCGATTGCAACGCCGGACCGTTGAATCCATTATGCACGAGGTCCGCGGAACGGAAGGAGTGCCCGGGTGCAGAAGCCGGTCGAGAGGGAGTGGGAACTGACGATCGACCCGGACACCGTCCGGTTGTTCATCCTGAAGGCAAAGGCAATCAGCGCCGCCGTGAGCGACGACTACCAGGACGGCAGCGAGCACGAGATCGAACTCGACGACCAGACCCATGACGGCCACCACCATGACGGTCTGGCCGAAGAGGAATCCGAGGACCTGACGAGCGAGGAACTGCGCGAACTGATCGACGACCTCAACGTCGACGAGGCCGCCGAGCTCGTGGCGCTCGTGTGGGTGGGGCGCGGCGACTACGACGCCGCGGAATGGCAGGAAGCGGTGGCCGACGCCCGCCAGCGGTCGAACAAGCGCACCGCGACCTATCTCCTGGGCATGCCGACGCTGGCCGACTGGCTGGAGGAAGGCCTGGAAGCGATCGGCGCCTGAACCCGAGTGCCTCACCTCCAAAGTTGAATCATTGTCTCAGGCAGATGAATCCCAACTGCCGAAGCCGTTGCTACGGCGTTGTTCTCCAACATCTTTCGATGCCGGCCCGAATCCGGCCACAGGCATGAACGTACCCGCTGAGCTTTCCTTTACCCTTCCCTGATAGATTGTGGAGGACTTCGGACGGGAACCAGGGTTCATGCGTATGTCGTTCCTCCGCCGGATGCGCAGCCGTGACAAGGCTCCGCGTTCCACACCAGTTGCTGCGCTTCTCCTTTCCGGGCTGGCCGTGCTCTCCGCCTGCTCGGTATCGGACGTGATGCGCCCCAACGTCGACGTGGGGCAGACCACAGCCGCCGTGCCCGCACGCGGGCTGCAGGCGCTGGTCCCGTCGAACCCCTTCCTCGCGGGATATCCGCGCCTGAACGCGCCGATGTCGCAGCCGAACGTGATGCCGGCCGGGGAGCGCGACTGCCGCCGGCAGTTGAAGCGTCTCGGCGTGAGGTTCCGCGACGTTGCGCCGATCCGCGACAGCGCGTCCTGCGGCATAGACTGGCCGGTGGAAGTGTCCGGCTTCTCCGGAAACGTCGGACTGAAGCCAGCAGCGACGCTCTCCTGCCAGATGGCCCTGGCGTTTGCGAGCTGGACCAAGGAGGAACTCGCGCCGGCCGCGCGCTGGCGCTATTTCTCGGGCGTGAAGACGATCCACCAGGGATCGAGCTATTCATGCCGGTCGATCGCCGGAAGCCGCACGGTTTCCGAGCACGCCAAGGGCAACGCGCTGGACGTAATGCGCATCGAACTGAAGAACGGCAACGACATCGACGTGCGCAAGCCGGGCTGGTTCGCCTTCCGCCAGCGCGGCCTCCTCAACAACGTCCGCTCCGATGCGTGCGGCTATTTTTCCACGGTGCTCGGCCCCGGCTACAACGCCGACCACAAGGACCACTTCCACTTCGACATCAAGGAACGGCGCAACGGCCACCGCGCCTGCAAGTAGCGGAAGTCCCATCCGCCGCACAGGTCGAGGAGACGACGCGCTCGCGTCGTCTCTCGTCTGCCACAGGGCTTCTCAGGCGGCCTTCGCCTGGCCGGCATCCTGCTCGCGGGCGTTCTTCAGCGCCTTTGCCCACCAGGCGAACTGGTCGAGCATGCCCTTGGCATTGTCTTCGAGATGCGGGATGCCGCCGAGCTTCGCCTCGCCCTTCATGAGAGCCACGAAGTCGGGCATCAGGATGTGAACGCCGGCGCGGATCGGCGCCATCTGCAACTCGACGGCATGGAGACGAAGCTGCTCGACCGCCCTCGCCCCGCCGACGCCGCCATAGCCCACGAAGGCCGCCGGCTTGTTGTTCCACTCGTTGTAGGCGTAGTCGAGCGCATTCTTCAGGACGGCCGTCGGCCCGCGATTGTATTCGGCGACGGTGAAGATGTAGCCGTCGAGTGACGCAACCTTCTTCTGCCACAGCTGCGCGGTCTCGTTCTTCGACGGCCCCCAGGCCGGCGACATCTGCTCCTCGAAGAACGGCAGCGGGTAGTCGCGCAGGTCGACGAGTTCGACCTCGAAATCGCCGCGCGCCTTGGCGAGGTCGAAGATCCACTGCGCCGGCTTGTCGCCGAAGCGGTTCTCGCGGGTCGAGCCGATGACGACTCCGATTTTGGGTTTTGACATGGTAGTCTCCTTCGGAAACGAACGATGGTATCGAATTGTTACCGACGCTATATAGGTGACTGTTTTTGCGGCGCACAAGGAGGCACTTTCTTGAAACCGAGGCACATGCACTTGACCAATGACTGCCGGGCGGTGAGCGATGTCCTGCAGCGGGTCGGCGACAAATGGACGGTGCTGGTGGTGAGCAAGCTCGGCGGCGGCCCGCTGCGGTTCAACGAGTTGCGCAACACGATCGGCGGCATTTCGCAGAAGATGCTGACGACGACGCTGCGCGGGCTGGAGCGCGACGGCTTCGTCACCCGCACGGTTTTTCCCACGATCCCGCCGCGGGTCGATTACGAGTTGACCGATCTCGGCCGCGAACTGCTGGTTCCCGTCCAGGCACTGGGCGACTGGGCGCTGAAGAACATCGACCGCGTCGACGCGGCGCGGGCGAGGTTCGATGCCGGGCGAGGCCCATAGGGTCGCATCGCGCTGGCACTTCATATCGCGGACGAGGACTGCTGGACAGCACAACCACGTCGGGAATCAGACTTGCCAGTGAACACACGCATGGACGCTCCGCATCCGCCCACATGCCTTCGGCCTGCCACGCCGTGCGACTTCGACGCCATCGCCGGGATCTGGCACGCCGGCGCCAGCCTGCCGGACGTCGGGCCGCCGGTCATGCCGAGCAGGGAAGAGTTGCGACAGAGGGTCGACGTGGAGATCGCCGCCGGCTGGGACGTGACGGTGGCGGAAGCCGGCGGCGAGTTGATCGGCTTCCTGGCGATCCGGCCGCGCGAAGCGACGCTGAACGAACTTTTCGTCAAACCGGGGTCTCTCGGCGGCGGCGTCGGCAAGTCGCTGTTGGATCATGCCAAGGCATCGATGCCGGGCGGCTTCACGCTCTACACGCGCTCGTCGAACACGCGGGCGCGGCGCTTCTACGAAAAGGCGGGCATGGTGCCCCTCAGGGAGGACGTGCATCCCCGCTCAGGCGATCCCGTCATCCACTACGGCTGGAAGCCGCGCTGACCGCCTATGCCTGCGGGATAGGCTTCGGCTTTCCGGCGGCGTCGAGCGCGACCATGACGAAGTCGGCGTCCGTGACCTTCTCCATCAGGTCCGACAGGTAGCGTTGCGCCCAGGCTTCGACCTTCAGGGTCATCGAGGTGCGGCCGACGCGGGTGACGTGGGTATAGATGCAGAGCGTGTCGCCGATCTTCATCGCCTTGGCGAAGGACATCTCCTTCACGGCGGCGGTGACGACGCGGCCCTTGGCGCGCTCGGCGGCGCGGATGCCGCAGGCGAGATCCATCTGCGCCATGACCCAGCCGCCAAAAATGTCGCCGGCGGCGTTGGCGTCGGCCGGCATGGCGAGCGTGCGCAGAGTGAGTTCGCCGGTGGGTTGGGTTTCCGTCATGGTGGCTATCTCCCGTCTGCCCGCATCGCTACAATCTACCGCGTGCCAAATCCAGTTGCCGCAAGAGGAAGTTATGGCTACGCCAGTGCAGATTTCGCCAATCGTGGAATGGCCTCCCCTACCGGAAGAAAGATTTCGGAGTCTAATCGCCGACACCCCGGAACGGCTTGCCCTAGCAAATTCGATCCTTGAGCGTCGCGCGCGCGGCGAAGCGCTGGACCTGCCATCCGAGTTCTTCGACGCCGGCCTAGACTGGCCCCGCACGATCAAAGCCATTCGCGCGATCCACGCGAACTCGATTGCCGAAGCTCAGGCGATGATCCTCGTCCATCCCGGTTGGCCACGTTGGTGCAAGCTGCGCATAAGATCCGATCGGAGCTGTTGGAAACAGGCCTATCGCGCCGCCCAGAAGAACTCGCATCCGGATAGGTTGAAATTGGTAGACGGACAGCCGGTATTCCTATCCTAGTCCGTCGCTTTTTCCACACAGTGCGGCGCGCCAGCGGCAAGACGGGCACCCCGGCGGAAGGCTAGTCTCCACCCCATACGGGAGGCGGGCGCGCCGGCAATAGATCCATGCAGACATACGACTTCATCATCGTCGGCGCCGGCTCGGCCGGCTCGGTGCTGGCCGAGCGGCTCTCGGCGAGCGGGCGGTATTCCGTGCTGGTGCTGGAGGCCGGCGGGCACGACCGGCGCTTCTTCGTCCACATGCCGCTCGGCTACGGCAAGACCTTCTTCGATCCCGCCGTGAACTGGAACTTCAAGGCCGAGCCCGATCCCGGCCTCGGGGGCAATGCCGACCACTGGCCGCGCGGAAAGCTGCTCGGCGGCTCGAGTTCGATCAACGCGATGGTCTGGGTGCGCGGCGCGCGCGAGGACTATGACGAATGGCGCGACGCCGGCAATCCCGGCTGGGGATATGACGACCTGCTGCCGGTGTTCCGGAAGATCGAGCACAACGAGGCCGGCGAATGCGAGTGGCGCGGGCATGGCGGTCCGCTCCACGTCTCCGACATGCGCCGCAAGGTAGACCCGCTGACGCACCTCTTCCTCAAGGCGGCCGGTGAAGCCGGCCTGCCCGCGAACGATGATTTCAACGGCGCTGTCCAAGAAGGGGCTGGAATCTATCAGATCACCACGCGGAACGGACGGCGCATGTCCGCCGCGCGCGCCTTCCTGCGGCCAGCGATGAAGCGCAGAAACGTCCGGGTCGTGACCGATTCCCATGTCGGCCGCATCCTCTTCGAGGGGACGAGGGCGGTCGGGGTGGAATACGAGAAAAATGGGGTTACAGCGCAGGCCCGCGCGGGCCGCGAAGTGATCGTCTCCTGCGGCTCGGTCTGTTCACCGAAGCTGCTGGAACTCTCCGGCATCGGCGATCCCTCCCTGCTGTCCGGGCTCGGCATTCCCGTGGTGCAGGCAAACCGCAACGTCGGCGAGAATTTGCAGGACCATCTCGGCATCAACTACACCTGGAAGGCGAAGCGCAGGACGCTGAACCAGTTGCTGCGGCCGTGGTGGGGAAAGGCCTGGGTGGGGATGCAGTATCTGCTTCTGCGTTCCGGCCCGCTGTCGATGTCGATGAACCAGGGCGGCGGCTTCTTCCGCACCGACCCGTCGCGCAAGCGGCCGAACATGCAGCTCTATTTCCAGATCTTTTCGACCGTCATCCCGAGAGCGGGCGAGCGGCCGATCCTGACGCCGGACCCGTGGCCGGGTTTTTCCATCGGTCTCTCCAACTGCCGCCCGACCAGTCGCGGTTCCATCCATGTCCGATCGGCCGATCCCGCCGCGCCGCCGAAGATCGTGCCCAACGCGTTTTCGACGGAGGCGGACGTGGCCGAGATGCTCGACGCGGTGAAATATCTCCGCCGCCTCGCCTCGATGCCGTCGCTCGCCGGCATCATCGCCGAGGAGATGCTGCCGGGCGCTTCGGTGCAGTCGGACGAGGACCTGGTGAAGGATTTCCGCAAGCGCTCCGGCACCGTCTACCATCCCGTCTCGACCTGCCGCATGGGACCCGATCCTGCCTCGTCCGTGGTGGATTCCCGTCTGCGGGTTCACGGGATCGACGGCCTGCGCGTCATTGACGCCTCGATCTTCCCCAACAACATCACCGGCAACACCAACGCCGCCGCCATCATGACCGGCTGGAAGGGCGCGGAGATGGTGCTGGAGGACCAGGGGTGAACGGGTGCGATGGCGCCATTCGACCGATCCCTTCGCGCGAGGCAAAGCCCCCTTTTAACTCTCATAGCGCCACATCTGCTCACCGTCTCGCCACGCGAGCCACTGCATCGTGCGTGGTTCGACAGGCTCACCATGAGGGACATCTGTGGAGCCCGCTCCACGAGCGGCATAGCGCCCCGAAAGTTCCTCATTGTGCGCGGTCCATAGATCTCCTTCATGGTGAGCGGTCCACAGATGTCCCTCATGGTGAGCCTGTCGAACCACGCACGATGCACGAAGCGTGACGGTGAGGGGATGCTTCGTTCCACGCATATGCCTAAGACACCAGCGGCCCACCCAGGAGGAGACAAATGAAGATTACCGACGTGAAGACATGGGTGGTGGGCAACCCGCCGCCGGGGATCGGGGGAAAGTATTTCATCTTCGTGCGGCTGACGACCGACGGCAACGTGGTCGGCTATGGCGAGGCCTACAACGCCACTTTCGGGCCGCACGTGACCGCCCGAATGATCGAGGACGTGGCGGAGCGCTACCTTGTCGGCCGCGATCCGCATGACGTCGAGGCCTTCTTCCGGCGCTGCTATTCCTCCGGCTTCACCCAGCGTCCCGACGTCTCGATGATGGGCTGCGTGTCGGCGCTGGAGATCGCCTGCTGGGACATCATCGGCAAGGAAGCGGGCAAGCCGGTCTACAAGCTCATCGGCGGGCAGGTGCACGAGACGCTGCGTACCTACACCTATCTCTATCCGCACAGCGGCAGCGTCCATACCGAGGACGTTCACGGCAGGAACGTCTACAACGATCCCGATCTGGCGGCGGCATGCGCCGCCGAATACGTCGCGCAGGGCTTCAACGCGGTGAAGCTCGATCCGGCCGGACCCTACACCGCCTATGACGGCCACCAGCCGCGGCTGGTCGACATCGACCTGTCGGCGCGGATGGTGAAGGCGATCCGCGAGGCGGTGGGGACGAAATGCGACATCCTCTTCGGCACGCACGGCCAGTTCACCGCCTCCGGCGCGCTGCGCATTGCACGGGCCATCGAGCCCTACGATCCGCTCTGGTTCGAGGAGCCGGTGCCGCCGGACATGCCCGAAGTGATGGCGCAGGTGGCGCGGCAGACGTCGATACCGATCGCGACCGGCGAGCGCCTGACGACCAAGGCCGAGTTCGCACGCGTCATCGAACACCGCGCCGCAAGCATCCTGCAGCCGGACCTGGGGCGCTCCGGCGGGATCCTGGAAACGAAGAAGATCGCGGCGATGGCCGAAGCCTACCACATCCAGGTGGCGCCGCACTGCTATTGCGGCCCGATCGTCGGCGCGGCCAACATCCAGCTCGCCGTCACGCTTCCGAACTTCCTCATCCTGGAATCGCTCAAGACCTGGGACGGCTTCCACGCCAAGCTCCTGAAGAAGAAGATCGAATGGCAGGACGGCGACGTCGTCCCCCCGAAGGAGCCGGGCATCGGCGTCGAGCTCGACGAGGCGGTCTGCGAGGCGCATCCCTATAGCGGCAAGGACCTGCACCTGCAGATGATGCAGACGCCGCTAATGCCCTAGAAGGAGGACGCGGCGGGTTCGGCACGCGGCGGAGCGGCGGCGCAAGTTCGGCGTTTCCAGGGATCGGGAATCGGCTATCATCCGCCCGCCAACAGACCGGGGAATCGCTGCAATGTCGCTCATTCAGAAACTCGGCATCGCCTACGCGGCGATGTTCTTCCTGGTGGTGGCGATCGGCTACGTGCCCGCCTTCAACGACGAGAACGGCTATCTGTTCGGCCTGTTCTCGCTGCAGTGGTACGACGACCTGCTACACGGCTTCTCGGGCGTCTGGGCACTCGCCGCCGCGATGGTCTCGCACCGCGCTTCGGTCATCTATTTCAAGCTCTTCGGCTCGGTCTACTTCTTCGACGGCGTGCTCGGGCTCGTCACCGGGTCCGGCTGCCTCGACGGAGGCATCTTCATCGACGGCTTCCGCTCTCTGAACGACATCGAACTGCCGGTGCGGTTCTTCGCCAACCTGCCGCATCTGGCGATCGGCGGCACGGCGATCCTGATCGGCTTCTGGCTGGCGAGGCGCGCCGGACGGCCGCTCGCCATGGCCTGAGGTTCTTCCTTGCTGCGTATCCTGTGGCGGATCGTCCGCGCGATCCTCATCGTCGTCGCGGTCGTCGTGGCGATCCCGGTGCTGGGTTTCGCCTACGGCTGGTTCACGACGTCGCCGCCTCCGCCGATCGCCGACACCGGCACCCCGGTTGAAGCGCCCCCGGAAACGTCGGCGGAAATCCGACGCAAAATCCCCGGCTACCAGCGGCCCGAGGAATCGACCTTCCTGACCTATCCCGAATGGTCGATCGTCTATGCCGCCCGGGAATATGCCGACTTTGTCTCGGAACGCAGCGAGAGCGATTTTCCCTACTGGAGCACCATCGGGCGCTTCTGGCAGGACTATGCCATGGTCGTGCGGGCGACCGAGGACTATCCGTTCAATTCGCAGAACCACGTGATGCTGGTCGTGATCGGCACCAGCCACACGGTCGAACACGCCATCCAGTCGGTTTGGGAGAACACCGTGGGGCGGCTGACCGAATGGGCGGCCGGCTGGGAAAAGACGCCGCAGGACGTTTACCAAGCCGAGGTGGCCGGGGAATATGCCGCCTTCCTCGACCAGACGCCGTGGTACCGCTTTCCCTATGCCGAGAAGCGCGCAGGCCTCTGGCGCCTCCCAAACGCCGACGGCATCGCGACGCTGCGCTCGCGTGAGCGCAAGCTCGCCTTCGGCCTCGCCTACACGATCAAGCAGGCCTATGCCGACCTGATCACCGCCGGACTAGCGGCCACGACCGATCCGGCATTCCTCGACATTCATGTGTGGGCGCAAGGGCCCGTGGCGGAGGCGATTGGCGGGGAACCCGATACCAAACTGGAAATGGACCTGGGCGACGCAGGCGCCGTCTTCGTGACCAGGCGGTATCAGGTGTTCACCGACATGATCCCCCGCCTGATCGAAAAGGGCATCCGGTTCGTCGAGATCGGCGGCAACGATCTCGTCTTCATCACGGTTCTTTCCAACGACGCAATCGGCATGCCGGAGGGGACGTCCGAACTCTTCGCCTATCAGGTGCCGGCCGATCCGACGCTGCGCCGCACGGGCATCGTCGCCTCGGTTCCGCGCCTGCACAAGGTGCTGCCGGCGATCATGCGCGATGGCGTCCGGCTGGAGCACGTTTACGACTACTGAAGGTTGATCGCGTAGAGGTGGTCTCATGTCGACCCTGTTGCGCAATCTCGTCCTGTTCGTGGTCGTGGCCGCGGTGATCGCCGCGGTCTCCTTCCGCACGCTAGCCGGAATGCGCGAACGGTACGATCCGGCCACGGCGGCCGGCGCGAACGCAACTTTTGCCGAGGTGCGGGGCCTGCGGATCCACTACCGCGAATGGGGGCCGAGGAAAGGCACGCCCATCCTGCTCATTCACGGCACGATGGCATGGTCGGAGACCTGGCGCGACATCGCCGCGCCGCTGGGCGAAGCCGGCTACAGGGTCATTGCCCCCGACCTTCCGCCGTTCGGCCTGTCGGACCGGCCGTCCGCCAGGAACTATTCGCGCGAAGCGCAGGCGTCGATCATCAGCGGCTTCGCCGATGCGCTCGGCCTGAAAGACTTCGTGCTCGCCGGCCACTCCTTCGGCGGAGGCGCCACACTGGAAGCAGCCTTCTCCATGCCCGAGCGCGTGCGGCAACTGGTCCTGCTCGACGTGGCGCTCGGTCTCGGGCGGGAGCCCGCCGCGCCGCCTCTCGCGGCGATGCTTCGCGCGCGCTGGCTTCGCAACCTCGCTGTCGCGAGCACATTCACCAATCCCCTGGCGATAGGACACGGACTGCGCAGCTTCGTTCGCGACAGCGCGATCGTCACCAAGGAGCGGACCACGATCTACGAATGGCCGCTCACGCTCGTCAACACGACGGACGCGGTCGGCGACTGGATGATGACCGGGCTCTACGGAGACGAGCGTGCATCGCGCGCGGCCGACCGGGCGAATTACGGCAACTTCCCGCGCCGCGTGCTCCTCGTCTGGGGGCGCGAGGACACCGTGACGCCACTTTCAGAGGGCCAGGAAATCGCCAGCCTATTCAAGGACGCCCGGCTGGAGGTCCTCGAAGACGTCAACCACCTCCCCCAGATCGAGAAACCGGACGAGGTCGTACGGCTCGTCACCGACTTCCTGGGAGGCGCCCAGCGTCCGAAGCCGGCCAAGACGCAGCCGATCGCCTCGTCGCTGCCGTTGCGCGGGTCCGTCGCAGGTTCGCAATAGGTCAGGCAGTCTGGAAGGCACCTTCCTCCGTCACGATGGCCTGCATCGGGATGTCGTGGCCGAGCGGGTAGATGGTCGGTAGTTTCGAGAAGGCATAGCCGACACCGATCGCGAGCGGCTTCGGACGCAGGCTGGCGAGCGTGCGATCGAAATAGCCGCCGCCGTAGCCCAGACGGTAGAGGCTCGGGTCCCAGCCGACCAGCGGCGCGATTGCGATGTCCGGCACCACCGGTGCTCCGTCCTCCGGATAGGGAATGTTCCAGACGCCCCGCGCCAGCCGATCACCCGGCCGCCACACGCGGAAATCCAGGGGATGCGCCTTCTCGACGACCACCGGCAGTGCGATCCTGCCGCCGCGCTCGATGAACCGTCCGGCCCAGGCGCGAAGATCGGGTTCGCCGCGGAAGGGCCAGTAGAAACTGGCGATCCGGCCTTCCGGTTCGCCGATCACCGCGTCGAGATGCGCCGCGATCCTTTCCGCCATCTCCGCCCGGTCCTCCGCCGGAACTTCCAGCCGCGACGCAATCAGGCGCTGCCTCTCCGCCTTGCGCCATCGCATCACGTCGGCACGAACCTGCAAGTCGCCGCCCGCCGGGCGGAAACCGGGCTGCAATTCGTGCATGAAGCAGGGCGGGGAGGCGTATTGCCCGCTCCCGGCCTCGTCGTCCGATCCGGTCATGCGACCTTCTCCCGCATTCGTGGCCACTCAGGCTAACCGCCCGTCCGATCGCCCGGTTCCCCGGAAGCGACGTTCCGCATCGCATGTCCGCCCTGGAGCGGCCGGCATAGATCGGCGACCGTCGAACGGAGCCTGTCGTTGCCGCCGGGTCGCCAGCCAAGCGCCGTCAGCCGCTCCGTCGCCATCACGTTGAGAGACGTGGCATCCGCCCGCTCGGGCAGCGAAGACGCCACGCCCGTGACGTCGCGGACCATGGAGAGCAGGTCGTGCCGGTCGAGCACGAGGTCCGAGACGTTGAAGAGTTTTCCGCAGACATCTTCCGGTGGCGCCGCCAGGACGAGCCGCACCGCGCCGGCGACGTCCTCGCCATGCACCTCGGTGGCAACGCGTGGCGGTATGGGCGTTCCCGCGGAGAAGTCGCGGAAGAGCGCCGACCATTTGTGCTCGCGACCCGGTCCCGCCGGGCCGTAGACCCCCGTGACGCGCAGGCTCGTGCCGCAGAAGCGATCGGGGTCGGACAGTTCGCGCAGCGCCAGTTCACCCCCAAGCTTCACCTCGCCGTAGAGCGTGTCGGGATGCGGTTCCATGTCTTCGGCCAGAAGGGCACCCGGCGACTGGCGGCCGTAGACGGCGCGGCTCGACAGGAAGACGCAGCGTCGGACACCGGCCTCCCTGGCGGCGGAAAACAGCGCCAACGTGCCGTCGAGATTGCAGCGGCGGAAGCCTTCCGGGTCGTCGCCCTCCCCGCCCCGGAACCGCGCGGCGATGTGGTGGAAGCCGGCATGGACGAAGCCATCCACACCTTCGAAGATGGCGGGGTCCGGCGTCGGGCGGTCGAGCGAGCCCTCGACGAATTCCACCGCGCCGCTGAAGAACCCTGCCGGCGGCGGCGTCCGGCCCATGACGCGCACGCCATGACCCGCGGCCAGCAACGCCTCGACGATGAAACGTCCGACGAAGCCGGTTCCGCCGGAAACGAGTGTGCATGGCGGCATGCCACTCACGCGGGGCTGCCGTCCGGCTTCGCCAGGTTCGACAGCGCAGGGATCGCTTCGCCCCGATAGAAGGCCTGCCACAGTTCGATCAGGGGACGCAGCCTTGCGGCCTTGGCGTTTTCCGCCTCCCAGGGCTTTTCGTACTGGTAGTGGATCACCCGCACCGAACCCCAGTCCCAAAGTTCCGGCAGGTTGAACCACACGTACTGGAGCATGTTGTCGAAGACCGGCAGGCCGTGCCAGTCGGGGAAGTAGTCTTGGAGAAACGTCTGGTCCGTGCGCCGCCAGAAGGCGTCCGGCACATCCAGCCGCGCCAGCATGTCCGCAAAGGTCGCGCGCGAGGGCCTCGCGACGAAGACGCCGGAGTTCAGCCTGTGGAAATCCGACAGGCTCTCGTAGACGTTCGGTGCCGCCGAGAATTCGGGATAGGCGAAGAGACGATCGATGTTGCGCAGCACGATCGCGTCGGCGTCGATGAACACGACCTTCTCGTATTCCTCCATCTCCCACAGCCGCAGCTTGACGAAATTGTCGAGCGGCGTGTGGAAATCCGGCTTATTTCCTCTGGTGAACGGCGCGTCGGCATGCAGCCGCGCACGCTGGTGCCGGTGGTTGAAGGCGTCTGAGGTGGGAAGGAGGTCGGCGGGAACGAGCCGCGCGCCGAGGCCTGCCAGCGGCGCCAGCGATTCGGGGACCACGCCGCCCGTGTGCATGACGATGATGTCGGCCGGCGTTCCGCTCAACCTCAGCGACCGCACGAGCGCGAGCGCGCCCATGGCGTAGTTGGCATTGGTGACGAGCGTCGCGAAGGCATGGCGGCTGTCGGGCATTCCGAATTCTCCAAGAACCTCAATGTTAGCAGCGGTCGACGGCGACGACGATGACGACGGGGGCAGTATGCGACGCTTGGCCACAATTCCTCCCGCCTTCGAACCAATTCCGGTCGCCATCGAAGAGTAGCACTTCTTCGATCGAACGATTCGGAGATGTGTCGTGCTGAAGTCGGCTCTGATTGCGATGACGGTGATGGGGTGCGATTGCGATGCGCAGATATGCATCCCGCTCGACGGTGCCTCCGGCCAGTTCGCCTCGGTGGAAGAATGCGAATCTGCGCTCGTGGCTCTCGTGCAATCCGGTAACGAGGCGTATCCGCTGCTCAAGGCGGAGTGCAAGGCATCGGGACCGGCATCCGGGCAACTCGTAGCGGATACCGCCGACGCGCCCGAACCCCTCGAAAATCCTGCTGAAGCCGGCCGCTCCTCCACGAGCGGCACGCTGGTCGGGCAAGGGATCGAGTATGCCGGACAGGCGGGAAGCTATCTCCTCTATAGGACGAGCGACGGCTTCGTTGCCGTCCGTACCGGGCTCGGCCGGGCATACGGTGTGGCATCCCGGTCGGCGAGCGGCGCGGCATCGTGGATCGTCGGCAGCCTGCCGATCACGTTGCCGTTCTGACGCACTCCGTCCGCAGACGCCGTGGATCATCGGAAACGCATTGCATGCGGCGCACGCCGATTGCATATGATGGCATTCCGACGGCGGCTTCTGCCGCGCATCGCGGCAGACAGGCTCGGCGGGATTGGCATCCGGGCATCGGACGAGGGAGATTTCCGCAGGTGCGGCAACCGGAATTCCTCCGGCATACGCTTGCAGCGCCAAGAACGCTGCAATTTCACCTGATCGCTTTCGCGGCGATCCTGGTGCTGCCGCTTTTCGTCATCGCGGTGACCGGCCTGTTGTGGTTTTCCCGCTCGGAACTCGCGTCCAACGAGGCGCGGCTCCAGAGGATGGCCTTCGACGTCTCCGCCTCGATCGACCGGGACGTCACCAGCTGGCTGACCGTACTGGAGACGCTGGAAACCTCCGAATTGCTGCAAGAGGATCGCCTGCAGGCGTTCCACGCCCGTGCAAGAGCTGCGCTCCGCAACCGCGACGTCCATGTCATCCTGCTGGACACGGACTTCAACCAGTTGCTCAACACGCGCGTTCCCTTCGGGACGCCGCTTCCGAAGACGGCGGACACTCGCAGCGCCGAGATCGTCGCCAAATCCCGAAAATCCTACGTATCCGACGCGTTCGTCGGAACCGTGTCGGGCGAAAGGGTCGTGAACGTCGAGATCCCCGTCATACGAGACGGCGAATTTCGCAACATCCTCCTGATCACTTTCAGCGTCGACCGGATCGGCGAAATCATCTCGCAGCAGCAGCTGGGGACGGACTGGAACGTGATCGTGTCCGACCGCAAAGGCGAGGTCATCGCGCAGGACCCGCCGGCGGCACTGTCGGCCGAGCCGCCCGCCCTCGACGAAAATGGCGGACAGGGCAGCGGCGTGGTCAGTCAGACCGGCGAGGCCGACGAATGGGTGGAGGGCTATCGCTGGTCGCCGGTGACCGGATGGCGAACCTCCGTGCGCGTTCCCCGCGCCACGCTCGACGCGCCTTTCTGGAACAGTCTGTATGGTCTGGCCGTACTGGCGCTGCTGGCCAGTCTGGTGACGGCCGGCCTCGCCACCTTCCTCACGCGGCGGATGTCGCGTTCCATGTCCAAGTTGCGGCTCGCCGCCGGGGATCTCGCCGCCGGGCGCGCGATCGAGGCGGCACGCCAGCCGATCGCCGAAGTGAACGTAGTCCTCGACGCGGTCCGCAAGGCCGCCAGCGTCATCAGCGAGCGGACCGAAGCCTTGCAGGCGAGCGAGGAACAGTCGCGCGAGCAGGTCGAGCAGATCAAGATGCTCATGGGCGAACTCGCCCACCGCAACAAGAACATCATGGCCGTTCTGCAGGCCATCGCGCGCCAGATCAGCCGCCGAAGCAACTCGCTGGAAGAATTCCAGACGAGCTTCGACAGCCGCATCGGCGCTCTCGTGCGCTCCAATGACCTCCTGTTCGGATCGGCGGGCGCGAAGGGGCAGTTGCGGGAACTGGTTCGGCGGCAACTGGCGCCTTTCATCGAAGGCGAGCCGGATCGCATCGAAATGCTCGGCCCGGACCTCGCGCTGAAGTCCGAAGCCGTCCAGAGCCTGGGCCTGGCCTTCCATGAACTGGCGACGAACGCCACCAAGTACGGCGCGTTGAGCAACGCCACCGGAAAGGTTGTCGTCTCCTGGCAGAGGTCGGGTGCGGACGGCATCGACCTCACCTGGCGCGAGCAAGGCGGTCCTCCGGTCACCGAACCCACCGGCTCGGGTTTCGGCAAGGTCGTGATCGAGCGCCTCACCGGCCAGAACCTGAATGGCGAGGTGGAATATCTGTTCCACCCGGCAGGCGTGGTCTGGCGGCTGACCGCATCCGGCGTGGTCGCGTCCGTGGCGGAGGAAATCGCGGCGAGAAGGCCGGCGGCCGCAGTCGGCGCCTGAGCCTGAAGCGCGTCGCGATCTTTCAGACTAGCTCCCTGCGCTTCAGGTGTCTTTCTCTGCGCATCTCCTTTGCCCGAAACTGGTTCCCACTTTTTTGGCAGACAAGCTTCAGGCGGGCCCCGGAAGCGGCGCATCGCCCGCCATCGATTTCAGCACGCGGTAGAACGTCGAGGTAAAGAACTCGCCCGGGTCGTATTGCCGCTTGGTGTTCAGGAAAAGCGGAACTTCGGGGTAGCTTTCGAGAAGCTGCTGCGCCGTGTAGTGCGGCTGATACGGCAGGAAGAACCGGCCCCGGTGCAGCAGCGTGAGGTCGATCAGGTCGCGGGTCAGCTTCCGCATGCTCGCGTTCCCCGCCTCGTCGGTGCCCTGATTGATGTAGAGCACCAGCGAGAACGCCGGCTCGACGGCGTAGGGCAGCGCGATGTCCTCGGCGTCCACGACGCGGATGGAGGCGTTGAGCACCGGTAGATCCTGGTTGCGCAGGATCTCGCGGGCGGCGCCGATGAAGGAGAGATATTCGCTGCGCGGCACGAAATACTCGTGCAGGATGTCCGTCTCGCCGCCGAGATCGTTGAAGAGGTACGGCACGGAATCGTGCATGGGATCGTTGCGCGAGACCAGGCAGGCCTCGCCCTCCCCCATCGCCTGCGTGCGGGGAACCGTGCAGGATTCGAATTCCGGCTCGAGGTTCTTCTCGGCGAACCATTTCAGCCGCTGGAAGAGGCCGCCCTGCTTTGCGAGGTTCATAATCAGGCGCTTAACCGCGACGGCGCCCGGCTCCGCGAGTGGCGGCATGTCGGCCGGGACCGCGTCCGTCGTCTTGTCGTAGCGGTAGACGATCATGTCCTCGAGGAAGTTGCCCGGCGCGGTGGAGAGGTGCCCGTAGAACAGGGACGGTCCGTCGTGGGCGCCGATCTCATTCGCGAACACTTGCGGGAATTCCTCGGATCGGATGATGGACCGGGACGTGCGGTAAACCGCGTTCGGCACGATCTCGAGCGTCGCAGCGAGGATGACGCCGAACAGGCCGTAGCCGCCCACCAAATGCCTGAAGAGGTCAGCGTTTTCAGTCGGCGAGACGTTCACGACGCTGCCGTCGGCAAGCATCACCCGCATGGAACGGATGCTTCCCGCGATCGATCCGGCGCGGTGGTCCATGCCGTGCGCGTTCACCGAAATCGATCCGCCGACGGAAAAGATATCCGTCGACTGCATGGCCTTCACCGCGAAGCGCGGATGGATGAGATTCTGGATCTCGTGCCAGGTGGCGCCGGGCTGAACCGTGACGGTGCGTGCCTTCTCGTCGAGTTCGATGCGATCGAAGCCCATCATGTCGAGGACGAGCGCGTGGTCGTCGAAGGCGTGGCCGCCCATGGAATGGCGTACCGCCGCCATCGAGACCTTCAGGCCGTTGTCGCGCGCGAAGGCGAGCGCCCGCGCGACGTGTCCTTCCTCCGTCACGCCCACCACGCCGTAGACGGGGGTGCGCGACAGGGCGCTGGCGTCGTTCAGCTCGCCGCCCTTGGCAAGCCATGGCAGTTCGGGATCGTGCGGCGGCAGGCCCTTGGACGGCGGGCTGGCGAGGCTCATCCCGTCGGCATCCGCGATGCGGCCGGCGTCCTTGGGTCCCGACGGATCACGCGCCAGGCGCGCCAGCGTAGATCCAGCCCAGGTGAGCCCGCCGGCGGCGATCGCGCCGCCAAGCAGCAACCGCCGCGAGATTCGGAAGCGTTTCCCGTCGTGCGCCATCGTCCCTCCGGCCTTCCAGTCTGGCGAATCCTTCTGGGGACGGACTGTATCCGGCGCGTGGCGGCATGAAAACGGAATGAAACGGAGCCAGATCGAAAGAACGGACGATCGCACGGCGACGAGGGGCAAAAAGCGTCCGCCGGTGCCGCGAAGGGGCACCGGCGCGGCCAGCGACCATAGGGGTGGGGTTGAGCGCTGGCCGCGCACCACACGACTGGAAGCTTTCGCTCGTCAGGCCACGTGGATACCGGGAACCGATACGCCGGTGGGGGCGATTTACTCGATCCGCACCCAAAAATGGCGGATTTCGACAGGCGGCGCGATTACGTGATTACGGAATGCCGTGGCGTCATTTTGCGATTGCCACCTCCGACCGGAAACGCAGGGCTTCTCCCCGAAAAATTTCCGCCGCAGAATGGGCCGATGAGGGAACTTCTCCTGCTGCGCCACGCCAAATCCGCCTGGGGCGACCCCGGGCTTGCCGATTTCGACCGTCCGCTGGCCAATCGCGGAAAGAAGGCGGCGCCGATGGTGGGAAGACTGCTGGCCGAGCGCGGCTGGGTTCCCGACCTCGCCATCGTCTCGCCGGCGAAGCGGACGCGACAGACCTGGGAATACGTCGCGGGTGAACTGGCCGCGATTCCTCCCGTGCGATTCGCGGAGGAACTCTACGAGGCGACCGCCGAGACGATCCTATCGGTCGTGAGGCGAGCCCCCGCGAAGACTGGCCGCCTCCTTGTCGTCGCACACAATCCGGGGCTGGAAGACCTGGCCGCGTTGCTTGCGGGCCCGGGCAACGATCCCGACGCGCTGGCGCGGATGCGCGAGAAGTTTCCGACGGGGGCGCTGGCGCGGTTCGCTTTCGAGGGCGACTGGCCTGAACTTTCCGCCGGCGGTGCCATCCTGGCCGGCTTTCTCACGCCGAAGGAACTTGCGGGCCGAGTCGGCGGGCCCTCCTCCTGACACCCTCCTGTCAGCAGGTGGCGCGGCATTCCCGCTCGCGGCGAACGCGCCCTTTCCATTCCCGCCGACACTCTCCATATTCGGGCGATGGCCCGATCCCCTGAGAAGAAGAGTCTGCCCCGCGCGGACAACGACCAGCGTGACCGCGCCGCGCCGAAGCGGCGCAGCCCACTCACCGACTTCATGGACGCCTCCGAGCCGCTTCACCCGGGCGGCTTCGAGGAGGCGCCGCAGCCGGAGCTGACCGGGGCGCCCTTCTCCGGCTCGGTGTCGGACTGGGCGCGCGAGATGGAGCGTGCGGCGGAAGCGGAGACACGCGCCGCGGAGACGCGGGAGATCCGCTCCAAGGCCGGCAAGCACCGGGTGCAGGTCGCCATCGACGCGGAAAAGGAAGCCGCCCGCAAGCCGGCGAAGAAGATCCCCGAACGCTCCTCCGCCCCGACCAAGACGGCGCGCGGCACCTCGATGGGCGGCGCGGCGACGGCGAAGGAGCGCGCGGCCGCCGGCCTGAACCCCGTGGCCGGCATGGACATCTCTCTGGAGGATGCGGGCTCGCTGTCCAACGACGGCGTGACCGCCACGGTCGCGGCCCTGTCCGCGCTGATCGAGAGCGGCAATCCGCTGCACAAGAACGGCCAGCTCTGGACGCCGCACCGGCCGGCGCGGCCGGACAAATCCGAGGGCGGCATCGCGATCCAGATGAAGTCCGACTACGAACCGGCCGGCGACCAGCCGACGGCGATCAAGGATCTGGTCGAGGGAGTCGACGCTGCGGATCGCACGCAGGTGCTGCTCGGCGTCACCGGCTCGGGCAAGACCTTCACCATGGCCAAGGTGATCGAGGCGACGCAGCGCCCTGCCCTGATCCTGGCGCCGAACAAGACGCTGGCGGCCCAGCTCTACGGCGAGTTCAGGCAGTTCTTCCCCGACAACGCGGTGGAGTATTTCGTCTCCTACTACGACTACTACCAGCCGGAGGCGTACGTTCCGCGCACCGACACCTTCATCGAGAAGGAATCCTCCATCAACGAGCAGATCGACCGCATGCGCCACTCGGCGACCCGCTCGCTTTTGGAACGCGACGACGTCATCATCGTGGCGTCGGTGTCGTGCATCTACGGTATCGGCTCGGTCGAGACCTATACGGCCATGACCTTCCAGATGCAGGTCGGCGACCGGCTCGACCAGCGCCAGTTGCTCGCCGACCTCGTGGCGCAACAGTACAAGCGCCAGGACATCAACTTCGTGCGCGGCTCGTTCCGCGTGCGCGGCGACACGATCGAGATCTTTCCGGCCCACCTGGAGGATCGCGCCTGGCGCATCGTCCTGTTCGGCGACGAGATCGAGCAGATCACCGAGTTCGATCCGCTGACGGGCCACAAGACCAGCGAGCTGAAGAGCGTCAAGATCTACGCCAACTCGCACTACGTGACGCCCCGGCCCACGTTGAATCAGGCCATCAAGTCGATCAAGGAAGAGCTGCAGCACCGCCTGCAAGAGCTTGAAAAGGCTGGCCGCCTGCTGGAGGCGCAGCGGCTGGAGCAGCGCACCCGCTTCGACCTGGAGATGCTGGAGGCGACCGGCTCCTGCGCCGGAATCGAGAACTATTCGCGCTATCTCACCGGCCGCCGGCCGGGCGAGCCGCCGCCGACGCTGTTCGAATACATCCCCGACAATGCGCTGGTGTTCATCGACGAGAGCCACGTCACCGTGCCGCAGATCGGCGGCATGTATCGCGGCGACTTCCGGCGCAAGGCGACGCTGGCGGAATACGGCTTCCGCCTTCCGTCCTGCATGGACAACCGGCCGCTGCGCTTCGAGGAGTGGGACGCGATGCGCCCGCTCACCGTCGCGGTTTCGGCGACACCCGGCGGCTGGGAGATGGAGCAGGCCGGCGGTGTCTTCGCCGAGCAGGTCATCCGCCCGACCGGGCTGATCGACCCGCCGGTCGAGGTGCGGCCCGCCAAGAGCCAGGTCGACGACGTTCTGGGCGAGATCCGAGAGACAACGGCCAAGGGCTACCGCACGCTCTGCACCGTGCTGACCAAGCGCATGGCCGAGGACCTGACCGAATACCTGCATGAGCAGGGCATCCGCGTGCGCTACATGCACTCCGACATCGACACGCTGGAGCGCATCGAGATTCTCCGCGACCTGCGGCTGGGCGCCTTCGACTGCCTCATCGGCATCAACCTGCTGCGCGAGGGGCTCGACATCCCCGAATGCGGCTTCGTGGCGATCCTCGACGCCGACAAGGAGGGGTTCCTGCGCTCGGAGACCTCGCTCATCCAGACCATCGGACGAGCGGCGCGCAACGTCGACGGCAAGGTGATCCTCTATGCCGACCACGTTACCGGCTCGATGGAACGCGCCATGGCCGAGACCCAGCGCCGCCGCGAGAAGCAGCTCGAATACAACACCGCCCACGGCATCACGCCCGAGAGCGTCAAGTCGCGCATCTCCGACATTCTCGATTCGGTCTACGAGAGGGACCATGTCCGCGCCGACATTTCCGGCTTCACCAAGGGCGGCAAGGACAACCTCGTCGGCAACAATCTCAAGGCGCATCTCGATCATCTCGAGAAGGCCATGCGCGACGCCGCCACCGACCTCGACTTCGAGAAGGCGGCGCGCCTGCGCGACGAGATCAAGCGCCTGCGCGAGACCGAACTCGCCATCATGGACGACCCGATGGCGCGGGACGCGGGTGTGGAGAACACGCAGAAGAGCCGCAAGGACAAGGCGAAGGGCAAGCCGGCCGGCAAGGGCGGCAGCCTCTTCGCCAAGCCCGACCTCGACCAGATGGGCACCTCGGGCGACCACGCCACGCCGGCCGGGGCCGTGGACCGCTCGCTGTTCAAGAAGCAGTCGGCGCGCGAGGCGCACGGCTCCGAATTCGTGCCGGGTGACGGCGGCACGTCGCTGTTCCGCAAGAACACGCTGGACGAGATGACGGTGCGGCGGACGGAGAAACCGGTGGAGGGCATCAGGCCGGCAAAGCCGGCGGACGAGGCGAAACCGGTCGTGCGCGGCAAGGTCGGCGCGGGGTCGTACGAGGATGCCGCGGACGAGAAGCGGCAGAAGAAGCGGCCGGGGAAGACGGGACGGCCGGGGCGCTGATCGAAAAAGACGAAATAGTTGAGAGGATCGACGCCGAGTACCCTCTTGGCGGACATCAACTAGGTTGGCGCTTACTCTACTCGCCGTGGCGAACAGTGGATTCAGCAGAGGTTGCGTTCATTGGACTTAATCCAGGCGGCGGCAGCGAAATCGAGGCCCAAAGCGGCCCGAGTTGCGAGCTTGGAAGCGCTTATGTTCGGGAGGCGTGGCCGCGCCCCGGTGGGAAAGGTGATTACTCGCCGGGTCAAGCTCCTCTCCAACGCCAAGTAACCGCGCTTTTCGAAATCCTGAAGGTCGATCCGGATAATGTTCTAGCCGGAAATCTGGTGCCTTTCCGTTCGCGCGATTGGAATAGTCTGGAGAATGTCGATGCGGCATTGGCCTTTGGAACCGCGCTTTGGAACGATTTACTTGCCGCGGCGAGCCCAAAGCTCGTGGTCGCCATGGGCAGTGTACCTTTCGCTCGGGTAAGCCGGACATACTCGAATTTGGGCATCCGTCGCATCGATTGTGCCTGGAAACCTCAGTTCCTATCCGTTGTCGAAACGACAAACTTTCGACTTGTAGGCATACCTCACTTGTCCCGCTTCGGAATCGCAACTCGACCAGCGAGCCGACCGGCTTTGCTGGATGCATTCGCCGATTGGCGCGGGTAGACTTGGCCCGCATTCCAAATCCAATCTCCTGATGCTATCGTGGGTGTCATGACGAAGCTGCAACAGATTGAAAAATCCGTCGAAAGCCTCTCCGATGAGGAAATGAAGGCATTCGCCGCGTGGTTCGAGGAATTGCGCTGGCAGCGCTGGGACCGTCAGATCGAGGAAGACTCCAAGAACGGCAAACTGGACCGGTTCGCGGATGAGGCGCTGGCCGACTTCCGGGCCGGTCGCACACGGCCTCTTTGAAACATCACGCCAACGCGAGGTTCTGGGCGGCCTACGACGCCCTCCCTCGCAAGGTGCAGATGTCGGCGGACAAGAGTTTCGACCTGCTCAAGTCTAACCCGCATCATCCGTCGCTGAATCTCAAGCGCGTCAATCGCTACTGGTCCGCCCGCATAGGACTGGCACATCGCGCCTTGGCGGTTCGCGACGGCGACGACCTGATCTGGTTCTGGATCGGGGAACACGGCGAATACGAAAGCCTGATCCGCTAGAATACGACCTTGAAGAGTTCTTAAAGGCTGCGCTTTATCCGCGATCTCGCTGTCCTATTCATTCCAACGGCACCAAGCCGCACGCATCCTCTACATTGAAACATTCGACGGGACGGCCGGGACGATGATTTCGGGCAACCACTCGCATCTACATCGCATCCACGGGAGTGCGCCAGCGGCGTGCGCACAGTCTGTCAATGCCGCGCGAATGGCATTCCCGCCGCGTCGCACGTAAGTATGCGGCTGAGTCCACTTCCAGGCATCTCCCATGAAGAAAATCGGCTTCCTCTCGTTCGGCCACTGGTCGCCCTCCCCTCAGTCGGGCACCCGCTCCGCCGCCGACGCGCTGCTCCAGACGATCGACCTGGCCGTGGCTGCCGAAGAACTCGGCGCCGACGGCGCCTATGTCCGCGTCCATCATTTCGCGCGCCAGCTCGCCTCGCCCTTCCCGCTGCTCGCCGCAATGGGCGCCCGCACGAAGCGTATCGAACTCGGCACGGCCGTCATCGACATGCGCTACGAGAACCCGCTCTACATGGTCGAGGACGCCGGCTCGGCCGACCTCATCTCGGGCGGTCGCTTGCAGCTCGGCATCAGCCGCGGCTCGCCCGAGCAGGTGATCGATGGCTGGCGCTACTTCGGCTACCAGCCGGCCGAGGGCGAAAGCGACGCCGACATGGCGCGCCGTCATACCGAGGTCTTCCTCGACATGCTCCTCGGCAAGGGCTTCGCCCAGCCGAACCCCCGGCCGATGTTCCACAACCCGCCTGGTCTGCTGCGGCTCGAACCGCTCTCGGAGAGCCTGCGCGACCGCATCTGGTGGGGCGCGGCCAGCGACGCCACCGCGCGATGGGCCGGCACGCTCGGCATGAACCTGCAGTCCTCGACGCTGAAGTTCGACGAGAGCGGCAAGCCGTTCCACGTCCAGCAGGCCGAACAGATCCGCGCCTATCGCGCCGCCTGGAAGGAGGCGGGCCATACACGCACGCCTCGCGTCTCCGTCAGCCGTTCGATCTTCGCGCTGGTGAACGACATGGACCGCGCCTATTTCGGCAACAACGATTCCAACGACCAGTTCGGCTACATCGAGCCGCAGAAGCGGGCGGTGTTCGGTCGCGGCTATGCCGCCGAGCCGGACGTCCTGATCGATGAACTGAAGGCTGACGAAGCGATAGCCGAGGCCGACACGCTGCTCCTCACCGTTCCGAACCAGCTCGGCGTCGACTATAACGCCCATGTCATCGAGGCTATCCTCAAAGACGTCGCCCCTGGCCTCGGATGGCGCTGACCTTCCGCCGGGGATGGCGAATCGAGGGCGCCGCGGACGAGGAGGGCCTTATCCCGCCTCTTCGACGTTGATCCGCCGGTACGCCGCCTCCAGGAACGAATATGCGGCGAAGGCGATGAGCCCCAGCCCCGTGGCTGCCAGCAGCCAGGCGCCACCGGGGAGGCTCTGGATGTATTGCAGGGCTTCCTGCGAGCCGGGCGTCTCGTTGTCGCTGTTGCCGCGCCACGCCGACAGGCCGAGCATGAAACCGGCGACGCCGAAGACCGTGCCGCGGGCGATCAGGCCGGTCTTGGCGATCGGGTGGATGATGCGCATCCTGTCCGGGCCCGCGGCGAAATGGGGGGCGTAGCGCTCCTTCACGGCCTTATAGAAATGGGCGAATGCGACGCCGATCAGCACGGTACCGATGATGGTAGCGGCCCAGCGCGAGCCGACGAAGCCGGCGAGCGTCTGGGCGAAATCGCCTCCACCGCCCCCCGACGAGCCTGCGCCGCGCGCTGCCGAGAAAGTATAGAGGGCAAGCGCGCCGTAGGTGAAGGCAGCCGCCACGAGACCGCCGCGCACGGCGAGGCCCTTTGCCCCGGTGCCGTGGTCGTCGGTGTCGAAGATGCCCTGGATCAGCCGCCACAGTGCGTAGGAAACGAGGCCGAGGGTGAGCACCCAAGTGAGCACGCTTCCGGCTGTGGTGCCCATCAGGGTCTGGAGCGCGCCTTCCGATCCCATGGTCCGGCCGGAGCCGACAGCAGCGAGCGCGGCGAAGAAGCCGATGACGAGGTAGATCAGCCCGCGGGCGGCATAGCCGAGGCGGGCGAGCGGACGGAACCAGTCCTTCGCTGTGGAAACGGCGGAAGCGGACGTTGCGCTGGACGTGACTGGCATAGCGGATCCCCTGATCCGGAACAATGCGCCGGCGAAGGAGCGGTTCCACTCGGTGGGCGCGCGTGCGCCGCGCCTGCTTCCGCCGGCCGGTCCATGCCGCTATGGTCCCCTCGTCCCTTTCCGGAGTTTGCCCGTGCCGCACGCCCTTGCCGCTCTTGCCCTGCCGCTGCTCCTCCTCCTGGCCTTCGGCGTCTCGCTGGCCGCGGCTGCCGAGTGGCAGGCGGTGGAGCAGGAGAAGACCTATGCGATTTCCGGCACGACCGGGCCGGCGCTCTATGCCTCGATCGGCGAGCGGGGACCCGTCGTCGGCGGCGGCCGGCGCACCATCGCCTACACCACCTTCGACCTGAAATGGTCGCGCGACTACCGGCCGCAGCCGGACGGCTCCTGCACGCTGGTTTCGGCCAAGCCCTGGCTGACGATCATCTACAACCTGCCGAAACCTTCGCAGAAACTGCCGGAGCCGGTGGCAACGAACTGGAAGACCTTCATCGACGGCATGCGCCGGCACGAAAAGGTGCACGGCGAGCACATGAAGGAGATGGTGGACCGGATCATCGCCACGACGGTCGGCGTGAACGTCGCCGACGATCCGAAGTGCCAGAAGGTCAGGCAGGCGATCCAGAAGCCGCTGTCGGAGGCCTCGCAGGAACAGCGCGCCAGGAGCAGCGAGTTCGATCGCGCCGAGATGAGCCAGGGCGCCAACGTGCATGGGCTGATCCTCGGGCTGGTGAACGGCGGCTGACCGCCGCCCCGCACGTTCCGTGCGGAACCTGCCCGCCGCTACGCCGTTCGCCCGCAGGGTGTGAGCGAGTGGAACCATGGCCTATCAGTTCAAGCAAGGCGACAAGACGGTGCAGCAAGGCGTGCGGCGCATCGCTCGCAGGGAACTCGAAAAGGCGGTGGAGGCCATCGACGATGCACCGGACGTGTCCAGGATCATCCACCTGCTGCACAAGCGCTGCAAGAAGCTGCGCGGCCTGATCCGGCTCGTTCGGCCGGGCTTCTCCGGCTATGCCGAGGAGAACGCCGCCTTCCGCGAAGCCGCCCGGACGCTGTCGGACATCCGCGATGCCGATGTGATGACGAAGGCCTACGATACGCTGATGGAGGCGAACAGGGGCGAGGTAGACCGCTCTGCGATGGCGCCGGTCCGCCGAGCCCTGACCATCCGCCTCAAGGATGCGCGGGATGCGGACGCGCTGGCCGGTCGTCTCGATCTCTTCCGCCAGAACATGATTGCCGCGCAACAGCGGGCGCGGGACTGGTTGATCGAGGACAAGGAGTTCGAGGCGCTGGGACCTGGGCTGGCGAAGACCTTCGGCCGGGCACGAAACGCGATGGTAGAGGCGCGGGAAGACCGCACACCGGAAAAGATGCACGAATGGCGCAAGCGGGTAAAGTATCACGGTTACCATGCCCGCCTGCTGGAGCCGGCCTTTCGCGAGGCGATGGCGGCGCACGGGAAGGCGACCAGGCGCCTGGGGAGCCTGCTTGGAGATCACCACGATCTCGCGGTGTTCGTCGATACACTGGAGACCTTTGAGGTCGGCGACGGCGAGAGGCGCAAGGTCCTCCTGCGCCTCGCACGGCAGCGCCAGTCGATCATCGAAACGGAAGCGTTTCCTCTGGGCGAACGCTTGTTCGCGGAGGGCGCCGACGAACTTGCCGCGCGCTGGGCGCGCTGGTGGAGCATCTGGCGCGGTGAAGAACGATTTGCCGTTGCGGCGTGAGCGATTCCGGAAGGCCGGAAGCCTGTTGCGTATAACGCGCAACGCTATCCTCTGCTTCGAAGCTGCATCCGAAGCAGTTGGCTCAGTCGAGAAAGACCTCCGTCCGACCGGTCAGGTCTCCAGGCCGGCGCTCACCAGGTTGAGCGGGTGGCGCGTGCCGCGGCGCCAGGCGGACATGATGCGCCGTTCGACGGCATCGCGGCGGCTGCCTTCCTGCGCGGCAATGCCCAGTTCGTCGCAAACGGCGTCGACGAACGGACGAATGGCCTCCTTGTGCTTGCGCGGAGCGCTTCTCGTCGGCGGGCTTGTGCCTTCATAAGTAATCATCATCCTCGGGCCTCCTCACGTGGCGGTTGACGTGCCGTTCCGGCATCTGAACCCCGCCATCCATTAAATGTGCGCTTCCGTCGCGGAAAGTACACCACTCTCTCTATCACGGTTGAAAGCGCCGCGTAATAGAGCGCGATTCCGGGATCCGGACACGGGCACGGGCGGCCGCTGCTCTCGCGGAACGACAGGCCGGCGCGACCGTTCCGGGCCTCGCAAACGTCCCCTTCCGCCGCAATGCAGCATCGCAGTGTCGCCTACCATGACTACCCTTACGGCAGCAGCGATAAGACACTGTAATCTCAAAGAACTTTTTGAGACGCAATTCGATTTGCGGCAACAGCGTCTTGCCATCGGCCGGTTTTCGTGCAAGCTTCCTCTCGTTCGGGTTCGGCAGACCCGGAGACTGGAACGTTAGAGGACGACCCTTTCCCCGAAAGTTTGAACGCTCGATCCAACCGCTGACCCGGAACAGGTTCCGTGGCCAAGCCTCGGTTCCGTTCCAATACACATGAACGGGAAAAGGAGTTTCCCAATGGCCCAGACGGGCACTGTCAAGTTCTTCAACAACGAAAAGGGCTTCGGCTTCATCAAGCCAGACGGCGGAGCCAAGGACGTTTTCGTGCACATTTCAGCCGTCCAGGCCTCGGGAATGGCGGAACTCTCGGAAGGCCAGAAGGTCATCTTCGATACCGAACCGGATCGCATGGGCAAGGGTCCCAAGGCTGTGAACCTTCGTCCGGGCTGACCGGCCGCATTCCGCGCTGCGGCGCGGACTCTCCCCTGTTGCGGGCCTGAAGGCGCAGGTTCTCCTGCCCGCGTCTTCGGCTATGAGTAGTGCATGCGCCTGTCACGCCGCTTCGCGGGTGACCGTCATGCTGCGCTTGCGAAAAAACTTCTTGCCCCTGCTCAAGAAATAAATCAAAAATTAACCGTTCGGGCATTTGCCGGCCCGGAGACTGGAATGGCATGCCCCGGCATCGTTCCGCGTTTGGCCGGGTGGATCGCGAAGGAGAGGGCTTGCGGCAAGGCCCCGGCGCGCGTCCGACTGTTTCTTCTCCCCCAGTGAACGGCTTATGACCGTATGGTGCTTGTCGCACCACGAGCAACCTGACGGGAGAAGGAGCTCCTCATGGGTCAGATGACTGGAACTGTCAAATTCTTCAACCACTCGAAGGGCTTCGGCTTCATCACGCCGGACGGCGGGGCAAGCGACGTCTTCGTCCATATCTCGGCGGTGCAAGCCTCCGGACTGCCGGGCCTCGAGGACGGACAGAAAGTGTCGTTCGACACCGAGCCGGACAAGCGCGGCAAGGGACCGAAGGCCGTCAACATCACCGTCGGCTGAACTCCCCCTCTCCCGCGCTCCGATCCTTCCGGCGAAACGGCCGGATGGAGCGTTCACGGCTGTGCGGTCTCGCCCGGTCGGCGCGTCCCGCGTTCAGGCTGCATTCAGCCGCGCGCGGCTAATCCTTCGCGTACAGCCGGCCCGATACACGGCCGGATCAGCCGAAGGAAGCAGTCGATGAACCGCATCATCAAATCAGCAGTGCTGTCGGTCGCCGTGGGCGCGGCGTCGCTCGTGCCGACCCTGGACGCAAGCGCCGGCGAGCGCTGGCGCGAGCACCGCCCGAAGTATCATTCCTCCCACAACCGTCACGACCAGCGAGGCGACATGCTCGCGGCCGGCATTCTCGGCCTTGCCGTGGGTGCGATCGCCGCAGGCGCCATCGCCAACCAGGGGAACGCGTTTCCCGACAATGCTTCCAGCGGCTACTTCCCGCCCGCTCCCGACGACTATGGCGATGAGCGCTATTCCTACTCGGCCGGCCTCGAACCGTGGTCGCCCGAATGGTACCGCTACTGCTCGCAGCGGTACCGGTCGTTCGACGCAGAGACCGGCACGTTCAGGGGATATGACGGACAGGACCATTTCTGCGTCGCGAACTGACGCCTGAGGAGCCTCGTCCCCGCGGTCGCGCCGTCCGGCGCGACTGCCGACCGTGCCGGAGTTCTTTGGCCCGCAGACGGTCAGCGCAGGAACGGGTTGGTGCGCCGCTCGTCGCCGATGCGGCCGCCGGGTCCGTGCCCGCAGATGAAGCCCACCTCGTCGCCGAGCGGGAAGAGCTTCTCCTTTATGGAGCGAATGAGCTGGTCGTGGTTACCGCCCGGCAGGTCGGTGCGGCCGATCGAACCGTTGAAGAGCACGTCCCCGACATGGGCGAAGTTCGCTTCGCGGTCGAAGAAGACGACGTGTCCCGGCGCATGGCCCGGGCAGTGCAGCACCTCAAAGGTGTGATCGCCCACGGAAACCGCCTCCCCCTCCTTCAGGAACCTGTCGGGCGTGCAGTTGCGGACGACCCCGGGCATTCCGAACATGCGCGCCTGGTTCTCGAGATTGAGCAGCATCTGCCGGTCGTCCTCGTGCGGGCCGACGATGTCGACGCCCAGCGCCTCCTTTAGGTCCATGGCTCCACCGGCATGGTCGAGATGGCCGTGGGTGAGCCAGATCTCCTTGACCTTCAGCCCGTTCTGCTCGATCGCGGCGAGGATGCGGTCGACATCGCCGCCGGGATCGACCACGACGGCTTCCTTCGTCTCCTCGTCCAGGAGGATGGTGCAGTTCTGCTGGAACGGTGTGACCGGGATGACGCCGGCGTTCAGTTTTCCCATTGGCTTTCCTCGATTTCTGCAGGCCAGACATAGGGACCATGGCCGGGTGCGTCCACCTCACTTTCGGCCAGACGAAAAGGGCGGCCCGAAGGCCGCCCAGATGTCTACCGTTCCCGGAGAAGTCCCGGCTGGGTCCTACTCCGCGGCCATCGCATGGCGCGGCTGGACCTCGGCGGAATAGTCTTCCATCAGGTTCTTGGCGATCTCGCCGACGGTGAAGCGATACGGCCCGACCTCGGAGACCGGCGTCACCTCTGCCGCGGTTCCCGTCAGGAAGCATTGCTCGAAGCCTTCCATCTCCTCCGGCATGATCACGCGCTCCACGACCTCGTAGCCGCGGCGCTTGGCGAGGTCGATGACCGTGCGACGGGTGATCCCGTCGAGGAAGCAATCGGGTTTCGGCGTATGGATCACGCCGTCCTTGACGAAGAACACGTTGGCGCCGGTTGCTTCGGCCACCTGCCCGCGCCAGTCGAGCATCAGCGCGTCGGCATAACCCTTGGATTCGGCCGCATGCTTGGACAGCGTGCAGATCATGTAGAGGCCGGCGGCCTTGGATTTCGAGGGCGCGGTGCGCGGATCGGGGCGGCGGTACTCGGCCATGTCGAGCCGGATGCCCTTCAGCTTCTGCGCGGGGTCGAAGTAGCTCGGCCACTGCCAGATGGCGATGGCGCAGTTGATGCGGTTGTTCTGGGCCGAAACGCCCATCATCTCGGATCCCCGCCAGGCGATCGGCCGGACATAGGCGTCGGCAAGGCCCTGCTTCTTCAGAAGCGTCCGGCAGGCATCGTCGATCTCGGCGACGGAAAAGGGTATCTTGAAGCCGAGGATCCGCGCGGATTCATGCAGGCGCTCGGTATGTTCGGTCAGCTTGAAGATCTCGCCACCATAGGCGCGCTCGCCCTCGAAGACGGCGCTGGCATAGTGAAGCCCGTGGGTCAGTACGTGAATCTTCGCATCCGCCCATTTAACGAATTCGCCGTTCATCCATATGAAGCCGTCAAGCTGATCGAAAGGAACGGATGCCATGCTGTCCTCCCGCGGAAATCGCGTTCCGCATATCGTTGGATTTGATTTTTCGTTCCGCTGCCCCAAGGCGGCCGGAGCGCATTCTGGGCCCATCATCAGCAAAAAGCAAAGGAAGGATACGACCCGAAAGACGCTCCGGACTTGCCTTTTCGGTCTCGATCTGACGAAAAGCTTGAGGAAAATTACCAGCCGGACCGAGATATGTCAACAAGGCTGACCCATTTTGCGGAGAGCGTCGCGCGATGAACAGGCACGAAGCGGCCGGCGAGCAGCCGATCCGGACGGCATTCGCTGTCGGGGACGACCTGGAGCTGGATCTGATCGAACTGCTCTTCTTCGCCTATCGCGACTTCACCTCCGACCCGGACCAGATCCTCTCGGTCGACGGATTCGGGCGCGCGCATCACCGCGTCCTGCACTTCGTCAACCGCATGCCCGGCCTAACGGTTGCCGAACTGCTGGATGTGCTGAAGATCACGAAACAGAGCCTCGCACGGGTCCTGAAGCAGTTAATCGACACAGGACACATCGTACAGGTACAGGGGCCGAAGGACAGGCGGCAGAGGGAACTCTATCCCACGGCAAAAGGCCGCGAACTCGCCTTCGCCCTTGCATTGCCACAGTCCCGTCGCATCCGTGCAGCGTTGCGAGAGACCGGAGAGGACCGGCGGGAAGTGATCGGACGCTTTCTCAAGGCGATGGTCGATCCGGAACTGCGGGCGCAGATCGACCGCCTGCCGGATTCGCGCTCGTCCGAACGCGATGGAGAACCGAGCGATGACTGACGAACCGACGGTCCCCGGAGACGACGCGCCCCATCTGCTCGTCGTCGACGACGACACCCGCATACGCACGCTCCTCAAGCAGTTCCTCACCACCAACGGCTTTCGCGTCACCGTCGCCTCAACTGCGGCCGAAGCGCGGCGGCAGCTCGCGGGACTGGATTTCGATCTGATCGTGCTCGACGTGATGATGCCCGGCGAGACCGGCGTCGAGCTGACCAAGTCGCTGCGCCCGGAAAAGAACGTGCCGATCCTGATGCTCACCGCGCTGTCAGAGACGGACAACCGCATCGACGGGCTGGAGGCAGGCGCGGACGACTATCTGCCGAAGCCCTTCGACCCGCGCGAACTGATCCTGCGCATCAACAACATCCTGCGACGCGGCGGGCCGCCGCAGACGCCGAAGGTCGAACAGCTGGTCTTCGGCCCCTACACCTTCCAGATCGCGCGCCGCGAACTGAAGAACGGCGGCGAACCGATCAGGCTCACCGACCGCGAGCAGGAGATCCTCGCCATATTCGCGGAAAGACCCGGCGAGACGATCCCGCGACATGAACTCGTCAGCGGCGACGCGGAGGTCGGCGAACGCACGATCGACGTCCAGATCAACCGACTGCGGCGCAAGATCGAGCGCGATCCGGGCAACCCGGTGTGGCTGCAGACCGTACGTGGTGTTGGATACAGGCTGAGCGTGGAATAGACTGTCCGCCGACAGACCCCCGCCGCGAGTGCGACGGCAGGCGGGCTGCGGCGGAACGGGCGGATGGCAAGCACCGAAACCACAACAATCGAGAGGCGGGCGGAAGGATGGCTGCCGCGCGCGCTAGGACCGGCGCGCTTCGTGTGGCGGCGGTTCTGGCATCGCGTCTCCCGCCACATGCCGAAGCGGCTCTATGCGCGCTCGCTGATCATCGTCATCGCGCCGATGATCCTCCTGCAGTCGGTGGTCGCATTCGTGTTCATGGAACGGCACTGGCAGACGGTCACGCAGCGGCTCTCCATGGCGGTGACCCGCGATATCGCCGCCATCATCGACATGATCGAGACCTACCCCGAGGCGGAGGACGGCTATCCGGACGTGCTGCGGATCGCGCAGGAGAGGCTGGGGCTGAAGGTCGACATCATGCCGCCGGACCCGCTGCCGGCGCCCGGCCCGAAGCCGTTCTTCTCGATCCTGGACGAGGTGCTCAGCGAAGAGATCACGCGCCAGATCAACCGGCCGTTCTGGCTCGACACGGTCGGAAACTCCAACATCGTCGAAATCCGCATCCAGCTCGAGGATGCGGTGCTGCGCGTCTTTGCCCGGCGCAGCCAGGCCTATGCGTCGAACACGCACATCTTTCTGCTCTGGATGGTGGGCACCTCGCTCGTGCTGATCACGATCGCCGTGCTCTTCCTGCGCAACCAGATCCGGCCGATCCAGCAGCTCGCGGCCGCCGCCGAGAGTTTCGGCAAGGGCCGTCCGCCGCCGCCCGATTTTCGCCCGCGCGGCGCCGAGGAAGTCCGGCGCGCCGGCGCGGCTTTCATCCTGATGCGCGAACGCATCGAGCGCCAGATCGAGCAGCGCACGGCGATGCTGACCGGCGTGAGCCACGACCTGCGGACGATCCTCACACGCTTCAAGCTGCAGCTGGCGATCGCGGGGCCGCGACCGGAGACCGAGGCGCTCAACAAGGACATCGAGGACATGCAGTCGATGCTGGAGGGTTATCTGGCCTTCGCCCGCGGCGAGGCGGCGGAGGACACCGGCCAGCTCAACATCGGCACGCTTTTCGAGAGCCTCACGCATGAAGCGAGGTTGCGCAAGCGCAACCTGACGACCGAGATATCCGGTCCGCCGGAACTTCTGGTGCGGCCCGCCGCCTTCTCGCGCCTGATGGCCAACCTCGTCGGCAACGCCTTCCGCTACGCCAGGAACGTACGGGTCTCGGCCATCCATACCCGCGGCTCCTTCACGGTCGTCGTGGACGACGACGGCCCCGGGATCCCCCCGGAGAAGCGCGAGCACGTCTTCAAGCCCTTCGTGCGGCTCGACAACGCCCGCAACCAGGATGCAAGCGGCACCGGCCTCGGCCTCTCAATCGCCCGCGACATCGCGCGCAGCCATGGCGGCGACATCATGCTCGACGACAGCCCCATGGGCGGCCTGCGCGCGACGGTGAAACTGCCGGCCTAGGCCGGCCCGCCTTCATTTTCGCCAAATGACGCCCCTCACCGTCTCGCTTCGCGAACCGTTGCATCGTGCGTGGTTCGACAGGCTCACCATGAGGGAGATCTGTGGGCCGCTCATTATGACGGAGATCTGTGGACCGCTCATTATGACGGAGATCTGTGGACCGCTCACCATGAGGGAGGTCTATGGACCGCGCACAATGAGGAGCTTTTGGGGCGCGATGCTGCTCGTGGAGCGGGTTCCACAGACCTCCCTCATGGTGAGCCTGTCGAACCACGCACGATGAAGGGTATGCGAAGCGAGACGATGAGGAAGGTGCTTGGCCGCAACATCGAGGTACAGGAAGAGATGCGTGGATGCGATAGCCTGACCGCCATCGCCGAACCGGCGACCGTGCCGCTGATATCGACGGCCTACTTCAAGCCGCCGGTGTTGCGCGGGCTCGTAGACACGGACGAGGAAATTTGCGCCCTCCTCACTCTCCGTCGTGCGAGGCGGAGGGCTGCTTGGTGAAACCCTTCATGGTGGAGATCTCCTCCAGGTCGCGCTTGATCTCGACCGGGCTCGTCACATAGGCGGTGACGAGTTCCGCGATCGACTTCAGCGCGTGGATGTGGATGCGCTCGTAGCCGTGCGAGGCATCGACGCCGAAGGCGACCAGCGCCGTGCGCACGTCGTGGCCGGCCTCCACCGCCGAGGCGGAATCGGAGCGGTAAAAGCGGAAGATGTCGCGCTGCATCGGGATTTCGTTGTCCCGGCAGAGATCGATCAGTTTCTTCGTCAGGTGGTAGTCGAACGGGCCGGTCTGGTCGGCCATGGCGATCGTGACCCCGAACTCCGACGAATTCTGGCCCGGCGCGGAGGTGCCATTGTCGATCGCCACCATCGACGCCACTTCGGGCGAGACGATCGCGGTCGCGCCGACGCCGACTTCCTCAGCGATGGAGAACAGCCAGTGGATGTCCACGGGGGTCCTGACCTTTTCCCGCTCCATGGCCTCCAGCGCAGCCAGCGACGCGGCGACGCCGGCCTTGTCGTCGAGATGGCGCGAGACGATGAAGCCGTTGTCCATGAATTCCGTCTCGGGATCGATGGCGACGATGTCACCGATGTCGATGCCGAGCGCCAGCGTCTCCTCCTTCGAACCGGTACGGGCATCGATGCGCAGTTCGACCTGCCGCCAGTCGACCGGCTGCTCGTCGACGCCTTCGTTGAACGTGTGACCCGACGCTTTCAGCGGCAGGATGGAGCCGCGGTGCGTGGCGTCGTAGGAATAGATGTTGGCTCGCGCGCCTTCGGCGAAGCGGGACGACCAGTGGCCGATCGGCACGAGTTCGAGCCGGCCGTTGTCCTTGACCATCTTCACCTGTGCGCCGAGCGTGTCGAGATGGGTGATGATGGCGCGCGCGCCCGAGCGCCGGCTGCCCTGACGCACCGCGCGGATGGCACCGCGACGGGTCAATTCCACGCTCATGCCGAGCCGCTCAAGTTCGCGCGTGCAGTGGCGCACGATGGTGTCGGTGAAGCCCGTCGGACTGTCGATCGCCAGCAGCGCCTTCAATTGCGCGGCGAGATAGTCGGTATCGATCTCCAGTTTCGTCACGCCCGCGCCCCTTGCCGCCCGGAGGGCGAGCTGTGCGCGTGGATCGGCTTCGAGTGCGGAAAGAGCAGGTCCACGAAACGCTCGGCCGTCGGCTGCGGCTCGTGGTTGGCGAGTCCCGGCCGCTCGTTCGCCTCGATGAAGACGTAATCCGGCTCGGTGGGTTTCTTGACCATGAAGTCGATGCCGACGACCGGGATCTTGATGGCGCGCGCGGCGGCGCATGCCGCGTCCACCAGCCGCGGATGCACGATGCCGGTGACGTCGTGGATCGACCCGCCGGTGTGCAGGTTGGCGGTCTTGCGCACGACAATCTCGCGTCCGGCTTCCAGGACGGTTTCGAGCGTGCAGTCCTGCCCGGCGAGGCAGCGGATCGCATCCTCGTCCACCGGGATCGTGCTCTCGCCCCCAGTCGCCGCGGACCGCCGGCGCGACTGGCGCTCGATTAGACTGCGGATGTCGCTATCCCCGTCGCCCACCACGGAGGGCGGCCGACGCACGGCGGCAGCGACGAGGCGGTAGTCGATTACCACCAGGCGCAGGTCCTCGCCGTCGAAGCAGGCTTCCAGCAGGACGCGGTTCGAGACCTCGCGCGCGGCCGCAATGGCCTTGCGCGTATCCTCCAGCGTCTCAAGCCCCACCGAGACCCCCCGACCCTGCTCTCCCCGCGCAGGCTTGACGACGACCGTGCCATGGTCCTTCAGGAAACTCTCGACGGCCGGATCGTCGGCGGACTCCACCGAAATCTGGTCCGGCACCTTCAACCCCGCATGTTCGACCACGCGACGCGTGACCGCCTTGTCGTCGCAGATCGAGACGGCGACGCCGGAGGTCATTTCCGACAGGCTCTCGCGGCAGTGGACGGAGCGGCCGCCATAAGCGAGCCGGAAGAACCCGCCCTCGGCATCCGTGACCTCCACCTGCACGCCGCGCCGCCGCGCCTCGTCGACGATGATGCGGGCATAGGGGTTGAGCCGGTCGTAGCCTTCGATCGGCCCTGCGAAGAGACGCTCGTTGATCGGATTCTTGCGTTTCACCGCGAAGATCGGCACGCGGCGGAAGCCGAGCTTGTCGTAGAGCGCGATCGCCTGGTCGTTGTCGTGCATGACCGAAAGATCCATGAAGGCCGCCCCCCGCGCCTGGAAATGCTCGGCCAGACGCCGCACGAGCATTTCGCCGACGCCGGGATGGCGGCACTGCGGATCGACCGCAAGGCACCAGAGCGAGGAGCCGTGCTCGGGGTCGCCGAAGAGCCGCTGGTGATCGACGCCCGTAACGGTGCCGATCACGTCGCCGCTGGACTCGTCCTCGGCCACGAAATAGGTGATCGAACGGTTGTCGCGGTTGGCCCAGAAGAATTCAGGGCTGACCGTCACCATGTTGCGTGCCGAATAGATAACATTGACCGCCTCCGCGTCAGCCTCGGACGTCAGCCGCCGGATGAAGAAACTCTGCGGCTTGCGCCGGCTCGGCCGGTAGGTCGAGAGGTCGAGGCGATAGGTGTGCGAGGGGTCGAGAAACGTCTCCTGCGGGGCGAGCGCCAGAAGTACGTGCGGATCGCGCACGTAGAAGGCGATGTCGCGGCGCTTGTCGCCTTCGTCCGCCAGTGCCTCCACGATGCTCGGGTTGTCGGCATAGGTCTGCGAGAAGATCAGCCGTCCCCAGCCGCAGTCGAGCGCGACCGAACTTCGCGTCGGGCCCGGTTCGCCGGAGGGATGGCCGATCGGCGGCTTCTGCGATTCGTTGCGCAGGCGCTTCAGCCGGTGCCCCAGAGCACGCTCGGCGTTCCCGTTTTGGCGCCGGGCTTCCGCCATCTGTTTCTTCGCCATGACTAGACCCCGTGAGTCTGCAGCCAGAGTTCCAGTAGCCCGGCCTGCCAGAGCTCCGAGCCCTGGAGCGGCGTGATGTGCTCGGACGGAGCGGCGAACAGCTCGTCCAGCCATTCCTCGCGAAACAGGCCCCTCTCCCGCGCGGCCTGCGAGGTCAGCGCGTCGCGCACCATGTCGAGATACGGCCCGTCGACGTATTTGAGCTGCGGAACGGGAAAATAGCCCTTCTTGCGGTCGATCACCTCGGACGGGACGATCCGGCGCGCCACGTCCTTCAGCACCCCCTTGCCGCCGTCGCGGATCTTCTCCTCGGGCGGGATGCGGGCGGCGAGTTCGACCAGTTCGTGATCGAGGAAGGGCACGCGCGCCTCCAGCCCCCAGGCCATGGTCATGTTGTCGACGCGCTTCACGGGATCGTCGACCAGCATGACGGTCGAGTCGAGCCGCAGTGCCCGGTCGACCGGCGTGTCGGCGCCCGGACGCATCAACCGTTCGGCAACGAGATCGCGGCTGTAGTCCCCGCCGTTGATCCAGTCGGCGCTGAGCTGCCGCTTCAGCGTCGCATGGTCGCGGTCGAAGAAGACGCGTGAATAGTCGCCGACAACGTCGTTGGAATTCATCAGCGGCGGATACCAGTGATAGCCGGCGAAGATCTCGTCGGCCCCCTGCCCCGACTGCACGACCTTTATGTGCTTCGAGACCTCCTTGGAGAGCAGGTAGAAGCCGACATTGTCGTAGGAGACCATCGGCTCGGACATGGCCGCGAAAGTGCCGGGCAACGCATCCATCAACTGGTCGGAGGGCACGAAGATCTTGTGGTGGTCGGTGCCGAACCGCTCGGCGATCAGATCCGAATAGACGAACTCGTCGCCCTTCTCGCCATTGGCTTCCTCGAAGCCGACCGAGAAGCTCATCAGCCCGTGCTGCCCCGCTTCGGCGAGCAAACCGACGATCAGGGAGGAATCAACGCCGCCGGACAGGAGCACGCCCACCGGCACGTCGGCCACCATGCGCCGCTTCACCGCGACGCGAAGGGCATCGAGCACGCGGTCGGTCCACTCCTCGCGCGACACGCCATTGTCGGCCGGATCGCGCTGGTGCGGCGGATCCCAGTAGACACGCTCGCGCGTCGAGCCGTCGGGCTCGATGACGCGGATCGTGGCCGGCGGCAGCTTGCGGATGCCGTTGAGGATCGTACGCGGCGGCGGCACAACCGCGTGGAAGGTCATGTAATGGTGGAGCGCGGCGCGGTCGATCGAGGTGTCGACGTCCCCCGCCGCCAGGATCGCCGGCAGCGAGGAGGAGAAGCGGATGCGGCCCGGCGTCTCCGACAGATAGAGCGGCTTGATGCCGAAGCGGTCGCGCGCCATGACGATGCGGCCGGAATCGCGCTCCTGCAGGACGAAGGCGAACATACCGTGGAAGCGCTCCACGCACTCCTCGCCCCATTCGCGCCAGGCCTTGAGAATGACTTCCGTGTCGCCGGTGGAAAAGAAGGAATAGCCTTTGCCTTCAAGCTCCTGGCGCAGTTCGGGGTAGTTGTAGATGCAGCCGTTGAAGGCGATCGTCAGACCGAGGCCCGAATCGACCATCGGCTGCCGGGCGCGCTCGGAAAGGTCGATGATCTTGAGGCGCCGATGGCCGAAGCCGGCGTTGCCGTGCACGACCAGCCCGGCGCCGTCCGGCCCCCGCGGCGCCATGCTCTCGGTCATCCTGGAAATCGCAATCGGCGACGGCGCCTGGCCGTCGAGTCTTATCTCGCCACAAATTCCGCACATCGGCGCGCGCCAAGCCTCCGGTGTCAATGTCTCTTGTCTTCGTCGCGCAGTTCATTATAACTCTAATCATTAGAAGTCAAATTGATTGGCGACATTTCGATGGGTGATGCTTCGGCCAACGCGGCAGGCGCGAACGAGTTCCAGGAAGAGGTTCCCGCGGCCGACCTGCGGGTGATGATGAAGGCAGTGCGGCGGATCGTTCGCGCGAACGATCTGCAATCGAAGGCGCTGGCGCGTGCCAGCGGCCTGACCGCGCCGCAACTGGTCGTGCTGACGGGGGTAGCCGAACTCGGCGAGGTGACGACCAACGCGCTGTCCGACTATGCCGATCTCAGCCCGGCGACGGTAGTGATGATCCTCGAAAACCTCGAAGGCCGCGCCATCGTCGAACGCTACCGATCCAGCACGGACCGCAGGGTGGTCTATACCCGCCTGACGCCGAAAGGCCGCGAGATGGTGGCGGCCACGCCGGGTCTGTTCGGGCCGGAATTCTCCAGCCGTTTCGCCGCCCTGCCGCCGGAAAGGCGTCGCGCAGTCATGGAAGGGCTGACCGAGGCCGCCCGACTGATGGGGCGCGACTGAAAGTCGGCGCCTACCCACCCACGCAACACGCTCACCGGAACATGAGGACGGGGACCTTGCAGCGGCGCACGAGCTCGGCGGTGGTCGAGCCGATGACGTAGCTGCGGATGCGCGAATGCCCGTAGGCGCCCATGACGAGGAGACCGGCCTTGCCGCTTTCCACGCAGGCGCCGATCACCTCCTCCGGCTCGCCGTTCTCAAGCCGCGCCTCCACCTCGAAGCCACCCTCCCGGAGTCGCCCGAACGGCGCATCCAGCCGGGACCGATTTTCGGGGGTGTCGGCGCCGACCAACAGCAGCGTACAGGAAAGACCCTTCAGGAGCGGGCTCGCCGCGACGTAGTCGACCGCGCGGTTGGCGCTCGTGCCGCCGTCGTACGCGATCACGAAACGGTCGAACGGCTCGCGGCTGCGCGAGGCGACCAGCACGGGCTTCTTCGAGCTTCTCACCACCCGTTCCAGATTTGACCCGAGATGCAACCTGGCGAAATCCGCCGCCTCGCCACGCTTTCCGATGACCACCATCTCGGCATCGGCTTCGAGATCGCCGAGCGCTTCGAGCAGGTCGCCATTGCGCAGCTTGGTCGACACCTCCACGCCACCGACGGCCTCGACCTCGCTTCGCGCGCCGTCGAGGATGGCGCGGCCCTTCTGTTGCGCCAGCTTTCCGTGCTGTTCGTCGAGATCGGCCATCTGCCGCAAGAGGTTCGTCCGCGCATTGGCGTCCAGATTGCCGCTGAGGTCGAAGTTCGTCGCGATCCGCCGGCCGAGCACGTGCGCGATCTCGACCGGCAGGCCGAGCCGGAACGCTGCCCAGCCCGCGTGCCCGGCGACGCTGCGGCCGTAGACCGATCCGTCGACCAGCGCCAGAATGTTTGCCATTCTCCCCTCCCTCAATGGCCCATCAGGCGCTCGAACGCGCCGGGCTTGTCGTGCACAGCGAGCCTGTCGACGATGGTGGCGCTGGCCTCGTTGAGGCCAGCGAGTTCGACCTCAGTGCCTTCGCGGCGAAACTTCAGGACGACGGTATCGATGGCGCCGACGCCTGTCAGGTCCCAGATGTGCGCTCGGCTGACGTCGATGGTCACGCGTTCCACCGCTTCCTTGAAGTCGAAGGCGGCGAGGAAGGCTTCGGAGGATGCGAAGAAGACCTGGCCTTCGACGACGTAGGCGCGCTCCTTATCGTCCGCCGACACGCTCGACGTGACGCGGAAGATCTGCGCCACCTTCGAGGCGAAGAAGAGGCCGGACAGGAGAACGCCCACGAGTACGCCGATCGCCAGGTTGTGGGTGGCGACGACCGTGATCACGGTTGCCAGCATGACGGTGGAGGACCGGCGCGGATGGTCCTTCAGATTGCGGATGGAGGTCCAGGAGAACGTGCCGATCGAGACCATGATCATGATCGCCACCAGCGCGGCCATAGGGATGATCGAAACCCAGTCGCCGAGGACGACGATGAGGAACAGCAGGAAGACGCCGGCGGCGAAGCAGGAGAGCCGCCCGCGGCCGCCCGACTTCACGTTGATGACCGACTGGCCGATCATGGCGCAGCCTGCCATGCCGCCGAGAAAGCCGGTGGCGACGTTGGCGAGCCCCTGACCGACGCACTCGCGATTCTTGTCGCTGCCGGTATCGGTCAATTCGTCGATGATCGACGCCGTCATCAGCGATTCGAGCAGCCCCACGACGGCGACCGCGGCCGAATAGGGCAGCACGATCATGAAGGTCTCGAGATTGAGCGGCACGTCCGGCAGCAGGAAGACGGGCAGCGTCGATGGCAGTTCGCCCATGTCCCCGACGGTACGAAGCTCGTCCATGCCGAACCATAGCGAGACGGCGGTGAGCACCAGGATGCAGATCAGCGGCGACGGCACGGCCCTGGTGAAGCGCGGGAACAGGTAGATGATCGCGAGGCCTGCGGCCACCATGACGTAGGTGACCCACGGCACGCCGATGAGTTCGGGCAGTTGCGCCATGAAGATCAGGATCGCCAGCGCGTTGACGAAACCCGTGATTACCGAGCGCGAGACGAAGCGCATGAGATCGCCGAGCCGCAGCAGGCCGGCCCCGACCTGCAGCACGCCGGCGAGGATGGTGGCGACCAGGAGGTATTGCAGCCCGTGCTCCTTCACCAGCGTCACCATGAGGACGGCGGTCGCGGCGGTCGCCGCAGAGATCATACCGGGACGTCCGCCGGCGAAAGCTATGACCACGGCGATCGAGAACGAGGCATAGAGGCCGATCTTGGGATCGACGCCCGCGATGATGGAAAAGGCGATGGCTTCGGGGATCAGCGCGAGGGCCACGACCAGCCCGGCGAGCAGGTCGCCGCGGACATTGCCGAACCATTCGGCACGATAGGCGGAAAGGGAGTTCATTCAAATCCGGGGAAAACGGGACCGCGGCGGCCGGTAAAGGCCTTCCAGGTGGCTATGATGCGGTCGGGTTGTCCGGCGGGTCGGCGGCCGGAATAGCCACCCGGATTTTCACCGGGTCCGATGTTTCCCCGTTCATAGGAGGGGAGTTGCTGCACTGCAACAGGAAATAGAGGGGTGGCAGGCTACATCGGCCAGAGCATCCCGGCTCCCATCAGAACAGCCGGCCGCCGTCCGGCACCTTGCGTTCGATGGCGGCGAGCACCACGGCGCCTTCCTCGTCGGAGAAGCCGAGCGTCAGCACCTCGGACATGAACTTGCCGATCTGGCGCGGCGGAAAGTTGACGACCGCCATCACCTGACGCCCGACGAGTTCCTCCGGCGCGTAGTACTTGGTGATCTGCGCCGACGACTTCTTCACGCCGATTACGGGTCCGAAGTCGATGCGCAGCTTGATTGCGGGCTTGCGCGCCTCGGGAAACGGCTCCGCCTCGACGATCGTGCCGGCGCGGATGTCGACCTTCTCGAAATCGGCCCAGGTGATCTCGGCCGGTCTGTCAGCCGTGGTCGCCATGGCGTCAAGCGCTGCCGTGCGTTTCGAACAGCACGCTCTGCAGGGCATCGCGGGCCGAGACGCCCGACCAGACGACGAACTGGAACGCCTGGAAATAGCATTCGCAGGCTTCGAGCGCGGTCGACAGCAGCACCTCGACCTGCTGGCCCGTCGGCTCCACGCCGCCGTTCAAGAGCAGCGCCTGGCGGAACATGATCGCACCCTCCTGCTCCCACAGGTCGAAATGGCCGAACAGCATCTGTTCGTTGATCAACGCCAGCAGGCGCATGACCTCGGTCACGCGGGTCTCGGTCACCTTGATGTCGAACGCGCAGGCGAGATGCAGCGCCTCGAAATCCTCCATCCAGGAGAAGGAGATATGATAGTCCGTCCAGTTGCCGGCGACCGAGATGGCGATCTCGTCGTCGCCCGCGCGCTCGAAAGCCCACTCGTTGGCGTGCGCGACCTGCTCGATGACATCCACCGGATGCGCCTCGCGTGTCAGGTCGATTTCCAGAAGGCTCATGAATTGCTTCCTGTTGTTGTGGGAACGCGGTCCGCGCGCTCCGTCCGGGACGCAACACGCGACGCGACTTGCAAACTCGTGGGGGAACGCGCGAGGTCTCTCAATGACCCCGGCCGGGGAACCCCAGTCCCGGCGCATGAACGAATCATGCAGTAAATTCAGTGTATTGATGACGAGTCGCAGTTCCAGCGGTTTTTTGGTTCCGGCGGTTTCGCGTGTGGATAGCCTGTGCGCCGGCTATCAACCATGCCTGCGTAAGGGATTCTGCACGAACGCCTTTTTCGCCTGCCGTCCTGTGGAAACGCGGAGGATTATTTTTTTGTCCGCGCCTTCGCCGGAGCGCTCGCGGAGGCGTTTTCGGCCGTATTGCCGCTCAGTGCGGCGAGCCTGGCTTCCATTTCGTCGAGCCGCGCGGCGAGCTTCTTGTTCTCGGCGCGCGCCTTGACGGCCATATCCCGCATGGCTTCGAACTCCTCGCGCTGAACGATGTCCATCGAGTTCAACATGCGCTCTGCCTGGGCGCGGAAGGCGCCTTCCATCTCGCGCCGCACGCCCTGCGCGGCGCCCGCGGCGTCCGTCATCAGCTTGGCGATATCATCCAGGATGCGGTTGGGTCCGTTCGTCATGACGCTGGCCTCGCTCTCAACGGATCGGCTCCGCAAGACGGGCGGAGTGTCCTTTCGAGAGAACTAGGCGGGGGTGGGCCTCTTTGCAAGCATCCGACCGGCGGCGCTTGCTGGCATCTTGACCTTTGGCGCCGCCATCGACCATGGTCCGCGCGCTTTTGACAGCCGGGAACCCGACCTTGGAAACGCTCCTCCTGCCGCTCGCGGCGCTGCCCTTCCCCGAGATCGACCCGGTCCTTCTCCGGCTCGGCCCGCTGGCCATCCACTGGTACGGCATCGGCTATGTCGTGGGTATCCTCTTTGCCTGGTGGTACGCCAAGCGGCTCCTGTCGAAGCCGCAGCTGTGGGCAGACGGCGTTCCCCCGATGAAGCCGGAGGATCTCGATGATTTCGTCGTCTGGGCCGCGGCCGGCATCGTCCTGGGCGGGCGCATCGGATACGTCCTGTTCTACGATCTCGCGCGCTACATCGAGGAGCCGCTGGCGGCGCTGGCGCTCTGGGAAGGCGGCATGTCCTTCCACGGCGGCCTGCTCGGCACGATCCTGGCCATGATCCTGTTTTCGCGTTCGCGCGGCATTCGCGTCTGGAGCATGTTCGATATCGTCGCCGCTGGCGTGCCGGTCGGGCTCGGCCTCGTGCGATGCGCCAATTTCATAAACTCCGAACTGTGGGGCCGGACCACGGACGTGCCCTGGGCCTTCGTCTTCCCGAACGGCGGCCCCGAACCGCGTCATCCGAGCCAGCTATATGAGGCAGCACTGGAAGGCCTCGTGCTGTTCGTCGTGCTGAGGATCCTCACCCACCGTTTCCTGAAGCTGAAGGCCCCCGGTTTCGTGGCGGGAGCCTTCGTGGCGGGCTACGGGCTCTCGCGCATCGTCGTCGAGTTCTTCCGGGTGCCCGATCCGCAGCTCGGCTATCTGCTCGGCGGATGGCTGACCATGGGCATGATTCTGTCGCTGCCGATGGTTCTTGCCGGCGCTTGGGCCATGGCGACCGCGCGGCCGGCGACTTCCCCTGCAAGATGAATGGCTTGAAAGAGAGAATAGCCGCGTTGATCGAGCAGGAAGGGCCGCTGACGATCGCCGACTACATGACTGTCTGCCTGTTCGATCCCGCGCATGGCTACTATACCACGCGCGAGCCCTTCGGCGTTGAAGGCGACTTCACCACCGCGCCGGAGATCAGCCAGATGTTCGGCGAGCTTGTCGCGATCTGGCTCTATTCGGTGTGGCAGGCAGCGGGCTCTCCCCGGCCCGTCTGCATCGCGGAGATCGGGCCGGGGCGCGGCACCCTGACGAAAGACGTGATCCGCACGCTTTCGCAGATCGACGCCGGCCTGGCGCGGGACGTCCGCTTTGCGCTGGTCGAGGCAAGCCCACGATTGACCCAGGTGCAGAAGAAGACCCTCGCCGGTTCGCCGGCGACGCTGGAGTGGTACCGTCAGGTCGGCGATCTCCCGCAGCTTCCGGTCCTGTTCGTCGGCAACGAGATCTTCGACGCGATCCCGATGCGCCAGTTCGTGCGCCGCGATGGCAGATGGCGCGAGCGCTGCGTCGGACTGTCCGGCGACGGAGAGCTGGCTTTCGTGCAGGGACCGGGCGAGCCCGACCCGAGCCTTCTGCCGGCGGACGCCGGATCGGCCGAGGAGGGATCGCTGATCGAGCTGGCACCTGCCCGCAGTGCGCTGATGGACGCTGTCGCCGAACGCATCGCCAGCGACGGGGGCGCGGGGATCTTCTTCGACTACGGGCACCTGGCACCGGGATACGGCGATACGCTGCAGGCGGTCCGCCGCCATGCCTTCGACGACGTGCTTGCCCGGCCTGGCGAAGCCGACCTGACGTCGCATGTCGATTTCGCCGCGCTTTCCGCCGCGGCAGACCAGCACGGCCTTGCCGCGCACGTCGCGACCCAGGGGGATTTCCTGATCGCCATGGGCTTGCGGGAGCGCGCGGGTCTGCTCGGACGTTCGGCCGACGCCACGACCAGGGAGCGGATCGTCGGCGAAGCCCGCCGCCTCGCCGCGCCGGACGAGATGGGCGACCTTTTCAAGGTGCTGGCGGTTACGCCACACGACCTGGTCCCGCCGGGGTTCGCGGGCCGTGATTGACTTGGCCACCCCCCTGCCCCACGATCCGCGCCGCCCAGGGAAGAAACTGCAAGGCCAACGATGCTGAATGACCAGAGACCGGAGCCGCTCCGGTCGCCAGAGCTTGCCGGACTGTCGGCCGGCGGGATCCGCCACGGCTTCTTCACGCGCGTCGGCGGCGTGTCGTCGGGCCTGTACCGGGGGCTCAACGTCGGGCTCGGCTCCAACGACGACCGCGAATCGGTGCTGGAGAACCGCGCGCGTGTCGCCACATGGCTCGGCGTGCCGGCCAGCAATCTCTGTACCCCGCACCAGATCCATTCCGCGCGGGCGGTGGTCGCGACCGAGCCCTGGCCGGAGCGCCCGCAGGCGGACGCGGTGGTGACCGACCGGCCAGGCCTCGCGCTCGGGGTGCTGGCGGCCGATTGCGGACCGATCCTGTTCGCCGACCCCGAGGCACGCGTCATCGGAGCCGCGCATGCCGGATGGAAAGGCGCGCTGGACGGCGTGCTGGAGAGCACAATCGAGGCGATGGAGCGGCTTGGCGCGCGTCCGGCGCGCATCGTCGCCGTGCTCGGCCCCTCGATCAGCCAGGAGAACTACGAGGTCGGCCCCGAATTCGTCGAGCGCTTCACGACGGCCGACCCGGACAACCAGCGATATTTTCTGCCTTCCACGAAACACGGCCACGAGAAATTCGATCTCAACGGCTACACGGTCGACCGGCTGCGCCGGGCAGGGATCGGCGCCTCGCATCTCGGCATCTGCACCTATGCCGACGAGGAGCGGTTCTTTTCCTATCGGCGGACAACGCATAGGGGAGAGCCGGACTACGGCCGGCAGATATCGGCGATCGTCCTGGAGGAAATCTGATGGCGCTTCACTTCGAACGCACCGAATTCGACGCCCGGCGCGACCGCCTGGTCATCGAGATGGCCGACCGGAAGCTCGATGCCATGCTGCTCTTCGCACAGGAGAGCATGTTCTGGCTGACCGGCTACGACACGTTCGGGTACTGCTTCTTCCAGTGCCTCGTCGTGAAGGCGGACGGATCGATGGTGCTGCTCACCCGCTCGGCCGACCTGCGCCAGGCGCGCCATACGTCGACCATCGAGACGATCAATCTGTGGACGGACCGGCAGGGCGCGAATCCCACCGTAGACCTGCGGAATCTGCTGAACGAGATGGACCTGCTAGGCTGTCAGATCGGGGTCGAGTACGACACGCACGGGCTGACCGCGTTCAACGGGCGGCGGCTCGATGAACAGTTGCAGACCTTCGGCAAGATCATCGACGCGTCGGGGATCATCCCAAGGCTGCGCCTGTTCAAGAGCCCGGCCGAGATCGCCAAGACGACCCGCGCCGCCGCGCTTGCCGACGATGCGCTCGATGCCGCGCTGCCGCTGATCAAGCAGGGCGGGGACGAGGGCAAGATCCTCGCCGCCATGCAGGGCGCCATCTTCGAAGGCGGCGGCGACTATCCCGCCAACGAGTTCATCATCGGATCGGGCGCGGATGCGCTGCTGTGCCGCTACAAGGCCGGCCGGCGCAAGTTGAACAAGAACGACCAGCTTACCCTGGAATGGGCCGGGGCGTTCCATCACTACCATGCCGCCATGATGCAGACGATCGTGATGGGAAAGGTGTCGCGACGCCACCAGGAACTCTACGAGGCCGCGCGCGACGCGCTCATGGCCGTCGAGACGGCGATGGTCCCGGGAAAGACCTTCGGCGACGTCTTCGATGCCCACTCGCGCGTGATGGAGAGCCATGGTCTGACGCGCCATCGGCTGAACGCGTGCGGCTATTCGCTGGGCGCACGCTATTCGCCGTCCTGGATGGACACGCCGATGTTTTATGCGGGAAACGCCGAGCCGATCGCTCCGGACATGACGCTGTTTGCCCACATGATCATCATGGATTCCGACACCGAGACGGCGATGACGCTCGGGCGGACCTATCTCACCACCGACGCCGAGGCGAAGCGGCTTTCGCGTCATGATCTGGACTTGATAGTGCGTTGAAAGGATAAGTCGGTTAAGCTTGTTACCGGGGTTTTCGGAGGAGCAGGGAGATGCGCATGAGGACGCTCGCCGCGGCTTCTCTCCTGGCATCGCTCGCTCTTTCGGCCTGCAAGACCTCCGAGGCGCTCGATCCGGCAGCAATCCAGGCGAAGAACGAATCGGCCGTGCAGGAAGATGTCCCAGGCACGACCGCGGACGCGCTCCTGCCTACCCCGGCGGCACTTCCGCCCGCCGGTCCCGTGCGCGAAGGCGTGCGCCTGCAGTTCGCCCCGGTGGTCGGTGCGACCGTGGACACGGCGACACCGCTGGCAAGGCGGCTTTCCGCCCGGGCGGCGGAACGGGGATTGGTCATCGTCGGCAAGGAAGCGGTGCCCGCCAGCCATCTGTTGAAGGGCTATTTCTCCGCGATCGCCGAGGACAAGGAGACGATCGTCATCTTCGTCTGGGACGTGATCGGTCCCGACGGAAACCGTCTCCACCGCATCCAGGGGCAGGAACGCGTCGCGGCATCGGCGGAAAACGCCTGGACGATCGTCCCACCGCAAACCATGGAAACGATCGCCGACAGGACGATCGACGAGCTTTCGCGCTGGCTCGAAACGCATCCCGGATGATCATCGTAGCGGAAACGCTTTCTTTGGATTAGCCGACGAATCCGGCCGCCGGCGCTTGCAATGGCGGATTCCGACGCTAAAAGCCACACGAACCGAGCTTGGCGTTCGCCGGGGAAACTTCATGAAGCTATTTGCGGGCAACTCCAACCGGGTGCTGGCCGAAGCCGTCGCCCGGTACCTGAACGTTCTCCTGGGACGGGCGAGCGTCAGGCGGTTCGCCGATCAGGAAATATTCGTCGAGATCCAGGAAAACGTGCGCGGCGAGGACGTATTCGTCCTCCAGTCGACCTCCTATCCGGCCAACGATCACCTGATGGAAATGCTCATCATGATCGACGCCTTCCGCCGGTCCTCCGCGCGGCGCATCACCGCCGTCATGCCCTATTTCGGCTACGCACGGCAGGATCGCCGCGCGTCCGGCCGCACGCCGATCTCCGCCAAGCTGGTGGCGAACATGATCACCGGCGCAGGCGCCGACCGGGTGCTCACGCTTGATCTCCATGCCGGACAGATCCAGGGCTTCTTCGATATCCCGACCGACAACCTCTTCGCGGTCCCCGTCCTCGCGCGCGACGTCAAGGCGCACTACCAGCTGGCGAACGTCATGGTCGTGTCGCCCGACGTCGGCGGCGTGGTGCGCGCGCGCGCGCTCGCCAAGCGCATCGACGCTCCCCTCGCCATCGTCGACAAGCGGCGCGAACGACCGGGCGAATCCGAAGTGATGAATGTCATCGGCGACGTGCACGGCAAGGATTGCCTGCTGATCGACGACATCGTGGATTCGGGCGGAACGCTCTGCAACGCCGCCGACGCGCTGCTCGCGAACGGCGCCACCAGCGTCACAGCCTATATCACCCACGGCGTGCTGTCGGGTGGCGCGGTGGCCCGCATCACCGGTTCCAAGCTCAAGGAACTGGTGACCACCGATTCGATCCAGCCGACCTCCGCGGTCGAGGCCGCTCACAACATCCGCGTCGTTTCCATCGCGGATCTCATCGGCGAGGCGATCTCTCGCACGGCGACGGAAGAATCCGTATCGAGCCTCTTCGACTGACCAGCTATCGGTAGCGGCGACGGGCGCCGATTCCGGCCTTTCCGGTTTGTTAACCTAGGCTCTGGTCATCTTTCTTAACCCCATGCCGCTTAAGCTACGTCATGGCGCAAGGGGTTATGGAAAACACCGCCGGTCGACCGCGATCCGGCTTCGGGAGGAGCCGATCCACAACTGGCTTCTTGTGGCGCATCCATGAGTGGATATCCGCTGCTCCGGGCAACGATGTGCCGGAGGTTCGCGAGCGGCTGATCCGCAGCGTGTTCGAACGCAGGGCCGTCGTGGTCTTCGGCGCGGTAACCTCTACCGTATCCGCCATCACGGCCGCGATCCTCACCGACGCGTCATGGCCGTATCTGTGGCTGATCGCGGAAGCCATCCTGTTCGTGGCGCGAATGCGGGGACTTGTCGCCGTCGACAATTCCTCGCCGCAGCAGGCGGAGCGCTGCTACGCAATTCTCTTTTTTCTCGGCATCACGTGGGGAACGGTCTTCGGCCTCGGCAGCTACGGACTCATATCGACGGGAGACCCGTTGCTGGTCGTGCTGGCCGCCATCAACGTCGCCGGAGCGGTCGGAAACATTGCCTCACGCAACGCGCCGCTGCCTCGCTTCGGCGCGCTGGTGATGGCAGCGACCTGCATCCCGTTTGCGACGGCTCTCCTCGTCCACGGTCCCTCCGAGATGTGGATCGCGCTCCTGATGGGTCCCGTATGGGTCGCAGGCATGGTTATCGTCATGCTTCAGAACCACGATATGACGGTTCGCATGATCGTCGCCGAACTCGAGAACCATCGTATCGCGCGGACAGACCGGCTCACCGACCTCCCGAACCGAATTTCGCTCGAGGAGCGCCTTGCAGAACTCTGCAGCGCCATCGGAACCAGTGGCAGCGAAGACAGCTTCGCGATCCTCTGTCTCGACCTTGACGATTTCAAGCCCGTCAACGACGAGTACGGCCATGCGGTCGGCGACAAGCTCCTGGGCGCCGCCGCGCGCCGCATCCGCAATTCGATCCGTGAAGTGGATTCGGCATACCGCTTAGGCGGCGACGAGTTCGTGGTGCTCCTGCCCGGGACTGCGCGCGCGGAGGCAGTCTTCGTCGGCTCCCGCATCATCACCGCCCTCACCCGGCCTTTCGACGTGGGTGCCGGCGAGCTGGTCCGAATCGGTGCCAGTATCGGCAGCACGGTCGCCGATGCGCCGAACGTCGACCCCCAGGCTCTCCTCGATCGGGCAGATCAGGCGCTCTATGCCGCCAAGGCGGCCGGCAAGAACGTCTATCGCGACAGCCACACCGGCGCAGGCGGATAGGGCACCAGGCCGGGTGCCACTCCGGCCGCAGGCACCTTCCTCAGCTCCGAACGAGCAGCATGGCCGCGCCGGCCAGTGCCGCGAGCACCAGGACGGCGATCAGGTTGGCGTGGAAGCGCAGGAGCGCGATGCCGGCCGCAATCGCGATGACCGCGGCCGCCACGTCGAAGCTCGCAAGATCCGGCGCGGGAAGATCGAACGGACCGATGGAATAGGCGTGCACGTCGCCGAAGAGCACGTGGAGTGCGAACCAGACCGCGAGGTTGGCGATGACGCCGACGACCGCGGCCGTGACCGCCGCCAGCGCCGCCGCCAGCCAGCGGACGTTTCGCACCGTTTCGACATAGGGCGCTCCGGCGAAAATCCACAGGAAGCAGGGCACGAAGGTGAACCAAAGCGTCACCAGCGCGCCGGCGAGCCCACCCAGGAGCGGATCGAGAGCCGAAAAACGCGCCGCTCCCAGATAGCCGACGAAGACAAGCACGAGGATGAGCGGTCCCGGCGTGGTCTCCGCAAGTCCCAGCCCCGTCAGCATCTCGTCCGGCCGCAGCCACTGATGCACCTCCACCGCCTGCTGGGCGACGTAGGCCAACACCGCATAGGCGCCGCCGAACGTTACCGCGGCCATCCTGGAGAAGAACGATGCTTCGACGGCGAGCACGTGTTCCTGGCCGAGCGCGGCGTGGAGCAGGAGCAGCGGACCGAACCAGAGCGCCAGCCAGATCGACGTGGTGGTGAGGAAGCGGGCGAGGCTCGGCCGTGCCCAGGACGGAAGCGGCGCCTCCGAGACCACATCGGCAGCCGGATGACCGGCGCCGGTCCCCCTGACGGCCGGCGAACGAAGCAGATGGAGCACGGCCCCGATCAGCGCCGCGCCCAGGATGATGGCGGGAAAGGCTATGCCGAGGAACGCGATGGCCACGAAAGCCGCCACCGCGATCGCCACCATCGACGGTCCTTTCAAGGCGCGCCTGGAGACCTTGATCAGCGCCTCCAGCACCACGGCGAGCACTGCCGCCTTCAGCCCGAAGAGTAGCCCCTGGACGATCGCGACCTGCCCGACGAGCATGTAGGCCGTGGTGAGCGCGACCAGCACCACCGCGCCCGGAAGCACGAAGAGGAGCCCCGCCATCAGCCCGCCCCGCACGCCGTGCAGCAGCCAACCGGCATAGGTGGCAAGCTGCATGGCCTCCGGTCCGGGCAGGAGCATGCAGTAGTTCAGCGCGTGCAGGAACCGCGCCTCGTCCAGCCATTTCCGCTCCTCGACGAGATAGCGGTGCATGAGAGCGATCTGTCCGGCGGGGCCGCCAAAGGACAGGAGGCCGATGCGCGCGAAGACGGAGAAGGCCTCGCCGAACGGGACCGTACCCGCAGACGGCGCCCCGGGAGCCGGATTCATGGTTCGGCTCCGATCGCAACCACGGAGTTTCCCCCTTCCTCCCAGGCCGCGAAGCCGCCTTCGAGATAAACAGCATCGACGCCGGGTTCCGTCAGCCGGTCGGCGTCGATCAGCAATTGCGGTTCGGGCAAGGAGATGAGATCGGCGGGAGTGATCGGGATCGGCATGGCAGGCCTCCGCAACAGATGAGCGAAAGCGGACTTGGGCCGAAGCCTCTCGCGGGGAGTCCACCCATGCCCCCGAAACATCAGACTATCGCGGCGTGGCGCCGCGAGCAACGGCCAGCGTCAAGCCTGGGCCGAATATTGCGCGTCGGTGACCGGCTCCATCCAGTCGACGTGCTTGCCGTCCAGCGCCTCGTGGATGGCGATATGGGTCATGCCGGTATCCGGTCCCGCGCCGTGCCAGTGCTTTTCGCCCGGCGCGATCCACAGCGTGTCGCCGGGACGAAGCTCGATGACCGGCTCCCCGAGCTTCTGCGCCAGCCCCAGGCCGGAGACGACGTGCAGCGTCTGCCCGAGCGGATGCGTGTGCCAGTTGGTGCGCGCGCCGGGCTCGAAGCTAACCGAAGCGGCCCGCACCCGCGCCGGCTCTTCCGCCTCGACGATCGGGTCCTGCCAGACGGTACCGGTGAACCAGTCGGAAGAAGCTCTCTTCGTCGCGCGCGTTCCGCTCTTGAAATGTCGCATCGTATTTCCTCCGAAGTTTCAGGTCTGCGTGTGCGCGGGCTGCGCGAGGCAGAGCGCACATTGGAATGGCATAGGTAGCATTGCAATCCTACGACAGCGCGGGCTGCGTGGCCGAGAACGCCTCCCGCATCGCAGCCGCCATGCCGTTCACCGCCGCGCCCTTGGCGGCCGGGTTCCGGTGCAGGACAACATGCGAGGCATCGATGTCGCCGAAACCGTCCTCGTGGCTCAGGGCGCGGCAATCCTCGGGAATATTGCTGCGCGAGATGGGCGCGATGGCGAGGCCCGAGGTGACGGCAAGCTTCAAGCCACCGTTCGTGTCGCTGACATAGGCCACCCTGTAGTCGATCCCGCGCTGTTCCAGCGAGCGGACCGCGAAGTTCCGGCACCAGCCGGAACTGCCATAGAGTGCGATCGGCAATGGGCGTTCCTCGTGCATGCGGTGGAGTTCGGACGTCACCCAGACGGTCGGGTCTGTCATCAGTATCTCTCCTTCGGAAAAATCCTGCCACTCGAAGATCACCGCCAGGTCGAGCTCGCCGTTGCGGACCTTCGCGAAATGGTCGGCGGAGAAGCCGTACCGGACGGTGACCTCGACATTGGGCTGCCGCTTGGAGAATGCGCCGAGCGCCCGCGACAGCGTACGCTGGCCATACTCCTCAGGAATTCCGATGCGGACCTTCCCGTCCAGCGCCGGCGCATCGAGCATGGCGACCGTCTCGTCCATGAGCGACACGATGCGCCTGGCGTTCGACAGGAGCTGGTCGCCCCTGCGCGTGATCTCGACACCCCGCGAACCGCGGGCGAAAAGCGGGCCACCGACCTGCTCCTCGAGCCGCTTGATCTGCATGGAGACCGCCGACTGCGTGCGGCGCACATGCTCGGCCGCCTTGGTGATGTTGCCGGTTTCGGCCACCGCCACGAAGGTGCGCAGAAGGTCACTGTCCAAGCGGGAGGTCATCCGTCCACCATAAACATTCCTGATGGCTGGCATCATTGCAATTCGTTTGAAGCATGTCAAAGGCTGGCTATATGCATGGCTTCGGCACTTGGAGCAGATCATGGCCTATTCGCAGACTTTTCAGGGAGGCATCTCCCTTCGCCGTTCGGAAGTCGCGGCCTCACCGGCACCGGCTCCGTCGGTCCCGCTGGCGAGCCTGCTCGACAGGCGCGACGACCACCTGCTGACCGACATCGGCCTGACGCGCGACGACTTGCTCGGACCGGCGGCGCGGTTCTGGCGCGAATGGAACGCGACCAAGGAGCCATGGTCGCTCTGACGCGCAAAGGTTCACCGGCTCCTCACTGGCCCGCCTGCGCGAATGCAGGCGGGTGCTTTTTTCGTGGCGAGAACACGCACGGGCCGGCAACTTGCACTCGGTTCGGCCTTCCGGTATAGGACCGCCACCCGCGTAGACACCCTTGGAGGCAACGCGGCGGAGGGCCGCCTCGCGAGGCGGCTTTCGACGTTTGCGGCCGGTCCGCCGCCCGCGAGCGCTCCAGCAACACGTGAAAGGAAATGCCATGGCTCACGAAGCTTACGAGCTGAAGGCCGAGGCGCGCGAACGGGTCGGTAAGGGGTCCGCCCGGGATGTTCGCCGCAACGGAAAAGTACCCGCCGTCATCTACGGCGACAAGCAGGCGCCCCTCGCCATCGCCTTGACCTACAAGGACGTCTACATGAAGATTCATGGCGGCGGCTTCCTGACCACCATCGCCACGATCGATCTCGACGGCAAGAAGATCCAGGTCCTCCCGAAGGACTATCAGCTCGATCCGGTCCGAGACTTCCCGATGCACGTCGATTTCCTGCGCGTCGGCAAGGACACGGTGGTGACCGTCGAGGTGCCCGTGCACTTCGTCAACGAGGAGAAGTCTCCCGGCATTCGCCGCGGCGGCGTGCTCAACATCGTGCGTCACGAGATCGAATTCACCTGCCCGGCCAATGCGATCCCCGAGTTCATCTCGGTCGATCTCGACGGCACTGATCTCGGCGATTCCATCCACATCTCCGCCGTCAAGCTGCCCGAAGGCGTCAAGCCGACGATCACCGATCGCGATTTCACGATCGCCACGATCGCCGCGCCCGCCGGCCTGAGGTCGGAAGAGGATGAAGGCGCCGAAGGCGCCGCGGAGGAGGAAGAAGGCGGGGAGGAGTAGTCTCCCCCGCGCCGTCTGGCCAAGGACATTCAAGGCGCGTCGCGATCTTTCCGATTCGCCCCCTGCGCTTCAGCTGTCTGTTTTTGCGCATGTCTTTGTCCCGAAACCGGATCCCACTTTCGAGAGACACGCTCTAGCGCCGGGAGGCGGAAACCATGCAGATCATCGCAGGTCTCGGCAACCCGGGCGCAAAGCACGAAAACAACCGGCACAATGTCGGCTTCATGGCGGCGGACGCGATTGCCCGCCGCCATTCCTTTTCCCCCTGGTCGAAGAAGTTCAAGGCCCTGATCGCCGAGGGCATGCTGGGCGGCGAGAAGGTGCTGCTGGTCAAGCCGCAGACCTTCATGAACCTGTCGGGCCAGTCGGTCGGCGAAGCGGTGCGCTTCTACAAGCTCACCCCCGCCGACGTGACGGTGCTCTACGACGAACTCGACCTTGCCCCCGGCAAGGTCCGCATCAAGACCGGCGGCGGCGCGGGCGGCCACAACGGCATCCGCTCGCTCGATACCCACATCGGCAAGGACTATCGCCGCGTGCGCATCGGCATCGGCCATCCAGGCGCCAAGGAACTCGTCTACAACTGGGTGTTGGGCGACTTCGCCAAGGCCGACCAAGAATGGCTGGAGCCTTTGCTCGACGCCATCGGCGACAACGCCGCAATGCTCGCCAAGGGCGACGACAACGGCTTCATGAACAAGACGAGCCTCGCCGTGCCCGGCTCCGCGAAGGCGGAAGCCTCGCGCGGCGGCGAAGAACGCCCGGCGAAGGGCAAGAGCCACATCCGCCAAGCCCGGCCGCAGCAGCCGGAGGTGAAGGTTCCGGAGACAGGGCCGATGGCGGCGATGCTGAAGAGGCTGTTCGGGAAGGATGGCGACTAGTGAAGCGGCGGCTGAGCCAGACGGGAGCGGCGGGATAAGAGGGCTTGCGTTGATCGCACTCTCGACAGTCCCACAGGATTCCATACGTAGTGTTAGGATATTCTATGCTCAGGCGGGCGGCTGAATATTGTAAGTCGATGGTTCTAGACTAGTAAAGCGCCCCCGCGAACTTTGGCGGGGGCGCTTCAATTTTCCTGAAGTAGGTGTCAGCACTGAGGCCCGACGCAAACGCACGCGGGGGGGAAAAGACCTGACAAACAGAGGGCTTCCGCACCCCCCCAGTACCAAAGCCACGCAAGGACGGCGCTTACTGCAGCTGACCCCCCTGCGATCCCAATGCCGCGTAGAAATCCGTCAAACAAATCATCCGATGATGAGGCGATGAGAACAGGCATCGCGCGATCCCGAGGAGTCGCGATACTCCACTCTAAATCTCTCGTCATTTCAACTTGGTCATATGCGCTCCCATCTGTGGCACTCTCGATCGGAACATGGCTAGCCATCGCAACCGACACGTACGCCATCAGCACAACGACGAACGTGATAAACGCGACAAGTATGATCCTGATCCTATTGTTGATCCAAGCAGATACCAGCGTCGTTTCAGCGTCATTATTACGCATTTTCATTCTCCCTTCTGCGTAACATAAGCAATTACAATTTAACTTCTCTCGGTAAATTGTATACCGTGTTTACATGGCACTTATTCTGTACGATTTGTATTCTTATACGTAACACCGTATCTAAAATATATCAAATGAATTGGAAAAAGTCGCGATTTAATATGAGTTTATATCTATAATTTTGGAGCCTATATGAAATATTGCTATTATATTTCATCTGCATGACCAGTAATTCGAGAGATTTTGTACGATTGACAAAACTGCTACACATTCTGAGCCATAACTCTTGCAATCCAGCGGATTCCGTAGAATCTTACAGACTTACATATCTTCCTGTATGGAGCCGATCAGTGGTTGGTCTGATTGAGTCAGCAACATTATCGTCAGCCGAGCTGGGCAGTATTCTCTTTAAGTATCGATCTTGGGAGCCGTGCTCATGGGACGAGCTATTGAGGTTATGCAAATTTCCCGCCAAGGCGGCCAATCGTTTTCAGAATTGTTGTCGAGGTCTAACGTCATTTGACAAGGAAGAAATCGTATCAATAAGTCGTATTCTCGATGAACATTTCGACGATGCACATTGGTACAAAATGAAAATTGATCTGAAGCTGATATATGATAAATGCGTTTTCATAAGAAGACCGTTGTCTAATGTTTTTGCTGGCATCAACGGCAACATAAGCAATGAAGCATCGGAATTTAATAGGAAGTGTACTGGAAAAGAAAATGGTGCATATCTTATAATTCGCTGGCGGGGCAATACAGATCTAATTATCGCCTATATGCTCATAAAAACATCAAGGCCTAGTAAACCAGTTGCCGAATTTCTTACTTATAGGCCGAGATCAAAAGATAAAACACGCCGTGTTCGTGGCGTTATTTTTGAACAGCGTGATATTATTTATTCATTTGGAAGAACACGAAATGCAAATGGTTTTAGGTCAGCAATTCTCAAGCAGCATAATGTATCTCGGGGTGGGTTTGATCGAACTGATCTGTGCGGAGTGAGACTTGGTCTCCAAGAGGACCCTGACCGCCCATTTGCCTATCCAATCTACTGCTATCAACTCATTAGAAAGCGACAGAAGACTGCTATTCGAGACATACTAGGCTACACAACTGTGGAACAGGTTGAAAAAAGTGGGCAGGTTGACGGAATAAGGGAAATATATGAGAAATTGACGCACGCAGCGCGGCACGAACTAGGATCCTGGTTTTGATTCATAGCTCTGTAAATCGCACTTAGGAAGAAATATAAAAGTTACGTCTTGTCAAGTGTAAAGAATATACATCGAGCATCACGTCCCCATCTCGATAGTCTCCACCTATGTCGTATCATCCTTCTCCAACGATAAAGAGCTACGTCATCACGTTATTATTAGTACTTATCGTCGTCACAACTTGTGAAATCTTCATATTTTCTGTCTCGAAGCTCCTACGCCACATGTGCCGGTGAAATGCACTCCGACGCGGGATAAAATCAACTACCCGATCTAAGAGGTGTCGTCGACAGATCGGCGCCCTTCGGCACCACCCCATCTCTCTCGAAATCACGGCTGCCGCGCGACTCATACGACTGCGGACCAGCTATCAGTGGTGGGATTGCCTGCTGCTCGCCTCAGCGATCGACCTGCGCTGCGAATGCTTCCTTTCCGAAGACCTGAGCGACGGTCATGCCATTCCCGGGTTGACGGTCATGAGCCCATTCCGGCATAGCCCTCCACACATCCCGCTCCACTAGGAAATACCAAGACCATGGGCTTCAAATGCGGCATCGTTGGCCTGCCCAACGTTGGCAAATCGACCTTGTTCAACGCGCTGACCAGGACGGCGGCGGCGCAGGCGGCGAACTATCCGTTCTGCACGATCGAGCCGAACACCGGCGAGGTGGCGGTTCCCGACCCGCGGCTTAAGGCGATCGCGGCCGTTGCGAAATCCAAGGAGATCATCCCGACGCGGATTTCCTTCGTCGACATCGCCGGCCTCGTGCGCGGCGCCTCCAAGGGCGAGGGCCTGGGCAACCAGTTCCTGGCCAACATCCGCGAGGTCGACGCGATCGTGCATGTGCTGCGCTGCTTCGAGGACGACGACATCACCCATGTCGAGGGGCGCATCGACCCCGTCGCCGACGCCGAGACGGTCGAGACGGAACTGATGCTCGCCGACCTCGACAGCCTGGAGCGGCGCATCGTCCAGTTCCGCAAGCGCGCGAGCGGCAAGGAGAAGGAGGCTATGACGGTGCTTTCCGTGATGGAGCGCGCACTGGAACTCCTGCAGGACGGCAAGCCGGTGCGCGTCATGCTGAAGGGCATCGCGGCGGAGGATCTTCGTATCCTGCAGGGGCTCAACCTGTTGACCGCGCATCCGGTGCTCTACGTCTGCAATGTCGCCGAGGGAGACGCGGCGACGGGCAACGAGCACACGCGTGCCGTCGAGAAGATGGCCGAAGCGCAAGGCGCGCGCACGGTCGTGATCTCCGCGGCAATCGAGGCGGAGGTTGCGCAGCTGCCCGACGAAGAGGCGCGCGAGTTTCTCGAATCCATGGGGCTGGAGGAGCCCGGCCTCGACCGCCTCATCCGCGAGGGTTACGCGCTGCTCGACCTCATCACCTATTTCACCGCCGGGCCGAAGGAGACGCGTGCCTGGACGGTCGAAAAAGGCTCAAAGGCGCCACAGGCCGCCGGGGTGATCCACACCGACTTCGAGCGCGGCTTCATCCGCGCGCAAACCATCGCCTATGACGATTATGTCTCTCTGGGCGGCGAAGTGGCGGCCAAGGAAGCTGGCAAGGCGCGCGACGAAGGCAAGGAGTACGTCGTTCAGGACGGCGACGTGATGCTCTTCAAGTTCAACACCTGAGCGTCTCCGCCTCGTTCCAACTCATCCGCTCTGACGTGTGAAGTCGCGCACAGACGTGTGCCGCGGCGTTCGCTATCGCTCGCCAAGGGTGAGCCCCGCCACCGGTACGACAAGTCGGACGGTGCCGTGGGTTGCCTCGACCGGATTTCGCTCACATCACGGCAAGGGGAACAGGCGGGGAGCACTGTGCCCGCGAACGGCGCTGTCCGGGAACTGCTGACCGCGGGATGCCGCGGAAAAGGGGCCTCACGCACCCGCCGCAAACCGGCGGCAGCAAGGAGTTTCTCCATGCCTCAGACCCTCGAAGACGTCAAGAAAGCGACCGAACCCAAGCACATTCCCAAGTCGCTGATGCAGATACTGACCGCCGCCTCCAACACGGTGAAGGTCAGCCACGGCCACGGAAAGGCCGGACGCCAGCCGAACCGGGCCCTGCTCGACACGCTGTCGGGAAACCGGGACCCCGGCATGTTCGGCAGGATGTTCCCGAAGCTCGCGCCGCTCGACATCCCGGATGCCAAGCTTCAGGCACTGGCGGACGCCATGCTCGAAGCAGGTGCAGCCGACGCTTCCGGGGACAACCCCAACATTCCGGCCGGCTTCACCTTCCTCGGCCAGTTCATCGACCACGACATCACGCTCGACCTCACCTCGCTTGCCGAGAAGCAGAAGGACCCGCTCGGCATCGAGAATTTTCGCACGCCGGCGCTCGATCTCGACTGCGTCTACGGGCTTGGCCCGGACGGCAGCCCGCATCTCTATGCACGCAGATCCTCCTCCGACCGCAAGCATGGCCCGAAGCTCCTGATCGGCCGGAACTTCGATTCCGGGGAAGGCGCGTTCCGTAACGACCTGCCGCGCAGCCCCGAGGGTTTCGCGCTCATCGGGGATCATCGCAACGACGAGAACCTCCTGGTCGCGCAGACGCACCTGCTCTTCCTGAAGTTCCACAACGCGGTCTGCGACTGGCTGGCCGGTTCCGCCAATCCGCCGCCCGACGTGTTTTCCGAGGCACGGCGGCTGACGTCATGGCACTTCCAGTGGATCGTGCTGCACGACTGGGTGGAGCGGCTTACCGAGCCGGGCATCGTCGCGAAGATCCTGCATGACGGTCGAAAGTTCTATCGCTTCCGCAAGACGCCCTTCATGCCGATCGAGTTTTCCGCCGCCGCCTATCGGCTCGGCCACTCGATGGTGCGACAGTTCTACAACGTCAACCGCGTGGCCGGCCCGACCGACTTCAAGACGCTTTTCGAGTACAGCGGCCTTTCGGGCGGCATCGTGGGCGATCTCGCGCCGACCCCGCCTCTGGACCCGCCCGCAACCGCCTACGCGAGCGTCCCGAGCAAGATGATCCTCGACTGGCGTCGCTTCTACGACCTCGACCTGCCGCCCCAGGCGGGCGTCGCCACGGCCGCGTCGCGCCGGCTCGACCCGTTCCTGGCGAAGGAACTGCACATGCTGCCGGACGGCACGAGTCTTCCCTTCCGCAACCTGAAGCGCGGCGTCAATCTGGGCCTCCCGTCCGGCCAGGACATCGCCGCGGCGATGAAGGTCAAGAATCCGCTGACGCAGGACGAAATCGCCTCCGGCTCCGATGGAGCGGTGGCGAAGGCGCAGGGCCTGCACAAGGCCACGCCGCTCTGGTACTATATCCTGAAGGAAGCGCATGTCCGACACGCCGGGCTTCGGCTCGGACCGGTTGGCTCCACGATCATCGCGGAGGTGTTCGTCGGGCTCGTGCATGGCGACCAGCAATCCTATCTCTGGCAGCGCAAGAACTGGAAACCCGAACTCCCGTCCAGGACGGCGGGGGAGTTCACGATGGCGGACCTGATCCGCTTCGTCGACGACGTCAATCCGCTCGGATGATGTCCGGATCGCCCGCCGCCCGGGCGGGCGATCTTTTTCATGCCCCGTTGCTTCCGAATGTCTACGGCGATCAAATTCCGCCGCCTCCGCGACAGGGTGATCAATGACCTCCAAGGTGCTTGCGCCCTCTCTTCAAAACGGCCAGAAACCGTTCGGCTTTGAACAGGTGCAGGCGATGACGGACAAGAAGTGGGCCTACGAGGATTTCGAGGTCGGGCGCTCGATCGATTTCGGGCCCCGCACCGTGGAAGCGGACGAGATGATCGAGTTCGCCGCCGAGTTCGATCCCCAGCCGATGCATCTAGACGAGGCAGCCGGAAAGGAGAGCCTGCTCGGCGGGCTCGCCGCCTCCGGCCTCTTCACCACGTCGATCTTCATGCGCATGATGTGCGACGCCTACATCCTGGATTCGACATCTCAGGGTTCTCCCGGCGTTGACTACGTGAACTTCCGCCGCCCCCTGATGGCCGGCGATACGGTCAGGGGACGAACCACCGTCCTGTCCAAGCGGATCTCGTCATCGAAACCGGGGCTCGGCTTCATCTCGGTCAAGCACGAACTCTTCAACCAGCATGGCGACCTGGTGTGCGACATGGCCAATTCCGGCATGTTCCTGCTGCGCGAACCCGGAGCGGCGGCATGAGCATCGACAGGAGACTCGGCATCGGCGAGACCGTGACGCTCGGCAGCCACACCTTCGGCGCGGAGGAGATCAAGGCTTTCGCGCGCAAATACGATCCCCAGCGCTTCCACGTCGACGAGGAGGAAGCCAGGAACAGCGTGTTCAAGGCGCTCTGCGCCTCGGGCTGGCACACGATCTCGATGTGGATGAAATACAACGCGGCGACCTTCGCCGCGACCGTGGAGCGCTCGAAGGAATTCGGCGATCCGGTCGAGTTCGGCCCCGCCGCCGGCCTGCGCGAGCTGAAATGGCTGAAACCGGTCTACGCCGGCGACACCATCACCTTCACCCGCACCCCGCAGTCGCACCGGGCTCTTGCCAGCCGCCCGGGCTGGCGCATGCTTACGACCCGCAACGAGGCCTTCAACCAGCATGGGGAACAGGTGATGTCCTTCGTCACCATGGTCCTGATGAAGGTCGGCTGAAGCGCCCGGCGCCTTAGAAACTCGCCAAACCTCGCCTCAGGACGTGTCGGCCGGCCGCTACGCGCAAGGCGTTTGCGTCACTGCATCGTATTGGGCAGCCACATGACGACCCAGGGGAATGCGATGAGCAGCCCGAGGCGGATGATGTCGGTCGCCACGAACGGCAGCACGCCGCGATAGATGGTGGGCAGGCTGACGTCCCTCGCGAGCGTATTGATGACGAAGACGTTCATGCCGATCGGCGGCGTGATGAGGCCGAGTTCGACGGTCATGACGATGATGACGCCGAACCAGATCGGGTCGAAGCCGAGCGCCAGGACGACCGGATAGAGGATCGGGATCATCAGGATGATCATGGCCATTGCGTCCAGAACGCAGCCGAGCACGAGCATGAATGCCAGGATGAGCAGAAGGGTCGGATAGGCGCCGAGTTCCAGACCCAGCAGAAAGTTGGTGACCTTCTGCGGCGTCTGGGTGATCGTCAGGAAATAGCCGAACAGGATCGCCCCGATCAGGATCATGAAGATGCCCGCGGTGACCTGGATGCTTTCGAGTAGGCTCTGGAACAGTTTCCGCCAGCCCATCCTGCCTCGCACGACGCTGATGATGATGGCGCCCGCGGCACCCATTCCGGCCGCCTCCGACGGCGTGAACATGCCGCCGTAGATGCCGCCGATCACGAAGACGAACAGAAGCAGGATCGCCCACACTCCGCGCAGGGCGGCGAAGCGTTCGCTCCATCCAGCCCTCTCGTGCGCCGGGATGCCGCCGCCGGAAAACGCCACGTAGAGGCGGACGGTGGCGAGATACATCAGGAGCGCCAGGATACCGGGGATGAGCCCCGCAATGAACAACCGGCCGATGTCCTGTTCGGTCATCACCCCGTAGATCGCGAGCACGATCGAAGGCGGGATCAGGACGCCCAGCGTGCCCCCGCCGGCGATCGAGCCGGTCGCGAGCGTATCCGGATAGCCGTAGCGCTTCATCTCCGGGAGCGCGACCTTCGCCATGGTCGCCGCCGTCGCGACCGAGGACCCGCAGATGGCCGAAAATCCGCCGCAGGCGACGATCGTCGCCATGGCGAGACCGCCGCGACGGTGGCCAAGGAAGGCATTCGCCGCGCGATAGAGTTCCGCGCTCATGCCCGATGCGGAGGCCACCGCGCCCATGAGGATGAACATCGGTACCAGCCCGAGCGAATAGTCCGTGACGGTGCGGATCGGCGACAGCGAGAGCAGGTTCAAGGCCGGCGTCCAGGAACTCAGGAGTCCGAAGCCCCCTATCCCGACGATACCCATCGCGACGCCGATAGGAACCCGAAGCAGGAGGAGAAGGAAGAGGACGACGAAACCGCCGACCGCGATGATGTCGTTGGCCATCATCGCTCCAGGCCCTGCGCCGGCTCGCGGAAGGTCGCTATCGCGCGAAGGATCCGGGCGACGAGCACCAGGAAGCAGAACGCAATGCCGAGCCACGCCACCGCGTTGAACGGCCAGACCGGGATCGCGAGCTCGAAGGTCGTGAGGCCGGAATCGCGCACCTTGTCGACCTGCCGGTACAGCATCCAGGCGAGCGCACCGATGAAGCCCGCAAAGACGATGTCGGCGAAGATGTCGAGGATCTTCCGGACGGTCCGCGGCATGACCTGCCACAAGAGGTCGACCTGGATGTGCTCGTTGCGCCAGGCCGCCGCCGCGATGCCCCAGAATATCGCCACGCCCAGCAACAGCCGGCTGACGTCGAAGGAACCGGGGAACGGCAGGTTGAAGACGTAGCGCAGGAGAACGGCGGTGAATGTCAGCGCCGTGATGATCGCCAGGAAGATCGCGGCTGCCGCGTCCACGACGGCAGACACCCTGCTGATGACCCGCTCGAAACCGCCCATTTCCCGATCCGGCCTTGATGTGACGAAAGGAACCTCACCTGCGCGTCGCGCGCGAGATCCATGAAGGAGGGCGTGCGCCGGTCCGGCCGGCGCACGTCACGGTTCTCAGTAGGCGGCGTCGCGGCCTTCAAGTTCCGAAATCAGGCCGTCCATCGCTGCTTTGGCATCGACGCCGGCGGCGGTGACCTTCTCGGCCCACTGGTCGCGCAGCGGCTGTGCCGCCTCGCGCCAGGCGGCGACGTCTTCCTCGGAGGGCACGATCAGCTCGTGTCCTTCCATCGCGGCGATCTTTTCACGGCCGCTGTCCTCGTTATCGGCCCAGCCGGAGGCGACCCGCTCGGCCCACTCGCTGTTGCAGTGGTCGTCGATCACCTTCTGCTGGCTCTCCGACATCGATGCGAACTTGTCCTTGTTCATCACCCAGGCGAAAGTCGTCGCGTAGAGCGGCATGTCGAGGTGATAGTTAACCGCCTTGTCGATGCCGAAGATGAGGATCGAGTTCCAAGGGAACGTGATGGCGTCCGCCACGCCCCTCTCCAGCGCATCGCGCGATTCGGGCGCGGAGACCTGCGCGTTCTGGCCGCCGAGCAGCGTCACGAAACTCGCCATTGTGGCGTGCGCAGGACGCACCTTCATGCCCTCGACGTCGCCCGGCACCTTGATCGGCTGCTTGGAGTGGAACGTGCCCGGCGAGTGGAAGTGCACGAGGCAGACCTTCACGTCGGCCATCTCCTGCGCGGAATACTGCCGGTACCAGGCGTCGAGGCCCGCCGATCCGCCCTTGGCATTGCTGATCAGGAACGGCAGTTCGCCCGCCGCGATGACCGGGAACCGGCCGGGCTGGTAGCCGGGATTGATGAAGGCGATGTCGGCGATGCCGTCGCGGGCCATGTCGTAGTGGTCCGCCGCCTGGCCGAGCTGCTGGGCGGGATAGATGGTGACGTTGATCGAGCCGCCCGAAGCTTCCTTGACCGATTCCGCCCATTCCGTCATGCCGTGGACCTGCAGCGGGTGCTGCGGCGGCACCCAGTGGGCCAGGCGCAGTTCGACCGCTGCATCCTGAGCCAGTGCCGATCCCGACAGGAGCGCGAATGCCGCGACCGTCGTGGCGAGAGTGCGATTGCGAAACATGTCTATTCCTCCCTTTGAGATATGCGAACCGCCGCTTGACGCATCTTGCCAGGCGCCGACCTCCGGGGGGAGCCTATGTCCGCAGGCTGCCCCGCGCAAGATGATAGTTTGGCTCCAAACTGCATTTGGCCTATGATCCGCGGATGAAGGACGTCGCAAACCAGAAATCGGACGGGGATTCCCTGGCCGGCGGATCCGCCCGACAGGTGCGCCTGGGCGACCTCGAGACCTATATCGGCTATCATCTGAGGCTGGCGCAGAACGCATCCTTCCGCGCCTTCCAGCGCAAATCCGGTCGTGCCGACCTGCGGCCCGGCTGGTATGCCGTGCTGAGCCTGATCGGCGACAATCCGGGCATCACGCCCATGGCGCTGAGCCGGGCGGCCGGGCGCGACAAGTCCACGCTGACGCCCGTCCTGCGCGACCTGACCCGGCACGACTACGTCGCCTCGACGCCGCATCCGGGCGACCGTCGCAGCTATGGGCTCAGCCTGACCGATCTTGGCCGTGAGCGCCTGTCGGAACTGGCGGACCATGCCGCCGCGCACGACCGGGTCCTCGACAACATCGTGGGGGAGGAGAAGGAGAGGCTGATCGCGCTGTTGCGGCGCATCACCGAGGAACTCGCCTGAGCGACCCTTGCGCAGCAGACGGGATGATGTTTGATTCCAAACTAGATTGAAGGATATGGCGCCCCACGACTGAGGGCGCGCAATCGGAGGAAAAGATGCTCGACAGGTCGGCAGGCATCGACGGCAGCACCGAGGTGACGGCGGGAGCCGCCCTGTTCACCCGGCTAAAGGCACTCGGTGTCGACTACGTTTTCTGCAATTCGGGCACCGACTTCCCGCCCATCATCGAGGGTCTCGCCGAGGCTGCCGCCAAGGACGTCGCATTGCCCGAGGCGGTGGTCATCCCGCACGAGCATGCAGCCTTGGGGATGGCACATGGCTACTACCTAGCCACGGGCGCGGCGCAGGCGGTGATCCTGCACACGAACGTCGGCCTGTCCAACGGCTCCACCGGCGCGATCAACGCGGCGACAGACCAGATACCGATGATCCTGATGTCGGGACGCACGCCGGTGATGGAAAAGGGCCGCTTCGGCGCCCGCACGGTGCCGATCGGCTGGGGCCAGGAAATGCGCGACCAGACGGCCCTGGTGCGCGAAGCCTGCAAGTGGGACTACGAGCTGCGCTTTCCCGAGCAGATCGGGCCGCTTCTCGACCGCGCGCACGCCATCGCCAACTCCACCCCGAAGGCCCCGGTCTACCTCAGCCTTCCGCGCGAGGTGCTGTGCGAGAGCGTGTCGTCCGACGGCCTCCTGGCTCCGCCCTCGATGCGGCCAGTAACGAGTTCGGCCGATGCGGCCGACATCGAGAAGACCGCCCGCCTGCTGGCCGAGGCTAGGTCGCCGCTCATCATCGCCCAGCGCGGCGCAGGATCGGAAGCCGGGTTTGCGGCACTATCGAAGCTCGCGGAAGACTGGTCGATCCCGGTCTGCCAGTGGTGGGCGGTCGCCACCGCAATCGCCACGGACCATCCCTGCTATGTCGGCGCCGATCCCCTGCCCTGGATCGGGGAGGCCGACGTGATCCTCGTGATCGACAGCCTCGCGCCCTGGTGGCCCGACATGCACGTGCCTGGCACGGACACAACGGTCGTGCATCTCGGCCCCGACCCGCTCTTCGCGCGCTTTCCGGTGCGCACCTTCCGGTCCGACCTGTCGATCGGGTGCGAGACCGGCGAAGGCATCGTCCGGCTGGAACAGGCCATGCGCGAGCGACTCTCCCGCCAGGTCGGCGCACGCATGCGCCGCCGCAAGCTGCTGGAAACCCGGGTTCCCGCCATTCGCGCGAAGACCGCGGACGCGGCGGCTGCCAGCCACCCGATGACCAAGGCCTTCGTGTCGAAATGCCTGTCGGACGCGATCGCCGGAAAGGATGCGACGGTGCTTTCCGAACTCGGCTGCCCGCTCGACCCGATCGTGCTGAAGCGCCACGGATCATGGCATCAGGAGCCGCATTCGGGCGGGCTGGGATGGTCCTTCCCCTGTGCGCTGGGCATGCAGCTTGCCGACCGCGACAAGCTGATCGTCGCCACGATGGGCGACGGCTCCTACATGTTTGCCAATCCGGTCGCCTGCCATCAGATCGCAGAGGCAATGGAACTCCCGATCCTGGTGCTGGTACTGAACAACACGGAATGGGCGGCGGTGCGCCATTCGGTGGCGGGCCTCTATCCAAACGGCTACGCCGCGCGCGCCAACAGGATGCCCCTCACTTCGCTTCAGCCGAGCCCGGATTTCGTGAAGGTCGCCGAAGCAAGCCGCGCCTGGGCGGTGAAGGTGGACACGGCCGAGGAGCTGCTGCGGGCGCTGGAGGACGCCATCCGCCACATCCGCGAGAAGCGAAGCCTGGCGTTCGTGGAGGTGACGATCGGCTGAAACTTCAGGCGAGGAATTCGCCCGACAGGTTTTCCGCGCGGGGGCAGCCGATCAGCGCGAGCGTGTTGTCCATCTCGGCCTCGAGGATGCGGATGACCTCGTCGACGCCGGCCTCCCCCCGCGCGGCGAGGCCATAGAGCGGCGCGCGGCCGAGCAGCACCGCGTTCGCGCCGCGCGCCAGCGCCTTGACCACGTCCGCGCCCCTGCGGAAACCCCCGTCGACCAGCACCGCCTTGCCCTCGGGCGCACGGACGGAAGCAAGCACGTCGACCGGCGCCGGCGTGTCGTCCACCTGGCGCCCGCCATGGTTGGAAATCACCACGCCGTCCGCCCCGCAGGCGAAGCAGCGTGCCGCGTCCTCCGCCCGCATGATGCCCTTCACCAGAAGTCTGTGCGGCCACCGCTCCCGCAGCGCGGCGAGGTCGTCCCACGAGAAGCTCGCATCCATCTGGCGCAGCATGAGCAGCGCCTGCGACGAAGCGTCCTTCGCCTCGGCGCTGACGAGATTTCCGAACTGCGGCAGACCATGCCTCACCTGGGCGAGCGACCATGCCGGCCGCACCGCGCAGCCCGCAAAGAAGCGCGGGGTCATCCTGAACGGTATCCCGAAGCCGTTGCGCACGTCGCGCTCCCGGCGGCCGCTGACGGCGACGTCCACGGTCAGCACCAGCGTGCGGAAGCCGGCATCCAGCGCGCGCCTGGTCAGGCTGTCGGCGAGTTCCCGGTTGAGCACGTAGAGCTGGAACCACTTCTCTCCATCCGACGCGCGCGCGACCTCCTCGATCGAACTGGTCGAAGCGGTGGACAGGACGAAGGGCACCCCGGCGCGGGCCGCAGCCCGCGCGAGCATGAGGTCGGCGCCGGGACGCACCGAACCGCTGAGGCCGGTCGGACCGATCACCAGGGGCAGCGGCAGACGGCGGTCGAAGAACGGCACGGAGAGATCGCGGCGGCTGACTTCGGCCAGCGCATGCGGCGAGAGCAGTATTCGCTCGAACGCTGCCCGGTTGCGCGCCACGCCGCGTTCGTCGCCCGCGCCGCCCTCGACATAGTCGAACACGGCGCGCGGCAGCCGCCGCGCGGCGATCCGCCGATAATCTTCAACGCTGACCGGCCTGCCCATGCTGCTCCTCGACGTTTCGTGCCCGAGATGAACAACAGTTGCGAGCGCCGATCAACAGGACATGAGGCTCTTCCGCCCGCGATGGCTGCGCGATGCGGATTTCGCGTAAGCAGCACACGATGGCGTGGATGAACCCGAATGATTGACGGGCCTAGTGCAGCGCGCTGGATGCGAGATTGGATGACGTGGTCGGTAGAGGCAACTTCATCTTTTGCAGTGCATAGGTGGCGCCGGATGTGGTGAAGTGGCCGTAATCCCATTGCAGGGGAGCACCCTCCGGCGTCAGCACCTGGCACTTCTTTCGCGGGCACACGGCATCGAGGACGGAGACCAGTGTTGCCGAAGTGCCCGAAAGCGCCCGTTCGACGGCTCTCTGGGTCTTCGCCTTCGCCTCGTACCGACGCGATTCCCGCATCAGATCGCGCCCGGTCATTTTCGACTTGGCCAGAAGTCTCGCGAGTTCGTGCCGATACTCGATCGTTGGACCGAGCACGATGACCTTGGCAACGTGTCGCTTAAGGGCTTTCACCGACTTCCTGAGCTTCTTGATGCCATGGTTGTTCCATCGCGCCGATACGATCACGGCATCGAAATCCATTCCTGGAACGTACTTTTGGAAGACATCGTTCATGAGGTTCGTGCAGCGTTTCGACCCGACGGGTTTAATCGTCGGCTGGCAGCCGGATGCCGTGGCCTGAGCGAAATTGATGCCGGGGTAGAGTTGACGAAGCGATGCGACGTAGTGGTTTGCGTGGCTGTCGCCGATGACCAGGACGTTCGGTTTGTCCGCTGTTATGGCCAGACACCTGTCGGACTCGAAGGACAATCCCTCGCGAGCGCTTTCGCTCGTGATGAAGCACGCAGGATCGCGCCGGTTTGGGGTATCGAAGTCGAGGAACGATGCGTAGTACCGCACATCGGGATCCAGTCGCGACGGGATACCCGCCATGGCCACGATGCCATAGCCGCAGACGGCCACGACGGCCGCCGCGGAGAGCCCCGCCGGAATCGTCACATGATGGCCGAAACGCCGCCTCCTGATCGGGTTTTCGACTGCGTAGAGTGATATCGTCGCGAGCAAGATCGAGAGCAGTATGAGGGCGACCTTCTCGTAGGTTCCCGGCATGTCGCCGATGCCGTACAGCCGGTAGAGAACCAGGATCGGCCAATGCCACAAGTAGAGCGAGAAGCTGATCAACCCTATGAAGACCATCGGGCGAAGCGACAGAGCGCGCGCCACCATCGTCCGCTGCGCGGTCGGCCATATCAGCAGCGCGGCGCCAACGCAGGGATAGAGGGCGTTGAGACCGGGAAACGGTGACCTGGAGGTAAGTGCGAATACGCCATACGCGATGAGCGCAAGACCCAGCACGGCGAGCGCTTCCGCCGCGAGGCGATGGCGGATCGCCGGCACGAACACCAGGAGCGCGCCGATCGCGAGTTCCCACGCCCGCGTATGCAGCATGTAGAACGCTACCTGCTGGTTCCGCTCCACGATCAGGATCGATGCTCCAAGGCTGACCGCGATGATGAGCGCGAGCGTCGCCACCACCGCCGTCCGCGACCCGCTTGAAAACCGGAACACCAACAACAGGAGCAGCGGCCAGACGAAATAGAACTGTTCCTCGACCGCCAGCGACCATGTGTGAAGCAGGGGCATCAGGTCGGCGGCGCTGTCGAAATAGCCCCCGGTGTTCCAGAGGAAGAAGAAGTTGGCAAAGCCGAATGATGCGTAGACCGCACTCTCCCCGAAGCCTGCGAAATCCTTGGGAAGCAGAACGAAGTAGCCGACGATGCCTGTGCCGATGATCGCAAGGAGCGTGGCCGGCAGGATGCGTCTGAAGCGGCGATCGTAAAACGCGAGGATCGAAAACCGATCCTGTTCCATCTCGCGGTAGATGATGGAGGTGATCAGGTAGCCCGAGATGACGAAGAAGACATCAACTCCGACAAAGCCGCCAGTGAAGCGTCCGAGACCGTAGTGGTAGAAGATGACGGACAGGACGGATACCGTGCGCAGCCCATCTATGTCGGGCCGATAATCAGGTCTCATTCGCTTTTCCCGGCAAACGCAAGTCGCCCCGCCCCTAGCATGCAAACCCAGCCTGGGGCAATTCGGTGGCCGGCGGTCCGGCAAGGCAGGGATGTCTCAGGGAGCAGGTCGCACGGGAATTTGCCGCCCTACGCGATTTCGCTTCGCCAGGGGGGATTGGCGCCCGCACGCGACACAGTGACGCCTGCCGCCCTGTTGGCGAATTCGATCGCGGTTCGGACCTGCACATCGGACAGATCTGCGATCCGGGCTTTCGACAGCAGGCCGGCTTCGTGGAGCGCCGCCAGGATGCCGGCATTGAACGTATCGCCGGCGCCGATCGTGTCGACGATTTCGACCTTGCACGGCGGCACGCGCACATGCCCGTTTCTCGTGTAGGCCACCGCATCGTCGCCGCCGCCCGTGACGAGGACAAGGCGCGGACCGAGCTCCAGCCAGGAGCGAGCGACCGCGTCGGCATCCGTACCTTCGCCGAACCAGGTAAGATCCTCGTGCGAGAGCTTGACGATGTCGGCCATGGCGAGCATGCGGCGCATGCGCCCGAGATGGGCGTGCCTGTCGGTGATGAAGGCTGCGCGTATGTTGGGATCGAACATCATGACGCGCGCGGTGTGCTCCCGCTGCATCAGCGCCTCGTAGGCGCTGCCGCAGGGTTCGGAGACGAGGCTGATGCCGCCGAAGAGCATGGCCTCAACGTCAGGACCGATGTCCGGCAGGTCGCCGGGCGCGATCATCCGGCCGGCGGTGTTCTCGTCGTAGAATGTGTACCGCGCCTGCCCCGCCTCGAGTTCCACGAAGGCGAGCGTCGTCGGGCGCGCGGAGCGCAGGCAGAGCCGTGTGTCGACCTTCGAACCCGCCAGCGCCGCTTCCAGCGTGCGGCCGAAGAGGTCCGTCGACAGGCCGGAGAAGAAACCCGCCGGCGCACCGAGCCGCCCGAGCGCGATGGCCGTGTTGAAGACGGCTCCGCCCGGCGCGGGCAGGTAACCGGTCCCTTCCTGCCCCAGCGCGCGCGGCAGCATGTCGATCAGCGCCTCGCCGCAGCACAGGATCATCCGTCTTTTCTCCCTCCCCGATGCCGTTCAGGCGGGGGAATCGCCACGAATATAGCGTTCCACAACCGGGGAGACGCCATCCCGCCAGAGGGCCGTCAGCGCAGCGGCAAACGGCGCCGCGAACGCGTCCCGGCTGGCAAGCGGCCCGAACACCCGCGACATCCGCAGCCAGGCGGAGGGATCGGTCTTCGCCTCCCGCGCTCGGCTCTTCAGCTCTTCGGCCATTGGATCGTCGATTTCGATCGTCTTCCCGTTCTCGTCTATCGCCGCACAATAGCGGCACCAGAGCGCGACCTCCAGGGCCAGCCCTTCGACCGAGCGTCCGTCGCGCAGCCTGTCGGCGATCGTGGGCAGGATGAACTTTGGCTGCCGGTTGGACCCGTCGAGGCAGAGCCGCGCGACGGTGTCGCCGACTTCCGGGTTCGAGAAGCGCTCGACGATCTTGCGGTAGTAGGCCTCAAGATCCTCACCCGGGGGAGTAGGCACCGTGGGGATGATCTCCTCGTGCTCCAAGCGGTCGAGGAAGCCGGCGACGAGCGGGTGGCGCATGGCATCGTGGACGTAGCGGATGCCCAGCAGTCCCGAGACGTAGGCGATGGCCGCATGGCCGCCGTTGAGGATACGCAGCTTCATCAGTTCGTAGGGCGCGACGTCGGCGACGAACTGGACCCCGACCTCCTCCAGCGCGGGACGTCCCTGCGGAAAATGGTCCTCCAGCACCCACTGCCGGAACGGTTCGCACACGACCGGCGCGGCGTCGTCGATGCCGAAGCGGTCGCGCACCAGCACGATCTCGCGCGGACCGGTAGCCGGCGTGATACAATCGACCATGCCGCTCGGAAAGGCGACGTCGCTCGCGATCCAGTCCTCCATTCCCGGGCGCATGCTGCGCGCCAGCCCGATCACCGCCTGGCGGGTGATGTGGCCGTTTTCCGGCAGGTTGTCGCAGGACATCACCGTGAAGGGCGGCAGGTTCGCCTCGCGCCGGCGGGCCAGCGCGGCGATGATGGCGCCGAACACGGTCTTCGGATTTTCGCGGTCGCCCAGATCGGCGAGGATGTCGGGATGGGAGGCGTCGAAACCGCCGGTCCCGGCATCGATGAAGTAGCCGCCCTCGGTCACGGTGAGCGACACGATGCGGATCTCCGGGCGAGCCATCGCGGCGATGAGCGCCTCCGGCTGTACCGGCACGAAGTCGATCATCGAGCCGCAGATGCGCGCCGAGAGTCCGGCGGGGTCGAGCTCGACGACGGTGGTCAGCCAGTCCTGGGCCGACAGCCTGTCGCGCATGGAGGTATCGGAAGGCCGGACGCCGCCGCCGACGATCGCCCAGTCGCGATTGCTGCCCTTCTCGAACAGCCGGTGCATGTACATGGCCTGGTGCGCGCGGTGGAAGTTGCCCACGCCGACGTGAAGTATGCCGGGCGACAGGTCGGAGCGCCTGTAGGTCGGGCGTTCCACACCGACCGGGAGGTGCGACAGCGCCGAGAGGCGAAGCTGGACAGGGGGCGGATTGGACATCAGCTCATCCAGTTCCCGCCGTCGACATTGTAGGTCTGGGCGACGATGTAGTCGGCTTCCGCGCTGGCGAGGAAGATCGCCATGCCGGTCAGGTCCTGGGCCGTCCCCATCCGTCCGTAGGGGACGGCAGCGGCGACCTGCGTCTTCTTTTCGCCCGGGCGCAGGCATTCATGGCGGGCGAAGAGCGCATCGACGCCGTCCCAGTGTTCGCCATCGACGACGCCCGGCGCGATCGCGTTGACGTTGATGCCATGTTTGATGAGGTCGAGGCCGGCCGACTGAGTCAGGCTGATGACCGCCGCCTTGGTGGCGCAGTAGACCGCCACCAGCGCTTCGCCGCGCCGTCCGGCCTGGCTCGCCATGTTGATGATCTTTCCGCCCTTGCCGCGCGCGACCATGGAGCGGGCGGCGGCCTGGAGGGTGAACAATGTGCCGGCGACGTTGACGGCGAAGAGGCGGTCGTAGCTCTCGCGCGTGATTTCCACGACCGGGGCGAGGTCGAACAGCGCGGCGTTGTTGACGAGGATGTCGATGCCGCCGCGACGCTCCTCGACGGCACGGACCGCGGCCTCGATCGAGGTCTGGTCGGTCACGTCCAGTCGCACGGCATGGGCCCCCTGCCCGATCGCCGCGGCGGCTTCCTCCGCCCCCCCGAGGTTGATGTCGCCGATCGCCACCGTGGCGCCCTCGCGGGCGTAGGCTTCGGCGAAGGCCCTGCCGATGCCGCGCGCGGCGCCGGTGATCAGCGCCGACTTTCCTTCCAGTCGTCTCAAAGCGCGAGGCCCTTGTCGTCGAAGCGATGGAGCCGGTCCTGCGCCGGCGTGAGGTAGACGGTGTCGCCGTGATGCAGGTCGACCTCCCCGTCGGTCCTGACCGTCACGGTGCCATGGTCGATGCGGACATGGAGGAAGGTGTCTGAGCCGAGATGCTCCGATACGCCCACCGTCCCCTTCCAGGTGCCCTCGGTGCGAGAGATCGTCAGGTGCTCGGGCCGGATGCCGATCGTATGCGCGCCGTGCTTCTTCGCCTCCGCGCCCTCGACGAAGTTCATCCGCGGCGAGCCGATGAAGCCGGCGACGAAGAGATTGCGCGGGCTGCGGTAGAGGTCCAGCGGCGAGCCGACCTGCTCGATGTATCCGGCGCGCAGCACCACGATCTTGTCGGCCATGGTCATGGCCTCCACCTGGTCGTGGGTGACGTAGATCATCGTCGTCTTCAGCCGCTCGTGCAGTTCGCTGATCTCCAGCCGCATGCCGACGCGCAGGGCGGCGTCCAGGTTGGAGAGAGGTTCGTCGAAGAGGAAGGCTTCGGGCTCGCGCACGATGGCGCGGCCGATGGCGACGCGCTGGCGCTGACCGCCGGAAAGCTGGCCTGGCCGCCGCTCCAGATAGTCTGTCAGGTTCAGGACCTTGGCGGCGGCCTCCACCTTGCGATCCTGCTCGGCCTTGTCTATGCCGGCCATGCGCAGCGGGAAGGCGATGTTGCGCCTGACCGACATGTGCGGATAGAGCGCGTAGGACTGGAACACCATGGCGAGCCTGCGCTTGGCCGGCGGCGTGCTCGTCGCGTCCTGGCCGTCGATCTCGATGACGCCGCTGCTGACGTCCTCCAGCCCGGCGATCAGGCGCAGCAGGGTCGATTTCCCGCAGCCGGACGGCCCGACGAAGACGACGAATTCTCCGTCGTTGATCTCCAGGTCGAGCGGCGGGATCACCTTGGTGGTCCCGAAGCTCTTGGTCACCTGCTTCAGCACGATGCTGCCCATGGTCTCCCCCTATTTCACCGCGCCGAAGGTCAGGCCGCGCACGAGTTGCTTCTGACTGAACCAGCCGAGGATCAGGATCGGCGCGATCGCCATGGTCGAGGCGGCCGAAAGCTTGGCGTAGAAGAGCCCCTCGGGGCTGGAATAGCTTGCGATGAAGGCCGTCAGCGGCGCGGATTTGGCCGCCGTCAGGTTCAGCGTCCAGAAGGCCTCGTTCCAGGCCAGGATGATGTTGAGGAGCAGCGTCGAGGCGATGCCGGGAATGGCCATCGGCGTCAGCACGTAGAGGATTTCAGACGACAGCGTCGCCCCGTCCATGCGCGCCGCCTCCAGGATCTCGCCGGGGATCTCCTTGAAATAGGTGTAGAGCATCCAGATGATGATCGGCAGGTTGATCAGCATCAGCACCACGACGAGGCCGACGCGCGAATCGAGCAGGTTGGTGTCCCGAAATATGAGGTAGATCGGGATCAGCACGCCGACCGGCGGCAGCATCTTGGTCGAGAGCATCCACATCAGGACGTCCTTCGTCCGCTTGCCAGGCACGAAGGCCATGGCCCAGGCCGCCGGGATCGCGATGATCAGGCCAATGACGGTCGAGCCGACCGACAGGATCACCGAATTCCAGAAATGGCGGAAATAGTCGGAGCGCTCCTGCACGGTGGTGTAGTTTTCCAGCGTCCAGTCGAACAGGAGGAACGAGGGCGGCGTGGCGACAGCCTCGGCCTCGGTCTTGAAGCTGGTGAGCACGGTCCACAGGATCGGAAAGAAGATGAGAAGGCCGATGGCCCAGGCCACCACGGTCGTGGCGGCGATACGGCGGGTGGAAGCTGCGCGGGCCATGGTCAGGCGTCCAGATTCTTGCCGATCATCCGCATCAGGAAGATCGCAACGATGTTGGCGAGGATCACGGCCACGATGCCGCCGGCCGAGCCGCCGCCGACGTCGAACTGCAGCAGGGACTGCGCGTAGACGAGGTAGGTTATGTTGGTGGAGGCGTAGCCCGGACCGCCATTGGTGGTCACCAGGATCTCGGCGAAGACGGACAGGATGAAGATAGTCTGGATCAGGATCACCACCGTGATCGCCCGCGCCAGATGCGGCAGCATGATCCATATGAACCGGCTGCCGAAGCCGGCGCCGTCCATTTCGGCCGCCTCCAGCTGTTCCTGATCCAGCGACTGGAAGGCGGTCAGGAGGATGAGGGTCGCGAAGGGCAGCCACTGCCAGGCGACGATCAGGATGATCGAGAAAAGCGGCGCATGAGCGAGGAAATCGAAGGGTTCGAGCCCGACGACCTTCGCCATCCAGGCAAAGAGACCGTTCACCGGGTTCATGAACATGTTCTTCCAGACCAGCGCCGAAACCGTCGGCATGACGAAGAACGGCGCGATCACGAGGATGCGCACGATGCCCTGCCCCCAGAAAGGCTGGTCGAGCAGGAGGGCGAGCGCGACACCACCGATGGTGGTGATCAGAAGCACCCCGCCCACCAAGAGGAGCGTGTTGGTGAGCGCCGCGAAGAAGGCGGGGTCGGTGAGGAAGAAGCGGTAGTTGAGGAAGCCGATGAATTCCTCGGTTCCCGGCATCAGGAGATTGTAGCGCAGGAACGAGAAGTAGATCGTCATCGACAGCGGCACCACCATCCAGCCGAGCAGCAGGATGACGGCAGGCGCGATCATGAGCCTGGCGGCGGCGCGGGAATGAGCGGTGGCCATCTGAGCAACCCCGTGGGCGGATGGGATCGGCGGACGGAGGCCGGCCTCGCTGGGAGGCCGGCCCCGCCGGGAGGAGCCGCTACTTGGGGTAGCCGGCTTTCTGCATCTCGCGATCGGTGAGCTGCTGGGCACTCTGCAGTGCCTGGTCGGCGCTGACCTGTCCGGCGAGTGCGGCCGAGAACTGCTGCCCGACCGAGGTTCCGATGCCCTGGAACTCGGGGATCGCGACGAACTGGCCGCCCGTGTAGGGGATGTCCTGCACGGAGGATTTTTGCGTGTTCGCGGCGTTCATCGAGTTCAGCGTCATCTCGGCGAAGGGCGCGGCCTTCTGGTACTCCGGGTTCTCATAGAGCGAAGTGCGCGTTCCGGGAGGCGCCGAGCGCCAGCCCTGTGCCGCGGCGACCAGTTCGGTGTAGCCCTTGCCCGTCGCCCAGGCGACGAACTTCTTGGCGGCTTCGGCCGAATCGGTCGACGCCGGCACCGCGAGGCTCCACGCCCACAGCCAGTTGCCGCGGTTGTCCATGCCTTCCTTGGCCGGGAACTGGGCGAAGCCGACCTTGTCGGCCACGGTGGAGTCCTTCGGGTCGGTCACGAAGGAGGCCGCGACCGTCGCGTCGATCCACATGCCGCACTTGCCCTGCTGGAACAGCGACAGGTTCTCGTTGAAGCCGTTCGAGGAGGCGCCGGGAGGGCCGTACTCATTCATCATGGTGAGATAGTCGTCGAGCGCCGACTTCCACTCGGGGCTGTCGAACTGCGGCTTCCAGTCCATGTCGAACCAGCGGGCGCCGTAGCTGTTGGCCATGGCGGTGATGAAGGCCATGTTCTCGCCCCAGCCGGGCTTGCCGCGCAGGCAGATGCCGTAGACCTCGCCGGACTTGTCGGTCATGGCCTTGGCGGCGGCCATGATGTCGCCCCAGGTCGGCTGGGCCGGGATCGTCACGCCCGCCTTCTCGGCGAGGTCGGTACGGTACATCACCATGGCGGATTCGCCGTAGAACGGCGCGGCATAGAGCGTGCCGTCGATGGAGAGCGCATCGCGCACCGCCGGCAGGAGATCATCGACGTCGTAACCTTCCGGCATGTCGTCCAACGGCAGGAGCCAGTCCTGCTTGGCCCAAATCGGCACTTCATAGGTGCCGATGGTCATCACGTCGAACTGGCCGCCCTTCGTCGCGATGTCCTGGGTGACCCGCTGGCGCAGCACGTTCTCCTCGAGCGTGACCCATTCGAGCTCGATGCCCGGATTGTTCTTCGTGAAATCGTCGGTGAGACCCTGCATGCGGATCATGTCGCCATTGTTGACGGTCGCGATCGTGAGGGTCTCGGAAAGGGCGGCGGTCGAGACGAGCGACAGCGCCGACGCGCCCAGAAGGGCGCGGGTAAGATAGTGCATGATTTCCTCCCAAGGATCGTAAGGCGAGCAATTGCTATGCTTACGGGCAAATATTCACACCCGTGCCGCATCGTGTCAAGCGCCTGATGAGGCCATCGCACGCATATCGCCTGGAAAAACGAAATTATCCCTGTAAAATCAGGATATTATACATACTGAAATTTTGCCTACGCCTTGAGCAAAAGCTCGGCCGTGTGCTCGTTCGAGATCAGGTGGTTGATCAGGCCGCCCTTCATGGCGCCGCGGATGGCGGCGACCTTCTGTTCGCCCGCGGCTATTCCGTACACGGGATTGGCCTGGTTGGCCCTGAGCGGAGCGCTGTTGACCTGGTCGTTGACGAGCCCTTCGATGACCTTTCCCCGCGCGTCGTAGACCCAGCTGGTGATCTCGCCGACCGCGCCGGCCCGGGTGAAGGCGCGGATGTCCTCGCGGGTCAGGAAGCCATCGATCAGGAGCGGCGCGTTCATGTCCATGTTGCCGATGCCGACGAAGGTGACGTCCGCCTGGCGGATCAGTTCGAGGATGTTGTGGACCGGTTCCTGGCTGTGCAGGATGCGCTTCTCCTCAGCCGAGCGGGCGTAGACGGGAAGCGGCATGGGATAGTGCCGCGCGTTGACCCTGTCGGCCATGCGGATGACGACGTTGTAGGCTGTCGCCGCCCCGTCCGACATCATGTTGCCGAGCAGAGAGACGATGCGGTGCTGCGGGCAGTCCATCGGCGAAAGCTGTTCCACGCAGGCGCGCAGCGCCCGGCCCGTCCCGATGGCGATGATCTTCGGGTGCTTCGACTTCAGATGCCGTTCCATCTCCGCCGCGCCGGCCTGGGCGAGGCCCACGATGGAGGACGGCGCGTCGGGATCGCTGGGCACGATCTCGCTGCCCTGCAGGCCGTATTCCTCCTTGAGGCGATGGCTGAGTTCCATGCAGTGGGCAATTGGATGATCGAGCCGCACCTTGACCAGCCGCTCGCTCACGGCCAGCGAAACCAGGCGCTGCGCGGACTGGCGCGAGACGCCGAGCTTGCGGGCGATCTCGTCCTGGGTGTTGCCCGCGACGTAGTAGAGCCACCCGGCGCGCGCCGCGTCGTCCAGCCGGTTGCTCTCCGTATCCGCTTTCGCGCTCATGATCCCGAAGATCCCCACTCACCCCGGCCAAGTCCAGGGGCCATCTGGAAGAACTGGTCCCACTTGTCAAAGGTGGTGATGCCATCGAATGCCGGATCGCCATGGAAAAGCGTTGGCTGGAAGTGGCTGCCGCCGGCAAAGCACCACACCTCCATCCCGGCCGCCCTGGCGGCGGCGATGCCGGCGAGAGAATCCTCGATGACCAGGCATCGGTCCGGCGTGACGCCCATGGAGCGGGCGGCCAGCAGGAAGAGATCCGGCGCCGGCTTGCCGTGCTCGACCTGCGACGCGGTGAAGACGCGGTCTCCGAAGAAGGACGCGAGGGCCGAGATTTCGAGCGAGCGCCTGACCCGCGCCGGGCTGCTGCTGGTGGCCGCGCAGAAGGGCACCGCCAGGCCTCCGAGCACCCTCTCCACGCCAGGCATCGTCTTCAGTTCTGTCTCGTAGGCCTTCAGGAGCTCGGACCGGTAGTTGCCTTCGAAGTCCGTGGTGAGGTCGAGCCCGTGCGTCTGTCGAATCTCGGCAGCCACCTTGGACCAGGACCGCCCGAGGAAATGTCTCTGCACGTGTGCAAAATCGACGTTCACGCCGACGAGGCCGAGCTGCCTGATCAACGTGCGCGCGCTGATCACCTCGCTGTCGATCAGGACGCCGTCGCAATCGAAAATCACGAGTTCGCAGCCGACTTGCAGTCCCGCCGAATGCGATGCCGTGGCTGAAAACAAGATCCCTCTCCGATAAGCGTGGAACAAGGCTTGGCGCGCAGGTGCGGTCAAATCCGCACCCGTCTCAACATTGGGGATGCGCTTTCAATCGCAAGACCTCGCCACGTGCCTTGCACCGGTTCCGAACGGTGCCGAATGCGGGTAGCAACCCTGGACGAATGAGAGAGCCGCCCGCCACGCAGCCACGATACCACTCCGTTTGTGCGGTATGAACGACGGTCTTCCCTTCCGAATATCGTGGTGCGACTGCGGGACCCGGGTTCGCTTCCCCCGCTGGCACTCCCGGAACAGCGCCTCAAGCGGAAACGGTTGCCTGAACGGCTTCCACATTTTCGGCACCCTGTCAAAACTGCCGCCAGATCCTGTCCACCCGCAGGGGCGCACTCCGGATCGGGGGATTGTTGAATCCGATAGTTGGACGAAAAGCGCCGCCGGTCATAAACCGGTCGAGCGCGAATACTCGACGCCGCGCGGTCTCGCTGATAACGAGTGATGTTCATCAACGGCGTGTCGGAACGAATGGTCACGGTCATAGGCAGACCCGCCGTCGGCTAACCCGCGCATGAACAGAGTCACGGGCTGGAACAATGGCCACGGTACGGCAGAAGGTGGTCGTCGATCGCCTTCGAGACATGATCATCAATGGCGCCTTCAAGGAAGGCGAGCATATGCAGGAGATGCCGCTCGCGCGGCTGCTAGGCGTTTCGCGCACCCCGATCCGCGAAGCGCTCGTGATCCTGGGGCACGAAGGATTGCTTCGATACCGCCCGAACCGCGGCTATGTCGTGCGCGGCTTCAAACTGAACGAGGTCATCGATGCCTTTCTCGTGCGGGAGACGCTGGAAGGGCTGGCGTGCCGGATCGTGGCCGAACGGCGGATGGATGCCGACCTCGAGGCCGAACTCACCGAGGCACTGCTGGACGGGGACCAGATGCTGGCCCAGGCTTCAACCGGCGAATACCTCCGGCGACCATGGGCGAAGATGAACGCGCGGTTTCATCGCGCGATCCTCTATGCAACGCAGAATGCCGCACTGATCGACGCGACCGAGCGCGTTCTGACGTTTCCCTTCTCGTCGACGCTGACGATACCGTGGTTCGACAAGGGCGACACCGCGAGCTACGAGATGCTGCAGAATTCGCATCGCGAGCATCACGTGATCTTCGAGGCTCTGAAGGCGCACCATCCTTATCGCGCGGAAGCCGCCATGAAGGAACATGTCGCGCGCGCGATCGTGTCCATCCAGAAGCTCGTCTCGCTGCCCGGGATTTTTACGGGCTGACGGGACGGCGTCTCAGTCGTCGTAGGTGGATGCCATTGGACCGGCTCGCCTTCCCGCGGCCAGATATTGTGTGCGCATGCGGTCGACGATCGCGGCGACCGGCTCCTCCTCCTTCATGATACCGATCCCCTGGCCCGCGCTCCAGATGTCGCGCCATGCCTTCGCGCTCGCCATCAGACTGCCGTAGTCCCTTTTGGGCCTGTCCCCGTCGAGCGTTATGCCCGCGCGCTCCAGCGACTGGCGCAGAAAGTTGGAATGGGTGCCGGACACCTTGTCCGTGTAGACGATGTCGCCGGCGTTCCCGTCGATCACCATCCGTTTGTAGTCGGCAACGGCATTGGCCTCCCGTGCGGTGATGAAGCAGGAACCGCAATAGGCCATGTCGGCGCCCATGACCTGCGCCGCCAGCACCGCGCTTCCGGTGGCAATGGCGCCTGAAAGCAGAAGCGGGCCATCCCACCATTCCCGGATTTCCTGGACGAGAGCGAAGGGCGACAGAGTGCCGGCATGGCCGCCGGCCCCCGCGGCGACCGCGATGAGGCCGCTGGCACCCTTGTCTATCGCCTTGCGGGCATGGACAAGGTGGACGACGTCGTGAAGCACGATGCCTCCGTACCCCCTGACCGCATCGTTGACCTCTGGCCGCGCGCCGAGCGAGGTGATCACGATGGGCACTTCGTGCTTGATGCAGGCGGCGAGTTGCTCGTCGAGCAGCCCGTTGGACTTGTGGACGATCAGATTGACGGCGTAGGGAGCGGCCGGCCGGTCCGGATGGTCCTGGTCGTGGTCGGCCAGCGCATTGCCGATACGCGTCAGCCACTCGTCCAGCACATCGATTGTACGGGCGTTGAGCGCCGGCAACGATCCGACCACGCCGGCGACGCACTGGGCTATGACCAGTTCGGGGCCGGACACGATGAACATCGGTGCACAAATGACCGGCAGGGACAGATGGCGTCCGTGGGGCGTCCATGATTTCATGCTCTCTGCCTCCGATTTCGTCCAGGTGGTAGCGCTACCTTTCGGCAGCATACATGTGTCCCGTGCGACCGGGTCAAGCAGCGGAAACTGCCCGGATGCCAGCCCGTAAAGCCGCTGATCCCGGCTTCGCGACCTGTCAGTCCGCAAAGTTTCCTCAACTGGGGACAGCTTCCCTCCCCTCTTGCAGTTTTTCTATACAAAACAGTGGATTAGTTCACTTCCTCGAAAGTGTCTCCGCGGCGGGTGATCACTGCTGGAGAGACTCTAGCGTGGATAAGCAGCCCTACCCTCTCTCCCATGCTCGGCGCGTCCCCATCAAGGGGGATGCCTCGCGGCTCTCGCCATGAGAAATTGCATACATGATCAGAGCACGCGAGCCGGAGGCTTCGGCCGTCGGGCTGGGAGGGATTGCAGCGGCATGACGCAAGAAGCGATCGGGGTCGAGAGAACGGGCGGGATCGGAGTCCTGAAACTCTCCCGGCCCGAGGTTCTGAACGCGCTTTCTCCCGACCTCGTCGGAGTTCTCGGGCAGGAATTCAAGAAGATGTCGAACCCGGAAAGCGGGGTGCGCTGCATCGTCATCACCGGTGAAGGGCGGGCTTTCAGTTCGGGCGCCAACCTGGGGGAAGACAGCGGCAACGACCGCGCCGGTCCCGGAGCGGGTTCGATCCTCCAGCGCGTCTATCATCCTCTTCTGCGCCTGATGCGCGACAGCGAGGTTCCGATCGTCACCGCGGTCAATGGCGCGGCCGTCGGCGCAGGCATGAGCATCGCCATGATGGGCGACATCATCACCTGCGCGCGCTCCGCCTACTTCCTCCAGGCGTTCCGCCGCATCGGGCTGGTCATGGACTGCGGTTCGAGCTGGCTCCTTCCGCGTCTGATCGGCATGGCGCGGGCACGCGAACTCTCGTTGTTGGGAGGCAGGCTCGACGCGGAGACGGCGCTGCAATGGGGGCTGGTGAACAGGGTCTTCGACGACGCCGTCTTCATGGACGAAACCATGAAGATCGCAAAGCAGATCGCGGATGGACCGCTCGGCGCGCAGGGCAAGATCCGGCGGCTCTACTGGGAGACGACGCGCAATTCCTTCGAGGAGCAGCTCGATCTCGAGGACAGGCTCCAGCTGATCGCCAGCGAGAGCGAGGAGTTCGAGGAAGGTGTTGCCGCGTTCCGCGAGAAGCGACCGGCGCGTTTTACGGATCTTGGTCAGGTTCCCGGGGGAGTGGCTTCTTGAGCATCAACGGCAAGGCCTATATTGCAGGCGCGTTCGAACATCCGACCCGCAAGGCGACGGGCAAGACCATCCCGCAGCTCCATGCCGAGGTAGCGGCCGGTGCGCTTGCCGATGCAGGCCTCGAAAGCAGGGACGTCGATGGCTTCTTCTGCGCCAGCGACGCGCCGGGGATGGGCGGCATCGACATGGCCGAGTATCTGGGTCTGCGGCCCCGATACGTCGACAACACTGACACGGGCGGATCATCCTATGTCCTGGCGGTCGGTCATGCGGCGCAGGCAATTGCGACCGGCAAGTGTTCGGTGGCCCTGATCACGCTGGCCGGCATGCCTCGCACCGGACCGGGACCGGCGGGCGAAGGCGCCTTCCTCACCGATCCGATCAATCCCAACGTGCCCTACGAACTGCCTTTCCGGCCCGTCATCACCAATCTCTACGGCATGTGCGCCAAGCGGCATATGTACGAATTCGGTACGACAAGCGAACAGCTTGCTTGGGTGAAGGTCGCGGCTTCCCATCATGCCCAGCACAACCCCAACGCGGTGCTGCGGGACGTGGTCACCGTCGAGGATGTGGTCAACTCGCCGATGATTTCCGATCCCCTTCATCGGCTCGACTGCTGCGTAATCAGCGACGGCGGCGGGGCTCTGATCGTGGTCTCTCCCGAAGTGGCGCGTGACCTGAAGAGACCGAAGGTGATGGTGCGCGGCGCGGCGGAAGCCATCAAACATCTCGACGGAGGCCGGACCGACATAACCTATTCCGGCGCCGTCTGGTCAGGCCCCAAGGCATTCGATGAGGCAAAGATCACGCCGTCGGACATCAAGTACGTGTCCATCTACGACAGTTTCACCATCACCGTCCTGATGACGCTCGAGGATCTCGGCTTCTGCAAGAAGGGCGAGGGCGGCAGGTTCGTCTCCGATGGAAATCTCATTTCCGGTTTCGGCAAGCTGCCTTTCAACACGGATGGCGGCGGGCTTTGCAACAACCATCCGGCCAATCGCGGCGGGATGACGAAGGTCATCGAGGCCGTGCGCCAGCTTCGCGGCGAGGCCCATCCCGCGGTGCAGGTGCCGAACTGCGACCTGGCGCTGGCGCACGGTACCGGCGGCTATCTTGGCTCGCGCCACGGCAGCGCGACGCTGATAATGGAGAGGGTCTGAACATGGCGGAGACATCTGACATCGCACCGGAACGCGATATCGCTCCGCAATGGCGCTCTACCACCGGTAAGTTGCTCGTCCAGAAATGCGGCGCCTGCGGCAGCGCCTTCTACTATCCGCGCGTCGTCTGCCCGTTCTGCCTTTCCTCCGATGTGGGGTGGTTCGAGTGCAAGGGCGAAGGCGAGATCTATTCGGTCAGCGTCATGCGCCGAGGAGAGCCCTACGCGCTGGCATACGTGACGCTCGACGAGGGTCCGCGCATGATGACGAACATCGTCGGCTGCGACCTCGACGCCATCGCCATCGGACAGCGAGTCGCGGTCGTCTTCAAGGACATCGAAGGCATCCCCACGCCGATGTTCAGGCCGGCCAGACCGGCGTGACCGCCGCCATCGGCTTCGGCAGGGTTTTTCAACGGACATATTGGGAGAGATTGACGTGACATTGCGATTGGATGGGCGCGTGGCGGTGGTGACCGGCGCCGGAGCGGGACTGGGGCGGGAGCACGCGCTGCTGCTGGCCAGGCAGGGAGCCAAGATCGTCGTGAACGATCTCGGCGGTTCCACCGACGGGCGCGGCGGAGACAGCGCCGCCGCCGACAAGGTGGTGGCCGAGATCAAGGCAGCCGGCGGCGACGCCGCCCCGAACTACGACAGCGTGACGTCCCCGGATGGCGCGAAGAACATCGTGGACACCGCGCTCGAGGCGTTCGGCAGGATCGACATTCTGGTCAACAATGCCGGGATTTTGCGGGACAAGTCGTTCGCCAAGGTGGAGATGGACGACTTCAAGGCCGTCTTCGACGTGCACTACTGGGGATCCGTGTACTGCACCAAGGCTGCCTGGGGGCCGATGACCGAGCAGAAATACGGCCGCGTCATCTTCACGACCTCGGTGGCCGGGACCGCCGGAAACTTCGGCCAGGCGAACTACGGTTCCGCCAAGGCCGCCGTGCTCGGCCTGATGAACGTGCTCGCCATCGAAGGCCGCAAGAACAACATCTACGCCAACGCGATCTCGCCCGGCGCGCTGACGCGCATGACGTCCGGCCTCGGCATGGACGAGAGTTTCATGGAGAAGCTCAACCCGGCCTTCGTATCCCCGGCCGTCGCCTGGCTTGCCAGCGAGCGGTGCGAGGTCACGGGCGGCATCTTCACAGCGGCGGGCGGCGGCTTCGGACGCCTGCACTACTTCGAGACGTTCGGCGTGCAGTTCGACACCTCCGCTCCGATCACGGTCGAGATGTTCGACGACGCATTCCCCAAGATCAACGATTTCTCCACCGCCGTTCCGGCTCCGGCGGGCACCGAAGGGCGCATGCAGGAGCGATTCGATTCCCTGAAGCGGTAGCCGAAGGATCGTCGGCGGGCGCGAGAAGCGGCCGCCCAGATGGAGGCAAGGGGGAGGACCGGATGGATCTGACACCGAGTGCGGAAGACCTGGCTTTCCGGCAGGAGGTCAGGACCTTCATCCGGGACAATCTCCCGGCCGACATCGCCGAAACGGCCCGCAGGAGCTTTCACATCGCTCCCGACGACATGCGCTGCTGGCAGCGTATCCTGTACGAGAAGGGTTGGGCGGCTCCCTCCTGGCCGAAGGAATATGGCGGAACGGGGTGGACCGCCCTCCAGCGCTACATCTTCGATGAAGAGTACTGCATGGCGGACGGGCCGCTGCCGCTGATGATGGGCCACGGGGTACCGATGGTCGGGCCGCTGATCTACACGTTCGGGACGGAGGAGCAGAAGTCGCGGTACCTGCCCCGCATCCTTCGCGGCGACGACTACTGGTGCCAAGGCTTCTCCGAGCCCGGTTCGGGGTCCGATCTGGCGTCCCTGCGCACCCGCGCATCGGCAGACGGCGACCACTACGTCATCAACGGACAGAAGATCTGGACGAGCCTGGCGCATCACTCGAACATGATCTTCTGCCTGGTGCGGACCGATACGACCGGCAAGCCGCAGCAGGGTATCTCCATGCTCGTCTTTCCGATCGACACTCCCGGTATAACGATCCGACCGATCATTTCGATCGACCGGGGCCACAGTCTGAACGAAACCTTCTTCGAGAACGTGCGCGTTCCGCGATCCAGTCTCATCGGCGAGGAGGGAAAAGGCTGGACATACGCCAAATTCCTGCTCGGCCACGAACGCTTCGCGATCGCCGAGATCGCCCGGTCGAAGCGTCGCCTCCAGCGCCTGCGGGAGATGGCCAGGCAGGCCAGGGCAGGCGCGCAGACGCTGGCCGATGATCCGGTCTTCACCGACAAGCTGGCAGCGGTCGAGATCGAGCTGATGGCGCTCGAACAGATGGGGCTGAAGATCGCCTGGGAGATGGACCAGCGGATCGACAACCCGCTGTCGGCGAGCATCCTCAAGATCCGCGGTACGCAGATCATCCAGGCCGTGACGGAGCTTTCCATCGAAGCGATGGGCTACTCCGGACTGGCCTACGAGAGCCGGCAGGACGGTTCGCAACATTCGCCTTCCGCGCCGGAAATCTCCCAGGGCAAGATGGAGGAGTTCCTCTTCCTGCGCGCCGCGACGATCTACGGCGGGACGACCGAGACCCAGCAGAACATCATCGCCAAGATGATCCACGCCAACTGAGGCTCATCATGGATTACCGTCTGGACGAAGAGCAGGTGCTGCTCAAGGAAAGCCTCGAAGGCTGGCTGTCCCGGAACTACGGCTTCGAACGGTGGCGCCGGCTCGCCGCCAGCGATCACGGATTCGACGGGGCGAACTGGCACACCTTCGCGGAGATGGGCTGGCTGGGCATCGGCATTCCGGAGGAATTCGGCGGGCTCGGCTTCGGCGCCGTCGAACGGATGCTCATTGGCAAGGCATTCGGCCGCCATCTCGTGAACGAGCCCTACCTCGCCTCCTCGGTGCTCGCCGGGTCGCTTATGCTGCACGCCGGCTCCGAGGCACAGAAAGCGGAATGGCTGCCGCGCATGGCAGCAGGAGAAGCAAGGCTCGCCCTTGCCTTCGCCGAGACTGCGTCCCGCTTCGACCTGAACCACGTCGCCACATTCGCCCGAAGGCGGGCATCGCGGTGGATACTCTCGGGAGAGAAGATACTCGTGCTCGATGCCCATGCCGCGGAGCGCATCCTCGTGCTGGCGCGAACGTCGGGAGAGACCGCGGACAGGCACGGCCTCGGCCTCTTCCTTGTCGACCCAGCCGCCGAAGGCCTCTCCCTGCGCTCCTACACGACGGTGGACGATCGCCGGGCGTCCGACATCGTTCTCGAAGGCGTGGTAGCGGAGGCCCTGATCGGCGACGACGGTGGCGCCTTCCACCCGCTCGAACGCTGCCTCGACGAGGCAATCCTATATCTGTGCGCCGAAGCCCTCGGGGCCATGGAGGCGCTCTTCGAGATGACGCGCCACTACGCAAAGGCCCGAAAGCAGTTCGGACAGGCGATCGGCGACTTCCAGGTGATCCAGCACCGCCTCGTGGACATGCGGGTCCAGATCGAATGCGCGCGTGCCCTGCTGCTGCACGCGGTGGCGGGCGTTCCCGGCGACGATCCGGTTGCACGGGCGCGGGCGGCATCGGCCGCGAAGGTCCAGATGGGGAAATCCGCCCGCGTCGTCGGCCGCAGCGCCATCCAGATCCACGGAGGCATGGGCATGACCGACGAACTTCCCGTCGGCCACTACTTCAAGCGGCTCGTCATGGCCGAGACCTTTTTGGGCGACATCGCGTATCACCAGAAGCGTTTCGCCGGCCTGCCTTCCGAACTGGCCTGAATCGCTGACCGCTCGTGCGGTATAGCCTGCTTCGCGCCGAATCGGCTCAGTCGTAGTCCCGCTCCTTCCACCATGGAAAGAAGTCCGGCATGTCACGCGACACGCGCCCGGGAAAGCGCGGTGCGCGCTTCTCGAGAAAGCTCGCGACGCCTTCCCTGGCATCGTCGGTTCGCCCGCGCGCGTAAACGCCGCGGCTGTCGAGCCTGTGGGCTTCCATCGGGTGATCTGAACCGGCCATGCGCCACAACATCTGGCGCGTGAGGGCTACGGAAACCGGCGACGTGTTGTCGACGAGCTCGCGCGCAAAGGCAGTCGCCGCTCCGATGAGGTCGTCCGGATGATGGAGCGAGCGCACGAGACCTCGCTCCAGCGCCTCTTGCGCCTGAAAGACGCGGCCGCTCAGGCACCAGTCGAGGGCGGTCGGCAGTCCGACGATCCTCGGGAGGAACCATGTCGATGCTCCTTCCGGAACGATGCCGCGTCGTGTGAAGACGAACCCGAAACGGGCGTCTTCGGTGGCGATCCTGACGTCCATGGCGAGCGTCATGGTGACCCCGACCCCGACGGCGGCGCCATGGATGGCGCCGATGACCGGTTTCAGGCAGCGGTACAGCCGAAGCGTCAGCAGGCCGGCGCCGTCGCGCACCGCCGGATTGCCGTAATCGATCGTGCCGTCGGGCTGGATCGGCGACGCGCCGGGCTGGCCGCCGAGGCTTTCGTAGTCGAACGTCCGATCGCCGGACGACATGTCGGCGCCCGCGCAGAAGTGTTTCCCGTTGCCCGCAACGATGATCGCACCCACCGCATCATCCGCCTCCGCTCGGTCGATCGCTGCGATCAGTGCGGTTATCATTCCAGCATTGACCGCGTTCAGCTTGTCGGGCCGGTTGAGCCGGATGGTCGCGATCCCTTCCGCTGCCGAATACGCTACCGGCGTGTCGATCATTCGCTCCCTCCGGCCATCTCAGGCGGTCAGCATTTCGGCGTCGTATCTGCGGAAGTGTTCGTCCTCACTGCCGAAGCTCGCGCAGATGACCAGACCTCGCTTGAAATAGCGGCCGATCCGCAATTCGTCGGTTATACCCATCCCGCCATGAAGTTGCACCGCCTGCTGGCTCACATGGCGAAGCGCGCGATCGATGAGGATCTTCACGGCGGAGACGGACGACTTTCGTCGCGCCGGATCGTCGGTGAGCACGGCCATGTAGAGCATGGATCTGGCCTGTTCCCGCAGCACCACCATGTCGGCGAGGCGGTGTTGAAGAGCCTGAAAGGCGCTGAGCGGCTGCCCGAACTGACGACGCTGGACGAGGTAGGCGGCGGTGTGGGAGATCAGTGCTTCGATAATGCCGACGGCCTCAGCGCACTGGGCGAGGATCGCATGGTCGATCCATGGCGAGAGCACGGCAGCCCCCTCCCCTTCGCCGCCCACCATGAAGAGCGCCGTCGCGCCGTCGAAGCACACCGTCCCGGCGGGCTGTCCGTCGACGCTCCGCCAGGGTTCCATCGTCACGCCGCTGGCATCGGCCGGAACCAGAAAAAGCGAGACACCGCCCCCCTCGACGCCGCCGGTCACCAAGAAATGGCTGGCCACCGGTGCCTGGAGCACGACGGACTTGGTGCCGCTCAGTTTGAACACGGTGCCGTCTCGCCGGGCGGCGGTCCCGGCGGATGCCAGATCGAAGCGTGTCGATCCTTCGTTGTGCGCGAGAGCGACCGTCACGTCGCCGGCCATGATCCCGCCCAGGATCGACCGGACTTCGTCGCCGCCGGCGGCGGCCAGCGTGTTGCCGGCCAGAACAATGGTCGAGAGATAGGGACCATGCACGAGGGCCTTCCCGAAGGCCTGCATGACGATCATCGTTTCGACGGCGCCCCCTCCGAGTCCTCCGCCGTGGGTCGGGATCATCAATGCGGCGAGTCCGAGTTCCTCGCAGAGCCTGCGCCAGAAGTCCCGGTAACGCACGATGTCGATGGCCTCGCCGGCCGCATGCGCCGCCTCGTCCCAATTCCGCTCGAGAAAGGCCGACAGGGTATCGGCCAGCATCGCCTGTTCGGGCGAGAGATCGAAGTTCACGTTCCGGCCACCTGCCGCGCGTCGGCCGCCCTGTCCCAGTAAGGCGCGCGCATCTCCCGCTTCAGGATCTTGCCGGAGGCATTGCGCGGCAGGGCGTCGATGAACTCGATCGACTTCGGCGCCTTGAACGAGGCGATGCGCGTCTTCGTGAAGGCGATGAGTTCCTCTGCGCCGGCGTGATGCCCCTTGCGCAGCACGACGAATGCCTTGACGTCTTCGCCCCATTTGACCGACGGGACCCCGATGACGCCCACCTCCAGCACGGCCGGGTGCGAGGCGAGCGCCGTTTCCACCTCGGCGGGATAGATGTTCTCGCCGCCGGAGATGATCATGTCCTTGATGCGGTCGCGAACGTAGAGATAGCCCTCTTCATCGAGATAGCCGGCGTCGCCCGAATGGTACCATCCGTCCACGAGCACTTCGGCGGTTGCTTCCGGCTTTCCGTAGTAGCCTTTCATGACCGAGCCGCACCGCAGCAGGATTTCTCCCGTCTGTCCGTTGGGAAGCTCGCGGCCGTCGCCGTCGACGATCCTGATCGACATGTCGTGCAGAGGCTTTCCGCACGAGGTCAGAAGGTGCGGGCGATTGAAATCGTGATCTTCCGGCAGGAGCGTCGTGCCCATGGTGGACGTCTCGGTCATGCCGAACATCTGGATGAAACCGCAGCCGAGTTCCTGGATGCCGCGGCGCAGCAGATCGACGGTGATCGGAGACCCGCCATAGCCGATCGTCTGCAGCGATCCGATGTTGCTCCGGTCGAACTTCGGATCGTTGAGGACCATCTGGATGAGAGCGGGGACCAGGCCGGCCTTGGTGATTGGCGCGGAGGCTAGTGCCGCCAGAACGTGATCCGGACCGGCCTCGCGGGTGATGTAGATACCGCCGCCCACATAGATCGCGTACATAGCCCAGCAGGTTCCGCCGCTGTGGAAGAGCGGCAGCGGCACGAGCGACAGGTCCTCTTCGCCCCAGGCGGTCAGTTCTCCGCTCTCCGCGTGCCGCGCACTCCACAGCAAGTTCCCATGCGTCAGCATCGCGCCCTTCGGACGGCCGGTCGTGCCGGATGTGTGGAGCTGGGCGACCACCTCGTCGCCCGAAAGGTCGAGTGCGGGGTCGGAATCCGCATGCCGGTCGCGCCACGCGTCGAACGGTTCGGTGTCGGGTGCCTCCCCGTCGATGACGACCACTTTGCGGAAGGATGGCCGTGCCGCCCGAATCTGGTCGAGGTAGTGTAGGAAATCCCTGTCGATGATCAGGCATTCGGTATCGAAATCATCGAGCAGGAACAGGATCTCCGGCAAGGCCAGGCGCCAGCTGATGGGCGCGAGGACCATGCCCGCCTTGCCGCATCCGATCAGGGCCTCGAAATACCGCGAATCGTTCTTGCCGAGATAGGCGATGCGCGCCTGCCGGGGAGATCCGGTCGCCAGTAATGCATTCGCGATCCGGTTCGATCGCATCTGCCATTGTCGGTAGGTGAGTGTCTTGCCGTCGAAGTGGATGGCGACCTTGTCCGGCCGCCGGGCCGCGTGGAAGTCGATGAGGCTTCCAAGCGTCCGCAGGCGGCCTCTCGCCGCCGGCCCACTTTCGATCTCGGTCATCGAAGATTCCACTCTCTTATCTCCGCTGTGCAAGGCGAACCCGCGCCGGGGGCTACGGGAAGTAGACGAACACGATTTCGGCCACCAAGGCCGGCTTGTCGGCGCCGTCGAGCTCGATCGTCAGTTCCGACGACACCCGCAGCCCGCCCGAGCCTTCCTCGACGGCGCGAATAGTCTCGCTGGAACGGATGCGCGCGCCGGCGGGAACCGCCTTGAGAAACCGCAGCTTGTTGATGCCGTAGTTGATGGTGCGCTGCGCCTTCACCGTGTAGAGCGTCGGCTGGAGGACGCCGATCAGCGACATCACGAGATAGCCGTGAGCGATCGTCGTGCCTTCGGGAGACTCCCGCCGCGCACGCTCGACGTCGACATGGATCCACTGCCGATCCCCCGTCGCATTGGCAAAGTCGTCGATCATCGATTGCGTGACCGTCAGCCAGTCGCTTGAGCCGAGCCGTTCTCCGATCACGTCGCGAATTTCGTAGGGCGATTCAAACGTGCGCATGGGCGGCCTTTCCTGTTCGGCGGTGCGTTCGATACTGGAGCAAAGCCGGCTGTTTCATGCCCGGTGCTCCTCCAGGATCAGCCTGGCGATGATGTTGCGCTGGATCTCGTTGGAACCCCCGTAGATCGAACGGGCGCGATCGTTGAGGTAGCGGGCGGTCGCGCGCATGCCGAACTCGGGTCCCACCGGGGGAACGTCGCTTCCGGGCGCTAGCGCTGCGCGCTGGTCGGGAATTGCAAGTTCGCCCAGCGCCTGCATGGCGAGTTCCGTCGCGGCCTGCTGCACTTCGGACCCGTGAAGCTTCAACACCGACGACATCACGCTGCCCGCACCGTGGCCGAGCGCGAGACCGGCAATGACGCGCTTCTCCGTCCAGCCTTGCGCAGTGACCCGGATATCGAGTTCCGCGAAGCGGCGCCGGAACATCGGATCGTCCCACAACCGGACTCCGTTTAATGGATCGGAGATTTCGGCGGCGGACCGGGCTTCGTCGAGGAACGCGCGGGCCAGCGCGGCATAGCTCCCGCCCCGCTCATGTTCCAGGAGGTACTTGGCAATGGCCCAGCCCTGGTTTTCGTCCCCGACCCGGTTCTCGGCGGGTATCCGCAGTTCGTCGAAGAAGACCTCGTTGACCTCATGCTCGCCGGACATGGACAGGATCGGCTGGACGGTTATTCCCGGAGCGTCCATGGGCGACAGGAAGAAGCTGATCCCCGCCTGCGGCCTGCCTTCGGTCGACGTGCGCGCCAGAAGAAAGATCCAGTTGGCGTTGTGCGCGTGGGTGGTCCAGATCTTGGATCCGGTGACGACGTAGTGGTCTCCGTCGCGGACCGCCCGCGTCCTCAGCGCCGCCAGGTCGGAACCGGCGCCGGGCTCGGAAAAACCCTGACACCAGTAATGCTCGCCCGACAGGATGCGGGGAAGGAAGTACTCCTTCTGCGCATTCGTTCCGAATTCCATGAGCACGGGGCCGCAGAGTTGCAGCCCCGCGAGGAAGAGTTGCGGCGCGCGGGCTCGTGCGCATTCTTCCTCCCAGATGTGACGCTGCACGACATCCCATCCGCAGCCGCCATGCTCCTTGGGCCAACCGGGTGCGATCCAGCCCTTCTCGTGAAGCACCCCGTGCCACCAGATTCCCAGATCACGCTCCGCCGCCACGCCAGTCTGCCGCATGCTGCGCCGGACGACGTCCGGCGTCAGGGCGCCGCGCAGGAAGGCGCGGACCTCCTGCCGGAAGCTGTCGTGTTCGGGGGAGAGACTGCCGTCCATCAGCGACGCCGTGCGCGCCGGAACGCGACGAATGATGTATGCTGTCTGCTATCGGTCATCGTCTTTGGCGCAAGCCGAAAAGTTATCGAGTCGATGCCCATAGCGTGACCAGTTTCCGGAACTGAACCATTTTCCGGTCCTTTTCTATCGATAACCAACCTCCTCTCGCATCCCCCGGCGAAGGGACAGAAGGAGGAAAGCAGTAACATCGTCATGTATGCATTTGGAGATCTCGCATATTGACGCCCGGCCGACCCGATCGGACCACCCCAATGCGCGGGGATGGAGCGGCAACGTCGCGAGCGCCACGGTGCGTCGGCAAAAGCTCTCCCTCGCCGATCAGAGAGAAGGAGCGGCACGGGCCGCCGATGAACGCATCGACGGCTATGCGGGGAGGTTCAGCCGCCCGACAGGAAGCGAAGCGGGAAGAGGGTGATCTCGGGGAAGAAGACCATCAACAGCACAAGAATGACATCCGCCACGAGGAACCACAGGACACCCCGGAAGATCGAGGTCAGCGATACCGTGTTGCCGACGACGCCCTTGATGACGAAGATGTTCATGCCGACCGGCGGCGTGATCATGCCGATCTCGAGCAGCTTTACGAGCAGGACGCCAAACCAGATCATGTTGTGGCCGCCGCTCTCGATGATCGGCAGGACGATCGGCATCGTCAACAGCAGCGCTCCGAGCGGCTCCAGGAAGCAGCCAAGCACCAGATAGACGAGAACGATCAGCAGCACGATGACCAGGTTGCTGTCGCTGACCCCGAGCACGGCATCCGAGATCACGCTGCCGACGCCGGACAGGGCGAGGAACCGGGCGAACAGGCTGGCGCCCACGCCGATGATGATGAGCGCGCTGGTGGTTATGAGCGTTTCGACCGCGGCGAGGCGGAACCGCTGCCAATTGAGCGTACGTTTCGCCAGACCCACCACGCATGCCATCGACGCGCCGAGCCCGCCCGCTTCTGTCGCGGTGAAGACGCCGCCGAAGATACCGGCGAAGATGCCGAGCATCACGAGGAGGATCGGCCAGGTGTCGCCGAGGGCCCGCCATTTCTCCGCGCGTCCTATGCTCGTGGAGACGGAGGGCGCGAGCGCAGGATTGAGCTTCACCCGGATCACGATCACCAGGATGTAGGCGATGGCGGACAGGATGCCGATGGCAAAGCCGGCGATGAAGAGTTGCGGCACCGACTGGCGGGCGATAACCCCGTAGAGGATCATCAGGATCGATGGCGGGATGAGCGCTCCGATGGTCCCCGCCACCGCCACCGTGCCGGTGGCAAGTTCCGGATGGTACTTGCTCTTCAGCATCTCCGGCACGGCGATGCGGCCCATGGCGGCCGAACACGCGACGGAGGAGCCGCACACGGCGGCAAAGCCGGAGCTGCCGATGACCGCCGAGATGGCGAGCCCTCCGGGCAGCCGCGCCAGCCACACCCGCGCGGCGTCGAAGAGCCCTTTCGTCAGCTGCGCATGGTAGGACACGAAGCCGAGCAGAAGGAACATCGGGATCGAGCTCAGCACCCAGTTGGCCGAGAACTGGTACGGAATGATCCCGATGGATCCCCAGGCGACATTCCAGCCTACGAGAGCCCAGATGCCGCTGAACGAAACGCCGATCAGCGCGATTCCGATCGGCACCCGAATGGCCAGCAGCAGGAGCAGGACCGCAAGTCCCGCGAAGCCGATCTGCACGCCGCTCATGTCGACGCCCCTGCTCTCTCGGGCAGCGTATCGACCAGGCTCTCGTTCAGGCCCGACGGCGAACCCGTCACGTAGCAGGCCAACTTGTAGAGCAGGACAACCAGGACGAGAACGCATCCCACGGGGATGACGTAGTATGCCGGCCATATGATGATGTCGGAGGTGCCCTGGGTGACAAAGGCGCCGATCGCCTGCTTCTTCTGGGCTTCGAAAAAGGTCCTGACCGTCAGGAATCCGAACACGATGATCGACAGGAGGTAGGAAAACGCTTCCAGATGGCGCTGCAGCCATACCGGCATCTGGTCGGTCACGAGTTCGACCGAGATGTTCCGGTTCTTCTCCTCGGTGAAGCACAGGGTGAGAAACCCTATGATGATCATGTAGTAGTTCGTGACGATCTCGATCGTTCCGTCGACCGAGGATTTGAAGAAATACCGCATCACGACATCAGCGGTGATGTGCAGCATCATGACGATGATGAAAATCGCTCCGATGTTCGAGATGAAGCTTATGGCTCGGGATATTGCCTTTCCGAGATTGAACATCGTCCCCTCCACGTTGCCGAAGCCGCGCGAAGAAAAAAGCGGCCGACGGTGGCCGCTTCCTTCTTCGCTTTCGCCGAGATCATTGACCGTACGAAGCGACGTCCACCTTGGAGACGGCCTCGTTCCAGACCAGGTCCGCGAAGGCGTCGGCACTGTCGATGTCCTGCACCAGCCCAACCCATTTCTCGAAGAGTTCCTGCATCTTCGCGATCGCCTCGTCGGTACCCTCCAGTTGGTACTTCTCGGCGTAACTCTTGGCGATCGTCTGAAGGTCCTCCTGCGTGAAGGCACGGGTCGCGTCGATGAACTCCTGCGCCGGCTCGATGACGTCGATCCCGCGTTCTTCGGCCTTGGCCAGCGCCGCCTGGTTATTGACGTTGTAGTTCCAGGAGTTCAGGGCGCCGTGATAGTTGCTCGCCTTGAGCAGGTTCAGGCGCTGCTCCGGCGAGAGGCCGGTCCAGACGTCGAGGTTGACGTTCGACTGGGCGGTACCGCCGAAGCCGCCGCCGGGCACGTCGCGAATGACGTACTTGACGACGTCCATCAGGCCGAGGTCGACGAGTTCGGCCGCACCGTTCAGCGAGCAGTCGAGAAGGCCCTGGCTCAAGCCCTCGAAAATCTCGTTTTGCGGGATCGAGACGGAGACCGCGCCGAGCGACTGGGCCCAGCGGGTCCAGTGCGCCCCCGGCGCGCGGATGCGCACGCCCTGCATGTCCTGCGCCTTCTCGATCGGCTTGATGCACATCAGCATGTACTCGGTGGATGAGGTCGACGTGAACACCTGGTTCTGCGCCTTGATCTCACCGCGGCATTTGTCGCAGTTCAGCATGATGTATTCGACGAGCGCGCCATGCCAGGCTAGGCCGCCGCGGTTGTTGGTGTCATGCAGTGAGAACAGCATGGTCATCTCGGAAACCATGGTCGAATTCGGAAACTCGGCCGGAAAGTACGGGAACAGCACCATGCCTATATCGGCGATGCCGTCGCGCACGCCCGGAGACATTTCGGAGAAGCTCAAGAGGGACTGCGCGAAGACCTTCATGTCGATGTCGCCGCCCGAGTACTCCTTGGCCTTTTCCGCATACACGTCGGCCGCTTTGGCGCCGGTCGAGTTCGGAGCGAAGCCGGTTGCATACCGAAGCTCCACCGCCTGAGCCGCCGACACACTCGCCACGGCTGACAATACGCCGGCAACGCCGGCGCAAACGATCCATTTGCTCGCTTTCATCTCACTCCCTCATGAATAGCGGAACTCTGCTGAAAAAGGCCCACTGCATCCGTGGTTGAGCTTCGGCCGCTCTGTTGGACACGTGTGCCTCTCCCCCAAGCAGACTATCTGCTGCCCTAGGGGGAAGCGTCCCCCTGCATGAGGACAAATCAATCATGTATGCAAAGCGGAATTCGGACGATCTGACAGAGATGGCTCCGTAAAGCGGGACACTCTGTACAAGTGGAATTTCTGACAGAGATCGGCATGATGACATGAACAGGCGAGACCATTTGCAGATGACTGCGCCGTAGCCACAGTCAGCCTACAAGGCGAAAAGTCGCACTTGCCGCGATCAGGGACGAGAAGACGCGGGCCGAATGGGCCGAGCAGTTTGATGTCCAATCCGATCAATCGGCCGAAACAATCGGCGGCGAATGGATCAGACTGGCCTGCAAGCCAGTGTGACTACGAAGACAGCCAGTGTGCATCTTCCCACGTGCACTGCTCCCGCCGCCGCTGGGCTCGCCGTAACATGCAGGCAACTGGAATGTGCTTCCCGAGGCTTGGCGTTGCGAACACTGAATTCGGAGAGGGCATCGCGGGGTATTGCCTCCCGTGGACTGCAAGATACCCCCATACGGATACCCCCATTCTCGTGCGAGGCAAGGGGATGCCATGTTCAGCCATGGTCAGTTGGCGAAACAGAACTCGTTTAAAAGCAAGGGTTACTTTCAGATATGTTCAGAGGGGAGAAGGGGGAGTGGTGCCCAGGGGCGGAATCGAACCACCGACACTGCGATTTTCAGTCGCATGCTCTACCAACTGAGCTACCTGGGCATGATGACGGACCGTCGTAGACCGCCGCGGCATCGTCGGGCATTAGCCCGAAAGCGCGTGGGTTATAGCACGGGATTCCCCCCTGTCCAGCGCCCTCGTGACAGAAATCGGACAATCGGAAAAAGCTCGCGAACCCGGCCCACGGCGAGGATGGCGCCTGTCCGGAAGGAGTTGGCCTGATAGGCCCGGAACGAACGCCTGGGGCGCCGGCAGACGCCGCTTCCCCGGTGAAAAAGAGGCTGCTGGACGCGTCCGAGACAGCCACCGGCGGCCGCCGGACGGCGTCCGGTCAGCCGCGATCCTCGTCGTCGTTCTGCCCGTCCAGCGGCTCGCCAGGAATGACGTAGCGCCCGGACAGCCACCGGTTCAGGTCGACGTCCTTGCAGCGCTGCGAGCAGAACGGGAAAGACTGCCGGGCTGAGAGCTTGCCGCATTCGGGACATTTGCCGCGCGGCCGCAGCGGCGTCACATTTGCTTCTCGTCTTTCCGTCATTCCGCTTCGCTCTGGCTATGGCCTGTCGGGAGGTCGTGCCTCGCCGTCTAGGGCATGGGATCGATCACCGGAAACTTAGGCGGCAGCGCCGGGAATGCAAATCGGAGAACCGAGGCGACCGGGCCGGCCTGCGCAAGACGCTGTCGGCTGGACGGGTCCGGAAGTCTTTTGGCGCGGGGTGGGATTCAGTGCCCCGAGAAGGCGATCAGCGTGCGCACCTCCACGCCGAGCGCCTCGAGCTTTGCGCGCCCGCCCAGATCGGGCAGGTCGATGACGAAGCAGGCGGCGACGATGTCGGCGCCCATCTGCCTGAGCAGGCGCGTGGCGCCTTCCGCGGTTCCCCCTGTGGCGATCAGATCGTCGACCAGAATGACCTTCTCGCCCTCCTTCACCGCGTCCTTGTGCATCTCCATTTCGTCGACGCCGTATTCGAGGCTGTAGGCGACGCGCACGGTGTCGTGCGGCAGCTTGCCCTTCTTGCGGATCGGGATGAAGCCGGCCGAAAGCTGGTGCGCGATGGCGCCGCCGAGGATGAAGCCACGCGCCTCGATGCCGGCGATCTTGTCGATCTTGGTGCCGGCATAGGGATGCACGAGTTCGTCGACCGCGCGACGGAAAGCGCGCGCATTGCCGAGAAGGGTCGTGATGTCGCGGAACAGGATGCCCGGCTTCGGGTAGTCCGGGATTGTGCGGATCGCCGCAAGCAGCGTGTCTTCGAGGGAGGTCTTCATGTGGGGATCCGTTGCGGTTCGACGTCCGGGCCGACGGTCCGTCCGGATAGGATTATCCTCGGCCCCGGCTTGCGAAATGACAAGGGCGCCCTCACGGACGCCCTTCGTGGAATTCGCGCGCCGGGATAAATCAGTGCGCGAGTTGGTGCCAGACCTTGCGCTTGGTCAAATAAACCAGGCCGGCGAAGATGACGAGGAAGATCATGACCCGGAAGCCGGTGCGCTTGCGGTCTTCCAGATGCGGCTCGGCGGCCCACATCATGAAAGCGGCGACGTCCCGGGAATACTGGTCGACCGTCTGGGGCGCCCCGTCGTCATAGGTGACGACGTCGTCGGACAGCGGCGGCGCCATCGCGAGAGATTTTCCGGCGATGAAGTAGGGGTTGTAGTAGGTGCCCTCGGGGATCTCCATGCCTTCGGGCGGCTCGTGATCGTAGCCGGTCAGGAGCGAATAGACGTAGTCCGGCCCGCCCTCGGCATACTGCGTGAAGACGTCGAAAACGAAGGTGGGGAACCCGCGCTCGACGACACGCGCCTTTGCCAGCAGCGAGAAGTCGGGCGGAGCCGCTCCGCCATTGGACGCGGCCGCCGCCTGGGTGTTGGGGAACGGTGAGGGGAAATAATCCGACGGAACTGCCGCCCGTTCGAACATGTCGCCGTCCGCGTTCGGGCCGTCGGTGACGGTGTATTCGGCTGCCAGCACCTTCACCTGCTCCTCGGAATAGCCGAGATGCTCGAGCGTGCGGAAAGCGACGAGGTTCATGCTGTGACACGCCGAGCAGACCTCCCGGTACACCTTGAGCCCGCGCTGGAGTTGGCCCTTGTCGTAGGTGCCGAACGGCCCGTCGAAGGACCAGTCGAGTTGGTGCGGCTTCAGGATCGGGAAGTGCGTCGGCTCCGCCACGCTGGCATGGTCTGCCTGTGCCAGGGCGACGCCGGAGGCCATGCCGAGGGCAACTCCGATGGCTGCCAGACCGCCGAGAATCTTCTTCATTCCAAAAGTCCTTTCAGGATTCACGGTGGTCCGGCTCAGCGGTTCTCGGGCGCCGCGGCGGCACCTTCCGGTGTGGCGGTCGCGCTTCCCTTGGTCTTGGCAAGCACCGCCTCGGTGATCGAGTTCGGCAGCCTTCGCGGCGTTTCGATCAGGCCGAGGACCGGCATGATGATGATGAAGAAGGCGAAGTAGTAGAACGTGGCGATCTGCGACATGATCACGTAGCTGCCTTCCGCCGGGCGCGAGCCCAGCCAGCCGAGGAAGATGGCATTGATGACGAAGAGCCAGAAGAACAGCTTGTACCACGGCCGGTAGACCGCCGAGCGCACCTTCGAGGTGTCGAGCCACGGCACGAAGAACAGGACCGCGATCGAGCCGAACATGGCGAGCACGCCGCCGAGCTTGGAGTCGATCGGCCCGATGTTGAAGGTGATGGCGCGCAGGATGGCATAGAACGGCAGGTAGTACCATTCAGGAACGATATGCGCCGGCGTCTTCAGCGGATCGGCAACGACGTAGTTGTCGGGATGGCCGAGGAAGTTAGGGATGTAGAAGACGAAATAGGCGAACACCGCGAGGAACACGATCATCGCGAACGCGTCCTTGATGGTCGCGTATGGCGTGAAGGCGACCGTATCGGTCTTCTCCTTGACCTCGATGCCGGTCGGATTGGTTTGGCCGGTGACATGCAGCGCCCAGACATGCAGCACGACCACGCCCGCGATCATGAAGGGCAGCAGGTAGTGCAGTGAATAGAAGCGGTTGAGCGTCGGGTTGTCGACCGCGAAGCCGCCCAGCAGCAGCTGCTGGATCCACTCGCCAACCAGCGGGATGGCGGTGAAGAAGCCGGTGATGACGGTGGCGCCCCAGAAACTCATCTGACCCCAGGGGAGCACGTAGCCCATGAAGCCCGTCGCCATCATCAGAAGATAGATGATGCAGCCGAGGATCCACAGAAGCTCGCGCGGGGCCTTGTAGGAGCCGTAATAGAGGCCGCGGAAGATGTGGATGTAGACGGCGATGAAGAAGAACGAGGCGCCGTTGGCGTGCAGGTAGCGCAGCAGCCATCCCGAATTGACGTCGCGCATGATCTTCTCGACCGAATTGAAGGCGAGCGTCGTATCGGCGGTGTAGTGCATTGCAAGCACCACGCCGGTGAGGATCTGCGACACCAGCATGATGGAGAGGATGCCGCCGAATGTGTAGGCGTAGTTCAGGTTGCGCGGAACGGGATAGGCCACGAAGCTGTCGTACATCAGTCGCGGCAGGGGCATGCGCTTGTCTATCCAGCGCTCGAACCCGGTATTCGGGGTGTAGGCAGAGTGTCCACCGGCCATATCAGTCGTCCCCTTAAACTCAGCCGATCCGGATCGTGGCGTCGGATATGAATTCGAATGTCGGCACCGCCAGATTCTGAGGCGCCGGGCCTTTGCGGATGCGTCCCGCCGTATCGTAGTGCGACCCGTGGCAAGGGCAGAACCAGCCGCCGAAATCGCCCGCCTGGCCGAGCGGCACGCAGCCGAGATGGGTGCAGGAGCCGACCATCACGATCCAGTTCTCCATGCTCTCGCCGGCCGAGCGCGCGACGTCGGTCGCAGGCGAATCGGCGGGGATATTGGCGTTGCGCGCGATGGGATCCTTGAGTTCCGTCAGCGGCACATCCTTGGCGGCCGCGATTTCCTCTGGCGTGCGGTTGCGGATGAAGATGGGCTTGCCGCGCCATTTCGCGGTGATCGACATTCCCGGCTCGATCGCCGACACGTCGACCTCGATCGTGGCCAGTGCGAGCGTCGAGGCGTCGGGGCGCATCTGGTCGATGAACGGCCATACGACCGCTCCGGCGCCGACGACCGCGGCGGTTCCTGTGGCAACATACAGGAAATCCCTGCGGTTGGGTTCGGTGATGTCGTGTGCGCTCACGGGCCCTTGATCCTCTTGCCACCAATTCGCCCGAGTGGTGTGCTTTTTGCTGGCATACCCTCGACCATGCTTGCGCAGACACGGCTACGCAGGCCGGTCGGAATCCCCCGGCGATTGGCGTTGGTTTCTAGGCGTCATGCCCTGGCTTGTCCATATGATAGCGGGACGGGTGGGCAGTTTGTCGCGGGAGGCCGCGCAGCTTGCAACCGGCGTCCCGCCGCGCGGTGCACGGGCTAGGCGCCGGGTACCTGCTGGAAGGACGTGATGGTACGTTCGACGGCCTCAAGGATGACGATGTCGGGATCGATCGCGCGGATCAGATCGGGGTCGGGGACGCCGAGTCGGTTTGGCATCCATGTGAATTCAGCCGCGAACCGCATGAAGAGCGGTCCGAGCAGGCTTGCCGAAAAGGAATCCCCGATGACGAGGACTTTCGGCCGCCGCGACGGCGCGTCGGACGGGTCGCGCGGACGGAGCTTGTAGATCTCGTTGCTGCCGCCTTTGTCCAGGACAGTGCGTTCGAAGGGGGCTTCCGAGAACAGTCCAGGGTCGGTCGGCAGGGAGGGGAATTCGACGAATTTCTCCTGCAACTGCTGGATCGCGACGAGGTCGCCGCGGCGATCGAGGGGCACAGGCGGACCGAAGGCGGCCTCAAGATCGACGGCCGCGCCGGAGTGGCCGACCCTTTGAACGATCTCGTTGAACGCGACCGCCGCGCCGAATGCTGTCCAGTGCGTGTCGCCTCTCCAGTAGACGAGACGGTCCGCTGTCCAGGACTTCAGGGCCGGCCTCAGGTCAACCGCATCGATCCCGCTCGCGCGGAGCCGGTCGTGCAGGGCGTCCAGCTCAGTGCGCACCGGCGCCTCGCGCGCCCAGACCGGTAGCTTTTCGCGATAGATCACGTGCTTGTTGGGTGCGATCGCCACCAAAAGGGTGCGGGGCCGGTCGCCGAGGATGCTCCGGAGTTCGTCCGCAACGTTCACGAACGCCGACAGCGCGGCCACGTCGTAGCGCTGGCCGGTCGCCTGGCCGAGCACGTCGAGGTCGGTGATGAAGAGCCATCCGCCCGCGCCTTCCACGACGCGACGCGAGCCTCCCGAGAACAGCTTCTTCATGTCGCGGTTCAGGTTGACCATCTGCTTGCGCAGACCGAAGTGAGTCGCGACGAAGCGGTCTATTCGTCCCGCGAACCCTATGTCCTGGCCAGAAGCGACGTCCGCCGCCGTCTCGTCCATCAGCCGTAAGGTGTTGTAGGCGAGGCCGACGGCGGGAAGTGCCAGGAGGATGGCCATCCAGCCGAGGAACCAGATGTGGAGGAACCGCATCGCTCAGAACCTGAAGTAGAGGAACGGATTGTTGCCGGCGCCCGCGATACCCACCATGCTGAAGAGGAGCAGCAGCCAGATGCCGACGTCCTTGGCGAGGCGACGGGCTCCCGCGACAACGGGCGTGACCGCCCGGTCCCGGCGGCGGGAGGCGAATAGCGGTCGGATCCGGACCGTCGACAGCAGAACCCCAAGAACGAAGACCGTCGACCAGTAGGGCGTGAGAAGCGAGGCGAAATCGGGATCGAACTGGCCGTTGCCCTGGCCTCCCGCGAGCGCGCTGAAATAGGTCGTCGCCGCTGCGAAACCATCCGCCCGGAACAAGACCCAGCCGAGCATCACCACGAGCAGGAGATAGACGTGGCGCGCGAGCGCGGGAAGGCGCGCCAGAATGCGCAACAGGAATGCCCGCTCGAGCACCAGAAGCGCGCCGTGCCAGGCCCCCCATGCCACGAAGGTCCAAGCCGCTCCGTGCCAGAGGCCGCAGAGCAGGAAGACGATCACCAGGTTGAGATAGGTCCGCGCGGCTCCTTCCCGACTTCCTCCGAGAGGAAAGTAGAGATAGTCGCGAAACCAGCGTGACAGGCTGATGTGCCAGCGCCTCCAGAACTCTGTCACTGACCCGGAGGCATACGGCATATCGAAATTTCGCGGAAAGCCGAAGCCGAGGGCGAGCCCGATCCCGATCGCCATGTTCGAGTAGCCGGCGAAATCGAAGTAGATCTGCAGCGTGTAGGAGGCGAGACCCAGCCATGCCTCCGGAAGGTCGAGATCGGGGCCGAAGGAGAAGGCCATGTCGGCGGAGATGCCGACCTCGTTGGCGATGAGGACCTTCTGCGCCAGCCCGATCGCGAAGATGCGTGCCCCGGTGGCCGCGCGCCAGAGGGTCGTGCGTCGCTGCGACATCTGTGCGGCGACGGTCCGGTATCGCACGATCGGGCCCGCGACGAGTTGCGGGAACATGGAAATGTAGAGCGCGACCTTCGCCAGGCTGGGCTCGGCGCGGGCGTCGCGGCGGTAGACGTCGACGAGATAGGACATCGCCTGGAAGGTGAAGAAGGAGACACCGAGCGGAAGCGGAATGCCGATCGGAGCGACGCCGGAGGCAGGAAACAGGGTCCCGAGCGTCAGCATCGCCATGTCGGCATACTTCGCGGCACCCAGCATGACCAGATTGGCAGCGATGCCCAGCGACAGCCATCGCCGCCGAGCAGCGCCTGCAGACCCGGAGATCGCCAGCCCCAGACGCCAGTTCACGACGATGGAAGCCAGGAGCACGAACACGAAGACCGGCTCGCCCCAGGCATAGAACAAGAGGCTCGCGCCGATCAGCACCGCGTTTCGCCACGCGAGCGACCCCGCGGCGAAATAGATGACCAGAAAGACCGGCAGGAAGACGTAGAGGAAGGTGGGCGAACTGAAGACCATCGGGATTCCGCGACCGCTCGCCCTTCCCTATGCGAACCCCGCACCTGACGGAAGATGGTCGTGCCGCTGCGCACCAGGAAAGGCGCCAACCCGGTGATCGACGGATTGGAGGATGTCCTTCAAAGGCTCCCCTCCAGGTCAATCGTCTGCGGTCGCGCCGAGTGTTACCACAGGTAGTTTGAATAGCTTCTCATTATTCTAGATTGTTGTCCGGGGGTATGTATACTGGACCGCGTTGACGCAACGACACTATTGGGGGGACGTTCAATGATCGGGCAGCGAACCGGAACTCTTGCCGCCATACTCGGGTTCGCACTCGTGCTTCTGCCGCCGACGCTGGCTTCGGCGGCCAACCTTTCGGGCCAGGAAGGGGACGTTCGCCGCAAGGTGATGTACATGCGCGACATGACTGGAGGATGCTCCGGTCTCCACAAGAAATACATCGCCGCGTCGGGCCACTCCGCCTTCGCGGCCACAACGATCCATTACTGGGCCGGACCCGGCCACGTCTGCGGGATATCCATCAACGCAGGCAGCCAGAAGGCAGCAGAGCAGAAGGCGATGGCGAGTTGTCAGGCGGCGCTGAAGAAATACAAGGGCGCGGGAGAACAGCAGATCGTGGGGCCGTGCTACGTCCACATGTCGAAGTGACGGCGGCGCCCTCCCCTATTGCGCCCCTAGCCTGACCAGCACTTCGCGCGGGATGCAATATTCGCGGATCACGTCGTCGTGGCGTCGCAATCCGCACAGTTCCCGCTGGATAAAATAGGCGTGCACTGCCTGGGTAGCCGTTCGCAGAACGGCCGCCCGGTCGGCCGGCGAGCCTTCGTGGGCCTGCAGGGCGGCAAGCGACCGTTCCACCTTCTCGCCCGCGCGGCCGAGCGAAGCCGCCTTCTCGCCCATGATCTCGGCGGCAAGAGGGTCGAAGATCGAATCGGACTGCCGCAGTGCGGGGAGTCGGACGGCCATAGCGAGACCTATTCCGCCGCCAGCCGGTCTGCCAGGAAGCCGCCGGACTGGCGCTTCCAGAGCTGCGCGTAGAGCCCGTCGCGGGCGAGGAGCTCGCCATGGCTTCCTTCCTCGACGATTCTCCCACCATCCAGGATCACGAGCCGGTCAAGTGCGGCGATCGTGGACAGCCGGTGGGCGACCGCGATGACGGTGCGGTTCTCCATCATGCGGTAGAGATTGTCCTGGATCGCTGCCTCGATCTCCGAATCCAGGGCCGAGGTCGCCTCGTCGAGGATCAGCACCGGCGCGTTCTTCAGCATCATGCGCGCAATCGCGATGCGCTGGCGCTGACCGCCCGAAAGCTTCACGCCGCGCTCGCCGACATAAGCGCTTAGACCCTTGCGCCCCTTCGGATCCAAGACGTCCTTGATGAAGTCATAGGCCGCCGCCCGCCTCGCCGCCTCAACGATTTCCGCGTCGGCCGCGCCCGGGCGGCCATAGGCGATGTTGTCGCGGATGGAGCGGTGCATGAGCATCGGCTCCTGGCTGACGACGCCGAACTGGTCGCGCAGCGAGGCTTGGGTCAGGCCGCGGATATCCTGCCCGTCGAGCAGGATACGCCCGCCCTCCACGTCGAAGAGCCGCAGGAGCAGGTTGACGATCGTGGTCTTGCCGGCGCCCGACGGCCCGACCAGCGCAACCCTCTCGCCCGACCGGATGTGCAGGTTCAGATTTTCGATGACGCCGCCGCCCTTGCCATAATGGAAGGTGACGTTCTCGAACCGGATGTCGCCCGTTGTGCGCGGCGCCGCGACCGCGCCCGGCACGTCGCGGATGGCCGGTTCGACGGAGATCGTCCCGGTGGCGTCCTGCACCGTGGCATAGGAGCGGATGAGGCCGTTGATGTTGAACATCATCCAGCTCGACATGTTGTTGAGCCTGAACACCAGTCCCAGCGCGGCGGCGATGGCGCCCGTCGATATCTCGCCCCGGGTCCAACTCGTCACCGCGATCGCCGCGATCGATGCCATCATCAGGCCGTTGAGGATGGCGACGCAGGAACGCACGGTGGTGATGTTGCGGGTCAGCCGCGTGACCGCCCGATAGAAGTTTTCCAGCCCTTCGCGCACGAAGGCGTGCTCGCGCCGGCCGCTGTCGAACAGTTTCACCGCGACGATGTTGGTGAAGGAATCGACCAGCCGGCCGCTGAAGATGGAGCGCTGGTCGGCGGTGGCGCGGCCGGCCTTCCGGAGTTCCGGCAGGAGGTAGCGGATGATCAGCGCATAGCCGCCGCACCAGACCGCCAGCACCACGCCCATCAGTGGATTGAGGGCCGCGAGCAGCGTCGTCGCCAGGAACAGGAAGGTCAGGAAGGACCAGACCGACTGAAGCACGGAGACGATGAAATCGCCGACCGCCTCGCCGCCCTGCATGATCTTCTGCGCGATGCGGCCGGCAAAGTCGTTCTGGTAGAACTCGTAAGGTTGCTCGATGACGCGCCGGAAGGCCTGCCATCGCACCAGGGCGAAAAAGCCGGGGACGATGATCTGCTGCTCGACGACCGCCGACCCGATCATCACGGCCGCGCGCACCACCAGCACGAGCACGAGCAGTCCGGCGAGTTCGGGCCAGTGGTCGGCAAAGAGTGTTGCCGGATCAGACTGGTCGAGCAGGTCGATCAGCCAGCCGATTGCCCAGTATAGCCCCGCATCGACCGTGCCCACCAGGCCGCCCATGATGAGGAGAAGGATGAACGGTCCCTTCGCCTGACGGGCGAAATAGAGGATGAACCGCCAGGCGTCCTCGGGGAGCACGTCCCGGTCAGTGTCGTGAAAGGGATCGACGACGCCCTCCACCCGGCTCCAGAGCCGGTCGCGCAGGCGGCGATTTTCCGTGTCGTCGTCGTTGGTGATTGCCATTGTCCGTTGCCAGCCCAACCGGTGGCCGCCCCCCGCAGTCCGGGCAGCCACCCCTTTTCTATTCCGCCGCTTCTGCCGTCTCGAGATCGAGGAAACCCCCCGACTGCCGCTCCCACAACTGGGCGTAAAGCCCGTTGTGCGCGATCAGTTCCTCGTGCGTGCCCTCTTCGATCACCTCGCCCTTGTCCATGACGATGAGCCGGTCCATCGCAGCGATGGTGGACAGCCGGTGCGCGATGGCGATGACCGTCTTGCCCTCCATCAGCCGGTAGAGGTTTTCCTGGATGGCCGCCTCGACCTCGGAATCGAGCGCCGACGTGGCCTCGTCGAGGATGAGGATCGGCGCGTCCTTCAGCATCACGCGCGCTATGGCGATTCTTTGGCGCTGTCCGCCCGAAAGTTTCACCCCGCGCTCGCCGACATGGGCGTCGAAGCCCTTTCGGCCCTTGGGATCGGTGAGCGTCGCGACGAAGTCTAGCGTCTCGGCCTTGCGCGCGGCCTCCAGCATCATCTCCTCGGTCGCGTCCGGCCGGCCATAGAGGATGTTCTCGCGCACCGAGCGGTGCAGCAGCGAGGTGTCCTGCGTAACCATGCCGATGTTAGCCCTGAGGCTGTCCTGCGTAACCTCCGAGATATCCTGTCCATCAATCAGGACGCGGCCGCTCTCGATGTCGTAGAAACGCAGGAGCAGGTTCACCAGCGTGGACTTGCCGGCGCCCGAGCGGCCGACTACGCCGACCTTCTCGCCCGGCCGAATGGTCAGCGAGAGTTCCTCAATGACGCCCTTCTTCTTGCCGTAGTGGAAGCGGACCCCGTCGAAGACGATCTCGCCGCGCTTGACGACAAGTTCCTTCGCCTGGTGCCGGTCTTCCACCAGTCGCGGCAGCGAGATCGAGTTGATGCCGTCCTGCACGGTGCCGATGTTCTCGAACAGCGCCGAAAGCTCCCACATGATCCATTGCGACATGCCCCAGAGGCGAAGCACGAGCGCCAGCGACACCGCCACCGCGCCGATCGACACCGCCTCCTGAAGCCAGAGCCAGATGCCCAGCGTCCCCACAAGGAACAGGCAGAGCGAGTTCAGGAGGTAGAGCATTCCGTAGAGGCCGGTCACCAGCCGCATCTGGCCGTAGACGGTGTCGAGGAAGCCCTTCATGCCCTCCCGCGCATACCCGGCCTCGCGGCGGGCATGCGAGAACAGCTTCACCGTCTGGATGTTGGTGTAGCTGTCCACGACGCGGCCGGTCATGAGGGAACGGGCGTCGGCCTGCCTTTCGGCCACTTCGCCCAGGCGCGGAACGAAATAGCGCATCAGGAGGACGTAGCCGATAAGCCATCCCAGGATGGGCGCGGCAAGCCTCAGGTCGGCCGAACCGACGATGATGAGCACACCGGTGAAGTAGACGATGACGTAATTCATCACGTCGATCAGCTTGATCACGCATTCGCGCACGGCGAGCGCCGTCTGCATCAGCTTCGTGGCGATACGACCGGCGAACTCGTCCTGATAGAAGGTCATCGACTGCTTGAGCAGGTAGCGGTGCACCTGCCAGCGGATGCGCATGGGATAGTTGCCCATGAGCACCTGCTGGTTCAGCAGAGAGTGGAACCAGACCATCAGCGGCAGCGCGACGAGCACGATCAGCGCCATGCCGGCGAGCTTCATCCCTTCCTGTTCGAGGAAGGTTGCGCGATCCCGTTCCGACAGCCAGTCGACGATGTTGCCGACGAACGAGAACATCCAGACTTCGGTAATGGCGATCAGTGCCATGAGGATCGCCGAGGGCGCCAGCCACTGCCACGATCCCTTCGTGTAGTGCAGGCAGAACGCGACCAGCGTCTTCGGCGGCTCCAGCGGTTCCTCCGGGGGAAACGGGTCGAGACGGCTTTCGAACCAGCGGAACATCGTCTTTTCTCTCGTCTTTCTCACTTGTGGCCTATCCGCGGTCCGGTTCGGACCGGACCGGTGGCCGCTGGTCTGGAAGTCGCGCGCGAGTCCTTCGCCACTGCGGCGCCGGGCTTCGTGGGGCCGCCCTTCCCGTTAGCAAGATGGTTTGGATGACCAGCCCCGCCAAGAGCGGCCCTGAAGGCTGCTGACAGCCCGGCGGCAAGAGCTGGCGTCAGATCTTTCGCGAAGGGGGCGTGAGCGACGCTACCCGCCGGAGCGGTGGCAATCGGTTCGGAAGGGGCTTTGTGCCCCAAGGGAGGTTTTTTCGTCATCGCTGGACTCTCTCGCGTTCGGAAGCTGTGTTCCGGCAGGGATTCGGGCGATGAAAAAACCGTCTATGGGAAGGTTCGTCGTTCCGAAGCCGCCGTCAGAGCGGGCGCCTGTCGCGCAGGCAGAAAGAAGATGCAAACAACATGATGTCCATTCCTGCCTCCATGGTTCGGGGTTGACGATGGATGAGCCCATAGACCAATTCGTGCGGCTTGGCTACCGCTGCAATTCTACGGGCGGCGGGCACCCCAAAAGTGTTGCCCTTCCGCAACGGAATGGATCGTGGACGTGAAAGACGGCATCCGTATCGCGCTCTATCAGCCCGACATCGCGGGCAACACCGGCGCGATCCTCCGCCTTGGCGCCTGCCTCGGCATCGCCATCGACGTGATCGGACCGGCCGGCTTCGACATGTCGGACCGGACGTTGAAGCGCGCAGGCATGGACTATCTTGAGATGGCGGCGCTGATCCGCCACGACGACTGGGAAGCCTTCGAGGCGTGGCGAGGCGCGGAAGGGCGGCGGTTGCTGCTGTTTTCGACCAAGGCCGCCTTGCCCTATACGCGCTTCGACTACCGGCCAGGCGACATCCTGCTCTTCGGCCGGGAGTCGGCCGGCGTTTCCGACCACGTGCATGCGGCTGCCGACGAACGCCTTCTCATCCCGATGCCCGGCGGCGGCAGAAGCCTCAATCTGGCGATGTCAGTCGCGATGGCAGCGGGGGAAGCGGTGAGGCAGGTCAATCCGCCGTCGGCAGCCTTCTCATCGTGAACTCGATGACGTCCTCGGGGCGCTCGCACCAGCTTTCGATGGCCGTCCAGTAGGCCTGCTTGGGCCAGCGGTCGAACCATTCGCGCGCCTTTTCGCGCGCGTCGGTGCGCGGCAGGGCGTAGGTCTCGCGGATGAAGCCGTCCCGCGGCAGGCGGGCGCCTTCCCTGCGGTGACGGTCGAGCCGCTTCTTGAGCCCGTCGAGCGGCGGTCTTGGCGGTGTACGCACAGAACCTCTCCTCGCTTCCAGATGGAAATCTATGGCCGGCTCGGCGAAATTGCGAGTCGATTCTGTGGCTTGGCCGATTCGCGCGCCACGGGTTGCGAGGACGGTGCCTCCGGGACTATGTCCGCGCCGACGCGAGATGCTGCAACCGGAGACGCGAATGGAACGCCCCGAGATCCCGGCCGACATGCCGCCGGACCTGGAAGCCAAGAAGGTGGCCGCGAGGGCCTGGTTCGAGGAACTGCGCGACCGCATCTGCGGCCTGTTCGAACGGCTGGAGGACGAGGTCGCAGGCCCACTTTCCGACCGGACGCCGGGACGCTTCGAACGCACGCCCTGGCTGCGCGAGGAGGGCGAGGGCGGCGGCGGGACCATGTCGATGCTGCACGGCCGCGTCTTCGAGAAGGCCGGCGTGCACACTTCGCTGGTCCACGGCGAGTTTTCGCCCGAATTCCGCAAGCAGATGCCCGGCGGTGAGGAGAACCCGACGTTCTGGGCCTCGGGCATCTCGCTGATCGCGCACCCTTGGAACCCGCACGTGCCGGCCGTTCACATGAACACCCGCATGGTGGTGACGGCACGCCAGTGGTTCGGCGGCGGCGCGGATCTGACCCCGGTGCTCGACCGCCGCCGCACGCAGGAGGATCGCGACACGGTGGACTTTCACGCGGCGATGAAGGCGGCCTGCGATCGAAACCCTCGCGTCGCCGACTACGACAAATACAAGCGCTGGTGCGACGACTACTTCTTCCTGCCGCACCGCAACGAGGCGCGCGGCATCGGCGGCATCTTCTACGACTGGCTCCACTCTCCCGCCGAAAAGGGCGGCTGGAATGCCGATTTTGCCTTCACGCAGGACGTGGGCACGAGTTTCGCCGAGATCTATCCCGAACTCGTGCGGCGCAACTTCGACAAGGAATGGACAGAGGCCGAACGCGACGAGCAACTGGTACGGCGCGGCCGCTACGTCGAGTACAACCTGCTATACGACCGGGGCACGACCTTCGGGCTCAAGACGGGCGGCAACGTGAACTCGATCCTGTCCTCCATGCCGCCGATGGTGAAGTGGCCGTAGACGGACCGCGACCGGGTGAAATCGTGATCGGCCCCGGGCAACAAAACCGCCGACCTCATGTTATGGTGGTGCCGCCCATAAGAAACTCGAGAAACCGAGGAGGAAAGTCATGAAACAATATTACTGCGGCACCCTCGTTCCGGGGTGCGACTGGCACACCCGCCACGAGGAAGAGGCCGAGGTCATGCGCCGTGCGGTCGAGCACATGCGCCAGGACCACGGCGAGAACACCATCCGCGAATCCATGATCGATGCCATCCGGTCCCGCATCGAAAAGGTTCGCGACGCCGCCTGAACACCCGCCCCAGACGCTTCACCGGCGGCCGGCGTGATGCCGGCCGTCCTGCGTCGGCGCGACGGATTCGGCTTGTCCTACAGGTAGTTGCCCTTGAGGGTCTCTGCCTGAGCGAGCAGGCCATCCCGATCCGGCGTGAAGCCGGCGTCCACCCAGCCTTCCTCCAGGTCCCGCAGCAGATTCCCCATTTTAGGTCCTGCCGGAACGCCGAGTGCGATCAGGTCAGCTCCCGCGACGGGAAATTTCGGCACGTCCCAGCCGTCGAGGAATTTCTTCAGCCGATACCAGCCTCCGGCCTCGCGCAGTGCGCCGTCGTCCTCGACCGCGCGGGCTCGTGCGGCGGCCAGCGCGAGCGTCAGCCGGTCGGAAAGCCCCTCGCGGCCGGTGCGATAGGCCAGCTTCGCCAACTGGCTTTCCGACATGTCCGGCTTCATGCCGGGCGCCGCCGCCCATGCGACGAGCCGGTCGCGGTCGGCATTGGAAAGCCGCAGCCGCTGCGCCATCGCGGTGACGCGAACGGGGTCGGGGGGAATGATTGCCGCGAGCCGCAGCGCGGGGTCCGGTGGCCATCCGAGATCGCGCTCGGCTGTGACCAGGCCGTGGATGAAGTCGATCCCCCATTTCTCGCTTTCGGGAAGGATCCGCGTCAGGACGCCCGACTGCCGCATCCACAACAGCGCGCGCGAGGGATCGGGCGCCGAAAGCAGCTTCTTCAGTTCCGCCCAGACGCGCTCGGCCGAGAGTCCGTCGATGCCCTCTTTCAGCCTGGCGCATGCCTTCAGCCCCTCGGCATCCGGCCGTCCCGAGCCATAGCGGGCGAAGAAGCGGAAGAAGCGCAGGATGCGCAGGTAGTCCTCGCGGATCCGCGCTTCGGCATCGCCAATGAAGCGGATCGTGCGGCTCTCGAGGTCGGCCAGTCCGCCGACGAGATCGACGACCCTGCCATCGGCGTCCGCATAAAGTGCGTTCATGGTGAAGTCGCGCCGTTCCGCGTCCTGGCGCCAGTCGCGACCGAAGCGGACCCTGGCCTTGCGTCCGAACGTCTCGACGTCGGCGCGCAGTGTCGTGACCTCGTGCGGCACGCCGCCCGCGATCACCGTCACCGTCCCGTGCTCGTAGCCGGTCGGTACCGCCTTGAAGCCGGCGCGCGTCGCGCGAGCGATCGTCTCGTCGGGAAGCGTAGTAGTGGCGATGTCGATGTCGCCGGCCGGTTCGCCGAGCAGCGTATTGCGCACGGCTCCGCCGGCAATGCGCGCTTCCTCGCCACCCTCATTCAGGAGCGCGAGCAGCGTCTGCAGCGCGGGATCGGCGAGCCATTCCGCGCGGCCGGCAATGGATAGCTCGCTCACGCGTAGAGTCTCTCGTAGAGGGTTCGCAGAATGCCCGCCGTCACGCCCCATATGTACCGCTCGCCGTGCGGCATGGTGTAGAAGAAGCGCTCCCGCTCCTGCCACATGCGGCTTTCACGTCGGTGGTTCGCCGGGTCCATCAGGAAGCGAAGCGGTACTTCGAAGGCGTCGTCCACCTCGTCCTCATTGATCGTCAGCAGGAACCCGGGACGCACGGTCGCAAGCACCGGTGCGATGCGATAGCCGCTTCCGGTCAGGTAATCGGGCATGCGGCCGATGACCTCGATGAACGTGGCGTCGAGCCCGATCTCTTCCTCCGCCTCCCTCAGTGCCGCATGCTCCGGCGTCGCGTCCTCGGGATCGATACGACCGCCCGGAAAGGCGATCTGTCCGGAATGGCTGCGCAGCTTTTCAGTGCGCTTGGTGAGGAGCACCGTCGCCTCCTCACCCCGGTCGACCACCGGTACGAGCACCGCCGCGTCGCGCAGGCGGTCCCGCGCGATAAGGTCCTCGAACGACGGGTTAAAGAGATGGTCCCCGAGCTCGAGGGAGTGCGGCGCCTGTTCGCGCAGCGCGCGCTGCCTGAAGTCCGCGGCGGAATAGGCCGTCATTGACGCAGCGTCCATCGTCAGCGGCTCCGTCTTTCCAGTTCCGCCGCCGGCATGATCGGAAAAACCTCGCCCTTCGACCGGATTGCGAACATGGCGCGCCCGTCGATCTCGATTTCCTCGCCGTGGTCGACGAGTTCGTACATCACCGGCCGGGCGACCAGCGCCTCGAGCCGGCCCCGCACCAGAAGGTAGGGCTTCAGTCCGCCCGTCTCCTTCTCGTCGACGAAGCGGATGGGATGCTCCGGCCCCGCCTCGACCACGTCGCCGACATTGGTGCGGAAGGTCATGACCTGTCCCTCGCCTTCTCCGGAGACGTCGACCTCGACGGCGACGAACGGCGCGTCCTCGACCCGGATGCCGACCCGCTCCACCGGCGTGACCAGATAGGTCCTGCCGTCCTCGTCCTTGCGCATCACGGTGGAGAAGAGCTGCACCAGCGGCAGGCGGCCGATCGGCGTGCCCATGTAGAACCACGTCCCGTCGGCCTTGATCTCCATGTCCAGATCGCCGCAGAATTCCGGATTCCAACTCTCGACCGGGGGCAGACCCTTGCCAGCGCGGGAGGCGCGCGAGACCAGCGCCGCCAGGCCAGCGGCGTCACCGGCGCCACCGAGACCGCCGCCCTTGTGAATATCTTCCGTCATGGTCACGAAATAGTCACTCTCGTTGCGCTTGTCAGCCGCAGGGGCCGATTTAAGTTCAGCCTAGAGATACCGCAAAGGTGCGAATCGGAGGAACATGCTTCGGGCAACAGGTTCATAGGCCAGCAGAGGAATTGAGCGGCATGAGCGTGATGACGAATGAGCGGGCGGTCTCGGACAAGGAGATGATCGCCGATGCGGAAGCCGCGCTTGCCGATCTGTCCCGGGTCCGTGCCGGGGTTGGAAAGGTCATTTTCGGCCAGGAAAGCGTCGTCGAGCGTACCATGGTGGCGATCCTCGCCGGCGGACACGCGCTTCTGGTCGGTGTCCCGGGTCTCGCAAAGACCAAGCTGGTAGAGACGCTCGGTACGGTGCTCGGGCTCGATTCCCGCCGCATCCAGTTCACGCCCGACCTGATGCCGTCCGACATCCTGGGCTCCGAGGTGATGGAACAGGACGAGGCCGGCAAGCGCTTCTTCCGGTTCATTCCCGGGCCGATCTTCGCCCAGCTCCTGATGGCCGACGAGATTAACCGTGCGAGCCCGCGCACGCAGTCGGCGCTCCTGCAGTCGATGCAGGAATATCACGTGACGATCGCCGGTGCACGACACGACCTGCCCGCGCCGTTCCACGTTCTGGCCACGCAGAACCCCCTGGAGCAGGAGGGCACTTATCCCCTGCCCGAGGCGCAGCTCGACCGCTTCCTGATGCAGGTCGATATCCTCTATCCCGAAATCGAGGCCGAGCGGCGCATCCTCCTGGAGACGACGGGCGTACAGGACGGCCGGGCCGAGAACGTGCTTACGGCCGAACGCCTGCGGGCCATCCAGACGCTCATACGGCGCATGCCAGTGTCCGAGAGCGTCGTGGAAGCCATCCTGAATCTCGTGCGGTCCGCGCGCCCCGGCAACGGCAATTCCGATACCGACAAGCACGTCTCGTGGGGACCCGGTCCGCGCGCCAGCCAGGCGCTGACGCTCTGCGCCCGCGCACGTGCCCTCTATGACGGCCGCCTCGCGCCTTCGGTGGACGACGTCCACGCGCTCGCCGAGCCCGTGCTCCAGCACCGGATGGCCCTGACATTCGCCGCGCGCGCCGAAGGGATGAACGTTCGCGACGTGATAGCACGGCTGGTGAAAGCGGCCGGCTGATGGCACGCATCGGCGAGGCGGCGGCACCCGTAACGGCGCGTGACGCGCTGGCGCGTGGACGGCTGCGGGCTTCGCTCATTCCCGATCTTCTCGTCGAGGCGCGCCGCATCGCCAACACCGTGATCTCCGGCTGGCACGGCCGCCGCAAGAAGGGCGTCGGCGAGAATTTCTGGCAGTTCCGGCCGTATGTCGAAGGCGAGGCGATCGCGCGCATCGACTGGCGCCGCTCCGCCCGCGACGACCAGCATACCTATGTGCGCGACCGCGAATGGGAAGCGGCCCATACGGTCTGGCTGTGGGCTGACCCCTCCCCCTCCATGCTCTACAAGTCGGCGCAGGCTTCGGTCTCGAAGGAATCGCGCGCGCTCGTCCTTGTCCTGGCTCTCGCCGAACTGCTTTCCCGCAGCGGCGAGCGCATCGCATGGCCGGGCCTGTCGGATCCCTTCACGGCGCGCAACGGCGCTGAACGCCTCGCCGCCATCCTGGCTCAGGCAAACGACGTTCCCTCGCGACCCGAACTCCTCTCGGTGCGCCGTTTCTCCGACGTGGTGATCGCAAGCGACTTCCTCGATCCGGTCGAGGAAACGATGGAATGGCTCGACGTGCTTGCCCGCCACGGCGTGCGAGCACATCTGATCGAAGTGGCCGACCCCGCCGAGGAAACCTTTCCCTATGCCGGGCGCACCGAATTCGTCGATCCGGAGACGAGGCAGAAAGTCACAGCCGGCCGCGCCGAGACGTTCGGCGATGAGTATCGCCGGCTCTACCTCGCCCGCCGCGAGACACTGATTTCCTGGAGCACGCGGCTCGGCTGGAGCTACACTGTCAGCCATACGGACCGCCTTGCATCCGAGCTTCTGGTGCGCGTGCACATGGCGCTTTCGGGCAATGCCGGCCATATTGCGGGAGGGCGCGGATGAGCGTTCTTTCATTCGGCCAGCCGCTGGTGCTCCTCGGGCTTTTCGCGCTGCCGGTCATCTGGTGGCTCCTGCGCCTCACCCCGCCGAAGCCGCAGACCGAGGTCTTTCCGCCTCTGCGCATCCTGCTGCGGGTCATGCGCAAGGAGGAGACGCCGCATCAGAGCCCCTGGTGGCTGACGCTCCTGAGGCTCGCCATGGCGGCGCTTGTCATCTTCGCGCTCGCCGATCCTGTCTTCAATCCGCGCGAGCGGCTGGAAACCGGCGGCGAGGCGGTTGCGATTGTGGTGGACAATGGCTGGGCCTCCGCCTCGGACTGGGATTTGCGCGTCGCGACCGCCGAGCGGCTGATCGCCGATGCCTCCGACGCCGGTGCCCCCGTCGTGCTTGGCTTTACAGCCGAGAAGCCGAACGTCGAGATCGGCCCCTTCGATGCCGAAGAGGCGCGCAACCGCCTGAGGGCGGCTGCTCCGCATCCGGTACCCGTCGACCGCGCGGGCGTCTACGGCCGCGTGGCCGGCGTGCTCCAGACGGTTCCCGGCGCCACGGTGGCCGTCCTGTCCGACGGCCTCGCGACGCCCGGCGACGAGGCGGCCTTCTCGGCGCTGCTTGGCGAGAACGCGGGCAGCATGGTGTGGATCGAACCGGATCAGCTGCGCACGGCGGGCCTGACCGGCGTGGACAACCAGCCCGATTTCTTCGAAGTGACCGCCATCAGGCCGTCAGGCGACCCGACGCCGCGGCAGGTCACCGCCGGCGCATTCGACGACCGCGGCAGGCGCATCGCCGATACCGTGTTCTCCTTCGGGCCGGCCGAGACCTCGGCCACGGCGGAAATCCGCGTCCCCTTCGAACTGCGCAACGATTTCGCCTCCATCCGGATCGACGGGGAGAACCAGGCCGCCGCCGTTCGCGTGCTCGACGAGAGCTCCAAGCGCCGGCGCGTCGGGCTGATCTCCCAGGCGGAGGCAGACCAGGCGCAGCCGCTGCTTTCGCCGCTCTACTACATCCGCCGCGCGCTGCAGCCCTTCGCCGATCTGGTCGAGCCGGAGTCATCCGACCTTGCCGAGGCGATTCCGGCGATCCTGGAGCAGAAGCCGGCAATGATCGTCATGGCCGACGTCGGCACGTTGCCGGACATGGCGCGGGAGCGGCTGATCGAGTGGTTGAACGACGGCGGCACGCTTGTGCGCTTTGCCGGATCGAGGCTGGCGGCGGCCGAGAACGACGAGGAATTGTTGCCGGTGCGGCTGCGGCTCGGCGAGCGGTCCCTCGGCGGTTCGCTCTCCTGGACGGAGCCGCAGCCGGTTGCCGAGTTCCCGCCCAACGGACCCTTCTCTGACCTCTCGCCGCCGCGCGAGGTCGCGGTCATGCGCCAGGTTCTCGCCGAGCCGACCGTCGACCTCTTCGAACACACATGGGCGAGCCTTGCCGACGGGACGCCGCTGGTTACCGGCGCCCGGCGTGGCGAGGGCATGCTGGTTCTGTTCCATGTGACGCCGGAGGCGACGTGGTCGAACCTGCCGATCTCGGGCAGTTTCGTGGAGATGCTGCGCCGGGTCGTGCAGCTTTCCCGCAATCAGGGGGCGATCGAGGGCAGCGACCGGGCCGGAGGTCAGACGCTTCCGCCCTACCGCATGATCGCCGCCGATGGATCGCTGGTCCCGCCGGGTCCGGACGCGCAGCCGCTCCTGCTGGGCGGAGGCGAACGCCCCGTCACCATCGAGAACCCGCCCGGCCTCTATGGTACCGAGGAAGGCGTGATCGCCCGCAACCTTCTCGCCGCCGACGCCGCCTTTACGCCCATCGCGCGGCCGGAGACAAACCTTCCGGTCACCGAGGCGGTTTATGCGGCCGACGGATCCCGCGATCTCAAGGGTCCTCTGGTGGCGATCGCTCTCCTCCTGATGGCGCTGGACACGCTGGCGGTGTTCTGGATGGGCGGGCTGTTCTCGCGCGGCCGCCGCGGGACGGGGCGCGGAGCGCGCTCCGCGACCGCCGGCCTGGTCGCGTTCGCAGCCCTCGGCCTCGCGCTGTCGTCGCCAAGCCAGGGCAACGCGCAGGAGCCGGCAGGAACCCAGGTCAGCGAGGCCGAAGCCATCGATGCGATCTCCACGACGCGGATCGCCTATGTGCTGACGGGGGATTCCTCGACAGACGCGATCAGCCGCGCCGGTCTGACGGGCCTGACGCGCTTCCTGATCGAGAAGACAGCGCTCGAACCCGGCGAGCCGGCCGGCATCGACGTTGCGACCGACGAACTCTCCTTCTATCCGCTGATCTACTGGCCGATCGATCCCGACGCTGCGATGCCGTCGGAAGCCGCGATCGCGCGCCTCGACGCCTACATGAAACAGGGCGGAACGGTCCTGTTCGACACGCGCGACCAGTTTTCGACCGGCCTCGGGCTTTCGGGTCGCGCGAGTGCCTCGACCCAGCGCCTGCGCGACATCCTGTCGAACCTGAACGTGCCGCCGCTGGAGCCCGTGCCGGAAGACCACGTGCTGACCAAGTCCTTCTTCATCCTGCAGAATTTCCCCGGCCGTTACAGTGGCAGCCCGCTCTGGGTGGAAGCCTCCGTGGGCGCGAGCAATTTGGAGGAACGGCCGGTGCGCACCGGTGACGGCGTCAGCCCGATCATGATCACGGCGAACGATTTTGCCGGCGCCTGGGCGATCGACGCCAATGGCGATCCGCTGTTGCCGACCGTTCCCGCCGATCCGATGCAGCGCGTCTATGCCCTGCGAGCGGGCGTCAACATCATGATGTACATGCTGACCGGCAACTACAAATCCGATCAGGTGCACGTGCCGATCCTTCTCGAACGTTTGGGGCAGTAGCAGGCTTTGCGCTCATGAACTGGTCGATCGCCTTCGAACCCCTGCTCTCCTGGACCTGGCTCGGCGTCGTCCTGGTGCCGCTTGCGCTGCTGGCGCTGGCAGGCTTGATTTTGCGCCAGCGCGGGGCCGGCTTCCGCATCGCCGCCTTCGCTGCGCTTGCGCTGGCCCTCCTCAATCCGGTGCTGCTGGACGAGGAGCGCGAGCCGCTGAAGAGCGTCGTGGCGCTCGTCGCCGACCGCAGCCAGAGCCAGGACATCGGCGACCGCAGGGCAGCGACCGACTCGGCGATGGAGGAGCTGCGCGCGAAGCTCGGCCGCTTCCCGCAGTTCGACGTGCGCGTCGTGGAAGCGGGCCAGGCGAGCGACACCGACGACCGCACCGAGACGCGGCTTTTCGGGGCGCTCGATGGCGTCTTCCGCGACGTGCCGCAGTCGCGCATCGCGGGCGCCATCCTCGTCACCGACGGCCAGGTCCACGACGTTCCCGAAAAGATCGAGGGCACGAATGCTCCGATTCACTCGCTGATCACCGGCGAGGACGACGAGCGCGACCGCCGCGTCCGCTTCGAGAACGCGCCGCGTTTCGGCATCGTCGACAAGCCGCTGCAGATGACCTACCGCGTCACTGACACCGCAGGGGGCCAGGATGCCGTCGATGTGCGCGTCAGCGTCAACGGCGAACAGGTGAGCGTCGAGCGCGCCATCATTGGCGAGGAGATGTCGCTCGACATCGTGGTGCCGGCCGCCGGCCGCAACATCGTCGAACTCGCGGTCGATACCGTCGAAGGCGAGATCACCGATACCAACAACCGCGCCATCGCGCTCGTCGACGGGATCAGGGAAAACCTGCGCGTGCTCCTCGTCTCGGGCGAACCGCATGCCGGCGAGCGCACATGGCGCAATCTCCTGAAGTCCGATGCCGCGGTGGACCTCGTCCACTTCACCATCCTGCGACCCCCCGAGAAGCAGGACGGCACGCCGATCAACGACCTGTCGCTGATCGCCTTCCCGACGCGTGAACTCTTCGTCGAGAAAATCAACGATTTCGACCTGATCATCTTCGACCGGTACCAGCACCGCGACGTACTGCCGATCCTCTATTACGACTACATCGCCGAATATGTCGAAAACGGCGGAGCCCTGCTGATCGCGGCCGGGCCGGAATATGCCGGGCTGCAGTCGATCTCGCGCACGCCGCTGATGGCCGCCCTCCCCGCGCTGCCCACCGGCGACGTCATCGAGGAAGGGTTCTATCCGCGCCTCACCGATACCGGCGAACGGCATCCCGTCACCCGCGGCCTGGAAGGTTCGCAGCAGGATCCGCCGCACTGGAGCCGCTGGTTCCGCCTGATCGGCATCAGGCAGCCGGAAGGTCAGGTCGTGATGAAGGGTCCGGGCGACCAGCCCCTGCTCATCCTCAACCGGAAGGGCGAAGGCCGCGTCGGCATGTTCCTCTCGGACCAGGGCTGGCTCTGGGCGCGCGGCTTCGAAGGCGGCGGCCCGCATGTGTCGCTCTATCGCCGCATAGCGCACTGGCTGATGAAGGAGCCGGAACTCGAAGAAGAGCGCCTGACGGCGAGCGGTCGCGGCATGACGCTGGACATCCGCCTCCAGACCATGAGCGACGATCCCGGCACAGCCACCGTTCTGAGCCCGTCCGGCGAGAGAATCGACGCGACGCTGACCTCGGAGAGCCCCGGTATCTTTTCGGCCAGCATGACGGTCGACGAGATCGGTCTCTACCAGGTGGCCAATGGCGACCTGACCACGCTCGCCCATGTCGGCCCGGTCAACGCCCCCGAATTCGCCGAGACCGTGTCGACCGAGGACATCCTGAAGCCCGTCGCCGAAGCCACCGGCGGCAGCGTGCGGCGTCTGGAAGGCTTTGCCGGCGGGATCAGCGTGCCGGGGATCGTCCCGGTGCGGGCGACCGGGCAGGCGTCGGGCCGCGACTGGATCGGCCTGCGCACGACCAACGACAGCGTGCTGAAGTCGGTCGACCGCGTGCCGCTGTTCGGCGGCTTCTTTGGCCTTGCGCTGTTGCTTCTGGCGCTCGGCTCGATGTGGTGGCGCGAGGGGCGGTAGGCGATACGCGTGGTAGCACGCGGACGTCATCGAAACCGCCCGCTCGTTTTACGCTAGGCGGAAGCCGCCAGTTTCAGGTCCGATTCGGCCATCGGCACGAACGCCATGTCCGCATGCGTCATCGCGCCCTCCAGTCCGTCCAGCGCGCCTTCCTCAATCTCGTGGATCAGCAGCCGATTATAGTCGACCGGGCGTGGCATGGTGATTTGGCCGATCGGGATCTGCAGGAATCCGAGCGGACCGTAATATGGCGGGTCGCCGACGAGGATGACGGAGTTCCACCCGGATTTCGCCGCCGCTTCTACTGCAATTCGCACCAACTTGCGCCCGATTCCGAGGTCCTTATAGGTGGGGCGGACCGCGAGCGGTCCGAGAAGCAGGGAACGGCCCGTGCCGATGGCGATGCGGGTCAGCCGGACCGTTCCCACCACAATATCCCCATGCAGGGAGACGAAGGAGAGATCGCGCTCGTGCGGCCCGCCCTCGCGGATCTTGTAGGCCGCGCGCGCGAACCGGCCAGGTCCGAAGGCCTCGGCGTTGATCTGATCGATTTCATGATCATGGGCGGCCGTTTCGGCCACGTAGGAGATGTCGTGCATCGGATTTTTTCCGTCTCGTCGCGATGAATGAAGCCGCAGGGCGCGGCGTTTCTAGCGCTCTCAGGCGCTGGCGCTCATTCGTCGTCGCACGATACGGGTCGGTGTCACGGCTGAAATCTCCTCCGATGTTTTCCGCTAGCATCAAAGACCGATGCCGTCCATCGCCTTTTTTGCGAGCCGGATACGCTCCCAGCGAGAGGTGACGAACTGTTCAGACCGGTTCCCATTTGGCTTTTGGCCGCGGCGGCCTAGATGGAATGCGGGCAAAGGAGCACGATCATGGGATTGCTGGTCGACGGTCAGTGGCAGGACAAGTGGTATGACACCAAGAAGAGCGGCGGCCGCTTCGAGCGATCGGAATCGCGGTTCCGCGACTGGATCACGCGGGACGGACAGCCGGCGGAGGGGCGTACACGCGCCTTCCGCGCCGAGCCCGGGCGCTATCATCTGTACGTCTCGCTCGCCTGTCCCTGGGCGCACCGCACGCTGATCTTCCGCAAGCTCAAGAAGCTCGAGGACGTGATCTCGCTCTCGGTCGTTGATCATTTCATGGGCGAGAACGGCTGGACGTTCAAGGAGCGCGACGGCTCCACGGGCGACACCCTCTATGGGTTCGACTACCTGCACCAGCTCTACACGAAGGCTGATGGTACCTATTCGGGCCGCGTCACGGTTCCGGTGCTGTGGGACAAGCAGGAGGAGACGATCGTCTCCAACGAATCCTCCGAGATCATCCGCATGCTCAACGGCGCCTTCGACGAATGGGGCGACGCCTCCCTCGATTTTTATCCGGAGGGGCTGCGCAAGGACATCGATGCCTGGAACGACAGGGTCTACGGTGCGATCAACAACGGCGTCTACAGATGCGGCTTCGCCACAACGCAGGAAGCCTACGAGGAGGCCTTCGACGAACTCTTCGGCGCTCTGGACGCGGTCGAAGAGCAACTCGGCCGCAGCCGCTACCTGGCCGGCGACGTGGTGACCGAGGCGGACTGGCGGCTGTTCACGACGCTCGTGCGCTTCGATCCGGTCTACTACGGCCACTTCAAGTGCAACCTGCGCCGGATTGCGGACTATCCGAACCTGTCGAACTACACCCGCGACCTCTATCAGGTTCCGGGCGTGGCCGAGACGGTGAACCTCTTCCACATCAAGCATCACTACTACGGCAGCCACGCCACCATCAATCCGACCCGCATCGTACCGCGCGGGCCGCTTATCGACTATGCAGCGCCGCACGACCGCGACAGGTTCGCCAGGGCCGCCTGATCCACTACCAACGATGGGCGGGCGGGCGGCTCTCGAAGTGCTCCGCCAAGCGGTCGCGGGTCGCACGCGTCGTGCCCGCCGGAAGCCGGTCGACCGGAAAAAAGCCGGCCTCGGCGATTTCCCGGTCGGATGCCTTCGGCGAGCTCTGCCGGAAACCGGTGACGAGGAACAGCGCCACGTGATCGCGGCGGCTCACGAGGGAGTTGTGATAGACGGCGACAAGGCTAGGCGGCCCGGTCATCTCGATGTTCCCCTCCTCGGCAAGCTCGTGCGCGAGCGCCTCGAACAGCGTCTCGCCCGTTTCCACGCCGCCGCCCGGCAGGTGCCAGCCCGGAACATAGGTGTGCCGGACGAGGAACACCGAGCGCTCCGCCTCATTGTAGACGATACACCGGACGCCGAGCGTCATCGGCCGCCTCAGGAGAAAATAGGCGTGGAACAGTCTTCCGCGGATCCGCGGCCACACGGCGCGACCGGAGGCCCCCTCGTTCGGGCCTGTCATCGGCCGCGGCCGCAAGGCTGGATCGGCGTCTCAGGCTGCACTAGAAGGTAAGCATGTTCCGTCTTGCGCATCTTTCTGACATCCATCTTGGTCCCCTGCCCGATGTAACCTACAGAGAACTGGCGTCCAAGCGGATCACTGGCTACGTCAACTGGCAGCGCAACAGGCGTCGGCTCCTGCACAACGGCGTCACCGACGCTCTCCTTGCGGACATGGAGACCAGCGGGATCGACCATGTCGCGATCACCGGGGATCTGGTCAATCTTGCCCTAGATGCCGAAATCGACCTCGCGCGCGAGTGGCTGGCGACCGTCGGGAGCCCGGAAACGGTCTCCGTCGTGCCGGGAAATCACGATGCCTACGTTCCCGGCGCACTCGCCAAGGCTTGCAAGGCCTGGCGTCCCTACATGACGGGCGAGAAGACGCATGTCAGCCAGAGCAGCAGCGGATTTCCCTATCTCAGGACCCGGGAAAATGTCGCCCTTATCGGCGTATCGTCCGCGCGTGCGACGGCGCCGTTCATGGCGCTCGGCAGTTACGGAGCCGAACAGGCGGCGCGCGTCGGGCAGTTGCTCGACATTGCCCGCGACCGGGGCTTGTTCCGGATCATCCTGATCCACCACCCGCCCGTGCGTGGCGCGACGACGGCGCACAAGCGGCTCTACGGCATCGGGCTTTTCCAGAAGACCTTGCGGCGCCACGGCGCCGAGATGGTCCTGCACGGACACACGCATTTGCCGACGCTCTACTGGATCGCCGGCAAGGACAACAATGTTCCCGTCATCGGTGTGCCTGCCGCCGGCCAGGGTCCTGCAGGCGAGAAACCGCCGGCGCAGTACAATCTTCTGGAAATCGGCGGAGAAGCCGGGAAGTGGCAGGTGAATCTCACCCGTCGCGGCGTCATCGACGGAGCACCGACCTTCAGGGTAAAGGCGGAAGAGACCGTGGATCTCTTCTCCGAACCTCAGTACGCCGCCACGTAAGCCGCGACCTCGTCCCAGTAGACGGCGGCGAGGATTGCCAGCCCGGCGGCGGCGCCGAACAGCACGATTCCGGCTGCCGACACGAACGACCGCACTTTGTTGACTCGCGGCTCCGCCTTCGAGACGGGCTCCGTCTCGGCCCCTGCTTGCACGGGCGCCGCCGCATACGCGAGCAGCGATTTGCCGTTACGATTCTCGCCATTCGAGTTTGTCGCGGCTGGGGCGATAGAATCGGGCCGTTCCCGTTGCCTCTCGGGCTTTCTGGCGATCACGGCTTCTTCCCGGTCGACGGGCGGGCGCACCGTCACCGTCGTCCCGTCCAGCCAGCGCTGACGCTCCACCATCCTCTCGGCGATGTAGCGCGTCACCTGATCGGCGACGGGTCTGATCTCGCTCGACTCCGCCACGACGACGCGCCCGAGCCGCGTATCGCGCACGAAGCGGTAGGTGCGGCGGTCGCGGCCCATCGCGACATGGCTGACCGCGTCGATCCACAGACGCGGCTGTGTCCCCGACGAGATGGCGAAGTCGAAAAGGATCTCCTCGGCGGGCACCTGATCGAAGATTGGCTCCAGTTCCTGTGCGAGGAGTTCCAGCCGCATGCGGGCCGCTTCGCGCATATCCACGACCACGTCGTCGCGTTCCACGGCAGCGAGCTTCACCTCGCGGATGGCATCCGCGAGCCTGCCATGCCGCTCGCCGGCAACCCTGTCCCTGTCGTTCATGTCGGGTCTCCGCCGGACAATGGATGGTTTATAAAACGTTAACACAGAGTTGCACGCGAACAAAAGGCGAATTTCGGCCGCCGCGCTGGCACTCCGTTTGCATCGCGCGAACGAAACAATATCTTTGCCGGATAGACCTCTTGGCTGGATGGACGGAATGGCCCTTGCGGAACGCGTTGGATCGGCGATCGCGACGCGTAGGGCGCGGCGCCGTGCGAATTTTCCGCAGCTGCTGGACGAGACCTTCCGCGGCCATGAGCGGGAGGGCCGCCGCCTCCAGCTTCGTGGCCGGACGTGGTCGCTCGCCGCCATGCTCGTCGTGCTGGGGATCGTAGCGCCTTATCCGGAGGCTTTCTATTACCAGGCCCTGATCCTGTTCTTCATATCGACCGGGTTCCTTCCCTCTCTGCTGGAGCGCTTGGGCCGGCTGCAACGGTGGCATCTGTATCTCTTCGTCGCGGTGGATTTCGCGCTTCTCACCTTTGCGGTCATCTACCCGAACCCGCTCGCGCCGGAGAACCTGCCGCCGCAGATGACGCTGCATTTCGACACCTCGCTCTACCTTTTCCTGCTGCTGGCTGGCCTCGCCTTCGCCGACAACCCGCGTCTTGTCCTGTGGGGCGGCTTCGTCGGCGCGCTAAGCTGGACAATTGGTGTCGGCTGGCTTGCGGGGCTTCCCGACAGTGTCGTGATATGGCCGGGAAATGGCGATATCGGCCTCAACGACGTCGTCACCCGCATGCGCCTCATGGCCAATCCGACCACCGTCGATCTGAGCGTCCTCTTCCAGACGGTCGTCATCTTCGCCATCGTCGCCATGATCATGGCGGGTGGTGTCGGGCGCTCGCGCCGGCTGGTCTGGCGCTATGCCGTCATCGAGCGCCAGCGGCTCAACCTGGCACGCTACTTCCCGCCGTCCACGGTCGACCAGTTGGCGCGGCAGGACGAGCCGCTCCAGCAGATCAGGGAACTGAAGGCGGCGATCATCTTCGCCGACCTCGTCGGCTTCACGCGATGGGCGGAGCGCCACACGCCGGCGCAGACGATCTCCCTCCTGCGCGAGGTCCACGCGCTTCTCGAAGAGGCAGTCTTCCGACACGGCGGCACGCTCGACAAGTTTATCGGCGATGGCGTCATGGCGACCTTCGGAACGCCGGAGCCGAGGCCGGACGATTCCCTCAATGCCATGGCCTGCGTGAAGGCCATCCTGGAGGATGTCACCGCACTCAACGCGCGCCGCCTCGCACGCGGCGAGGAAGCCGTCCAGATCGCGCTCGGGGTGCACTACGGCCCCGTCGTGGTCGGCAACATCGGAACCGAGCGGCGGCTGGAACTCGGGGTCATCGGCGACACTGTCAACGTCGCGAGCCGGCTCGAGGAACTCACGCGGGTGATCGGGCGTATGGCGGTGGTGAGCGATCAGCTGGTCGCCGACATAAAGGAAAGACGGCCGGACGCCGCGGACGCGATGCTCGAGGACTTCGTGTTCCTTGGGGCCAATCATCTGGAAGGGCGGCGGCAGGACATCGCAGTCTGGGCGAGCAAGCAGACGCTGGTAGCCTCGGAGAGCCGCGCCAGATGGGCGCGTTCGGCATAGTCGGAAGCGACCCCTACGAACGCACCGCCTTGCGTATGGCGCGCACGACCGTTTCCCGCGCTTCTTCAAGGAGCATATGTCCCTTCCCCGGCAAGGTCTCCAGCGACAGGTTCGTGGGCAGCCCCGCCGTCTGCGAATACGGCAGGACCGTGTCCTCCGTACCCCAGACCACCCGCACCGGCATGGCGAGCGATGCCAATGAATCGCGCGGAATCTCCCCCTGCCGGTCTCCCTTGGTGATCAGGGCGGCAATCTCGATCAGCTTCTCGCGCTGACCCGCGACACCGCGGGTGGCGACCAGTCCCGCGACGTACTTCGTCGGCATGGTGAAACCCGGCGCCGACATCTCGTCCATGCAGGCCCGCAGATCGTCCGCGTTGGTGGCCGCCGCATAACGCCTGAGAAGGTCGAAGTTGATTTCCGGGCCGAAACCGCCCGGCGCGAGCAGCGTCAGCGACGCGACCGTCTCCGGCGACCGGAGCGCGGCAAGGACCGCGATGGCGCCGCCCATCGAGTGCCCGACCAGGTGGGCCCGCGCGATGCCGCGGGCACCGAGATCGGCGAGGACCGCCTTGGCGGCGACGTGCGCCGGCCCGGCCCCCGGGTAGCCGAGCGAGCGGCCGTGTCCGGGGAGATCATATGCCAGCACGCGGGCGACCGGCGCGAGCGCGGGCTGGATGTCGTACCAGACGTCGTGATGCCCGCCGAAGCCGTGCAGGAGAACGACCGTTTCCAGGCCTTTCCCCTGTACGCGCGCGTGGATGTCGCCACTCATCCTTCCCCCCGGATCATGCGCGAGGATACCGTCCCGTCACCGCATCGCAAGGATGCGGTTAGCCGCCGAAACGATCGCCTCGAGCGAAGCCGCCACGATGTTGGTGTTGATGCCCGCCCCGAACAGCTTTCCATCCGGATGCTCGACCTCCATGTAGCTGATGGCGGCCGCGTTGGAACCGCGCTGCATGGAATGCTCGGAATAATCGAGCACGGTCATCGGAATGCCGATGTGGCGCGAAAGGGCGTCGACGAAGCCGTCGATCGGCCCCGTGCCGGAGCCGGTGATCGTCACCTCCCGGCCACCGTCGGTGATCGTCGCTTCCACGATGCGACGGCCCTTGGCCGAGGTGTCTGGATAGGTGTGATGATCGAGGAACTTCAGCCGCGCGCCGGGCTGATCGACGTAGCGGTCGATGAAGCGTTCGTGGATGCGCTTCGACGACAGTTCCTTGCCTTCGGCGTCGGTGACCGCCTGGATGTCCTTGGAGAACTCGATCTGCAGGTTGCGCGGCAGGTTGAGCCCGTAGTCCGCCTGCATGATGTAGGCGATGCCGCCCTTGCCCGACTGCGAGTTAATGCGGATGATCGCCTCGTAGGTGCGGCCGACGTCCTGCGGGTCGATCGGCAGGTAGGGAACCTCCCAGAGCTCCTTGTTGGCCTTCGCCTTTGCCTTCATGCCCTTGTTGATGGCGTCCTGGTGCGAGCCAGAGAAGGCGGTGTAGACCAGTTCGCCTACATAGGGATGGCGTTCCGGGATCTTCATCTGGTTCGAATACTCGTACACCTCCTTCATACGGGTGATGTCCGAACAGTCGAGTTCCGGGTCGACGCCCTGGGTGTACATGTTCAACGCCAGCGTCACGATGTCGACGTTGCCGGTGCGCTCTCCATTGCCGAACAGCGTGCCCTCGACCCGGTCGGCGCCGGCCATCAGCCCCAGTTCGGTCGCGGCGATCCCGGTGCCGCGGTCATTGTGCGGATGCAGCGAGACGATCAGGCTGTCGCGGTTGTCGAGGTTGCGGCACATCCACTCGATCTGGTCGGCATAGATGTTGGGCGTCGACATCTCGACGGTGGCCGGCAGGTTGAAGATCAGCTTGTTGCGGGGAGTCGGCTTCACGATCTCGGCGACCGCGTTGCAGATCTCCAGCGCGACTTCGAGCTCGGTCCCGGTGAAGCTTTCAGGCGAATACTCGAAGCGGTAGCCGCCGCCCGACTTGGCCGCCATGTCGGTGATCATCTTGGCTGCGTCGGTAGCGATCCGTTTGATCCCGGCGACGTCCTTCTCGAACACCACGCGCCGCTGCAACTCGCTCGTGGAGTTGTAGAAATGGACGATGGGCGTCTTCGAGCCCTCGAGCGCCTCAAAGGTGCGGGTGATCAGTTCGGGGCGGCACTGCACCAACACCTGCAGATCGACCTCGTCGAGAACGTTGCCTTCCTCGATGCACCAGCGGGCGAAGTCGAAGTCGGTCTGCGAGGCCGAGGGGAAGCCGATCTCGATCTCACGAAAACCCATGTCGAGCAGCAGGGCGAACATGCGCGCCTTGCGGTCGTGCCCCATCGGGTCGACTAGTGCCTGGTTGCCGTCGCGCAGGTCGACCGAGCACCAGATCGGCGCCTTCTCGATGCGCTTCGACGGCCATGTGCGGTCGGCGAGGTTCACCTGCGGATAGGCATGGTATTTGCGCGGCGCGTCGGGCATGCCGCCATGGGGCGGCTCGTGGGTCGGAATCGCCTTCCCGGCGGTCGCAAAGGTCTCGGGCTTGTTCATCGTCGTCTCTCCCGCGCTGCCGGATTCGCAAAACGGCGCGCTCATCTAACGGATTGGCTGAATGGGCACTTCGGGAGCATGGCGCATCGGCGTCACATCGATCGCCGGGCGCTCCCTTTCAGCGGACCCGGCGATCGCCGATAAGGCCGAGAAGAAGGAGAGCCGAGGAAAGCGCGCGCAGCGTCTCGCCGGCGAAGTGCCGGTAATCGGATCGGGCTGCGATGTCGCGCGGACTGGACATGCGCGGCGGTATACCGGAGCCGGAGGAGAGAGGCAAGCCGGGATGATGGACGAACAACGCCGAGACTTGATCTCAGCAGAGGCCGGACTTCCGCGCCGTATCAACGGATACCATTGGGGTGGTGAATTGACCTGGACCATGTGATGGTCCATCTATGGTAGAGTAATCAATTGGGACGATCATGAAGATAACGATCACCGAGGCAAAGGCACACCTGACGGAACTGGTCCGGCGAGCCGAGGCTGGCGAGGAGGTGATCCTCACCCGCCGCGGACAGGCCGCAGTGCGTCTCGTGGCCGCCACGCCGGCATCATCTGCGCGGACCCGCCGGGTGCTCATGGAAAGCGTGAGGAAGTCTGGCGGAAGCAAGGCCATGCCGGGACCGGACGCCGCGAGGAGCCAGGATTTTCTCTACGACGACGACGGGTTGCCGGTTTGATCGCGGTCGACACATCCGCGCTGATGGCGATCGTGCTGGATGAACCATCGGCGGAAGCGTGCATGGCCGCACTCGAGACGGACGATGCGCTCCTTATCTCCGCTGGTACCGTCGCGGAAGCGTTGAGCGTTGCGGAAAGGCGCGGCGTCGGTGAGGAGATGATCGAACTCATCGGCGGCATGGGTTTCGAAGTTGCCGGCGTCACCCTGGCGGACGCGCACCGGGTTGCCGGGGCGTACCGGCGCTGGGGAAAGGGAGTACATCCCGCCTCACTAAACTTCGGCGATTGCTTCGCCTACGCGCTGGCGCATCAGCAGGACTGTCCCTTGCTCTATGTCGGTCGGGACTTCGCTGCTACGGATGTCCAGTCGGCGCTCTGATCGCCGTTTCCTGATCCACCGGGCCACTTGCACTCCGCAACATACTCGGTAGTATGTCGGTTGCAAGGGAGGAGTATCCATGACGTTTGCGCGGGTGAACGGCGTCGTTCTGCATTTCGAGGATCGCGGCGAAAAGGCCATGCCGACGCTGGTCTTTGCCAACTCTCTGGGCACCGATTTCCGCATCTGGGATGCAGTGCTCAGCCTGCTGGGCAATCGCTTCCGCTTCATCCGCTACGACAAGCGTGGCCACGGCCTCTCCGAGGCGACGCCGGCGCCCTATACGTTGGACGATCATGTCTCCGATCTGGAATCGCTGCTGGAGCATCTCGGCGTAACCTCATGTGCCGTCGTCGGATTGTCCGTCGGCGGGATGATCAGCCAGGGCCTCGCGGCCAGGCGGCCGGACCTCGTCAAGGCGATGATCCTGATGGACACCGCCCACAGGATCGGCACCGCGGAGATGTGGAACCAGCGCATCGAAGGCGTCGTCAGGAACGGGATCGCATCGCTTGCCGACGGAATCATGCTTCGCTGGTTCACCCCCGCCTATCGCACACCGGAAAACCCCGACTTCGTCGGCTATACCGCCATGCTGACGCGCACCACCGTCGACGGCTATGCCGGCACCTGTGCGGCGCTGCGCGACGCGGACCTCACGGAAAGCACCAAGGCGCTGAAATTGCCCGTGCTGGCGATGGTCGGCGACCAGGACGGCTCGACGCCGCCCGAACTGGTGCGTTCGACTGCCGACCTCATCCGGGGTGCCGAATTCCGCATCATCCCCGACGCCGGCCACCTGCCCTGCATCGAGCAGCCGCAGGCGGTCGTCAACCTTATGTCGAACTTCCTGAAGCAAGTGCGTTTTTCCTGAGAAGCCCGCCCGAGGGGTTCACTCGTTCCACCTGGAGAGCAGCATCATGACCGATTACGTGACCGTGAGTCGCGATGGAGACATCGCCATCGTCACGCTCGACAACCCGCCGGTGAACTCGCTGAGCCATCACCTGAGGAAGCCGCTGAACGAAGCGCTGCTGAAGCTGCGCGACGACGCTTCCGTGAGGGGCGTAGTGCTGGCCTGCGCCGGACGGACCTTCGTCGCGGGCGCCGATATCACGGAGTTCGGCACGCCGAAGGCCACCGCGTCGCCGAACCTCCGCGAACTGATCGTGACGCTGGAAAGCTTCGCCAAGCCCACGATGGCGGCGATCCACGGGACCGCCTTCGGCGGCGGCCTTGAACTCGCCATGGGCTGTCATTTCCGCGTCGCCGACCCGAACGCGAAATTCGGGCTGCCGGAGGTGAAGCTCGGCATCCTGCCCGGCGCCGGCGGCACCGTGCGCCTGCCGCGCCTGATAGGGCCGGAGAAGGCGCTGAAAGTCATCGTATCCGGCAATCCGATCGGCGCGAAGGAAGCGCTCGCCGAAGGTCTCGTCGAGGCGATCTATGAGAGCGACCTCGTTGCCAACGCGGTGAAATTCGTCCGCGAGAAGGCATCTTCCGACGCGCCGCTGATTGCGGTGCGCGACCGTGAGGACAGAATCGCGTCCGCAAGGGCCGATCTTCCCGGCTTCGAGGCCAAGGCCGCCGAACTCCTGAAGAAGTCGCGCGGCCTCGACGCGCCGAAGCGCTGTGTCGACGCGGTGCGCAATTCGGTGACCATGCCGTTCGACGAGGCGCTGACCACGGAGCGAAAGTACTTCGTCGAACTGGTCGAGGGCGATCAGTCGAGGGCGCAGCGGCACCTGTTCTTCGCCCAGCGCGAGGCGGCGAAAGTCGCGGGCGTCGGACCGGACGTGAAGCCGCGCCAGGTGAAACGGGCAGGCATCATCGGCGCCGGCACCATGGGCGGCGGCATTGCCATGTCCTTCCTCAACGGCGGCATTCCAGTCACCATCCTGGAAATGACCCAGGAAGCCCTCGACCGCGGCACGGCCAACATGGCGAAGAACTACGACATTTCGGTCAGGCGCGGCTCGCTGACCGAGGAGGCGAAGGCGAAGCGCATGGGCCTCCTGAAAGGCACCACGGACTATGCCGATCTCGGCGACTGCGACCTGATCGTCGAGGCCGTCTTCGAGGAGATGGCGGTCAAGAAGGAGGTTTTCGGCAACCTGGACAGGGTGGCGAAAGCCGGCGCCATCCTCGCCTCCAACACTTCCTATCTCGACGTGAACGAGATCGCCGCCTCGACAAGCCGTCCGTCCGATGTGCTCGGTCTGCATTTCTTCTCGCCGGCCAACGTGATGAAACTGCTCGAGATCGTGCGCGGGGAGAAGACCGCGCCGGACGTGCTTGCCACCGCGCTTGACGTCGCCAAGCGCATCGCCAAGGTGCCGGTGGTCGTCGGTGTCTGCCACGGCTTCGTCGGCAACCGCATGCTCGCCGCGCGCTCGGCCGAACTGGAAGACCTGCTGCTCGAAGGCGCGACGCCGCAGCAGGTCGATAAGGTCTTCACCGACTTCGGCTGGCCGATGGGTCCCTTCGCCATGGGCGACCTCGCCGGCCTCGATATCGGCTGGCGCAACCGAAAGTCCCTCGGCAAGACCGCCGCGATCGGCGACGCGCTGTGCGAACAAGGCCGCTTCGGGCAGAAGACCGGCAAGGGCTACTACATCTACGAAGCCGGTTCCCGCACACCAAAACCCGATCCTGAAGTCGAGGCACTGATCGAGGAAAAGGCGCGCGAAAAAGGCGTCAACCGGCGCGAGATCTCGGCGGACGAGATTGCCGAGCGCACCATGTATCCGATGGTCAACGAGGGCGCGAAGATCCTGGAAGAGGGCATCGCGGCGCGCTCGTCCGACGTCGACATCGTCTGGATCAACGGCTACGGCTTCCCCGTCGGCAAGGGCGGCCCGATGTTCTGGGCCGAACTCGAAGGGCTGGGCAGGATCGTCGACCGGCTCGAGTACTGGCACGGTAGGACTGGAAAGGACGTATTCGCCCCCGCACCGCTCCTGAAGCGGGCCGCATCGGAAGGCACTGGCTTCACCGCCCTCCCGAAAGGCAAGGCCGCCTAGCCATGGACCTCGCCGCCGCTCCCTGGCGCGCCGTCTATCCTCCCGGGCTCTCCCCCGCGGTGGAGCTGAAGGGATTCCCCGTCCACGCGATCGTGGACGAGGCGGCGGCGACATGGCCGGACAAGGAGGCTGTGGTCTTCCGCGACCGGCGGATGAGTTTCAGCAATCTGAAGACGGAGGTCGACCGGACGGCTGCGGCGTTCATCTCGTCGGGTATCGGCAGGGGCGATCGCGTCGCACTGCTCCTTCCGAACACGATCTACCACCTGCTGGCCTTCTTCGGCGCGCTTAAGGCCGGTGCGACCGTCGTGCATCTCTCGCCGCTCGATGCACCGCGCACCATTTTGCACAAGCTGTCCGACAGCGGCGCGCGCGTGGTCGTCACGACCAACATGGGCGAACTGGCGACGGGCGCCGCGAAACTCGTTGCGGCGGGTCTGATCGACCGGCTGATCGTGGGCGAGGACGAGGCCTTCGGTCCCTCCCCACTGACAGGTCCGATGCCGGAAGCCAGCAATATCAGCACCTTCCGCCAATTCCTGGAATCCGGCTCGCAAGGATCCGAATCGGTTTCCGAAGCCCTTGATTCATTTCCCGAAGTCGGCCTCGACGACCTCGCCCTGCTGCAATACACCGGCGGCACCACCGGCATGCCCAAGGGCGCGATGCTGACCCACCGCAATATCTCGACCTCGATCCAAAGCTATGATTTGTGGTCGGACGGCTTCGGCAGCATGCGCCGGGGCCGCGAGCGGGTGCTGCTCTTCCTGCCGCTCTTCCACATCTACGGCCTGTCGACGGTCATGCTGCGCTGCGTCCTGAACGGTCATACGATCCTGCTCCACACGCGCTTCGACCCGCACACGGCACTGGCCGAGATCGAGGCCGGCGCCACCATCTTCCCAGGCGTGCCGACCATGTGGATCGCCATCGCGGCAACACCCGGCTTCGAGAAGCGCGACTATTCCTCCCTGCACAATTGCGGTTCGGGCGGCGCGCCGCTGCCGGTCGAGATTGCGCGCCGGCTGAAGGCGGCGACTGGACACGACCTGCTCGGCGGTTGGGGCATGACGGAGACCTCGCCCGCCGGCACCAACATCCCGCCCACGCGCCCCGACAAGGTCGGCACGATCGGTGTCCCACTGCCCGGCATCTGGATGGACGTGGTGGCGCTGGACGATCCTGCCCGCGTGCTGCCGCAGGGCGAAACGGGCGAACTGCGCATCTTCGGGCCGAACGTGACGTCCGGCTACCTGAACCGCGACGAGGAAAACCGCGCTTCGTTCTCGAACGGAGGGTTCCTGACCGGCGACATCGGCTTCATGGACGAGGAAGGCTTCTTCACCATCGTCGACCGGAAGAAGGACATGATCATCTCCGGCGGCTTCAACGTCTATCCGCAGTTGATCGAACAGATGATCTACGAGCATCCGGACGTCGAGGAGGTGCTGGTGATCGGGATACCCGACGCCTATCGCGGCGAGGCTGCGAAGGCCTTCGTGAAACTCAGGGCGGGCGCGGCGCAACTGACGCTGGACCGGTTGCGGGCGTTCCTCAAGGACCGTCTCGGTCGGCATGAAATGCCGGCGGCGCTGGAGATCCGCGACGCGCTGCCGCGCACGCCGGTCGGAAAACTGTCGAAACTCGAACTCAAGCAGGAAGAGGAGGCGCGGCGCACGACTGCCCGCGCGTCCTGATCGAACAGGGAGAACACAATGGCTGAGGCCGTCATCGTATCCACCGCCCGCACGCCGATCGGCAAAGCCTATCGCGGCGCGTTCAACGACACCGATGGACATGCGCTCGGCGCGCATGCCATCCGCAACGCGCTCACCCGCTCTGGGCTCGACGCCGGCGAGATCGAGGACGTGATCATGGGCTGCGCCATGCAGGAAGGCACCACGGGCCTCAACGTGGCGCGGCGGGCGCTGCTGTCGGCCGGCTTTCCGGTGACAGTGGCCGGCACCACCATCGACCGCCAGTGCTCGTCCGGACTGCAGTCGATGGCGCTGCTGGCCAACGCGATCCGCAACGACGGCGTCAAGGCCGGCATCGCCGGCGGACTGGAATCGATCAGCCTCGTCCAGAACGACCACCGCAACACGTTCCATCTCTTCGACAAGGCGCTGAGCGGCCCCGCGGCCGATGTCTACATGCCGATGATCGATACGGCCGAGAACGTTGCGAACCGCTACGGCATTTCGCGCGAGGCACAGGACGCCTACGGGCTCCAGTCGCAGAAGCGCGTCGCCGCCGCCCGCGAGGCCGGACGCTTCGACGCCGAAATCGCGCCGATTTCGGTACGCATGGCCGTCGTCGACAGGGAGACCAAGGAAGTCAGCTACAAGGACGTGACGCTCGCCCACGACGAGGGGCCGCGTCCGGATACGACCGCGGAGGGCCTGGCCGGCCTGAAGCCGGTGCGCGAGGGCGGCTTCATCACCGCCGGCAATGCCAGCCAGCTTTCCGACGGAGCGTCCGCCAGCGTCATGATGGATGCGAAGGAGGCGGAGAAGCGCGGACTGGAGCCGCTTGGCATATTCCGCGGCTTCAACGTCGCAGGCTGCGAGCCCGACGAGATGGGCATCGGCCCGGTCTTCGCCGTGCCGCGCCTGCTCGAGCGTCATGGACTGAAGGTCGACGACATCGGGCTGTGGGAATTGAACGAGGCCTTCGCGGTGCAGGTCATCTACTGTCGCGACAGGCTCGGCATCGATCCAGAGAAGCTGAACGTCAACGGCGGCGCCATCGCGGTCGGCCATCCCTACGGCATGTCGGGTTCGCGCCTCGCCGGCCATGCGCTGATCGAGGGCAAGCGTCGCGGCGTGAAGTATGCCGTGGTGACGATGTGCATCGGCGGCGGCATGGGCGCGGCGGGGCTTTTGGAGATCAACTGAGACAAGGGCATTCGACCTTCTTCCCGCGAACGGGAAGAAGGAGAGGAGGAAAGACATGGACCTTCGCTTCACCGACGAGGAACGCGCCTTTCGCGAGGAGGTGCGCGCATTCTTCCGCGACAACGTGCCGGAGGAGACCCGCACCAAGATGGACGACGGCGAGCATCTGGAGAAGGATGACTTCGTGCGCTGGACCCGCATCCTGAACGCGCATGGATGGGGCGTGCCGCACTGGCCGGTTGAATATGGCGGCACCGGCTGGGATCCGATGCGGCAGTACATCTATCTGGAGGAGTTGCAGAAGTATCCGGCGCCGCAGCCCCTGCCATTCGGCGTCAACATGGTCGGCCCGGTCATCTACACCTTCGGATCGGAGGAGCAGAAGAAGCGCTTCCTGCCGCGCATCGCCAACCTGGACGACTGGTGGTGCCAGGGCTTTTCCGAGCCGGGCGCCGGCTCCGACCTCGCCTCGCTGAAGACGCGCGCAGTGCGCGAAGGCGATCACTACGTCGTCAACGGCCAGAAGACCTGGACGACGCTGGCGCAGTACGCCGACTGGATCTTCTGCCTGGTTCGCACCGACACCAAGGCGAAGAAGCAGGAGGGGATCTCCTTCCTGCTGATCGACATTAAGACGCCCGGCATCGAGGTGCGCCCGATCGTCACCATCGACGGCGGCCGCGAGATCAACGAGGTCTTCCTCACCGACGTGAAGGTGCCGGTCGAAAACCTCGTCGGGCAGGAGAACAAGGGCTGGGATTACGCAAAATTCCTGCTCGGCAACGAGCGCACGAACATCGCGCGCATCGGCATGTCGAAGCAGCGCATCGCCCGCATCCGGGAACTGGCGGGCAAGGAGATGTCGAGCGGGCGCCCCCTGATCGAGGACGAGCGGTTCCGCGAGAAACTCGCCGCGATCGAGATCGACCTCAAGGCACTCGAATTGACGCAGTTGCGCGTCGTGGCGGCCGATGCCAAGCGCGGCAACACCGGCAGGCCCGACCCCGCCTCCTCGATCCTGAAGATCAAGGGTTCGGAGATCCAGCAGGCGACCACTCATCTCCTGATGGAGGTCATGGGCCCCTATGCGGTACCATATATCCCCGAACACGACGACCGCTGGAACGAGCCTTCAGAGGTGCCTGACTACGCGCCGAGCGCCGCGCCGAACTACTTCAACTTCCGCAAGGTCTCGATCTATGGCGGCTCGAACGAGATCCAGAAGAACATTATCGCCAAGGCGGTGCTGGGGCTTTGAGCCCGGCAGCCTGAAAATCGACGAGTGACGGGGGCACATCCATGGACTTTGACCTCACCGAAGAACAATCGATCCTCAAGGATTCGCTCGACCGGCTGCTCGCCGACACCTACGCCTTCGAGGAGCGCAAGCGCCACATGGCGTCGGCGGAAGGCTGGAGCGCGGAGGCCTGGAATCGCTACGCCGAAATGGGCCTGATGGCGCTGCCCTTCGCGGAGGAGGACGGCGGCATCGGCGGCGGCCCGGTCGAGACCATGATCGTGATGGAAGCGCTCGGCAAAGCGCTGGCGCTGGAGCCGTATTTCGCGACCGTGATCCTCGGCGGCGGCTTCCTGCGCCTGGGCGGGTCAGCAGAACAGAGATCGGAACTCGTTTCGGGGGTCGCGGACGGATCAGTGAAACTCGCCTTCGCTCATACCGAGCGCAATTCGCGCTTCGACCTGGTCCGTGTCGAGACGACAGCACGGAAGGACGGCGACGGGTGGGTGCTTTCGGGATCGAAGAGTGTCGTGCTCCACGGCGACTGCGCCGACCGTATCTTCGTTACCGCCCGGACCGGCGGAGAGGCGGACGACGAAACCGGCATCGGCATCTTCCTGGTCGATGCGAATGCGGAAGGGGTCTCGCGTCGCGGCTATGCCACGCAGGACGGGCTGCGCGCGGCCGAACTGACGCTGGAGAATGTCCGCGTTCCGGCCGAGGCGGTCTATGGCGATCCGTCGGACGCGCTGCCGCTGGTGCGCCGCGTGGTGGACCAGGCGATCGCCGCGCTGTCGGCCGAAGCCGTGGGCGTCATGTCGGCCATGCACGCGCTGACCGTCGACTACATGAAGGTGCGAAAGCAGTTCGGCGTTCCGATCGGTGCCTTCCAGGTGCTCCAGCACAAGGCCGTCGACATGTATGTCGCAATCGAGCAGGCACGTTCCATCACGCTCTACGCGACGATGATGGCGGATTCCGACGACGCGGCGGAGCGCGCCAAGGCGATGCACGCGGCCAAGGCCGAGATCGGTCGGGGCGGACGCCTCGTTGGCGAGAACGCCATTCAGATCCACGGCGGCGTCGGCATGACGATGGAGTATGCCGTCGGCCACTACTTCAAGCGCATGACCATGATCGACGTCGCCTTCGGCAACACCGACCACCACATGCGCGCGCTTGCGCGGGCCGGCGGGTTGTTTAGCGCAGCTGCTTGAAACACGCGGAATCGCTCCTGACGCTGTGCTGTCAGGAGGACGGCGTTACTGTCGCCAAAGGCTGTCCGGAGGCAGACTTGGCGATCACCGAAACAACGGCGGGCGATTGGCGGACGGGTACGTTCCTGGTGATCGCGTCCGCTGCGTTCTTCGGTCTCACCGGCGTGCTCACCAAGTCCATCTCCGCCGACGCGTGGACGATCGCGTGCTGGCGCGGTCTCGTCGGCGCCTTCGTGATCTCCGGCTACGTCGCCTGGAGGTCGGGCGGGACGGGTCTGCGGCAAGCATTCTCCCTGAAACCGCCCGTGCTGCTGCTCGCGGCAGTGGGCGCCGTTGCCAGCCTCGCCTTCATCGCGGCCTTCAAGAATACCTACGTCGCGAACGTGACGATCATCTATGCGACCGCTCCCTTCGCGGCTGCATTTCTCGGGTATGTCGTGACCCGGGAAGGTGTCCGCCGGCGCACGATGCTCGCCGCCTGCGTCTGCCTGTGCGGCGTATCGATCATCGTCGCGGGCAGCCTCGGCTCGATCAACCTCGTCGGTGACGGCCTGGCGCTGGCGATGACCTGGCTTTCGGCGCTCTACATGGTGCTGATACGGCGATTCCGGGACGCTCCCGTCGTCTGGGCGGGCGCACTGTCGGGCTTTATGGTCTTCGCCTGCGCGTGGGCGTTCACCGATCCGACCGCCGTTGGAATAACCGATGGACTGCTCGTCCTCGCGTTCGGCTTCACCTTCGCCTCGGCCCTGATCCTGTGGACGGAGGGCACCCGGTTCATCTCCGCTGCCGATTCGGGTCTCATCGGATCGGCGGAAATCCCGTTCGCCATCTTCTTTGCCATGCTGCTGATCGGTGAGATCCCGCCCGCCGCAACCGTTTCCGGAGGCATTCTGGTGCTTGCAGGGGTCATGTATGGCTCGCGTCGGCGAGAGCGGGGCTGAAAGGATCCGCAGGTCGCGCCTGCATCACGCATCGGCTTCCGCGGGCACCCTTTCTCGGCTTCGCAGGATGGCCGGCTCGCAATAGAGCCCGTACAGCGTCTGCAGCACCTCGGCGACCTCCTGCGAGGCGACGCGGTAATGGATCTCGCGGCCCTGCCTGCGGGTCGTGACGAGCTTCGACAGGCGCAGCTTGGCGAGCTGCTGCGAGAGCGCCGACTGGGACATGCCGACGGCATCAGCCAGCGGCTGCACCGCCATCTCGCCATTGAGCAGATTGCACAGGATCATCAACCGGTTCTTGTTGGCGAGCGCCGACAGCAGCTCCGCTGCCTGTTCGGCAGAGGCATCGAGCTTTTCGAGATCCATCTGCATTCGAACATCCCTTGAACATGTGAATACCTTGTCATATGTAGCGAACCATACGCGTTTCGCAACCTTCCGGATGAAGGAATCGCAATGACCGAATTCACCCCCTGGCTCTCGCTTTCGGGAGGTCTGCTCATAGGCCTCTCCGCCGTGCTCCTGATGGCGCTGCATGGCCGGATTGCCGGCATGACGGCAATCCTGGCCGGGGTCATCCCTCCCTTTCCCTCTGACTGGGCCTGGCGCGCGGCCTTCCTGGCCGGCGCAATCGTCGCTCCGCTGGCCTGGCTAGCCGCCGGCAACGAGATCGCGTTCGCGGTTCCGCTTTCCACGCCGACCCTTGTCATCGGCGGACTGATCGTCGGCATCGGCGTGACGTACGGATCGGGCTGCACGAGCGGCCACGGGGTGTGCGGCATGGCGCGCCTGTCGCGGCGCTCGATCGTCGCGACGCTCGTCTTCATGGCGTTCTCGATCGCCACCGTCTACGTCATGCGCCACGTCGTGGGGGCCTGAGATGAAGAAGGTCCTTTCCGCCTTCCTGATCGGCGGCATCTTCGGGCTCGGCATCGCGATCTCGGGCATGGCGAACCCCGCCAAGGTGCTGAACTTCTTCGATGTCGCCGGCACATGGGATCCCAGCCTGCTCTTCGTCATGGGCGGGGCGCTGCTCGTCACCGCGATCGGCTATCGGATCGTGTTTGGAGCACGCAGGCAACCGGTCTTCGAATCACAGTATGCGCTTCCGGGAACCACCGGCATCGACGCTCAGCTCGTCGGCGGCTCCGCGATCTTCGGTATTGGCTGGGGTATCTCCGGCTTCTGCCCCGGCGGCGCCATTCCCGCCCTTGGCCTTGGTCACCCCGAGACCCCGATCTTCATAGCTTCGATGATCGTTGGGATCATGATCGCACGCGCATTGAAAGCGCGAGCGGCGCGTCCGGCCGCGGCCTGAACGGAACAAAGCGAAGGAGATACACAATGACCTCTTCCCTCCCCTTCACCCCGGATACCTCGGTCAAGCCGGACGTACGCGGCTTCTTCGATCCTGCGACGAACACGGTGTCCTACATCGTCAAGGATCCGGCCTCCGACGCCTGCGCGGTGATCGATTCCGTCATGGACATCGACTATGCCGCCGGCCGCATCACCTACGACCATGCCGACGAGATCATCGGGCACATCCAAAGCAATGGCTGGAAGCTCGAATGGATCATCGAGACGCATGTCCATGCCGACCACCTGTCGGCCGCGCCCTACATCCAGCAGAAGCTCGGCGGTAGGCTCGGCATCGGCGAGAACATCACCATCGTGCAGGACACCTTCGGCAAGATCTTCAACGAAGGCACCGAGTTCCAGCGCGACGGCTCGCAGTTCGACCGCCTGTTCAAGGACGGCGACAGCTACACCATCGGCACCATGACCGCCTACGCCATGCATACGCCCGGCCACACGCCTGCCTGCATGACGCATGTCATCGGCGATGCGGCCTTCGTAGGCGACACGCTGTTCATGCCCGACGGCGGCTCGGCGCGCGCCGACTTCCCCGGCGGCGACGCTCACGTGCTTTACCGCTCGATCAGGCGGGTGCTGTCGCTGCCGCCGGAGACCCGGCTCTTCATCTGCCACGATTACGGGCCGAACGGCCGTGACATCAAGTGGGAGACGACGGTCGCCGACGAACGCGCCCACAACATCCATGTCCGCGACGGGGTCTCGGAGGAGGAGTTCGTCAAGATGCGCGAGGAACGCGACAAGACGCTCGCGATGCCGAAGCTCATCATCCCGTCGCTCCAGGTCAACATGCGCGCCGGGCGCTTGCCACCCAGGGACGAAGACGGCAAGACGTTCCTGAAGGTACCCGTCAACGGACTTTGAGCAACGACGCCGGAGGCTTACCACCGGCGCCTGGAACACCACTCACGAGGACAGCGCAATGGAATTCCGCAAGATCAACGACGACATCGCCGTATCACCCCAGATCGGCGCCGAAGACGTCCGGGCGATCGCCGATGCCGGCTTCAGGAGCATCGTGTGCAACCGCCCCGATACCGAAGATGGCGCGGTCCCGCATGACCGGGTCGAAGCCGCGGCGAAGGCCGCAGGCCTGGAGTTCCGTTTCATTCCTGTGGTCAGCGGTGCGATCAACGAACAGAACGTGCGGGATATGGCGGCGGCGCTGAAGAGTCTTCGGGCGCCGGTGCTCGCCTATTGCCGCACGGGCGGGCGCTGCATGAACCTCTACGGTCTCGTGCAGCAGACCAGCGCCTGACGGCAGCCGCCGCAAGGCGAAACCGAGAATCACGACGTGCCGACGTGCGCCCTTGAGGGCGCACGAACGCACATGGCTGTTCAGTAAAGGGGATGCACGATGGCCCGGGCGGGGCAACGGAACCGGAGCACGCTGAAGCGCTACCTGCCGATCCTGGAGTGGGGCAGCGCCTACGATCGCGATACGCTGGCGAACGACCTGCTGGCGGCCCTCATCGTGACGATCATGCTCATCCCGCAGTCGCTGGCATACGCCCTGCTCGCCGGCCTGCCTCCCGAGATAGGGCTCTATGCGTCGATCCTCCCTCTGGTCGCCTATGCGGTTTTCGGCACCAGCCGCGCGCTGGCCGTCGGCCCCGTCGCGGTGGTCTCGCTGATGACGGCGGCGGCCGTCGGCGGCATCGCGGAGCAGGGAACGGCCGGCTACGTCGTTGCCGCCATCACGCTGGCATTCCTGTCCGGCTTGTTCCTGCTGCTGATGGGCGTCTTCCGTCTCGGATTCCTGGCCAATCTGCTCTCGCATCCGATCGTGGCAGGCTTCATCACCGCGTCCGGCCTGATCATTGCCGCAAGCCAGCTGAAGCACATCCTGGGAACCGGCGCGGGAGGACACAGCCTTCTGGAACTCGGCATCTCGCTCGTCGAGACGATCGGTGAGACGAATCCGATCACGCTGGCCATCGGCCTCGCCTCCCTCGCCTTCCTCTTCTGGGTCCGGAAGGGCCTGAAGCCGCTGCTGCTGCGGTCGGGCCTTGGGCCGCGCGTTGCCGACGTCCTGACCAAGTCTGGACCGGTCGCAGCGGTGGCGGTCACCACGCTCTCCGCATGGGCCTTCGACCTCGGTGAAAAGGGCGTGAAGCTGGTGGGCGGAGTGCCGCAGGGGCTGCCGCCGCTGACGATGCCTTCCTTCGCGCCGGACCTGATCTGGAGCCTGGCCGGACCCGCGGCGCTGATCTCGTTGATCGGCTTCGTCGAGTCGGTGTCGGTCGCGCAGACCCTCGCCGCGCGAAAGCGCCAGCGCATCGATCCGGATCAGGAACTGATCGGGCTCGGCGCCTCGAACGTCGCCGCGGCCTTCACCGGCGGTTATCCCGTCACCGGCGGTTTCGCGCGATCGGTCGTCAACTTCGACGCCGGCGCCGAGACGCCTGCGGCCGGCGCCTTCACCGCCGTCGGACTCGCGCTGGCCACGCTGCTCCTGACGCCGCTGCTCGCCTACCTGCCGCAGGCTACGCTAGCCGCCACCATCATCGTCGCGGTGCTGTCGCTGATCGATCTCTCGATCCTGCGCAAGACATGGATCTACTCGAAGGCCGACTTCATCGCCGTCGCCGCCACGATCCTGTCGACGCTGGCGCTCGGCGTGGAGATCGGCGTGGTGACCGGCGTCGTCCTGTCCATCCTGATCCACCTCTACCGAACTTCGAAGCCGCACATGGCGGTCATCGGCCGCGTGCCTGGCACGGAGCACTACCGGAACGTGCTTCGCCACGAGGTCGCGACGGTGCCGGGCGTGATTTCGCTGCGCGTCGACGAAAGCCTCTATTTCGCCAATGCGCGCTATCTGGAGGACTATCTCTACGACCTCGTCGCATCACGCGCGGAAGTCCGCGACGTCGTGCTCGCCTGCCCGGCGGTGAACCTGATCGACATGAGCGCACTGGAGTCGCTCGAGGCGATCAACCATCGCCTGAAGGACATGGGGGTCAGGCTTCACCTGTCGGAAGTGAAGGGTCCGGTGATGGACGCGCTGAAGCGGACGGATTTCCTGTCCCATCTCTCCGGAAAGGTCTTCCTCTCGCACCACATGGCGATGTGCGAACTCGCCGGCGGCCCGGAGCGTTCAGAGGCCATTGCGGCTCAGTAGAGCCATCGCAGCAGGAAAAGCGAGATCGGCGGGAAGATCACCAGGATCGTAGTGCGCACGAGATCGGTGATGACGAACGGCGTCACCCCGCGATAGGTCGCGGAGATCGGCGTATCCTTCGCCATCGAGTTGATGACGAACAGGTTCATGCCCACCGGCGGCGTGATCAGGCCGACTTCCACCACGATCAGGACGATGATGCCGAACCAGATCGCGAACTCCTCGGGATTGAGGCCGTAGTCGAGTGCACTGACGATCGGGAAGAAGATCGGGATGGTCAGCAGGATCATGGACAGCGAGTCCATCACGCAGCCGAGCAGCAGGTAGAGGATGAGGATCACGGTGAGCACGATCCACGGGTTGAAGCCCGATTCGACGATCATCGCGGCGATTTCCTGCGGCACCTGCGACAGCGCCAGGAACCCGTTGTAGATCGAGGCGCCGAAGACGATGAAGAAGATCATCGCCGTCGCGACCGCCGTTGCCAGCACCGAATCGATGAACGTGCGCCACGTGAGACCGCCGTTCACCAGAGCGATGATACCGGTGCCGGCCGCGCCGATGGCCGCACCCTCGGTCGGCGTGAACCAGCCGAAATAGATGCCTCCCACGACGAGGAAGAAGACCACGAGCACCGGCCATACGTCGAAGAGCGCCTTGAAGCGCTCGCTGTACGGTGCGCGCGGGCTGCTGCCGGCCGAAGCGGGATAGAGGCGGACATAGATGGAGATCGCGATCATGTAGCCGATCGCCGCGAGGATGCCCGGGACGAACGCCGAGAGAAAGAGCTTGGCGATGTTCTGTTCGGCGAGGATGGCGTAGATCACCAGCACGACGGACGGCGGAATGAGGATGCCGAGCGTGCCGCCTGCGGCAAGCGTGCCGGTCGCCAGCGAGCCTGAGTAGCCGTAGCGCCTCAATTCCGGCAGCGCGACCTGCGCCATCGTCGCCGCCGTCGCGAGCGACGAGCCGCAGATGGCACCGAATCCCGCGCATGCGCCGATCGCCGCCATTGCGACGCCACCCTTGCGGTGCCCGAGCCAGGTATTGGCGGCGCGGAAGAGCGATTGCGACATGCCCCCCAGACCGGCGAACTGGCCCATGAGCAGGAACAGCGGGATGATGGAGAGCGAGTGGCTGGAGAAGGTCGAGTAGGTCTCCGCCTTCAGCTTGGCCAGGATCGGGTTCCATGTGCCGAGCACCAGCCATGTTCCCACCATCCCGCACAGGAGCATGGCCAGGCCGATCGGAAGCCGCAGGAAGATCAGGATCAGCAGGATCGGGAAGGAGGCGATGCCGATGTCGAGACTGGTCAATGCATGCCCCCACTAGTCGGCGCGAAGAAGGACCGGCCGGTGCGAACTTCCTGGATGCGCATCCATGTCATGTACAGGGACACGATCACGACTGCGACGGCGCCGACCATCGCCGCGGCGAAGCCCCACCAGACCGGATACTGCAGGATGAACGTGGTCTCGCCGTAGCGGATCTTGTCCGTCATGCCTGCCCAGAGCCGCCAGGCGATGACGATGAAGACGATCGTCATCAGCATCTCGGAGATCAGGTCGATCCAGCGATTGGCGCCCTCGGGCAGGTAACTGGTGAAGAGGTCTACCGTCGCGTGGCCGCGGTTCAGTTGGCACCACGGAAGGAAGGCGAACACTGCGAAGCCCGTGCCGGCTTCGACCAGTTCGAAGTCGCCGGGGATCGGGCCCAGCCCGGCCCAGATCATCGAGCGGCCGGCGATGCTGACGGCGGTCATCACGGTGATCAGCACGAGCACGACGCCACCGAGGATTGCCATGAGACGCGCCAGGGCGCTGACGAACCCGTGCAAGCTCATTCCAGACCTCCCCACCCTTCTTCTTGGCCGCGCACGCTAGCTTCTGACCGTTCGCCGGACAAGCACATTCGCGGCATTTTTGCTATGTATGATAACAATTTTACGCGTGAACCGATCCTGGATGGCACAAGAAAGTTTGTCATGCAACGACAGGCGCTGGCAATGGACCGTGGACCGGATTCATCACCGATCCGCGCCCATCGCGGTGCCCCGACATGACTTGGGGCAGGCATCGCTGCCTGCCCCGGCCCTCGGGATGCGGATCGAATCGCCTTACTTGGCGGTGTACTTGTCGATGAGAGCGCGCGCTTCGTCGATCAGCGCCTGGCCGTCGATGCCTTTGGCTTCCATCTCCTTGACCCAGTTCGCATAGACCGGCTGGGCGGCTTCCCGCCAGCGGGCGACCTCAGCCTCCTCCAGCGTGATGATGTTGTTGCCGTGATCGACGGCGATCTGGCGAGCCGGGCCGTCGGCGCTCGCCTGGGTGCTCCCCGCGAATGCGGAAAACTCCTGCCCGGAATTGTCGTCGATCACCTTCTTGAGGTCATCCGGAAGGCCCTCGTAGCGGTCCTTGTTCATCGCCAGCACGAACGCGGTCGTATACAGCGCATGGTCGCCGCCAAACTCGGTGTGATTGTTGACGAGTTCCGGTACCTTCAGCGCGGTCGTGACTTCCCACGGGATCACGGCGCCGTCGATGACGCCCTTGGAGAGCGCTTCCGTCACGGCGGGCACCGGCAGGCCCACGGCCGTCGCCCCGAGCTCGCCGAGAAGGCCCGTGATGATGCGGGTCGGCGCGCGCAGCTTCAGGCCATTCATGTCCTCGAGCTTGGCCACCGGGGTCTTGGAATGGATCATTCCCGGGCCATGGACCCAGGTTCCGACGATGTGGACGTCCTTGAAATCGGCGTCCTTCATCTCCTTCTCGAAGAGATCCCAATAGGCGCGCGACGTAGCGTCGGCATTGGTCATCATGAAGGGCAGTTCGAACACTTCGGCGCGAGGGAAGCGGCCCGGCGTGTAGCCGACCACGGTCCACACGACGTCGACCGTACCGTCGATCGCCTGGTCCATCAGCTGCGGCGGCGTGCCACCGAGCTGCATCGAGGGATAGCGCTCGACCTTGATCCGGCCGTTGGAATCGGCCTCGACGTCGTCGGCCCACTTGTCCAGCACCAGCTTCGGCACGTTCGCCTGCGCCGGCAGGAACTGGTGCAGTCTCAGCGTCACCTCCTGCGCGACGCCGGCTGCGGTGCTGGAAAGCCACGACGCGGCGGCGACTGCGCCGGCAAGCGCCAGCGACTTGATGGATAGGGTCTTCATTCTTTTCCTCCCATTGGATCAGCGATCTCGACCGTGGCGAGTATCGGCGAAAACCGGCAAGCGGTCGAGGCGTATCCTGATCCAAAAACGCGTAACAATAAAGCGCCAAGGAAGCTTTTTCTCGTAACATGTGTCTGCGAATGGGCGAGACCATGTGGGGGCCGGGCTAGACCGGGAGCCCGCCGTTTTCCTTCAGCGTCTCCAGAACGATGGCCGTCTTCACGTGCTGTACCGATTCATGCGGCAGAAGCACGCCGTTGACGAATTCGGACAGGGACTTCAAGTCCGGAGTGACGACCTTCACGACGTAGTCCATCTCCCCCGTCAAGGCGTGCGCCTCCTGCACCTCGGGCAGGCGCGACAGGAGGTCGGCGAAGCGGCGGGCGTTGTCGCGGTTGTGCGTGGCAAGCGTGACCGAGATGATGTTGACCAGCGGAAAACCCATCTTCTCCCGGTCCAGAACCGCCCGGTAACCGCGGATGTAACCCTCTTCCTCGAGCCTCAGGCGGCGCCTTGAGCATTGCGAGGGCGAAAGGTTCACGCGCTCGCTCAAGTCGTTGTTGGTCAGCCGCGCATCCGCCTGCAACAGAGACAGTATCTTGCGATCGAACTGGTCCATCTAGTCACCCTCGCGCATCTATGCGCCTCTTCGTGCGTGTTTCGTGCATCAAGAAGACATGAGCCCGGCCGCTTTGCAAGCCTCTTGCATCCGAAACGGCGTAGGATGCGTTGACATCCAATGCCGCCGCCGCGGCCACGTTCCAGGAGGCTTATGATGGGTCCTTTCCCGCACGACGCACCCCCCGCGAAAATCACGGACGAGAACCCCGCCGGCACGGACGGATTCGAGTTCGTCGAGTTCGCCCACCCGGAACCCGCGAAGCTTTCGGAACTGTTCCAGCGCATGGGCTACACACCGGTGGCGAAGCATCGCACGAAGGACATCACGGTCTGGCGCCAGGGCGACATCAACTACGTGGTGAACGCCGAGCCCGGCTCCCACGCCATGCGGTTCGTGGAAGAGCACGGCCCCTGTGCACCGTCCATGGCATGGCGCGCCGTCGATGCGAAACATGCCTTCGAGCACGCGGTTTCGAAAGGCGCGCAGCCATATGAAAACGACGATAAGGCGCTCGACGTGCCGGCGATCGTCGGCATCGGCGGCTCGCTGCTCTACTTCGTCGACAAGTACGGCGACAAGGGTTCCGCCTACGACGCGGAGTTCGAATGGCTCGGCGCGCGCGATCTCAGGCCGGAAGGTGTCGGCTTCTATTTCCTCGACCACCTGACCCATAACGTCTATCGCGGCAACATGGACAAGTGGTGGGCCTTCTACCGCGAACTCTTCGGCTTCAGGCAGATCCATTATTTCGACATCGACGGCCGCATCACGGGGCTTGTCAGCCGCGCCATCACCTCGCCTTGCGGCAAGATCCGCATCCCGCTCAACGAATCCAAGGACGACACGAGCCAGATCGAAGAATACCTCAGGAAATACAAGGGCGAAGGAATCCAGCACATCGCGGTTGGCACCGACGGCATCTACGACGCCACCGACCGTTTGGCGGCGAACGGCCTTAAGTTCATGCCCGGCCCGCCCGAGACATACTACGAGATGTCCAAAGAGCGCGTGCAGGGCCACGACGAGCCGATCGAGAAGATGAAGAAGCACGGCATCCTGATCGACGGCGAAGGGGTGGTGAACGGAGGCATGACGAAGATCCTGCTCCAAATCTTCTCCAAGACGGTCATCGGCCCGATCTTCTTCGAGTTCATCCAGCGCAAGGGCGACGAGGGCTTCGGCGAGGGCAATTTCCGAGCGCTGTTCGAGTCCATCGAGGAAGACCAGATCCGTCGCGGCGTGATCAGCAGGGAAGCCGCGGAGTAGTCGTTTTCAAGAACGTCTCGCTAGGTGAAGCCGGCGCCTGGACGCAGGCTTCAGCCTTTGCGAGACATTACTCCGCCAGACCCGCCGCCTTCCGCAGCGCTTCATTCATTCGGCTCTGCCAGCCGCGGCCGCCGGCCCGGAAGCTTTCGACGACTTCGGAGTCGAGTCTCAGCGTCACCTGCTTCTTCGGGTTCTCGGATGGCGGGCGGCCGCGCGAGCGGCGCTCTTCATCCAGAGCCCTGAAGAACTCCGGTGGCAGAACGTCGCGCGCGGGGACGGCGCGTGCGAGTTCTTCATCCGTCAATTCCGGGCTGTCGACTGAATCCCAGTCCGCCCGCGTATACCCACGTCCCTCGACAAACTCCTTGAGGAGCTTTCTTCTAGGCATTCAGGCGCCTCCTTTCCCCGGCACTGGCCTTTCGGAAGCTGATGATGGAAATCGCCTCTCTTCCGAGTTCGGCGTAGATGACCACCGCAACCGTGTCGGACTAACGGCCGACCGCCTTCATACGTCTTCTACCCGCCGGACTCCGCGGCGAAACTTCGACTACCGCATTGGCCCAATCGAAGAACGCGACATTTGCGAAATCGAACCCGTGCTTGTCGATGTTCGCTCGCCGCTTCAAGTCATCCCAGACGATCCGCATTTTGCGTACCTACAAAAAATAAGGCAGTAGCATGAAATTGGCAAGCTCTAACGATCTTCACGATGCTCTGAGATTCCCAGCCGCCCCATCTCTTCCCGCCTAAGGGGCACATCGAAATCCAGGAAGAACTCGTCCAACTGGGGCGGCTCGACCGATGTTCCGGCGAGCATCGCATGCACCTGGCCCCGGTGATGGATGTCGTGGATGAAGAGATGCGCGAGCAAGTCGCAGATGCGCTCAGGAAAACGACCGGCCTCACCGCGGTCGGTGACGACGCGGCGCTCCATGTCGTCATCCGTCAGGCCGTCGCAGAACGTAATCAAATCTTCGTCCCAGCGGCGCTGGGCAGCTTCGAGCTCGGCGGCAACCCCGTAGGGGTTGAACTGCTGGAACGCCGCAGGACCGACACCGCCCTGCTTCAGCGCATCGAGATAGTAGAGATCCACAGCCAAAACGTGGTTCAGCGTCTCGGCGATCGACGGGAAGAAGCTCGTGCGTGGCGCCTCGAACTCGCCCGGTTGCAGCGAGAGCACGGCGCGGTAGAGCCGGTCGTTTGACCAGCGGTTGTTGCGCGCCATCCGGCGCATGTGCCCGGCGAGCATCACCCGCTCAGCCCCCCGGGGTCAGGGCAAGGATGGCGGCAAGCAGCAGGAACCCGAGAACGTTCAGCCCGAGCATCAGGATCATGCGCCGGCGCAGGGCCTGCGTTTCGGCGTCCTGCGCAACCTTCCTGTTCGTTGCGGTGAACGGGATGGCGGCATAGCGCGGCAGGCCAGTGCGGTTGCGGAGTTGCGGCGAGCGTTCCTCGATCCGATAGCTCAGCCGGATAGCCTGGATGAAGACAGCGATCATCGCCACGGCCCACATGCCGGAAGCAATGAAGAACCATGTACCGGACGCCATTTGCATCTCCCGTGCCCGTCGCCCGGCGAGCTTAGCGCGCGCCGAGATCATGACAAGCGGAATGCCGCCGCCTCAGTGCTCGTACTTCTTCACCGTCTGCTCGATCGCGCCGAAGATCGAGTGCCCGGCGCCGTCTTTCATCTCGATGCGGACCGTATCTCCGAAGCGCATGAACGGGGTCACCGGCTTGCCCGTGTCGATCGTCTCGATGGTGCGGATCTCGGCAATGCAGGAATAGCCGGCGCCACCCTGCTCGACCGGCTTGCCGGGGCCTCCGTCGAGCTTGTTCGATACCGTGCCGGAACCGATGATTGCTCCGGCCGAAAGCGGGCGCGTCTTGGCCGCATGGGCGATGAGGGTCGGGAAGTCGAACGTCATGTCGACGCCTGTATTCGCGCGGCCGAAGGGCTTTCCGTTGAGATCGACCATCAGCGGCAGATGCAGCTTGCCGCCGTCCCAGGCCTCGCCGAGTTCGTCGGGCGTGACGGCGACGGGCGAGAATGCCGAAGACGGCTTGGACTGGAAGAAGCCGAAGCCCTTGGCGAGTTCGGCCGGTATCAGGCCCCGCAGGGAAACGTCGTTGACCAGCACCACCAGCCGGATCGCCGCGCGTGCCTCCTCGATACCCGCGCCCATCGACACGTCGTCGACGATCACGGCGACCTCGCCCTCCATGTCGATCCCCCAGGCCTCGTCGGCCATGAGGATCGGATCGCGCGGCGCCAGGAAGGAATCGGAGCCGCCCTGGTACATCAGGGGATCGGTCCAGAAGGTCTCGGGCATTTCGGCGTTGCGCGCCTTGCGGACGAGCTCGACATGGTTGACGTAAGCCGAGCCGTCCGCCCACTGGTAGGCGCGCGGCAGCGGCGACAAGACGTCATGCTCGTGAAAGCGCTCGAACGGAACGGCGCCGTGCTCCAGGCTCTCGGCCAGCGCCTCCAGATGCGGTGAGACCCGCTTCCAGTCATCGAGCGCCGCCTGCAGCGTGGGAGCGAGGAAGGATGCATCCGTGCACCGGGTCAGATCGCGCGACGCGACCACAAGCCTCCCGTCGCGCTTTCCGTTCCTGATCGTCGCTAGTTTCAAGGTTGCGCTCCTATATCCCAATCGTCCGTTTGACCGGACCCGCGTTTCGTTGCATCCGTAACCGTCGAAACTGCAACTATCAAACGGGACGGTGATGATCGCGGAGAAGGAGCACGGCGCAAACAGTGCGGCAACCCTGGAACTGGAGAATTTTCTTCCCTACCGGCTGAACCGGCTGGCCGACGCCGTCAGCCGCGAGTTCCAGAAGATCTACAAGGGCCGCTACGGCCTCACCCGGCCCGAATGGCGGCTCCTGGCCACGCTGGGGCAATACGGCACGATGACGGCGACCGAGGTCGGCCGCCATTCCGCCATGCACAAGACGAAGGTGAGCCGCGCCGTCTCCGCGCTCGAGACACGCAACTGGCTCGCGCGCGAGACCGACCGGATCGACCGGCGCATCGAGCGGCTCAGCCTGACCAAGACCGGGGAGCGGACGTACCGGGAAATGGTGCCGCTGGCGCGAGCGTTCGAGACAGGTCTGCTTTCCGGGCTCAATCCATCCGACAGGCAGGCTTTGCTTGCCGGACTCGATGCGCTCGAGCGCGGCCTTGCGGACTGAACCGGATGCACCGGCATCGGTGCCGCTTCCGCACCTCACCAGTCCAGCACCACCTTCCCCGAATTGCCGCTCTTCATCGCCTCGAAACCCTCGATATAGTCGTCGACGCCGAGACGGTGGGTGATCAGGCCCGAAACGTCGAGCGGACCCTGGACGAGAGCGATCATCTTGTACCAGGTCTCGAACATCTCGCGGCCGTAGATGCCCTTGAGCGTCAGCATCTTGAAGATGACCTTGTTCCAGTCGATCTCGAAGCCGGTCGGCGCGATGCCGAGGATGGCGATCTTGCCGCCATTGTTCATCGTGTCGATCATGTCGCGGAAGGCCGCGGCCGAACCCGACATTTCGAGCCCGACGTCGAAGCCCTCGCGCATGCCTTCTTCCATCATCACGTCGGAGAGTTTCTCCTTCGAGGCATCCACCACGTGATGGATGCCGAGTTTTCGCGCGAGCGCCAGTCGGGTCGGGTTGATGTCGGTGATGACGACCTTGCGCGCCCCGACTGCCTGCGCCACCAGCGCGCCCATGATGCCGATCGGCCCGGCGCCCGTGACCAGCACGTCCTCGCCGACGAGATCGAAGGACAGCGCGGTATGGACGGCGTTGCCGAGCGGGTCGAAGATCGCCGCGACCTCGTCGGGAATGTCGTCGGGGATGGGGACGACGTTGTGCTGCGGCAGCGCGAGATACTCGCCGAACGCGCCTGGCCGGTTGACGCCGACGCCGAGCGTATTGCGGCACAGATGCCCCCTGCCCGCCCGGCAATTTCGGCAATGCCCGCACACGATGTGCCCCTCGCCCGAGACGCGCTGCCCGACCCTGTATTCGGTGACCGCCGAACCGAAATCCGCCACGGTGCCGACGAATTCGTGGCCGGTGACCATCGGCACCGGAACGGTCTTTCGCGCCCACTGGTCCCAGTTGTAGATATGGACGTCGGTGCCGCAGATCGCGGTCTTCTTCACCTTGATCAGCACGTCGTTCGGCCCGATCTCGGGGATCGGCACGTTCTCCATCCAGATGCCGGGTTCGGATCGGGCTTTGACGAGGGCGCGCATCATGTTGGACACGGGGAAGCTCCAGGGATGGGGGTCGCTTCGAATCAATTCGGATCCGAAAAAACATCGAGGCTGAACATCATCGTCGCACCTTGAAGACGATCGACTGCACAGAGCGAATGCAAGAGAAAGCACTGGCGTCGGTCATCGTCCTCATCGTTCCAGAGGTTCATAATAGAGACTTCTACAGCCTCCTTATCCGTTTCATCTATTCTTTCACCGCAAAACCAACACTGCACGCCTAAGGTCAAGACACCACCCCTAGTTCTTTCCCCACCTCGCCGAACGCCTCCACCGCTCGGTCGATATCGTCGGCACTATGCGCCGCCGACATCTGCGTCCTGATCCGCGCCTGGCCCTTCGGCACGACGGGAAACGAGAACCCGACGACGTAGATGCCGCGCTCCAGCATCTTCTCCGCCATCGCGCCGGCAAGGGCCGCGTCGCCGATCATCACCGGGATGATCGGGTGGTCGGCCCCGGCAAGGCGGAAGCCGAGTTTCGTCATCGACGAACGGAACCGCTCGGCGTTGGCCGTCAGCTTCGCCCGCAAGGCCTCTCCGTGCTCGACGATGTCGAACACCTTGAGTGAGGCCGCCGCGATTGCCGGCATCAGCGTGTTGGAGAAGAGATAGGGCCGCGAGCGCTGGCGCAGCCACTCGACCACCTCGCGCCGGCCTGCCGTATAGCCGCCGGACGCTCCGCCCAACGCCTTGCCGAGCGTGCCGGTGATGATATCGACACGTCCCTCGACGCCGCAATGCTCGGCAGAGCCGCGCCCGTGTCTGCCCACGAAACCGACGGCGTGGCTGTCGTCGACCATGACCATCGCACCGTATTTTTCCGCGAGGTCGCAGACGCCGGAGAGGTTGGCGATGATCCCGTCCATGGAAAAGACGCCGTCGGTCGCGATCATCTTGAAGCGGCAGCCCTCTGCCTTCTTCAGTTCCTCTTCAAGCGCCGCCATGTCGTTGTTCGCGTAGCGGAACCGCTTGGCCTTGGAGAGCCGCACGCCGTCGATGATCGAGGCATGGTTGAGCGCGTCGGAGATGATCGCATCCTCTTCCGAAAGCAGCGTCTCGAACAGCCCGCCATTGGCGTCGAAGCAGGAGGAATAGAGGATGGAATCCTCGAAACCGAGGAAGGAGGCGATCCTGGCCTCGAGCTGCTTGTGCTCCTCCTGCGTTCCGCAGATGAAGCGCACCGACGCCATGCCGTAGCCGTAACGGTCGAGGGCCGCCTTGGCGGCCTCGCGCAATTCTTCGGAGTCGGCCAGCCCGAGATAGTTGTTGGCGCAGAAATTCAGCACTCTGCCCCCGCCCGCCACATCGATCTCGGCGGACTGCATGGAGGTGATGACGCGCTCGGACTTGTAGAGCCCGGCCCGGCGCAATTCGGAGAGCTCGCCCTCCAGATGGGTGAGGAATGCCTTCGTCATCGCGTACCTCCTGCGTCCTTGTGGCGCATTCGGCGAGCGCAGACAATGGACGAAGCGTGGCACGCGCGGCGCGCCGTCCTTGGCCGACACACGATGGCGACGACGTTGGGAAAGCAAATATTAGGATTGCCCAAATAGCGTGCAACGACAGTCACAGAGGAGACATGTCGCGGTGATCGCAGGATCGACCGACAAGGAGGAACAGGACGCCATTCTGTCGATGCGGATGGATGCCATGCTCCATTCGTCGCCGGCATCGTTTCTGAGCATCGTCGGCGGGGTGTTCGCGGTCTATGCCTATTGGTCGCCGTCGACAGCGCCCGTGCTGCTGTTATGGCTGACCTGCATCGTGGCGATCTCGGTAACGAACCTGGGCGCGACCGTCCTCTATGCGCGTCGCTATCCCTCCACCTGGACCGCTGAAACCTGGGCGCGGTTTGAAAACGTCATGCACCTCCTGTCCGGCCTCAGCTGGGGCCTGGGTGGTGGCTGGATGCTGAGCTTCGCGGACGAGCACCAGGCCGTGCTGACGCTCGCGATCGGCCTGGCGGCGGTCACCGTCTCCATACCGTCCGTCGTGCATCTGCCCGCCTACAACCTTTTCCACCTGCCGATCTTCTGGTCCTACGCGGTCGGACTGGTCTTCAGCTCGCTGCAGTTCAACTGGCTGATCGCCAGCGGCTTTTTCCTCCTTGGTCCCTTCGGAATCATGATCGGGCGGGTGCTCGGCGATCAGATTTCCACCGCGCTGCGGCTCTCCCTGGAGAACAAGCGGCTGGCCCAGCGTCTGGAAGAACGCAGCGCCGAACTGGAAGCCGCGAACCGCGAACTCGAGATCGAAAGCCACACCGACCCGCTGACAGGCGTTGCCAACCGGCGCCGGCTGATGAATTTCGCGCGTGCGGTGCGCGGACGCTGCGCGGTCCTGATCGTCGACATCGACCACTTCAAATCCTACAATGACAGCCTCGGACACGTCGCCGGAGACGCCTGTCTTGTGGCCGTGGCCGAAACCTTGGAGCGCAGCGTCCGGCCTGACAAGGATCTCGTTGCGCGCCTGGGCGGCGAGGAGTTCGCCGTGGTTCTGGTCGACGTCAGCGCGGCGGCTGCCGCGGAGCAGGCCGAAGCGATACGCGCCAACGTCCAGGCACTTCAGGCGTCTGGCGCAGAGCGCGTCAGGCGGCAGGTCACCGTCAGCATCGGCCTGTCGACGCGGGACGCAAACCAGCAGAAGCCCCTGTCCGTTCTCATGGAGGAGGCGGATGCCGCCGTCTATCGCGCCAAGGCGACCGGACGAAACCGGGTCTGTCTCCACGATTCCTCGCGGCCGCGGAACGTGGCCTGAAAGTGCCATCCGGATCGGCGTCGCGGCGGTCTCCAGGACAGTCGACCGACGCTTGACGCCCTCGCTCACCGCTGCCCCGTGGACCCCGCCGTCCCGTTCGTGATCATGACCATCCGCGGCGCCACGAGGGACGAATTCGTCCGTCGGTGAAACTTCCGTGCCGGTGCCTCCGTATCTGCGAGCGCAAACCAAAACGGAGGTTATCCATGTATCGCATTCTTTCCACGGCCGCCGCGCTCGCGATCGCCGTCACCGCCGCCCATGCAATGTCGAACCCGGCAGTCATGGTCTCGGACCAGGACGTTTCCTCCGGCACGGTCAGCGCCGACAAGATCACCGCGGAAAACAATGGCTGGCTGGTGGTTCACCGCACCGATGCCGAGATGAAGCCGGGGCCGGTCGTCGGTTACGCTCCGCTCAAGGCCGGCGACAACATGGACGTCACGGCAATCCTCCAGGAGGAGGTGAAGTCCGGCGAGATGCTGATGTTGATGGTGCACGGCGAAACCGGCGGCATGAAGTCCGGCGTTTTCGAGTACACGCTCGGCGCCAAGGAAGACGGGCCTATCCGCGTCGACGACAAGCTCGTCATGACGGTCATCACCGCACGGTAACACGCGTGGCGCCGGTCGCGGCCGGATACGTCATGTGATATACGGCGTCGTCAAGAACGCCGGCGCCGGAAACGTCTCCCCAATGGCGTTTCCGGCCACTTTCACGGCCGCTTCGCTTCCAGCGCCGCGGTCGTCTTTTGGGCGGCGTGTCAGAAGAACGCCTGGATGCCCGTCTGTGCCCGTCCGAGGATCAGCGCGTGCACGTCGTGCGCACCTTCGTAGGTGTTGACCGTCTCCAGGTTCTGCGCGTGGCGCATCACGTGGTAGCCGATCTGGATGCCGTTGCCGCCGTGCATGTCGCGGGCCTGCCGCGCGATGTCGAGCGCCTTGCCGCAGTTGTTGCGCTTGACGATGGAGATCATCTCCGGGGCCATCTTGCCCTCGTCCATCAGGCGCCCGACGCGCAGCGAGCCCTGCAGGCCGAGCGCGATGTCGGTCTGCATGTCGGCGAGCTTCTTCTGGTAGAGCTGCGTGGCTGCGAGCGGCCTGCCGAACTGCTTGCGGTCGAGCCCGTACTGCCTTGCGCGGAACCAGCAGTCCTCCGCCGCGCCCAGCGCGCCCCAGGAGATGCCGTAGCGGGCGCGGTTGAGGCAGCCGAAAGGTCCCTTCAGGCCGGCGACATTGGGCAGCAACGCGTCCTCGCCGACCTCCACGTTCTCCATCACCACCTCGCCGGTGATGGACGCGCGCAGCGATAGCTTGCCTCCGATCTTCGGCGCCGACAGCCCTTTCATTCCCTTCTCGAGCACGAAGCCGCGGATCTGGTTGTCGTGCGCCGCCGATTTTGCCCACACGACGAATACGTCTGCGATCGGCGCGTTGGAGATCCACATCTTCGAGCCGGAAATGCGATAGCCGCCACTGGTCTTTTCCGCCCGCGTCTTCATCCCGCCGGGGTCGGAACCGGCATCCGGCTCGGTCAGCCCGAAGCAGCCGATAAACTCGCCGCTGGCGAGCTTCGGCAGGTATTTCCTGCGCTGTTCCTCGGAGCCGTAGGCGTGGATCGGATACATGACCAGCGACGACTGGACGCTCATCATCGAGCGGTAGCCGCTGTCGACGCGTTCCACCTCGCGCGCGACCAGCCCGTAGGTGACGTAGCTCGCGCCGAGCCCGCCATATTCCTCTGGGATCGTCGTCCCGAGCAGGCCCGCCTCGCCCATCTCGCGGAAGATCGCCGGATCCGTGGTTTCGTTCATGTAGGCGTCCTCGACGCGCGGTGCGAGCTTGTCCGCGGCAAAGGCCGCTGCCGCATCGCGGATCATGCGCTCGTCTTCCGACAGCTGGTCCTCCAGGAGGAAGGGGTCGTTCCACACGAAACTTGCGGCCGTGGTCTTCGCGGGGCTCTGGATGTTCATGATGGTTTCCGCCGTTTTGTTCTTGTGCTGCGCCTTTCTAATGCCTTTCGCCACCGGATGGAAACCGGCAAAGATGGGTTCCGCAAGCCGCCAGACGGGCAAGCCGCTAATCCTTTTCTAACCACCCGGGAGATTTCCGGCCGATACAACCGATGGCATACCTGCCAGTTAACCCTCGGACTCTATTCTGACCCTGGGGAACGATACACGTTCGCAGGGGACCACGGCGCGCGATGTTCAGACTGCCGAGCTTCAGGGCCGGGACGGGCAAACCGGTCACGCTCATCACTTTCGCTTACTGGGCCGCACTTCTCATCATTGCGGCGATGCTGGCAGGGTCCTTCATGCTCCTGCAGCAGATGCTGGCGGCCCAGCAGCGCAACGAGCGTGTGATCGGCCTGGCCAGCGCGCAGCGCGCCCTGTCACAACGCGTTGTGTTCCTCGCGAACGCAGCCGATGCGGCACCCGCGATCCGTCAGACTCCGCTGGTCGAGGCGCTCAAGCAGGCGACAGCGGAATTCGAAGCCAACTACGACGAGTTGCTGGACCAGCTCGGCGCCGATCCCTTCTCCAAGGCCCGCAACGACCCCGCCTCGATCGACGGCGTGCTGTTTTCCGCACCCTATCATCTCGACTACTTCTCCGGCAGCCTGGCCGCGAACGGATGGCGCGTCGCGGCAGCCCTGGAAACGGAGTTGCAGCCGAACGCGGACATAATCGGATACCGTGCGGGCAAGGAGCGCGCGCGGCTCGACGACATCGTGGCGACTGCAACCATGGATGGCTACGCGGCGCTCGGCGAGCGGCTTTCCGCCGGCGGGCGCGAGCGTCTTTCGACCCTGCTCCAGCTGCACCGGATCCTCTTCGTAGCCACCCTGGCGGTGATGCTGCTCATTGCCGTCTTCATCTTCCGCCCGATGGCATCGATGATCGGCCGGCGCACCGATCAGCTCGTGGAGGCGCGCAATGCCATGGCCTACAACGCCATTCACGACGAACTGACCGGCCTCTACAACCGCTCGTTCCTGAAGTACCGCTTCGACAAGCTCATCGAAGACGCGGCCGCGCGCCGCGATAGCATGGCGGTCATCCAGTTCGATCTCGACCGCTTCAAGCAGATCAACGACACGCTCGGGCATGCGGCGGGCGATCATGTCCTCGCCGTCACCGCCAGACGCATGCGCAAGGCGAGCCGCAAGCAGGACATGCCGGTTCGTCTGGGCGGCGACGAATTCGTCCTGATCACCAACCGCCGCGACGACAACAGCGAGATCGCCGCTCTCACCGAAGGCATCCTGCGGGCGATTAACCGGCCGATCGACTATGAGGGAACGACGATCCATCCCGGCGCGAGTGCCGGCATTGCGGTCTATCCGCGGGACGGCGAGCGCGGCTTCGACCTTCTGATGCACGCCGATGTGGCGCTCTACTCGGCAAAGAAGTCGGGTGGCGGCACCTTTTCATTCTTCACCGACGATCTGCGGCGTGAAATCGCCGAGCGGGTCGATATCGAGCAGCAAATGGTCCTCGCCATCGCCAGCCAGGACTTCACCGTCTGCTTCCAGCCGCAGGTTTCCCTTTCCGACGGCAGGGTCACCGGTCTGGAAGCCCTCGTCCGCTGGTTGCCGCCCGACGGCAAATTCATCCCGCCCTCGGTCTTCGTGCCGATCGCGGAGAAGTGCGGGCTCATGCCGGCCATCGGGCGGATCATATTCAGGAAGGCCATCGCGGCCGCGGCAGCCTGGCATCGAGACGGGCTGGAATTCGGCCGCCTCGCGCTCAACGCATCCGGCAGCGAGCTTGCGCAGCCCGATTTCGCAAGCTTCCTGTTGAAGACCCTGAAGGCGGAAGGGCTCCCTGCGCGCCACCTGGCGCTCGAGATCGTCGAATCGGTGATGCTGGACGATGAGAAGACCGGCATCGCGGCTACGCTTCGCGCCGTACGGGCGGAAGGGATCACGCTCGAGCTCGACGATTTCGGCACCGGCTACGCCTCGTTGACCCATGTCGACCCGCGAGAAATCGACCGACTGAAGATCGATCGGCGTTTCGTGCACGACATCGACAGCAATTCGCACCATGCGCAGATCGTTCGCGCCGTGACCGAACTCGCGCGCGGGCTGGGCATCGGCATCATCGCCGAAGGCGCCGAGACCGACACCGAGCTTTCGCTGCTGGCGGGCATCGGCTGCGACGAGGTGCAGGGTTACGCCGTCTCCTTCCCGATGCCTCCCGACAACATGCGCGAATGGCTCACGACGCGCAAACCCAGGCACGCACGCCCCGTTGCGATCGAGGACACCATTCCTTCACACCACCAAGCCGCCTGACGCCGTCACGGCGCCCCACGGCGCCAACGCTTCTGGCAGCGTCCGAATCCGGCTAGAGTGGCCGGATGTCCATCCGTCAGCTTTCAGAAACCGTCATCAACCAGATCGCCGCCGGCGAGGTGATCGAGCGCCCCGCAAGCGTGGTGAAGGAACTGGTCGAGAATGCGCTCGACGCCGGCGCGACCCGTATCGAGATCGTCACGGCCGGCGGAGGGCTGAACCTCATCCGCGTGATCGACGACGGATCGGGCATTGCGGCGGACGACCTGCCGCTCGCCGTCGCGCGCCACTGCACCTCCAAGCTCTCAGACGACATCCACGACATCCGCTCGCTCGGCTTCCGCGGCGAGGCGCTGCCGTCCATCGGTTCGGTCGCGCGTCTCACCATCCGCTCGCGCACCGCCGACGCGGCCGAGGCGATGGAAATCGTCGTGGAGGGCGGACGCATCGCCGGTCCCCGCCCCGGCGCGGCCAATCCGGGAACGCAGGTCGAGGTGCGCGATCTCTTCTTCGCCACGCCCGCCCGGCTCAAGTTCATGAAGGGCGAGCGGGCGGAAAGCTCGGCCATCTCGGACGTGGTGAAGCGCGTCGCCGTCGCGTTCCCGACCGTGCGCTTCACGCTGACGGGCGCCGACCGCGTGCGGCTCGACCTTCCCGCGGAAGCCGACGACGAAGCCGGGCGCCTGCGCCGGCTGGCAAAGGTCTTGGGCGACGAGTTCCCGGAGAATGCGCTGGCGATCGACGCGCTGCGTGAAGGCGTGCGGCTGATCGGGCAGGTTTCGATCCCTTCCTTCACCCGCGCGAACAGCCTGCAGCAATATGCCTACGTCAACGGCCGCCCGGTCCGCGACCGGCAGATCGCCGCCGCGATACGCGCCGCCTATGCCGACGTCCTGCCGCGTGACCGCCATGCGCTTGCCGTCCTGTTCTTATCGCTGGACCCCGCGCTGGTCGACGTCAACGTCCATCCCGCCAAGGCCGACGTGCGTTTCCGCGATCCGGGGCTGGTGCGCGGCCTGGTCATCGGTTCGATCCGCGAGGCGCTGGCCAATGCGGGAATGCGTCCCGCCACCTCCGGCGCGGCGGGCATGCTGGCTGCCTTTCGGGCCGGCGGCGCCCCGCAGGGCCGCGCAGGGACGACCGGCTTCGACCGCTCCCGCGACGCCGCGCATCGCACCTGGGGCGCGGGCTCCTACGACATTGCGCGATCGCCGAGCCGGCCGCTTGCGAACGGCTTCGGCGAGTCGGCCCAGGCCATCTTCGACCACGCGGCACCTCCGAGCGCCGATGCGCGGGCCGACGTCATCGAAGCCCCGGCCGAACTGCGCCGCACCCCGCTCGGTGCCGCGCGCGCGCAGGTGCACGAGAACTACATCGTCGCCCAGACCGAAGACTCACTCGTCATCGTCGACCAGCATGCCGCCCATGAACGCCTCGTCTACGAGGCGCTGAAGCAGGCGATCCATTCGCGGCCCCTTCCCGCGCAGATTCTCTTGCTGCCCGAGATCGTCGACCTGCCGGAGGAGGATGCAGAACGCCTCGCCTCGCATGCGGAGACGCTTGCCCGATTCGGTCTCGGGCTGGAGCGGTTCGGGCCGGGCGCGGTGGCGGTGCGCGAGACACCCGCCATGCTGGGCGAGACCAACGTCCAGGCGCTCGTGCGCGACCTCGCCGACGAGATCGCCGACACCGACACCGCCGACACGCTGAAACGGCGGCTCGACCAGATCGCCGCGACCATGGCCTGCCACGGCTCGGTGCGCTCGGGCCGGCGGTTGCGGCCCGAAGAGATGAACGCGCTCCTGCGGGAGATGGAGGCGACCCCCGGTTCGGGCACCTGCAATCACGGGCGCCCGACCTTCATCGAGCTCAAGCTTGCCGACATCGAGCGCCTCTTCGGACGGCGCTAGCCGGCGCGAGGGGTCCGCATCGGCTGCACTGCGCCGTTCCTGCCCCTGGCGGCTTGACCGTCCGGAAGAATTGTGGCGCTTAAGGCATGATCCCCGGGAAGCGAATACCGGTTCGCCGACGGATCGTGCTCCAGACAGAGTCAGAGCGGATGGGGATCCGGGAGCGGATCGACCGCCCTGAGCGGAAGAAAGCATGGCGATGAACCGTTTCGAAGGCCCTGGCGCGAAGGAAGCGCGCATTCGCTACCTGGATGGCGATTTCCAGGTCGCCAGCCCGGGCTCCTTCGTGCGCTGCGCCGTGACCGGCGAAATGATCCCGCTCGACGAACTGAAATACTGGAGCGTCGCGCGGCAGGAAGCTTATGTCAGCGCCGCAGTTTCGCTCGCGCGCGAGATCGAGAGCAATCCCGCCATCCGGCGGCGCTAACCGCCGCCCTCGCATCACCGGACCGGCGGTTCCCCACCAACATTTGAACACCTCGAATTCACGCGTCGACGTGGTTCAGCGACAGCTTGTTTGAGGCAGTTGTTCCCCCTCCGCCGGGCCGAAGGCGGCCAACGGTTTGGCAAGATATTGAAGCGGATTGTCGGCGCCTCGTCAGGAGACGTCAGGCAGTGCGGGAAACCCCGTGCTGGCGGCGTGCGAACGCCTCGAGCGTCCGATCGACGATCTTGGATGGAACGCGCGGATCGTCGAAGGCGAGATCGATTTCCAGGACGAGCGTACGCTCCGCCAGCGCCTTCGCAGCGGGCGATCCGCCGCGTAGCCGAACGGCGTCCTTGGCCGTCGTCACGAGTTGGAGCCCACCCGCATCGGCTTCGGCCTCGAGTTCGGCGATGTCGGTCTCGGAAAAGGAATGATGATCCGCGAAGCCGCGCGTCGCGACCGGGTCGCAGCCGGCGCGCCTGAGCGTCTCGAAGAATTTTTCCGGATCGCCGATGCCGGCGAAGGCGAACAGTCGCCGGCCCGACAGCCGATCCTGGTCGCGCGGCTGAATCGTGGCGCCGTAGACGGAGCGGCCTGCCCGCGCCGCCATGCGCACGACGTCTTCCGCGCCGTTGCCCTCGCCGATCGCCAGGACCGCGTCGGTAAAGCGCAGTTGGCTGATCAGGGGCGCACGCATGGGACCGGCCGGGATGCTAAAGCCGTTGCCCAGGCCGCGCCGCGCGTCTACCACGAGCAGCGCATAGTCGAACTGCAGCCGGGCGCTCTGGAAACCGTCGTCCATCAGGAGGAAATCGCAGCCGGCGTCGATCAGCAGGCGGGCACCTGCGGCGCGGTCGGGCGTCACCGCCACGGGCGCGTGCGCAGCCAGCAGCATAGGCTCGTCGCCGACATGACGGGCGCTGTCATGCGCCGGGTCGACGACGTGCGGTCGGGACAGGCTGCCACCATAGCCGCGCGAAAGGATGCCGGGCTGCCGCCCGGCCGCACGCGCCGCATCCGCCAGCGTGATGACCGCCGGTGTCTTGCCCGCGCCGCCGACGGTGAAATTGCCCACGCACAGGACCGGCACCGGAAGCTTCCTACGCCGCGCCGAGATCATCCTTCGCGCGGCGACCAGACCGTAGGCCCCTGACAGCGGCGAGAGCGCCAGCGCTCGCCAGTCCGGCTTCTCCCACCAGAACGGAGGCGCCTCGCCGGTCATGGCCTATCGGTTCTTTCTTCCGCCGTCTTCGAGACGCGCCTTGACGATCAGCGGATAGATGTAGGGCTCCAGCGCCTTCAGCGTGGCCGGAAGCGCGCCGCGCATCTCGTTCACCGTCTCGACGCCCGCATGCATCATCTGGCGCCTCTTCGCCTCGTTGCAGAGCAGGAAATTGACTGCGCCCGCCAGCATGTCCCTATCACCCACGAGCCTCGCTCCGCCGCGCTCGATCAATTTCTGGTAGGAATCGCGGAAATTCTGGACGTTGCGGCCGGAGAGGATCGCCGTCTCCAGCATCGCGGGCTCGAGCGGATTCTGGCCCCCTTCCGAGGTCATCGAACGGCCGACGAAAGCGATTTCCGTCAGGCGAAGATAGAGACCCATCTCGCCGATCGTATCGCCAAGCAGGATGTCGGTCTCCGGCCCCACATGGCCGCCGAGGCTGCGGCGGACCGTTTTCAGGCCCCTCCCGGAAAAAGCGGCGGCAAGCGTGTCGGCGCGGTCGGGATGCCGTGGAACGACGATCGTGAGGAGTTCGGGGTGACGCTTCTTGACCAGTTCGTGGACGTCCGCCGCGATCTCCTCTTCGCCCTTGTGGGTCGAGATCGCGGCCCAGACCGGACGGCCGCCGATTTCAAACTGCATCCTCCGCAAGGCGTCCTCGTCGACGGCAGGCGGGTCGGTGTCCACCTTGAGGTTGCCGGACACCGAGACTGGCCGCGCGCCGAGCGCCCGAAACCGTTCGCCATCCAGTTCGGACTGCGCCACGACATGGGAGAGGTTCTCGAAAAGCGCCTCGGCGATGAAGGAGCGCTTCTTCCATGCGGCGAAGGACCGGTCCGAGAGTCTGCCGTTCACCAGGACCTGGGGCACGCGCCGGGTGCCGAGTTCCAGGATGGTCATTGGCCAGATCTCTGATTCGGCGATGATCGCCAGGTCGGGTTTCCAGTGGTCGAGGAAGCGGCTCACCGCCGGCTTCAGGTCGAGCGGCACGTACTGGTGCAGCACCTTGTCGCCGAACTTCTCTCGCACGAGGTGCGCCGAGGTCACCGTCCCCGTCGTGAAGACGACGTTGATGCCGAAACCGGCGATGCGGCGCACCAGCGGGATCACCGCATTCGATTCGCCCACGCTCGCCGCATGCACCCAGACCAGCGGCCCGGGCGGGCGGGCGACCTTGGAGATCCCGTAGCGTTCGCGCCGCCGCGTCCGCTCTTCCTTGCCCTTCGTGGTGCGCCAGGCGATGTAGCCGCCGACCAGCGGATAGGCGGCCGCGCCCGCGAGGCGGTAGGCCGTGAGCATGGCTCGCGCCCATCGTTCGCTCATGGCGTGCGGTCGACCAGCCTGTAGGCCTTTTCGGTCGCGGCGTTCAGGCTCGCCGTAACCTCGCGCCGCTTCTGTTCCAGTTCCTCGTCGGTGGCATTCGCCGGCACGTGGACGGGTTCTCCCGCGACCATCGCCTTCCGGCCGAAAGGCAGGTTGAGCGTCGTCTTGTCCCAGGTTTTGTCGAGGACCTTGCGGCGGCTCGTGGCGAGCGCGAGCGGCACGATCGGACGCCCCGAGAAGCGTGCGAGCATGACCACGCCCAGGCCGGCCTCCCGCGGCGTTCCATGCGGTATGTCGGCGATCATGGCGACCGAGGACCCGCCGTCGATCGTCTTCTTCAGCGCGATGAGCGCACGCGCGCCGCCCTTCTCGCGGCTGCGCGAGGCATCGCGTCCGCCGGAACCGCGGATGATCGTAAAGCCGAACCGCTCGGCGACGCGCGCATTGAGTTCGGCGTCGCGGCTGCGCGAGAACAGGGCCGACATCTTGAGCCGTCGCGGCTTCAGGCACGGCGCCAGGACGTGTTGACCGTGCCAGAACACGGCAATGCCCGGCGCGTTCTTCGCGTAGACCTGGTCGAGATCGTTGGATTCGGGATGCGTCCGGTTGGTCGCAAAGACGAAGCGTACGCCAAGCGCCAGCGCCCAGGCGATCACATCGGCCGCGAAGCGCGATTCGGCAAGAGGAGCGCGGATGGACCGCCAGATGGTCTTGGATAGCCTCGGCCTGGCTTTCGGCTTCTGAACCCCGCTCATGTCGGGAGCGGCAGCGATCGGGCGCCCGTCCGTCATCGAGCCTTGCCCGCCGCGAGGCTGATGCCAGCCGCCTCGGGATCGAGAAGCCTGTGCAGATGCACGATGAAATAGCGCATGTGCGCGTTGTCCACCGTTTCCTGCGCCTTGGTGCGCCAGGCGGTTTCGGCCGACTTGTAGTCCGGATAGATACCGACGATGTCGAGATCGTCCAGACTGCGGAACTGGGTACCCGTCAGCGACGCCAGTTCGCCGCCGAAAACCAGATGCAGGAGCTGCTTGTCGTCAGCTTTTTCCGTCATTCTTCTTTCCCGCACACACGAAGTTGAAAACCGGAACTGATTAGATCATTCCCGGAGCATTGGAAACCGGCCTCCTGTCGCGCGAGGCCAGTGCCTCCAGGATCTCCGACAGGAGAGGACCGCTTCCCGCGACCAGCATGTCGTGGCGCACGTCGGCGCCCGCATAGGCAAGTCTTCGGCCGTATTCGTCGACGACCCTGCCTCCGGCCTGCCGCAGGATGAGGTCCGCGGCGGCGAGATCCCAATCATGCGAATTGGGCTTCACGAGGGCGGCATCGAGGTTGCCGCCTGCCAGGAGCGCGATCCGGTATGCGAGCGAGGGTATGTAGGACGTCGTGGCGACGCGGTCCCGCAAGGTGTCGGGCAGCATGTTGAAGATCGTCTTGGGCCCCCCGACTTCCGGCCGTTCGAGGCTCTCGCGCACCGAAATGGCGCGGCCGTTCTGGTACGCGGGACCCGTCTCGCTGGCCCAGTAGATTTCCTCCAGCGCCGGGCAGTCGAGCACGCCGGCGATCGGCACGCCATCCTCGACGACGGCGATGCTGACGCACCACGTCTTGCGCCGATCGAGGAAGGCACGCGTTCCGTCGATCGGATCGACCACGAAGGTCCGTTTCGCGCCGAGCCGCCCGGGCGAATCGGCAGTTTCTTCCGACAGCCAGCCGTAATCCGGCCGCGCCTTGGTCAGTTCCTCGCGCAGGAAGCGGTCGACGGCGTAGTCCGCCTCGCTGACCGGCGAGCTGCCCTCCTTCATCCACACTTCGGGAGTCTTGCAAAAGAAGCTCATGGCAATGCGCGCGGCCTCGCTGGCCGCGTCGCGGATCAGGTCCAGGTCGGCGGAGGCGGTCTGCGTTTCGGCGTTACTCTCCTGCAAGCGTCATCCCTTCCACGAGAAGCGTCGGTGCGGCCGTCCCGAATTGCCGGTCGATGTCGCTGGCGGGAACCATGTTCTGGAACATGTCCTTGAGATTCGATGCGATCGTCACCTCCGAGACCGGAAAGGCCAGTTCGCCGTTCTCGATCCAGAAACCCGAAGCGCCGCGGCTGTATTCGCCCGTCACCATGTTGACGCCCTGCCCGAAGACCTCAGTGACGTAGAAGCCGCGCTTGAGCGAGCGGACCAGTTCGTCGGGAGAGGCGGTCCCCGGCTCGATCGCGAGGTTCGTGGAGGACGGATTGACGGACGAGCCCGACCGGGAGCCATGCCCGTTGGTCTCCAGTCCGAGTTCGCGCGCCACCGAGGTCGACAGGAACCAGTGCTTCAGCACCCCCGCCTCGACCATGGTCAGCGTCTCGCCGCCGACACCCTCGCCGTCGAAGGGCCGGGAGGCGGGGCCGCGGGGCCGGCGCGGTTCGTCCGTCACCGTGATGCCGGTCGAGGCGACCTGCTTGCCCATCATGTCGCGCAGGAAGCTCGTCTTGCGCGCCACCGAAGCGCCGTTGATCGCTCCTGCTAGGTGCCCCGCGATCCCTCGCGCCACGCGCGGATCGTAGATCACCGTTACGGGGCCGCTCTTGACTTTGCGGGCGCCGAGCCGCTTCACGACACGTTCGCCTGCCCTGCGGCCGATCTCCCGCGGCGAATCGAGTTCGTCGAAGTAGAGGCGGGAGGAGAAATCGTAGTCCCGCTCCATGCCGGTCCCCTCGCCCGCGATGACGCTGACCGAGCGCGAGAATCGCGACGTGGCGTATCGCCCGAGAAAGCCGGCGGACGTGGCCAGCACCAGCCCGCCGATGCCGGCGTTCGCCCCTGCGCCGCTGGAATTGGTGACGCCCTTCACCGCGAGCGCCGCCTCTTCGGCCGCAAGCGCATCCTCGCGCAGACGGTCGGCCGAAACCTCCGTCGGGTCGAACAGGTCGAGGTCGGGCACGTCCTTCACCAGGCGGCTTTCGTCAGCAAGCCCCTGGAAGGGATCCTCGGGCGAGACCTTCGCCATCGCCACTGCGCGTTCCGCCAGCATGTCGACGTCCGCATCGATCGTGGCGGAGACGCTGGCGACGCGCTTGCCGATGAAGACCCGCAGCGCGAGGCTGTCGCCTTCGGAAGCCTCAGTCGATTCGACCTTGCCGAGACGAACGGTGACGCTGGTCGAGCGTCCCAGCACGGCGACCGCGTCCGACGCGTCGGCTCCGGCCCGGCTCGCGGCCTCGACGAGCGAAGCCACCACATCGTTCAGTTTGTCTGTGTTCAAGGACATGCAATAGTTCCGGTTGACTCGCACGGACGCGAGCGCTGCGCCCGGTTGAACGGGCTTCTCGTTACCGGACCATCTATGGCTCCGGTCGGACATGTGCAATGGCCGTCGGGCGGCATTCTCGCTGGCCGGCCCGAGGTCGAGGCTGAGCGAGGGGACGTTGATGGCTGCCGAAGCAAGCGAGTTCACGGAGGTGCTTCTGCTCCTCGGTGCCGTCGCCGTCGCCGCGCCCGCCTTCAAGAGCATCGGGCTAGCCACGGTGCTTGGTTACCTCGCGGCGGGGATCGCGATCGGCCCGGTCGCGACCCTCATAACCGGCAGCGAGGAACTGCTGGATTTCGGCGAAATCGGGGTCGTCCTCCTTCTCTTCGTCATTGGACTGGAACTGAAGCCGTCGCGCCTGTGGTCGATGCGCCGCGACATATTCGGGCTCGGCGCGTCGCAGGTCGTCCTCACCGGAGCCGTTCTCGCCGCGCTGGCCCTCGCCCTCACCGACCTGGAATGGCAGGTCGCGACGATCGTCGGATTTACGCTGGCCCTTTCCTCCACCGCCTTCGCCCTGCAACTGCTCGAGGAAGGCGGCGACCGGAACCGCCGCTACGGCCAAACGTCGTTTTCAATCCTGTTGTTCCAGGATCTTGCGATCGTGCCGTTGCTCGCGCTGGTCCCGTTGCTTTCACCGGGGACGGCGGACGCGGAACCGGGCGGCATCGATGATTTCGCGATCGCTATGCTGAGCATCGCCGCCCTGCTGGCGAGCGGGCGATACCTCCTCAATCCCCTCTTTCGCATCATCGCCAACACCGGCGCGCGGGAAGCGATGATCGCGGCGGCACTCTTCGTCGTCCTCGGCGCGGCGGGCCTGATGCAGTATGCCGGACTGTCGATGGCCATGGGCGCGTTCATCGCGGGCGTGATGCTCGCCGAATCCTCCTACCGTCACGAGCTGGAATCGTCGATCGAGCCCTTCCGAGGCATCCTGCTAGCCGTGTTCTTCATGGCAGTGGGGCTGTCGCTCGAACTCGGGATCATCCTCGAGAACTGGCTGACGATCCTGATCGCGGTTCCGCTGATCATGCTGGTCAAGGCGCTTGTCACCTACGGTCTCTGCCGCCTCTTCGGCTCCAGCCACGCAGACTCCGTGAAGGTCGGGCTTCTCCTTCCGCAGGGCGGCGAGTTCGGGTTCGTGATCTTTTCGGCGGCGGTGGCCGAGTTCATCTTTCTGCAGTCGCTGGCCTCGCTCCTGATCGCGATCATTACCGTGTCGATGGCCGCCACACCGCTCGCCATCGGTCTTGCGAGGTTCCTGATCCGGGAGGAAGAGGACGAGACCATCGACGAGAACTTCGAGGGTGCCGGCTCCGACGTGCTGATGATCGGCTTCTCCCGTTTCGGGCAGATCGCCTCGCAGATCCTGCTGTCGGGCGGCGCGCGCGTAACCATCATCGACCATTCCGCCAACCGGGTCCGCGTGGTGGAGAAGTTCGGCTTCCGCATCTACTATGGCGACGGCCGCCGCAAGGACGTGCTGGAGGCCGCGGGCATACGCCAGGCGCGCATCGTCGCCGTCTGCACCCACGGGCGCGAGGCGACGGACAGGATTGTGGACCTGATCCAGCGCGAGTTCCCGCACGTGCGGCTGTTCGTGCGCTCCTACGACCGCAACCACACGCTCGCGCTGCGCGCCAGGGACGTGGAGTACGAGATCCGGGAGACTTTCGAATCCGGCCTGATGTTCGGCCGCAAGACGCTCGAGGCCATGGGAATCGAGGAGATCACGGTCAGCGAGATCGTCGACGACGTGCGGCGCCGCGACGAGGAGCGCCTTTCGATCCAGGCGGCCGAGGCGAGCGGCCGGGAACGCGTCTCGACGCCCGAGCCGCTCGTCAAGCCCCGGCGCGAGAGCCGCCGGCTGGACAAGGTCGCCGACCTCCCGGACGGTCTCGACGAGCCGAGGAAATAGTCCGGCTCGCGGACGAACTTCGGGTTCGTATCGGCGACGGACTGCCCTATGAGTGGTCTCGGGACGCCGTGTAGCTCCCGGCCGGGATCGAGCGGACGGATGAACGGGTGAATACGGAAGAGCCAACGGCGACAGCGCCCCTGCCGGGCGCACCGGCCAAGTTCACGACGGGCTCGACCCTGCGTCACGTCGTGGTCATGACGGCGACGGGCTCGATCGGCCTCATCGCCATCTTCATCGTGGATGCCCTGAACCTCTTCTACATCTCGCTTCTCGGCGTCCGGGAACTGGCAGCCGCGATCGGCTTCGCCACCACAATCATGTTCTTCACCGTCTCGGTGGCGATCGGCCTGACCATCGCGACCTCGGCGGTCGTGTCGCGGGCGCTCGGAAGGGGCAGCAGGACCGATGCCGCGGCCTTGGGCGGCGCATCGATACTCTTCATGGGGTTGGCGCTCGGCCTGATAACCGCCTGCACATGGCCGTTCCTCAACCCGTTGCTGGCCCTGCTCGGCGCCACGGGGGAGACACTTTCCCTGTCGACGCGCTTCCTGCAGATCGTGCTGCCGTCGGCGCCGCTCGTGGCGGTCGGAATGGCAACGACCGGCATCCTGCGCGGCACCGGCGACGCGCGGCGCGCCATGTACGTGACGCTGGGAAGCGGGCTTGCCGCCGCGGTCCTCGATCCCCTCTTCATATTCGGGCTGGATCTCGGCCTCGACGGGGCCGCGATATCGACCGTCCTGTCGCGCATGATCATGGTCGCCATCGGGCTGCACGGCGTGCTGAGGGTTCACCGTCTTCTGGCGATGCCCGATCTGCGGCGGCTCTCCGCGGTCGCTCGGCCCTACTTCGCGATCGGGTTGCCGGCGGTCCTGACGCAACTCGCCACGCCTGTCGGCAATGCCTATGTGACGGCGGAGATGGCACCGTTCGGCGACGACGCGGTAGCCGGCTGGGCCATCATCGGACGCATCGTGCCGGTGGCCTTCGGAGCGATCTTCGCGCTCTCCGGCGCCGTCGGCCCGATCCTCGGCCAGAATTTCGGCGCGCGGCGTTACGACCGGCTTCTGGCCGTCATGCGCGACAGCCTGATCGTCACCATGATCTACGTTCTGGCGGCGTGGCTCCTGCTCGCGCTGTTCCGCCACCATCTGGCGACGCTGTTCGGCGCGACCGCGGAAGCTCGCCAGCTGATCGTATTCTTCTGCCTGTTCGCCGCCGGCAGCTTCCTGTTCAATGGCGCGCTCTTCGTCTCCAATGCCGCCTTCAACAATCTCGGCTATCCGGGCTACTCGACCATCTTCAACTGGGGCCGCGCCACGCTCGGGACGGTCCCCTTCGTCTGGCTCGGCGCCAACCTGTACGGCGCGGTCGGAGTGGTCGGAGGCTGGGCGCTGGGAGGGGTGGTTTTCGGGATCGTTTCGGCGGTCGTCTGCTTCCGCGTCGTCGCCCGCATCGGATCGCAACCGCCATCGGGTCCACCGATTCCGGGTCCGCCCCCGTCCGCGAACTCTCCGTTCACGACCGGCAAGGCGGCGACGGCGGGTTAGCCCTTCGCCTGCCGTGAGGGGCGGGCCAGTTCGAGCTTCTCGTGTTCCAGCACGGCCGCCTCGAGGGCGCGCTTCAGGTCGTCCTTGATCGGCGCGGTATGCGCCATCACGGCCTCCATCTTCATGAAGTCGAGCACGCGGAAGCGCGAGATCGGCGGACGCAGGAAGATCGAGGGGCGACAGGTTTTCAACTGCAACGCGATGATCGACTGCATCATGAGCTGGCTCGACCCGAACACCAGGTCCAGCGTGTTCAGCGTCCGCTTGCCGTGCGGGGTCGGCACCCCGACGACGTCGATGCCGATCGTGATGTCGGCCAGTCCCTCGATCAGGTCGAAGGGAACGGGATTGTAGATGCCGCCGTCGATGAGGATGCGCCCGTCGCGACGGACCGGACGGAAGACTGCGGGGATGGCGGCGGAGGCCGCCAGCGCCGACAAGAGGTCGCCTTCCTCGAAGACGACCTGCTCGTGACGAAAGAAATCCGTGGCCGTGACCTGGAGCGGGATTTCGAGTTCCTCGAAATTCGACGGGATCTGGGCCGGAAGGAACGCGCCGAGGATGCGCTCGACGTTGAACTGCGTGACACGCAATCCCCCGTCGATGAATTCGGCAAAGGTGCCCGGCCGTGCCCGCCACATCCTGGCCGCGACCTCGCCGCGACGGCTGAGGATGGAATGGGCATAATGATGGATGTCGCGGCCGGTCATGCCGGCAGCCATGCCCGCACCCATGATCGCGCCGATCGAGGAGCCCGCGATCGCCACCGGACGAATGCCGAGTTCGTCGAGCGCCTCGATGACGTGGATGTGGGCAAGGCCGCGCGCGCCCCCGCCGCCAAACGCGACGGCGAAGGTCGGATCGCTCCGTCGGCTCTCGCCGGAGGGCGGCTGTCCGTCCATCATGTCAACCCTTGTCGAAAGACACGGTCGGTCCGACGATCATGATGGCAGGCTCCGCCGACAGCAAGCGTTTCGCGACGGCTTTCACATCTTCCAGCGTCACCGCCTCGATCAGGTCGGCGCGCCGATCGATGTAGTCGATGCCAAGATCCTCGATCTGCAGCTGCACCAGCGTGCGGGCGATCGCACTGGAGGTATCGAGATTGTTGATCGCATAGGCGCCGACGACGTAATCCTTGGCGTCGCGCAGTTCCTGCTCGGTCGGGCCTTCCTCAGCCATGCGCGTGATGACGTCGCGGATGACGTCGAGCGTCTCCTGCGCGCGGTCGGCACGGGTGGACGTACCGATCATCAGCGCCGAGGAATAGTCGCGGTTCACCAGCGAGGAACCGATCCCGTAGGCCAGCCCGCGCTTCTCGCGCACCTCGTCGAAGAGCCGGGAGGAGAACGTGCCGCCACCCAGGATGTGGTTCATCAGGTAGGCTGCGAAAAACTGCGGATCGTCCCGTTCGATGCCGGGATAGGCGAGCCTGAGAGTCGCCTGCGGAATTTCGTAGGGAAGCGCGATCTGCTGGTCGAGCTTCGGCTGGACTTTTTGGACCACGCCGACGTCGGGCTTCTCCGGCAGCGACCCGAAGACGCGGTCGAGTTCCGTCTTCAGCGTCTCGGGATCGATCGCGCCCACGACGCTGACCACGAGATTGCCGCGCGCGAAAAGGTCCTCGTGCAGCTTCTGGAGGTCCTGCTGCGTGATCGTGGCCAGGGTCTCGGGCGTGCCTTCGTCCTGGCGCGAATACGGATGGTCGCCATAGATCGCGTTGGCCCAGGCAATGGACGCCTCCGTCTCCGGATCGTTCGCGCGCGCCTGGATGCCGGCCACGATCTGGGCGCGGATGCGTGCAAGCGGCTCGTCGTCGAAGCGCGGCCTGTTGACGGCCAGTTCCAGCAGTCGGAAGGCTTCTTCGCGGTCTTCGGCGAGCATGCGCATCGAACCGTAAAACGCGTCGGGGCCGGCATCGAACGACATCTCGGCCCCGCTCTGGTCAAGTTCCTCCTGGAACTCGGCTCGGCCGAGATCTCCCGCACCCTCGTCGAAAAGCCCGCTCATCAGTTGCGCCAGGCCTTCCTTGCCGACGGGATCCTGCGTGCTGCCGCCCTCGAAGGCGAAGCGGATCGAGATGATGGGAACGGTGTAGTCCTCGACCAGCCAGGCGGTGATGCCCTTGTCGCTGGTGACTTTCTGGATGTCGACGGCGGCCTGCGCGGGCGCAACCGCCGGCAGGAACGCGAGGCTGAAGCCGATGACCGAGGCGAAGATTGCTTTCATTGGTCTTTCCATGAGGCGGCCGGGCTGGCGAAGCGTCCTGTTCACGAGCGTTCTCCTTCGACCGGCAGCAGATATCCTGTCACCGACCGGCTCTGGTCCAGATAGCGGCGCGCGACGTCCTGCACTTGTTCGGCGGTGACCGCCTCGATGCGGTCGGGCCATTCGTCGATGTCCTTGATGGTACCGCCCGTGGTCAGCGTCGAGCCGTAGATGCGGGCCATGCCGCTCTGGCTGTCGCGGGCGAAGATCAGGCTGCGCACGTAGCGCTTCTTGGCCTGCTCGAGTTCTTCCGGGGTGACGCCATCGGCAATGATGCGGGCGATTTCGTCATCCATGGCCTTTTCGACGTCGTCGATCGTCGCCGTGCCGCGGGGGGACGCGTAGATCTGGAACGACGTCGCGTCGAGCGCATCGGACTGGTAGTAGGCGCCGACGCCCGACGCGATGCCCTCTTTCACGACCAGCGCCTCATAGGCCCGGCTGCGCGGCCCGCCGCCGAGAATCTCGGACAGGAGGTCGAGCGCCTCGGCCTCGCCCGGCTCGGCGGTGGCATAGGAGGGCACGACCCAGGCCTTGCGGACGCTGGGAACGCTGACGCGCGGATCGGACATGGTGACCGTGCGCTTCGTGTTCTGCTCCGGCTCCGTCGGGCGCACACGCGGCGGAAGCTCGGGGCCGCGCGGCACCTCGCCGTAGGTCGCCTCGGCCAGCCGCTTCACTTCTTCGGCATCGACATCGCCCGCGACCACCAGCACGGCGTTGTTGGGCGCGTAGTAGCGCTGGTAGAAGGCGAGCGCGTCCTCGCGGTTCAGCTTCTCGATCTCGTGCATCCAGCCGATGACCGGGATGCGGTAGGGATGGTTCTGGTAGAGTGTGGCGTCCATCTCCTCGCCGAGCAGCGCGCCCGGCTCGCTCTCGACGCGCGATCCGCGCTCTTCCAGGATCACGTTGCGCTCGGGCCCGATCACCTCATCGGTCAGGATGAGGTTGTGCATCCGGTCCGCCTCGTACTCCATCATGGTTTCGAGCGCATCGGGTGAGACCTGTTGGAAGTAGGCGGTGTAGTCGTTCGACGTGAAGGCGTTCTCCTGGCCGCCGATCTCGGCGACGCGGCGCGAGAACTCGCCGGGCGCATGGATCTTCGTACCCTTGAACATCAGATGTTCGAAGAAATGCGCGATGCCCGATTTGCCGGGCTCCTCGTCGGCGCTGCCGACCTTGTACCACAGCATGTGGGTCACCACCGGCGACCGGTGGTCGGGGATGACCACGACCTGCAGGCCATTGTCGAGGAAGAAGCTCGATATCTCGGCTTCGCTCTTCTTCTGCTCCGTCGCGGCCGCGGCAGGGTTCTCCGCCGCCATCGCCGGCACGGTGAGCGGCAGCGGCGACAGGCCCACGCCAAGCGCGATCAGCATCGGCGACAGGAATGCCTTCGCGCGGATGCCGCTTCGGTTGAATTCCATTGAACACCTCGATTTCACGGTCGCGCGGAAAGTGGGGGCATATTGAAGCGATGTGAAGCATCCGGAGCATGAAATCTCCGTAATGCAGCGCCGCCGCGCGCTATTCGGCCTCGATGAACCGGACGATCGTGTCGCCATAATGGCGCTCGTCGAGAATGGCAAAGCCCCCGCCCGGGGCGAAGGCCGCCGAAGCGGCTTCCTCGACGATGCAGAGCGCCCGAGCTTTCAGCCAGCCGCCAGCTTTTGCGGCCGCCAGCGCCTTCTCGGCGAGACCCTTGCCGTAAGGGGGATCGGCGAAAAGCAAATCGAAAGGCATGATCGTCCCGGCGCTTCCGAGGCTCGTGGCGTCGCGGCGGAAGATCTTGGTCCGACCCTGCAGCCCGAGTGCCTCGACATTCGTGCGGATCACTCCCCTTCCCTCGGCCGATTCCTCCACGAAGACGCAATACGCCGCACCGCGCGACAGCGCCTCCAGACCGAGCGCACCCGTGCCGGCGAAGAGGTCTAGCACCCGTGCGCCCGCGAGCCGGTTCTCGAAGCGGTGCGCCAGCACGTTGAAGACGGCTTCGCGGGTCCGGTCCGTGGTCGGGCGGATCGCCTCAGTCCGCGGCGCGGCCAGCGTGCGGCCGCGAAACTCGCCTCCCACGATCCGCAAGGGCTACTCGCCCTTGCGCGGCTTGCGGGGTCCAGGCCGGCCCGTGCCTGGACCGCCGCCCGCCTTCGAAGGATCCGGACGGAAACGACCGCCTTCGCCGCGTCCTGTGCCGGCGGCCTTGCGATCATCACCGCGCACCGGACCGCGGGCCTGCCGGCGCACGCCCTCCGGAGAGACTTCCTCTTCCGCTACCTTCTTCTTGCCTTGCGGCCGCGCGCCGGGAGCCATCCACACGTTCGAGGCCTTGCCGCGCGGCGGCTCGAATTTCTTCTCTTCGCTCTCGCGCTTGTCGCCACCCGCACGTTTCTTGTCCCGGAACGGCGGCTTCGTTGTCTGAAGGCGCCCGAGCGCGTCCTCTCGCTTGTGTTCGCGGTCGCGCTTCCGGTTCTTGACCAGTCCACCCTCGCCAGGCTCCCGATAGCCGCTGCGTGGCGGCTCCGGCCTGTCATCGCCGCGATCGGCCGGCCCGGCCGTCGGTCGGTTCGAGAACGGCTTCACGATCGGCGCATCGAAGTTTGCGCCGGCCTCCTCGATCAGCCGCTCGCCGAGCTGGTCGCGCAGCGTGCGGCCCTTGAGTTCCTGTACCGCGCCTTCGGGCAGTTCGCCGAGCTGGAACGGACCGTAGGAAATGCGGATCAGCCGCGCCACCTCGAGCCCGAGCGCGGCGAGGATGTTCTTGACCTCGCGGTTCTTGCCTTCGCGCAATCCCAGCGTCAGCCAGGCGTTGGACCCCTGCTCGCGGTCGAGGGTCGCCTCCACCGAACCGTAGAAGACGCCGTCCACGGCAATCCCTTCGCGAAGCGATGCGAGTTGCGCCTCGTCGACCGAGCCATGGACGCGAACGCGGTAGCGTCGCAGCCAGCCCGTGGCGGGCAGTTCCAGCATCCGCGACAGCCCGCCATCATTGGTGAGCAGCAGCAGCCCTTCGGTGTTGATGTCGAGCCGGCCGACGGTCATCAGGCGGGGCAGTTCCGAGGGCAGGACGTCGAAGACGGTCCTGCGCCCCTGCGGATCGCGGTTGGTCGTGACCAGCCCGGCAGGCTTGTGGAACAGAAAAAGCCGCGTCCGCTCGATCGCAGGGATGGGGTCGCCGTCGATCGTGATGGTGTCGCTGGCGGTGACGTTGACGGCGGGGCTTGCCAGCACCTGGCCGTTCAGCCGCACCCTGCCCGCCTCGATGAGCGCCTCGGCATCGCGCCGCGAGGCAACGCCGGCTCGCGCCAGGCGCTTTGCGATGCGTTCGCCTTCTTCCGGTGCCGCCGCGTCCTTGCGGGCGTCGCTTCGCGGCGGCCGTTTGGCGCCGCTGTCCGCCCGCGCTCCCGCGGGCCTGTCCTTGCCGGCAGCTCTGTCCCTGAAGGGACGCTTCTCGCCGAAACCGGGCTTGTCGGCGCCCGTCCGGCGATCTCCCGTCCCGGAAGTCCGATCGTCGCGGCGCTTGAAGTCGGGTCGTGCGCTATCCTGACGCTTGCCACCGAAACCGCCGCGCTCCCCACCTGCGTTACGGAAAGGCTTCCTGTCTCCGCCGGCAGGGCCATCCTCGCGCCGGGGCCGAAAAGTCCGCTCGCCGCCGGTGTCCGGCTTCCTGTCGCGGAAGGGCTTGCCTGCGCCGAAAGGTTTGCATCTTTCCCGGTCGGCAGGACCGCTGCCCGCCTCGCCCGGCGCCCGGCGTTGTCGCTGGCGATCCACTTCGCCGCGACCTTCCCGATTCGCGGGGGGCCCGGAGCGCCGCTGCTGACGCGCTTCGCCCTCGCCGCCCTCGGCCGGCCGACGCGGCTTGTAGGGCTTCTTCGCGCCCTGGTCGCTGTTGCGCGCGCGGAAATCGCCGCCGCCGTGCGCCGCCGCTCTGCCGGCCGGCTTGCCAGGCTTCTTGCCGCCAAAAGGTTTCCCGGCGTCCTTGCGGGCTCCGTCTCCGGCCGCCCGGAATCCGCCTTTTTTCGCGCCGGTTCCGCCCTTGCGCTTCTTGTCCTCGTCGTCGTCCATGTGGTCTTTGCCTTTCCGCGCGGCTAACTATCAGCAGACTTGGCCCGGCGCGAGTGGAATATCGGAGTTTCGGAACGGTGAACCGTCCTGTTTTCATGGGAGAGGCGCTGTCAGAGGCGCGGCTTGCCGCATCCCGCGGCGAAGTGCCCGTCGGCGCGGTGGTCGTGATCGAGGGTCGCATCGTCGCCCGCGACGGCAACCGCACCCGCGAACGCGCCGATCCGACCGCCCACGCCGAGATGCTGGTCATCCGCGAAGCCTGCCGGATATCCGGCTCCGAGCGGATTGGATCAGCCGACATCTACGTGACGCTGGAACCGTGCGCCATGTGCGCGGCGGCGATCTCCTTCGCGCGCATCCGCCGGCTCTATTTCGCCGCCGGGGACCCCAAGGGAGGCGGCGTGATCCACGGCGGACGCTTCTTTTCCGCGCCGACCTGCCATCACGCGCCGGAGGTTTACTCGGGCTTCAGCGAGAGGGAAGCCGCGGCGCTGCTGAAGGATTTCTTCCGCGAAAGGCGAACGGAGGAGTGAGCCCTCACCCCCAGGGAATGAGGTCTTTCAGGCTCCAGCCCTTCTTGCTGCCCACCTCGCGGCGCTTCTCCTTGCGCCATTCGTCCTCGCCGATGTCGCCGACAGGAGCAGTGGGCGCCGGCTGGCGGTAATCGAGCGGCGGTTCGCTCAGATAGCGGCGGGTGGTCGGGCTGCCCTGGTTGTTGGCGGCGAGCCGGCGGTTGAATTCCTTGCGCTGGTCTCCGCCAGAGCCTTCCAGGAGCGGCTCTCCGTTCAAGCCGACGTCATCGCCGCGCGTCCTGCGGACTGCCCTCTTGGGCGCCGCCCGCGCGACTTCGTCATAGACTTCAGGCTGAAAGTTGACTTCGTCGCGGTTGATAGTCGCCTCGGCGCGGACCCGCGCGCGCCTCTGCTCGGGCGACTCGGGCCATGCCGGGTTGGAAGCGGTGTTGATGCTGTCCTGCGGCTGCGGCAACTGCGCGATCGAGGCGGGTTTCACCAGTTCGGGACGCGGCTTGTATTCGATAGGCGCCTCGTCCTTGGGCGAGATCGTCAGCACGCCGGTGACGTCTTCCAGAAGCTGCACGTCTGCCGGCGTGCCGGTGCCGTAGGTCGGCGAGCCCATGCAGGCCGACAACGATGCCACGACGGCAGCCAGCGCGACACTTTTCGCCGCGTTTCCGCTCAATGCGTTCAGTACGCCAGATAACATGCCGATGTGTGCCTTTCCCGACGGCCGTTCCACCCCTGCCGTCCAAGTCGCCGACTGTCTATCACAGAATCCGGCAACAAGATGACGGATGCGCGTTAACGGCTTGTAAAGCAACCTGCCGTCACCGGCAATCGGGCCGCGGCGCGCGGCCACGGCGCGATTTGTCTCACAGGCGGCCAAGCGCCTGCAACTCCTTCAGCGCCGCCGCGTCGCGCGCCGAAACGTCCGGATAATCCGGGTCGGTCCCGACGTCGTCCGTGTAGCGCCAGGAGCGCGCGCATTTGGCGCCGCCGGCCGTGGCGAACAGCACGCCCACACCCTTGACGTCGTCGAGCCGGAACGCCTCCGCCGGTGCCTCACCCGCGCGCACGGAGATGCCGCTGGTGATCGAGATCTCGGCCATGTCGGAGCCATCCAGAGCCGCCATGAGCGCGGGATCGGCCACGTACACGATCGGTGCCGCCTCCAGGGACGAACCGATTGTCTTCCGTGCCCGCTCCAGTTCCAGCGCTCCGGTCACGACGCGGCGCACCTGCCTGATCTTGCGCCACTTCTCGGCAAGTGCGTCGTCGCGCCATTCGGCCGGCACCTGCGGGAATTGCTCCAGATGCACCGATACCGCGTCCTTGTGCCGGTCGAGCCAGGCCTCCTCCATGGTGAAGGGCAGCATCGGCGCCAGCCACGTGACGACGCAGTCGAACAGGTGCCGCACCACCACGATCGAGGCCTTGCGGCGCATGCTCGACGGCGCGTCGCAGTAGAGCGCGTCCTTGCGGATGTCGAAATAGAATGCCGACAGGTCGACGATCATGAAATCGGTCAGCGACTTCGCGATGCGCTTGAAGTCGAAGGCGTCGTAGCTTTTGCGCACCATCTGATCGAGTTCCGACAGCCGATGCAGCATCAGCCGCTCCAGTTCCGGCATGTCGGCAAGCGCGACCTCCTCGCCCTCGTCATGGCCGAGGGTGCCGAGCATCCAGCGGATGGTGTTGCGCATCTTGCGGTAGGCGTCGACATTGGTCTGGATGATCGACTTGCCGAGCCGCTGGTCCTCCCAGTAGTCGGTCGTCATCACCCACAGGCGCAGGATATCGGCGCCGGACTGCTTCATGATGTCCTGCGGGAAGACCTGGTTGCCGAGGGATTTCGACATCTTGCGACCGTCCTCGGCCATGGTGAAGCCATGGGTGATCACGGTGTCGTAGGGCGCGCGGCCGCGCGTGCCGCAGCTTTCGAGTAGCGAGGAATGGAACCAGCCGCGATGCTGATCGGAGCCCTCCAGGTAGACGTCCGCCGGCCATTTCAGGTCCGGCCGGTCCTCCAGAGTGAAGGTGTGGGTCGAGCCGGAATCGAACCAGACGTCGAGGATGTCCTTGACTATCGTCCACGGCTCGTTGGCGCGCGATCCGAGGAAGCGCTCGCGCGCGCCGTCGGCGAACCAGGCGTCGGCGCCTTCGGCCTCGAAGGCTTCCATGATGCGCGCGTTGACCGCCTCGTCCTTAAGCACGTTGCCGTCCTCGTCGACGAAGACGCAGATCGGCACGCCCCAAGCCCTTTGACGTGAGAGCACCCAGTCCGGCCGTTCCTCGATCATGGCACGCAGGCGGGTCTGCCCGGCGGCAGGCACGAAGCGCGTGGCGTCGATGGCGGCAAGGGCGCGGGTCCTGAGTGTCGTGCCGTCGCTTAGGTCCTTGTCCATGTGGACGAACCACTGCGGCGTGTTGCGGAAGATCACGGGCTTCTTCGAGCGCCAGGAATGCGGATAGGAGTGCTTCAACCGCCCGCGTGCAAAGAGCATGTTGCGCTCGATCAGCGCGTCGATGACCGCCTTGTTGGCGTCGCCCTTCTTGCCGTTGTCGTCGATGACCCGCGCCGCCCCGCCTTCGCGGTCCGGCCCGAAGCCCGGCGCGTCCTTCGTGAAGAAGCCGGCATCGTCGACGGTGAAGGGGATCTGTGGCGAAAATGGCTTGGCAAAGTAGCTGAGTTGCCCGTTCACCACGCTCAACGAGGTCGGCTCAAACACATATCTCAGATGGCCCCTTAGGAAATCCTGCCACGCGTCGAAATCCTCCCGGCCATGGCCGGGAGCGGTGTGCACAAAGCCCGTGCCAGCATCATCGGTGACGTGGTCGCCGGGAATCATAGGAACGATAAAATCGTACCCACCGGCTAGCCCCGCCAATGGATGTGAAATCTCCAATCGCACAAGTTCTTCGCTGCTGATGTCACGCAGGAATTTGAGAGTAAGTTTTGACTTAGTTGCGGCCTCGTCCACGAGTTTTGTTGCGAAGATTACCTTCTCACCGACTCGAGGACCGAAGTCATTTTGACACTCCGAAACTTCGTAGAGAGCGTATTTGACGAGCGGAGAAAATGCCACGGCTCGGTTGCCAGGAATGGTCCAGGGGGTGGTCGTCCAGATGACTACCGACGCTCCCTCAACGTCGCGTTGAAGACCAAGATTGTGCTCAAGTGGATCAATGCCTTCGTCTCTTCTGACCGCTTCGCTGTAGTGCGATCTAGCCACCGGAAACTTCACCCACACCGTATCCGACTCATAGTCATGATACTCGACCTCCGCCTCCGCCAGCGCCGTCCGCTCCACCACGCTCCACATCACCGGCTTCGACCCGCGATAGAGCTGGTCCGACATGGCGAACTTCAGAAGTTCGCCCGCGATGCGCGCCTCGGCGTGGAAGGCCATGGTGGTATAGGGGTTGTCGAAGTCGCCCTCGATGCCCAGCCGCTTGAACTCGTCCGACTGCACGGTGATCCAGTGCTGGGCGAACTCGCGGCACTCCTTGCGGAATTCGTTGACCGGCACCTGGTCCTTGTCGAGCCCATTGGCGCGGTACTGCTCCTCGATCTTCCATTCGATCGGCAGGCCGTGGCAGTCCCAACCGGGCACGTAGTTGGAATCGTAGCCGCGCATCTGGAAGGAGCGCGTGATGACGTCCTTCAGGATCTTGTTGAGCGCATGGCCGATATGGATGTTGCCGTTGGCATAGGGCGGCCCGTCGTGCAGCACGTAGAGCGGCCGGCCCTTGGCGTCCTCGCGAAGGCGCCTGTAGAGGTCGAGGTCCTGCCAGCGCGCGACGATCTGCGGTTCTTTCTCCGGCAGGCCCGCACGCATGGGAAAATCGGTCTTGGGCAGGTAGAGCGTCTTGGAATAGTCGAGCTTGTCAGCACTGTCGGTCATGGTTCGCCATCTCGTGGGCCGCGGGCGCGAAGCGTTCGCCGGGCCGGTGTCAAATGAAACGGATGTGCGCGTCGCGCGCGAAATTCTTCCCGGACCTTCCGGCGGCGCTCACGCCTGCCGGACGGCCGGGCCGGTAATTCGTATCGCGAAAAGGCGAAGGCCGGCGCTCGGTGTCATGGCCGCGCTATGTAGCGGACGATCGGCGCGGAATAAAGGGGTTTTGGCCGCGCGTGCAGGAACCGCGCGTACGCGCGCCGATCACATCGAGAAGTCGAACCTGTAGGTCGCCGAGACGCCGAGCAGAAACTGGTTCTCCTCGCCGCGCTGCTTCACCAGGCTGGAATCCGCCGCCGGTCCCATCAGGCGGGAATACTCGCCGAAGAGGCTCGTGGTCACCGTGTCGGTCGCCTTCCAGGTGATGGCGCCGCCGAGTCCGACCGAGCGGACGCCGCTGTCCGGATCGTAGACGGCAAGGCCCGAGGCTGCCGATTCCGCGGGCGACACTCCGTAGTAGGCATCGAAATAGTCGGCGGACGCGAAGGAAAGGCGTGGTCCGCCGGAGACCCTGATGGAGGGCGTGACGTCCATGAAGGCGTCGGCCGCGAAGTCTGCGACGACGCCGTCATGCGCCCGGATGCCGTGGCGGACTTCGCCGCGCAGGCGCATCCAGTCGGACGGATAGAACTCAGCGAAGGCGCCGAGTTCCACGCCCCAACGCACCGGATCGAGCCCGGCAAGGTCCGGCGAGTCGTCGGCGTCGCGGCCGAAGACGATGTTGCCGGTCGGCCCCGCGCGGAAATCGCCCGTGTCGATGAAGCCCAGCGAGATGTTGTCGTTGCGCGAGGAAAAGCGGCGAGCGCTGCCCGCCTTGCCGAGCGAGATGAGTGGCGCGGCCCGCACCATGTAATCGCTCGCGCCCTCGTAGTCCGGAGCAGTCAGCACCTCGGCGCCGACCGTGAGATACCAGTCTCCGGAAAGCCAGTTCCCTTGCTGGGAAAAAGCCGGCGAGGCCGAAAGCACAAGCGTCGTCGAGAGGACGAGGGCGGCTGAAGCGGTTTTCTGCATGTCATCTCCGAAGCGGATCGCGCCATAAGAATGGCTTTGCATTTCGAATACGTAAACCATGGATATGTGGATCAAAGGTTCACGGCCTGCGAAAGGGGAGCGTTCACCGGGAAGGATCTAGAACGCCAGTACCCCATCCAGCCCCGACAGCGGGCGCACCCCTGACAGCAGAGCGCGTGCTTCCTGCTCGTCTCGTTTCATCTGCACCACGAGGTCGTCCAGCGAGGTGAACTTCTCCTCGCCTCGAAGGTAGCCGAAGATCGAAACGCGCGCCGTCTCGCCGTAGAGATCGCCTGAAAAGTCGAAGATGAACGTCTCCAGAAGCGGCGCCCCGTCCTCGTCCACCGTCGGGCGGCGGCCGAAACTCGCGACACCGTCGTGAAGCGTGCCGTCCTCCCGCCGCAGCCGCACGGCGTAGATGCCATGCTTGAGATCGGTCTCCGGCGGCAGCGCCATATTGGCCGTGGGGTAGCCGAGCGTTCGGCCAAGCTGCTTGCCGCGCGTGATCTCCGCCTCGACCGTGTAGCGGTAGCCGAGCAGGCCGGCCGCTTCCGCCACTTCGCCGGCGGCGAGCAGCGCACGGATACGGCTCGACGAGACGATTTCGGCCCCCTCGTCGCGATAGGCGTCGATCAGGGTGACGCCGAAACCGTGCCGCTCGCCCGCCGCCATCAGGTAGGCCGGGCCGCCCTGCCGGTCCTTGCCGAAGTGAAAGTCGAATCCGGTCACCGCGTGCGAGATGCCGAAGCCGCCCATCAGGATGCGACTGACGAACTCCTCCGCACTCTGGCTCGCGAAGTCCTTCGTGAACTCCTGCTCGACGATGCCGTCGAAGCCGATAATGCGGATGAGTTCCGACCTCAGGTTGGCAGGCGTGATCCGGAAGACCGGCTGTTCCGGCCGGAAGACCGAACGGGGGTGGGGCTCGAAGGTCAGCGCCAGCGCCGGCACTCCCTTGCGTTCGGCCAGAGCACGCGCCCTGTCCAGCACCGATCGATGGCCACGATGAACGCCGTCGAAATTGCCGATCGCGACGACCCCGCCGCGCAGGTGCCGCGGCAGATCCGTGGGATTCCCCACCCTGGCGAACGGTCTCCGGCTCATCTCCCCCTCGGCGGCATGGGTCGCCCGCTCACCGCAACCGCGGGATGACGGCGACGGGTTCGTGGCCGTGCTTTTGGAGGAACGCCGCCAGCCGCGGCAGGTCCGGCTCCAGCGTCTCGCCATAGTCGCGCGCATGGATGCCGCCCGACACGTAGAGCGCGTCGATGTCGTTCTGCGAGGCTCCCTTGATATCGGTGAGCACGCCGTCGCCGATGGCGAGAACGTCGGAAGACGAGATCGTACGGCCCAGCAAGTCGCCGGCTGCCTTGAGTGCGGCTTCGTAGATCGGCCGGTGCGGCTTGCCCGATATCAAAGTGCGCCCGCCGAGTTGGCCGAAATCGCGCGCCAGCGCCCCGGCGCACCAGATCAGGCGATCACCGCGTTCCACCACAATGTCGGGATTGGCGCATATGAACGGAAGGTTCCTTGCCCGCAGCCTGCGCAGCAAGTCCGAATAGTCTTCCGGAGTCTCGGTCTCGTCGTCGAAGAGCCCCGTGCACACCACCACGGAGGCCTCGGGTTCCTCGCAGAGTTCGATGTCGAGCCCGTCATAGATCGAAAGGTCGCGATCTGGTCCGATATGGAAGACCATGCGCGGACCGTCCGCGATCAGGTCGCGGGTCACGTCGCCGGAGGTAACGACGCGGTCATAGGCGTCCGACGGCACGCCGAGCGCGCGCAGTTGCGCCTCGACGTCCGGGTGCGGTCGCGGCGCATTGGTGATAAGGATGACCGCCTTGCCGTTCTCGCGCGCCCGCGCCAGTGCGGCGGACGCCTCCGTGAAGGCGCGCTCGCCATTGTGCACCACGCCCCACACGTCGCACAGAAGGACGCTGTATCCGCCGGCGATCTCGTCGAGCGAACCTGTCATTCGCGGCAATTCGGGCATCGGGACTCCTGCTGGACACGCCGCAAAACTCGTTTCCGGACCGGGGATTAACCGAACCCGTTCACCCTGTCATTATGTTTCGCTTAACAGCTGTCCGGCACAATGCCACAAGGGCAGCGGATGGTTTTAACGGCGGCCTCCCGGGACGGAGGCACCCACGCCGACCGGGGACTTGGGATGCGATTGGCTCGTGCGGCATTTGCCGCCGCTATTCTCGGCGCATGCGTCTATGGCGCGCGGGCGGTGACGCCCGAAGCGACCGCCGCGATCTATCCGTCGCAGACAGCGGTTCTGATCGTCGTCGGCCTGCTGTCGGCCGGCGCGCTGGCCCTGGCCGGCTTGGCACTGCTGCGGTCGCAGCGGCAGGCGGCCGAGTTCACCCGCTTCTCCCGTTCGATCGAGATCACGCTGTCGAGGCTCGCGGCCCAGGCGGATGCCGGCACGAGGGCCGTGGAGGACATCGAGAACTGGGTCGGCGAGGAGCTTGCGCGCTTCTCCGACAACCGCGAGACGCCTTCCGAGCCTGCCGAAGCGGCAAAAAACGTCATTCCGCATCCCTCTGCCGCGAAATCGCAAGGCAGGAAGACGGCGGCTTCGGCGCGTGACGGCGGGCAGGCGGAAGATGCGCTTGCCGCAGCGGTTTCTTCCGGAGTGCTCGAACTCAGTCTCCAGCCCATCGTATCGATCGGCCGCAACGAAGCGGTCGGCTTCGATACCTTCGCCCATCTGGAAACCGCCGCGGGAGCCACCGAGGACATTTACCGCCTGTCTCCGAGCGCAAGCCGGGTGGATCGGGCGGCCTTCGAGCGCCTCCTCGTGACGCGCGCGGCCGAAACCGCACGGCGGCGCCTTGGTCCCCGAAGCGGTAGCATGCCCCTTCACTGCCCCATCTCGGAGGCGCTGCTGGATGAGGAGTCCGCCTGCGAGGCGGTCACGCTTCTGATCTCCGGACATCCTGCCCTGTCGAAGTCGATCGTCCTGTCCCTGGGATCGCCACTGCTGCGCGAGCCCACGCCGACCCAGCGTGAACGACTGTCCGGTCTCCTGCAGACCGGAATATCGTTCGCCGCGGAAGGATGGGACGGACCCGCAGGCAGCATTTCCGATCTGCGCGATCTCGGAGTGGTTTTCCTCAAGCTCGACGCGAACCGTCTCCTCGACCGCGAGAAATCCCGGCGCAAGCAGGTACCGGGCCGCGAGATCGCGACGGCCGCGGCCGAAAGCGGGATCGATGTCATCGCGACAGGCATCATGACGGACGAGGATGCGGTCAACATCCTCGACCTCGGGATCGACCTGATGATCGGAAACCGGTTCTCCGAGCCTAAGCGTCTGCGCTCTGCGGAAGCGACGGCCGGACGGGTCGCCTGACACCACTCACCCCCTGGATTCGTTAACAAATACCCAATCCGGCGTGGCAGTTTCGAGGGTTTGTGCGAACGGTATCGTAGCGCTCCTGTGTCATCGTTCTCGGCGACGTCTCAGTAGGCAGGGGTGCAGCCGAATGTTTCGCAGATTCTGGAAGGACAGCCGCGGCGACTATGCCATCGCCACGGCGATCGCGATCGTGCCAATTCTGGGCGGATTGGCGCTGGCCGTGGACTACACAGAGATCAGCCGACAGCGCGCATCGACTCTGAACGCGTTGGACGCCGCCGGCATAGCCGCGGCGCGCCACTACGTACAGGGCAATACGGAATCCGCCACGCTAGCCTATGCAAAGGACTTCTTTTCCGCGAACATGAACGACATCGACACGAGCGGGGTGAAGTTCGAGCTGATCCTCCCGACATCGGAGAGCGGTGGCGGCGTGCTGACGCTGAAGGCTTCCCAGACCTACAAGCCCTACTTCCTCAGCGCCTTCGCGGATCTGATCGGCGCGACCGAGCAAACGCTCAAGTTCGAAGCCGAGACAAAAATCCGCCTGAAGAACACCCTCGAAGTAGCGCTCGTGCTCGATAACTCGGGTTCCATGGATTACAACGGCTCCGGCTCGGGCAAGAAGCGCATCGACCTTCTCAAGGATGCCTCCAAGCAGCTGGTGACCACGCTCGCCGGGCAGGCGGCACAGATCAAACAGGTCGACAAGCCGGTCCGGTTCTCCCTGGTCCCGTTCGCCGCCTCCGTGAACGTCGGCTCGCAATATGCCAGCGCGTCATGGATGGACACCGACGGTCGCTCCCCTATCCACCACGAGAACTTCGACTGGACGACCATGCCGTCCGACAAGAAGGTCCAGCTGACCGGCGGCGTCTACTACAAGAACGGTTCCGGCTGGGGCTCGGAGGAAGGCCAGAAAGTCACACGCTTCACGATGTTCAACGACCTCAAGCGGATAACCGGGACCCAGAACGTGAAGACCGGTAGCGAATGGGCCTGCGTGAGCTACTATTGGTGGGGTGGCTGCAGGGAGTACGGCTGGAAAGACAAGTACGAGAACGTGCCGGTCTACAGCTCCTATGCAAGCTGGCAGGGTTGCGTCGAGGTGCGACCCTACCCCTACAACCTCGACGATACCGCTCCAACGTCCGGCACTCCGGCCACGCTCTACGTTCCGATGTTCGCGCCGGACGAGACGGACCAGACTTCGGGTGGCTATGCGTCGAACAACTGGTGGACCGACAACCTGAACGACACCGCCATCAAGCGGCAGAAATACATGCCCAAGTACTTCGAACCGGCCGGACAGGGCACGTCGGCGTCGGGCAGTGGCCAGGGACCGAACTCGTCGTGCACCACCAAGCCGATCACGCCGCTGACCGACGTGACGACGTCGACGGGCAAGAAAGCGATCGAGGACGCCATCGACGCCATGGCCCCGCTCGGCGCCACCAACGTTCCGGAAGGCATCGCCTGGGGCTGGAAGACCGTTTCGCACGGGGCCCCCTTTACCGAGGGCAGAGCCGAGTCCGAGAAGGGCAACGACAAGGTGCTGATCGTGCTGACCGACGGCGCCAACACCTATTACACGCCCTCGTCGCTCGGCTACGCCGATGCGTCCGGCAACAAGTCGACCTACTCGGCCTACGGCTATACCGCGAAAAATCAGCCCGGCGAGTCTTATACCCGTATGTTCATGGGCACGTCCGTCAGCAAGACTGACTACTCCAACGGCAACTACACCACTGCCATGACGCAGCAGATGAACCAGATGTGCGAAAAGGCGAAGTCTGCCGGTCTGATCGTCATGACGGTATCGCTCGATCTCTCAACGTCGAAGACCGACGAGAAGGGCCAGATCGATGCGCTGAAGGCCTGCTCCTCGAACTCCCGCTTCCGCAAGGATGCAAACGGAAACGCCGAGAAGCTGTTCTGGAACACCACGGGCGGCGAGCTTGAAAGCACCTTCAAGTCCATCGCCGACGAGCTTTCGAACCTGCGCATCGTGGGCTGACATGCTGCGTCGGGCGCTGAGCCGGATAGCGAGAGCATTGTCCCGCCGCTTTTCGGGGGCGGCGGGCTCGGCCGGCCGTCTCGTCGCGGACCGCAAGGGCAACTACTCGATCGGCTTTGCGCTCGCCATGCTGCCGATCCTCGGCGGCGTCTCGCTGGCGGTCGACTATTCCGACATGATCCGTCAGAAGCAGGCAATGCTGAATGCGCTGGACGCGGCTGGCATCGCGACGGCAAGACGGATCGTGGAGGGCGCGACTGAATCCGAGATCCGTGCCTATGCCAAGGATTTCTTCGAGGCCAACCTGGGGCCGGTGAACGCGGCAGACACGGTGCTTTCCGTCCAGTTGCCCACCAACACCAGCGGCGGCGGCACGCTCAAGCTTTCCGCCACGCTCGACTACAGGCCCTATTTCCTGCCGTCGTTCCGGTACCTGCTCACCGGGACACCCGACAACGAGCCGGTCGCCTTCAGCGCCGGCAACGAACTCAGGCTGAAGAACACGCTTGAGGTCGCTCTGGCGCTCGACAATTCGGGATCGATGTCGAACCTCGGATCGGGCTCGGGCCAGAAGCGCATCGACCTTCTCAAGGCTGCCGCCAAGCAACTGGTCGACACGCTGGTCCAGCAGGCGGCGCTGATCAAGCAGGTCGACAGGCCCGTCCAGTTCTCGCTCGTTCCCTTTGCGGCATCGGTAAACGTCGGGCCCGGCAATGCCGGCGCCGCATGGATGGATGGCGAAGGCGTGTCTCCGGTCCACCACGAGAACTTCGACTGGTCGACGATGAGTTCCGGCAACCGGCGTGCCGAGAAGGTCGCCGGCGTGTGGTTCAAGAAGGGAAGTGACTGGGGCGTCGAGGAGAACGAGATCCTCTCGCGATTTTCCCTCTACAAGGACATGAAGAAGGTCGACACCCGCGAATGGGTCGTAACGGGCTCTGAATATGTCTGCACGCGCTACCGCTCGAACGGCACCTGCCGCGAAGGCTACTGGCGCGAGACCGGCTATTACGAGGAGACGCTCGGTCCCTACGCGAGTTGGCAGGGATGCGTCGAGGCGCGTCCGTATCCCTATAATATCGACGACACGCCGCCGGCCGTCTCTGCGGGAGCGACAGGCGTGTGGACGGGCGATACCGCCACCCTCTTCGTGCCGATGTTCGCGCCTGACGAAGCCGGCGACCGGTGGGCGACCGACGCCGATTCCAGCCCCGACAACTACTCCGCGCCAAACAACTGGTGGAACGACGGCACCGAGGCGAGTTCGGCCTCTATCCGCCAGAGGAACATGCCGAAATTTTTCGAGGTGCGCCCGTACGGCACGACCTCGCCGCAGGGAACCGGCCCGAACTACTCCTGTACGACAAATCCGATCACACCACTGACCGACGTGTCGACGGCCGACGGACTGACCGCAATCAAGACCGCGATCGACGCGATGGCCCCCAGCGGCGGCACGAACGTGCCCGAGGGCCTGGCCTGGGGCTGGCGGACCGTGTCGGGCGGAGAACCCTTCACCCAGGGGCGGCCGGAGATCGAGAAGGGCAACGACAAGATCGTCATCCTGCTGACGGACGGCGCCAACACCTACTACACGCCCGGTTCGCTCGGCTATTCGGATCATGCCGACAACAAGTCAATCTATTCCTCCTATGGCTATACCGGCCAAGCCTATGACGGCGGCTCAGAGACCCGACTCTTCATGGGCACGAGCAGCGCGGTCGGCGATTTCGACTACTCGAATTCGAACTATACGAAAGCTCTCAACGAGCAGCTTCAGACACTCTGCGGCAATGCCAAGGCCGCCGGCATCCTGGTCCTCACCGTCGCGCTCGACCTCAGCGAGACCGATGCGACCGAAAATGCACAGATTGACGGTCTTCGCGCCTGCTCTTCCGATTCCCGGTTCCGCAAGAATTCCGCCGATCCGACGAAGCCTGCCAAGCTGTTCTGGAACGCTACCGGCGCCAACCTCGCCGAGAAGTTCAAGGAAATAGCCGACGAGCTCTCGAATCTGCGCATCGTGGGTTGACCATCCGGCGCTTCATCGCCATGTGCGCGACGAAGCGGCTGCCCACGGCGCGAACGAGCGCGTGGAGAGCCCCTCGGACCTAGCCAGCGCTTGACATCTTCCGACCTCGAGAATATGTCACCGCCGCAGGTTAGCACTCTTCATCGAGAGTGCTAACAGCGCCCGGCACTGCCGGACGGAGGAAACTCTTCAACATCCGTATCGAGGATATTCATATGGCACAAACCAATTTCCGCCCGCTTCACGACCGCGTGGTCGTCAAGCGCGTCGAATCCGAAGAGAAGACCAAGGGCGGGATCATCATCCCGGACACCGCCAAGGAAAAGCCGCAGGAAGGCGAGATCATCGCCGTCGGCTCGGGTGCCCGCGACGAGAGCGGCAAGCTCGTTCCCCTCGATGTGAAGGCAGGCGATCGCGTGCTGTTCGGCAAGTGGTCCGGCACCGAGGTGAAGCTGAACGGCGAAGACCTTCTGATCATGAAGGAATCCGACATCATGGGCGTGATCGCCTGATTTCGGTTTCCGCCAACTCATCCACTGAACTTTTGGGCCCTTCGGGTCCAGTATCCAGGAGCTAAGACATGGCTGCCAAAGACGTAAAATTCTCCCGCGACGCCCGCGAGCGCATGCTGCGCGGCGTCAACATCCTCGCCGACGCGGTGAAGGTCACGCTCGGCCCCAAGGGCCGCAACGTTGTTCTCGACAAGAGCTTCGGCGCTCCGCGCATCACCAAGGACGGCGTTACCGTCGCCAAGGAGATCGAGCTCGAGGACAAGTTCGAGAACATGGGCGCCCAGATGGTGCGCGAAGTGGCCTCCAAGACCAACGACATCGCCGGTGACGGCACCACGACCGCGACCGTGCTGGCGCAGTCGATCGTCCAGGAAGGCCACAAGGCCGTTGCCGCCGGCATGAATCCGATGGACCTGAAGCGCGGCATCGACCTCGCCGTCGCCGAAGCGGTGGCGAGCCTCGTGCAGAGCGCCAAGAAGATCAACACCTCCTCGGAAGTCGCCCAGGTCGGCACGATCTCCGCCAACGGCGAGACCGAGATCGGCGAGATGATCGCCGAGGCCATGCAGAAGGTCGGCAACGAGGGTGTCATCACCGTCGAGGAAGCCAAGACCGCCGAGACCGAACTCGAGGTCGTCGAGGGCATGCAGTTCGACCGCGGCTACCTGTCGCCGTACTTCGTCACCAACCCTGACAAGATGGTCGCCGAGCTCGAGGACGCCTACATCCTCCTGCACGAGAAGAAGCTCTCCAACCTCCAGGCGATGCTGCCGGTTCTGGAAGCGGTCGTCCAGACCTCCAAGCCGCTGCTGATCATCTCCGAGGACGTCGAGGGCGAGGCGCTCGCCACGCTCGTCGTCAACAAGCTGCGCGGCGGCCTCAAGATCGCCGCCGTCAAGGCTCCGGGCTTCGGCGATCGCCGCAAGGCCATGCTCGAGGACATCGCGATCCTCACCGGCGGCCAGGTGATCTCGGAAGATCTCGGCATCAAGCTCGAGAACGTCGGCCTCGACATGCTCGGTCGCGCCAAGAAGGTGTCGATCTCCAAGGAGAACACCACCATCGTCGACGGCGCCGGCAAGAAGGAAGAGATCCAGGGCCGCGTCGCTCAGATCAAGCAGCAGATCGACGAGACCACCTCGGACTACGACCGTGAGAAGCTCCAGGAGCGTCTCGCCAAGCTCGCAGGCGGCGTCGCGGTGATCCGCGTCGGCGGCTCGACCGAGGTCGAGGTCAAGGAGAAGAAGGACCGCGTCGACGACGCGCTCAACGCGACCCGTGCGGCTGTGGAAGAGGGTATCGTTCCCGGCGGCGGCGTGGCGCTCCTGCGTGCCTCGCTCGCGATCAAGGGCGAAGGCGCCAACGCCGACCAGAAGGCGGGCATCGCCATCGTGCGTCGCGCCCTGCAGTCGCCGGCTCGGCAGATCGCCTCGAACGCGGGCGCCGAAGCGTCCATCGTCGCCGGCAAGATCCTCGAGAACTCCAGCGCGACCTACGGCTACAATGCCCAGACCGGCGAGTATGGCGACATGATCGCCATGGGCATCGTCGATCCGGTCAAGGTCGTGCGCACCGCTCTCCAGGATGCGGCCTCGGTCGCCGGCCTGCTCGTCACCACCGAAGCCATGATCGCCGAAGCTCCCAAGAAGGAGAGCGCCGGCGGCGGCATGCCGGGCGGCATGGGCGGCGGCATGGGCGGCATGGGCGGCATGGACTTCTAAGCCCCTCCCTGGGCTCGGCCTGGGGACCAGGCATCCTGCCTCTGCATCGAGGGCGGCTCGCGAGGGCCGCCCTTTTCTTTTTATTCGACGGCAACCCTCCACCTTACCCCAGCGTTTTCCTCTGCTTGTGAACATCAGGAGATACCAAGATGAACAAGGATCAGGTGAAGGGCGCCGCCCACGAAGCCAAGGGTGCCGTCAAGGAAGCTGCCGGCAAGGCCGCCGGTTCGTCGAAAACCGAAGCCGAAGGCAAGGGCGAGAAAGTCGCCGGCAAGGCCCAGAAGACCTATGGCGACGCCAAGGACACGGTGAAGAAGGCAGGTAGCTAACCGCCCACACGCGCGCCGCTGTCCGACAAACGGGACGCGAAACGACCAGGAGGGCGGCAGCGATGCCGCCCTTTTGATTCATCAGCCGGTGCAACCGGCAAGAAGTCGCACGCGAAGTTCCCTGATCTGCGTCATACGCGCGCCTGGAGGCCCTCTGCCCTTTCCCTTTCGGCGAATCGATGCCATCGGGTACGATGCGGTCGGAAGGGCGCAGGACGGGATGATTTCGCAGAAGGCCAAGTACGCCCTCCGGGCAATGATCGCGCTGACGCACGCCGAGGAGCGCGGCGAGGTCATGTCGATCGCCGAAATCGCGACGGCCGAGCGCATCCCGAAGAAATTCCTCGAACAGATCCTGCTCGACCTCAAGCGCAACGGACTGGTTGAAAGCAGGCGTGGCAAGGCCGGCGGCTATCTGCTCCTGAGGCGGCCGGACCGGATTACCTTCGGCGAGATCCTGCGCACGATCGAAGGCCCGATCGCGCCCCTCCCCTGTCTCAGCCGGACTGCGTATCGGCGCTGCGAGGATTGCGTCGAGGAGTCCGAATGCGAAATCCGCCGGGTCTTCAGCCGCGTCGCCGAGGCGACCCGCGCCGTTCTCGACGCGACGACGCTCAAGGATGGCATCAGCAAGGAAATTGCTGGCACTTCGTCCCTAACCCACGCAAAATAGTAAGAAATTCCGACAAGAAGCGCATCTTTAGAAAATCATTTCGCGCTTAATCACTACTAAGTATGTAGTCTTAATAGTGATTAACGACGCATCGGTGAACGGAGTGGACCCTGTTTTCCTCGCGTGGGGCTTCGGCCGCCGCCTTCGCGTTTCCTCCCTGCCCAATGCCTGCGCGCAAGTCATTTCCGCGGACGCCGCCACCTCTCCAGTTGTAGCCGACCCCGTCGCGACGTCGCCCGACGCGCCGCGCGACAGCGTCAGGCTTTCGGGGCCCGCGCGCCGGCGTGTTGCTCGAACCGATTTCCCGCTTTTCCCCTGACCTCGTCCAAAGGAGCACGCGCATGCAGGATTTTCTTCTCTTCGCCCTCGTAGGCTTCCTCGCCCAGGCGGTAGACGGCGCACTCGGGATGGCTTATGGCGTCATCTCCTCCACCACCCTGCTGACCTTCGGCGTCGCCCCGGCGCACGCCTCCGCGGCCGTACACGCCGCGGAACTCTTCACCACAGCGGCATCGGGCTCCGCCCACCTCTACCACCGCAACATTGATTGGAAGCTGTTCTGGCGCCTGGCGCCGTTCGGCATCATCGGCGGCTGCGCGGGAGCCTACCTGCTGACGTCCTTCGACGGCTCCATGGTAAAGCCGTACGTCACGGGCTATCTCGCTCTGGTGGGCGCATGGCTGGTCTTCCGCTCGTTTCGCAAGATTCCGTCCCGCCCGGTCCCGGCGCCGATCGTCGCGCCGCTGGGTGCGGCGGGCGGCTTTCTCGACGCTGCCGGAGGCGGCGGCTGGGGTCCGATCGTCACCACCGGGCTTCTGGGAGCCGGCGCGCCGCCGCGCTACGTGATCGGCACCGTCAACGCGAGCGAATTCCTGATTACGCTTGCGGTGTCACTCAGCTTTCTTCTGGCGCTGGTGACCGGTCACTGGGACGCCGCCGGCGGAATGAGGGACCATCTCGCTGCCATCGGCGGGCTGATCGCGGGCGGCCTCTTCGCCGCTCCGCTGGCCGGCCTGTTCGTCAAGGTGCTTCCGGAAACGGTGCTTCTGCGCCTCGTGGGAACGCTCATCGTGCTTCTTGCGGGATGGCAGACCATGCAGCAGATCGGCTGGATCTGAGCGGCCGGGGACCGGCAGCAGATCAGCGGCGGAGAGACACCCGCCGTTCGGTCTCGGAAACGTGGCTGCTCACCGATAGAGCAGCGTCGGCAGCCACATCGTGATCGCCGGAATGAACGTCACCAGGATCAGCACGAGGAACAGGGGAACGAGGAACGGCAGGGTCGCTACCACGCAGCGCTCGAAGGGCACCTTCGCGACCCGCGACAGGACGTAGAGCACGAGGCCGACGGGCGGCGTCAGGAGCCCGATCATCAGGTTCAGCACCACTATGACCCCGAAATGCACCGGATCGACGCCCATCTTGAGCGCGATCGGCAGCAGCACCGGGACGAGGATCGTGATCGCCGCGACCGTCTCCATGAAGCAGCCGACCAGAAGCAGGATCAGGTTGATCAGCAGGAGCACGATGATCGGGTTCTCGGAGATGCCCAGGATGATGCCGGCAAAATGCTCCGGCACCCGGTTGGAGGCCAGTATCCACGCGAAGATGGAAGCCGCCGCTACGATGAAGAGAACCACCGACGTCGTCTCGATCGTGTCGAAGGAGACGCGCAGGAACCGCTGGAGCGTCAGCGTCCGGTAGACGACGAGCCCGAGGAACAGCGCCCAGACGCAGGCGGCGATCGCCGCTTCTGTCGGCGTGAACGCGCCGGACAGGATGCCGCCGACGATGATGACCGGCGTCATCAGCGACAGGAAGGCGCGCAGGAACGAGGAGCCGAGCACCGACATGCTGAACGCCTGGTCGCGGGGATAGCCGCGCCGGCGAGCGTAGATGGCAACCATCGCCATCAGCGCCAGCGCCATCAGGATACCGGGGACGAAGCCGGCGGCGAAGAGCTGGCCGATCGAAGCGCCGGCAACGACGCCGTAGATGACCATCGGCAGCGAGGGCGGGATGATCGGCCCGATCGTCGATGAGGCGGCGGTAATGCCGACGGAAAAGCCGGCATCGTACTTCGCATCGCGCATCGCCTTGATCTCGATCGCGCCCAGCCCCCCGGCATCGGCGACCGCGGCACCCGACATGCCGGCGAAGATCACCGAGGCGCCGATGTTCACATGGCCCAGTCCGCCGCGCATCCAGCCCACGAGCGCCTTGGCAAATTCGAAGATGCGTTCGGTGATGCCGGCGGTGTTCATCAGGTTGCCGGCCAGGATGAAGAACGGCACAGCGAGAAGCGGAAACGAATCCACGCCGTTCACCATCCGGTGGATGACCACGACGTCGGGTATTCGTCCGTCGAGGAAGATGAAGACGGCGGAGGAACCAGCGAGTGCGATCGCCACCGGCACGCCGAGTGCAAGCAGCGCGAAGAGCAGGACGAACAGGAGCGTCAGGATCATCGGGAGGCGCCGATCACAAGGTTGGTCCCATGGCCGCGAACTGTTCGGGATCCACCAGACGGCTGGTGCCCGATCTCAGGTGGCGGACAAGGACGATCACGCCGTAAACCGTCATAGCGGCGAAGCAGGCGGCCACGATCCAGTAGACGACCGATTTCGGCACGTCGATCGAGACCATCATCTGCTGCGTGCTCTGCGCCATGCGCCCGCACAGCCAGCCCGTCACCGCATAGAAGAGGATGGCGATCACGTCGACGAACAGCTGGAGGAGATACCGCAGGCGTCGCGGCAGGTACCGGTAGATGAGTTCCACGGCGATGTGGCTCTCCTTGCGGACCGCCATCGCCGCGCCGATGAACGTGACGCCGATCAGCAAGAAACGCGCAATCTCCTCGGTCCAGCCGAAGGAGTTGTTGAGCACGTAGCGCGTGAAGAACTGCAGGAACACGACGAACGCGAGCCCCCAGAAGACAACGAGCACGATGCCGTCGACCGCACGCAGGTCCGAAAGCGATTCGTCGCCCGGATTGTCGGACACACGTCCGGCGTCGTCGGAATCATGCCGCATCATTGTTCTCCCGGCGATGGCGGCGGCGCGGTGCCGCGCCGCCGGAAAGCCCGGTGTCTGCCCCTACTCGATCGCCTGCAGATTGTCGTAGGTGGCCTGGTCCCAGGTCGCATCCTCGCCGTTGTGGAGCTTCATGGTCGCCTCGCGGAAGGGCGCGCGGTCCACCTCGCGCACGTCGACGCCCTGGTCCTTGAACCACTGCACCAGGTCCTTCTCGGACTGGATGATCTGACCGGTCGCGCAGTCGGCGGTCTCGTCCAGCACCTTTTCGAGCGCGGCCTGGTCGGCCGCGTCCATCGCGTTCCAGGCCGGCCCGCCGACGATCGTAAGCAGGGCGTCGGTGATGTGCCCGGTCAGGTTGATGTGCTCCTGAACCTCGTAGAACTTCTTGGCCTGGATGGTCGGCAGCGGATTTTCCTGCGCGTCGACCGTGCCTTGCTGGAGCGCCAGGTAGACTTCCGCGAAGGCGATCGGAGTCGGGTTGGCGCCGGTGGCTTTGGGGAACATCATGTAGAGCGGCGCATTCGGCACACGGATCTTCAGGCCCGCCATGTCCTCGGGCTTGTCGATCGGCTTGTTCGAGGTGACGTGGCGCTCCCCGTAGTAGGTGACCGACGTGATGTGGTTGCCGGTCGCGTCGGTGTAGCCCTGCGCCAGGTCCTTGAAGAGGTCGGAGTTTCGGTATTTGTCCCAATGGTCGAAGTCGCGGAACATGAATGGCGCGCCGCCGATGGCGATTGGTCCGTAGGCCCGCCCCGCGAAGAGCTGCCCGGTGTAGATGATGTCGACCGTGCCGAGGCCGAGGCCTTCGTTGATGTCCACTTCCTTGCCGAGCGAGGAGGCCGGGAAGACCTCGATAGAATACCGATCTTCCGTCGCTGCCTTCAGCTTGTCGGAAGCCGCCACCGCGCAGGTGTGGTAGGGTTCGCTCGCTTCGTACACATGCGCCCATTTGAGCGTGGTCTCGGCCGAGGCCGGTTGAATTGCCATGGTGGACGCAGCAGCAGACGCCGCAAGTGCGGCAAGCAGTTTCGTTGTCTTCACGTTTTTTCTCCTCCCGAGTTACCCTCCGCGACGGACATCGCCGGTGGGGCTGTCACCTTTCTTTTCGCCTGCCCGCACGGTCCTCCAACCGGCGAGCCTCCTCCATATTTTCCATCCCTCGAAAAAACAGTAGCCGCATGACGATATGGAAACAAGCGCTGCGGCAATGGTAAGGATTGACCTACCTTTGCCGCTCCGCCAGTACCTTGTCGATGCGGCGACCGTCGAGGTCGACGACCTCGAAGCGCCAGTTGCCCATCTCGATCGTGTCGCCCGTCTGCGGCAGGCGCTTGAAGGCATCGAGCAGGAAGCCGGCGACCGTATCGTAGCCGCGCCGCTCCGGCAGTTCGAGATAGAGCAGTTCCGCCATCTCGTCGGCCGGCATGGCGCCCGAGATCAGCCAGGACCCGTCGGCTCGCTGGCGCGCCTCGGGCTCGGCGTCCTCCTCGTCGGAGCGGAATGCGCCGGCTATCGCATCGAGAATGTCAGCCGGGGTGATGAGCCCCGCGAAATGGCCGAACTCGTCGTGGACCAGTGCCACCGGCACGTCGGCCTTCTGCAGGGTTTCCAGCACCGAAAGCGCGGTCATCGTGTCCGGCACCACCGGAGCGGAGCGCACATGCTCCGCAATGCCGGCCTCGGGGTCCGTGAAGAGGCCAGCCACCGCGTCGCGGACGCGGGCGACGCCTATCACCGCGTCGATTGACCCTTCGTGGACGGGAATGCGCGTGTGGGTGGTCGCAAGCAGCGCCGCTTTCAGCTCGTCGCCGGGAAGCGACGCATCGATCATCTCGACCTCGGTGCGCGGCGTCATCAGGGCGCGGGCGGTACGGTCGCCGAGGCGCATCACGCCGGAGATCATCGTCTGCTCGGCCCTCTCGATCACGCCGGCGCTTTCGGCCTCGGCGATGAGTGTGCGGATCTCCTCGTCGGTCACCGCATTCTCGCCTTCCGCCGCCATCCCGGTCAGCGCCAGAATGCCCTTGGTCGTGGCGTCGAGCAGCCAAACCACCGGCCCGGCGACCCGCGAGAAAAGCGTCATCGCCGGTGCCACCATGCAGGCGAAGCCCTCGGCGTTCTTCAGCGCGAGATGCTTCGGCACCAGTTCGCCGATAACGACCGAGAAGAAGGTGATCGATCCGATCACCACGATGTAGCTGACGACATCTGCGACATTGTCGGCCAGACCCCACCCCTCCAGCACGACGGCGAACTTCCCGCCGAGCGCGGCGCCTGAGAACGCGCCGGCGAGGATGCCGATCAGCGTGATGCCGATCTGCACGGCCGACAGGAACCGGCCGGGTTCCTCCGCGAGCCTCAGCGCAGCCCGCGCACCAGCCTTGCGCTGCTCGGCCATCAGCATCAGCCGCGGCTTGCGCGACGAGACGACCGAAAGCTCCGACAGCGCGAAGACGCCGTTGAGGAGGATGAGGCAGGCGGCAACGATCAGCTCGAACATGGCCATACAGGCGGTAGAGCTTCGGGGGTCGCTGGTCAACACGCAGGCCGGCGGGAGGGACGCCCCTGTGCGCACGAGGAGGCGAACGGCAGAGTGTGAAACGCGGCACAGACTGCGGCCCCGCACGGCTGATAGGCTATGCGGACATAAGAAGTGTGTCGCCGTCCCTGGTACGGCGATCGCAAGCGTCCGCCAGCGGGGGCGGTGGGCGCCATTCCCATCGGGGCACCGACGCCGTGCAGCCGCGACAGCGGCACGAAACCACGGCACAACGAAGGGAGCAGCAACATGACCTCCGAAATCTTCGAACTGCCCAAGGAGCCGGAATACACGGGCCGCATGCTCGTGGTGGGACGTCCCCACAAGAGCAGCGAGGCCCAGAGGGCGATCAAGAATGCGGTGGGCCTCAACATCGCCAGTTCACGCGACTACGAAGGCCAGAGCGTCACCGCGGAATCCATAGAGAGCGGCGACGGCATCTACTTCGACGAGATCGGCGTGGCGGTCGTGACGCCCTCGGACGCCGACCAACTCGGCCGCATGACGACGATGTCGGCGCTCGCCGAAAGTGCCGAAGGCCCGGTCCTCGAACCGGAGCAAATGATGTATGCGCTCGGCGGGGATTACAGTGACTACGTCCGTGGCTTCCGGGATGCGACGAACGCGCTTGCGGATCGTTACGCGGCTGCGGAGTCGTGGCCGGAAGGCATCAGCGCCGCGGAAGCCGAAGCGCTTGCGGTCGGCACCACCTGGGGTCTGCAGAAGACCCGCACGGTGGCTTCCAGCCCCTTCCTCCAGGGACGGACCGGAAGGGGCATCAAGGTCTGCGTGCTGGATACCGGCATGGACCTCAACCATCCAGACTTTGCCGGCCGCAACATCACCAGCCGCTCCTTCGTGCCGGGCGAGGCTGTCCAGGACCAGAACCGGCACGGAACTCACTGCATCGGCACGGCCTGCGGCCCGAAGGAACCCGCCGACGGAACGACCGACCGCTATGGAGTGGCCTACGAGGCAGACATCTTCGCTGGCAAGGTGTTGAGCAATGCCGGAAGCGGGGCGGACGGCTGGATCCTCGCCGGCATCAACTGGGCCGTGGCGAGCCGCTGCGAGGTGATCTCGATGTCGCTTGGCGCGATGGCCACCGACTCAGGCTTCTCGCAGGCCTACGAGAACGCTGCGCTGGCTGCTTTGAACGTGGGTTCCCTGATCGTTGCCGCCGCCGGCAATGATTCGCGCTTCGGGCTGAAGCCCGTCAGCCGGCCGGCCAATTCCCCATCCATCATGGCGGTCGGCGCACTGGACCAGAACCTGCGCCGCGCGGCGTTTTCCAACGTCACCTTCCATGCTCCGCACGGCAAGGTGGATATTTCCGGCCCCGGTGTCGACGTGCTTTCGGCCATCCCGGTAGCGATGGGAACACACGGCACGTTGTCGGGCACCAGCATGGCAACTCCGCACGTTGCCGGTATCGCCGCCCTGATCGCCGAATCCGGCGCCTCCTATCGCGGCAGCGCCCTTTGGCAGCGCCTCGTCGCGACGGCGGAAGCCGTCTCGGGCGAACCTGCCGGCCATGTAGGTTCCGGAATCGTGCAGGCGCCCTACCTCCGGAACGTCATCGTCAAGCCGTTGCCCTGGTGGTGGTGGAAATTCTTCTCCCCGAGCGGCCAGGCGACGGCGCAGGCAGCCGAATAGCGGTCGTCGCAGGACAGGAGTAGCCTGGAGCGCCGCCACGACGGCGGCGCTCGCAACCTGGAGAGTAGCATGAGCGACGAGAAGAATGCGGCGGCCCGCCGCTACGTATGCGTGGTCGATCCGAAGGTGACGAGTCTCGACGTGGTCGCCGGGAAGCTGGCCCAGCGAGGCATCGCCGTCGACGACAGGCTCGATTTCATTAGCACCCTCATCATTCATGGTAATGAGAGCGACGTCAGCGCCGCCTCCGGCGACATCGAGGGCATCACCAGCGTCGAACCCGAGGGCACCATGAGAACCCAATAGACCGCACGCAAGCGCGCTCGGTCGACGAACGATCCGACGTATGCGGACATGCCTGACCGCCGGCAACGATCCTTGTTTTTCTTCAACGACTTCCACTTGCCGACTGAATCGATTTGAGAGACCGCCCGCTTCATTCTTCGCTTGAAGCGGGAAGGTCCGCGCGATAGGCGGAAGCCTCTGAACCCAGGAGGCCGCCTTGTCCGACGCCCGCGTCACGACCCGCACCGAGACCGATACCTTCGGCGCCATCGATGTTCCCGGCGACCGCTACTGGGGCGCGCAGGCGCAGCGCTCGCTCGGCAATTTCAGGATCGGTTGGGAGAAGCAGCCGCTGTCGATCGTGCGGGCGCTCGGCATCGTCAAGCGCGCCGCGGCGGAAGCCAACATGGCGCTCGGCCGGCTCGATCCGCAGCTTGGAAAGGCGGTCGTCGCCGCTGCCCAGGAGGTGATCGACGGCAGGCTGAACGATCATTTTCCGCTGGTCGTCTGGCAGACCGGGTCCGGCACACAGTCGAATATGAACGCGAACGAGGTGATCTCCAACCGCGCGATCGAGATGCTCGGCGGCACGATGGGCTCGAAGAAGCCGGTCCATCCCAACGACCACGTCAACATGAGCCAGTCGTCCAACGACACCTACCCGACGGCCATGCATGTCGCCTGCGCCGAGCGCATCGTGCACGACCTCGTACCTGCGCTGAAGCACCTGCATGCCGCCCTCGACGCCAAGGCGAAGGAATTCGACCACATCGTCAAGATCGGCCGCACACACACGCAGGACGCCACGCCGCTGACGCTCGGCCAGGAATTTTCCGGCTATGCCGCGCAGGTCGACTCGTCGATCAGGCGCATCGAGCAGACCCTGCCCGGCCTGTGCGAACTCGCGCAGGGCGGCACGGCGGTGGGCACCGGCCTCAACGCACCCGTCGGCTTCGCCGAGAAGGTCGCCGAACGCATCGCCGACATCACCGGCATCGCCTTCGTCACCGCGCCCAACAAGTTCGAGGCGCTGGCCGCGCACGATTCCATGGTCTTCGCCCACGGCGCCATCAATTCGGCGGCGGCAGCGCTGTTCAAGATCGCCAACGATATCCGCTTCCTCGGCTCGGGCCCGCGCTCGGGGCTCGGCGAACTGGCGCTGCCGGAAAACGAGCCGGGTTCCTCGATCATGCCAGGCAAGGTGAACCCGACCCAGTCGGAGGCGCTGACGCAGGTCTGCGTACAGGTCTTCGGCAACAACGCCGCGCTAACCTTCGCCGGCAGCCAGGGCCATTTCGAGCTGAACGTCTACAATCCGTTGATGGCCTACAACTTCCTTCAGTCGGTGCAGCTGATGTCCGACGCCGCGCGCTCCTTCACCGACAATTGCGTGGTCGGTATCGAGGCGCGAGAGGACAACATCAAGGCAGCTCTCGAGCGCTCGCTGATGCTGGTCACCGCGCTCGCGCCGAAGATCGGCTACGACGCCGCCGCCAGGATCGCCAAGACCGCGCACAAGAACAACACGACGCTGCGCGAAGAGGCGCTGGCCACTGGCCTCGTGACGGGCAAGGAGTACGACCGCATCGTGCGGCCGGAGGAGATGACCAGGCCGGGATAGTTCGCGACGTCGAGGAACGGCCGACCCTATCGTTCACTATTATCGAACGTTGAGTAGGCAATCGCACCACTATTAGTTTCCAACGGAACGGCTATCTTGAGCCTTACCGAAACCGGAGACACCTTCCCCATGTCCAACAGCGCCATCCTTCTCGTGGCACGCGTCCTCCTCTCCTTCATGTTCATCATGTCGGGCCTGTCCAAGTTCGGCGACATCGCCGGCACGGCCGGCTACATCGGCTCGGTCGGTCTGCCTGCCGCTACCGCTCTTGCCTGGCTCACGGCCATCTTGGAGACTCTTGCCGGCATCGCCGTCCTTGTGGGCTTCCAGACGCGCATCGCCGCGCTCCTGCTGGCCGCCTTCTGCGTGGCCTCGGCGGTTCTTTTCCACGCCGACTTCTCCGACCAGGCGCAGATGATCTCCTTCATGAAGAACCTGACCATCGCCGGCGGCTTCCTGACGCTCTGGGTCGCGGGCCCCGGCTCGATTTCGGTCGATGCCCGGTCGGGATCGCTCGCGACCGCCTGACGACGCCTGACTTTCCAACCTGAGCGGCCCGGCCTTGTGCCGGGCCGTTCTGTGTCTGCCGACGCCGCTCGCTGATGACACCGGGCCTGAAACGGAGCATCATGTGGCGAGAAAGGTGGACTAGCCATGCTCCGTGATCCCGGCCTGCTGATTGCCCGCCTGCTGCTCGGCAGCCTCTTCGTCTTGGCAGCCATCTCGAAGCTGTCGAACGTCGATGGCACCGCCGCCTATTTCGCCTCACTCGGCATGCCGCTGCCGATGCTTGTCACATGGGGTTCGGCAGGGTTCGAACTTCTGGCCGGGCTGGCGGTCCTCGTCGGGTTCCAGACGGCGATCGCTTCCCTCCTGCTCGCGCTGTTCAGTGCGGTGGCGGGCTATCTCGGCCACTACGGCCAGGGCGGAGGCGACCCGATGATGACGCTGATGCACGACCAGGCCTTTGCCAAGGACCTCGCCATGGCCGGCGGCTTCGTGGCGCTGGCGATCGCCGGTCCGGGCGCGTGGTCGGTCGACGGGCGGCGGTCGGGCCGCGAGACATCGCCCGAACACCGCGGCGGAGGGCATCCGCTCAAGCTTGGCTGAGCCGGCTCCGGACGTCCTCGAGCGTAGCCCGGTCGGCTTCGCCGCGCTCCCGCCGCGACGCCACCAGACAAGCCTGGGACTTCAGGATGACGCCATCCTCCAGCACCCTCAGATGGTTCGCACGCAGCGTCGATCCGGTCGTGGTGATGTCCACGATCACGTCGGCCGAACCGGCGGCAGGCGCGCCTTCTGTGGCGCCCAGGCTCTCGACGATCCGGTAGACCTGGATGCCGTGCATCTGCGAGAAGAATTGTTGGGTCAGCCGCCAGTATTTCGTGGCGATCCTGAGCCGCCGCCCGTGGCGCTGGCGGAAATCCGCCGCGACGTCGTCGAGGTCCGCCATGGTCGTCACGTCGAGCCAGATGTCGGGCACCGCCACGACGACGTCCGCCTGCCCGAAGCCGAGACGCGCCTCGATCGAGACGCGCGCCTCCCAGTCGGCCATGCTCTCGCGCACGAGATCCTCGCCCGTCACGCCGAGATCGACGCTGCCCTGACCGAGTTCGCTCGCGATTTCGGAGGCCGACAGGAACGCCACCTCGATGTCGTCGCGCCCTTCGACATGCGCGCGGTAGCGCCGCTGGTCCGGCGGCTCCACGACCGGGAGCCCCGCGCCCGCAAAAACGTCCAGCGCCTGCTCACGCAGCCGGCCTTTCGAGGGAAGTGCGATGGTGATGCTCATGGGCGCGGCTCCCGCGCAGTTTGCAGACGCAGAGCAAGCACCCCCTCACCGTCATGCTTCCCGGCGGGCAACTGTACAGGGAGCAATGATTGGAGGCGCATCACCCCTGCCCCCGCAGCGCTTCGATGCGGTCGAGCCAGACCGAGAACCCGACCCCGGGGATGGGTCTTTTCGCGCCCAGCAGCGTCAGGAGCCGGTCGTAGCGACCGCCGCCGACGAGCGGCCGTGTCGCGTCGCCGGCGAAGATCTCGAAAACCAGTCCCGTATAATAGTCGAGCGGACGGCCGAAGGCGGCGTCGTAGGTAATGGAGGCCGAAGCAAGCCCGTGGCGACGCACCGCCTCGGCGCGCGCCGAAAACCGCTCCAGCGCCGCGCCCAGCGAAATGCCGGCGCCGGCGGCGAAACCTTCCAGCGCGTCGGCGGCGGTATCGAGCGGCGCGCGGATGGCGAGGAAGCTTCGCAGCGCCTCGAAGGCCTCAGACGACAGCCGCACGCTTCTCAGTTCCGCCTTCTCGATCAGCCGCCGCGCGATCTCGTCGGGCGTGCGCCCCAGCGCAGGCGACAGGCCCGCCTCCTCCATGCCTTCCGCGATATGCGCGGCGAGTGCCGCCGGCTCCCCGTCGGCCACGAGTTCGGCCACGCGGGAAGGCAACGCCGCATTCTTGGGTGGATTGGCGAGGTCGGCGAGCGCCGAGGCGAGCATGTCCGCCGAGCCGAAAGCGCGCGCCAGCCGCATGCGCCATCCGCGCGGCAGGCCGAGCGCCGCCAGCACCGCCTCGAACACCGACTGGTCGCCGAGCGTTACGGCAAGCGTCCGCCCCGGCAGCGCCAGCGATACCAGCGCATGCGCGTCGGCCACCGAGCGCGCGTCGGCCATCGCGGCGTCCGTCTCGCCCAGATCCTCGATGCCGGCCTGGAAGAACTCGTTGCCCCCCTCGCGCCGCTGGCGGAACACCTCGCCGAGATAGGCGTAGCGGCGCGGCGTGCCGGCCTGGCTGGCGATGTGGTCGAGGCAGACGGGAATGGTGAACTCCGGCCGCAGGCAGAGCGCCGCGCCCGTCTCGCTCTCGGTAAGGAAGATCCGCCGCCGCAGATCCTCGCCGGCCATGTCGAGGAACGGATCCGCCGGCTGGATCACCGGAACGTCGACGAGATCGGCCCCGCGCGCGGCGAAGAGCGCGGTGATGTCAGACGCGATGGCAGGGAAGCGGGTCATGCGTCAAGAACCTGCCTTCTCCCCTTGTGGGAGAAGGTGGATTGGCGCGTAGCGCCAAGACGGATGAGGGGTGTCGGAAGGTTCTCCAGCATCACGCTCCATCCAGCACCCCTCATCCGACCTCGCTGCGCGAGGCCACCTTCTCCCACAAGGGGAGAAGGTGACGTCACAGTCCGATCAGCCACGTCCCCGCTCCGCCTTCTGCGCCTCGATGATCCCCCGCACCGTCGCCACCAGTTCGCTCTCGGCCACCTCCACCTGCGCCGGGCGGCCCTCGCGCCATTCGGCGTTGTCGGTGATCTGTTCAGCCAGCCGAGCGCCTTCAACGAGGTCCTTGACCTGCACGACGCCCTTGGCAAGCTCGTCGCCGCCCTGGATGACGACGCACGGCGCGCCACGCCGGTCGGCATACTTCATCTGCGGCTTCATGCCGGAACCGCCGAGATACATCTCGGCACGGATGCCCGCGGTGCGCAGGTCGCCGACCATCTTCTGGTAGCGGCCGAGGCTTTCCGTGTCCCGGTCCATCACCAGCACGACCACGGGGCCGGGAATCTCTGCCGTCTGAAGCTTTCCGAGGTTCTTCAGCGCAGTCATCAGGCGCGATACGCCGATGGAAAAACCCGTCGCCGGCACCGGCTCGCCACGGAACCGCGACACCAGCCCGTCATAGCGCCCGCCGCCGCCGACCGAGCCGAAGCGAACGATCTGCCCGTCCTCGTTGGGAATCTCGGCCAGGAGTTCGGCTTCGTAAACGGGGCCGGTGTAGTATTCGAGGCCGCGGACAACGGATTGATCTATCTTTATCCTATCCTCACCGTAACCTGCCGCGCGGCATAATTTTCCGATCTCGACAAGCTCCATAGTTCCCTCTCTACGTAGCTCGCTATCCGCTATAGGCAGTGGGCCAGTTAGCAGTCCACTTTCGGGCTGCTGAGGATCGGCCGAGACATACCTGACTATTGCCTCTATCTGCTCCTCATCCAGCCCCGCCCCCTTGGTGAAATCACCGCTTTCGTCTTCGCGTCCTGCCCCCAGCAGCAGCCTCACCCCCTCCGGGCCAAACTTGTCCAGCTTGTCGATCGCCCTCAGCACCGTCAGCCTACGACCCGCATTCTCCTCGCCGCCGAGGTCGATCGCCTCCAGCACCCCGTCCAGCACCTTTCGGTTGTTCACGCGGATCACATAATCCCCGCGCGGAATCCCCAGCGCCTCCATCACGTCGGCCATCATCATGGCCATCTCGGCATCCGCTGCCACGCCCGGCGTGCCGACGGTATCCGCGTCAAACTGCATGAACTGCCTGAATCGCCCCGGCCCCGGCTTCTCGTTGCGGAACACCCAACCCTGCCGGTAGCTGCGGAACGGTTTCGACAGTTTTTCGAAGTTCTCGGCCACGTAGCGGGCCAGTGGCGCGGTGAGGTCGTAGCGCAGGGAGAGCCACTGCTCGTCGTCGTCCTGGAAGGAGAACACCCCCTCGTTCGGCCGGTCCTGGTCGGGCAAAAACTTTCCCAGCGCGTCGGTGTATTCGATCATCGGCTGCTCGACGGGCTCGAAACCGTAGAGTTCGTAGACGGCGCGGATCTTTGCGCACATCTCCTCCACGGCACGGATGTCGGCCGCCTGCCGGTCGACGAAGCCGCGCGGCAGCCGCGCTTTCGTCCTGTCACTCTTTCCGGTCATTTCTCGCAGTTTTCCGCCGGTTCGCGGCCGCTCGGGGCCGTCATGGGAAGTCCTGCGCGCGTGTAACCGATGCATTGCGGAGCGGCAAGGGTGGTGCCGGCCAGGTGGCGGCTCCCGAAGCTCGCGCCTGCGCGAAGACCGGTGCGCCGGCCTGCCTCGGAACAGCGACGATTTTCGCTTTCCTTCATTTCCTTTCGTTTCTTCTGTGAAACTTCTCGCTGCCGCTCCGACACGAAGCCGATACTCGAAGCACCGATATGCCCCCTTGGGGCGTCTTCTTCATCGGAGGCGAAGGAAATGGAACGGCTCGACAAGAACCCGTTCGGAACGGAAACACGGTCGGCGGCGGCGTTCGGGTTTAATCCGCACGGCGCGCGGGCGGCGGCTATCGCGCAGCAGAGCGCGCCGGGCGAACTGCGCCGCGCGGCATTCACGCTGGCGCTTGCGCTCTATCCGCTGATCGGCTCGGTAACAATCGTTCTCGCTGCCGTCATGCTGGCGGGCGGAGCCAACGCGGGATGATCCGGATCGGCAACGTCCCCGCAGCGCCCCGGCGAAGCGCGATGCGTCGTCTTGGTATCGCGGCCGCCGTCGTCCTCATGGCCGGACTGGCGGGCTGCGTCCGGACCGCGACCCAATCGGGCAGCTGCGCGCCAGGCAACCCCGTCTATGTCGGCCACTACTATCTCCAGGGCGTCCGCGAGGTCGGGTCGGAAATCCTGCTCAGGCCCGACGGCTCGTTCGAGTTCATGCTCGCCTACGGCGCCAACGACCAGTATGGCCGCGGCTGCTGGAGCCTGGGCGGCGCGACCCTTTCGCTGGTGCCGGAAGGGCGAAGTGCCGCGTCGCGCATGCACACGCCGGACAATCGCGGCTTCAAGGGCCTCGTCCTGGAGGCCCAGGGGCGCGATCTCGTCTGGGACATCGCCGGTTCCGGGCACAGGGGCCGCTACCGGAAGGCTGCGTCATGAAGACCGCGGTCCTCGTCGCCCTGGTCACGATCGCGCTCTCCGCCAGCCTGCTCAGCTGCGGCGGCCGGGGCGGGACGTGCACGCCCTTCCACAAGGGCTATCCGCTTTGCGGTCTATGACCGGCCGGGCCGCTTGAACTGCTGCCGCTCGAGTTCCACGAGCGGCCGGCACACGCACCCTTCGATGTGATCGTTGACCAGCCCCATGGCCTGCATGAAGGCATAGACCGTCGTCGGCCCGACGAAGGTCCAGCCGCGCTTCTTCAGTTCCTTCGAGATGCGCGTCGACACTTCGGTCTTCGGCATGGCCCTCAGCGTCGCAAGATCGAGCACCTTGGGCCGCTCGTGCGCCTGCGGTTCGAACTTCCAGAACCATGCGGCCAGCGAACCCTCCTCGTCGGCCAGATCGCGGGCGCGCTTGGCGTTGTTGATCACCGAGACGATCTTGCCGCGATGGCGCACGATGCCGCTGTTGGTCAGAAGCCGCTCGACGTCGCGATCCGCGAACAGCGCCAGGCGCTCGAAATGGAAGTTCTCGAAGGCCTCGCGAAAATTCTCGCGCTTCCGCAGGATCGTGAGCCAGGAGAGCCCGGACTGGAACCCTTCCAGGCAGATCTTCTCGAACAGCCGCCGGTCGTCGGCGACCGGATGTCCCCATTCGTGGTCGTGGTAGTGCTGGTAGAGGTCGTCATTCCCCGGCCAGGTGCAACGGACGGCGCCATCAGTCCCTTCCATCAGGCCGTTTCCTACTTCACCCATGTCCCGACCCATCTTCGTTAACGGCGCGCGGCAGCGCTTAAGCGGCGCTTTACCAGATTCCTGAACCGCGCGGTAACCACACCGAAACCTTTCCTGACATTCGCGCCTTTTAGCGATTCCGATTCACCATTCCGACTCCCCGGCTCCCCCACAATCGTAGCGGTTCCGGACGTCGGCCCCATCGGCCTGGCGTTCGGCTGTCGAACGATGCGTGGAGAGTACGTCCGATGAAAAAATCCATACTTATTGCCTGCGCGGCGCTTGCCGCCGCGCTTTCCGCCTCGCCGGCCGCGTCCCAGGAACGCTACGGACAGCGTCCCCCGCTGGTGGTCAGCCCCGACCTGTCGGCCCCATGGGTCCTGCAACTGAGAAGCAAGCCGCAGCGGCAGGTCGTGCGAACGCAGGCAACCCGGCAGGCCTACTACCCGGCGCGCGAACGCGTGCTGGTCGACCGCGACGGCCTGCGCGTCATGGCGCAGCCCCGTGCCCGCCAGCCCGCCTTCGACCGCGGCCTGCAGACCGCCGCGGTCACCCGACCGGCAGCGAAGCCGGTGGAGCCGCAGATAAACCCGGTCTACCTGCCGCAGACGGTTTCCTATGACGGTCCCGAGAAGCCGGGCACGATCGTCATCGATACCAACCAGAACTTCCTCTTCCTCGTGGAAGCCGGCGGCAAGGCCCGGCGCTACGGCGTCGGCACCGGCAAGCCGGGCTTCGAATGGGCCGGCACCCACAAGGTCACCCAGAAGCGGGAATGGCCCGACTGGCGCCCGCCGGCCGAGATGATCGCGCGCGAGCGCGCCAAGGGCCGGGATCTGCCCGTCCACATGGCCGGCGGGCCCGCCAATCCGCTCGGCGCCCGTGCGCTCTACCTCGGCTCGACTCTCTACCGCATCCACGGCACCAACGCGCCCTGGACGATCGGCCAGCACGTTTCGTCGGGCTGCATCCGCATGCGCAACGAGGACGTGATAGAACTCTACAACCGGGTCGGCGTCGGCACCAAGGTGATCGTGATTTGATCCGCTTACCGCCGGTCCGACCGGCGGCATACCGCGCGGGGGCGGCCGGACGAGGGGATCTGTCCGGCCGGGACGCGGGCACGAAGGGCGGGGCGCGAGAGCGCGCCGCCCTTTCGGCTCTACGGAAAAATGCGACGCCGTCATCGGCCGATCAACCGCCAACGAAAGACTCGAAATGAGCATGACCATCACGCTTTTCCTGCCAATCGTCCTGGTAGTGATCATGTTCTCTCTGGGTCTTGGTCTCGTCATCGACGATTTCGCGCGCCTCGGCCGACATCCCAAGGCCTTCGCCGTGGGCTTGCTGGTACAGTTCGTCCTGATGCCGACGACCGCCTACGTCATTGCGCTGGTCTTCGGGCTGGCGCCCGACATGGCGCTTGGACTGATGATCCTGTCGCTTTGCCCCGGCGGCCCCACCGCCAACCTCATGACGAGGTACAGTCATGGAGACGTGGCACTCTCCATATCGCTCAATGGGATCTCCAGCCTCGCTGCGGTCGTCACCATGCCGCTCCTGGCTGCTTTCTTCGTCGATCACTTTCTGGGAGCGGAAGCCCCCGAGATCGAGGTGACCTCGCTCGGCCTGTCCATGTTCGCCATCACGACGATACCGGTCGTCGCCGGCATGCTGGTCCGGCGCTACGCCCCGGCCTTGACCGAAATCATCGACATTCCGACCCGCAAGCTTTCGATGCTGCTTCTGGTCGCCATCATCTCGGGCGCCCTTCTGGTCAACTGGAACATCTTCGTGGCGACGCTGCCGGTCCTCGGCCCAAGCGTCGTCATGCTCGCATCTTCGCTCCTGGTGGGGGGACTTGCGCTGGCGTGGTCGACAGGGCTCGAGCCAGGTCAGGCCACGGCGGTCTCCATCGACGCCGGCATCCAGAACGCCGCGCTCGGCATCACGGTCGGCGCGCTGATCGCAGGACCCGATGCCGCCGTGCCGATCTACAGCGTCCCGGCCGGTGTCTACGGCGTGACGATGTACTTCATCGTCATCCCGTACATGTTCTGGCGTCGCAGCCTCGCGCGTCCCGCTACTGCGCAGCTTCCAACGTAGATGCACCCGGCTCAGCAACGCCTTCCGGCCTGGGACCGCCGTAGGCCCAGTCTAGCAATTCCACCGTGTGGACCACCGGCATCTTCGCCGCCGAGGCGATCTGGGTGATGCAGCCGATGTTTCCGGTCGCCACCAGGGTCGCGCCGGTCGCTTGGAGGTTCTTCACCTTGCGGTCGCGCAGTTGGGCGGCGATTTCCGGCTGGAGGATGTTGTAGGTGCCGGCCGAGCCGCAGCACAGGTGCCCCTCCCGCGGATCCTTCACAACGAACCCTGCCTTCGCCAGAAGCTGCTTCGGCTGGCGGGTTATTTTCTGGCCGTGCTGCATGGAACAGGCGGAGTGATAGACGAGCGTCAGACCCGGCGCATGGTCCGGCACGGGAAGATCGAGCGTCGCCAGATACTCAGTCACGTCCTTCGCCAGCGCCGAGATTCGCGCGGCCTTCTGCGCGTAGACCGGATCGAGCCGCAGCATGAAGCCGTAATCCTTGATCGTGGTGCCGCAACCTGACGCGGTGATGACGATCGCATCGAGGCCCCCACCCTCGATCTCCGCCGTCCAGACGTCGACGTTGCGCCGGGCGGCGTCGAGCGCATCCTCCTCGCGACCCATGTGATGCACCAGCGCCCCGCAGCAGCCCTCGCCTTTCGGCAGTACGACCTCGATGCCGAGCCGCGTCAGGAGCCGGATCGTCGCCTCGTTGATGCCGGGCTTAAGCACCGGCTGCGCGCAGCCCGAGAGCAGCGCCACGCGCCCGCGCCGCGGACCGGCGGCCGCGCGTGTTCCTGGCTCGGCGGAGGGCGACTTCGGCGGAACCCTGTCCGGCGCAAGCGCCAGCATCGCCGCGAACGGCTTCAACCCCATGGCCCTGAACAGCGGCGCGAAAGGCCGCCCCAGCCTTGCCAGGGAAAGGGCGACCCGAAACCGCGCCGGGTGGGGTAGGACGGCCGCGAGCACGCTGCGCGTCAGCCGGTCGATCGGCGGCCGTCGGTAGGTCTTCTCGATATGGGCGCGGGCATGGTCGACCAGATGCATGTAGTTGACGCCGGAGGGGCAGGTCGTCATGCAGGACAGGCAGGAGAGGCAACGGTCGATATGGGTGACCACCTCCTCATCGGCCGGCCGGTCGTTCTCCAACATGTCCTTGATCAGGTAGATGCGCCCGCGCGGACTGTCGAGTTCGTTGCCGAGCGTAACATAGGTCGGGCAGGTCGCCGTGCAGAAGCCGCAATGCACGCATTTGCGCAGGATCTTTTCGGATTCGGCGACATGGGGATCGGCGAGCTGGTCGGGGGAGAATGAGGTCTGCATCGCAGTTGATGCCCTATGTTCTGGATGACGGCACGAGGCCGACCGTGCCAATCTGCGCCTGGCCGATCGCTGCGGCGACAAGATCTATGATTTCCTTGAGAGCCGCGAGATCATGGGTCAGAAGAACCACGACGGCCGACCCTGCTGCCACGAGATTCTGTTGATGCGCCAGGTTCTTGTCGCAGGTCAGGAGACAGCTGTACTCCACCGATCCGACGAGCCTCAGCAAGCGACCATTTGTCTGACCTTTCCAGTCGTTCGGAAACGGGTCGACGGTGCAACCTGCATTGCGGAGCAGACCAGCGATCTTTCGCGGAACGCCTTCATCGAGGATGGTTTTCAAGCTGCTCTCGACAACTTCTTCTCGATATCCTTCGAAGCCAGAACAAGCACCGCATCGATCTGGCTCCGCTCGACCGTCGGATAGTTCTCGAAGAACTCCTCCAAGGACATCCCACCGCGCAGGTTCTCGAACAGCGCCTCGACGGGCACGCGCGTTCCCTTGAAGACGACCGCCCCCGAAACGACATCGGGATCGCAGCTGAGCACATCGGAAAGCTGCATCTCATCCTCCTTGTGTAAGGAATTCCCTCAGATCACCCAGCTGTCCGGGTTCCTGATCGGCTCGTTGCGGCTCGCCGCCTGCAGCCCGACCACGCAACGTACCACGAACCACACCGCCACCGCGATCATCAGCAGGAAACCGATCAGCACCACCGCGAGCACCGCGCTTAGGAAGGCATAGAGCAGCCCAATCCAGAAGGTACGGATCGCATAGGTGTAGTGCGTCTCGACCCAGCCGCCCGCCTTGCCGCGATTCAGGTAGGCCATGACGAGGCCGATCAGCGGGGTGAAGCCGATGGCGAAGCCGACGAGATAGAGGATGTAGACGACCTGGACGTTCGTGCGGCCGGGTTCCAGCCAGCGATCCGTCTGCCGCCCGCCCGAAGGGTTGCTCTCGCTCATCATGTCGCCTCCGTCACGATAGAACCGGCCTGCCCCGAAGTTTCGGGCAGTCCCATCCGGCCCGGATTGAGTATTCCCTTCGGATCGAACTGCTCCTTGAGCCTTGCCGAAAGCGCCGCGAGTGCCGGCGGCTGCGGCTGGAATACCGGAACCGCGGCGCGTTCAGCGAGACTCGCCCGCACCAGCGTGGCGTGTCCGCCGCCGAACTGCTTCACCAGCCGCCGCAGGGCCGCCGCCTCGCTGTCGCCTTCCAGACGCAACCAGACCAGCCCCCCCTGCCAGTCGTAGAAGGCATCGGCAGCAGTTTCCATCCGCAACGCCATGACCATCCGGTGAGCCTCGCCCGGCGCCATCGAGAGCCGCCAAACCGGGTTCCGCGTCCCATCGGCAAAGGGCTTGCAGTCGCGCACCTCGCGCCAAAGCGTCCTGGAGCGGACTTCTTCCAGTTCGTCGATGTCAAACGACCGGAACATGTCCTTGAGCATCGTCGCGCGATAGACCACCGACGGTCCGAAGCCCTCGACGCGCAGGAGGGTCGAACCCGCGCCCGATAGCGCGCCGTCGAGCACCTTGCCTGTCACCGTCTCCGGCAGGTGCGCCGCCGCCGATACCTCTGCGCTGGAGCCCATCGCGGCCGCCATGGCCGCCGCCGCCTGTTCCTCCGTTAGGCCGCGCAAGGCCAGCGTGGTCTCGGTCTCGGACTTTGGCAGAACCTTGAAGGTCACGTCGGTCAACGCCGCCAGCGTGCCCCATGAGCCGGCCATCGCCTTGGAGAGATCGTAGCCGGTGACGTTCTTCACCACCCGCCCGCCCGACTTGAAGGCTTCGCCGCGGCCCGAGACGGCACGGATGCCGAGGATGTGGTCGCGCGCGGCGCCTGCCTTGAGACGGCGGGGACCGGCGAGGTTTGCCGCCAGCACCCCGCCGATGCTCCCGCCTCCCGCCTCGCCGCCGAGTAGCGGACCGTAGTCCATCGGTTCGAAGGCGAGTTCCTGGCCGTGCTCGGCCAGCAGCGCCTCGATCTCGGCCACCGGCGTGCCGGAACGGGCCGAGAGCACCAGTTCTTCCGGCTCGTAGAGTGTCACGCCCGTAAAGCGGGACACGTCCATAACGTGCTCGGTCTGCACGGGCCGGCCGATGCCGCGCTTGGAGCCTTGTCCGACGATCTCCAGCGGCTCGCCCTCGCCGGCCGCCCATTGGACGGCGGCCAGCACCTCGGCGGCGGTGGTGGGCGTGAAGGTGGTCATGTGAAATGCGATACCGTCATGCCGGGCCGGGACGTCGTGTATTCTTTGGCAATCGCACAACCTCGAGCTGGCCCCCATTCACGCAGTCCGAGACGCCCCACCAATTCCGCCGAAAGACCAATCCGACCGCCGTCATTGATCGTCAGGACTGGCATGGCGCTTATTCGATCTATACGGGAAAGTACGATTTCTGCCTCCCCATCGTCACTTCACCGGCGTGCCGCGATAGAGATCGGCGACCTTGCAGGAAAAGCCGAACTCGGGAAGCTCGATCAGGTCGTCTGGCGATCGATAGACGCGTCCTTTCCAGTCGTCCGCCCGAGTCCAGACTTCGACCGCGAAATCCCTCTGGGAGAGAACCAACACGCAGAGACAGGACGGCGTGACCGAATAGATCGACCGTTTCCGACTGATCGACTCACGGGTGTTCGAATCGGAGAGAATCTCAGCCGCAAGATAGAAACTCGTTCCGTAGATCTCGTTCTCGACCTCCGCGTCGACCACCGCCACATCGGCTACTGCCAGGAAATCGGGATGTTCTTCAGACCGGATGCCGATCTCCTGAAGCGCTACCAAATCCTTCCTGTGCTTCTCCAGCGCATTGTCCAACAGCCGTGCGAGGTTGCGGCCGATCATTTGATGCGGGCGCGTTGCAGGCGACATCATCATGAACGGCTCTCCGTCGACCAATTGCCAGCGTTCCTCGCGCGGACGATCCTCGATGAACTCCAGAAACTCTTCGACAGTCAGTTTGCCAGACGGTGGCGCGACATGCGTATTCATGGAGACGGCCTCCTACTCCCTTCCATCATAGCGGATTTCCGGCGTCCAACCAAAGCCGCCTCAGGGCACGGCCGGTCCTGGTTCCTCGCGCCCCGCGCTACCATCAAAACCTGGGTATGTCCGGAAACGCTATCTGCCCCCGATGCACGTGCATGCGCCCCAGTTCGGCGCAGCGTCTCAATTGCGGAAAGACCTTGCCCGGGTTGAGCAGATGGTTGGGATCGAAGGCGCATTTCACCCGCATCTGCTGGTCGAGATCGGCCTGGTTGAACATGGTTCCCATCAGGTCGCGCTTCTCCACGCCCACACCGTGCTCGCCGGTGAGTACCCCGCCGACCTCGACACAGAGCCGCAGGATGTCGGCGCCAAAGGCTTCCGCCTTCTCCAGTTCGCCGGGATTATTGGCGTCGTAGAGGATCAGCGGATGCAGGTTTCCGTCACCGGCGTGGAAGACGTTGGCGACGCCGAGCCCGTAGCGCTCCGACATCTCGCGCATCCCGGCCAGCACCTTCGGCAGTTCCTTGCGCGGGATCGTGCCGTCCATACAATAATAGTCTGGAGAGATGCGCCCGACCGCCGGAAAGGCTGCCTTGCGCCCGGCCCAGAAGGACAGCCGCTCCTCGTCCGAGGTCGAAACCCGGCACGTGGTGGAGCCGTTCTCGACCGCGATCCGCTGCACCTCGCCGATCAGATGGTCGATCTCCGGCCCCGGACCGTCGAGTTCGACGATCAGCAGCGCGTCGACATCGAGCGGATAGCCGGCATGCACAAAATCCTCCGCCGCGCGGATGGCCGGCCCATCCATCATCTCCATTCCGCCGGGGATGATGCCGACGCCGATGATGTCGGCCACGCACTGTCCCGCCGCCTCGCTGGACGGAAAGCCGATCAGCAGCGCGCGCGCCGCTTCGGGCTTCTTCAGGATGCGCACTGTCACCTCGGTCACTACGCCGAGCAGGCCCTCGGAACCCGTCATGATGCCCAAGAGGTCATAGCCCTCCGCATCCAGATGCTTGCCGCCGAGGCGTACCACCCCGCCGTTCATCAGCACCATCTCGATACCCAGCACGTTGTTGGCAGTCAGCCCATATTTCAGGCAGTGCACGCCGCCCGAGTTTTCCGCCACGTTGCCGCCGATCGAGCAGGCGATCTGCGATGACGGGTCGGGTGCGTAGTAGAATCCCTCCTGCTCCACCGCATGGGTGATGCCGAGATTGGTTACGCCCGGCTGCGCCGTCACCGTCCGGTTGGCGAAGTCGATGTCGAGGATGCGGTTGAAGCGGCTCATCACCAGCAGCACGGCATCCTCCAGCGGCAGGGCGCCGCCGGACAGGGACGTGCCGGAACCGCGCGGCACCACGCGGATGTTGCGGTCATTGCAGTATTTCAGGATACGCGAGACCTGCGCCGTCGTCTCCGGCAGGACGACGACCAGAGGCAGTTGCCGATACGCGGTCAGCCCGTCCGTCTCGAAGGCGCGCATGCCGTTGACGGCGTCGACCACGCCCTCGTTCGGCACGATGATCTTCATGTCCTCCACGATCTCGGTGCGCCGGCCAAGTGTGGCAGGGTCGGGTTTGGGCATCGCCAGTCCGGTCATGAGGCCTCCGCGCGAAGTGGTAAAAACTCTTTACCAGTTTTTCCGACAGGCGCAAATGGCGGAGACGGTCGATCGCGGGACTCTCGGCGGACTTGTCCCCCCGCCTGCTTCTTGCTCCCTATTCCCCTCCCTCCCCGTGCGTCCGCCTGATGCGCCGCACGGTCCACCAGACGCCCGCGACCACGGGCACTACGAGAGCCGCGGTCAGGGCTTCCGGCTTCACGGCCAGCCCGAACGGCGCAGCGCCCTTGGCGAGATACCCGATCAGCCCGACGACGTAGTAGGACACGGCTGCGACCGAGAGGCCCTCGACCGTCTGCTGCAGGCGAAGCTGCATCTTTGCCCGGCGGTTCATCGAGGCGAGCAGGTCGCGGTTGCCCTGTTCCACTTCCACGTCGACCCAGGTGCGGAGCAGCGTCGCCGCGCGGGCGAGCTTGCGGGACAGGTTCGCCTGCCGCTCCTCCACCGAACGGCAGGTGCGCATAGCCGGGGCCACGCGCCGCTCCAGGAATGCAGACCAGGTCTCGCCGCCCGGCGCCGGCTCCTCGCCAAGGGCCGCCAGCCGCTCCTCGACGATCCCGTGATAGGCGCGGCTCGCGCCGAAGCGGTAGAGGCTGGCCGCCGCATCCGCCTCCAACTCCGCCGCGAGTTCGGTCAGTTCGGCCAGCATGTCCTGGTTGCGCCGCTCCGCGGTGGACCGCATCTGGCTCGTGATCAGCGCCAGCCGATCCTCGATGCGGCGCATCCGCGGCGAAAGCGACTGCGCCAGCGGCAGGCCGAGCATGGCGAGCGTCCGGTAGGTTTCGACTTCGATCAGCCGTTGCGCCAGCGCCCCGATGCGAGCCGGCGCAAGGCCGCGGTCGAGCACGAGGATACGCGTGAGGCCGTTACCGTCCTGGCAAAAGTCGGTAACTGCCGCCGCCATTCCGTTCTCGACCAGCGAATGGCACAGGCTCGCGGGATCGAACGCCTGGATCAGCGCCTCGTTCTCAGCGTTCCAGGGCATGATCATCAGCCGCGCGCCCGAGATCACCAGCCCAGGTGCCGAAAAGCCGTTGCCGAAGGGGTTCTCGTCCCGCCCGCCGGCGGCTGGCGGCGGCCCGTCCCAGAGATAGGTCGAGAATTCCGTGTGCCGCTCCCAGCGCAGCGTGCCCCGGGCCCATGGCATGGCATGGTGACGCGCCTGCCGATCGGGCGGCGCCATTCCCAGACGCCGCGACAGTTCGCTCAGGACGGCGTGGTCGACGGTCGATCCGCCCTCGGTCATGAAGGCGAGCTGGATCAGGTGGCGCGGCGTCTCGATGAGCGGATAGGGGCGCGCGTGCACTTCGCCCACCGCGCCCGCCCTCGCCTCATGCGCGCGGAAGGCCATCACCGTTCCGGTCAGGGGCGTCTCCTGCGGCACCGCGCCTGCGTGCTCGTTCATGATCCCTCCCGAGTGGCGATGGAAGCTTACCCGCACGGATCGACGCGTCCATGCGGCATCGCGTCCGGCAACGCATCCGCCATGCCTCAAGCAACTGGACAAGATTCTTGACCAGTTATAGGGTCGGCGCGTCGCGCATGCTGCGGCCGGAGCACGAGTTGGAAGAAATCTTCGCCCCCATCGAGCATTCCCGAACGTCCGACGAGGTGGTCCACCAGATCGAGAGCCTGATCCTCGAAGGCATCTTTCGCGCCGGCGATCGCCTGCCGGGCGAGCGCGAGCTGTCGCGCCAATTCGACGTCTCGCGGCCGATCCTCCGCGACGCGTTGAAGGAACTGGAAGCGCGTGGCCTGCTCGTAACGCGCCATGGCGGCGGTACGCATGTGGCCGACATCATCGGCGAGGTGTTCACGCGGCCCGTGCTCGACCTGATCGCCACGCACAAGAAGGCGTCGCGTGACTTTCTCGAATACCGGCGCGAACTCGAGGCCGTGGCCGCGGAATATGCCGCGCGGCGCGCGACGCCGGACGACCGGACAATGCTGGCCGACGTGCTCGGCCGGATGAAGACCGCGCACGGACGCGCGGATTTCGCCGAGGAAGCGGCACTCGACGTCGAGTTGCATGGCGCGGTCGGCGAGAGCGCGCACAACATCATCCTCCTGCACACGCTACGCTCATGCTATCGGCTGCTCGCCGACGACGTCTTCGTCAACCGCACGCTGATCTACGCCCTGCCCGGCGCCCGCGACGACCTGCTCGCGCAGCATCAGGCGATCGGAGAGGCGGTCATCGACGGCGATCCGGCAAAGGCGCGGACCGCGGCGCGGGACCATATCGACTATGTGGAGCGCGCCATGAACGAGGCGGAACGCAGCGAAGGCTGGCACAAGGTTTCGCGGCTCAGGCTGATGCACCGCAACGGCGCCGAAACGAGAAAGACGATGGGGAACGCGCATTGAACGCGACGAGTGACAGACCGAAGGTGGGCCTTTTCGTAACCTGCCTGGTGGACCTTTTCCGGCCGGTGGTCGGTTTCGCGGCGGTAAAGCTCATCGAGGATGCCGGCTGCCAGGTCGACGTGCCGATGGCGCAGACCTGCTGCGGCCAGCCGGCCTACAATTCGGGCGACCGGGCCGACACGCGTGCGATCGCGGAAAACACGATCCGCGCCTTCGAGGGCTTCGACTACGTCGTGGCGCCGTCGGGCTCCTGCGCAGGCATGCTGAAGAAGCACTATCCGGCGCTCTTCAAGGACGATCCCGCATGGGAGGCACGCGCGAAGGCCTTTTCGGCAAGGGTGTACGAACTCGTCTCGTTCCTCGTCGACGTGCGCGGCATGGACAGGGTGACGGCGGCCAATGCCGGCGCGGTCACCTACCACGATTCCTGCTCGGGCCTGCGCGAGCTCGGCATCAAGGGCCAGCCGCGCGCGCTGCTCTCTTCCATGGCGGGGACGGAAATCCGCGAGATGCGCGATCCCGACGTCTGCTGCGGCTTCGGCGGCACCTTCTGCGTCAAGTACCCGGACGTGTCGAACGCCATCGTCGAGACGAAGACGATGACCATCGAGGCGAGCGGTGCCGAAACGCTGCTGGCGGGTGATCTCGGCTGCCTGATGAACATGGCCGGCAAGCTGAAGCGCCAGGGCTCCAGGGTCGAGGCCCGCCACGTCGCCGAGGTGCTCGCCGGCATGACCGACACCGCGCCGATCGGCGGGAAGGGCTGACCATGCAGATCACTTCCCCTGCCTTCAAGCAGAACGCCCGCCACGCGCTCGATGACGCCCAGTTGCAGAAGGCGCTCGGCAACGTGCGCGGCGGCTTCATCGACAAGCGCCAGAAGGCGGTCGATGCGCTGCCCGAATTCGACGCGCTGCGCGACAGTGCCCGCGACATCAAGAACCACACGCTGGAGAACCTCGACCTCTACCTCGAAGCCTACGAAAGCCAGGTGACTGCCGCCGGGGGTCATGTCCACTGGGCCGAGACGGCTGCCGACGCCCGCCGCATCGTGCTCGACATCTGCCGCATGACCAATGCCCGCACGGTGACCAAGGGCAAGTCGATGATCACCGAGGAGATCGAGCTCAACGATTTCCTCGAGGCGGCCGGCATCCAGCCGATCGAGACCGATCTGGGCGAATACATCATCCAGTTGCGCGGCGAGCACCCCAGCCACATCATCGCGCCCGCCGTCCACGTCAACAAGGAGCAGGTCGAGGCCGACTTTCGCCGGGTCCACAACCATCTGGCGCCCGACCGCGACCTGACCGAGCCGGAGACGCTGCTCGACGAGGCGCGGCGCATCCTGCGCGCCAAGTATTTCGAGGCCGACGTCGGCATCACCGGCGCGAACTTCCTCGTAGCCGAGACAGGTTCCTCCATCATCGTCACCAACGAGGGCAATGGCGATCTCACCCAGATCCTGCCGCGCGTCCACGTCGTGCTGGCATCGATCGAGAAGATCGTTCCCACGCTGAATGACGCCAGCCAGATCCTGCGGGTCCTGGCACGCTCGGCGACTGGCCAGGACATGAGCGTCTACACGACGCTCTCGACCGGGCCGAAGCGCAACGGCGATCCGGACGGGCCCGAGCAGTACCACGTCATCCTGCTCGACAACGGCCGCTCGTCCATGCTCGGCACGGAGTTCCAGGAGATGCTGCGCTGCATCCGCTGCGGCGCCTGCATGAACCACTGCCCGGTCTATCACGCGATCGGCGGCCACGCCTACGGCTGGGTCTATCCCGGCCCGATGGGCGCGGTTCTGACGCCGGCCCTCATCGGCATCGACAAGGGCGGGCATCTGCCGAACGCCTCCACCTTCTGCGGCCGCTGCGAGGCGGTCTGCCCGATGAAGATCCCGCTGCCGAAGATGATGCGCCACTGGCGCGAGAAGGAATTCGAGCGCGGCCTGAACCCCGCCACGCAGCGCTACGGGCTCGGAATCTGGGCGTGGTTCGCCAGGCGGCCCTGGGCATACAACCTCGCCACGTCGCTCGGTATTCCCGTTCTCGGCATGCTCGGCGGCAGGAATCGACGATTCTCCTGGCTGCCGCTGGCCGGCGGCTGGACCAGGCACCGCGACCTGCCGGCTCCGGAGAGCCGGACCTTCCGGCAGCAGTGGCGCGAGCGGGACGCGATCAAGCAGGGAGCGCTCTCATGAGCCCCCGCGACGCGATCATGACCAAGATCCGCGGCGCGCTCGCCGCAGGCCACAGCGACGAAGCCCGCCGGAAGGCTGTCGAGTCCCGGCTTTCCCGGCCGCCGAAGGGCGTCATCCCCGCCCGTGGCCAGCTCGACGACGATGCGCGCGTCGAACTGTTCTGCGAAATGGCGCGAAGGGTTACCGCGTCCGTCGTGCGGGTGAGGTCGCACGACCGGGTGCCGAAGGCGATCAGCGAGTATCTGCGCGCAAAGAACCTTCCCTCCTCGATCCGCATCGGCGACGATCGCCGCCTGAAATCGATGCCCTGGGACAAGTTCGGGTCGCTTGAGGTCAGGCGCGGCCCTTCCGACGGCTTCGACGAGACGGGCGTCAGCCATGCGCTCGCGGGCATCGCCGAAACGGGTACGGTCGCGCTCGCGTCCGGCAAAGACAACCCCACGACCATCAATTTCCTGCCCGAGCACCATATCGTCGTCGTCGACGCGAAGGATATCTCCGGCGATCTGGAAAGCGTCATGGGGCGGGTCCGGAAAAAGTTCGGCAAGGGCGAGATGCCGCGTACGCTGAACCTGATCACGGGGCCGTCGCGGTCGGGCGACATCGAACAGAAGATCATACTCGGCGCCCACGGCCCCCGCGCGGTTCATGTGATCGTGGTGGGGTAATTGGGCGTCCACTTTCTCGACGCGGCGGGACCGGACGGCGTCCGCATCTACGCGATCGGCGACGTGCACGGACGCCTCGACCTTTTGCGACGCATGCATGCCATCATCCGCGACGAGATCGAGCAGGACAGGCCCGCCGACTGGCGCATCGTTCATCTCGGCGACTACGTTGACCGTGGCCCGGACTCAGCCGGCGTACTCGATTTCCTGACCCACGCGGTGGCTTCCGACGAGCGCAACGTGGCGCTTGCAGGAAACCATGATCTAGGCTTCCTCCAATTCCTCGCCGAACCGGACCCTGGAGGATTGTTCGCAAATTTCGGAGGCCGGGAGACCGCCGCCGCTTACGGGGTCTTCATCACTGGCAGGGACCGCCGCGGCTTTGTCGATGCGCATAGGGAATTGTGCCAGGCGGTTCCGCGCGAGCATGTCGGGTTCCTGTCTGTGCGGCCCTATTCGGTGTCTTTCGGCGACTTCTTCTTCTGCCACGCCGGCATACGCCCCGGCATCCCGCTCGAGCGGCAGAACCCCCACGATCTCGTCTGGATACGGAACGACTTCCTCGATTGGCCGCACCTTCACCCGAAGGTCATCGTCCACGGCCACACGCCGCACCACGAGCCGCAGTTGATGCCGAACCGGGTCAACGTCGACACCCTCGCCTACCAGTCCGGCAGGCTCACCGCGCTGGTGATAGAGGGCACGCAAAAGCGGTTGATCTCAGCTTCCGCGGAAAGTTGAGGTCGTTATGGCAACTGAAGGAAATAGTTAGGAGAACCGCGTCACCGGTTGGTAGCGCTGACGCCATATCCATCGACGACCTGATGCCCGGAAGCGGCGTCGGCAGCGTAAATTCCTGCACCCCAGAGGGCAATGCCGGAGAGCATGAAGAGGGAGAGCAGCGTGGCTTTCACGGGTGTCATCTCGGTTTCTCGTTGCGTCGCATTCGACACGATCGCGGTTACTATTCGGTTTCATCGCCGCACGGATTTCGTAACGGGACGGTTTCTCCCGTGAATACGATTTGCGAGTTCGAAAGTTCCCGTCGCAGATCCGCTCCGGGCGGCGTCTCCATAGTCTGGTAGCGGGATCGGTGATAGACTTCCGTGAAATCCTCCACACGGATTCCGGAAGGCGTATCAAAAATGTCACGTCTGCTGATCGCGATGCTGTCGCTTTTCCTCTCACTGCCGCTCGCCTCTCACGCGACGCCCGTCGAGGGGCTTCTCCCCGAGCCGCGCCTCGGCGACGATGGCCTCCACATCCAGGATTGGTTCCTGCAGTCGTTCCTCGATATCGGCGAAGACCTCGCCGAAGCGCAGGCGAACGGCAAGGGGCTCGTGGTCGTGTTCGAACAGTCCGGCTGTCCCTATTGCCGCGAGATGCACCGCGTGAACCTGCGCGATGCCGCGATCGTCGAGCAGATCAAGGCGACGTTCGACGTGCTTCAACTCGACCTGCGCGGCAGCCGCAACGTGACCGACACGGATGGCGAGGAACTGCCGGAGCGTGAGCTTGCCCGCAAATGGGGCGTGGTCTTCACCCCGACGCTCATCTTCATCCCGCAGGATGCGGATCCCGCGGGCAAACCGGCCAATATGGCGGCAGCGGCGGTCATGCCGGGCTACTTCAAGCCTTTCCACTTCGCGTCGATGTTCGACTACGTCGCGAGCGGCGCCTGGCGCGACCAGCATTTCCAGGAGTTCATCACCGCGCGCGCCGATAAGCTTCGCTCGGAAGGCGCCGAGGTCGAAATCTGGGACTGAACTTTTCTCAGACCGCCGCCAGCCAGGCGCGCGCGATGGCGAGGCCGGCCGCGTCCGCCTGCGGCCCGTGGCGTGCCGCCTCCGCCTCGAAGCGGTCGCGCCAGTCGGGATGGTGCTCGGCAAGATAGTCGGCGAAGTTTTCGTTCCAGCTCCGTACGAGGCCCCGGTCCGCCTCGAAATGAAATTGTATCCCATAGGACGCCCGCCCCACCCGGAAAGCCTGGTTGTGCGCCGCCATGTTGCCGGCGAGCCGGACCGCGCCTCTCGGCAGGGTGAAGGTATCGTCGTGCCACTGAAAGATCGGGAAACGCTCCGGCAACGGGCCCAGGACCGGATCAGTCTTCCCCTCGTCCGTCAGTTCGACCTCCTGCCATCCGAATTCGGGCGCGGCGCCGATCAGATTGTCCGCCCCGAAAGCCCGTGCCAGCATCTGCGCTCCGAGACAGACGCCGAGCACGGCGCGGTCCGCCGACGCGAAATCGCGCATCAGTTCCACCAGTTGCGGCATGTAGGGGTACTCCGCGTCGGCGAGCGCGTTCTGGCCGCCGCCGAGCACGATCAGTCCGTCATGGCCGTCGTCCGGCGACGGCAGCGGCTCCCCCACATATGACTTCACGACATCGACCTGGGCACCCGCCTCATCGAGGGCGAAGCCGATCTGGCCGAGGCCCGTGTCGTCGTAGTTCTGAATGGCGAGGATACGCATGGATGCCCGGATCGTGTGGCGGAAAGGGTCCCGACAGCGATAGCATGACCGCCTTCGCGCGCAAGGCCGCACCTTCAGGGAGATGAGACCGATGCCGCTCCGGAACCGCGTCGATCCGTCGGGCGAAATTTACGCCGATACCGCCCGCGGCATGTTTACGGGCAACCGTGGCGTCATTCACGATCCGGCCACGAAGACGCTGCTTTCCCGCCGCTGGACGACGAAAGCCTGGATCGTCTGCCTGTGCGATTTTCGTGGACGCAGGCGCGAGGTGATGGGCCGCAACGCGCCCTCCGGCGGCGCCGGCTGGACCGAGCTGTTCTTCCTCGACGAGGTCACCGCGCTCGCCGCCGGCCACCGCCCCTGCTTCTACTGCCGGCGCCGAGCCGCGAAGGAGTTTGTCCGGTGCTTCGCGGCCGCGCGGGGATTGCCCACAGTGACCGCGCCGGAGATGGATGCCGTTCTCCACACGCAAAGATGCGCCTCAGACGGCGCGTCTATCAATGTCGGGGATGTCCGATCACTGCCCGATGGGACGATGGTGGCTTCCGCTGGCAAGTATCTCGCGGTCCGTGACGGCCGGCTGCTCGAATGGTCTTTCGAAGGCTATCGCGTCGCCACGCCGGCATCAGAGACCATGGCGGCAAGACTCCTTACGCCGCCCGCGACGGTCGCAACTCTGAACGCGGGATACCAGCCGATCTGGCACGGATCCGCCTCTTAAGCCCGCGGTAACCATCCTGCGTAACGCGACGGTAGTGCGGAGCGGTCATGTTGGAGGAACATACGGGGGCATATCAGGTGAGCGGCACGTTCGACATTTTCACTCTCTTTGCCGCCAATGCCATCTGCCTGGTCATCATGGCAGCCGCGTTTCTTTTCGCCGGTCGAGGCGGTCACGGACACCGGTTCTGGAAATCCTGGGCGTTCGCCAACCTTTGTATCGCCGCCTCAATCCTGCTCTACATGTTTGCCGGGCCGATCCTGCAGTCGGCATTCTCCGCCGTGCCGAACAGTCTGCTCCTGGCTGGCTTCGGGCTGAGGTGGCAGGCATCGCGCGAGTTTGGCAGGCGCGATCCCGTGAGATCCATTGTGTGGGGTCCGGCGCTGCTGATGTTCGTAATCTGTCTGATGGCTCCGCTGATCGGCTCGCGCGGGCTCGTCTATACGAGCACCAATCTGCTCCTGACGGCGATGGCCGCTGCCACCGCCTGGGAATTCTGGCGCGATCGGGCCGACAAATTGCCATCGAGATACGGGCTCACCGGCGCCTATGCGTTTATGGCGGCTTCGTTCGGCGTCCGCACCATTCAGGGTTTGATCAGTGGCGAATCCCTGAGCGACTACATACCGAATGACACGCTGTTGATCGCTCACTTGATGCTCGGCCTCGTCTATACCTGCTCCAGTGGCGCTTTCGCGCTTTCGATCGCCTATGAAAGGAATGCATCCAAACTTCGCATCTGGGCGATGTACGACGCCCTGACCAATCTTCTGAACCGCGGTGCCTTCGAGGAACTCTCCCGCCAGAAACTCGCCGAAAGTGCCAGCAGCGCCCTCGTCGTCTTCGACATCGACCATTTCAAGCAGATCAACGACCGCTACGGTCACGCAGCAGGCGACGAGGCGCTCCGCCAGTGTGCCGCGCTGTGCCGGGAGACGGCCGGAAGCAATCGCATCGTGGGACGCATCGGTGGAGAGGAGTTCGCGATCTTCATGCCCGACGCGGGACCCGAGGATGCAGCGTTCCTGGCGGAGCGACTGCGCATGGCCGTCGATTCCACCATCTTCCGCTGTGGAGAACGGGCCTTGCGGCTGACGGTGAGCCTCGGCTGCAGCTGGCGCGAAACGTCCGGAGACGACTACGAAGTCATGATGCGGGAAGCCGACGCCGCGCTCTACCGCGCCAAGGATGCAGGCAGGAACCGCGTCGAACGCGCAGTCGCCTGACGGGTACGGCCGGGCTCTTCGTCCGTCACCCCCTGCCTTGACCGCGCCACAAGCCTCCCGCATGGACGCCGCCATGCGCGCGAATTACCGGATGCAGAGGCTTTTCGTAACGGCGGATCTCGCCCAGGGAGAGCCGTTCGATGCCGAACAGTCACAGGCTCACTACCTCCTGAACGTACTCAGGATGAGCCCGGGGTCGGAACTTCTGGTCTTCAACGGCCGCGACGGCGAATGGCTGGCCGCGGTCGGCGAAACGGGCAAGAAGAAGGCGCAGATCGTCCCGACCGCCCAGACGCGCGCCCAGCCGAAGCTGCCCGACCTGCTCTACTGCTTTGCCCCGCTGAAGCAGGGGCGCCTCGACTACATGGTCCAGAAGTCCGTGGAGATGGGCGCGGGCACCCTCCAGCCGGTGATCACCCAGCACACCCAGATGTCGACCGTCGGCGTCGAGCGCCTCCAGGCCAACGCGCTGGAAGCGGCGGAGCAGTGCGGTATCCTCGCCGTACCGGTGGTACGGGAGGCGATCAAACTGGAGCGGCTACTGTGGGAATGGGAACCCGGCCGGCGCCTGATTTTCTGCGATGAAGGCGTTGCGACCAACAATCCGCTGGAATTCCTGCAAGGCATCGAGGAACGGCGGCTCGGGCTGCTCGTCGGGCCGGAAGGCGGCTTCTCCGAAGAAGAGCGCAACCAGCTACGCGGGCTTCCCTACGTGACGCCGATCCCGCTCGGCCCCCGCATCCTGCGCGCCGATACCGCCGCCGTCGCCGCGCTTGCAGTCGTGCAGGCGACGATCGGCGACTGGCGCTGACAGCCGGGCAGGCTCGTCGACTTTTTTGTGAGTACGTCGCCGCTCTCGCCGTTTAGGCCACCTTGTGCCAGTGATTGTTCCCGAACGATCGACCAGGGGGAACGACGGATCATGGCCCAGCCGCTGCAGCGCGAACGCATCCAGTATGTCGTGGAGGGCGGCGCACACCTCTCTGGCGAAATCGAACCCTCGGGCAACAAGAACGCCGCGCTGCCCATCGTCGCTGCCGCCCTTTTGACCTCCGATCGCGTGGAACTCTCCAACGTGCCGCGCATCCGCGACGTCGAAGCGCTGGTCGAACTGATCCGCACGGTGGGGGCAGAGGCTATATGGACCGGCCGCAACAGCCTGACGATCGAGGCCCGCGACCTGCGGCCCGCCGATCTCAACCCGGCGCTGTGCGCCCGCATCCGCGCGTCGATACTCCTTGCCGGCCCCTGCTCGCCCGCTGCGGAGAACTCACCCTGCCGCCGCCGGGCGGCGACGTCATCGGCCGTCGCCGGGTCGACACTCATTTCCTCGTCCTCCAGCAGCTCGGCGCCGAGATCGAGGCCGACGAGGTCTACCGCTTCAGGACGGATGGCCTGAAGGGTGCCGACGTCTTCTTCGACGAGCCGTCTGTCACCGCCACGGAGAACGCGCTCTGTGCCGCCGTGGCCGCCGAGGGCAGGACGGTGCTGCGCAACTGCGCCTCCGAGCCGCACGTACAGGACCTCGCGCGCTTCCTGATCGCGATGGGCGCCGAGATTGAGGGCATCGGCACCAACACCATGACCATCGAGGGCGGCCGGCCGCTTTCGGGCGCCAGCCACCGTATCGGGGCCGACCACATCGAGGTGGCGTCGCTGATCGGGCTGGCGGCGGTGACCCGTTCCGCCATCACGATCCGCAATGCCGGCGTCGCGCACCTGCGCTCCACGCTCATGAACTTCGAGCGCCTGGGCATCCGTTGCCGCATCGAGGGCGACGATCTCGTCGTCCCGGGCGAGCAGGAGATGCGCGTCCAGTCGGATTTCGGCGGCCACGTTCCCAAAATCGAGGATCAGCCCTGGCCGGCTTTCCCGGCCGACGCCATGTCGATCGCCGTCGTCACGGCGACCCAGTGCGAGGGCATGGTGCTGCTCTTCGAGAAGATGTTCGAGAGCCGGATGTTCTTCGTCGACAAGCTGATCGCCATGGACGCGCGCATCGTCCTGTGCGATCCGCACCGCGTCGTCGTCTCCGGCCCCGCCCGGCTTCGCGCGGCGAGGGTGGAGAGCCCCGACATTCGCGCCGGCATGGCCATGCTGATCGCGGCCCTCTGCGCGGAGGGTACCAGTATCATCGAGAACGCCCAGCAGATCGAGCGCGGCTACGAGCGCATCGAGGAGCGGCTGAATGCGCTCGGCGCGCGCATCGTGCGCAATCCGCCCCGCGAGGGCTGAGCCACAGCCCAAGAGCAGACCGAGGGCGGCGGCGGTCCGCGTCGCGCGGCGCCTTTGCGCTTGCCATCGCCGCGGTCGCGTGCGACCAGCGCCCTCCACCGCCTGGGGACGTCGCACGTCCCGCATTGCAACCCCCATCTGAAACGAAAGGACGCTCGCCATGGCACGCGCGCTCGGGCTCGATTTCGGCACGACCAACACGGTCCTGGCGCTCGCCGAAGAGGCCGACGGCGCCACGCGTTCGATCCCCTTCACCTCTGATGCGGGCACGACCGACACGATGCGCACCGCGCTGTCGTTCATGAAGGAGGGCCGCAGCACCGCTTCCCTGCGGGTCGAGGCCGGGCAGGCCGCGATCCGTCTCTTCGTCGAGCATCCCGGCGACTGCCGCTTCCTGCAGTCGATCAAGACCTTCGCCGCCAGCGCCGCTTTCCAGGCGACGATCGTCCACGCCAGGAAGCAGACCTTCGAGGACCTGATGGAGGCTTTCCTGCGCCGGCTGCAGGCCTATGCCGGGAATGGCTGGCCATCCGACGTCGCGCGGCTGGTCGTCGGCCGTCCCGTGCGTTTCGCCGGCGCCAATCCGGACGAGCAACTGGCGCTGGAGCGGTACCGGGCAGCGCTCGACCGCTTCGGATTCCCGGAAATCCACTATGTCTACGAGCCGGTCGCCGCGGCTTACTGGTTCGCGCAGTCGCTGCGCGGGGACGCCACCGTGCTGGTCGCGGATTTCGGCGGCGGCACCACCGACTATTCCCTGATCCGCTTCGAGCGCCACGCGGGAGAACTGCGCGCCACGCCGATCGGCCATTCCGGCGTCGGCATCGCGGGCGATCACTTCGACTACCGCATGATCGACAATCTGGTGTCGCCGGAGATCGGAAAAGGCAGCCGGTTCAGGAGCTTCGGCAAGATTCTCGATATCCCCGGCAGCTACTTCGCCAGCTTCGGGCGCTGGAACCAGCTCTCGATCTTCAAGACCACGCGGGAATTCGCGGATTTGAAGAGCCTGGTGCGCCACGCCACGGAGCCGGAGAAGCTCGAATTGTTCATCGACCTGATCGAGTATGACGAAGGCTATCCTCTCTACCAGGCGAACTCGGCCACCAAGATGGCGCTGTCCGAGGCGGAGGAAGCCGAGTTCCGTTTCGATCCGCTCGGCCCGGCCGGGCGCAAGACGGTCAGGCGCGCCGATTTCGAGACATGGATCGCCGACGACCTTGCCCGCATCGAGGGCGCGCTCGACGAGGTGCTGTCTGCGACGCATACGCCGGCGATGGCCGTCGACAAGGTCTTCCTGACCGGCGGCACGTCCTTCGTCCCGGCGGTCCGCCGCATCTTCGAGCGCCGCTTCGACAGGGACTGGATCGAGAGCGGCGGCGAGCTTCTTTCCATTGCCCACGGGCTGGCGTTGATCGGCGAGAGCGGCGACGTCGAGCGCTGGGCGGCGTAACCGGCTGTCCGATCAACCGCGCTTGAACGGATCGTCAGCTTTTTTCGCTTGCCCTTGCTCCCGCTGTTCGGCCATCACTCGCGCGCCGACGCCAGATCGGCCGACAGTATCGTCTCGAGGAAATGCCGATGGCGCGCGACACGACCGATTCCCGTCCGATCGAGGGCTTCGACGAACTCGTCGACCACATGGCCGAGGGCTGCAAGCCAAAGGACAAGTGGCGGATCGGTACCGAACACGAGAAATTCCCGTTCTACGTCGACGGCAACGCGCCCGTTCCCTACGAGGGCGAGCGCGGCATCAAGGCGCTGCTCGAGGGCATGCAGCGCGTGCTGGGCTGGGAGCCGATCCTCGACGGCGGCAGGATCATCGGCCTCGTGGAGCCCACCGGCCAGGGCGCCATCTCGCTGGAGCCCGGCGGCCAGTTCGAACTCTCCGGCGCGCCGGTCGAGACGATCCACCAGACCTGCCGCGAGGGCAATGCCCACCTGGCCCAGTTGCGCGAGATCGCCGAGCCGCTCGGCATCCGCTTCCTCGGCCTCGGCGGCAGCCCCAAATGGACGCTGGCCGAGACGCCGCGCATGCCGAAATCGCGCTACGACATCATGACCGCCTATATGCCGAAGGTCGGAAGCCGCGGGCTCGACATGATGTACCGCACTTGCACGATCCAGGTGAACCTCGACTTCGAGAGCGAGGCCGACATGCGCCGCAAGATGCAGGTCTCGCTGAAGCTGCAGCCGCTGTCGACAGCCCTCTTTGCCAATTCACCCTTCACGGAAGGGCGACCGAACGGCCTGAAATCCTGGCGCGGAGAGATCTGGCGCGACACGGACAACAAGCGCGCCGGGCTGCTCCCCTTCTGCTTCTCGCCCGATTTCGGCTTCGCAGACTATGCAGATTGGGCGCTCGATGTGCCGATGTACTTCCTCATCCGCGACGGCAGGTACTACGACTGCACCCACGTCACATTCCGCCAGTTCATGGACGGCGCACTGCGCAATTCCGTGCCGGACGGTTTCCCCACCATGGGCGACTGGGCGAACCATCTCTCGACGCTGTTTCCGGACGTGCGCCTGAAGCGGTTTCTGGAAATGCGTGGCGCCGACGGTGGCCCGTGGCGGCGCATTTGCGCCCTGCCCGCCTTCTGGGTCGGCTTACTCTACGACGGCGAGGCGCTCGACGCCGCCGAGACGCTGACCTCGGCGTGGACGTACGAGGACGTGCTGGCCCAGCGCGACGCCGTCCCCCGCCAGGGCATCGACGCCTCCTTTGGCTCAGGCACGTTGCGCGATGTCGCCCGCGACGTGCTCGCAATCTCCCGGCTCGGCTTGAAGAACCGGGCACGCAAGAACCGCGAGGGGTTCGACGAGACGAACTTCCTGTCGCCGCTCGACGAAGTGGTCGCCCGCGGCACTACGTCCGCCGACGAAATGGTCACCGCCTATCACACCCGGTGGGGCGGATCGATCGAGCCGGTTTTCCTGGAGTATGCATACTGAGGGGAATGTGCTCTACGGCTCGTCACCGGTCGTGGCCTGGATCGGATCGGACCCGATGGTCGGCGCCCGATGCGGACGACGCTCGTTCCTGATAAGCAATTCCAGGTCCACGTCCGTTCCAAATTCGAGAGCCAGCCGCCGGTAGAACCGCTCGACAGGTTCGGACGCCGCCTCGGGCGTCGTGCAGGGATTCCTCCCCTTCGCTCCGATAGGCGCAGAGGCGTCGTGGTTTTCTCGATCGGAAGGTGTGCGTCTCTTCATGGTGTCCTTTGCCGGGCACTGGGTCGGACGCGCATGCATCCAGGATCGGGAACCGGGTCTCGCAACGCCTTCTGTGCAATGATACGCTTTCATGAATGCTTGTTCGAGGAGAACCCCATGCTGCCGCTCTACGACATGCTCGCCGCGCAGAACGGTCAGGCCTTCGAGGCGCTGGCGCGCCAGTTCGGGCTGTCGCAGCAGCAGGCGCACGCGGCGGTCGAGGCCGTCCTGCCGGCCTTCAGCCAAGGCCTGAAGCAGAACGCCTCCGATCCCTATGGCCTTGGGACGTTCATCGCGGCACTTTCCAGCGGCCAGCATGCGAACTATTTCGACAATCCGGCCAACGCGTTTTCTCCGGCCGGCCTCGCCGACGGCAACGGCGTTCTCGGCCATCTTTTCGGTTCGAAGGACCTGTCGCGCGCCGTAGCGCAGCAGGCGTCCTCCTTGACCGGCCTCGGCGAGGGGGTGATCCGGCAGATGCTGCCGGCGATGGCGGCCATGATCATGGGCGGTCTGTTCAAGCAGATGACCGGCCAGCTCGGCCCCGGGCCGGCCGTGCAGCCCAATTTCGGCTCCGCGAGCTTCGGCGGAAGTAACCCCATGGCCGACGTCATGGCGCAGATGATGCGCCAGGGAACGGCCGCGATGACCAACCAGCCACAGCAACGCACTTCCGAACAGCCGAATCCGATGGACAATCCCTTCGGCCGAATGATGCAGGATATGTTTGCCGGCGCTTCCGGAAAACAGCCAAAGCCCGAACCGGCGAAGAGCCCCCTCGAAGGCAACCCGTTCGGAAAGATGATGGAAGACTGGATGCGCATGGCTCAGCCGGGGGCTACGCAAGACGAACCGCAGGAGGTCCAGCGAGAGAACCCGAGCGGCCGTCCGAGGACACCGTGGGACGATCTCTTCGGAGACATGTTCGAGACCGGCGCCAGGCAGCGCGACGACTACCAGAAGAACATGGAAGCCATCGTGGACCGCTACCTCAGGGATGTGGCCCGCAGCCGCTGACCTCACGGCGCAGATAGCAAGGCTACCCGCCGACTTTGATCGCGAACGTCAGTCCCCCATCAGCAGACGCGCTTCCCGCGCGGCTTCGATGAAATCCCTTCGGGCGCGGTGAGGCTGGACGTCGCCCTTGAGCGCGGAGAGGCACGACGCCATCGCCTTCTGTCGTCTCGGCAGATCCGTGCCGGGCCAGTCGCGCAGAAGTGCCTCGGCCGCTTCCCTGAGGCTTCGAACCTCGCGAACCCTTCCGAGTCGCGGTTCGATGACGATCGACGATTTGAAGCGCCTGTCCTTCAGCATGCGCATTGCTATAGCCGCGCCAGATAAGCCACGAAATATATTATGTTAATTTCCATCGGCCGATGGTCGCCGCGTCGATCAGCGTCCGGTCCGGCCTTTTCGCGCCAGCACGAAATCGTGCTCCACGTCCCAGAACGAACCCGCGAACTCCAGTTCCCGAGCGCGTTCCGCGTCGTCGATCTTGCGGAATTCGGCGAGCAGGCTCTCCTTCACGCCGAACACCGCATCGGAATTGATGTATCGATCATCCGGGTCGAAGATGTGCGTCGTCAGCGTCTCGAAACCGTCGGCCTTGATGATGTAGTGCAGGTGCGCCGGCCGGTAGGGATGGCGCCCGAGCTGGCCGAGCAGCTGGCCAACTGGGCCGTCGTCGGGAATCGGGTAGAACTTCGGCTTCACCGCGCGGAACCAGTAGCGGCCGTCCGGTCCGGTTCGGAAGATGCCACGGAGGTTGAAATCGGGCTGGATGCCCTTCTGCTGAACGTCGTAGAAGCCTTCGTCGTTAGCCTGCCAGACGTCGATCACCGCATCGCGGATCGGTTGGCCATCCGTGTCGAGGATGCGGCCCGAAACCACCATGTCCTCGCCCTTCTGGTCCAGGCAGATGTTGGCGCCCATCGGCAGTTCCGGCGCGCCTTCGACGTGGAAGGGACCGAGCACGGTGCTCTCCGACGCGCCCGAGGGCTTGCGGTTGTTGATCGCGTCGACCAACATCGACACGCCGAGGATGTCGGAGAGCAGGATGTATTCCTGACGCCACTCGTTGCACGTCTGACCCGTCTTCGTGAGGAACAGGATCGCCTGCAGCCATTCCTCCTGCGTCGGCTCGATCTCCTTCACCGCCTCATGCAGTTTGCGCGTGATCACCTCCATGGCGAACTTCAGCCGCTCGTTCTTCGCCGCCGCGTTGCGGCCAGTGACGACTTCCACCGAGTTTTCCTCGGTGAAGAATCCCTTTTCGTGTGCTTCGGTCATGGCGTTCACCTGTCCAGGATTGATGTGAGTACGCGCCGCAGTTCGGCCGCCGGATCGTCGGAGATCGTCTCGCTACGCCACGCGACGTGGTGGTCCGGGCGCACCAGCACCGCGCCGGAATCGCGCGTCTCGCGTGCGCGGGCCCAATCGCCGGCATAGTCTTCCCACTGCTGGCGCGGACCGATCGTCTGCACGGCGATGTCGATCCCGAGTTCCTCGCCGACGGTTCGTGCCGCCTCGTTCCAGCTGTTGCCGCCGATGCCAGTCAGGATGGAGAAACGTCCGTGCCCAGCGAGGTCGAGCGTGGAAACCTTCTCGCCGTTCGGACCGAAGACCCAGACGTGCGGCAGCCGTGCACCGGGCCACGTCGTGGGCTGGTAGTGCAGTTCGGCGTCCTTCTGGAACGGCGGCTCGGCCTGCCCGTCGGTCACGACCGCATCCGACCGGTAGCGCTGGTTCATCTCGACGCCATGCGCGTCGAATTCGTAGACCTTGAAGGCGATCGCCTCGCGGATGGCGGTGCGCTGGGCCTCGGCATCGCCCGTGTCGTCGCAGCGCGCGTCCATGTTCTGCTGCATCTTCACCGGGTCGATCGAATCCAGCAGCCCGAGCCCCTTGAAGATCGGCCCGAACTCCTCGATCGACTTGTTGGCGCGGGTGACGATCTGCTTGGCGATCGGCGCGCGCTCGACCTGATAGCTGTCGAGCAGACGTGTTCCCGCCTGTCCCCTTATGACCATGGCGAGCTTCCAGGCGAGATTGAAGGCGTCCTGGATGGACGTATTGGAGCCGAGCCCGTTCGATGGCGGGTGCCGGTGGATCGCATCGCCCATGCAGAACACTCGTCCGCTGGAGAGCGTCGTCGCGTACATGTTGTTGACCGTCCAGGTCGAGACGGAGGTGATCTCGACGTCGAGATCGGGATCGCCGACGAGATCCCGCGCGACCTTCTTCGCGAAGGCCTCGTCCACCTCCGGCTCGGGTCCGTTTATATCGTAGCCCCAGACGATCAGCCACTCGTTCCAGGGCCGGATCATGCGGACCAGCCCCATGCCAATGCCGCCGACGTTCGATCCCGGCTGCAGCACCCAGTAGAGCACCGAGGGCCGGTGGGCGACGTACTTCGACAGGTCGGCCTTGAACAGGATGTTCATCGAGCCGCCGACGCCCATCTTGCCTTCGAACTCCAGCCCTGCGTGCTCCGCGACTTTGGAGTTGCCGCCGTCCGCGCCGACCATGTATTTCGAGCGGATCGTGATCTCCTTGCCGGTCAGCCGGTCGAGGCAGGTGGTGGTGACGCCGTCGGCATCCTGTTCGTGGCGGAGATACTCCGTCGACATGCGCGCCTGGGTCCCGCGCGAGCACGCGGTCTTGAAGAGCACCGGCTCCATGTAGGTCTGCGGGCAATCGTTCATGTGGGTCGGCGAGGAGAGCAGGTGCTCGGCGCGCGACAGCGGATGCTTGCCCCAGCTGCGCATCCGCCCGATCTCCTCGCCTGCCAGCGACGTGCAGAACACGTTCTCGCCCATCAGGTCCTGCTCCGTGCCGTAGAGGTAGACCTCGTCCTCGACCGCGCGGCCGAGGTCGCGCAGCACCTCCATTGCCCGCTGGTTGGTGATGTGCGCGCGCGGCGTGTTGGCGAGCCAGCGGTAGCGATTGATGACCATGTTCTCCACCCCATAGGTCGAGAGCAGCGCGGCAGTGGCCGAGCCGGCCGGCCCCGTGCCGATGATGAGTACGTCGGTGGTGATGTCAGCCATGCGGCCCTCCCCTCGTGCCTGGTTTGTCGAAAGTCGGCCCGCCCTTGAGGATGCGGCGGACCGGAAAGAACTGGATGCCGGCGCGGTCGCTGAAGAGGCCCCACAGCCCCCTCGGCGCGAACAGCATCACGGCGATGCCGATCAGGCCCAGCACCAGCAGATACCATGAACCGAAATCGGCGAGCGTCTTCTGCAGGATGAAGAACACGATGACGCCCACGATCGGGCCTTCCAGCGTGCCGATACCGCCGATGACGACGATGAAGATGACGTAGGCCGTCCAGTCGATGACGGAGAAGGCGGCATCCGGTGAGATGCGGGCCTTCTGGACGTAGATGAGAGCGCCGGCCAGCCCGGTTCCGAAGGCCACGGCCACGTAGACGATCCACTTGATGCGCCGCGCGTCGACGCCGACCGAACGCGCCGCTTCCTGGTTGTCGCGCACGGCCGCCAGTCCGAGCCCCTGCCGGGACCGCAGCAGCCAGTAGATGAAGCCGACCGTGGCGCAGACCAGTACCAGCGCCAGCCAGTAGGTGAGGATGTCGGCGGCCTGCGAGGAGCGCACGCCGAAGGCGTTCGAGATCCACTCGACCGGCCCGAAGTCGCGGATGGCAGTGTTCGGCAGCGACGTGCCCGTGCCGCCGCCGAGCGCGCGCCATTGCGCCAGGACAAGCCGGACAATCTCGGCCACCACCCAGGTGCCGATGGCGAAGTAGGCGCCGTAGAGCCGGAAGACGAAGAAGCCGGTGGCGACCGAAAGAAGCGCCGCGGCGAGACCGCCGATGAGGATCGCGCTGACCGGGTCCAGCCCCCAAAGGCTGACGCAGGCAAACATCGCATAGGCGCCGAAGCCGACGAAGGCCTGCTGCCCGACCGAGACCAGGCCGGCATAACCGGCGAGCAGGTTCCAGTTCTGCGCAAGCACCAGCATGGTCAGGATGAAGAACAGGTCCTGCAGCGTTCCGCGCGAGACGAAGAGCGGCGCGGCAATGGCGACCGCGAGCAGGATGGCCGCGACCACCGCGAAGCCGGTCGCCGCGCGGGTGCGGGTCCGGACCGTCCAGGGGGTTCTGGCGCCTTCGCTCATCGCCGCCTCAATCGGTCGCGCGCGGGAATAGGCCGCGCGGCCTTGCGAGCAGCACGACAAGGAAGGCGACGTGGCCGGCCAGGATCTGCCATTCGGGATTGATCGCGGCGCCGAGCGTCTGCGCCACGCCGATGATGATGCCACCCGCCAGCGTGCCCCAAAATGAACCGAGCCCGCCGATGATAACCGCCTCGAAGGCGTAGATCAGCCGCGCCGGTCCGATCGTCGGGTCGAAATTGGACCGGGTGCCCAGATAGAGCGCCGCGATCGTCACCACGATCATCGCGAGCCCCGTCGCTGTCGCGAACAGCCGTTTCGGATCGACGCCCATCAGCCCCGCCGTCACCGCGTCGTCCGACGTGGCGCGGAAGGCGCGGCCGAGTTCGGTGCGGTAGAAGAGGAGATTGAGGCCGAGGATCACCGCGACGGCCGAGACGAAAGTAAGCAGCGGCATGACGCCGACGGCGATCGGGCCGAGACTGATCGAGGCGGTTTCCAGCGCGCCAGCCGGAATGCGCCGGCTGTCGGCCGAAAAGCTCTCCAGAAGCGCGTTCTGGATGACGATCGACAGGCCGAAGGTGACGAGCAGCGGCGGCAGGATGTCGTCGCCGAGCGTGCGGTTGAGCACGTGGTACTGCAAGAGCCATCCGAGTCCGAACATTACCGGCAGGGCCACCGCCGCCGCGATGAAGGGGTTGAGCCCAAGTGCGGTCACCAGGACGAGGATCAGGAACGCGCCGAGCACGATCAGGTCGCCGTGGGCGAGGTTGACGAGCCGCATGACGCCGAACACGAGGCTAAGCCCCGCCGCGAACAGCGCATAGAGCCCCCCGAGCAGTATCCCCTGCACGATCGTGTCAATCCAGATCATGCCGCGGCTCCGAAATAGGCGGCGTGGATGCGCTGGCGGTCGAGTTCGGCCGGCCGCCCGCTGAGCGTCACGCGGCCCTCCATCATGCAGTAGACGCGGTCCGCGACCTTCAGCGCCTGTCCGATGTCCTGCTCGACGATAACGAGCGAGGCGCCCGCGGCCTTGATCTTCGGGAAGGCGGCGTAGATGTCGCGGATGACGACCGGCGCCAGCCCGAGGCTGATCTCGTCGCACAGAAGCACGCGCGGGTTTGACATCAGCGCCCGTCCGATCGCGACCATCTGCTGCTGCCCGCCCGAGAGCGCCGTGCCGGAGCTGCCGCGGCGCTCCTTCAGGATCGGGAACAGGTCGTAGACCGTTTCGAGCGACCAGGCGCCCTCGGTCTTGCGGCCGTAGCTGCCCATCAGCAGGTTCTCCTCGACGGACAACGACGGGAAGAGCTTGCGGCCTTCCGGCACCATGGCGATGCCGCGCGCCATGACTTTTGCCGAGGCGAGCTCCCCGATCGGCTCGCCGTCGAAGAGGACTTCTCCGGGCGCATTCGGCAGGACGCCGGCGATCGAGCGCATCAGCGTGGTCTTGCCGGCGCCGTTCGCCCCGATGATGGCGACCGTCTCGCCCGCCTCGAGCGCGATGTCCACGCCGAACAGCGCCTGGAAATCGCCGTAACGGGCCGTCAGCCCCTTCGTGACGAGCAGCGGCATCAGACCTCGATCCCGAGATAGATTTCGCGCACCTCGCGCGAGGCCATGATCTCGTCGGGCTTGCCGATGCCGATCACCTTGCCGAAATCGAGCACCAGCAGGCGCTCCACCACCGAGTTCAGCGCATGCAGCACATGCTCGATCCAGATGATCGACATGCCGGAGGCGTGGATGTCGCGGATCGTGGCGACGAGTTGCGTGCATTCGCCTTCCGTCAGTCCGCCGGCGATCTCGTCGAGCAGGAGCACCTTGGGTGCCGTCGCCAGCGCCCGCGCCAGTTCCAGCCGCTTGCGCTCCAGCAGTGACAACTGCCCGGCCGGAACGTTAGCGCGCGCGATCAGCCCCGTCTGGACCAGGATGTCGGCGCAGGCGTCGGCGACCTCCGCCTCGCGCTTGCGCGAGCCGAAGGAACCGGCGACCAGCAGGTTCTCGAAGGCGGTGAGCTTCTCGAACGGCTGCGGGATCTGGAACGTCCTGCCAATGCCCATCAGGCAGCGCTGCATCGGCGGTGCGGGGGTCACGTCCGTACCGGCGAAGACGATGCGGCCGCCGTCCACCTTGAGATTGCCGGTGACCAGATTGAAGAGCGTGGACTTGCCGGCGCCATTCGGCCCGATGATGCCGAGCGCCTCGCCCGAGCCGAGCGAGAACGACACATCGTCGGCGACCGTCAGGGCGCCGAACCTCTTCGTCAGACCGGTGATTTCGAGCACAGGCTGCACGCTCGCGGAACTCCAGGATGGTGGTGTGGTGGTGGGCGGGCGGATTCCCGCCCGCCCGTCGTTCACGTCAGGCGATCGGTTCCATCTGGCCGCCCGTGGGGATGTTCGGCGCGGTCTTGTTGTCGACGACGACGAGATCGTAGCCGCCGCCATCCTTCAGTCGCCACTGGCCGCCGACGAGCGGGGTCTTGGCGACGTTCATCTGGGCGAAGGGCGGCAGGTTGGCGCCGTCCCACGTCACCGGGCCTACCAGCGTGTCGAGCTTGGTGGCGGCGATCGCGGCCACGACCGCATCGGGATCGGTGGTGTCGCCCGCCCGCTTGGCGACGTCGACGGCGACCTCGAACAGCGCGTGGATGAAGCCGATCGGCTGCGTCCAGGGACGGCCGGTCGCAGCACTGAAACCTTCGGCCACCTGTGCCGAAGTCTCGCCGGTCAGCGACGACTTGAAGGGATGGCTCGGCGACCACCATACCTCGGACGAGAGGTTGTGGCCGGAATCGCCCAGCGCTTCCACCGCCTGCGGAAACAGGATCGCCTTGCCGATCGAGGCGACCTTCGGCGTGAAGCCCTGCTGCTTGGCCTGGTTCCAGAAGGTGGTGAAGTCCGGCGGGATCACCACGCCGGTGATGATCTCGGCGTTCGCCTGTTTGAATGCGTTGATCTGTGCCGAGAAGTCGTCGGTGAGGTTCTGGTAGCGGCCCGGATCGGTGAGCTTGTAGCCTTTTTCCGCCAGCACCGGCGGGAAGCCGACGTTCGGATCGCCCCAGGCGTTGCCGTCGCCATCATTGGGGAAGAGCGCGCCGACCTGCTTGTTGGTCTCGACCTGCGCCCACATGTTGGTGAAGACGGCGATGACGTCCTCCAGCCCCCAGAAGAAGTGGAAGGAGCTGTTGAAGGGCTGCCATGAGGCCGGGTCTCCGGGATTGCCCTGCTGGCCGATGAACCAGGGCTGCCACGGCGCCATGGTGGAGATGCAGGGCACTTCCTCGGCCTCGCAGGTCGTGGTGACCGGATTGGTGGTCTCCGGCGTCGAGGCCACGAGCATCAGGTGGATCTCGTCGCTGACGATCAGTTCCTTCGCCACTTCGGCGGCGCGGTTAGGATTGGACTGGCTGTCCTTGACGATGACCTCGAAGTTCAGGCCGGCGGCCTTGGTCGCGGTCATGAAGTTGTCGATGACGAACTTGTCGGCCTCGGCGAAGGCGGCGAGCGGCCCGGTCTGCGGGCTGACATAGCCGAGCTTCACCGGCCCGTTCTGGGCCAGCGCCGGCATCGCGAGGCCGGAGGTGCCGGCGAGCACGCCGGTCGCGGCGGCATTCTTGAGCAGTGTTCTTCTGGTGATCATGTCCTGTCCTCCCTGTTGATGTGACTGCGCTTCATTGCGGCGGTTGCCGTCCCTCCAGGGCATCCTGGAGGAGCGAGCGGATCTGCTGTCGGTCGAAGGGCCTCGGGTTTGAATAGGGGTTCTTCGTCGCGATCTCGGCGGCGCGGTCGAGATCGGCTTCGGAGAGGCCGAAATCCGCAAGCCGCATCGGCGCGCCGAGCCCTTGCGCGAAACGGAAAAGTCCGCGCCCCGGCGTGTCGCCGAAAGCCTCGGCGACAGGCTCGAGCAGCCCGGCCGCGGCACCGGCGTTGAACCCGACCGTGTGCGGCAGCAGGATGGCGTGGGTCTCGGCGTGCGGCGTGCCGAAGCTGCCGCCGAGCGTGTGGCAGAGCTTGTGGTGCAGCGCCATCGCGGAGCCCCCCAGAGCGATGCCGCAGAGCCAGGCACCGTACTGCGCAAGGCCGCGAGCCTCGGCATCGGAGGGCGTGCGCACCACCGCGGGAAGCGCCTCGGCGAGCGCGCGGATCGCCTCGGCGGACATCAGCGCGATGACCGGGTTGCGGTCTTCCGCGTAGAGCGCTTCGGCGGCGTGGGCCAGCGCATTGAGGCCAGAGGTGACGGTCAGGCCGACCGGCAGCGTCAGGGTGAGGTCGACGTCGTAGATGACGGTCTCGGGCAGGATCGAGGCGTCGCGGCGCGTGGTCTTTTCGCCGCCGGCGGTCTCGCCCAGGATGTCGGTCATCTCCGAACCGGCATAGGTGGTGGGGATCACGACCTGGTCGGCGCCGATGCGGGTCGCGATGGCCTTGCCGAGCCCCGTGGTCGAGCCGCCTCCGAGCGCCACGACGCAGTCCGCACCGGTGTTCCGAAAAACCTCCAGCGCCTTTTCGGTGACCTCGACCGGCGTGTGCATAGCGGCTTCGGTGAAGACACCCGCCGCAAGCGGTCCGAGCCGGTCCGCGAGCGCATACGCATCGGCCTCCTGGTTGGGCGTCGAGAGCACGAGGGCGCGGGAATGCCCGAGCCGCTCCACTTCGGAGCCGGTGCGGGCGATGGTTCCGGCACCAAAGATCACCCGCGACCGCAGGCCGGGAAAAACGAAGGGAGCGATCGGTGTCATGGCGTTGCTCCAGTCTGGGCAAGTATCCCGGCGAAGACGTCGATCTCGGCGTCGGACACCTCGTGCGCTCGGGCGGGAAAGCTCTCCGCCCGCAGCCGCGCGCCGCAAACGGCGAATTCGGCGGCCGCTGCGAAGGCCGCGGAGGCCGGTATCCACGGATCAGCGTCGCTTCCCGACAGGTAGACCGGCAGTCCGCCGAGGCTGCGGCGCGGCGAGGCTTCGGTCGGCGGACCGACACGGCAGCCCGTCAGCGCCACCAGCGCACCCAGCGCGCGATCGCGGCGCATGGCGTACTCCAGCACCACGCAGGCGCCCTGCGAAAAACCTGCGAGCACCGGCCGAGCGGCCGGCGCGCCATCGGCCGCCGCCGCCGCGATTGCCGCATCGATCGCGTCGAGTGCCTCATCCAGCTGGTCGAGCGTCGCCTCGGACGCGGGATCCACCGCACGTGCGTCGTACCAGGCTTCCCAAGGCGAGCGCGGCAGCACGAAGTGTGTGTCACCGGTAGGCAGACGGGCGATCACGTGCTCGCCCATCTCCTCCGGCGTCTGCGCACGCCCATGCACGAACACGCAGAGCCGCGCGGCGCTTCGAGGTGGAGCGCCGAGCCTCAGGGACGTGTCGCGCATCTGCGCCAAATCGTTCTCCTCCCGCCTGACGGGCCTACCAGTGGAACTCTTCGAGGCCGGCGATCATCTCAGCCTTTCGGTCCTCGAACCAGGGCGGGAAGACCAGCGTACGGCCGGTCTGGCCCGCCGGCTCGTCCACCGCCCAGCCCTGCGGCACCGTCCAGGCGATCTCGAACAGCGCACCGCTGGGCGAGCGCACGTAGCAGGACTTGAAGTAGTTGCGGTCCTTCTGGTCGGAGACGTCGGTGAAGCCCAGTCCTTCCAGATGCGCCTTCAGCTTGAGCTGGTTCTCCTCGTCGCCGGTGTCGAGCGCCAGGTGGTGGATGGTGCCGCCGGCGAGCGTCCAGGTGCCCTGCGGCTTGTCCGGTTCGTGCAGCACCTCGACAGCGGTAGTCGCACCGGCGCCGGCCAGCTTGAACTTCAGGTCCGAGCCATCCTCGCCGTCCTTCTCCATGCCCATGCCGATGGTCATGAAATCGTCCATGGACGTCCGGTCGAACACAGCGATGCCGATACCGTAAATGCCCTTGATGCCGTTCTCGGCGCTGATGCCGTCCGAGACGATGGAACGCCGATCATCCTTTTCGGCCGCCACCAGTTCGTGCGGGATGCCGCAGGGGTGCGCGAAGGCGACGCGCGGCAGGCCGAAGCGCTCGGTGCGCTCGGCCTTGAAGCCGGCCCCGTTCAGCCTGTCCTCCCAGAAGTCGAGGCTCTTCGGCGGCACCGACAGCTGGATGATCTTCGACTGGTTGGTTCCGCGCTTGCCGAAGATGCCCGGCTTGCGAAAAGGGAAGGTGGTGACGATGGTCGAGGCGTCGCCGGTCTCGTTGGCGTAGTAGAGATGGTAGACGGGCGTCGTGCCGTCGAAGAGCACGGTCTTCTTGATCGACTTCATGCCGAGCGTGCCGGTGAAGAAGTCGAAGTCCTCCTGGGCGCCGTCGACGCTCATCGTGACATGGTGGTATCCGCTGATCAGTGCCATCTCGTTCCTCCCTTGAAGTCAGGCTTGGGGCATGATGGTGCGTCGTTCCTACGCCACCGGTCTCGCGGGCTTGGCGCGCGCCATGACGAAGTCGAAATCGAGCGACCATGCCGGCACGCCGTCGGCGCCCGATTGCGGCCGAAAGTCCCCGATCAGCTCCGGCTTGACGCCGAACAGGGCGTCGCGGTGCAGGTCGGGATCGCCGCGCTCGTAGACATGCGTGGTGAGCGTCTCGAACCCTTCGGCGCGGATCATGAAATGCAGGTGCGCCGGGCGGCGCAGCGGATAGCCGACATGCCTCAGCAACTGCCCGACCGGGCCGTCGTCCGGCACGCGATAGCCGGCCGGTTTGACCGTGCGGTAGTAGAAGTGGCCGTCGGCGCCGGTGGTGAAGGCGCCGCGCAGGTTGAATTCCGGCTGCAGGTCGGGCTGCTGGTTCTCGTACAGGCCTTCTGAATTGGCCTGCCAGGTCTCGACCACCGCGCCCGGGATCGGATTTCCGTCGAGGTCCCGGACGTGGCCGGAGACGCAGAGCGGCTCCCCCACTCCGTCGAGCGAGACGATCGCGCCCAGCGGCAGGCGCGGCACGTCGGCACGGTAGAACGGGCCGCGGATCGTGTTGGGCGTGGCGCCAGCCGGGCGCCGCGTGTTGATGTCCTCGACGAGCGCGGAGACCCCGAGCAGATCGGACAGCAGGATCCATTCCTGCCGCTTCTCGTCGCTGGCATGGCCGACGTCGGTTAGAAATCCGATGACACGGCGCCAGTCGGCCTGGCTCGGACGCGCTTCCTTCACAATCTGGTGCAGGTGCTCGACCACGCTGACCAGCACGCGCGACAGGCGCCCGTCGCCCGCTCCCAGCAGGCGCTCGGCGACAAGTTGCGATGAATTGTGCTCGCCATAGGGATGGCCGGTCGGCAGCGGCATCGTTCCTCCCCGGGAATTTCACCGGACGTTGCTGAACCGAGGATAGCCGGACGATGACGATACAGGATGATTTTCCTGCCACTTTAGCATAGCATATCGCTATGAAGCTCGATGAACGTCATCTCGTCCAGCTGGCTGCCGTGGTCCAGGCGGGCGGAGTGACCGAGGGCGCGGCCCTGATCGGCATGACGCAACCCGCCGTCTCCCGCACGCTTTCGATGCTGGAAAAGCGGCTCGGGGAAGCACTGTTCGTGAGGGGCCGCCGCCCTCTGCAGCCTACGCCGCTGGGCCGCGCGCTGGCGGAGCACGGCCAGGCGATGCTGCTCGCCTCTCGCAAGGCTTCCGAACTCGCCGCCAGCTTCCACCACGGCCGCACCGGGCTGGTGCGCATCGGCGGAACGCCCTTCTTCATGGACGCCCTCATCTCCGGCACGATCGCCGAGTTCCAGAACAACTATCCGGATGTCCGCGTCGACCAGAGCTATGGATACCTTCAGGAGCTCCAGGCGGCGGTCATCGCCGGCCGGCTCGACCTCGCCATCTGCCCGATCGACATTCTCGACGAGGGGTCGGGGCTGGAGTTCCAGGAGATTCTGCCGGGCCGCAACGTCGTCGCCTGCCGCTCGACCCATCCGCTGCTGTTGAAGCGCCGTCTGGGCGGCAAGGAACTGCTCGACTATCCGTGGATCGCGCCGCCGCCCGGCAGCCCACTGTTGGCCGACCTGCGCAGCCTCTTGCTGTCGCTCGGCGCCACCGAGATCAAGGTACGCTATTCCGGCGGCTCGCTGACCAGCGCCATGACTTACCTGAAGAGCACCGACGCGCTGACCGTCCTGCCGCACGGCGTGGTGTTCGCATTCCGAAAGGAAAAGTCGATCACCGCGCTGCCCCTGAACATCCCGCACCCGGAACGCGCGCTCGGCCTGCTCCGCCTCGCCGGCGCGCCCCGCTCACCGGCCGTGGAAAAATTCGCCCTGCACGTGCGCCAGAGCTTCGACAGCCTGCGCCACTTGATCAAGCGGCACGAGCAGGCGGTGGTGTGGGGCGCGTGAAGTGTCATGCCCGCCGGAGGACGCGGGGTAGAATTCGATCGGCAGCGATGGTCGGCGTTCCGCACGGCATGGCTCATGACGTATCGTTCGGCTTCGCTATCCAGCCGCTACCGCGACGGCCGTGGCCCGACGCCGCGTGAGACGCCAGGCCGCCACGCTCGCATTGGCGGTCGAGCAGGTTTCCGATGGGCAAGAGTGTGCAGAGGGCGGCGGCCAGCGCATAGAAGCGCGCGGCGAGTCGCAGCGCGTCATCCGGGTCGTTCCCGGCCGGCGCGATCCCTTCGAGTTCCGAGAGCGGCAAGCCCACGGTCTCGAAGACGTAGTCTTCTGACACCGCCTCCGCATAGCGCAAGAGGACAAGCACGAACCAGCGCACCGGGGCTGACCGCGTGGCGGCTTGCTCAGCCATGGCGGCGAAGGAGACGAGCAGCGCCATGACGCGCCGAAGCATCCTCTCGTCCACCATTGCCGCATGCACGTCCATGTCGCGTCCCTTCGCTCACCGGCCGGTAGTGTGCCGCTGGTCATAGGTGCGTGGATGGAATTCGACGAAGTCGTTGATCCGGCTGGGGCCGGCGCCGGTCTCGTCCACCCAAACCGGAGGTCTGGGAGACCGCCTCCCTCCGCTTCGTCATCCTCGGCCGACCGGAGCGCAGCGGAGGAAGAGCCGGGGATCCAGGCCTGAGGGGCGACGGCGGGCGGGACGGCGGAGGACGGGAACGGCTTCGCAACGGCGCCAGGCCGCGATCAGCGTAAACCCTTTGAAGGTGATGGTACGGTTGCTCGGGATCGAACCGAGGACCTCCGGATCCACAATCCGGCGCTCTAACCATCTGAGCTACAACCGCACGCCCGGTGCAACGAAGCGAGTGTGCAAATACGGTCAAATGCACGCGAATGCAAGCGCTGCAACGGCATTGATTGTCTCATAGCGGCGCCAGGAAACCGGCGCGGAGACGCGGCGGATCGCGATGCGCGGCAAGGAAAAGGGCCGGCGCGAAGCCGACCCTTTTCATTTGCACGACAGGCGGGAGGAGGATGCCCGTCGCGGCTCCGGGCGCGTGGGGGAGAGGATCGCGCTCCGGGTACTTGGGCTATCGAACGCCTCAGGCGACCTTGAGTTCCTTCATCGACTTCTCGAAGGCGTCCTTGGCCGGCTTCGAGAGTTCGTCAACGGCCTTGGTCGACGCGGACTGCATGTCCTTGACCTGGTCGACGGCCATCTCGATGCGCTTGCGCATGTAAGCGGTCTGGAGCTCGATGACCTCGGAAAGCGACTTGGCGCCGAGGAGCGATTCCATGTAGGAGAAGTCGGTCTCGGTGTTGGCGCGCATCGCGGCAATCGACTTCAGCGACAGGTCCGTGCTGGCCTTCTTCATGGTCTCCATGGCGGTCTCGACGGCCTTCTGGCCTTCCTCGGCGCTGGACTTGAACTTGGCGTAGGCCTCCTTCGACTGCTCGACGCCCTTCTCGGCGAAGGAGCGGAACTGGTCGGTCGCCTTGGCGGCGTCGAAGGTCGGGAATTCGATGGTTTCTGCGGTCTTTGCTGCTTTCGACATCTGAGGTAATCCTTCCTGTTGCGGGCAACGGCCTGACGCTGAACATTCTCTGGCCGCTTGATGCTCACAATATAGGCAGAGTTTTTGTGCATTGCAACATTTTTCTCGCAATGCAGCATAAACGGCGGGGAGATTAACCAACGAACCACAAAACCGTGCCCGCCCGGGGCCGCAATGTGGACGCGGGGAGGCATCTCTTTTACTAACAAAGTCTTAACGTCCGGTTTAAGGGGAGTCGGACGTGACGGGATCGGTGTGGATGGCATCCAGCGAATATTCCTTCATCGACATCGCGGTTCTGGACGCGGTTCGTGCGCGATTTGCCGCAGGTCATGCGCTGGCGATTCTTTCGGCCGACCTGGAGGAAGTGATCTGGGCGAACGGTCCCGGGGCGAAGCTGTTTGGCTTTCCCGACATCGAGGCCATCATGGGCGCCTCGGCCGGGCTCGGGTTCGCGCAGCGGCGCCAGATTGCGGCGACGACGGGGTTCCCGCGGATCGGGACGGACCGGCCCCTCCTCGTCAGGCTCGCTTCCGGCGTTACGAGCCGCGCCATACCTTTCCTCGCAAGCAGCGTGACGCTGCCGGATGGCGAGGTTGGGATCCTGCTGGCCGCTCCCCCGGCGGCGGGAGACGACCGCAACCCGGGCGAACTGGCAAGGCTGGCCATCTCGGGCTTCAGCGAGGCCGGCTACTTCGCCGCTCTGCTCTCGGGCGCGACGGTCGTCGCCGCCACTCCGGGATTCCAGGCTCTCGGCATCGAAACGGAAACCGTCGACGGCCTCGTCGCCGACGTCGCGGACGCGCAGGACCGCCTGGTCAAGCGCCTCATCCCCGCCGCGAGCGGCCGCATACCGGCGGGGATCGCGCGCCTGACGGACGAACCGGGAATGCACCTCTTGGTCGCGGTCGACGACCCGGACCTCTACCGCCACGATGACTTCTTCGAGGGCGACGAGGAGCCGGACCCGAAGGCGCTGCAGGAGCGCGGGCTCCCGCAAGGCGAATCCGGCCCCGGACGCTCCCCGTGGACCCCGGCTTCTCCGGCGGCAGAGCTTCCGGAAGTCGGGGACGATGCAGCCGATTCCTCGTCGCCAGAGGTCGCGCCCGAGGCACACCCGGGTGCGAAGGACGAGGTGTCGCCCGAGCATCGGGCCGGCATAGACAGATGGTATTTCGAAGCGGATGCCGCGGCTGCGGCCGATGCGCAGGAAGAACCCCCTCCTGCATCGTCGTCGGAACCAGTCGCATCCGTCGGCGAAGAGGGTCTTCCCGCGCCCGATGAGGGTCCGGCACCCGTCATCGAGGAGACGGAGTCAGCGCCCGAAGAAACGCAGCCCGCGCTGGAAGACGCGGAGAACATCTCCGTGCCTCCGAGCCCTGCGCCTGCGACAGAGTATCGGAACACCGCTCCCGTGCGGTTTGCGTGGCGCACGGACGCCGTCGGAAATTTCAGCAGCATATCGCCCGAGTTCCTGATCGCGGTCGGGGCCGCGGAGACGGCAGTGATCGGCCGTTCGTTCGCGCAGGTCGCGGAGCATTTCGGCATGGACCCCGGCCACGAGATCGCGGGTCTGCTGGAGCGTCGCGATACCTGGTCCGGCAGAACGGTGCTGTGGCCGATCGAGGGGACGGACCTTGCAGCCCCCGTCGATCTCGCCGCCCTTCCCGTCTATGCGCGCAACCGGTCGTTCGAGGGGTTTCGCGGTTTCGGGATCGCTCGCCTGGGTGACGCCGTCGCGGCTCCCCGGCCCCCGACGTTGCTGCCGAATGTGTCCGCGGCGGAGGAAATCCCCGCGCCTGAGGCCGAAGAACCGGTCCCTGCCGCGGATGACGGCAACAAACCCGCGGAAGCCGCGCCCTCCGACGATGTGGTCGACTCGGCGGAAGCTGGGCTGATCGCGACTGACGAACCGGAGACTGCTCCCGCTGCGCCGGCCGACCCTGCCCCGGAGAGCCGTGACGATCCGTTCCGGGGAGAGACCCCCGTCATAGCGATCGAGGAGGCCCGCTACCGGCGCTATTCCGACAAGATCATCCGTCTTGCCGAACACCGTCCAAACCAACCCGAGCGCGGCCTTTCGCCCGTCGAGCGCAACGCCTTTCGCGAGATCGGAGACCGCCTCAAGGAGGTGACGCAGCCATCCGCGCGGCAACCTGAGTCTGAGCGTGCGGCTGAAAATGGCGAAACTCTCGCGGAGACGGAACCAGTTGCTCCGCCCAGTCCCGTTGATCAGGTCTCGCCGCAGGAGGCGGAAGAGGACACGACCGTATTGCCGCTCCTCTCCGACGCGACCTCGCGATCGGATGAACCGGAAGCGAACGACCCGCGATTGGTCGAGGAGTTGCCCTACATCGAAGTCGAGGAGGAACTCTTCGACGAACCGCTGCCGCCGGAGCAGGCCGCGTCGGACGCCGATTCTGGCAATGGGCAAGCACCAGTCCCTCACGAAGAAGAACAAGCCCCGGCGCTTCCCGAGGAATTTGCATTCGACGGCGACCGCCTTCCCGCAAGACATGCAGGGCACGTGTTCGACGGACAGGCGTACGAGAGCCGCGAGGAAGTGGAAGACGTCGCCGCACAGGGCTTCCAAGTACCTGAATCGGACGATGGCGACATGGAAGATGTTTCCCTCCAGCCTGTGGACGGTGCCACCGCCGCCTCACAGGGTGACGACGGCGAAGTCGACGGGGCTGAAATCGAGGAAGTCTCCGAGGAGGTTGGACAACCCGATCCGGTGGATCCGGCAGTGCAACCTGAAACGCACGGCCCGGCCGACCTGCCTTTTCTGCCTTCCGCCGTCTCCTCGCTCGTCAGCGACGCGCCGGCACCCGATGCCGATGCCGAGGTGCTGTCACGGCTCCCGCTCCCGCTGCTGATCCATCGCGGCGACAGGCTGCTCTTCGCCAACCGGGCCTTCTGCGAATTGACGGGATACGAATCGCTCGACGACCTCGAGGAGAGCGGCGGCCTCGGTCAGCTTTTCCTCGAGCCGTATCAATCCGAAGCCGAGAACGGCGAACCCGCGCGGGGCACCGTCCTTTCCACCAAGGCCGGCCACACGATCCCGGTAAGGGCGCATCTCCAGTCGGTCCCGTGGATGGGCGGCAAGGCGCTGCTTCTGGCCCTGAGCCCGCTGGAGGTGGCGCCGCCCCTCCCCCTGGCGTCCGGGCCCGACGCGGAATCGGCCACGGGATTCGGCGACCGCGTCGAGGAAATGCGCACCATCCTCGATACGGCCACCGACGGCGTCGTCCTAATCACTCCCGAAGGGACGATCCGTTCCATAAGCCGGCCGGCGGAAGCGCTGTTCGGCTACGAGGACAAGGAGGTGGCAGGCAAACCGTTCGCCGTGCTCTTCGCCGTCGAGAGCCAGCGGGCGGCGCGCGATTATCTCGAGAGCCTGTCCGAGAACGGAGTGGCGAGCGTACTCAACGACGGACGGGAAGTCATCGGCCGCGAGGCGCAGGGCCGGTTCATCCCACTTTTCATGACGATCGGCCGCCTGCCCGGCGGCAACGGCTACTGTGCAGTGATGCGCGACATTACCCAGTGGAAGAGGGCAGAGGAGGAACTCACCCACGCACGCGCCCTAGCTGAACGCGCCTCGTCGCAGAAATCGGAGTTCCTTGCCCGCGTCAGCCACGAGATTCGCACGCCGCTCAACGCCATCATCGGGTTTTCCGAACTCATGATGGACGAAAAGTTCGGTCCGATGGGCAATGACCGGTACCGGGACTATCTCCGCGACATCAACCGTTCGGGCAGCCATGTGCTCGATCTCGTCAACGACCTGCTCGACATCTCCAAGATCGAGGCCGGCGAGCAGGAGATGGCCTACGAGGCCGTGTCACTGAACGACGTGCTGGCCGAAACCGTGGCGATGATGCAGCCGCAAGCGAACAGGGAACGTGTCATCATCCGTTCGAGCTTCGCCTCGCGCCTGCCTGAAGTCGTGGCGGATCTGCGCAGCATACGCCAGATCGGCCTGAACCTCCTGTCGAACGCGGTGCGGTTTACGCAACCGGGCGGGCAGGTGATCGTCTCGACCTCGTGCGAGGCGACCGGCGACGTCGTCATGCGGGTCAGGGACACGGGGGTGGGCATGTCCGCGGCCGAGATCGAACAGGCGCTGAAGCCGTTCAAGCAGATCAATTCGCTCAAGCGCAAGCGCACCGACGGCACCGGGCTCGGACTCCCGCTGACCAAGGCGATGGTCGAGGCAAACCGGGCCCGTTTCGCGATCAACTCCACGCCCGGCGAGGGCACGCTTGTGGAGGTCACCTTCCCCTCCGCGCGCGTTTTGGCCGGCTGAGGCGATCATTCGCGGAAATGTGATCATTCGCCGCACACCAATTCCTGACGCTTTCACTCTGAAATTATTCGCTAATTCCTGACAGCGTTAGTTTAGAAATGTTCTAAATAACTGAATTTGCTAGACTTATGTTGACCGACCGACAGCTTTGCACCAAAAGGTGCCTCTGTTCGGGATGAGATGGCGCTCTTCCAGTCCCGGGATTCGAACAACGTGAGGAGACCACCCATGCCCTTCAGCAATTCGCGCGCAAGGGGCGCGCGCCTGGCCGCGATCGCCCTTTCGGCATCCTTTGCCTTTTCGACCGCCCCGGCGCTGGCCGAGGGCGTGGTGAACATCTATTCCTATCGCCAACCTGACCTGATCAAGCCCGTCCTTGACGCCTTCACGGCCGAAACCGGCATCGAGACCGAGGTGCTGTTCCTCGACAAGGGTCTCGAGGAGCGCATCGCGGCCGAGGGACAGAACTCGCCCGCCGACGTCATCCTGACGGTCGACATCTCGCGGCTGACGGCCGCCGAGGAAAAAGGTGTCACCCAGCCGGTCGACGATCCGGCCATCAACGCGACGATCCCGGCGGAGTACCGCGATCCCGAGGGCCACTGGTTCGGCGTCACCCGCCGTGGCCGCGTCATCTACGCTTCGAAGGACCGCGTCTCCGACACGAACATCTCCTATGCCGATCTCGCCGATCCGAAATGGGCGGGCAAGATCTGCATCCGTTCGGGCCAGCATGACTACAACCTGGCCCTGTTCTCGGCCCTGATGGCTCACTGGGGCGAGGAAGAGACCGAGCAGTGGATGAAGGGCTTCAAGGCCAATCTGGCGCGCAAGCCCGAGGGCAACGATCGTGGACAGGCAAAGAGCATCATGGCCGGCGAATGCGATCTGGCGCTCGGCAATACGTATTATGTCGGTCTCATGATGACCAACGAGAAGGAGCCCGAGCAGAAGGACTGGGCGAACGCGATCCACGTCATCTTCCCCTCGATCGACGACGCGGGCACGCATGTGAACATCTCAGGCATGGCGATGGCCAGGCATGCGCCCAACCGCGAGAATGCGCTCAAGCTCATGGAATTCCTCGCCAGCGAGGAGGCGCAGAGGATCTATGCCGCCGAAGTGTTCGAGTACCCGGTCAAGGACGGCGTCGAGGCTTCCGACATCGTGAAGAGCTTCGGCACGCTCGACGCGGACAAGCTGCCGCTGTCAAAGATCGCCGATCACCGCAAGGCGGCTTCCGAGATGGTCGACCGCGTCGGCCTGGACGATGGTCCCGCGAGTTGACGCGACGCGATTGACGGGGATCGGGCCGGATCGCTGATCCGGCCCTTTTCTGTTTGACAGCAGCGCTTGAACCGGTCGCAGTATCCAGCCCATGCCGAAGATGAACGCAAGGAGCGCCTCCGCGAAGGCGATCAGATCCCCCAGGGCGAGACACGAGCGTCATCCGGTGGCTCTGGCATCCGCGGCCTTCATCGCCGCGATCGTTCTCGTTCCTATCGCGTCGATCGTCGCGATTGCCGTTTCAGGCACGGGAGCCGACTGGCCGCATCTGGCCCGCAACGTCCTGCCGCGGTCCACCGCGACCACGCTTTGGCTTCTTGCGATGGTCTCGGCCGGAACGGCTTCGATCGGCGTGACCTGCGCATGGCTCGTCGTCGCCTTCGACTTCCCGTTCAGGCGCCTTCTCGCCTGGGCTCTGGTCCTGCCCCTGGCGGTGCCGACCTACCTGGCGGCCTACGCCTTCGGAGAGTTCTTCCACTTTACCGGGCCCGTCCAGACGGCCCTGCGCCATGTCTTTGGCTTCCAGACCGTCAGGGATTACTGGTTTCCCGACATCCGCACCACCGAAGGTGCCGCGATCGTGCTTTCGTCGGTGCTGTATCCTTATGTCTACCTGACGACGCGGGTGGTCTTCATCATGCAGGGCCGCAACATCGCCGACGTGGCGCGCACCCTCGGAGCGCGGCCGTCGAAGGTGTTTTTCCGCATCCTGCTTCCGGTGGCTCGCCCGGCCGTGGTCGCCGGCGTCGCCCTGGTCCTCATGGAGACGGTCAACGACATCGGAGCGGTCGAGTATCTCGGCGTCAGGACGCTCACCTTCTCCGTCTATTCGACCTGGCTCAACCGCGGCAGCCTCGAAGGCGCCGCCCAGATCGCGATGGTGATGCTGGTCCTGGTGCTGGCGATCCTGCAGGCGGAACGATGGGCCCGGCGGCGCCAGCGCTTTCACGGCGCAAGGGCGACGCATATGCGCGTCAGGCCGCCAAGGGTGATCCTCACCGGCTGGCGGCGATGGCTGGCGGCCTGCGCGGTGCTGATGCCGGTCCTGGCGGGGTTCGGCATTCCACTCCTGGTCTTCGGGGACTACGCAAGCCGGCGGCTGGAACAGCTCGGCGAGCCCGCATTGCAATCCGCCTTCGTCAACAGCGTCGTGACAGCCGGGGCCACCGCATTGGTAACGGTTTTCGCAGCGATGCTGATGATCAACGCGGCGCGGCTATCACGCTCCAGCGCGGTTGGCAGCATGGCGCGACTGGCATCGAGCGGATATGCTTTGCCGGGCACCATTCTGGGGCTCGGACTTCTCTTCACATTGACGCGGCTCGACAACGCGATCGACGGGTTTCTGCGGCTCAACGTCGGGATTTCGAGTGGGCTCCTCTTCACGGGCTCCGCGGCGGCGGTGGTGCTCGCCTGCTCCATTCGCTTCCTCGCTCTCGCCGAAGGCGCGATCCGCTCGGGAATGGAGAAGCTGCCGCCGCATCTCGATGAAGCTGCCAGAAGCCTCGGACGTTCTCCACTTGCGAGCGCCCGCGAAATCCTCCTGCCGCTGCTGCGTCCCGCCATACTGACGTCGGCGGTTTTGGTGTTCGTCGATACCGTCAAGGAGCTCTCGGCGACGATCCTGCTCCGCCCCTTCGGCTTCTCCACGCTCGCCACGCATGTCTACGAGAACGCATCCCGCGGGGTGATCGAGGACGGAGCGGTCGCCGCCCTCCTCATCATCGTCACCGCGCTCGTCCCGGTGATCCTGCTCTCGGGAGCCCTGATGCGCGATTCCGAAGTGTCGCACAGCTAAAAAAAGAGGCGCCCGCAAGGGCGCCTCAGGATCAAGAATTGCTGTCACAACGAGGACTTGAGCGAAACGACGAACCCGCGGGGGGCGTGGGATTTCTCCCTCAAGTTACGCATGAATATCAGCGCTATCCCTTAACAAAACCTTACCAAGTTAAGAACAGGTTTACGCGAGTGTCCCAGACGTCGAACTTAGGTAAATTTCGCATTTGCAGATCGTTAACCACGCGTCTTCAGGTCTTGAGTGACGGTACGTCCCTGAACAGATCGAGGGCCTCGGGATTTGCCAGCGCCTCCTTGTTCTTGACCGCGCGGCCGTGCACCACGTCGCGCACCGCAAGTTCCGTGATCTTGCCGGATTTGGTGCGCGGGATGTCGCTGACCGCGACGATCTTCGCAGGAACGTGGCGGGGACTTGCGCCCGTCCGGATCTTCGACCTGATCCGCTTCTCGAGGTCCGCGTCGAGATCGAGCCCGGGCGCAAGCCGCACGAACAGGACCACACGCACGTCGTCCTCCCAGTCCTGCCCGATACAGATGGCCTCTACGACCTCCTCCATCTGCTCGACCTGGTTGTAGATCTCTGCCGTGCCGATACGCACCCCGCCGGGGTTCAGCGTGGCGTCGGACCGGCCGTAGATAATGAAGCCGTCATGTTCGGTCAGTTCGGCATAGTCGCCATGGCACCACACGTTTTCGAAACGGTCGAAATAGGCGGAATGGTACTTCGCCCCGTCGGGATCGTTCCAGAACATCACCGGCATCGACGGAAAGGGTCTGGTGCAGACGAGTTCGCCCTTTTCCTGCTTTACCGGCTTGCCGTCGTCGTTCCAGACCTCGACGGCCATGCCGAGACCCGCGCCCTGAATCTCTCCGCTCCAGACCGGCCGTGTCGGAATGCCAAGCACGAAGCAGGAAACGATGTCGGTGCCGCCGGAGATGGAGGCAAGATGCACGTCCTTCTTGATGCCCGAATAGACGAACTCGAACCCCTCGGGCGAAAGCGGCGACCCGGTCGACGAGATCACCCGCACGGACGACAGGTCGTGCGACTTGATCGGCTCGAGACCGGATTTACGGACCGCGTCGATGAACTTCGCCGACGTGCCGAAATAGGTCATCTTCTCGGCCTGGGCAAAATCGAAGACCACGTTGCCGTCGGGATGGAAGGGCGAACCGTCGTAGAGCAGCAAGGTCGCGCCCGAGGCGAGCCCCGATACCAGCCAGTTCCACATCATCCAACCGCAGGTCGTGAAATAGAAGAAGCGGTCGCCCTCCTGGATGCCGGCGTGCAGCCGTTGCTCCTTCACATGCTGGAGCAGCGTTCCGCCGGCAGAATGGACGATACATTTCGGAATGCCGGTCGTGCCCGACGAGAACAGGATGTAGAGCGGATGCGCGAACGGCAGGCGTTCGAAGACGGGTTCTCGTGCCTCATGGCGGGAAATGGCCGTCGCGAAGGTTTCGGCGCCGCGGACCCCGCCGCCGACCTCTGCGGCTTCCCCCAGATAGTCCACAACCAGCGTCTTGCGCACGGTCGGAAGCCTGTCGACGACTTTGGCGACCTTCTCGCCGATCTCGATCCGCTTTCCCCCATACCAGTAGCCGTCGACGGTCACGAAGATCACCGGCTCGATCTGGCCGAACCTGTCGAGGACGCCTTGCTCACCGAAATCAGGAGAACAGGAGGACCAGACCGCCCCGAGGGATGCGGCGGCCAGCATGGCCGCGATCGTCTCGGGCATGTTGGGCATCATGGCGGCGACACGGTCTCCGGCTTTCAAACCTTCGTCGAGAAAGACCTGCTGCAATTGCGAGACCATCGCCCGCAGACCGTCCCAGGAGACGCGCCGTTCCACCTTGTCTTCACCCCGGAAGACGAGCGCATCCGAAGGGCCCTTCCTGCATAGGAGGTTCTCTGCGAAGTTCAGCCGCGCGTCCGGAAAGAAGGATGCGCCGGGCATGCGATCCCCGTCCTCGATGATTCTTACGCCCGGTTCACCGACGATGCCGCAGTATTGCCATACCAGTTTCCAAAAAGCCTCACGGTCTGTTACAGACCAGTCATGAAGTTGTTCATATGTCGCGATCGGGCGCGCGGTCCGCTTGGATGCCTCATGCATGAATGTCATCATGGGCGAGCGTTGGACTTCATCGAGGGAGGGTGACCAGAGCGGTTCGGTCCGGGGCATTGAGGTTCTCCAGATAGGCCGGGCGGTTATGCATAGTGCGCCCCGGCAGGGCAAGACGGCGTCGGTAGGAATGACTGCCATCACCGGGCCGCAAATGGCTGGGATGCGGGTCCGCCACTAGCCGGAAAGCATGCCATCGGCGAAAGGTCGCCGCGTGCGCGTAAGTAGTTCTTGACGAGGCAGCATGCCATCCAGGACGGCACGACGAACCATTTGGATCATCGCGGGTGTCGCGATTCTGCTTTTCGCGATGGTCTCTGCGATCCCCTTCGTCGCGTCCACGCAGATCGTGCGAAACCGCATCTCGCACGAGCTGAGCGAGTGGAGCGGCTATCGGGTCGTCCTTCGCGGCGCGCCGCGCATCCAAGTCTGGCCTGCGTTCGAGGCCCACCTGCAGGATGTCGCCTTTCTCGAATGGGGCGCGACCGATGCGCCTCCGATCCTTCAGGCGGACCGCATCGAGATCGACCTGTCGGCGATAGCCGCGCTGCGCGGAGACATCGCCTTCTCCGACATCTCCGTGCTTCGTCCCGTGCTCCGCGTCAGATCTTCGCCCGATGGCATGATGCTGCCCGCTGCGCCCGGCGGCAGCAGGATGGTGCGCGCGATCGACACGGCGCGGGCCCTGGTGGACGCCAATCCGGCGCAGCCGGACGTGTCGCTGATGCCGTCCGACACGTTCGGCACGATCGAGTTCGCGGATGGCCGCGTGTTGCTCGTCGAAGCGGGGGAAGAGCGCGAGATCATCTCCAGCATCACCGGCCGCGCCGCATGGCCGGCGCTCAACCGGTCGGGCACCCTGGTGGCCAATGCGGTCTGGCGTGGCGAACCCCTGACGGTCGACATCTCCGCGCAGCAGCCGCTGGCGCTCTTCGGCGGCGGCAATTCGCGCATAACGGCCTCGCTGACGTCGGCGCCGCTGACCGGCAGCTTCGAAGGCCTGACGACCCTTTCGAAGAGCGGCTTCGTCGATGGAACGGTGAAGCTCACCTCCCCTTCCCTGCGCCGGGCTCTCGAATGGTCAAAAACCGACATTCAGCCCGGAGCGGCGGTGGGGTCGGCTTCGATCTCCGGCCGCCTCATCGGTGATTCGCTGCGGATGAAGATCGAGGACGCGCAGTTGGCGTTCGGCGGCCATCCCGGCAACGGCCTCCTGGAGTTCTCGCTGGCGAACGGCATACCCGCCGTTTCCGGAACACTCGCGTTCCAGTCCTTCGATGCCTATTCGTTCATCTCCGCGTTCACACGCCTCCCGGGAGACGGTGCGCGATGGTCCGATGAAATGGACGTGGCATTCACGCGGCAGGTAAACCTCGATCTGCGCCTCTCGGCGGCGAGCGCCGTCGTCGGTCCCCTGACGATGACGGACGTCGCGGCGACCGCCCAGGTCAAGGACGGACTTGCCGCCTTCGACATATCCGATGCGACGGTGTTTGGCGGCACGCTCCAGACCGGCTTTCGAGTGGACACGCGGTCCGATCACAACGGCACGGAACTCAGGATGCTGGCGAGCGACATCGACATGCAGGGCGCGGCCGGCGCGATGGGCTCGAAGCTTCCGATGCCGAAGGGCAAGGGCACCCTCTCGATCGCGCTCAAGGGCCCGAAGTCCCGATGGGATCAGCTCGCCCAAACCCTCAGCGGGACGATTTCGCTGAAGTTCGGTCCCGGCAGCCTCCAGGGTCTCGATCTCGCAGCTTTCGTCGCGCGTGCCGAAAAGGGCGGCTTCTTCGCGCTCAACGAGGTTCCAACCGGCGTCATACCATTCGAATCGGCAGAGTTCCGCGCCGCGGTGTCGGAGGGCATGGCCCGCCTCGAACTTGCCAAGGCGACACTGCCGGAAAAGACCGTCTCGTTTACCGGCATCATACCTTATGTCGGGCACGGGCTGGCACTCTCGGGCCTGATCTCGTCCAGGGAATCCGCCGCCCCCAAGCAGGCACCGGCTTCCTTTTTCGTCGGCGGTTCCTGGGACGCACCCTTCGTTTCGCCCATCATGCGGACCATGCCGATCGAATGAACGTCGGGCCGCAGGTTTGAGCAATTTTTCAGAACCCGCGAATCGCTATAGGCTTCCGCTACCATCGGCGCGATCGAACGATCGCTCCACGCGCGAGGCAACGGAACCCGTACGTGGATTTGTCTCAAAGGGGCGAGTTTGCTGCGTCTGGCTTCGGCAACGTTGAAGATAATCTTCGTGTCGCTGATTACCGGCGCGGGGTTGTCGGCGCTGGACGTTACCGCGGCGGACATTCTGATGGAGATCGGCATGACACCGGAGAACGTGCTCGAACTCCTCGAACGCGGTGTCTCGTGGGCAGTGCCGAACATCGTCCTTGGTTCGATGGTGATCGTGCCCGTCTGGCTCGTCATCTTTCTGCTCAGACCGCCACGGGGCTGAGAAGCGCGATCAGTTCCGCTGCGCCGCCTGTTCGTCGCGCTGACGCTGAACCTCCCGGCTCTTGTTGACGACCGATGCGATCAGCACGCCCGCGGCGACGACAGCGATCAGGAGCGTGCACGCGGCATTGATTTCGGGCGTCACGCCGAGCCGCACCTGGCTGTAGATCTTCATCGGCAGCGTCGTCGCCCCCGGTCCGGAGGTGAAGCTCGCGATCACCAGGTCGTCGAGCGAAAGCGTGAAGGCCAGCATCCAGCCGGAAATGATTGCCGGCAGGATCACCGGCAGCGTGATCGCGAAAAACGTCCGCACCGGTGGCGCACCGAGGTCCATTGCCGCTTCCTCCAGCGACCGGTCGAAGGTAATCAGGCGCGACTGGACCACCACCGCGACGAAGCACATCGAGAACGTGATGTGCGCCAGCGTGACGGTGAGGAAGCCCCGGTCGAGCCCGATCGCGACGAAGAGCAGCAGCAGCGACAGACCGGTGATGACCTCAGGCATGACCAGCGGCGCGAACACCATGCCCGAGAAAAGGACGCGGCCGCGGAAGCGCGTGTAGCGAGTGAGCGCGAGTGCTGCGAGCGTGCCGAGCACCGTGGCGAAGCTCGCCGAGATGAAGCCGACGCGGGCCGTCACCCAGGCCGCGTCGATCAGGCCCTGGTTGCGAAAGAGTTCGCCGTACCATTTCGTCGAGAAGCCGGCCCAGACCGTGACGAGCTTCGACTCGTTGAAGGAGAAGATGATCAGGAGGACGATCGGCAGATACAGGAAGGCGAAGCCGAGCACGACCGAGGCGATGTTGAAGCGGGACCAGGTGGTGTTCATCGCGCTGCCCTCACCGGCTCTTTTCCTGCGCGCGCGCCTGCGACTGCTGGAACAGCATGATCGGCACGACGAGCAGAAGAAGCAGGATGACGGCCACGGCCGAGGAGACCGGCCAGTCGCGGTTGTTGAAGAACTCGTTCCACAGCGTCTTGCCAATCATCAGCGTCTGCGAGCCGCCGAGCAGGTCGGGTATGACGAACTCGCCCATCGCCGGGATGAAGACCAGCATCGCGCCGGCAACGACGCCAGGCAGCGCGAGCGGGAAGGTGATCTTCCAGAAAGCCGAGATCGGCGGGCAACCGAGATCCTGCGCCGCCTCGACCAGCGTATAGTCCATCTTCTCCAGCGCCGAATAGAGCGGCAGCACCATAAAGGGCAGATATGAATAGACGATCCCGATGTAGATCGCCGTGTGCGTATTGAGGATTTGCAGCGGTTGGTCGATGACGCCGGTCCATATCAGGAACTGGTTGAGCAGGCCCTCCGGCTTCAGGATGCCGATCCAGGCGTAGACGCGGATCAGGAAGCTCGTCCAGAACGGCAGGATCACCAGCATCAGCAGCGTCGGGCGCAACGCGGTCGGTGCGCGCGCCATGCCGTAGGCAATGGGGAAACCGACGGCCAGCGTGATCACGGTGGAGACGGCCGCGATCACGATGCTGGAGATATATGCGTTGAAATAGAGAGCGTCCTCGGTCAGCCAAATGTAGTTGTCCAGCGTGAGTTCGCGCAGGTTGCCGAAGAAGCCCGAGATGCCGTCCTCCAACCCGAAGACCGGCATATAGGGCGGCATGGCGATCGCCGTCGTCGACAGGGAGATCTTGAAGACGATGAGGAAGGGAACGAGGAAGAAGACGAGCAGCCAGAGATAGGGGACAAGGATGACGAGGCGGTTGCCGATCGCCCGGCCGAGCCCACCCTCGGCCGGAGCCGCCGCGCTGTAAGTCCCGATCCCGTCCGACGCGGTCGTCTGTGCCATAGCCCTACCTCGTCAGGACGATGCCGGCATCCGGCGCGAAGGAAATCCACGCGCGGTCGTTCCAGGTCAGCTGATCGTCGGTGAGCCGGGCGCTGTTGAGCGCGCTCGCCTTGACGACCTGCCCGTCGGCCAGACGCACGTGATAGACCGTCATGTCGCCGAGATAGGCGAGGTCGAAGATTTCGCCCTCCATCACGTTGGGCGTGCCCTCGGCCGGCCGGCGCGGCGAGACCCTGATCTTCTCGGGCCGGATGGCGAATGCGATTTCGCCGCTGCCGACATGGTCGGGCGCATTCTCCACCAGGATCTGCGCGCCGCTCGCCCCGGTGATCCGCAGGTTCGAACCCTCGCGCGCCGCCACGCTGCCCTCGAGCAGGTTTACGGTGCCGACGAAGCTGGCCACGAAGCGCGAGGCCGGCGCTTCGTAGACCTCGGCGGGCGTCGCCACCTGCATCACCTCGCCCTTGTCGAGGATGGCGATGCGGTCGGCCATGGTCATCGCCTCCTCCTGGTCGTGCGTCACGACGACGAAGGTGAGGCCGAGATTCTGCTGCAGGTCCATCAGCTCGAACTGCGTCTCCTCGCGCAGCTTCTTGTCCAGCGCGCCGAGCGGCTCGTCGAGCAGGAGCACCTTCGGCCGCTTTGCGACGGAGCGGGCAAGCGCGACCCGCTGGCGCTGCCCGCCCGAAAGCTGGTGCGGTTTGCGCCTGGCGAACTGCTCGAGCTTGACCAGCTTCAGCATCTCGGCAACCCGCTCGGCGATCTGCGCCTTCGGCATGCCGTCCTGCTTGAGCCCGAAGGCGATGTTCTGCTCCACGCTCATGTGCGGGAAGAGCGCGTAGGACTGGAACATCATGTTGACCGGCCGCCGATAGGGCGGGATGCCGCGCAGGTCCTGCCCGTCGAGCAGGATGCGCCCGGAGGTCGGCTCCTCGAAGCCGGCGAGCATCCTGAGCAGCGTGGACTTGCCGCAGCCGGACGCGCCGAGGAGGGCGAAGAACTCGCGCTCGTAGATGTCGAGCGAGAGGTTGTTGACGGCGGTGAAGTCGCCGAACCGCTTGGTGATGTTCTCGAAGGAAATGTAGGGCCTGGCGGCCGGATCGGCCCACGGCGCGAAGCTTCTGCGAATGCTGCCGAGCGATTTCATGGGTTCCCCCGGTTGCACGCTTGCCCCAAAAGCGAAGCCCCCGGCGCTTGCGCCAGGGGCAGGTTGGGAAGGTCCTACTGGCCGGTGACGACCCTCGTCCAGATCCGTGTCACCAGGCGCTGCGTTTTCGCGTCCAGCGGGACGGTGGTGAAGAGGTTGTTCAGCGTCTCCTCGTCCGGATAGACGGCCGGATCGCCGATCACCTCTTCGTCCAGAAGTTCCTGCGAGGCCTTGTTGCCGTTGGCGTAGTAGACATAGTTGGACGCCTTGGCGATCACGTCCGGGCGCATGATGTAGTTCAGGAACTCGTGCGCTTCGGCGACGTGCGGCGCATCGGCAGGAATGGCCATCTGGTCGAACCACATCTGGGCGCCTTCCTTCGGGATCGAGTAGTCTATGGCCACGCCCTGATCGGCCTCGGCGGCGCGGTCCCGTGCCTGGAACATGTCACCCGACCATCCGACGGCCAGGCAGATGTCGCCGTTGGCGAGCGCGTTGATGTATTCGGACGAATGGAACTTGCGGATGGAGGGCCGGATGCTCAAGAGCAGTTCCTCCGCCTTCGCGAGTTCGTCCGGATCGGTCGAATTCGGGTCGAGGCCGAGATATTTGAGCGCGGCCGGGATCATCTCGGCCGGTGCGTCGAGCATGTAGACGCCGCAGTCGGCGAGCTTGGCCAGCTTCTCAGGATCGAAGACCACGTCCCAGCTGTCGATCTTCTCGATGCCGAGCGCATCCTGCACCTTGTTGACATTGTAGCCGATGCCGGTGGTGCCCCACATGTAGTTGATCGAATAATCGTTCGCCGGATCGTACTTCTCGGTGCGGCTGGCGATCACATCCCACATGTTCGACAGGTTCGGAAGCTTGGACTTGTCGAGCTTCTGGAAGACGCCGGCCTGGATCTGGCGGGCGAGGAAAGTTCCGGTGGGCACCACGACGTCGTAGCCGGTGCCGCCGGCGAGCAGCTTGGTCTCGAGGATCTCGTTGGAATCGAAGACGTCGTAGACGACCTTGATGCCGGTCTCCTTGGTAAAGTCCTCTAGGATGGAGTCGTCGATGTAGTCCGACCAGTTGTAGACGTTGACGACCCGGTCCTGCGCCTGCCCCCCACTGGTGAGCGCGACGAGCGCCGTCGCAGCCAGCAGATAGCCCCAGCTCTTCATGATGTCGTTCTCCTCTGTTGTCCCTCCCGGCTCGCCTAGCAGAGTCCCTTCGGCCGGGTATGATGCGAAAGCCTATTGGCGTTTTTGCAATGCGACAAGCGGCAATTTCGAAGCGGGTCGCTCAAAGGTAGGTCGAGCGCTCGAGCGGCGTTATCTCGCTCCAGAACGCCATGATTTCCGCGCGCTTGAGGTCGCGATAGACTTTCGCGAGAAGCGGTCCGAGGGCGCGGTCCACGAAGCTGCTCTTGGCCGCAAGCTGAAGCGCATCGTCCATGTCGTCGGGCAGCGAAAGCCCGTCCTCGTCGTAGGCGTTTCCCTCCACGGGCGGCGGCGGCGTAAGCCCGCCCTCGATGCCCTCCACCATGCCCTGGATGAGCGCCGCCATCACGAGATAGGGATTGGCGTCGGCCCCGGCGATCCGGTGCTCGACGCGGCGGTTGGAATCGTTGGAAACCGGGATGCGCAGCGCCACCGATCGGTTGTTCTCGGCCCATACCGCGCGTGTCGGAGCATAGGATCCCGGCGTGATACGTCGGAAGCCGTTCCAGGTGTTGATGAACAGGAGCAGCGATTCCGGCATCGTCAGGAGCAGGCCCGCAACCGCCGACTCCAATGTCTTGCGGCCATTGGGACCGGCAAAGATGTTCTTGCCGTCGGTTCCGAGAATAGAGGCGTGCACGTGCATGCCATTGCCCGCATACTCCAGGAACGGCTTTGCCATGAAGGTCGCCTGGAGGCCGTGCGCGCGGGCACAGCCGATCACGATGCGCCTCAGCATGATGACGTCGTCGGCCGCGCGGAGCGGATCGCCGCGATGCTTCAGGTTGACCTCGAACTGGCCGGGCGCGGCTTCCTTGATGATGGTGTCGATAGGCAGGCTCTGCTCGTCGGCGGCGTCGCGGATCATGTCGAAGAGTTCGGCATGCTCGGCCAGATCGTCCATGCCGTACATGCGCAGCCGGTCCGGGCCGGCGACCGCCCCCACGGGACCCGGCATACCGTCGTCCCAGTCGATCTCGGGATCGAGCAGGTAGAACTCGAGTTCGAAGGCAACGACGGGGAAGAAGCCCTTCGCATTCGCCTCCGCGACCCTCTTCTTCAGCACCTGCCGGGGGTCGGCCATGTAGGGCTCGCCCTCAGGCGTGAACGTCTGGAGCAGGACTTGCGCCGTCTTCCGCTTCGCCCATGGAACGATGGACAGCGAACCGCGCGTGGCGCGGCAGTAGCCGTCCTTGTCGCCGGTCTCGATGTGGAGCCCGGTCTCAGTGACTTCCCGTCCCCACACGTCCAGTCCGTGTAGCGACATCGGAAAGTTGACGCCGTCCTGGAACGCCTTCTTCAGCGCGTCGCCGGGCGCCCATTTTCCGCGGATAATACCGTTGGGATCGACGAGCAGGAACTCCACGGCCTCGATGTCGGGGTGCTTTTCCACGAAGGCGCGATACTCCGCCGCGTGGCCGGGTGAAATGAAAGGGGAGCTTTCGGCGTCTTCGGGGGAAGCATTCCCGTCGTCAAGGGCAGAAGCCGCGGCGCGGGTATCGGGGAGCGATTTTGTACCGGCGAGCACGGCACCGGGATCCGAGAAGGGCAAGATGAGCCTGTGTCTTTGTTTCAGATGGCCTAAGCTGCGCTTCCCGTCACGAGATTGTCAATCCTTGGGTCCCCGTCCGCCTCGTCAGTTCGGCGCTGGCATGCCGGTGACGCCCGGCTTGGCCGGTCGGCTCTGCCGGCGGAACTCCATGCCGATGTGGACGAGGAGTGCCGCGAAAACCACGCTGCCGCCCAGGATGGTGCGGGACGACGGGAGTTCGCCGTGGATGAGCCAGACCCACACCGGTCCAAGCAGGGTCTCGAAGGTGCCGAGCAGCGCCGCGTAGGCCGCCGGGATCAGCCTCGCGCCGGTCGCGAACAGCGCCAGCCCCAGCCCGAGGTTCAGCGCCCCGAAGGCGAAGAGGAACCCCATGTCCGAACCCGATACTGCGAGCGACCCCGCCTGGGTGAAGGCGAAGACCGCCGCGATGACCGTTCCGAGGCAGGTCGCGGGCGTCATGCGGACATGGGCGAAGCGGCGGGTAATTACCGTTGCAATGGAGAAGACCACGGCGATCAGCACCGCGAGACCGTCACCGATGGGGGAGACGTCTCCGTCGAGCGAATCCGAGACCATGATCGCTACGCCGATGATGACGGCTGCGATGGCCGCCCATGTCGAACGGGAGACGCGTTCGCCGAAGAGCAGGAAGGCGAGCAGCGCGGCGAGCAGCGGCACGCCGGCCTGCATGAGCAGGATGTTTGCAACCGTGGTATGCGACAGCGCGACCACGAACGCGGTCGACGCCGCCGCAAAACACAGGGCGACCGCAAGCCCCGGCACCCCCATCGACCGGAACAGCCCCGCCATGCCGCGCCCGCCGTCGCGCAGGAGCATGAAGCCGATGAGGAACGCGGCGGCCCAGGCCGACCGCCAGAATACGGTCGTCCAGGCGTCCGCGTTCTCGACGAACCGTCCGATGGCGCCGCCGAAACTCCAGGTCAAAGCTGAGAGGAAGACCAGAAGGAAACCGACGCGCTCCTCGCGCGGCGACGGTGTCGACAAAGTGGAAGCGGGTTGCGCGGAAGCCATTGGAACACCGGACCGAGGAGCATATCGCGGAAGCATGATCGCCAGGCGGCGGCTAGCGCCAGCGACGGTTCGAACGTAAGCCAGAGGGGATCGATTTCGTAGCAGACTTCGCAGCGGAATCAGCGCAGGATTTCGAAGCCGGCCGGAACCTCGCCACCTCCCTCTTCCTCGACCGTCACATCATCGACCCGGGCGCCCGGCGGTCCATGGCGCAGTCGGTCGAGCATCTGATGTACGACGTCTTGCGCCCCATGCAGCAGCGCCCGCACGGAACCGTCCTCCTCGTTGCGCACCCAGCCGGTCAACCCGAGTCCCAGCGCCTCCCGGCGTGTCCACCAGCGGAAGCTCACGCCCTGCACGCGGCCCGTGACGCGCACTCTTACGGTCTTGGTATCAGACATCGCTCTACTCCTCGATTTCGAAGCTGTGGTCCTGTGGCGGTCGAGGCAAGCCCCCTGTAAGAAGGCGGATCGAACGAAGACGGAGGAATGCGATGAAGGCGGCGTGGTACGAGACGAATGGCGAGGCGCGCGACGTGCTCGTGGTGGGCGAAGTCGAGACGCCGAAGCCTGGTCCGGGCGAGGTCCGCGTCAAGCTGAAGACGTCGGGCGCGAACCCTTCCGATGTAAAGAGCCGCCGCGGCCGGCCGCTGATCGCGCCACGCATCATCCCACACTCCGATGGCGCCGGCGTGATCGACCTCGTCGGCGAAGGGGTTGCCGAAAGCCGCGTCGGCGAGCGCGTCTGGATCTGGAACGGCCAGTGGAAGCGGGCTTTCGGCACGGCGGCCGAATACATCGTGGTGCCCGGCGTGCAGGCGGTGAAGCTTCCCGACAATACGAGCTTCGACGCCGGCGCCTGCTTCGGCATACCGGCACTGACAGCCGTGCATGGCGTGACGCTGGCGGGAGCCGCCCCTGGCAAGACGATCCTCGTCACCGGTGGCGCGGCGGCGGTCGGCCACTACGCCACACAGATGGCCGTCCAGCGAGGCGCGCGCGTGATCGTCACCGCCTCGAAGGAACGGGCGGATCATGCCCGCTCGGCCGACGCGGCCGAGATCATCGACTACAAGAACGAGGACGTCGCCGCGCGCGTGAAGGAACTGACCGGCGGCAAGGGCGCGGACGCCATCCTCGACATGGACCTCTCCTCCACCGCGCCGCTCCTGCCGAAGGGCGTACTGGCCCAGTACGGCAAGCTGGTCTGCTACGGATCGAACGTTCCGGCCGACATTCCGGTCTCTTTCACCGCCGGCCTTTGGGGCAGCCTGACGATCCAGTTCTACCTGGTCTATGAACTCAGACAGGAGGAGCGCAGCGCAGCCGTCACCGAACTAACCTGGATGCTGGAGGCCGGAACGCTGAAGCACACGATCGGCGCGCGCTTTCCGCTCGACGACATCGCCGCCGCGCAGGAGGCGGTCGAGGGCGGCAAGGTGATCGGGAACGTCGTGGTGGAGATGTAGGCACAGATCCTGGCGGCTCTGAGGCGCGCGCCGGCGCTACGACCACTGGAACGGAAGCGGCGCCTCGCGAAAGGCGAAACGGTCGAGATGACTCTGCACGACACCCTCGATGCGATCGCGAATCTCCTCGTTGGTCGCTTCGACAGTCACCGACAGCCCCTGCTCGCTCGCGGACATGGAAACCACCGCATCCTGGAAGCGAACGGTCCCGGCCCGCTCGTCGAACGCCACGTCGAGCTTGTGGCTCCAGTGCTTGCATAGCTGTTGCAGGTAGCGGGATGCGTTGGCGGTCGGAACGTGGGCGGTGGCTGTCGACATGCGGCGCTTCCGATGCATTCAGTTGATATTGTTGACTACACAAGTCATAATATCACGCTACGACAACTGGGCAACCGCGCCGACTTCTTGATGCTCTTCACCTGAAATCGAAGGCACTCAGCCCCGTCACCATCTCGTCCAGCCCGAGCGGCCGCGTGACCGGCGGCTCGGCGCGGGCGAGGCAGCCGGAGCGTTCGCACAGGCGGCAGGCGGGGCCGATCGGTATGGCCGGCACATGGCCCGGCTTGTCGCCGCGCGAGGGCGAGGCGCTCGCCAGGGCGGCCGAATAGACGATTTCGTCCCTGAAGCCGATGTCGCACCCGAGCAGGATCGCGGTGCGGCGGGGCCGCTCCGAGAAGGCACCCTGCGGCCCTTCCAGCGTGCGCGCGATGGTCAGGAATTCCGCCCCGTCCGGCATCTCCACCGCCTCGACCAGGATCTGGCCCGGCTGGGTGAAGGCGGCATGCACGGCGAGCTTCGGGCATCCTCCCCCAAATCGGCTCTGCGGAAAGCCCTGAGCGCCCGCCCGGCGGAAGCGATTGCCCGCATTGTCGACTTCCAGCATGAAGAAGGGAACGCCCGCGGAACCGGGCTTCTGAAGCGTGGTGAGCCGGTTGGCCGCCTGCTCGAACGAAACGCCGAACCGCGAGCGAAGCACGTCGATGTCGTAGCGCGAGCGCTGCGCTGCGGCGAGGAACGCCTGGTACGGCATCATCAGCGCGTGCGCCGCATAGCGTCCGATCTCGAACCGCGCCAGCCGGCGGGCCTCGTCGGAAGAGAGTTTCAGCGCCTGTATCTCGCCCGCGACCGCGACGTTCATCCGCAGCAGGCAGGCCTCCATGGCAATCTCTCGCAACTGGTCGAAGGGCGACAGGCGCTCCGATATGAACAGCCGCTGGGAATGCCGGTCGTAGCGCCGCCGCCAGTTCGGCATGGTGGCGACAGGCAGCACGCGCACCACGATGCCGTGTTCGCGCTTGAGCCAGGCCTTGAGCGCGACGATCAGGTCTTCGGCCGGTTCGAACAGCGCATGGAACGCCGAGACCTCTTCCTCGATCCCTGGAAAATGGTTGGCGCGCCGTTCGAAAGTTTCCCTCACCTCGTCGATCGGCAGGCGGGCGCCCGACAGCGCCGTCGCGCGCCCCTCCCGCGCGAGCAGTTCGGTGAGGTCGGAGAGCCTCTCGGCTTGTTCCCGGTATGCGCGGAAGAGCTTCACCATGGCCGCCGAGGCGTTCGGGGCCGCCTCCGCGATCTCGATGAGTTCCTGGTCGCCGGGCAGTTCTCCCGCCAGCAGCGGATCGGCGAACACCTCCTTCAGCGTCGCGATCGAGCCGCCCGATTGCGCCTGCAACTCCTCGGGATCGATCTTGTAGACCGACGCGAGCTTCAGGATCAGTTGGACGGTGAGAGGCCGCTGGTTGCGCTCGATCAGGTTGAGGTAGGAGGGGGAGATCCCGAGACCTTCCGCCATCGCAGTCTGGGTGAGGCCCTTCGAGTTGCGCACGCGCCGAATCCGCGGCCCGGCGAAAATCTTCTGCTCGGCCATTTCGCTTGCCTTTACGAAACTTTACAAAATTGCACCTTTGACATTCTTGACAAATTTACAAAAGCCAATTGTCAAACACAAGACATCTTCACCCGAATTATCCGAACGAAAATGCGGTTTCCCTCGTTCTTTGCTGCATCGCAATGTAAATGCTGTCGCATCAACGTTGGGAAGCGTCAGCCACCCGAACTGCCCGGAAGAACCACTCGGAGATTATGATGACTGATTTTTACAATCTCGTCCCCTCGGCGCCGGAAGGCCGCTACGACGGCATCGAACGCCCCTATACGCCGGAAGACGTGAAGCGCCTTCGCGGCTCCGTCCAGATCAGGTATTCGCTGGCCGAAATGGGCGCCAACCGGCTGTGGAAGCTCATCCACCAGGAGGATTTCGTCAATGCGCTGGGAGCGCTCTCCGGCAACCAAGCCATGCAGATGGTGCGCGCCGGCCTGAAGGCGATCTATCTCTCCGGCTGGCAGGTCGCCGCCGACGCCAACACGGCGTCCGCGATGTATCCCGACCAGTCCCTCTATCCGGCCAATGCCGGCCCCGAGTTGGCCAAGCGCATCAACAAGACACTGCAGCGCGCCGACCAGATCGAGACCTCGGAGGGCAACGGCCTCTCGGTCGACACCTGGTTCGCCCCGATCGTGGCCGACGCCGAAGCCGGTTTCGGCGGACCGCTCAATTCCTTCGAGATCATGAAGGCCTACATCGAGGCCGGTGCCGCCGGCGTCCACTTCGAGGACCAGCTGGCGTCGGAGAAGAAGTGCGGTCATCTCGGCGGCAAGGTGCTGATCCCGACCGCTGCGCACATCCGCAACTTGAACGCCGCGCGTCTCGCCGCCGATGTGATGGGCGTCCCGACCCTCGTCGTCGCCCGGACCGACGCAGAGGCCGCCAAGCTGCTCACCTCAGACATCGACGAGACCGACCAGCCCTTCGTCGACTACAATGCCGGCCGCACGGCGGAAGGCTTCTACAACGTCAGGAACGGCATCGAGCCCTGCATCGCCCGCGCGGTGGCCTATGCGCCCTTCTGTGACCTGATCTGGTGCGAGACGTCGAAGCCCGACCTCGCGCAGGCGAAGAAGTTTGCCGACGGCGTGCGCAAGCATCACCCCGACAAGCTCCTGGCCTACAACTGCTCGCCGTCCTTCAACTGGAAGAAAAACCTGGACGACGCGACCATCGCAAAATTCCAGCGCGAGCTCGGCGCGATGGGCTACAAGTTCCAGTTCATCACGCTGGCTGGCTTCCACCAGCTGAACTACGGCATGTTCGAACTCGCCCGCGGCTACAAGGAGCGTCAGATGGCGGCCTATTCCGAGCTGCAGGAAGCCGAGTTCGCTTCCGAGGTGAACGGCTACACCGCGACCAAGCACCAGCGCGAGGTCGGCACCGGATATTTCGATGCGGTCTCCATGGCGATCACCGGCGGCACCTCGTCGACCACCGCCATGAAGGAATCGACCGAACACGACCAGTTCAGGCCGGCCGCCGAATAATGTCTTAGAACAAGAGGAAACGCCCGAAGGGCACAAGGATCGACAGGAGATAAAAAAATGGCTCCCAACACTCGCGTCAAGGAACGTGCCGAGGAACAGTCCTCCAGCATGAGTGCCGACCAGCAGGCCATGATCCGCATGGTGGCAAACGATCTGCACCGCCTCAACCAGTCCGTCATGAAGGCGGTGGAATCGGGCGTATCGGTCGAACTCGTGCGTTCCGCCCGCCATCACGGCGGCAACGGAAACTGGGGCGATCTCCTGATCCCCGTGGTCGTGACCCAGGGCCAGGCCTGATCCTCGTCCGCCGGTCCATCGCGGACCGCCATGAAGATGAGAAAAAGCCGTTCGCCGTCTGGCGGACGGCTTTTTCATGTGGAAACGCCACGGGGGCCGGATAGTATCAAATGATAGTGACTGGTTCCGGAAAATGCGGGAGCTTGGACGCGCATCTTTCGTGGTGAGCCGTGACGCCTTGTGTAGGATGACCCTCCATGGAGCTGGCGAGATACTCCGCGCCCGATCATTCCCGGGAAGTTCTCGCGGGATATGGTGCGATTTCCTACTTTCCTCGGCGGCATGTCGTCACGTAGGTTGCGGATGTCTCAACCCTGAATTGCGTTATTGCGTGACGGCGCGCCGATCGAGGAAAGCCGAAGGCTCCGGATGATTGAAGACAGGTATTTGAACGCGTCCCATGTCCTGGTGGTGGGGAGTTCGTCAGTCAATTGCGTGGTCGTATCCCGCGTTGTCGAGCGGATGGGGCTGAAGGTGCGGGTGGAACGGCCCGAAAATGCCGCCCTGGCACTTCGCGATACGACCCCCGCCATCGTGATCCTGGATGGCGGCGCGGACAATCAGGACTGCGACGGGCTCCTCGGAGACCTTCAGAAAACCCGGGAGGCCTCCGAAGGCGCGTTGCCGGCGGTCATTCTGCTTTCCACCGCCAATGTCAGTCCCGATACCCTGGCGGCGCCGGCAATCGACATGGTGGTCTCGAAGCCTCTCACCATCGACCGCCTGCAGCCGGCCATCGAGGCGTTGCGCGCGCGCAACGGCGACTTCGCCCGGAAAAACGGCTGAAGCCTTCCCTTCCCGGCGTGGCAAAGTCTATAGTCATGTCATTGCTTGATTTTACCCCGGTGATTGATGCCTCCCGAAAAGAAGGAAGCCCGGTCGGCTGGACGCGGCACGCGCGTCCGCACGCCGGCGTTCGTGAAGAACCTGCGCGGCGTTAAGGACTGGAAGGAAGCCCAGACCTGGCTCGAATGGCGCGGTATCGAGGACATCGAATGTATTACGCCGGACCAGGCGGGCGTGGCGCGCGGCAAGATGATGCCGTCCAAGAAGTTCACCTCGAACACCTCGCTGGCGCTTCCTTCGGCGGTCTTCATGACGACGATCACCGGCGGCTACCCGGAGAACGGCAACGGCTTCGCCTATCCCGAGGACGACGGCGACCTGAAGCTCGTCCCGGATCTCTCGACGCTTTCCGCCGTTCCCTGGGAATCGGATCCGACGGCGCACGTGATCTGCGACCTGGTCCACCAGGACGGCCGCAACGTCGAGTTCACGCCCCGCAATGTCCTGCGCCGCGTGCTGGCGGCCTATGACCGTCGCGGGCTGAAGCCCGTCGTGGCGCCGGAGATCGAGTTCTATCTCGTACGCAAGAACCCCGACCCGGACTATCCGCTGACGCCGCCGGTCGGCCGGTCGGGCCGCCCCATCGGCGGTGGACAGGGCTATTCGATCGCGGGCGTCAACGAGTTCGACGAACTTATCGACGACATCTATCACTTCTCGGAAGGGCAAGGGCTCGAGATCGACACTCTCATTCACGAGGAGGGGGCCGGACAGCTCGAGATCAACCTGCGCCACGGCGATCCGGTCGAACTCGCCGATCAGGTCTTCATCTTCAAGCGCACGATCCGCGAGGCCGCCCTCAAACACGAGACCTATGCGACGTTCATGGCCAAGCCGATCCAGGGCCAGCCCGGCTCGGCGATGCACATCCACCAGTCCATCGTGGACAAGAAGACGGGCCGCAACATCTTCACCTCCGAGGACGGAGGGGAATCGGACGCATTCCTCCACTTCATCGGCGGCATGCAGCAGCATATGCCGAACGCCCTGGTGATGATGGCGCCCTACGTGAATTCCTACCGTCGCCTGACCCAGGCCGCATCTGCCCCCGTCAACACCAAATGGGGCTACGACAACCGGACGACCGCCTTCCGCATTCCGCGGTCGGATCCCGCCGCCCGGCGCGTCGAGAACCGTGTCCCCTCCTCCGACGCCAATCCCTATCTCGCGCTTGCCGGATCGCTGGCCTGCGGGCTGATCGGAATAATAAACGGCACGAAGCCGGACCAGCCGGTTGGCACCAGCGCCAACGAGGATGAGATCGACCTTCCGCGCGGCCTGCTCGAGGCCGTCGAGCGCTTCGAGGGCGATACGAGCCTGCGCGACATTCTCGGCGATGCCTTCGTCTCGACCTACGCCGCGATCAAGAAGGCCGAGTTCGAGACCTTCATGGAAGTCATCTCGCCCTGGGAGCGGGAGTTTTTGTTGTTGAACGTATAGTCGAGGGATGAGGGGAGTGCGTAACCACGTACTTCTGGTCGATCGCATCGGTGCGGCAAACGTCGATCCGAGAAACGATCTTCTCCAGCAGATCGCTAGCGCCGGCAAACTGCTGCAGCTACTCATCCGACGGTTGGCAGCAGATCGAACGCACACCTATTCCCCTGCTCTCCTACTCCCCTGAAATCATGACCTACATCTCCCCCATCTCCCCCGGCTTCTCCTGGTATGAAGACACCGTCGGAGAACGTCCCGAATACCCGTCGCTCGACGGCGACCTGACGGCGGACGTCGTGATCGTCGGCGGCGGCTTCACCGGGCTGTCGGCCGCCGCGCATCTGGCCAAGTCCGGCGTCGACGTGGTCCTGATCGAAGCGCACCGCTTCGGCGACGGCGCTTCGGGCCGCAACGGCGGGCAACTCGGCACGGGCCAGCGCGCAGGCGCTGAGGAGATGGAGGCCGAATACGGTTTCGAACGCGCCAAAGCGCTCTTCGACCTCGCCGAGGAAGCCAAGGCGAACCTTCTGGAGTTTGCCGAGACCAACGGCATCGAGATCGACTTCCGGCCCGGCCACCTCAACGTCACCCACAAGAAGCGCGAACTCCCCGAATTCGAGGAACACGCAGAGGCGATGACGGTCCGCTTCGGCTATCCTCACCTGTCGATCATGGACTCGGCCGAGACGGCGGAGCGCGTCGGCTCCACGCAGTATGTCGGCGGGGTCAGGGACACCGGGACCGGGCACATCCACCCTCTGAAGCTGGTGGTGGGAACGGCACGCGTTGCTGCCGCCGCCGGCGCGAAGCTGTTCGAGAACACGAAATCCACCGGCATCACGTCGAATGGCGGCAAGATCCGCGTCGGCACAGCAAGCGGCAGTATCACCGCCGACAAATGCCTCATCGCAACAAATGCCTACGGCGCGGATCTCGAACCCGTCAGCGCCGCCCATATCATGCCGATCGGTTCCTTCATCGGCGCCACGGTGCCGCTCGGAGACGACAGCCCGGTTCTGCCCGGCGGCGAATCCGCGTCCGATTCGCGCTTCGTGGTGCGCTATTTCCGCAAGTCGCCGGACGGCCGGCTGCTCTTCGGTGGGCGCGAGATATATGCAGTGGACGACCCGAAGGACATTGCGATCCACATCCGCCGCCAGATCGCCGAAATCTATCCCGCGCTGAAGGACGTGGAGATCACCCACGCCTGGGGCGGCTATGTCGGTATCACCCTGCCGCGAAAGCCGTTCGTGCGCGAGGTCATGCCGAACGTGATCTCGGCCGGCGGCTATTCCGGGCACGGCGTGATGCTGTCAAACTTCACCGGCAAGCTCTACGCCGAGGCCGTCGCCGGCAACCGGGACCGCCTCAAGCTGATCGAGGACCTCAAGATACCGCCCTTCCCCGGTGGCCGCCGCTTCCGCGCGCCGTTGCTCTTCCTCGCGCTCAACTGGTACGCGCTGCGCGACCGTGTCTGACGCCGCGGCGGGGAGCCCGCGACTTGATCTTCGTCAACGACATGAAGCTCTTGCCGGTCCAGATGAAAAGTTCGGGCGGAGCCACCTGTCTCTTGGAGCTACCGGCCGTCGGGAGGAGATCATGGCGGAACTGTCGAGCGGGACCCCACCGCCGGTCGCGCGTCCGACTGGAATGCCGCAAATCCGGGAGTTGAGCGTCGGGGACATCCGCGCCGCGCTGATGAACGGCCTGTCCGATTTCGCGCACGCGCCGCTCTACGGCCTCTTCTTCGGCGGTGTCTTCGCTCTCGCCGGCATTGTCATCGTGCTTGCCCTGACGTGGTGGAACATCCCCTGGATGATCTATCCCTTTGCGATCGGGTTTCCGCTGATCGGCCCCTTCGCGGCGGCGGGACTTTACGAAGTGAGCCGGCGCCTGGAAACGGGCAGCCCGCTCGTCTGGAGCGAGGTCCTGTCGGTCGTCTGGGCGCAGCGTGGCCGCGAACTGTCCTGGATGGCCTTCGTGATGCTTTTCGTCTTCTGGATGTGGATGTATCAGGTCCGGCTCCTGATCGCGCTCTTCCTCGGCCGCATGTCCTTCTCGACGCTCGAAAAATTCATGACGATCGTCTTCACCACCGAGCAGGGCTGGATCTTTCTCGCGGCCGGACACGTCGTCGGCGCGGCGATCGCGCTGGTGCTCTTCTCCATCACAGTGATCTCGATCCCTCTCCTCATGGATCGGCAACTGGACTTCGTCACCGCCATGATTACCAGTGTCAGGACCGTGCTGATGAGCCCGATCCTGATGATCGGATGGGGCATCGTCGTCACATTGGCGATGCTGCTTGCCTGCGCACCTTTTTTCCTGGGCCTGCTGATCGTGCTCCCGGTACTAGGACATGCAACCTGGCATCTCTACCGGCGGGCCGTGCTCCCTGCAGCCTGAGGTGGGTCAGCGCGGCTCCCACCGGACCGGCAGGTTGAGAATTCCCCGGAACGCCCAGCCGCCGATCCGCACCTGCGCGTTCTCTTCGATCTGAAGCCGGTGGAGGCGGCCGAATAGCTTCGGCAACGCCACCTCGGCCACCATGCAGCGCGACGCCCACGCACCGGCGCAGAAATGTGGGCCGGCGCCGAAGGCGATCGACTTGGACGTGTCGCGCGAGACGTCGAACCGGTCCGCGTCGGGAAAATGCGCCTCGTCGCGGTTGGCGGAGCCGAACATGAAGAAGACGCGGTCCTCCGGTTCGAACGTGATGTCCCCGTAGCGATGCTCGACCGCCACGCGGCGTGGCGACATGCCGATCGGGGCCAGCCATCGGCAATATTCGTCGAACACCTGCATCCAGCCGGCCTCACCCGCCTCCACCTTCGCCCGTTCCGACGGATGGGTCAGCAGCGCCCAGACCGCGCCCGATATGGCATCGCGCGGTTCGTTCTGGCCGCCGCTGATGGCGAGCTTCACGTTCGCGCGCACGCTCTCCATCGGCATCCCGCCTTCGAGCATGACGCTGAGCAGGCTCGGGTTGGGAGCGGCGCGAACGACGGGCAGCATGTCGTCGATCGCCGCGTCTATGCCTGCCGTCGCCGCGTGGCAGCGCGCCTCCACCTCCGGATCGCCGGCGTAGTTGGCGATACCGTCGATCATCGCCTGCGACCAGGCATCCATCTCCTGGAACCGCATGTTGACGAGCCCGGTCAGGGTCTTCAGGCACTCGGCGGAAAACCGCAGCGCGAACTCCTTGACGAGTTCGGCCCCGCCCCGCGGCTCCAGTTCGTCGAGCACCTCATCCGCATGCGCCTCGAACTGCTGCTTCCAGACGTCGCGCACGGTCTTCGGCGACACCGACGGAAAGATGGCGCGGCGCTCGGCCATGTGCGCCTCGCCGTCCTTGCGCATCATGTTGTGGCCCATCAGGCGGTTCATCAGCCCACCCGGCTGGTGCGACGAAAAGACGGCAATGTTCTTCTCGCAGACATAGATGTCGTCGCGCCGCGAAAGCAGCGTCGCGCCGAGTTGCGGCACGAAGGCGATCGGCGCCACCGCGCGCATGCGTTCGAGATCGGGATAGGGATCGCGCCAGAAGGCGGCCGGATCGATTTCGTAGCGCGGCGCGTCCAACATGGTCTCCTCCCGGTCGCCAGATCACCAGCACCGGCGCGCGAGCGCAAGGGCGCGGTCTCGCTTTGCGATCAGAGCGGCCAGAAGAAGAGGATCGCGGGAACGGAGACGGCGAGGATGATCGCTTCCAGCGGCAGGCCGATGCGCCAGTAGTCGCCGAACCGATAGCCGCCCGGGCCCATGATGATGGTGTTGTTCTTGTGGCCGATCGGCGTGAGGAAAGCGCAGGAAGCCGCGACCGCCACGCCCATCAGGAACGGGTCGGGCGACACCTCGATCGAGTTCGCCACGCCGACCGCGATGGGCGCCGCGATCAGCGCTGTCGCCACGTTGTTGAGGAAGTCCGACAAGGTCATTGTGACGATCATCAGGATGGCGAGGATCGCCCAGGCCGGCAGGAACGAGGTCTGCGCCACGATGGCGTTGGCGATCAGGGCGGTACCACCCGAATCCTCCAGCGCCAGCCCGATCGGGATCAGCGAGGCGAGGAGCACGATGACCGGCCATTCGACGGAATCGTAGACCTCCCGCGGCCCCACGATGTTGAAGATCGCATAGAACCCGACCGCCGCAGCAAGCCCGATCGCCAGCGGCACGAAGCCGATCACTGCCGCGGCGATCGCCGCGACGAAGATGCCGATGGCGAGCAGTGCCTTGCCGCGCTGGATGACGGTGTGGCTGCGTTCGGCGAGCGGCAGCACGCCCATCCACTCCGCCGCCTGCGCAACGCGGCTGGCGGGGCCGATGAGGAGGAGCACGTCGCCCGGCTTGATCTGCACCGCTCGCACCCGCTCCCGGAAACGCTTGCCCTGGCGGGAGATCCCGAGCAGCGACACGCCCTGGCGGGTGAGAAGCCGCATGCCGTCGGCGGTGCGGCCCACGGCGCGGGCGCCATCCGGCACGATCGTCTCCACCAGCGTCAGCGACTTGCTCGTCAGTCCCTCATCCTTGTTCTCCGATGCGATCTCGAGCTTGGTGGCGCCTATGAAGGCTTCGATGGCTTTCGGATCGCCTTCCAGCACCAGCCGGTCGCTCTCGCGTATCTCGTCGCCAAGCGCGAAGCCGGGCAGGCGCCTGCCGTTCCTCACCAGTCCGAGGATCGTCACGTCCTGCTCGCCCGCCAGTTCGACCATGTCGTTTGGCGTCTTTCCGATCCATTCGGATTCCTCGGGAACGTCGGCTTCCGCGACGAAGAGCCCGCCGGGGCCCTCCACGATCGGGGTCGCCTTCTGGGCGTGCTGGGGAATGAAGCGCCATCCCACCGTGGCGACGAAGGCGATGCCGGCGACGGCGCAGATGAGGCCGACCGGGGAGAAGTCGAACATCGAGAAGGGTTCGCCGAAGGCGCGGTCCCTGTATTGGGCGATGACGATGTTTGGCGGCGTACCGATCAGCGTGATCATTCCGCCGAGAATGGTGGCGAAGGACAGCGGCATCAGCGACAGCGACACCGGCCGTTCTGCCTTGCGCGCCGTCTCCAGGTCGAGGTTCATGAGGATGACGAGCGCGGCGACGTTGTTGATGATCGCCGACAAGGCAGCGCCTACGACGGCCATGATGCCGATATGGGCAGAAAGCGAGCGGCCCTTGTCGACGACATATTGCGCGATGAACTCGACGGCGCCCGAATTCATCATCGCCCGCGACACGATTAGCACGAGAGCGATGATGACGACCGCTTCGTGGCCGAAGCCGACGAAGGCGTCCTCCGCCGGGATCACGCCAGCCGCCACGCCGATGACGAGCGCGCCGAACGCGACCAGATCGTAGCGGATGCGGCCCCAGACCAGCATCGCGAAGACTGCCCCGAGCAGCCCGAAAAGGAACATCTGCTCGAATGTCATGCGATGGAATTCCCCCGAATTGACCCGGTCAACGCCCGCCCCTCGGCGCGGGTTCCGCCCCGCTGGCCGCAGCCATGGTCAGATGCAGCGCCCGCCGTCCACCTCCAGCGCGACGCCGGTTATGAATTCGGCCTCGTCGGAGGCGAGCCAGAGCGCGGCGTTGGCGATGTCGAGCGGCGTCGAGAGCCGGCCGAGCGGGATCGACGCCCGGAACTGCGCGCGCCGCTCCGGCGTATCTTCGCCCATGAATTGCGCCAGCATTCCGGTCTCGCCCGCGACGGGGCACAGGCAGTTCACACGGATCTTCTGCGGCGCGAGTTCGACCGCCATCGACTTCGTCGCGGTGATCGCCCAGCCCTTGGACGCGTTGTACCAGGTGAGCCCGGGACGCGGCCGCAGCCCCGCCGTGGAGGCCGTCGTGATGATCGATCCGCCGCCCTGTTCCCTCATGATCGGCACGACGGCGAGCGCCGTCAGGTAGATCGCCTTCATGTTCACCGCACCGATCAGGTCGAAGGTCGGTTCGTCGACGGTGAGCATGTCCTGGTTGCGGTGGGTGAAGCCGGCATTGTTGACCATGACGTCGATCCGCCCGAAACGCTCGATGGTGGCGGCGACCATGGCTTCGATGTCGGCCTTGATCGAGACGTCGGCGGTCACCGGCAGCGCGGCATCCCCGATCTCGCCCGCGACACGCTCGGCACCCTTGGCGTTCAGGTCGGCGACGACCACCTTCGCCCCCTCTTCGGCGAAACGCTTCGCCATGCCTTCGCCGAAGCCGGATGCTCCGCCGGTGATGACGGCGACCTTGTCTTTGAGACGCACTTGTCGATTCCTTTCTGTGTGATGTCTTCCAGTTCGCCGACCACCGACCCGAATCTCTAGAGATCTTCGGGCTTCAATCCCGTGTGTCGAGCGATGCGGGCGAGCATCCGTGGACCCACCTCCTCGCGATCATGGAAAGCGAAGACATAGTTGGGCCAGCCATCCCTTGTGAGTACGCGATGTGATCCATCCTGGCGCTTGACCGCCCATCCTATGCGCTCAAGAGAGGCAAGGACGCGCCGGGCTCGGGTTGATCGCCACTGGCTCATGCCGCAACGATAAAAAGCTCTCCAACCTCAGGCACCGTCTCGCCATGTTCGATGCGGTCGGCCAACGTCCTCAATGCCAGGGCTTCGACCTTGCCGCGCGCCTCTTCCCGGCTCGCGCCGTAGGCCATGACGCCAGGCAGGCTCGCAATCTCGGCGATCCAGCGACCGTCTTCTTCCCGTTCGAATTCGATACGCAGCATGCGGTCGTTCCAATCATTCAGCCGGCGCCGATGTCGGCCTCATCTCTACCAGCAAGCACCTCCGATTGACCAGCATTGGCTGGATCACGCTCATCCCGCAGTCGAGGCATCACTTGTCTGCGTCTCACCCGTGGTTGAACACAATCGTCTTCGTCGCGCTCATGTCGTAGAGGGCCTCGAAGCCCTTTTCGCGGCCATGGCCGGATTTCTTGAAACCGCCGAACGGGAGTTCGATGCCGCCGCCGGCGCCGTAGCCGTTGACGAAGACCTGGCCGGCGCGCACGCGCTTGGCGACGCGATGCTGGCGCGCACCGTCGCGCGTCCACACCCCCGCGACCAGCCCGAACTCCGTTCCGTTGGCGATCCGGACCGCGTCCGCCTCGTCCTCGAAGGGCGTGACCGCAAGCACCGGCCCGAACACCTCTTCCTGCGCGATCGCCTTCGCCGGATCGACCGAGCCGAACAGCGCGGGGGCGAAATAGTAGCCTCCGGACGGCGCGTCGGCGCTGACCGAACCGCGCGCCAGCACGTCCACGCCGGCCTCCTCGGCTGCCGCCACCAGGCCGGAGACCCGCTCCAGCTGCTTTCGATTGATCAGCGCGCCGAGATCGAGGTCGGCGTCGTGCGGGCCGGCGACCAGCCTGGAGAACCGCTCCGCCAGCGCGGTGGCAACCTTTTCGTAGACCTCGCGCTGGACGAGGACGCGGCTGCCGGCCGAGCAAGTCTGGCCGCCGTTCTGGATGATGGCGTTGACCAGCACCGGCATCGCCGCGTCGAGATCGGCGTCTGCGAAGACGATCTGCGGCGACTTGCCCCCGAGCTCCATCGTGACGCCGCGATTGTTGATCGCCGCCGCCTGCTGGATCGCGGTTCCCGTCATCGGAGAACCGGTGAAGGTCACGTAGTCCACCAGCGGATGGGCCGACAAAGACGCTCCAGCGTCACGCCCGTAGCCGGTGATCACGTTGAAAACGCCTGCCGGAATGCCGGCTTCCAGTGCCAGTTCGGCGATGCGGATGGCGGTGAGCGAGGCATCCTCCGCAGGCTTCACGACGAGCGTGTTGCCCATTGCGAGCGCCGCACCCGCCACGCGTGCGAGAATCTGGAGCGGATAGTTCCAGGGAATGATCCCCGCCACGACGCCGTGCGGCTCGCGAAGCGTCAGCGCCGTATAGCCATCGAGGAACGGGATCGTGTCGCCGTGGATCTTGTCGCCCGCGCCGCCATAGAACTCGTAGTAGCGCATGGTGGCGGTCACGTCGGCCCTGCCCTGCCGGACCGGCTTGCCGGTGTCGCGTGATTCCAGCGCCGCCAGTTCGTCGCCGTTCTTCTCGACGAGATGGAAGAGCCGGGTCAGGCAGCGGCCGCGTTCGACCGCCGGCGTCCGGCTCCAGGGTCCTTCGTCGAAGGCCTTGCGCGCCGAACGAACCGCGCGGTCGACATCCTCCGCGCCGCTCGCCGGAATGGAAGCAAAAACCTTGCCGTCGGAGGGCGAGATCACGTCAATGCGCTTGCCGGACACCGCCTCGACCTGCCGGCCGTCAATGACGTTCATGAAGGCAAGGCCCTCCGCCACCGTCCGCGAGAAATGCGTTCCCATGTACGCCGCTCCAATTGCTTTCCATCACCATCGCTTTATGCTGCACCGCAGCAGCGGGTGTCGTCGCGACAAGGTGAAACCCGCGCCGCTCGCGCGTGTCAAGCCCGGCGCGGCGGCGCTGGCGGACTGGCGTTTCTAAATCGATTAGATTATAGCGGCCGTGACGAAGCCCTCCCGAAAGCGCGGAGCCATGACAAGCCAGATCATTCCCGTCGATCCGTTCGACTTCATCGCCTTCGGCGGAACCGGCGATCTTGCCGAACGCAAGCTGCTGCCGGCGCTCTATCAGCGTCAGATCGCAGGGCAGTTCACGGAGCCCACGCGCATCATCGGCGCCTCGCGCTCCAAGCTCAGCAACAAGGAGTACCGCGAGTTCGCCAGCAAGGCGATAACGGAACACGTGCCCGAGAAGGACATCCATGCCGACGAACTCCAGAAGTTCCTGGCAAGGCTCTCGTACGTCGCGGTCGACGCCGTGTCCGGTACAGGCTTCGAGGGGCTTCGCAAGGCGCTTGGCGACAGCGAGCGCATCCGCGTCTACTATCTGGCGGTCGCGCCCGCGATCTTCGGCGACATCTGCCTGAAGCTGAAGGACCATGGGCTCGTTTCGGAACAAGCGCGCGTCGTGGTGGAAAAGCCGATCGGCCGCAACCTCGCTTCCGCCCAGGCCCTCAACGACCAGATCGGGCAGGTTTTCGCCGAGCACCAGATCTTCCGTATCGACCACTATCTGGGCAAGGAGACGGTGCAGAACCTGATGGCGCTGCGCTTCGCCAACGCGCTCTACGAGCCCTTGTGGAACTCCGCCCATATCGACCACGTCCAGATCACGGTGGCCGAGACAGTGGGGCTGGAAGACCGGGTCAGCTACTATGACAAGGCCGGCGCCCTGCGTGACATGGTGCAGAACCACATCCTCCAGCTCCTGTGTCTGGTGGCCATGGAAGCGCCGTCCAACATGGATGCCGACGCGGTGCGCGACGAGAAGCTGAAGGTGCTGCGCTCGCTGAGCCGGATCAACGGCAACGAAGCGAGCAAGCTCACCGTACGCGGCCAGTACCGGGCCGGCGCATCGGCAGGCGGCGCGGTGAAGGGATACGCCGAAGAGCTGCAGAACGGCGCCAGCCCGACGGAGACCTTCGTCGCGATCAAGGCCGAGATCGCCAATTGGCGTTGGGCAGGCGTCCCGTTCTATCTCCGCACAGGAAAGCGTCTCGCCACCAAGGCGTCCGAGATCGTCATCGAATTCAAGCCCATCCCGCACTCGATCTTCGGCGACCACGCCGGCATGGTCTATGCGAACCAGCTCGTGATCCGGCTGCAGCCGGACGAAGGCGTGAAACAGTGGATCATGATCAAGGATCCGGGTCCGGGGGGCATGCGGCTGCGCCACGTTCCGCTGGACATGAGCTTCGCCCAGTCCTTCGCCGTGCGGAACCCCGACGCCTATGAAAGGCTTGTGATGGATGTGGTTCGCGGGAACCAGACGCTGTTCATGCGCCGCGACGAGGTCGAGGCGGCCTGGCGGTGGATCGATCCCATCCACGAGGCCTGGGAGGATTCCGGTCAGTCTCCCAATGGATACACCGCGGGAACCTGGGGACCGTCCGGATCGATCGCGCTGATCGAGAGGGACGGGCGAACCTGGCACGATCCGCAGTAGGATAGGAGCGCTCTTGTTGAACTGGAAGGAATTCGCATCGGCGCAGGCGTTGGCGCAGGCGCAGGCTGACGAGGTCGCGGGCTGGCTGTCGGATGCCATCGCCACAAAGAACGTTGCCTCCCTCGCCGTTTCGGGCGGCAAGACGCCCGCGCGGTTCTTCGAGGTTCTTTCCACACGCGTGCTCGACTGGTCGAAAGTCACTGTAACGCTGGTCGACGAACGCTTCGTGCCGCCCACGTCCGACAGGTCGAACGAGAAGCTGACGCGGGACGCCCTGCTGCGCAACGAGGCCGCGAAGGCGCACTTCGTCCCCCTCTATTCCGAGGTGGACACGCCGGAAGCCGCGGCAGAGAAGGCAGAATACCGGCTGGTGGAGGTGCACTTTCCACTGGATGTGGTGGTCCTCGGGATGGGCACGAACGGGCATACCGCGTCGTTCTTCCCGGATGCCGAAAATCTCTCCGAGCTTCTGGATCCGAAAACCCCGCAGACCGTCCTGGCGGTGCATGCGGCGAGCGCCGGGGAGCCGCGCCTGACGCTCACCCTTCCGCGGCTGGCCGAGGCGAGACACCTCCTGCTCCACATCGAGGGCGGCGACAAGCGGGACGTCTTTGATGAGGAGATGTCGGCCGACACGCCGCGGCTTCCGATCCGTTTCGTCATGGATGCGGCCACGAGCGAGCCGAGCGTCTACTGGGCACCCAGCAAGGAAAGCCAGCGATGACCGCCAGCAAAGCCATCGAAGCCATCACCGCGCGGATCCGCGAGCGCTCGAGACCGCGCCGGGAGAGCTATCTTGCGCGGGTCGATGAGGCCGCCGGCAAGGGCGTGAACCGTTCCGTACTCTCCTGCGGCAACCTCGCCCACGGCTTCGCCGCTTGCGGCGTGGGTGACAAGCAGGCGCTTGCCGGCGACCGGGTGGCGAATGTCGGCATCATCACCTCCTACAACGACATGCTTTCGGCGCATCAGCCCTTCGAGAGCTTTCCGGCCCTGATCAAGCAGGCGGCGAAGGAGGCCGGCGGCGTGGCGCAGGTCGCGGGCGGCGTGCCGGCGATGTGCGACGGCGTCACGCAAGGCCAGCCCGGCATGGAACTGTCGCTGTTTTCGCGCGACGTCATCGCCATGGCGACCGCGGTCGGCCTGACGCACAACATGTTCGACGCGGCCGTCTATCTCGGCGTCTGCGACAAGATCGTGCCGGGGCTCGCGATCGGCGCGCTTACCTTCGGCCACCTGCCGGCGGTGTTCATCCCCGCAGGGCCGATGACCACTGGCCTGCCCAATGACGAGAAGGCGCGCATCCGCCAGCTCTTCGCCGAGGGCAAGGTCGGCCGCGCCGAACTGCTCGAAGCCGAATCGAAGTCCTACCACGGTCCCGGTACCTGCACCTTCTACGGCACAGCGAACTCCAACCAGATGCTGATGGAGATCATGGGCCTGCACACGCCCGGCGCCTCCTTCGTCAATCCCGGCACGCCGCTGCGCGACGCGCTGACCAAGGAAGCGACGAAGCGGGCGCTGGAGATCACCGCGCTCGGCAACGACTATCGCCCGGTCGGCCGCATGATCGACGAGCGCTCCTTCGTCAACGGCGTGGTCGGGCTGCACGCGACCGGCGGATCGACGAACCACACGATCCACCTTATCGCCATGGCCGCGGCCGCCGGCATCGCGCTGACCTGGCAAGACATATCCGACATTTCGGACCATGTGCCGCTGCTGGCGCGCGTCTATCCCAATGGCCTCGCCGACGTGAACCACTTCCATGCCGCCGGCGGGCTGGGCTTCCTGATCCGCGAACTGCTCGATGCCGGCATCCTGCACGAGGACGTCGAGACGATCTGGGGCCACGGATTGCGGCCCTATGCCGTCGAGGCGAAGCTCGCGCCTGACGGCACCGTCTGCCGCGATCCCGCGCCGGAAACGAGCGGCGACGAGAAGGTGCTCGTCCCGTTCCCGAAGGCGTTTCAGCCGACCGGCGGACTGATGGTGCTGACGGGCAACATGGGCCACGCCATCATCAAGACCTCGGCGGTAAAGCCGGAGCGCCGCGTGATCGAAGCGCCGGCCGTCGTGTTCGACAGCCAGGAGGACCTGAACGCCGCCTTCAAGGCAGGCGAGCTCGACCGCGACTTCGTCGCCGTCGTCCGGTTCCAGGGGCCGAAGGCCAACGGCATGCCGGAACTGCATCGGCTGACGACAGTGCTGGGCGTGCTCCAGGACAGGGGCTACAAGGTGGCGCTCGTCACCGACGGACGCATGTCGGGCGCCAGCGGCAAGGTGCCGGCTGCGATCCACGTCACGCCGGAAGCGGTCGAGGGCGGGGTCATTGGCAGAATCCGCGACGGCGACGTGGTGCGCGTCGATGGCGAATCGCGCACGCTGCACGTGCTGGTGGACGACGCCGAAATGGCCGCCCGCCCGGCGCCTCAGCCTGACCTGACGGCAAATGGCTACGGACTCGGCCGCGAACTCTTCGCAGGCTTTCGCGCGCTTGCATCGCGCGCCGATCAGGGTGCCGGTGCGTTTGGTCAGGCTGCCTGAACGAAGAGGCGCTCGGAGCCACGCCGAATGTCTCCCGCCGCGAACCTCGTTGACGGCATCGCGGTTTCGGGCGTACTACCCCGCGCCATGTCCAAGATCGTGCTTCCCCTCCTGATTTCCGTCCTGCTCCTGTCGGGCTGCGGCGGCGGCTCGCCCTATCGCGTGGAAACGCGCGACCCCGGCGCCGTCAGGCAGGAGCAGGACATCGACACGCTGCTGAGGCAGGTCAAGCGCGAGCGGCAGATCAACGACACCCGCAGCGGCATGTAATCGATCAAGCACGACGGCAGGAAAATCGTCAGTAGGTCGTGCGACGTTCCTCGCTCGGCGGACGGCCGAATTGCAGCCGATAGCTCTGTGCGAAGTAGGAATGCGACGTGAAGCCCGTCGCGATGGCCACGTCCAGGATCGGCATGTTGGTCTGCCGCAGAAGCTCGCGGGCGCGTTCGAGCCTCAGCCGCATGTAATAGCGTCCGGGCGTCATGTTCAGATGGCGCAGGAAAAGCCGCTCCACCTGCCGCACCGACAGGCCGGCGGACTTGGCGAGTTGCACGGCGGAGAAGGGCTCGTCGAGGCTGTCGGCCATCACGGCGACGATCTTCTTCAATTTCTCGGACTTGCCCGTGAGGTCGCGCTCCGGACCCACCCTCTGGCGGTCTGTCGTGCCGCGGATGCGCTCGTGGTGGAACTGGTTTGCCACCTCGTTGGCGACGTTGGCTCCGAAATCGGCGCGCACGATTTCCAGCATCAGGTCGATGGAGGTCGTCCCCCCGGCGCAGGTGTAGCGCTTGCGGTCGATCTCGTAGACGTTGCCCGTGCACTCGATGTCGGGAAACCGCTCCTGGAACCCGGCACGGTTCTCCCAGTGGATGGTGCAGCGGTAACCTTCGAGCTGCCCCGCCTCGGCAAGCAGGTACGAGCCGACCGACAGTGCCCCCAACGCCCCGCCGCGACGGCCCCAGGACCGCAGCGCGCCCAGAACCTTGCTCTTGCCGGGGAATTCGAGCGCAAGGCCGACGCAGACGAACAGGATGTCGGCGGGAGGCATGTCCGCGACCGCATAGTCGACCTTCAGCGGCAATCCGTTCGACGCCATGACGGACTCGCCGTCTGCCGAGATCGTCTTCCAGGCATAGTAGTCGCGGCCTACCAGCCTGTTGGCCGACCGGAACGTGTCGATCGCCGCCGACAGCGAGAACATCGAGAACTTGTCGACGAGCAGGAAGGCGAACTGTCGGACAGGCAGGGCGGTATCGGACATGGATGTCGTTTCTACAGGAAGTGGCGCGCGGGGCAAAGGATGCCGCCCGCCGCCCTCGGGTTCAGAAACGCGGCGGCTCCCTGCCAGCCCTGCGGCACGCCGATACCAGCGTGTTGGCCATGAGCATGGCGATCGTCATCGGCCCCACGCCGCCTGGTACCGGCGTGATGGCACCCGCGACCTTCTCGGCTTCCGCGAACTCGACGTCGCCGACGAGCCGCGTCTTGCCCTCTCCGCGCTCGGGAGCTTCGATCCGGTTGATGCCGACGTCGATGACGGTGGCGCCGGGCTTCACCCAGTCGCCCTTGACCATCTCCGGCCGACCTACCGCCGCAACGAGAATGTCGGCGGTACGGCAGAGCCCCGGAAGGTCTTTCGTGCGGCTGTGCGCGATCGTTACAGTGCAGTTGGCGGCGAGCAAGAGGTTCGCCATCGGCTTGCCGACGATGTTGGAGCGTCCGACGACGACGGCGCTGAGGCCAGAAAGATCGCGCCCGCGCACCCGCTCCACGAGCAGCATCGAACCGGCCGGCGTGCAAGGCACGAAGGCCGTCGACGTGTCGCCGGTGCCGAGCTTGCCGACATTGATGAAGTGGAACCCGTCGACGTCCTTGTCGGGCGAGATCGTCTGAATGACGCGGCCGGAATCGATATGTCTGGGCAGCGGCAATTGTACGAGGATGCCGTGGATCGCGGGATCGCCGTTAAGCTGGCCGATCAGCGCCAGCAGGTCGGCCTCGGACGTGTCTTCCGCGAGCGTGTGCTTGACGGAGTGGAAGCCACACTCCTTGGCCTTGCGCGACTTGGAATTGACGTAGACTTGACTTGCCGGATCCTCGCCGACAATGACGACGGCGATCCCCGGCGTGATGCCGGTCTCGGCGATGAGCTTGTCCGCTTCCTGCTTGACCGAAGCCAGGACCTCTTCGGCGACTTTCTTTCCGTCAATCACGTCCGCCATGCGAAACTCCCCGTACTCTATTGGAATGCGGGGAGCCTTATCCGACATTTCGTCCCGCGATAAGCGCGACAATGCGCCGTCCGGTGCCGTAAACCCGAAAGGGCCTTTCGGACTCAGAGGAAGCGCCTGCGTCCCCTGTTCTCGGCCAGCTCGCGCAGCGCCTCGCGGAATTCGCGCAGGCTTTCGCGTATCTCGTTGATAGCGGTGCTGTCGGCGCTTGCCGCCTGTCTGCTCTCATTCTGCGCGGCAGCCGCTTCCCGCTGGGCAGGTACCTCTTCGAGCGAGGGACGCGGATAGGGCGCCGGGTTGTAGCCTCCCTGCGCGTAGGGAGCGGGGCCGAATCCCTGGCGCGGGTCGGCGCCGGGATATCCGTAGCCCCCGGGGGCGCCCTGCGGGGCGGGCTGCCAGTATGGACCCGCTGCAGGCGCCTGTCCGTATCCCATGGGCATGGAGGGATAAGCGCCGTGGCCCGGATAGCCCGCCTGACCCCTGTCGTCGCCATAACCGGAGGGATGGGCGACCGGCTGCGGATAGGGTTGGAACGGCGCCTGCGCGTATGCCGGCGGTGTTCCGTAGGGCTGGTACTGATGCGCCGGATAGTCCGGCTGCTGACCGCTCTGCCCGTAGGCGTCCGGGGTATAATGCCGCCGGTCGTGCCAAGCGGGACCGGCCTGATGGCTCGGCGCGTAGCCCTGCGGGGCGGACGGATGGTCAGCCTGCTGGGCGGGAGCCCACGGATTCTGCGGCTTCGTGTGATACATTCTTGCCTCCTCGGCGGTGGTGGCCGATTCATCGGCCTGGTTTTCCTCGTACGCTTCACTCGGTATTCCGGTACTCCGGTACGCACCGACGCTCGCTTCGCCGAACGGTTGCATGTCCGGCTGCGGCGCGGGCGAACCCGGACCCTGTTCATGATCGGGGACAGGGGCGGCGGCGGCGGCCCGTCCTTGCGGTGGCTGGGGCGCGGGCGTGTCGTCTCTGCGCGATCCCCGCGCTCCCCCCTGCGAACGCACGTCGTCCCGCAGGCTGTCGAACGTGCCACGGCCGATGCCGAACATCAGGCCGAGCCCGAGACCGAGGAACGCGCCGAAGATGGTCATCGAGGCGCGCGACATGCTCGACGGTTGCAGCGGCGGCATCGCCGCCGAGATGACGCTGACGTTGGCGGTGTTCATGTCCTTCTGCTCGCCGGTTTCGCGGGCCCTGAGGAGAAATGCCTCGTAGACGGCGCGCTTGGCCGAGGCCTCGCGTTCCAGTTCGCGCAAGGTGACCAGCTCACCGCTGAGATTGGCCTGACGGGCCTTCAACTGGGCGAGCCGGGCTGCGAGTTCCTGTTCGAGCTGGACCGCGCGGCGCAGTTCCACCTGGATGGAGGACGCGACTAGGCGGAGTTCCTGTTCGATGCGCCCGCGCGCCGCCCCGACCTGTTCCTCGATAGCGACCCGCTCGGGGTGGCGCGGGCCGAGGCGCGCCGAGACCCGGTCAGCCTCCTGACGAAGCAGTGAATACTGCGATCGCATCTCGGTAAGCACGGGGGAGCTCATCTGCTCCGGCAGATTGCCGGCGAGAATGGCGTCAACGGTGAGGTCGCGCGTCGAATCCGCCCTTGCCTGAAGCTCCAGCGTCCTTGCCCGTGCGATTGCAAGCTGGTCGTTGAGCTTGACGATCTCGTCGTCTGAGATGAGTCGGCCTTGGGCATCGACGATGTCGTTCTCGGACTTGAACGTTTCGACCTTCCGCTCGGCTTCCTCGACGCTCCGGCGCAGTTCCGCGAGGCGCTGAGTCAGTTCGTCGGATGCCCGGCCGACGGTACGTGACTGGATCGCCCCGTAGGCCTCAAGGAACACTTCCGTCAGGGTATTGGCGATCAGTGCCGATTTTTCCGGTGATTCGGTTTCCACGTAAATCTCGACGACGAAGGTCCTGCCGCCGCGCTGCACCTCCAGAGACTTGGCAAGCGTTTCCACGGCCAGCGCCTTGCGGAGGATCGAAGGATCGGCGGTGTCTCCGCCCGAGAAGAGGATTTTCCGGATGTTCGGAATATAGCGTCCGATCGCGCTTTCTTCGGTCCCGTTGAACTCGGGATCGCTTGCCAGTCCCAGCTTGTCGACGACCGTGCTCAGCACGGAGCCGGACGTCAGCACGCGCACCTGGTTTTCGACGATCGCCAGCGTGGCTTCGGTCGACAACCCTCCTCCGCCGGTGACTTCGTTTCCGACGATCTGGAGCTGACGCGGGTCGATCAGCAATTCGGCCCCAGCGGTGTATTTCTTGGGAGTGGAGATTGCCAGCAAGGCGGCAATGACCGCTCCCGCGATTGCCGCGCCCACGATCAGATAGCGGGACTTCCACACTCCGCCCATTACCTTGAGCGGATCGATGAGCGGCCGCCAATCGCCGTCGCCGTCCGACGCGGAATTCGACGCCCGCGCATGCCGTGCGCGGTCTCTGGGTTCGAACTCCGTGTCCGGACCCTGAGACCGCCGGGCGGTAGAGGCGGCTATTTCGGCCGCCTGCGGGCGAGCCTGCGGCCGCGCCACCTCGGCCACGGGACGATCCTCACTTTCGAAGATATCGCGAAGTTCCCGTTCCTGCTCCCTGAAGGGTACGTCATCGTCCTTCGTCGCGATCGGCTCCTTCGACAGGGCGGCGAGAAGCGGGCTCTTGGCCGCCTCGCGGCGGGATCGGGCGAGACGGTGCCGCTCCGCCGCATAGCTCTTCCAGTCGACCGGTTCGGCTTCCCGGCTCTCCGGCCCAGCCGAATCGCCGCGTTCCCGCGAGCGTGCGCTCACGAGACTGAGGAGCGAGCCCTTTCTCTCTGGCAGGTCGCGGCTTTCTGATTCCGACATGTTCCGCAGGTTCTTCAACGCTGTGACGCGACGACCGGGTCTGGGCGCCATTCGTTAAGCCACGCTAAAGAGACGTGGAAAACAAAAGGTTAATGAGCGTTAGCGATCGGTTGAAATTCGACCGCTCCGCCGAACGGGCCGTTAAGATTTCCCCGTTAGCGTGCCTCAACCGAACGATCATCGCCAGGACCCCGCTGATGACATGGGTGGGCGGGCTTCCGCGCACGAACAGGCTGAACCGTATAGTGGATTTCGCGCTGGCGAGGTCCACCGTGCTGCGCGACTACGCCGCCGCGATCACCGGCACGGCCGGCCGCCTCGTCTTCTCGCTGTTCTACTTCGTCGCGCTGGCGAATACCCTCACGATCGCCGAGTTCGGCCTCTTCGCAACCGCTTCGGCGGCGGGCGTGATGCTGTCGCGAATCCTGGGGTTCGGCTTCATTTCGCCTCTCTACCGGATAGCGACGGTCAAGCCGCTTCTCCTCGGCGTCTTCACCGGCGGCTTCATCCTGATGTCGTTGCTCTCGCTCCCGGTGCTGGCGGCAGCCAGCTGGATGACCTACGCCATCTTCTTCTCCGGCGAGATGGCGCTGACTGCCTTCGCTCTCGTCATCGTCGCCGAGACCCTCTTCTGGCGCCCGATCGAGGTGACGCTCATAGTCAACAATGGGATGAACCGGTTCGGCCGTGCGGCGACGCTGGCGATCCTGGCAACCTTCCTGCGTGCTGTGGCCGCGGTGATTTTCTCGTTCTCGCCGACGCCGGGGCTCGACAACTGGCTGCTGTACTACCTCGCCGCCAACGCGACGGCGCTGCTGGTGGCGGCGGCCTTCTTCTATCCCCGTCGCCGCATTCGCATCAGGATACCTCTGTACTTCCGCAGGCTGCCGGATGCGCTTTACGTGGCGGCCGCCGACGTCGTGTTCTATCTCCAGATGGAACTGGACAAGCTCCTGGTGCTGGCGATCGGCGGACCGCAGCTTGCGGGCATCTACGCAATCATCATGCGGCTGGTGGATCTGACGGCGATCCCGATCCGCACGTTCACGATGATGCTCATCCAGAAGATGATGCGCGCCCGCGACATGCTCGGCAGCCTCAAGTTACGCCTGGGCATCGAGGCCGGCGTGTTCGTGATTTCGACCCTGGGGCTTCTGGGGCTGGCGGGGCTTCTCTACTTCTTCCCCAATCTGCTCGGCCGAAACGTCGCCGAGGCCGCCCCGATGCTCATCCTGGTGCTCTGCGTTCCGGGTCTGCGCAACCTCGTCGAATACCAGGCGGAACTCCTCTTCGCGCGCGGCCAGACCCTCTTGCGGTCGCTAAACCTGACCCTCCTGGCCGGGATGAAGGGACTGTTTCTCGCCTCGCTGCTCTTCTGGTCGCGCGACACGAGCCAGATGCTCGTCATGCTGAACCTGGCGTTCCTTGCGCTCTATCTCGCCTCCGCCGCCCTGACCTATTCGGCCATGAAAATGCCGGCGAAGCGGTTCTGAGGGGTCGGCTCTCGCGGCAGAGGATGCGACAGATCGGGGAAGGCTTCAGTTCGCTTCGGCGACCAACCGTCTCACCCGGCCGATGTCCATCCCGATGAAGGATTGGAGCCCGATCGCCACCTGCTGCGGCGACATGCCGTCGACGAAGGCGCGGAAGTTCTCGTCGGAGAGAGCCGGACCCCGCCAGTAGATCCTGCAGAGTTCCTCCTGCGTGGAGAAGTGGCCCCGGCCTTCGAGCACTTCGTCGGCATAGCGGCCGTAGATCATGCATTCGGAGAATTTGCGGGCCGAGCCGATGGCTTCCACCCAATGGTGGCCGCTCATCTGCTCGATCCTCTCGCACATGCCGATGATGGCATCCCGGCGCCAGGCGATCAGGGTCGCGATGTAGTCGTGCGGGGAAAACGCCGGCGCCTCGATGCCGAGGATTTGGCCCGCATGACGGGACCATTGGTTCTGTTCGCTGTCCGGATCGTCCGGTACGGCGTTTTCGCGGCGGAACAGCCTCAGGTCGCCGTCGCGCCAGAAGACCGAACAGTCGAAGTCCTTGAGGATGACGACGTCGGAATCGCAGTAGACGAGGCCGTCCTCCTGCGCGTGCATGGCGATTCCGATCCGCCGAAGCTGTTGCACGTGCCAGCCGCGGAGCGGCATGGTGCGCGTACTGAGCCAGATCCGGCGCCGGAAGAGGCTGGTGGGATCCTGGAACGAGCGCAGCCAGCGCGGCAGCAGATCGCGCTCGTCGATCACGATCCGCTTCGCCGATTCGAGCTGGCGGAACAGCGGCACGTCCGAATGTTCCACGAGGATGTAGTGCCTGGAGAAGCCGGTGACGTGCCGGTCGATGGTTTCGCAAAGCAGCTTGCAGCGTTCGAAATCCGGCGCATAGCTCGCCGTCACGATGGAGGAACTCCCGACGGACTGCACGTCCCGGGGCGCATCGGATGGGCGGACGATCATGTTCACCGCCCCCTCACCTTCCGAGCAGCAATTGCCGCACGATCCTGATGAGGAACACGGGATTCCCGATCATGTACCGCCTCCAGAGGCGCGACGGCTCCAGGATAAGGCGGAAAAGCCATTCGAGCCGCGACCGCCTGATCCAGGTAGGCGCGCGAGGCACCGCTCCGCTCATGAAATCCAGCAAGGCGCCGACCGCGAAGGCTAGCGTGCAGTGCTGATCCGTCAGGTTCCGGTCCATCCACAATTCCTGGCGCGGAACACCCATCGCCACCAGCAGGACGTCGGGGCGCAGTTGCCTGAGCCGTTCGAGGATGCCGCTTTCCTCGCGGTCGGAGAAGAAGCCGTCGCTGACGACGATGATCTCGTGCTGGGGCAGCATCGCCCGGAGGTTTTCCGCTGCGACTTCGACGTTGCGGCGCGATGTGCCCAGGAGGCCGACCCTTACCGGCGTTGCGAGCGCCTTCAGGAAGGCCGGGACAAGATCGGTGCCATTGAGGTTTGCGGGAAAGTTGGCGCCGTACAGCATGCGCGATGCCATGTCGACGCCGACGCCGTCGGGCAGCACCATAAAGTCCTGCATCGCCGCTGCGTATGCGGGATCGGCGGACGCCGAATTGGCGGCATGGGCGTTGAGGAACCCGACCTTCGTGAACCGCCGCTCCCTCATGCGGCGCTCCAGAACGTCGATCGCTTCGCTCCAGGAAAGAGGTGCGACATCGACGCCGAGGATGTTCCGCGTCGGCCGCGTTTCCGCGACAGGAGAGCTGAGGTGCCGGACGCTCTGAATATTCATGCCGCGGCCTTTCCGCGGGTAGAGGCGAGCTTGGAAAGACCCAGAACGATCTTTTCGTCAAGCGCGCGCAGTTGCGCCTGGTGGAACTGGCGTCCGTCGACGTCCGGCATTCTCTCCGACGCCGCCTCCGCGAGCGCTGCCGCGAACGCCGACGGATCGTCCACAACGCGGCAATTGGCGGGAAGATAGCTGATGCCTCGCAGCGAGCGCGACGTCGCGATGCAGGGCAGGCCGAGCTCGAACGCCTCGATTGTCTTTAGCTGGACGCCCGTGCCCGCCTGTGCGATCAGCGGCAGCACCGCCGCGCCCCGGACGAATGCCTTCGCATCCTCCACCCGCCCGATAAATTCGACGCCATACGGGGCTTTCAGCCCCGCCGGTATGTGTCCCGCCACCTGCGTCCGGAAGTTTCTCGGGAGCCAGGGTGTCACCTCCCGCAAAAACCATTCCAGGCCGATGCGGTTCGGCTGCCAGCTCCACGTTCCGATGAGAGCGGCGTCGCAGGCGATCTCGCGGCTGGCCAGCATTTCCTCAACGAACGGCCGGGTCACGAGCGGAAGCGCCGCCGAACGATCCTCGCTGGCCACGCCGAGGGCGGCACGGTCTTCCTCGGCGAGCGTGAAGGTGAAGCTGGATCGATGGCAAAGCCGCGCCTCGATCTGCCTGAGCAAGCGTGCCTCGCGCGTGAACAGTATGCGCTGCACGATGTCCTGGACGGCCTCGGCGTTCTCCGCGGCGGAACGGTGCTCGACATTGTGGGCGATGAAGATCGAGGGCTTGTCCGAGAACAGGGTCTCGAACGCGCCCACCAGTTGCACGCCGTTGATGACATAGGCGTCGAAGGGACCGACCCGCTGGAGCGCGCTACGAACGTCCGCTTCGTTCGTCGCTCTCAGCTTTGCGGATGCGAAGGTCACGCCCGACATCAGCGCTTCCGCCAACCATTTCGCCTTCTGAAGCGCCGGGGCACCTTCCGTGCGGACGTTGATCTCTCCGAGCGAAACGGTGTTCTCCGGATCGGACGGCGGCCTGCCCGGCCACGAGTAGCCGAGGATCGTGACACGCGCACCCGCACGGCGCAGAGCGGCGATGATCGCCGCGCTGGCGATCTCGTATCCGGTCCCGGGTTCCCCGTCGGGGACGAGCGATGTGACGAAGATGAGATGCATGTCGGTTACCTGATGTCTTCCGATAGCGTGACGCTGTGAAATCTTGCTTAAGCCACGCAATCGCCATGCCGCAGGAACCGGATTCGCGGCTCGCCTGTCCGCCTTCTTCCTCCATTGCTTAACCATGTCTTAACAGGGGATGCGCTTTATGGAGCCAAGCGCAGCCAGGTGCCCAGATGCCGCCGATCTCCAGTTCCGAGAACATCACGGTCGTAGCCCGGTCTCCCGGGCTTTCGCGCGATTCCATCGAGATCGCAGTCACCTTGCCCACCTACAAGCGACCCGAGCAGCTTCTCGCAACGATCGAATCCGTGATGGCACAGGCGACGGCACGCAAGTTCGCGCTCGTGGTCATGGAGAATGACGCAGAACGGCACGCCGGAGCCGATGCCGCCGCACCGCTGTTCGAAAACGGAACAGTGAGGGGCGTCCTCATCATCGCCCACGAGCGCGGCAACTGCTGCGCCTACAATGCCGGCTGGTCGACCGCGCTCTCGGAGTTCCCCAATCTGCGCTACGTGCAGGTGATCGACGATGACGAGATCGCCCGCCACGACTGGCTCGAACGAATGTGCGCGGCAGCAGAAAGCCTGGACGCCGACATCGTCGGCGGTCCGCAGGTGCCGGAATTCGCGCGCCCCGACAGCGATCACTGGCGCAACCACCCCGTCTTCTCGCCGCCCTACGGCGAAACGGGCCGCGTCGATGCCCTCTACTCCTCCGGCAATCTTCTCGTTTCGAAACGCGTGCTGGATGCCATGCCTCGCCCCTTCCTCGATCCTCTGTTCAATTTCATGGGCGGCGGCGATTCCGATTTCCTGAGCCGCGCCGCGACCAAGGGCTTCAATCTCGGCTGGTGCGCGGAAGCGGTGGTGGTGGAGACGATCCCCGACAGACGGCTCGAAAACGAATGGATCCGCTCGCGCTCGCTCCGCAACGGGGTGATCTCGACACTGGTGGAAAAGAGAAAGCGCGCCGGCAGCCCTTTCGGGTCTCTGCGAGTGGCGGCGAAGAGCCTCGCGCTGCTGGCGGCGTCACCGCTCAGGGCAACCGCCAGTCTTCTACGCACCGGTTCGATGTCGGCAGCACTCTATCCCGTCCACGTGGCGCTCGGCCGGATCCTGGCCGAATTCGGCTATGCGAATGAACAATACCGCCACGCTGAAAAGAACTGACGCGGCGGCGATCGCCTCGCGGATTTCGCGGCGCACCGTAGCGACGGTGATCGCCACCATCCTGTTCGCGATCATCATGATTTCCTTCCGGCCGTTCGATCCTGCCGGCCCTGAAGCGGCGGGTGGCGACATCGTCAACCAGATCGGGTTCAGCGCCCTCGGCGCCGCGGCCGTCTTCAGCCTCTTCGCCTTCGTGGACCGGCGCGTGCTGACGTCCCTCCTCAGCCCCTGGTGGCTGCTGATGATGGCCTTCTTCATGCTCTCGGTGCTCAACGCGACGGACCCGATGGGGGCCTTTCGAACCGCCCTCTTCACCTTCATCGGCATCATCACCGTTGCCGCGGTGCTGACCGTTCCGCGCGACGCCGACTCATTCTCTACCGTATTGGGAGTCGCGGGAATCCTGGTCGTGGTTCTCTGCTATGCCGGCCTCTTCCTCTATCCGGGCATCGCCATCCACACGTCGGCTTCCGCCGAACCGCAGCACGCCGGTCTCTGGCGGGGACTGTTTTCGCACAAAAACGTAGCCGGCCCGGTGATGGCGGCCCTGTCTTTCGCCGGACTCTATCTTTTTCGCCGCGGCAGACGCCGGTCGGGGTTCATCCTCTTCGTCACCGCCCTGTACTTCCTGTCGAACACCGGGTCGAAGACGACGGCGGGGATCGTGCCACTGGCGATCGTCATGGTGATGGGTCCGAGCATCTTCGGTATGCGCCGGCTCGTCCCGGTCATCTTCGCCGTCGCTTTGATACTGTCCGCCGTCGCCACCGTCGGCATCGTGATCTCACGCCCGCTGTGGGAATTGTCCCAGCAGCTCTCGCCCGGCTTGACCTACACGGGCCGGACCGCGCTCTGGAGCTTTTCACTCGACATGCTGGCGAACCGCCCATGGTTCGGATACGGCTACGAGAGCTTCTGGGGAACGCCGCTCCTCCTCAACCAGGATCAGCCGTTCGACCGCAGCTGGGATATCCGCAACATCGTGCACGGCCACAACGGCTATCTCGATATCGCCGTTCTCATGGGCCTGCCCGCGCTCGTCGTGGCGGTCATGACCTTCCTCGTGGTGCCGATGGTGGATTTCCTGCGCGTCAGCCACCGGAGGGAGAACGTGTTCCTCGCCGACCTGTTCATGATGATCCTGATCTTCACCTCGCTGAACGCGTTCCTCGAGAGCTTCTTCTTTCGAAGGGCCGACCCGGTCTGGCTCTTCCTCGTGCTTTCGGCGTTCGGCCTCAGATTCGTGGCGCGGTTCCCGGTTCACCGGAAGGTCCCCGACTGACGCCGTTGCGCTGCCTTCGGTTCGGGTGCTAACCCGCCATCGAACGGAGAAAGCAATCATGAGCGTCAAACTGCTTCTGGTCGGCTGCGGCAACATGGGCTTCGCCATGCTGGACGGATGGGTGCGTTCCGGCAAGCTGGTACCCGGCGAGGTCTTCGCGATCGAGCCGAACGAGGCGCTGCGCGAGCGCGCCGCGAAGCTCGGCGTCGCCGTCGCCGCTTCCGCCGACGACGTTCCCGCCGGCATTGATCCGACCGTGGTGATCTTCGCGGTGAAGCCGCAGATGATGCGGGACGTCGTTCCCGCCTATCGTCGCTTCACGGACAAGGCCGCCTTCGTCAGCATCGCCGCCGGGACCGGCGTGGCGGCACTCGAAAGCCTGCTCGGAAGCGACGTCCCGATCATCCGCTGCATGCCGAACACGCCCGCTGCGATCGGCAAGGGGATGATGGTCGTCTACGCCAATGGCAGCGTCTCGGCCGAGACAAAGGCATTCGTCTCCGAACTCCTGTCGGCGAGCGGCGAGGTCGCAGAGATCGACGACGAAAGGCTGATGGATGCGGTCACCGCGGTTTCGGGCTCCGGTCCGGCCTACGTTTTCCACTTCATCGAATGCCTTGCGGCGGCCGGAGAGAAGGCGGGGCTGCCGGCGGAGGTGGCGAAATTGCTCGCCATGCAGACGGTCTACGGTGCCGCCAGCCTTGCCCGCGAAAGCGGCGAGGAACCGGGACGGCTTCGCGAGCAGGTGACCAGCCCCAACGGTACGACGGCGGCGGCACTCGGCGTGCTGATGGGCGGGGATCGCCTGAAGTCGCTGGTGGCGGATGCCGTGGAAGCCGCTCGTGCGCGCGGTGAAGAGTTGGGCAAGAGCTGACGCACTGGGTCCCCTGGCGGGGCTAAAGCCCGAGGCGATCCTTGATGGCCAAGGCGCACTCCATGGTGGAGGCGGTCGAGGTATCCACCTTGAGATCGTACTGCATGTCGCGGTGAACTCGGCCGAACTGCCAGCGGGCAAGCCCGGGAAGCCGGTCGCCGCGTGCGCTTTCGCGTGCTTCCAGCACCTCGAGCGGAGCAAAGACGCCGACGGCATGAAATGTCACTCCCTCGAGGAGTTGGCGATAGACGTCGTCGCTCTCTCCGATCAGCACGTCGTCGACGATGAGATCGTTGCCTGCGCGTGCCATCGCCGCGACCGCCTCACGCATTCCTCGCAGCAGGCGAGCGCCCAGCGGACCCGTTTCGATGGCGACGGCGCTGTGCCCGTCCTCGGTCACGGTCCGGTATCGAAAGGTCTCGGGATGATCCTGTAGCGCCTCCGGCAGCATGTCCAGGAAGGCGTCCATCTGCACGTTCAGGAAGGGTGTCGTGGCAATCGCCTGCAGCGCCTTGGCGATCGAACTCTTGCCGGCGCTGCCCACCCCGTTGAGAAGGACGACGCGCCCGGGCATGGTGTCAGCCTGCCTTGCCGTGGAGCATCTCGTCCTGCCGCTGCCTCAGGGCCCAGAGACGTGTCGAGCGGTCCGGCGCGGCGTTGTCGGCGGTGAGAAGTTCGCCCTTGCGCACCGCCTGCAGCACCTTGCCACCTTCGAGCAGGCCGACAGGCACCGCACGCGCGGCGCGCGATTCCTCGGCGCGCATCGTCCAGGAGCGGTAGCAGGTCTCCCCTATCGCGTCGAAAGTCTCGCCCGGCTTCAGGTCGCGCTTGGCGACGGCGCAGACTTCCGCGACCGGCCGCGGCAGCGGCACCATGTCGGGCCTGCCGGTCAGCATGATGCGCGCGGCAGTCAGCGGCACTTCCAGCGAGGTCAGATGGTAGGGCCGGTGAAACGCATAATACGGCCCCTTCCCAACGTGCAGATCGTCCATTCGCTCGATGATGCGCGGATGTGTGGCCTCGACCACCACGAAGACCCCGGGCGCGACGCCCTTGCCGATCGTGTAGTCGACCACGCCCTTGCGTGAGAGAACGCCTCCGTCCGCCCGCGGGATCAGCACCTTCGCCAGATCGTCGCGGCCGGCATTCGGGCCGTGCATGCCGGGCACGTCGGGCACGAGGCCGGTCGCGTTGGCGATCGCGCACATCTCGACCATGGTCTTGGACCCGTCCACGAACTCGACCAGCATGCGCGGGTTCATGTTGCGCCGTGTCGCCTCCTCGACATAGTCGTCAGGTACAGCGTCGTGGTCGAGCGGGTTGTTCTTGCCCTTGCCGGCCGACACGATCGTATAGCCGAGGGCGGACGCGAACTCGATCAGTTCCATGCACGAGGAAGGCTCGTCGCCGGCGCCGACGGAATAGATCACGCCCAGCCGGTCAGCCTGGTGCTTGAGGTAGGGGCCGATGGTGACGTCGGCCTCGACGTTCATCATCACGACGTGCTTGCCGTGCTCCATGGCCATGAGGTCGAAGTCGGCCGCCACGCCGGGCTTGCCTGTGGCGTCGATCACCACGTCGATCAGAGGGTTCGTCACGAGCAGTTCGTTCGACGTGATGCCGATCCGGCCGGCCTCGATCGCCGCGGTGAGACCGGACGCTGTATCAGCCTCGCGGGCCATCGCCTCGTCGCCGTAGGCGATGCGGATGGCTGCGCGGGCGGTGTGCGGACGGCGGGTCGAGATGGCGCAGATTTCGACGCCCTTCATCAGCATGCCCTGGGTCACCAGGTCGGTTCCCATCTCCCCGGAACCGATGACGCCGATCCGCACGGGGCGCCCCTCCTCGGCCCTGCGGGCGAGATCCCGGGCGAGGCCGGTCAATGCGACGTTGGTCATGCGGATTCCGGATATAGCGGTGTCATGGTGGGGCAGTTAGCAGATTTGCAGCTGCGATTGTCAAACGAACTGGGGAACGCCGCCCGACGGCACTTGTTTCCTCTCCCTGCTGTCGAGGATTGCGGCTATCACCCGGTCATGTCCGAAAAGATCCACCTTTTGATCGAACAGTGCGAGGCCGTCTGTCGCGAGGCGGCGTTGCGTGCAGGCGCGAGCGAGGCCGCGGCCACGGCGCTTGCCCGCGCGAGCGTGGCGGCGGATGCGGAGGGAAACCATGCTGTCGGGATGGCGCACCTGTCGCTCTATCTCGATGCCCTGCGCGAGGGCCGCATCGACGGCAAGGCCGTGCCGGAGATCGGGCGGCCGTTGCCAGCCGTCGTCCACGTGGATGCACGCGGCGGCACTGCCCATCTCGGCTTCGATCTCGCCTATGAAAAGCTTGTGGAGGCGGCACGAAGCTTCGGCATCGCCGTCTTCGCGCAGAAGAACGCATTCACCTGCGGATCCCTCGGCTATTTTGTGCAACGGCTCGCCGAAGATGGACTGGTGGCACTCGCGGCCACCAACGGTCCCCGGCTGATGACGGTTTCCGGCGCCAGGGAACCGGTCTACTGCACCAATCCGTTGGCCTTTGCCGCGCCGATGCCCGACGGCGACATGCTGCTCATCGACCAGGCGACCAGCCCGACGGCCTTCGCGAAGGTCAGGAGCGCCGCGGGCCGGGGCGAGGAGATACCGGAGGGCTGGGCGGTCGACGCCGAGGGGCGCCCGACCACGAGCGCGGCGGAGGCCGTGAAGGGCGCACTCGTGGCCTTCGGCGGTTCGCGCGGCGCCAACATCGCGCTGATGGTTGAGATCCTCGCGGCCGGGCTGACGGGTGCGAACTGGTCGCTCGACGCGCCCTCCATATCCGAAGGAGACCGCTCGCCGCGAACCGGACTGTTCGTCATCGCCATCGAACCGTCCGCCTTCGGTCAGGATTTTCCCGAAAGGCTCCGGACGCATGCCGGACGACTGGCGGCCAAGGGCGTGCACGTGCCGGGGCGCACGAAGGCCGCCGCCCGTTTGAGGGCACGCCAGGAGGGGTTGTCCGTCCCGCGTCATCTCTTCGAGAAAATCGAAGCCTGGGGGCGATCGTGAACCTTCGTTCCATTGGCAGTCGCGCCGGGAAGCGCCATAAGGGGTCCCGCATCCCCAGTCCCCGCCGATGACCCTTTCCCAGGACCAAGACATCCCTCGCCTTGCCCGACTGCCCTCGCCCCTGCAATGGGCGTTGCTGCTCGCGATCTCCGCCGCGATCTCGGCCGGGCTGGAACTGCTACGGCTGCCAGCCGCGCTTCTGGTCGGCCCGATGCTGGCCGGCGTCCTCTTCGGCGTCAACGGCGCGACGATCAGGCCGCCGGAGCAGCTCTTCGTGGCCGCCCAGGGCATCATCGGCGCGATGATCGTCGCGGCCATCCGGCCGGACATGGCGGGCGCGCTGCTGGACCAGTGGCCGATCATCCTGGGAGCCGTACTCGCAACGCTAGCCGCGTCGAGCCTCCTGGGCGCCATGGTGGGCCGCTGGGGATCGCTGCCTGGCACCACCGCTGTCTGGGGTTCCGCCCCGGGTGCCGCGAGCGCCATGGTCCTCATGGCAGACGCGTTCGGTGCCGATGCCCGCCTGGTCGCCTTCATGCAGTATCTCCGCGTGATATTCGTGTCGATTTCGGCGGCACTCATCGCGCGCATCTGGGTCGACGTGTCGGGCGTCGCGTCTCCACCCATCGAGTGGTTCCCGCCGCTGCTCCTGCCGGATCTTGCCACCACGCTCGTCGTGGCGCTCGCGGGCGCGTTCCTGGGAAAGCTGTCGCGTATCCCCGGCGGGACGCTTCTGGGACCGCTCGTCATCGGCGTACCGTTGCACCTCGGCGCGGGGCTCGACCTGCAACTCCCCGAATGGCTGCTCGCGGTAAGCTATGCCTTCGTGGGATGGTGGATCGGCCTGAAGTTCACGCGTCCGATCCTCGCCCACGCCGCGCGGACACTTCCGCAGATCCTCGCGGCGATCCTTCTGCTCATCGCCTTCTGCGCGGCCATAGGCGCGGCTCTGTCGTCTCTGCTAGGGGTCGATCCGCTGACCGCCTTCCTTGCCACCAGCCCCGGCGGAATGGACTCGGTCGCGATAATCGCGGCGGCCTCGCGCAACGTCGACATTTCCTTCGTGATGACGTTCCAGATGACTCGTTTCCTTATCGTTCTGCTGCTTGGCCCGCCGGTTGCGAGAATGATCGCCTCGCGGATGATCCGCCGCCCGCCTTGATGCGGTCGGGAGCAGTGTCTATGTGGCGGCGACATGAATCGCACCGCAGGGAATGCTTGGAAAATGTCCGGACCCGTCTCACGCTTCCTCGGCGACAGCCCGCTGCGAGTGCTCATCAAGCTCCTTGTGGTGTCGTTCATCGTCGGGTTCGTCATGAACATGTTCGGCTGGTCGCCACTCGACGTCTGGTACGCACTGCGTGAAGCCGTGCTCGACATCTGGCATCTCGGATTCGATGCGTTCGGCCGCTTCGCCGGCTACATCGTACTCGGCGCCGCGATCGTCATCCCCGCCTTCATCGTCCTGCGCCTGCTGAGCTTCAGGCGCTGACGGGCTCCGCAGCGCCGGCATCGGCGAATTCCGCCGCGACCTCGAACAGGATGGCGTGCCGTTCGGCGAGAGCGGGAACGTCGGTCGAATAGCCGCCGCCGATGACGCCGCAGACCGGTACGCCGCCGCGGCGGAAATGCCCGATCACTGCGGTATCCCTCCGGCGCAACCCGTCGTCGGTGAGCGCCAACTTGCCGAGACGGTCGGTCTCGTGCGCATCGACGCCCGCATTGTAGAAGACGAGGTCCGGCCGCGCGTAATCGGTGAGCAGCGGCAGGATTTGGTCAAGCTTGCGCAGATAGGCCTCGTCGCCGGTGCCGTCCGGCAGCGCGATGTCGAGATCGGAAGGGATCTTCCGGGCGGGATAGTTCCGCTCGCCATGGATGGAGAAAGTGAACACCCGCGGTTCGTCGGCAAAGATGTCGGCCGTGCCGTCCCCCTGGTGAACGTCGAGATCGACGACGAGCACGCGCCTTACCGCTCTCTCCGCCAGCAGCGCGCTCGCCGCGACGCCGACGTCGTTGAAGGTGCAGAATCCCGCGCCCTGCGCCCGCCTCGCATGGTGACTGCCGCCCGCCGTGTTGCAGGCGATGCCCATGGCAAGCGCCATCCTCGCCGCCAGCAAGGTGCCGGACACGGCCAGATGCGCGCGCCGGGCGATCCGTTCGTCGACCGGAAAGCCGATCTCCTTCTCGATCGGCGACGGCACCGATACAGAAAGCACCTGTTCGACATAGATCGGATCGTGCGCCAGCCCGAGGATCTCGGCACCGACGGGTTCGGGCACGTGCAGCGCGCCGTCGGCGGTCAACCCTCGCCGCTCCAGCGATTCCATGAGGAAGCGGTACTTGCCCATCGGAAACCGGTGATGGGCAGGAAATTTCGCGTCGTAGTCGGGGTGGTGGACGATATCGAGCGGCATCCAGCCTTAGCTAGGTCTCGTGCGCGAGGAAGAAAAGAGCGCACATACTATCGCGCCGCATCGCCGCACTCTAGAACCTCCCTGTCTCGTCGAAGGAACCCGGATGGAAGACGCTCTCGGCAAGCAGCCCCTCGAAGTCGCCCCTGTGCCTCGCGACGGCAATACCTTCATGGTGACGCATCGGCTCGTGCTCTCGATCGCGGTCCCGATGACGCTGGCATACCTGACAACTCCCCTTCTGGGCATCACGGACACCGCAGTGGTCGGCCAGTTCGGCGACGCCGCTCTTCTGGGAGGGCTTGCGGCCGGCGCGATCGTTTTCGATCTGGTGTTCGCTACCTTCAACTTCCTGCGGTCCGGCACCACCGGTCTGGTGGCCCAGGCCTACGGACGCGGCGACGGGCGCGCCGAGCAGGCATGGTTCTGGCGCGCGTTTGCGATCTCGATCGGCATCGGCGTCGTTCTCGCCCTCGTCGGCCCGGCGATCGCGTGGATTGGCGCGCTGTTCATCGACGGCGGTCCCGCCGTGACCGAGGCGATGAAGAGCTACGTGATCATCCGCCTCATCTGCGCACCCTTCGCGCTCGCCAATTATGCCATCCTCGGCTACGTGCTCGGCCGGGGCGAAGGCATGCTCGGCCTGTTCCTCCAGATCCTGCTGAACGGCGCCAACATCGCTCTTTCGATATGGCTCGGGCTGGTCCTCGGATGGGGTCTGGAAGGCGTCGCCTGGGGCACCGTCTGGGCCGAGCTGATCGCCTCCATCGTCGGCCTCAGCATCGTACTGAAGCGTTTCGGAAAATTGCCGCGCCTGCCGCTTTCGGAACTCCTGGATCGGATCGCGCTCAGGCGCATGATCGCAGTGAACCGCGACATCATGATCCGCTCCTTCGTCCTCCTCTTCGCATTCGCGTTGTTTGCCCGCCAAGGCGCCCAGCTCGGGACCCTGACGCTCGCGGCCAACGCCGTGCTGATGAATTTCTTCCTCGTGGCGGGTTACTTTCTCGACGGCTTCGCAACCGCTGCGGAACAGCTCGCCGGACGCGCAGTGGGCGCCGGCCAACGGAAGGCGTTCGCGGACAGCGTGAGGCTGAGTTCGTTCTGGGGATTTGCCCTGTCGGGGCTTGTCGCGGCGGTCGTCCTGATCTTCGGCGACCAGTTGGTGGCGTTCATCACCACCGCGGCGGACGTGCGCGAACAGGCGTCCGCCTACCTGCCCTGGGCCGCGCTGACAGCCGTGTCGGGCGTCCTCGCCTTCCAGATGGACGGCGTCTACATCGGCGCGACGTGGTCGCGCGACATGCGCAACATGATGCTCCTGTCCTTTGTGCTCTACGTCGCGGCGCTCTTTGGGTTGACCGCGCTTTACGGAAACACCGGGCTGTGGGCGGCGCTGCACGTCTTCCTGATTGCGCGGGGTCTCAGCCTCACGGCGATCCTGCCGTTCCGGATGCGGGAGACCTTCGCGTCGGCGCCGTTCCCGCCCGAGGAGCGCCGCTGATCAGCCGATCGGCTGTGCCGCCCAGTGGTCGACCCGGCTGTCGCGGATTTCGCCAAGCGAGGTGAGCCCCTCCCGGTCGCAGTAGGCCGACAGCCCCTTGACCATCCGCCCCGGCAGCGATGGCCCGGCATAGATCATTGCCGTGTAGAGTTGCACCAGATCGGCGCCCGCCCGGATCTTCTCCAGTGCCGTCTCGGCCGAGTCGACTCCGCCGACGCCGACCAAGATCGTTCGCGCGCCCACGCGCTTGCGAATGCGGGCGAGCACCGCCGTCGAGCGGCCGAACAGCGGTCTTCCCGACAGTCCCCCCGACTGGTTCGTCTGTGCGTCAGCACGGAGGCCGGCCCGCGAAAGGGTGGTGTTCGAGACGATGATGCCGTCGATCCCGTTCGCTTCCACTTCGGCGGCGATGTCGTCGAGGTCGCCTTCATGCAGGTCGGGCGCGATCTTCAAGAGGATCGGGACAGCCGGCGCGGCCGAAGATCGGCGAGCCTCTGCGACGCGCAGCAGGAGTTCGGCAAGTTGCTCCCGTCCCTGCAGGTTGCGCAGGCCCGGCGTGTTTGGCGATGAGATGTTGACCGTCAGATACGTGGCGAGCGGCGCGAAGCGGAAGACGCCGGCGACGTAGTCGGCGACCCGGTCGGCGGTATCCTTGTTGGCGCCGATGTTGACGCCGACGATGCCTTTGTGGCCCCGCCGGGACGAAAGCCGCCGGAATGCCGCCTCGTGGCCTTCGTTGTTGAAGCCGAGACGGTTGATGACGGCCTGGTCGCGCGTCAGGCGAAAGATGCGCGGCCTCGGATTGCCGGGTTGCGGCAGCGGCGTTACGGTTCCGACCTCCGCGAAGCCGAAGCCCAGCCCGAGCAGTGCATTGGGAACTTCCGCATTCTTGTCGTAGCCCGCGGCCATTCCCAGAGGATTGGGGAACTCCAGACCGCCCAGCCGGACTGCCAGCCGGGGATCGGGTGCGGCGCGGTGACCGAGCGGCAGTCCGGTCTTCAAGGCCGTGATCGACAGTCCGTGCGCCGTTTCCGGATCGAAAGCGAAGAGGGCCCGCCGCCCGGCCACCTCGAGCAGACTTCTCACGCAATGAGGTCCGGAAAGACGTGACGCCCGTCGGGTCCGAGCGGCAGCGGCTTCACCCATAGAACGTTATGCGTGGAGAGCGAAGCGTAGAGATGCGGGAACAGCGCGCCGCCGCGCGAAACCTCGTACTTGAGCTGTTCGCCCAGACGGTCCGGATCGACGGCGACGAGGACCAGATCGGCCTGCCCTGCGAAATGTTTGGCTACGGTCTCCTCGACCTGAGCGGCGGTCGAGAAATGGATGAAGCCGTCGGCCACGTCGATCGGCGCTCCGGTGAATGAGCCGTTCCGTTCGGCCTCGTGCCACATCGCGGAAGGGCAGATCTTGTAGATTGGTTCGGTCATGGCCGCCCTATAGAAGCATTTCGCTGACGAGGGAATGGCTGCGACCGCCGCTACAACCCATTTCCGGCGCATTCCCATGCATCATCTGTCGCGGGCAACAGGAGGACTTCATGCGCACGATCTTGATCGCATCGGTGCTGGCGCTGGGAACGGCCGGCGCGCAGGCCCAGGACGATAGCCGCTACACGCTCCAGCGGACCGACGACGGCTATGTCCGGATGGACAAGATGACCGGGGCGATGTCGATCTGCACCGAAAGAAGCGGTCAGTTGGTCTGCAAGCTCGCGGCCGACGAGCGCGGGGCCCTGCAGGCCGACATGGAGGAGATGCAGGACCGGCTTGACGGACTTGAGAAACGGCTGGCTGCGCTCGAGACCGGACGGCAAGACGCTGTCGGCGGGCTGCCCACCGAGGACGAGTTCGAGAAGTCGCTCAGCTACATGGAGCGGTTCTTCCGCAGCTTCATGGGAATAGTTCGGGAGTTCGAGCGCGAGGAGAAGCCCGCGCCGGAGCGTACCTGACCGCTGCCTGTCAATCGGACGGCAGCGGCACGGTCCGCCGCGTCGACAGGTCGAGGAGAATGGCCACCACCTCCCCCGTCGCGATCGGTTTCCCGTCGCCGAGGCGGACGAGTTCATGGCGCAGGTGCAGCGTCTTGCCGCCGGGGCGCAAAGGCAGCGAGTAGAGCACGAGCCCCTCGCCTGCCCGGGCCGGCATGTGGTGGGTAATTTTCATTTCGAGAGCGACCCGGCCGATGTTTCGCGCCTGAAGAAGCGCGATCCCCACCCCCGCCCGTTCCCAGACATGGGGAGCCGCGTCCGTGAAACGGCCGATGTAGAACTGTTCGAGAAAATCCCCGGCAGCGTCGCATTCCGCTGGCGCGACGATGGTACGCTGGGAGATCAGCCCGCCACGTGCCAGCATTTCCTCACCCGGTATCGGCATTGCCACCCCGACCTCGAGGCCGCGCGGAACCGCATTCTGGGCCGCGACCGCTTGCACCTCGAAACCTGTGGGAATTCCCTGGCAGGGCGCATCGAGCGCGGAGGCCGCGAGCTTGCCGGTCAACAGATTGTCCAGAAGATGAACGGAATGGCCCGCGAATGGTCCATCCGCAATTACGCCTGACCGCGTACGCGTGATCGTACCGGCGCGCAATTCGGCGTGGAAACGCACGTGGCGGGTTGCCGGCAAAGGTCCATCGATGCGGCCGCCGCGCATGCCGGCAAAGAGCCGCGCGGCCTCGTCGAATCGCTTGAAGTAGAACTGGACGTTGAGGTGGTCGTTGTCGTCGCATTCCCATGTGTTGACGAATGAGCGGTGCGTCTCCGCGAATGGTCCCACCGAAGCCGCGCTCCCGCCAGATGCCTGCTCTTGCATTTCCTTGCCCCGACTCTCGCCCATCTTTCGCACGGCTTCTTATCAGAAGGAGGGCATTGAAGCGGAACGGGAATTCGGACTCTTGCAATGGGAAACGCGACGACGGAGACCGAGCTTTTTAGTGCGCGGCAAAGGCGAACGGCTGAACGCCGAGCAGGTCCAGCAGCAGCGAGGACGCGAAGAACCCGCACGCGGCGATCAACGTCGTCCTGGCGAACAAGGCGTACACCTCGCGCAGGACGGTCGAAAACATGCGGTTCGAACGCTCGCAAGATGGCCTCCACCTTTCGTCCAGGTAGATCCAGGCCTCCGTCCGCCTCGGTGGCACGGCGTGGGCCTGCAGGGCCTTGAAGGTGAGTATGGCGGACATGAGAAGCGTGGTGATGGCACCGCATTTGAACGCTAGCACGGGATCGAAGGAAAACGCCACCATCAGCAATATGATGGCCAATGATCCGAAGAGCACTGCTCTCCCGACGCAGATCTCGGCGACGTGCCTGACGGGCTCCATACCCGGCCTCCGACATTGGCGATTTGCCAGCAGAAATCCCGAAACACGTGTTCTGTTCCATCCGAAACGTATCTTCCGCGCGACCGCGGGTGATCCGTTCCGCCTATCTGCTTGAATTCGCCGGGCGAGCCCGCATAATCACCTTCCCGTTATCCGACCGGCGTGCGAGAAGAGTCGGAGCCGGGCATGGGAGGGCGCCTTTGGCACCGGAGTTGAAATTCGTCGTCGCGGACGATCACCCGCTGTTTCGCGGCGCCCTCAGGCAGACGCTTGCGGGCACCGCGGAGAATGCGACCATCCTCGAGGCCGGCACGTTCGCCGAGACCAAGACGATCGTCTCGAACACCGACGACATCGACCTCGTCCTTCTCGACCTGACGATGCCAGGCGCCAGCGGCCTCTCTGGACTGGTCGCCTTGCGTGCCATCAATTCCGCTGCACCCGTCGTCGTCGTCTCGGCGCGGGACGATGTAGAGACCATCCGTCGCGCGATCGAGCTCGGCGCTTCCGGATTCATCTCGAAGTCGGCCAGCATGGACGAGATCAGGAAGGCCGTGGAGACGGTGCTCGCCGGCGGCGTCTGGATCCCGATGGATGTCGATCTCGGCGCGGAGATGGATCCCGAGATATCCGACCTTATCCAGCGCCTCCAGACGCTGACCCCGCAGCAGGCCCGCGTGCTGAGCATGATCGCCGAAGGGCTTCTGAACAAACAGATCGCGTACGAACTCAGCGTCTCGGAAGCGACGGTCAAGGCGCACGTCTCGGCCGTGCTGCAGAAGCTCAACGTGGACAGCCGCACGCAGGCGGTCATTCAGCTGTCGCGCATTGGCTCCGAGGCGCAGCAGGTCCCGGGTTCCTGACCCAGCCGACCTGCCCGGCGCCGTGTCTTCATTCTGCCGCGGGCGTAAGCTTGCGGTTGCGCATCAGTACGGCGCGAAGTGCCGCAGGTTTCACCGGCTTGTTGAGGATCGGAACGTCGATCGAACCGGCCTTCTCGCGCACTTCCGAGGACCGGTCGGCGGTCACAAGCACCGCCGGCATACCTTCCCCGAACCGCTCGCGCAGGGCGCGGATCACGTGCAGCCCGTCGTCCCTGTCGAGGTGATAGTCCGCCAAGATCACGTCGGGCGGCATCGCCTGCATGAGTTCCTTCGTCTCCGGCAGGTGGGTGAAGGTCGACACGCGGCAACCCCATCCTTCGAGGAGGAGGCGCATTCCGTCGAGGATGCGTCCGTCATTGTCGATGCACATCACCTTCAGCCCGTCGAGGGATCGTCCCGCGGCGGCCGAACCGATGGCCGTCACCGTCGCCTCCTGGTGGAGTGGCGCTGCAATCGGCAGGATTACCGAAAATCGTGTCCCGCGGTCCTTGTAGGACGAGATGCGAATCTCGAGCCGGAGGACCCGGGCGATGCGGTCGACGATCGACAGCCCCAGCCCCAGCCCCTGCGCCTCGCGCATGCCCTCGTCGAGACGCGTGAACTCGCGGAACACGGTGTTGAGTTTGTCGGGTGCGATGCCGATACCCGTATCCAGCACCTGGATCTCGACGAGGTCCCCCCGGCGGCGCGCGCCGACCAGCACCGTTCCCCGGCGGGTATACTTGATCGAGTTGGAAACAAGGTTCTGCGTCAGGCGGCGCAGGAGGTTGCGGTCCGTCGAGACGGTCAATGAGCAGGGCACCACCTTCAGCTCCAGGCCCTTTTCCCGTGCCATTGGAAGGAAGTCGTTCGCGATCTGGCGGAAGAGACCGTCCAGGCGGAACGACGTGACGGACGGTTTCATCGCACCGGCATCCAGCCGTGAGATATCGAGCACCGCGCCGAGGATCATCTCGACAGATTCGAGGGCGGATTCGATGTTGCTCGCCGCAGAGCCGATCGACCCCTTGCCTGCCTGTTCCAGGAGCGACGAACAGTAGAGCCGTGCCGCATTGAGCGGCTGGAGGATGTCGTGCCCGGCGGCGGCGAGGAATTTCGTCTTGCCGAGATTGGCTTCCTCGGCGAGCATCTGCGCCTGCGCCAGTTCCTCGTTGACTTGCATGAGTTCGGCGGTCCGGCGGGCAACGCGCTGTTCGAGCGTTTCGTTGGCGCTCTTCAGGGCGAGGCCGGCGCGCACGCGGGCGGTGATGTCCGCGTAGGTCGCCACGATGCCGCCATCCGGCATCGGGTTGGAACGCACCTCGATGATGCGCCCGCTTGCTGCGAGTTCGATCTGCCAGGGATTGCCGAAGGTATTGAGCCGCTCCAGCGTCAGGCCTTCCGCCCCGTGGGCGATGTCGCCGCGTCGCGCCAGATGCTCGAGCACCTGACCGATCGAGACCCCGACCTGGCCAAGTTCGTCCGGCAGGTCGAAGAGCAGGCGGAACTGGCGGTTCCAGCAGATCAGGCGGAAATCCTGATCGAACACGGTGACCCCCTGCTCCATCTGGTCGAGCGCGGTCTGGAGCAGGTCGCGGTTGTGCTGGAGCGCCTCGGAAGCGTCGTCGAGCAGCTTGAACGCGTCCTTGACGGTCGAGTCGCGCCGCTGCAGCAGCAGGGAGAGGATCAGGCGCGCCGAGGAGGAACCGACGGCGCTTGCCAGCAACTGCTCGGAAAAGCGGATCACAGTCACGTCCGCCGGCACGCTCCCGTCGATACGCCGGCCGGAATTGTGCCCGAAGGTCTCGAACGATCGCTCCGTCCGCTCGGCGCCGAGATAGCGCGAGATCGTGTCCTTGAGATCATCGACGGTGACGGCGGTGCGGAACCGACGCAGGCTCGGCATCGGGCTGACCTCGCGCGGCACGAAGATCGAGGCCTGGATGCGCTCGAGCGGCGACGCAGCGCGCGAAAGCGACCCGAGGATGTAGCCGGCGGTGTTCAGGAGCAGGCTCCAGAAGACGCCGTGATTGAGCGGTTCCGCCACGACGCCGAACAATGCTTGCGGCCGCAGCGCCTCCAGGCCGAGCGGGCCGTGGACGATGAAGGCCGTATCGGCCGGTGCCAGTGACGGAAGCAGGAGCGTATAGCTCCAGGTCAGGATACCTGCGGTCATCCCGATGATCGCGCCGCGCGCGTTCGCCCGCCGCCACAGCAGCCCGCCGAAGAAGCAGGGCGCGAACTGCGCGATCGCGGCGAAGGACATCAGGCCGATCGACGCGAGCCGCGCATTGTGGGTCGATTCCCTGTAGTAGAGAAACGCCGCGAAGAGGATGATGAAGATGGCCATTCGGCGCACGTTCATGATCACCTGCGCCCAGTTCTCGTTTTCACTGCGGCCGGCGCTGAGCAGGCGCCTGAAGAGCAGCGGGATGACGAGGTCGTTTGAGATCATGATGGAGAGCGCGACGCTCGCAACGATGACCATTGCGGTCGCCGCCGACAGTCCGCCGATGAAGGCGGCAACGGCAAGCAGGTCGTGCCCGGTGAGCAACGGCAGCGACAGCACGTAGAGATCGGCGCTCGTCTGGCCGCCGACGCTGACCAGCCCCGCGAAGGCGATCGGTATGACGAAGAGGTTGATTAGCACGAGATAGACGGGGAAAACCCAGGTCGCGGTGCGCAGTTCCGACGCGCCGCGGTTTTCCACGATCATTACGTAGAACTGGCGCGGGAGCATGATGATCGCGAAGGCGCTGAGGCCCGTCAACACGAACCAGGTGGCAAAGGACGTCGGGTAGGCCGATGCAGCGGCCACTTCGACGTTCGCCCTGACCGCAGCGATCAGATTGGCCGGGCCGTCGAAGAGGAAGAAGACGACGGTTACGCCGACGGCCAGGAATGCCGCCAGCTTGACCACCGATTCGACGGCGACCGCGAGGATAAGGCCGTCCTGGTGCTCGGTCGCATCGGCGTGGCGCGTGCCGAAGAGCACCGCGAACAGCGCCAGAAGCACCGCCACGAGCAACGAAATGTCACCGATGATCAGATCGATCGATGGCGGTGCGCCGTTGTAGTGCTCCACCATCAGGCTCACCGACCCGGATATCGATTTCAATTGCAGCGCGATGTACGGGATGGCGCCGATCGTCGCGATGATGGTCGCGATGGAGGCGACCGCGAAGCTCTTTCCGTACCGCGCTGCCAGGAAATCGGCGATGGAGGTGATCTTCTCGGCCTTCGAGAGACGGATGATGCGGTTCAGGAGCTGATAGCCGAATAGAAACACCAGCACCGGCCCAATGTAGATCGCGACGAATTCAAGTCCGCGTTCCGACGCAAGGCCGACCGAGCCGAAGAAGGTCCAGGACGTGCAGTAGATCGCTAGGCTGAGGGCATAAATCCACGGGCGAGGCTTGCCCGGCTGCAGGCGCGCGGCGCGGCGGTCGCCGATGCTCGCGATCGCGAAGAGCAGTGTCAGGTAGGCGACAGCGATAATGACGACGACCCAGCCGTGCATGCCGGTTCCTCCTGGCGCCGATGTTCATCAACTCCGCGTCAAAAAGCAAACGCCCCGTCACGCCGCATCATCCGCCGGAACGCGTGCGGCCCATGCATCCAGCGGCTGCGACTTGTCGTATAGTTCGCGGGCAGATCGGGATTCGCCGCTCTGCCGCCTGGTTCAAAGGAGAGGGTCCAATGTTGAAGGAATTCAGGGAATTTATCTCGAAGGGGAACGTCATCGATCTCGCCGTCGGCGTCATCATCGGTGGCGCGTTCGGACTGATCGTCAAGTCGCTGACCGACGACGTCATCATGCCGATCGTTGGCGCGATCTTCGGCGGCGTCGACTTCTCGAACTACTACATACCCCTTGCATCCGGTGTCACGGCCACGACGCTGGAAGCGGCCAGGGAACAGGGTGCGGTTTTCGCCTACGGCAACTTCATCACCGTGATCATCAATTTCCTGATCCTTGCCTGGATCATCTTCCTGATGATCAAGGCCGTGAACAGCCTTCGCCGCCGCATGGAGGAACCGCAGGCGACGCCCGCGCAGCCCGCCCCTCCCCCGGCCGACATATTGCTCCTGACCCAGATCCGCGACCTGCTCGCCAAGGGCGGCGAGCCTCCGCGGGCGGTCTGACGCTCCGCGAAGATCGGGCCAACAGGGAGACGCTTGCGGTCCGAACCGGGACCACGAGCGTTTTCCTGTTGAGCGGAGCTGCCCTGCGCCGGCGAGACTTGCCTATTGGCGGCCGTTTCTCTATGCGCTCGACATGAACACCGCGGCCCATCCCGACACTGTCCTCATCATCGACTTCGGCAGTCAGTTCACGCAGCTGATCGCTCGGCGCGTGCGCGAATCCGGCGTCTATTCCGAGATCGTTCCGTTCCAGTCGGCAGAGGAGGCGTTCCATCGGACAAGGCCCAAGGCGGTGATCCTGTCGGGCGGCCCCGCCTCGACCAGTGAGGCCGGCAGCCCGCGCGCGCCGCAGGTCGTCTTCGATTCCGGCGTGCCGGTGCTGGGAATCTGCTACGGCCAGATGACGCTGTGCGTCCAGATGGGCGGCAAGGCGGAAAGCTCGCCCCACCGCGAATTCGGCCGAGCCTTCGTGGAAATCGAGAAGGAATGCCCGCTGTTCGACGGCATGTGGGCACCGGGCCAGCGCCATCAGGTCTGGATGAGTCACGGCGACAGGGTCATTGCTCTGCCCGAGGGCTTCGAGATCCTGGCACGCTCGGACGGCGCGCCGTTCGCCGTCTTCGGCGATACGGACCGGCGAATGTACGGCATCATGTTCCATCCCGAAGTGGTTCACACGCCCGACGGTGCCAGGCTGCTGTCCAACTTCGTCCACGGCGTCGCCGGCCTCGCGGGTGACTGGACTATGGCCGCCTACCGCGATCAGGCGGTCGAGGCGATCCGTAGTCAGGTCGGCGACGGCAAGGTCATCTGCGCGCTGTCGGGCGGCGTCGATTCTTCCGTCGCGGCGCTGCTCATCCACGAGGCGATCGGCGAGCGGCTGACTTGCATCCTCGTCGACCACGGCCTCATGCGCAAGAACGAGGCGCAGGAAGTCGTCGAGATGTTCCGGCAGCACTACAACCTGCCGCTGATCCTGGTGGACGCCTCGGACCGCTTCATCGGCGCGCTCGAAGGCGAGAGCGACCCGGAGAAGAAGCGCAAGACGATCGGCCGCCTCTTCATCGAGGTCTTCGAGGAGGAAGCAGGAAAGCTCGGCGGCGCCGACTTCCTCGCCCAGGGCACGCTCTACCCCGACGTGATCGAGAGCGTCTCCTTTTCCGGCGGCCCGTCGGTGACGATCAAGTCGCACCACAATGTCGGCGGCCTACCCGCCCGCATGAACATGAAGCTGGTCGAGCCCCTGCGCGAACTCTTCAAGGACGAGGTGCGCATCCTGGGCAAGGAACTCGGCCTGCCAGAGAGCTTCATCGGGCGCCACCCCTTCCCCGGCCCCGGCCTGGCGATCCGTTGCCCCGGCGGCATCACGCGCGAGAAGCTCGAGATCCTGCGCGAGGCCGACGCGATTTATCTCGACGAGATCAGAAAGGCCGGTCTCTACGACGCGATCTGGCAGGCCTTCGCCGTGCTCCTGCCGGTCCAGACGGTCGGCGTCATGGGCGACGGCCGCACCTACGAATTCGTCTGCGCGCTGCGTGCGGTAACCTCGGTCGACGGCATGACCGCCGACTTCTATCACTACGACATGGAGTTCCTCGGCCGCGCGGCGACCCGCATCATCAACGAGGTCCGCGGCATCAACCGCGTCGTTTACGACGTGACGAGCAAGCCTCCCGGCACGATCGAGTGGGAATGATCCCACTCCGAGCACCGCCTCGAAAGGCCGCAGCCGCATGAACCAGACCGCCATCTTCTGGCCGATGATCGCGCATGTAGCGCTGGTCTACGGCGTCTACTTCATGATGTTCCTGCGCCGCATGTCAGCCGTCAGGGCCGGCAGCGCCAGGGTATCGCAGTTCCGGGAAAACCGGGACGAGCCGGCGCAGAGCCTGTTTGTGCGCAACAACCTGACGAACCAGTTCGAGCTGCCGGTCCTCTTCCACGTTTGCTGCCTCGCGCTCTACGCGACGGGCGCTGCGGGAGCGGTTGCGGTGGCGCTGGCGTGGCTGTTCGTGCTTTCGCGCTACGTGCACGCCTGGATTCACGTCACAAGCAATCGCATCCGCTTCCGCCAGCCGGCTTTCACGCTCGGCTTCCTGGCGCTGGGCGCGATGTGGATCGCGCTCGCGATCCACATTCTCTGAAAAAAAGCTCAGTCGGCGTCGGCGGGCGTCAGCTTGAGGAGCCTGCCGCCGGCGCGGTCCTCCAGTGCCCAGAGCGCGCCGTCGGGACCCTGCTCGACCTCGCGGATGCGCGCGCCCATGTCGAAGCGCTCCACCTCGCCCGCGAGCGTTCCGTCCTCCTGTTCGCCCAGTTCGACATGGATGATGGCGCGGGCGCTGAGGCCGCCGATCACGGCATCACCCTGCCATTCCGGGAAGACGCCGCCCGAGTAGATGACGAGCCCGGCCGGCGAGATCACCGGGGTCCAGGATGCTTCCGGCGCCTCGAATTCGGGGCGGGTCGGATGGTCCGGTATGTCGCTGCCGTTGTAGTTGCGTCCGTTCGAGACGACCGGCCATCCGTAGTTTTCACCCGGCTTGATCAGGTTCAGCTCGTCGCCGCCGCGCGGTCCCATCTCATGCGCCCAGAGCCGGCCCTCGCCGTCGAAGGCGATGCCCAGCATGTTGCGATGGCCGACGCTCCAGAAGGTTTGGGCAAGCTCGCCCTGATCCTGGAACGGGTTGTCGTCCGGAGTGGAGCCATCCGGGTCCAGACGGATGATCTTGCCGAGGTTGACCTCCATGTCCTGCGCCGGCGTCTGCTTCTGACGCTCGCCCGACGTGATGAACAGGTGCTCGCCGTCGGGCGAGAACGCAAGGCGGTGGGAGTAATGCCCTTCCCCGGTCACCTTCGGTTGCTGCCGCCAAATGACCTGCAGATTCTCCAGCGACGCGGAACCGCCGTCACGGACCAGGGTCGCGCTCGCCACCGCCGCGCCGCGTGTGTTCCCGTCGCCCGGCTCGGCAAAGGAGATGTATACCCGGTCGTTCTCGGAAAACTGCGGATGCAGGACGATATCGCCCAGACCGCCCTGGCCGCCATAGGCGACGTTCGGCACGCCGGAAATTTTCGTCTTCTCGCCATCCTGCGAGACGAGGAGCAGGTTTCCGGATTTCTCGGTGACGAGCAGGTTTCCGTCGGGCAGGAAGGTCATTGCCCACGGCTCGTTGAAATCGGTAACCGGCGCCACGGACAGCGTGGTGCCTGCGTTGCCGATCACCGTCGCGCTCTGCGCCGAAGCGTTCGAAGCGACGAGGGGAACCGCAAGGGCGGCAATGACAACGGGTCGAATTCGCATGATCTGCAGCCTCCTGAAGGAAATCGGGTCTGAAGGTCAGATAGGGCGCGCTGCTGGTTGGGTCTTTCACGCCTGCGTGAGCGCATCGGCATTTCGCCCCGGTTCCCCCGTCGCGCTGCGATTCGCCTCGCGGATCAATTGGGCGATCATCCGGCATTCGTCGTTGCGCGGGCTGTTCTTGCGCCACGCCAGGCAGATCGTTCGCGAGGGTTGCGGGTCGGCGAAGGGAACGATCTTCATGTCGCGGGGCTCTCCGCCGGCCGTGATCGCCATTTCCGGGATGAGCGTGATCCCGAGACCGTGCGAAACCATCTGGAGCAACGTCGTCAGGCTCGTCGCGCCATAGCTCGCCATCGAGACCGGCCTGACCGAGCCGCACACGGCAAGCGCCTGGTCGCGCAGGCAGTGCCCCTCCTCCAGGAGCATCAGGCGCTCCAGCGCGGGGCTCTCGGGCGGCACCGGGGGCGACACGAACTCCGGATCGTCCGACGGCACCGCCAGAAGGAAGCGGTCTTCGAACAGCGGCTCGGCCCGCAATCCTTCCTCATCGATGGGCATGGCCGCGAGCAGAGCGTCGAGCCTGCCGCGCATCGTTTCCTCGACCAGCGTCCCCGTCACCGCCTCCCGCAGTTCGAGGTTGAGGTCGGGGAAGTGCCTTTTCACCTCCGGCAGGATGCGCGGGAGAAGATAGGGCGCGATCGTGGGGATCATGCCGAGGCGGAAGCGGCCCTGCATGGGCCTGCGCCCACGCCGGGCAATCGCCTCGACGTCGCGGATCTCCGCCAGGATGCGTTCGATGCGAGGCCGCAGGAGCCGCGCCTCCTCGGTGATCTTCACGCCGCGCTGGCCGCGTTCGAAGAGGCGGCAGCCCAGCCGCTCCTCCATCTCGGCGATCTGCGCAGACAGCGCCGGCTGGGTGACGCCCATCAGCGCCGCCGCGCGTCCGAAGTGCAGCGTCTCGGCCAGCGCGCCGAAATATTCCATCTGTCGGACAGACACCCGGATCATAACCGTCTCCTATCGGAATCGATAGAAAACTCAATTTGTTTTGATGGAGCAAAACCGCTAGTTTGGAAATGTTCCAAACTGATGGATCGAGGACTCGCCCGCCAGAGGCTCTTTCGTGGCGTTCGCGCTGCAACCAGCCCGCCGCGCGGGAAATGAATCCGCCGGGACCGGCACGGATCACGTCCGAACGGAAACGCTGGACACCAGGGAGACAGAAATGGACGCTAGAACTGAAGAAGGCGCGGGCAAGTGCCCGTTCACCGGCGGCGGCCGCCGCGGACACAGGAACCGCGACTGGTGGCCGGAACAGCTCGACATCGAGATGCTCCACCGCAACTCCAACCTGTCGGATCCGATGGGCGAGGCGTACAACTACGCCGAGGAGTTCAAGAGCCTCGACCTCGACGCGGTGATCGAGGACCTGCGCAAGGTGATGACGGATTCGCAGGACTGGTGGCCGGCCGATTTCGGCCATTATGGCGGCCTGTTCATCCGCATGGCCTGGCATAGCGCCGGCACCTACCGCATCACCGACGGCCGCGGCGGCGCGGGAGCGGGCCAGCAGCGCTTCGCTCCGCTCAACAGCTGGCCGGACAACGCCAACCTCGACAAGGCGCGTCGCCTGATCTGGCCGATCAAGCAGAAGTACGGGCGCAAGCTTTCCTGGGCCGACCTGATGGTCCTGACCGGCAACGTCGCGCTGGAAACGATGGGCTTCAAGACCTTCGGCTTCGCCGGTGGCCGTGCGGACGTGTGGGAGCCCGAAGAACTCTACTGGGGGCCGGAAGGCACCTGGCTCGGCGATTCGCGCTACAGCGGCGAGCGGGAGCTCGAGGATCCGCTGGCGGCGGTCCAGATGGGCCTGATCTACGTCAACCCCGAAGGTCCGAACGGCAAGCCCGACCCCGTCGCGGCGGCGAAGGACATCCGGATGACCTTCTACCGCATGGCTATGAACGACGAGGAGACCGTGGCGTTGATCGCCGGCGGCCATACTCTGGGCAAGACCCACGGCGCGGGCGATCCGTCTCTGGTCGGCGCCGACCCGGAGGGCGCGGCGATCGAGGATCAGGGGCTTGGCTGGAAGAGCGCCCACGGCACCGGTTTCGGTCCCGACACGATCACCGGCGGGCCGGAAGTCACCTGGTCCCAGACGCCCACGCAGTGGAGCAACCACTTCTTCGACAACCTGTTCAGGTTCGAATGGGAACTGACGAAGAGCCCGGCCGGCGCCTACCAGTGGGTGGCCAAGGACGCGCCCGAGGACGTGCCGGACGCGCACGACCCGTCCAAGAAGCGCCGTCCGACCATGCTGACCACCGACCTGTCGTTGCGGTTCGACCCGGAATACGAGAAGATCTCGCGCCGGTTTTACGAGAACCCGGACCAGTTCGCCGACGCCTTCGCCCGCGCCTGGTTCAAGCTGACCCACCGCGACATGGGACCCAAGGTCCGCTACCTCGGCCCGCTCGTGCCGCAGGAGACGCTGATCTGGCAGGACCCGATCCCCGACGTCGATCACGAACTGGTCGGGGACGGGGATATCGCCGACCTGAAGGCGAAGGTCCTTGCCTCCGGTCTCACGGTATCCGAGCTCGTCTCGACGGCCTGGGCCTCGGCCTCGACCTTCCGCCGTTCGGACAAGCGGGGCGGCGCCAACGGCGCACGCATCCGCCTCGCGCCGCAGAGGGACTGGGAGGTCAATGACCCGGCCCAGTTGTCCCTGGTCCTGGAGAAGCTCGGATCCATAAAGACGGAGTTCAACGACGCCCAGACCGGCGGGAAGAAGGTTTCGCTCGCCGACCTGATCGTGCTGGCCGGCTGCGCCGCGGTCGAGAAGGCCGCCAGCGACGCCGGCGTCGGCGTGAAGGTGCCCTTCACGCCGGGCCGCATGGACGCCTCGCAGGAAGAGACCGACATCGACTCCTTCCGGGCGCTCGAGCCCCGCGCGGACGCCTTCCGCAACTACCTCAGCGGCAAGCAGTTCATGATGCCGGAGGAAGCCATGGTCGACCGGGCCCAGTTGCTGACGCTGACCGGTCCCGAGATGACGGTCCTGCTCGGCGGTCTGCGCGTGCTCGGAGCCAACGCCGGCGGCTCGGACCACGGCGTGTTGACCAGGGATGTCGGCAAGCTGACGAACGACTTCTTCGTCAACCTTCTGACCATGGACACGGCTTGGAAGGCCGCCGCCGACGGCACCTTCGAAGGCCGCGACCGCAAGACCGGCGAGCTCAAGTGGCGCGCCACACGCGTCGACCTGATCTTTGGGGCGCACTCGCAGCTGCGCGCCTTTGCGGAGGTCTATGCCTGCGCGGACTCCAGGGAGAAGTTCGTGAACGACTTCGTGGCGGCCTGGAACAAGGTGATGAACGCCGACCGCTTCGACCTCGTCTACGAGAAGAAAGCGGCATAGCAGCGACTGTCTTTTCAAGTTGTCGAACGGGCGCGGAGCGATTCCGCGCCCGTTCTTTTTTCGCCGATGCCGGAGCAGACAGCTTGTCTCCGTCGATGCCGCGGTCTACCAGTCCGCCGCTCGGGTAGCCGATCACGGGGAAACCGCAATGCGACTTGGCGGACGCTTGGCCGCGGCCATCGAAGTTCTGGAAGACATCCGCACGAGGCACCGCCCGACGGCGGACGCGCTGCGGGACTGGGGTGTTTCCCACCGCTTCGCGGGCGCGGGCGACCGCGCGGCAGTCGGCAACATCGTCTATGATGCGCTGCGGCGGAAACGCTCGGCGGAATACCTCTTCGGCTCGGACACGCCGCGCGCGGCAGCCTTCGGCGCGCTCCTGCTCGAATGGGACGAGTCGCCGCAGTCGCTGAACGAGGCCCTGAGCGGCGACAAGTTCGCGCCTCCCCTCCTCTCGGAAGACGAAATCGAAGCCTTGAGTGCAAACCGGCTGGACGATGCGCCCGACGCGGTACGCGCCGACGTTCCGGACTGGTGCGCGCCGTTCCTGGAGGCGCAGTTCGGAGCCGGCTGGGTCGCGGAAGGCCAGGCGCTTTCGGCCCGCCCACCGCTCGACCTGCGCGTGAACACGCTGAAGGCGGGCAGGGACAAGGTGCTGCGCGAACTTTCGGGCATGCATGCCGCCCCCACCGCGATCTCGCCCAACGGGATCCGCATCCCGCCCATCAGGGGCAGCGGACGGCATCCCAACGTCCAGGCGGAGCCGGCATTCCGCAAGGGATGGCTGGAGGTGCAGGACGAAGGCTCCCAGATAGCCGCCATCCTTGCCGGGGCCGAACCCGGCATACAGGTGCTCGACTATTGCGCCGGCGCCGGGGGAAAGACGCTGGCCCTGTCCGCCGGGATGGAGAACCGCGGCCAGATCTTTGCCCACGACTCCGAAAAACAGCGTCTCGCCCCCATCTTCGACCGGCTGCGCCGCGCGGACGTCCGCAACGTCCAGGTCGTCTCCCGCGCAGAAGACCTCGCTCCGCTCGAGCGGAAGATGGACCTTGTGCTCGTGGATGCACCCTGCACCGGGTCCGGAACATGGCGGCGGCGCCCGGATGCCAAATGGCGCCTGACGGATCGCCAACTGGACGTCCGCATGGCCGAACAGGAGAAGATCCTGGTGGAGGCAAGCCGCTTCGTGCGTCCGGGAGGGCGGCTGACCTATGTAACCTGCTCGATGTTTCCGCAGGAGAACGTCGAACGCATCGACGCCTTCCTTGTGGCGAATAGCGATTTCATGCCCGTCGACCACGCACGGCTGTTCGAAAGCCGCTTCGAAGGCAAGAGCGGATCGGCGCGGATAGACGCTGTCAAGGGAATCTCCCTGACACCAGCATACAGCGGGACCGACGGCTTCTATGTTGCTGTCCTGTCGCGAGCGGCGTGACGCTTCCTGAGGCACTTCGATGGAACAGTTGTTCGAGCAGTTTTCGGATCCCAGCAAGTTCGTCGGCCATATAAACTACATCCTCGTGATCCTCTCCGTGTCGATGAGCAGCATGCGCTGGCTGCGCATCTTCGCCATCGCCAGCGGGATCACCGGTGTCCTCTACTACGGCTTCATGGTCTCCGACCTGATCAGCGCGACCTGGGAGTTCATCTTCACCACCGTCAATGCGATACAGCTCGCGATCGTGTTGCTCGCCGGTCGCCGTCGGCGACATTCGGACGACGAGCGGCTCTTCATCGAGACGGTCATGCCGACGCTGGAAGGGAACCTGCGCGCCCGCTTGCTGAAGCTAGCTCGCTGGGAGACGAAGGAGCCCGGCGAGGTCCTGATCACAGAGGGCGAGATCGCGCCGCTGCTCGTCTTCATCGCGCGCGGCGCGGCGAGCGTCGAAAAGAACGGCAAGATCGTCGGCGTGTGCGGCCCGGGCGACTTCCTCGGCGAGATGAGCTTTCTCTCTGGCAAGCCGGCATCGGCAACGGTCCGGGTCTCGAACGAGATCCGATGCTGCGTCTACGAGCCGGCGGTTCTGCGCGCCCTGCTGCAACGCAATCCCCAGATCAAGCAGGCATTGGAATTCAGCTTCAACCGTAATCTGGTCGGCAAGCTCGACCGTATGAACGACAGCAAGCACGCGACGGTGTGAGTGGTCGACCCGGGAGGTCGGCTCGCCGCGGGATTGAGGTGACCGATGCGGAATACACGGACGACGACAATCGTGGTCTTCCTGGCGCTCGTGCTGGGTGGCGGCCTGACGATTGGCTACCTGAACACACCGGGCGAATGGTACGCGAATCTCGCCAAGCCGCCTTTCAATCCGCCGAACTGGCTGTTCGCGCCCGCCTGGACGATTCTCTACGTCCTGATCGGCATTGCCGGCGCGCGCACGTGGAGGCGTGCACCGAAGAGCGCCGCCATGGCCGCATGGTGGGCGCAGCTCGGGCTGAACTTCCTCTGGTCTCCCGTTTTCTTCACGCTGCACATCATCGGCGCGGCCTTCCTGGTGATTCTCGCGCTGCTGGCCGCGATCATTCTCTTCATCGTCATTGCCTGGCGCATCGACCGTGTCGCCGCGATGCTGTTCCTTCCCTACCTGGCCTGGGTGGCTTTCGCGTCGCTCCTTAACGGGGCTATCCTTTGGCTCAACTGATCCTTCCGCAGTGCAACAATCGCTGATTGCCTATCGGCGATCCCTTTGCGATAACGCCCGCACAGGGGAATTCAGCCATGGCCGCAATGCTGGTATCCGACATCGATTTTGAAGAACGCGTGCGCGCCAGCTTCGCACGTCAGAAGGCCATGGCGACAATTGGTGCCGAGCTGACCCAGGTGACGCCCGGCATGGTCGAGATCGAGATGCCGTTTTCGGAAGAATTGACCCAGCAGCACGGGTTCCTTCATGCCGGCGTCATCTCGACGGCGCTGGATTCGGCCTGCGGGTTTGCCGCCTATTCGCTCATGCCGGCCGATGCGGCGGTGCTGACCATTGAATTCAAGCTGAACCTCCTCGCGCCGGGCCGCGGCGAACGCTTCCTGTTCAGGGGATCGGTCACCAAGCCCGGCCGCACGATCATCGTCGCCGATGGCCAGGCCTATGCCTTCGGCAGCAACGGTGAGGCCAAGCTCGTCGCGACGATGACCGGAACGATGATGGTCGTCCAGGGGCGCGAAGGTATCGAGGGATGAGCGACGCGCCGCCGTCCGTCAGCCGGATGGGCGGCAAGGCCGTCCTCTTCGTCATGGCTGCCCAACCCGAGTACGGCCCGCACCTCAAGGCGCGATTCGCGCCACTGATGACCGGCGTCGGGCCGGTGGAGGCCGCCGTCGAGATGACCGCCGCTCTCGCAACGCTCGGCCGGACCGGTTCACCGCCCGATCTCGTCGTGTCGCTCGGTTCCGCCGGCAGTCGGGTGCTCGAGCAGGCGGAGATCCATCAGGCGGTATCGGTCTCCTACCGCGACATGGATGCCTCGCCCCTGGGTTTCGACAAGGGCGCGACGCCCTTTCTGGACCTGCCGGCGGTCGTTCCCCTCCCCTTGCGGATTCCGGGCGTTCGCGAAGCGACGCTCTCGACCGGCGCCAATGTCGTCTCGGGACCCGCCTATGATCTCGTCCAAGCGGACATGGTCGACATGGAGACCTATGCCGTGCTGCGTGCCTGCCAGAAATTCGCTGTCCCGCTGATCGCGCTGCGCGGCATCTCGGACGGAGCCGCCGAGCTGCGCCATGTCGGTGACTGGACCGAATACCTGCACGTCATCGACGAGAAGATGGCGCAAGCGGTCGATCGGCTTGAGGCGGCGCTTGCCGAAGGTCGCATAATCTGAAGCGACAGGGACGCGATCGCCGGTCAGGTCGTGGTCAGTCCGGAGAGCCAGCTGAAGTGGACGTTGTAGCCCTCGCCGGAGAGCAGGCTGACGGTCTCGTAGAGCGGCAGGCCCACGACGTTCGTATATGATCCGACGAGCTTGACCACGAACGTCCCGGCGAGCCCCTGCACGGCATAGCCGCCGGCCTTGCCACGCCATTCGCCCGAGGCAAGATAACTCTCCAGTTCCTCGCGCGACAGGCGCTTGAAACGCACACGCGTCTCGACCAGCTTCTGGCGAACCTTCCCCGCCGGCGTGATCAGGCAAAGCCCGGTGTAGACCCGGTGCGATCGGCCGGACAGCAGCCGCAGGCAGTTGGACGCCTCGTCGAGCAGGTCCGCCTTGGGCAGGATGCGGCGTCCGACCGCCACGACCGTGTCGGCGGCGAGGATGTGTGCATCGCCTTCCCAGCCCGCCTCCTTCGAGAGCGAGGCCAGTGCCTTCTCGGCCTTCTCCTTCGAAAGCCGCTTGGCGAGCGAGCGCGGATGCTCCGCCTTCTGCGGCGTCTCGTCGATGTCGGCGGGAAAGACCCTGTACGGTTCGATGCCCGCCTGCTGCAGGAGTTCGATCCGGCGGGGAGAGCCCGAGGCGAGCACCAGCTTCTGGAAAATGCTCATCGAAATCCTGTGGCGGGAAAGTTGCCTGCCAAAGCCGAAGGCTTACTTGAAACGGTAGGTGATCCGGCCCTTGGTGAGATCGTACGGCGTCATCTCGACCAGCACCTTGTCACCGGTCAGGACACGGATGCGGTTCTTGCGCATGCGTCCGGCGGTATGGGCAATGATCTCGTGTTCGTTTTCCAGCTTGACGCGAAACATCGCATTGGGCAGCAGTTCCGTGACAGTGCCCGGAAACTCGAGGACTTCTTCCTTCGGCATTCGATACCTTTTGTTGAATGATGTCTCCGGCGCGCGATCAGGCGGGGGGCCGGATTTTGCGCGGAACCTATATGATTATGGTGCGGATGTGAACACTGCTTGTTCAGGTCCCGCCGGTGGCGTTTTCCAGCCCGAAACGCGACCTGATCCGCTTCTCGAGCCTCTCCCTCAGGGCACGATATGCGGACATGATCTGGTCGCGCGTCCCCGTCGCGGTGGACGGGTCCGGCATCGGCCAATACTCGACTTCCGCCGAAACCGAGCGCGTCAGATCCAGTGCCGCATGATGAGCCTCCGGCGCGAGCGTCACGATCAGGTCGAAGTAGCCGTCCTCCAGGTCGTCCATCGTCCGCGGGCGGCGGTCGCCGATGGCGAGTCCGCTCTCGGCGAGCACGGCATCCACGAACGGATCGCGTTCTCCGGCCCGGACTCCCGCCGAGGCGACGAATATCCCGGCCGGCAACATGCGTTTCGCCAGCGCCTCCGCCATCGGCGAGCGTATGGCATTCATGCCGCAGAGGAAAAGCACCGAATTCGGCGGCTTCCCGGAAGGCGTCCCCGGCGGCACGGATGAGGAAGGCGCGACACCGATCAAGGCTCACCCGCGCCAGTGCAGCACGCAGACCAGCGTGAAGAGCCGCCGCGCCGTGTCGAAATCGACCTCGATCTTGCCGGCGAGCCTGTCCATCAGCGTCTGCGAGCCTTCGTTGTGCAGTCCGCGCCGGCCCATGTCGATCGCCTCGATCTGGGAGGGAGTGGAGGAACGGATTGCGTCGTAGTAGCTCTCGCAGATCATGAAGTAGTCCTTCACGATGCGCCGGAACGGGGTCAGCGACAGGATGTGGGTCACCACCGGTGCGCCGTCCTCGCGGCTGATGGCGAAGACGAGCCGCGAATCGGAGAGCGAGAGCTTCAGCCTGTAGGGTCCGTCGCCCTCGTCCCCGACGGGACGGAAGCTGTTCTCCTCGATGAGATCGAATATAGCGACCGCGCGCTCGTGCTCGACGTCCGGCGTGGAGCGGCCGATCGTCTCGTCCAGTTCGACGTCGATCAGCGTCTGCCTGCGATCGCGGTCGTGCCCCACCCGCGCCTCTCACATGTTGAGCCGGATCGTCACGGAACGCGCATGGGCGGCGAGACCTTCCGCCTCTGCGAGCGCGACGGCCGCGGGCGCCAGCATGCGCAACTGGTCGGGTCCGAGCTTCAGGATCGAGGTCCGCTTGACGAAATCGAGCACCGAGAGCCCCGACGAAAAGCGCGCCGAACGCGCCGTCGGCAGCACGTGGTTCGAGCCTCCGACATAGTCGCCGATGACTTCGGGCGTATGGCGGCCGATGAAGATGGCGCCCGCGTTGCGGACGCGGCGGGCGAAATCCTCCGCCGCGTCGAAGGCGAGTTCGAGGTGCTCCGGCGCTATCCGGTCGGCGAGCGGGATGGCGGCTTCGAGGTCCGGCACGACGATCAGTGCTCCGAAGTCGCGCCAGCTCGCCGACGCGGTTTCCGCACGCGGCAGCGCCTGGAGCTGTCTCTCCACCGCCGCCGCGACGGCCTTGGCGAAACCGGCATCGTTTGTCATCAGGATCGACTGCGCGGCGGTGTCGTGCTCAGCTTGCGCCAGGAGGTCCGCGGCGATCCAGTCGGGATCGTTGTCGCCGTCGGCGATGACCAGCACCTCGGACGGGCCGGCGATCATGTCGATGCCGACAGTCCCGAAGACCTGCCGTTTCGCTGCCGCGACATAGGCGTTTCCCGGGCCGACGATCTTGACTACCGGGCGGATGGTCTGCGTGCCATGGGCGAGTGCGGCGACTGCCTGCGCGCCGCCGACGCGGTAGATCTCGGACACGCCTGCGAGCCGCGCGGCGACCAGCACCAGCGGATTGAGAATGCCGTCGGGCGCGGGCACCGCGATGACGATGCGCTCCACCCCCGCGACTTTCGCCGGCACGGCGTTCATCAGCACCGAACTCGGATAGCTGGCCGTGCCGCCGGGCACGTAGAGCCCCACCGATTCGATCGCCGTCCAGCGGGAACCGAGCTCGACCCCGATCGCATCGCGATAGCGGTCGTCGACGGGCTTCTGGCGTTCGTGATGCGAGGCGATCCGGTCGCGCGCCAGCGTGAGCGCCTCGACGGTACGCGGATCCGCGCCTGCGACCGCCGCCTCGATCTCTTCGGCGGGCACTGCGAGTTCGGCCGCCGATAGGGCGTTCCTGTCGAAGTGGTTGGTGTATTCCACCAGCGCCCTGTCGCCCTCCGCGCGCACCCGGGCGATGATCTCACGCACGGTCTGGTCGACGTCCTCCGACACCTCGCGCTTCGACGCGAGCAAGGCCGCGAAGCGGGCTTCGAAGTCCGGAGCGTCGTGATGCAGCGTCAGGGCCATCGGCCTACACCCGGTGCGCCGGACGGGAGGTTGCCTCCCAGGCTCCGCCCACATCCGCGAGCCTCGCCTCGATACATTCCACATCGAGACGGATGGTGGCGTCTCCCGAAAACAGGAGGTCGACGAATCCGGCCGGAGCTTCGGTGGCGGTAAACTCCATCGCGAGAAGCGACAGGACCTCGTCCGGCTTGCTCCGGTCGATGCCGGCGGTCCTGATCCCCATCACGCGGTCGAAATGCAGGACGCTGCGGCGGCGTTCGTCGTGCCTGCGGAAAAGCCGGCGAGGCGCCTCCCAGACGAAGCGGTTCATCGCCAGGACTATGCGCTTCTCGGCCGGCCGGTAGTCGATGTCGGCCACGCGCAGGACGGCGTCCTGCACGTGTGCGGAGACGACCCGAAGGTCTTCATCGTCGAGGGCCAGCAGTTTCAGCGGCGGCATTGGGCTGCTCGGATCCGGTGCGGTTCGGCGTCGGGCCTGTGTTAGGGGCTATCGGCTGACAGCGCAATGCAGCAATCAGCCAGGCGCTGTCAGGTTCCGTGACGCTCAGCCGGAAATCCGCTCGATCGTCGCCCCGCAACGGGAGAGCTTCTCCTCGAGCCGCTCGAAGCCCCTGTCGAGATGGTAGACCCGGTTGACCGTTGTCTCGCCGTCGGCCGCCAGGGCGGCGATGACGAGCGACACCGATGCGCGAAGGTCGGTGGCCATGACCTGGGCGCCCTTCAGCCTCGGAACGCCGTCGACGATCGCCGACTGCCCGGCCAGGCTGATCTTGGCGCCGAGCCGCGCCAGTTCCTGCACGTGCATGAAGCGGTTCTCGAAGATGGTCTCGGTGATCTTCGATCGACCGTTCGACATGGTCATCAAGCCCATGAACTGCGCCTGGAGGTCGGTCGGGAACCCGGGGAACGGCTCCGTGGTCACATCGACCGGGGAAATTCCGGCACCGTTGCGCGCGATGCGGATGCCTTCGTTGGTCTGGGTCACCTGCGCGCCGGTCTGCGCCACGATGGCGAGTGCCTTGTCGAGAAGGTCCATGCGCGCGCCTTCGAGAAGGACGTCGCCTCCGGTCATCGCCACGGCCATGGCGTAGGTGCCGGTCTCGATCCTGTCCGGGATGATGCGGTGCCGCGCGCCCGAAAGCGCCGTGACGCCTTCGATCGTGATCGTCGACGTTCCCGCGCCGGAAATCCGCGCGCCCATGGCATTGAGGCAGTCGGCCAGATTGACGACCTCCGGCTCTCGGGCGGCATTTTCCAGGATCGTCTCGCCCTTGGCCAGCGAAGCCGCCATCATCAGCACGTGGGTGGCACCGACCGATACCTTCGGGAAGACGAATCGGTTTCCGACGAGCCCCCTGGGCGCCTTCGCGACCACGTAGCCGCTCTCGATCTCGATCTCCGCCCCGAGCGCCCGCAAGCCGTCGATGAAGAGGTCGACGGGGCGCGTGCCGATGGCGCATCCGCCCGGCAGGGACACCTTCGCCTCGCCCATGCGCGCCAGAAGCGGCCCGATGACCCAGAAACTCGCCCGCATCTTGGAGACGAGCTCATAGGGCGCGACGGTGTCGACGATGTTGCGCGCGGTGAAATGGATTGTCCGGGAATAGCCGGCATCCTGCCGCTCGCGCCGTCCGTTCACCGAATAGTCGACCCCGTGATTGCCCAGGATGCGGATCAGCTGCTCGACGTCTGCCAGGTGCGGCACGTTCTCGAGCGTCAGCGTGTCGTCGGTCATGAGCGACGCGATCATCAGCGGCAGCGCCGCGTTCTTGGCGCCGGAGATCGGGATCGCGCCGCGCAGCTCGTTTCCCCCGACGATCCTGATCCGATCCATAGAAACCCTTTTCCGGCCGAGAAGCCGTTCGCGCGTGGAATGGTTGGCCGGCTCACCGCCGGAACCGGCAGCTCCTAGAGCAATGCCGGGCTTCATTCAAGGTTGACGGGTCCCCGCATCCATCCTGCCCATCAAAGCGGCGGAAATCTGGCCGCTCATTCCGGCTCGCCGCCGGTTCTCGCGTCGATTCCCTGCCTCTGATCGGCCTCGCCGGCCCGGCGCGCCCTCGACTGCTGCTTGCGCCGCTGCAAATTGGCGCGCAGCTGCTCTGCGAGCCGCGCCTTGCGCGCAGTCTCGGTACGGCTCTCCAGAGCCGGTTTCCCGCTGTTTCCGCCGTTCCGGGCCATGCCGTCCGATCCCCGATCCGCTTCCGTCCCAACATGCCATACTTCGCTTGCGCTTCGAAGTCCGATATGTCAGAAGACCGCCGCATCCGAGGCACGCTGCGGTAGCTCAGTGGTAGAGCACTCCCTTGGTAAGGGAGAGGTCGAGAGTTCAATCCTCTCTCGCAGCACCATCGTTTTCTCCTGCGAAATAGACGGCCACGAGCCTCCTTCGCGCTCGCCCCCGTTCGTACGTTACATGTTGGCTGTGGATTAGTCGGCAGGATGCAGCATATCGACGCCGGGCGTCCGCGAGGTATAGAGGGTTAGGTCGCTTGACGCGAACCGCCTGCATCTGGGCGAGACGGCCCTCAGGCAGTCGCGAGGACAAACTTTCAAACATGTCTTGAGAATGCCTTTGGCATCCGAAGGCGCGGCGTCCGCCGGTCACGCTCCACTCACGCATCCGTGTTGAAGCCATCCTCCCCACTTGCCGTTGACCCTTTGCCAAGGGACGAAACAATCACAAGGAAGGGAAATTTCCCAATGCTTAAGTATATGACCGCTGCCGCGTTGATCGCGATCTCCGGCACCGCGATCGCCCAGAACTCGAGCAAAAACGGCGATGGCACCAACGCGCCGAAGATCGACGCGACGAGCGCGATGATCGAAGGAAACAAGATCACGAACGTTTCCGCTTCGATCGATAAGCCCGGCTATATCGTCATACACAGCGAGGGTGCCGGCGCTCCTCCAGCTTCTCTGGGAAACCTGCGCCTGGAGCCGGGTATGACGGGCGATCTCAGCATCGAAGCAGACGGCCCGCTGGATCCAGCGACCAATCTTACGTTGATGCTGCACTACGAGACCAACGACAATGATACGTACGATTTCGGTCCCGGCATGACCGATGTCGACACGCCGGTCTCCGTCGGCGACGCCGTCATCAGCGTTCCGGTGAAGGCCGGCATGTAGTGAACTGGCCGACGCGAAGCGCGCGCTACGGCGCCCGCCTTCTTCTCGGCACGAATTCGCAGCCCCGCCTGGCAACTGTCGGCGGGGCTGTATCCGTTTCGAAATAAGGTGCGGATCGGACCGCGAGGAGATTCCCGGTCAGAACCTGACTGACAGCGTCGCCGACAGGGCATGCCCCATGGTGTCGGACGTGATGGTCCTGCTGAAAGGAAAGCCCACACCGCCGGGCCCGATCGGGTCCGCGAATATCAGCTTCCTCTCGCCCCCGATCAGCGCGAAATAATCGAGCCCCAGTGAGACCTTCTCGGTCATGGTGAGAGGAACGGCCAAGTCGTCGCCGATCGCTACCCGCCCTAAAATTTGCCTACTTTCGCTCCTTCTACCGGACCGAGGACCTGACGAACGACAGGGAACAATTTTCCTTCCGCTGCGTTTGTCCCGCGCTGCAACAATCCCGTAGTGCGTCGCAACAAAAACCTCTAGACATAGGACATCCGGCTGAGGGTGCGAAATCGTGGTGATTGATAGGCGTGCGTTCATTGGCTCCGTCATTGCGGGAGCCGTCGCCGGAAGAGGATTGTCAAGCGAGGCCTTCGCGCAACAGCAGCCGGAGGATTCCGCAGCCGCGAACTTCTCGTTCGACCAGGTCGTGGCCGAGGCGAAGCGGCTTGCGTCCGTCGCCTATGAGCCGCCGCCGGATACGCTTCCAAGCTTCTACGAGGACCTCAGCTACGATCAGTATCGGACGATCTGGTTCGATCCGAAGGCGGCGATATGGTCTGACGCGCCGACCGATTTCCGGCTCGATTTGTTCCATCCAGGCTTCCTCTACAAGCACCCGGTCTCGATTTCGCTGGTCTCGGATGGCAAGGCCGTGGAGCTCCCCTTCTCGGCGGATCTGTTCGAATACGGGGAACCCGAGCTGCGGCCCCAGAACACCGAAGGAATGGGTTTCGCAGGGTTCAGGGCACGCTATCCCATCAACTCTCCCGAAGCACATCAGGAGTTCCTGGTGTTTCTCGGCGCCAGCTATTTCCGAGCCGTTGCTCGCAACCAGGTCTATGGCCTGTCCGCGCGCGGGCTGGCGATCGACACGGGCGAAATGAGCGGCGAGGAGTTCCCGGCTTTTCGTCGATTCTGGATCGAGCAGCCCGGTCCCGGTGACGACACTCTCGTCATCAACGCCCTGCTCGACAGCAACTCTGTCGCGGGCGCGTACCGGTTTGCTGTCACTCCCGGCGCCGAAACGACCACCGAAGTGACATCGGAGCTTTTCTTTCGGCGAAGTTCGATGAAGGTCGGGCTCGCGCCTTTGACTTCGATGTTCATGTTCGGCGGAATAAATCGCGGCGCTTTCGACGACTATCGCCGCGCGGTCCACGACACGGAAGGCCTCCAGATGCTGACTGGCATGGGCGAATGGATCTGGCGGCCGCTCGACAATCCTGCACAACTCCAGATCTCCGGTTTTGCGGATGTCGATCCGCGCGGATTCGGGCTCATGCAGCGTTCGCGCGCATACGAGGACTATTTGGACGCGGAAGCCAAGTACGATCGGCGACCCAGTCTCTGGATCGAGCCGATCGGCGACTGGGGACAAGGCTCGGTCGAACTGGTCGAGATCCCAACCGACACGGAGTTCAACGACAACATCGTCGCATACTGGCGGCCAGCCGCGGAGGCGAAGGAAGGTGGCCACTGGACGTTCGCCTACCGGATGCGCTGGACCAGCGATGTGACGCCCGGACCGGAAGTGCTCTACGTCGCCTCGTCGCGGGCTGGAAAGAACCTCCGGCAGGAACGGCCTCTCTTCGTGCTCGATTTCGGATCGAGCGGCGAGGCTGCGATTTCCTCCGACGGGATGGAACTCCAGGTTTCGGCTTCGACGGGCAAGATCTTGAACCCGATCTTCCATGCCGGCCAGCCGACGGGCTTGTTGCGCGTCTCCTTCGAACTTGATCCCGAGGGTGCGGAACTTTCCGAACTGCGGCTTCTTCTCACCAAGGCCGGGAAGCCGGCGAGCGAGACGTGGCTCTACAGATGGACCAGCGAATGACACTCTTTTCCGCCATGCCCAGCTATCCGGGCATGCCTCCCGAGCAGGGATTGGCGACACCGTCGCAAAACCTGCGCCAGGCGCCCGCGCGCCAGCCAGCGGCAACGCCCCACTCCGTACACCTTGCACGCCTCCTGGCCTTCGGCGGGGCATTGGGACTGGGGGCATTTGGCACCTACGAGATGACGCAGGTGGTCTCCGCCGGCGGTACGACGGTGCTTGAAGGTATCATCACCGCCCTCTTCGCGATTACCTTCACCTGGATCTCCTTTGCCGCGAGCTCGGCGATCACCGGCGTATTGGTGCGGCCCGACCGGCGGATGCCGACGGACAGGGGGGCGCCGGAACTCTCCAGGCGTACCGCGCTCGTCATGCCGGTCTACAACGAGAACCCCGTGGAAATTGCAGCGGCCCTACGCGTCATGGGACGCGGGCTCGCCGAAGCCGGCCGCAAGCGCAATTTCGAAATCGTCATCATCTCCGACACGTCCGATCCCGACGCATGGGTGGCCGAGACGACCGCGGTCGATCAACTGCAGCGCGCTCTGGCGGGCCTCATCCCGGTCTGGTACCGCCGCCGGTGGAACAATGACGGCAAGAAGGCCGGAAACGTCCGCGAGTTCATCGAACGGTGGGGCGGTCGCTACGACCACTTCATCGTGCTCGACGCAGACAGCCTCATGGCGCCCTCGACCCTGATCGAGCTCGCCGCCGCGATGGAAAGCGACCCACAGATCGGCATCCTCCAGACGGTCCCAACGCTGGCCGGGGGACGCACGCTGTTCCAGCGGATGCAGCAGTTCGCAAACCGCATCTACGGCCCGGTCGTCGCCAACGGCCTTGCCGCCTGGCAGGGAGGCGACGGCAACTACTGGGGCCACAACGCCATCATCCGCACATCTGCATTCGCGCAGTGCTGCGGACTGCCCGACCTCCCCGGCCGGCAGCCGTTCGGCGGCCAGATCCTCTCGCACGATTTCGTGGAGGCCGCGCTCATGCGGCGCGCCGGCTGGAAGGTGGAGATCGCGACGGATCTTCCCGGTTCGTGGGAAGACAGCCCTCCCTCGCTGGTGGACACCGCGGTGCGCGACAGGCGCTGGGCGCAGGGCAACCTCCAGCATCTGCGCATCATCGGCGCCAAGGGCCTGGCCTGGCCGAGCCGCGTCCATTTCTTCGCCGGCATCATGAGCTATTGCGCATCGCCGATCTGGCTCCTGCTGATCGTCGCCGGCTTCGCGCTCGCCTTGCAGGCGCATTTCGTCAAGCCGGAATATTTTCCGGACGGGTTCCAACTGTTTCCGACCTGGCCAGTCCTCGATTCGGAACGCATGATTCGCCTCTTCGTGCTGACGATGGCAGTCCTTCTTCTGCCAAAGTTCATCGGATTAACCCGCGCGCTGCTGTCTTCCCATCTCCGGCGCAATTGCGGCGGCGGGCTGGCGCTCGTGGGGAGCGCGCTAGGCGAACTGGTGCTGTCGGCGCTCTACGCGCCGGTCATGATGGTCGTCCACAGCCGGCACGTCTTCGAGATACTGGCTGGCAGGGACGCAGGCTGGGCGCCGCAGCGGCGCGGCCATGGCGCCATGACCTGGAGCGATGCTGTCCGCTACCATTATGGGCACACGCTGATCGGACTCGGAACCGCCGCCGTGGCATGGATGCTCTCTCCCGGGATCCTCGCCTGGCTGGCACCGACGCTCGCGGGTCTCGTCTTGTCGGCCCCGCTGTCGTTTGCAAGCGGGAGCGAGGCGGCCGGGCGAACTCTGCGCCGGTTCAACCTGCTGCTCACGCCGGAGGAGCGATCGCCCTCGCGTATCCTGAGGGAGCATCGCGCCGCGATCGTGGACATAAATCGGCCGCTGCACGGCATCGTGGCGCTGGTACGGATGGCGTCGGTGCGCGAAGCGCACATGCGCTGGGCACACGAGGCGCCGAGGCGGCGCGGAAATCCGGACGCCGCCCAGCTCACTGCGACCCAGAAGCTTTCCGAAGCCGAGACTCTGGAAGAAGCCCTCTCCTGGCTGGACAAGCGCGAGCGCATGCACGTCATCAGCCAGCCGACGCTGATAGGACGGCTGATCGATCTCGATGCCCGCACGGCCCTTCGCTTTCCTGAAGCTCAGCGATCCCTGCCCGCTCAGGTCCCTTCGGCGGATTCGCAGCGCGACGACCGCGCGCTCGAGGAACTCGTCGCTAGTCCCGCCTGAAGCGTGTCCCCCGAGAGAGGCTAGCCAGTTTCGGGCCCTGCGACATACGCAAACACACGAGCCTGACGCGCGGCAACCGAATCCGATCGATCGCGCCGCGCGCTAGGTCTAGGTGTTGCCCCTCAGGTGATCGCCGAGCCTCAGGGCAAGCTGCACGATCGTGTAGGTCGGGTTGGCATGTCCGCTCGTAGCGAAGACGCTGCTTCCGCCCATGTAAAGATTGTCGAGCCCGTGGACCTTGCAGTCGGCATCAACGACGCCGTGCCGCGGATCGGCGCTCATGCGCGTCGTACCCATGTGGTGATTGCCGCCCCAGACGTGGTCTACGCCGGGCGGTTCGCCATTCGACACCCAATCCGCCAGCCTCATGCGACCGATGTCATAGGTGGCCATGTCCTCTGCCGCCTTCTTGGCGGCGGTGGTCAGCGTGCGCACGTCCATGTCGGACAGCCGCCAATCGAGGGCGATGCGTCGCCAACCGAAGCGGTCCTTCTCGTCGATCAAGCGCACCCTATTTGCCGGATCGAGGGACTGTTCGCAGGCGACCATGACGTCGACGACGAGCCCGGGACATGGTGCCGGGCTTCCCGCGACCTGCGCTTCCAGCGCGGTTTCGAAGTCCACGCCGCATGCCGGGGAGGGATCGAACGCGCCGGTGAATTCGGGCGCGTTCCACTGGTCGAAGTACCCGATCCGCAGCCCGAAATTGAGGATCTTGCGCGACCGCATCATATCGGGCGTCGGCGAATAGACGAGCATAGAGGGCGGCGCCGCGCGCAGCAGCGCGCTGCCGACCGGCGCGTGGGGATGCTCCAGGAAGTAGCGTCCCACCAGATCGTGTTCGTTACCCAATCCCGCCGCGATCTGCGAATTCGCGTTGAGCAGCGCCCGGGGGTTTTCAAGTCCGCCGAGGCAGAGGACGAAGGTGCCGGCGCGGACCGTGAACGGCTCGTCGCGACCGTAGGTCCGGAAATTCGCCTCGGTCACGCGCTTGCCGTTCTCGTCGATCCGCAGGTCGACCAGGTTGGCGTTCAGGTAGGTCTCGATGTTGGCCGAGCTTTCGAGTTCTGCCCGGTACTTCTCGCCGAAGCGGGTCGTGGGGCGGCTGAAGCGAAAGAGTTGGGGCCGCAGGTCACTTCGGTCCGGGAGAACGTCAGGCGCGGCGGTTGTGGCCGGAAGGTTCAGGATGTCGTCCGCTTCGCTGGCGTACGGGTCGAGATCGGCCTTCTTGATCGGCCAGCCACTGAGCGGATTGTGCGGGCGGAGTTCGAAATCGTCCGCTTCGAGTGCGCGCGTCCATCCTCCCCAGTGGTTGGACGTGCCGCCGAAATAGCGCAGCCTGCAGCCATCCAGCGGATAATAGGGCTGGCCGGCGGTGATCCCCTCGTAGACCTCTTGCGAGGCCGGGTCGTAGTCGAAACCGCCGGCTTCGAACAATCCAACCAGCTTGCCGGCCGCGCCGAGGCGCCGCGCCAGCGTTATCCCGGCGGGACCAGCCCCCACAATGCAGACGTCGAACGTCCGGTCCCCGAATGCGCCGGCTTCGGCAGTTTCCGCGTCGCGGATCATGACGGGTTACGCTTTCCGAAGATCGCTTGCGCGCAGGACCCAGCCGTCGCGCATTACCAGCTCGATCTGCTCGTCGGCGAAGCTTGGCAGCGCGGTGAAGGCAACAGGGACCACCGCGGCCGAAATCAGGAGCTGGCGCCGGGTCAGTCGTCCCTCGCCTCCGTCTGTCGAATGTGCGGGGTGGATAGCTTGGTATGTTCGATCGGGATTCATGTCGGTGAGCTCTTGGTTGCCGACGCGCATATTAGCGCCCGCCGATCGGCACGTACATCGCAATCAGCAAGGCGCCGTTCGCGTCCGGGCGCTGCGCGAACCGTGCCTACGCTCCCTTCTCTGCCCGATGCTGCTGCCACGGCCACCGGCCCTCGATCTCGACCTCGAGCGAGAAACTAAGGAACGTCCTGATCACCACGATCCCCGCGAGAACCGCAAGGCTGTCCAGGGTCGGATCGATCGCCACGGTGTTGATGATGTCGGCGGCGACGAGGAACTCCAGGCCGAGGAGGATCGCGCGGCCCACGTCGGCCCGGTAGTTCGCAAAGCTGTTGTCGGTTCCGTCGGGATGGAGGCGGCGCAGCAGGAAACGAGCGGTCGCCCAGGTGATGCCGAGCACGATGACGAGGATCCAGGCAACCTCTACCGCGCGGGTGGTCCAGTGCAGCATCAGCCCCAAGACGTCCTCTTCCATCGGGAGTTCCCTTTCCTTCTACGGTCGCGTCCGCCGATCCTGCGCACTCTTCCTATCGTACCGCCGATGCGGCCGCGATCATCCCACACGCCGGGGTCGAGGTAGCCGCCGGGGCGAACTTGCCAGCCGGAACGGCGCCTCTACGATATCCTCGGCCAATGGGCGAGGACCTCCCCGGTTCCCGCACTTCAACCTGCGCTGAAAACGCCAAGCGGTCCGCAGGCCAACCCGTGTCTCGCCATGTCGAACTCCGGTTAATCCGCGTTCCCAATACACCAGGCGCCGCGATGTTCCGGAATGCAGCGCGCCGCGGCGGTAACCATTCCCGGGAACAAAAAGCCCGCGCTCCTCGCGGAGCGCGGGCGATCTTCAGGCCGGTGAAATGCGGTTTTAGAAGTCCATGCCGCCGGCCGGCATCGCCGGTGCGGCTTCCTTCTTCGGCTTCTCAGCGACCATTGCCTCGGTCGTCACCAGAAGGCCGGCGACCGACGCGGCGTCCTGCAGCGCGGTTCGCACGACCTTGACCGGGTCGATGACACCTTGCGCGAACAGATCGCCGTATTCGCCTGTCTGTGCGTTCCAGCCGTAGCCGAACTCGGTCTTCTCGCGCAGCTTGCCGACCACGATCGATCCTTCGGCGCCGGCATTTTCCGCGATCTGGCGCACCGGGGCCTCGATGGCCTTGCGCACGATCTCGATGCCATGTTTCTGGTCCGGATTGTCGGTGGCGACGCCGTCGAGCGCCTTGGCGGCCCTGAGCAGCGCCACGCCGCCGCCCGGCAGCACGCCTTCCTCTACCGCCGCGCGCGTTGCATGCAGCGCGTCGTCGACACGGTCCTTCTTCTCCTTGACCTCGACCTCGGTCGAGCCGCCGACGCGGATCACCGCGACGCCGCCTGCGAGCTTGGCGAGACGCTCCTGCAGCTTCTCGCGGTCATAGTCGGAGGTGGTCTCCTCGATCTGCGCCTTGATCTGGGCGACGCGGCCCTGGATCTCTTCCTTCCGGCCGGAACCGTTGACGATGGTGGTGTTCTCCTTCTCGATCACCACCTTGCCGGCGCGGCCGAGCATCTGGAGCGTCACGTTCTCGAGCTTGATGCCGAGGTCCTCGGAGATGGCGGTGCCGCCGGTGAGGATCGCGATGTCCTCCAGCATGGCCTTGCGACGGTCGCCGAAGCCCGGCGCCTTGACGGCCGCGACCTTGAGGCCGCCACGCAGCTTGTTGACGACGAGCGTGGCGAGCGCCTCGCCCTCGACGTCCTCGGCGATGATCAGGAGCGGCTTGCCGGACTGCACGACCGCCTCGAGCACGGGAAGCAACGCCTGCAGGTTGGAGAGCTTCTTCTCGTGGATCAGAACGTAGGGCTCCTCGAGCTCCACGCGCATCTTGTCCTGGTTGGTGATGAAGTAGGGCGAGAGATAGCCGCGGTCGAACTGCATGCCCTCGACCACCTCGAGTTCGGTCTCGGCGGTCTTGGCTTCCTCGACGGTGATGACGCCTTCGTTGCCGACCTTCTCCATCGCCTCGGCGAGGAAGCGGCCGATGTCGGCGTCGCCATTGGCCGAGATGGTGCCGACCTGGGCGATCTCATCATTCTTGGTGACCTTGCGGGCATTGCCCTTGAGCTCGGCCACGACGGCCTCGACGGCCTTGTCGATGCCGCGCTTCAGGTCCATCGGGTTCATGCCGGAGGCGACGGCCTTGGCGCCTTCCTTGACGATTGCCTGGGCAAGAACGGTCGCGGTGGTCGTGCCGTCGCCGGCCAGGTCGTTCGTTTTCGACGCGACCTCGCGCACCATCTGCGCGCCCATGTTCTCGAACTTGTCCTCGAGTTCGATCTCCTTGGCGACGGTGACGCCGTCCTTGGTGATGCGCGGTGCGCCGAAGCTCTTGTCGATGACGACGTTGCGGCCTTTGGGACCGAGGGTCACCTTCACCGCGTTTGCGAGGATGTCGACGCCTCGCAGCATCCGCTCGCGCGCGTCGGCATGGAATTTGACTTCCTTGGCAGCCATGGGTTCACTCCTTCTCTAGGCAGCTTTCATTGACTGTTGGTCTTGCGAAGCCGTCAGGCGGCCTTCTTGAGCGAAGCGGCAGCTTCGATGATGCCCATCACGTCGCTCTCCTTCATGATGAGCAGGTCCTCGCCGTCGAGCCTGATCTCGGTGCCGGACCACTTCCCGAACAGGATCCGGTCGCCGACCTTGACGTCGAGCGGCTGGACCTGCCCCTTATCGTCGCGCCCGCCGGGACCCGCGGCGATGACCTCGCCTTCCATCGGCTTTTCCTTGGCGGTGTCGGGGATGATGATGCCGCCGGCCGTCTTCTCTTCGGCCTCGATTCGGCGGACCAGGATGCGGTCGTGCAGGGGACGGAACGTCATGTCTTTCTCCTCATGGGACAAACAGATTGAGAGGTTCCACCACTCCCGACACATGTGTCCGGAGCGGGGTGCGCGACCCTTCAGCGGCATCGCGCGCGGGTGATCTATTTTGAGGTTCTTCCACTTTCAAGAGGTCGCCGCGAAAATTTTGGCACTCTCGCGCGAGAGTGCCAAAGCACCCCTTGAAGGGAAGCAGGAATGGCCGGTTCGCTCGCGTTCGGCGCCGGCTTTCTCCGGAAAACGCTGCGCCTTCAGCGCTCCTCGACCGGCTCGTCCAGAAGCTCGATCAGGGTCGCCACACGTGGACCAGGCAACCGTCGTCCTTCGTTGACGAGAGCCTCGTCGTTGGCGAGCCAGGCTGCCGCTTCGCGCAATTCCTCGACACTCGCCTCCGTGGCGGCGATTTCGGCAAGAGTCGGCCGGTCGACCGGGCCGACGATCGAGATGATTTCTTCCTGGGTCAGGGCCATGGCGATATCCTCTGAAACCGGGGTTGCAGACCGCGTGGCGATCATCTCCCCAACTTCGCAGGACGCGAGCCGTTCCGTATTCGTCGCATACCCGCAAAATGCCTGGAACCGGCGGCGGAAGCGCCTATGCCGCCGAATTCTTCCTGGTAAGGCTCTCTTCCCAGGCGAGCGATGTCTCGATGATGTCGTCGAGCGCGTCGAATTTCGGTGTCCACGCGAGTTCCTTGCGCGCGCGCCCGGCGTTGGCGATGACGGAGGCGAGATCGCCCGGCCGACGCGGGGCGAAGTTGACGCGGAAATCGCTGCCCGTGAGCTTCTTGGCGCTGGCGATCACCTCTTGCACGGAATAGCCGTGGCCGTAGCCGCAGTTGGCGACCAGGTTCCCGCCGCCCGAGCGCAGCCTGCGAAGGGCGAGCTTGTGCGCCAGCGTCAGATCCGAGACATGGATGAAGTCGCGAATGCCCGTCCCGTCCGGCGTGTCGTAGTCGCTGCCGTAGACGTCGACATGGCCGCGCTTTCCCGCCGCCGCCTCGCAGACCACCTTGATGAGATGGGTGGCGCCCGCGGTCGACTGGCCGGTGCGTCCCTTCGGATCGGCGCCCGCGACGTTGAAGTAGCGCAGGACGGCGTAATTCAGCGGATGCGCGATGGCGACGTCCCGCAGCATCAGTTCGACCATCAGCTTCGACATGCCGTAGGGCGTCTGCGGCGCGATCAGCGCCTCCTCGTCCAGCGGCTCGGCGCCGCCGGCCGCGTAGATCGCGGCGGTCGAGGAGAAGATGAAATGCTTCACGCCGCACTCGACCGCATGGGCGATCAGCGCGCGCGACTTGCAGGTGTTGTTCTCGTAGTAGCCGAGCGGGTTCGCAATGGAATCCGGCACGACCACGGAGCCGGCAAAGTGAATGATCGCATCAACTTGGTGCTGCTTGATGATTCTGCGCACGAGGCGGCGGTCCGCGACGTCGCCCTTGTAGAAAGCGGCCTCGGCCGGCAGCGCCCATTCGAAGCCCGTCGACAGATTGTCGAGCACGACGACGTCCTCGCCCGCGTCGAGCAGTTCCCACACCATGTGGCTGCCGATATATCCGGCGCCCCCCGTGACAAGCACAGCCATCTGACCGCTTCCCGCCCTGTTTCGGTTACCGACACGTCCCGGTGCCGGAGTGAGCGCAGTATGGGCAGAATTGGTCTGAGGCGCGCTTAAGTCGTTCGGCGCAATTTTAAGTAAAAGGCCGATTCAGCGATTGCTGATCCACTCGCCGAGCCGGTTCGCGGCCTCTTCCAGCTGGTCGAGCCTGCGGTGGAAACAGAGCCTGAGATACCCGTCGCCTCCCGCGCCGAAGGCGGTGCCTGGTGCCAGCCCCACGTTGGCGCGGTCGACGATCTCGAAGGCGGCTGCCCTCGCGTCCGGCATGCCGTCGACGGCGAAAAAGAGATAGAACGCGCCCTGCGGCGCCGACAGCCGGACGCGCCCGGTATCGCCGAGGATCCTACACACGAGGTCTCGCGCCTGGGCTGCGCGCCGCACCTGTTCGGCGACGAACCCGTCGCCATGGTTCAAGGCCGCGACCGCGCCGCGCTGCAGGAATTGCGGCACGCCGGAGTTCGAGTACTGGATGAGGTTCTCGAACGTCTGTTGAAGTTCCGGATGAAGGCGCAACCAGCCGATCCGCCAGCCGGTCATCGCCCAGTTCTTGGAAAAGCTGTTGACGAACAGCACCCTGTCATCGGGCTCCATGACGTCGAGGAACGACGCGGCGCGCTGGCCGTCGTAGTGGAACAACGCGTAGATCTCGTCGGCGATGATCCAGAGCCCGTGCCTGCGAGACAGATCGAGGATCGCCTTCAGCGTTTCGCGATCGGCCGTCCATCCTGTCGGATTCGACGGCGAATTGACGAAGATCGCTCGGGTCTTCGGCGTGATGGCGGCGGCCAGCTTTTCCGGATCGAGCATCCAGCCATTATCGGAGAATTCGAGTTGGACGGGCACCGGCTTCGTGCCCACGATGCTGGCGGCCGCGGGGAAGTTCGGCCAGGCCGGCGACAGGTAGACCGCCTCGTCGCCCGCGTGCACAGTGGCCTGCAAGGCAAGCTGGATCGCATGCATGCCCGAGCCGGTGACCATGAACTCCTCCGGCTGGAAATCCCTGCCGAAGTGACGGCCGTGATAGTCGGCGAGCGCGGTGCGCAGTTCCGGGATGCCGCGCTGCCAGGTGTAGAAGGTCTCGCCGTTCCGCAGCCCCTCGATTGCCGCGTTCGAGATGAACTCCGGCGTGGCCATATCACCCTCCCCCGCCCACAACGGGATGATGCCGGGCCGCTCCCGTCCGTAGTCGATGATGGTCGAGATGCCGCTGTCGGGCGCCAGCCGCGCCTCGGCCGTGAGTTGGTCCAGAAGGGTCATGTGGAGAAGAGCGCCGATCGAGGTTGCGGTGGAAGATTGGCGGGTCGGTGGGGCCGTAACGTCAGGTCATGCCCGGATAGTTCGGGCTCTCGCGAGTGATCGTGACGTCATGGGTGTGGCTTTCGCGCAGGCCCGCGCCGGAGATGCGTACGAAGGTCGCCTTGGTCCGCAGTTCCTCCAGGTCTTTCGCCCCGACGTAGCCCATGGCGGCCCTCAGGCCGCCGGCCAGCTGGTGCAGGACACCGCTCACCGGCCCCTTGAAGGGCACCTGCCCCTCGATGCCTTCCGGCACCAGCTTGAGCGTGTCGCGTACCTCCGCCTGGAAATAGCGGTCGGCTGAGCCTCGCGCCATGGCGCCGACCGAGCCCATGCCGCGATAGGCCTTGAAGGAACGGCCCTGGTGCAGGTAGACCTCGCCCGGGCTCTCTTCGGTGCCGGCGAGCAGCGAGCCGACCATCGCAGCGCTGGCGCCCGCCGCGAGCGCCTTGGCAAGATCGCCCGAATACTTGATGCCGCCGTCAGCGATGACCGAGATGCCCTGCCGGTCCGCCGCCTCCACCGCGGCCATGATCGCGGAGAGCTGCGGCACGCCCACGCCCGCCACGATGCGGGTCGTGCAGATGGAGCCCGGTCCGATGCCGACCTTGACGGCATCCGCGCCGGCGTCGATCAGGGCCTGTGTTCCCTCGGCCGTCGCGACGTTGCCGGCCATGATGCGGACCGAATTAGACAGCGTCTTGGCCCGCGTGACGGCCTCGAGCACGCGCTGCGAATGGCCGTGCGCCGTGTCGATGACGAGAAGGTCGACCCCGGCCTCGATAAGCCGCTGGGCCCGCTCGAAGCCATCCTCGCCAACCGTGGTGGCCGCCGCGACCCGCAGCCGCCCCTGCGCGTCCTTGGCGGCATTCGGGTTGAGCTGCGACTTCTCGATGTCCTTGACCGTGATCAGCCCGACGCAGTGGCCGCGTTCGTCCACCACGAGCAGCTTCTCGATGCGACGCTGGTGCAGGAGCCGCTTGGCCTCTTCCTGGTCGACGTTTTCCGACACCGTGACGAGGTTCTCCTTCGTCATCAGTTCCGCGACCCGCTGGCTGGGGTCGGAGGCGAAGCGGACGTCGCGGTTGGTAAGGATGCCGACGAGCCGCCCCATGGTCTGGCCGCCCAGACCGCCGTCTTCGACCACCGGAATGCCCGAGATGCCGTGCGCGCGCATCAGAGCCTGCGCGTCGCCCAGCGTGGCTTCTGGTCCGATCGTCACCGGGTTGACCACCATCCCGGACTCGAACTTCTTGACCTGCCGCACCTCCTCGGCCTGCTGTTCGGGCGAGAGGTTGCGGTGGATCACGCCGATACCGCCGGCCTGGGCCATGGCGATCGCCAGTCGGGACTCCGTCACCGTATCCATGGCGGCCGAGAGGATCGGGACGTTGAGGTCGATGTCGCGGGCGATGCGGGTGCGCACGTCGGTCTGCCCGGGCATCACGTCGGAGTGGCCGGGCTGCAGCAGCACATCGTCGAAGGTCAGCGCTTCGGTGCCGGTTGCGGATACGATGATTCTCGCCATGGCCATTCCTTTAAAGTTGAAATCGGCGCCAGTCATTCGACCGCGCCGACTCTCCGGTTTCCCGTTGATGAATGGCGCTGGCTGGTACCATGGCCGCATGACAAAGAAAAGGCATTAGCGAGCATCTCCGGTTCCCAAATCCAGTCGATCGAACAGGTCCGCCAGAAAGGGTATCCACCGGCACGAGTACCTGCTCGCACGCGCTCTCAATCGGAACCGCCGCCCCTTCTCGATCTTTTGTGGCCGAATGCATTCTGCGGGACAGACCCCGCGAGCCCGTGTTAACGCCCCTCCAGGTCAAGAACAGGAACCTGCGTTGAACCGAACCATTCCGCTCGTGCTCGCTGTTGCCCTCTTCATGGAGCAGATGGACTCCACCGTCATCGCGACCTCGCTCCCGGCGATCGCCGCGGACATCGACACGAACCCGATTGCCCTCAAGCTCGCCCTGACAGCCTACCTCGTGTCGGTGGCGATCTTCATTCCGATCAGTGCCTGGATGGCGGATCGCTTCGGCGCCAAGCGGGTGTTCTGTACGGCGATCGGCGTTTTCGTTCTCGGATCGATCGCCTGCGCGACGGCGTCCTCGCTCGGCGGCTTCGTCCTGGCGCGGTTCCTTCAGGGCATGGGCGGCTCGATGATGACGCCCGTCGCCCGGCTACTGCTCGTGCGCGCGACGCCGAGGAGCAATCTCGTCTCCGCGATGGCCTGGCTGACAGTCCCGGCGCTCGTGGGGCCGCTGGTCGGACCGCCGGTCGGCGGCTTCATCACGACTTTCGTCAGCTGGCACTGGATCTTCCTCATCAACGTGCCGATCGGCGTAGCCGGAATCTGCGCAGCCTGGCTGCTCCTGCCGGAACTGGAGCGCGGCATCGCCGGGCGCATCGACTTCGCCGGCTTTGCGCTATCGGGAATGGCCGCCGCGGGCATCGTTTTCGGCCTCTCCGTCGTCAGCCTGCCCGCGCTTCCGCCGGTGTTCGGTTTCGCAACGCTCGCGCTCGGCATCTGCTCGGGCTTGCTCTACTTCCGGCACGCCCGGCGCGTCGAAAGGCCGATCCTCGACCTAGGGCTCTTCCGCAACCCGGTGTTCCGGGCAGCGATCAGCGGCGGCTCGCTTTTCCGCATCGGAGCCGGCGCGACACCCTTCCTGCTGCCGCTCATGTTCCAGCTCGGCTTCGGCCTCTCGCCTTTCCAGTCGGGTATGCTGACCTTCGCAGGAGCGTTCGGCGCGATCGGCATGAAGTTCTTCGCCAGCACAACCCTGCGCAAGGGTGGCTTCCGGACCGTGCTCATATCGACCGCAATTGCCGGCGGCATCTTCATCGGCGTCGCTGCGGCCTTCACGGCCGAGACTCCAGCCTGGATGATCATCGCCGTGCTCATCGTGGGCGGTTTCTTGCGTTCTCTCTTCTTCACCTCCGCCAACGCGCTGGTCTTCGCCGACATCGGCGACGACAAGGCGGGACAGGCCACCGCGATCGCTGCCGTCACCCAGCAGATTTCCATCGCGCTGGGCGTCGCGCTGGCCGGCGGCATCCTGGAGGGGGTGGCAATGTTCAGCGGCGACACGCTCGGGGCAACTGCATTCGCGATTGCCTTCGTGCTGGTCGGTCTCGTGACGTCCCTGGCCGCGCTTCCGTTCCTGGCGCTTCCGCCGGATGCGGGCAGCACCGTCTCCGGCCACCGCTCCGGCGGCGTGAATTCGCGCTCCCAGGTCGTGCCCGCGAAATAGGCGGCGGGATCTACTCCTGCTGCTCCTCGCGCTCAACGCGCCCCTTGAAGCCCTTGGCCAGGAGATAAAGCTCGACGGACTCTTCGCGTGAGGCCGGCGGCTTGACGTGATGGACGCTGGCAAAGCTCCTCTTGAGCATGTCCAGCACCTCGTTCTCCGTGCCGCCCTGGAAGGTCTTGGCGAGGAAGTGCCCGCCCGGCTTCAGGACGCTGACGGCGAAATCGGCGGCGACCTCGCACAGTTGCATGGTGCGGATGTGATCCGTCCGCCGATGGCCCGTGGTCGGGGCCGCCATGTCGGATATGACGACGTCGGGCGCGCCGCCGAGCGCCTCGATCAGTCTGTCGGGCGCGGCGGGATCGAGGAAGTCCATCTTCAGGAAGACGGTGCCGGGCACCGCGTCCATCCCGAGATAGTCGATCGCCACGATGGAAGGATTGTCGTCCGTCGAGCCTGTCCGCCGGGCGGCGACCTGGCTCCACCCTCCCGGCGCCGCGCCGAGATCGATCACCCTGGCACCCGGCTTCAGGAGCTTGTAGCGGTCGTCGATCTCGATCAGCTTGAACGCTGCGCGCGATCGGAAACCCTCCGCCTTGGCGCGGTGTACGTACGGATCGTTGAGATGCCGCTCCAACCACCGCCGCGACGAGTTCTTCAGGCCGCGCTTCTTCTTAATGCGCGTCTTGAGCGCGCGCGGTCCCGCGCCTCCGATTGGCTTCTTCATGCGCGCTGCTGCCGATGTTCGCGGCCGCGCCGCCAGGCCCCGTCCTCTGCCATGAGCTCGGCGAGGATGCCTTCGCGCAGCCCGCGGTCCGCCACCCGAAGCCGCTGCGAGGGCCAGACACGGCGAATCGCCTCCAGGATCGCGCAGCCGGCCAGCACGAGGTCGGCGCGGTCGGGTCCGATGCACGGGTTAGCCACCCGCTGGTCGAACTCCCACCCAACAAGATTGGAGACCATGCGGTCGACGTCGCCCGCCTCCATCCAGAGCCCGTCGACGCGGCGGCGATCGTAGCGGGGCAGTTCGAGGAAAATACCGGCAAGGGTCGTCACGGTCCCCGACGTGCCCAGCAGATGGAATCGGTCGCTTCTTGCGATCTCACCCAGCTTCTCCCGACCCTCGAATACATCGAGCATGGCCGCTACGTCCTCGACCATCGCGGCAAATATCTCGGGCGTGACGTGGCGGCCGCCGAATCGTTCGGAAAGCGAGACGACACCGACCGGCAGTGATGTCCAGGATACGATGTGGTCGGCAAGCCGCCCGGTGCGTCTCACGGAAATGTCGATGAGCGCAATCTCGGACGATCCGCCGCCGATGTCGAACAGCACGACCCCTTCCGTGTCTTTCTCGACAAGCGAGCCGCAGCCGGACACCGCCAGTCGCGCCTCCGTCTCGCGGTCGATCACCTCGAGGACCAGCCCGGTGCTCTCCGTCACCCGGGCCAGAAACTCGGCACCATTCGCGGCCGACCGGCAGGCTTCCGTCGCGATCAGCCTGGCCTTGCGGATGTCGCGGCTGGCGAGCTTTTCGGCGCAGTTCTTCAGGGCCTCGACGGCGCGGTGCATGGCGAGTTCGCCGAGCCGTCCGCTACCGGACAGTCCCTCCCCCAGCCGCACGATGCGCGAGAAGGCATCGACGACGCGGAACTGCCCCGGCCTGGTCGGCACCGCCACCAAGAGCCGGCAATTGTTGGTCCCGAGATCCAGCGCCGCATAAGCCGGCGCGCCACCTCCCGGCCGCCGCCACGGCAGCGCGGTCGGGTCCTGGGCGGCTGCTCGCGCGGAGGCGGCGGCAAGAGGAACTACCGCGGCGACCGGAGGAAGCGGACCGGCCAACGCGCTGCCGGACGGCTGCGGAGCCGCGCCACTTAGCGTCGGCGCACCGTCTCGCGCATACACCTTCCGTCCGCGGCGACGCTTTCGCCGCTTCTTGGTTCGCTGGTCCTGCGACGTGCCGTCCTGCTTCCCGGGGACCGCAGCGCCCGTGCCGTTCACCGGTGCGGCCTGCTTTTGCGCCGCATTGCGGTGTCGGCGGCGCTTCTTGGCCCTGACACCCTGGGAAGCCCCGGCGTCCGGCGGAGTACCGCCGTCTTCGAGGTTCTTCAAAAGTCCATCCTTCCGGCGCCGCGCTTCCTTGCGGATGCTGCAGGCGCGATACTCTTCGCGTTGCACGCAATGTAACAGCGGCGCGCCAAATCACAAAGGAATTTGGAGAACGCCGCATCAGCTCTTCGAACTCTCCAGTCGATTTCCGTGCCGACGTTTCCGATCCCTCTTGACTCCACCCGGCAACTAGTCAAACGTTTAATGAACAGGGAGGAGAACAAGCCGCCATGCTCGCGCAGGCACGGCCCGACAACGACGTCAGCACGGCGATACTGTACGCCGGCGAACGCGCATTCGCCGAGTATGGCTACAACGGCGCCTCCATGCGCGCCATCGCCCGCGATGCCGGCGTCAATCAGGCCATGATCGCCTACTATTACGGCTCCAAGGAAGGCCTGCTGCAAGCCATCATGCTTCGCCGCTCGACCTTCGTGAATTCCCAGCGTGAAAAGCGGCTCGGTGTGCTGTTCGCTGGCGGGCAGCCGACGGTCGAGCAACTGGTCGAGGCGTTTCTCGCACCGCTGATCGAACTCGGCACCGACGATCGGCTTGGCGGATATTCCTACGTGAAGCTGCTCGCGGTCCTCACCCACTCGGTGGACGACCTGGCCAAGCGCATCGTGGCCGAGAACTTCGACGGCATCGCGCGGCGTTTCGTCGATGCATTCAGAACGATCGAACCGGACATGAGCGAAAGCGACGCCATACGCGCCTACCTGCTCTCGCTGGGCGCCGGTATTGCATCCGTCGGCATCGAGGGGCGCGCCGGCCGCATGTCCGGGACCTACGACCACATTGCCACGCCGGAACTCGTCAGGTCCGTCGTCGCCTTCTCGAGCGCGGGGGTCCGTGCCCTGATGAAAGTCCACTAGACGCCAGATCGAACAAAGGGAGGTTTTTATGTTCGAGAACAGCAAGTTGAAGTCCTTGGTGGCTGCCGCGGCACTTGCCGCGTCCGCCGTCGCCGTCCAGGCGGAGACGATCGACGCCACGATCGTCGCCGGTCATCCGCCGGTGTTCCGCTGGGTCAAGCATGCCAGCCAGACCTTCATTCCCGCGGTGAACAAGGCACTGGAAGGCACTGACTACACGATAAAATGGGACGAGCAGTACGGCGGCTCGCTCGCCAAGGTGGGCGACGAACTGGAGGCTACCGAGGAAGGCCTCGCGCAGGTCGGTCTCGTCTCGTCCGTTTTCGATCCGGCGAAGCTATCGCTGCAGAACGTCAGCTACTACACGCCCTTCGTCTCGAGCGATCCGGCGCTCGTGGCCAACACGGTCGACAGCCTGCACTCTACCAACGCCAACATGAAGGCGACCTGGGAGGAGAACGGCCTCGAGTATCTCGGCGGACCGACGGCCATCGACGACTACCTGCTGATGACCACCTTCCCGATCAACTCCATCGATGACCTGAAGGGCAAGAAGATCGGCGCGCCCGGGCCGGCGGTGAACTGGCTGGCAGGAACCGGTGCGGTCGGCGTCTCCGGCAACCTCACCACCTACTATAACGAGATCAAGACCGGCGTTTACGACGGCGTCATCGTCTTCGCGACCGCCGCCCTGCCGGGCAAGCTCTACGAGGTTGCTCCCTACGTCACGAAGGTCGGCTTCGGGGCGCAGTATGCCGGCGCGATGGCGGCCAACAAGGACTGGTACGACGAGCAGCCGGAAGCCGTGCAGAAGGCTCTCAAGGCCGGTGGCGAAGCCTTTAAGGCGGCCTATCTGGCCGATCTCGGCGCAGCCGTCGAGGCCGGCCTGAAAGCCATGTCCGAACAGGGCGCGACGATCACCGAGGTGGACGACGAGTTCCGCCAGAAGTGGGCCGCCGGCATGGACAACGTCGCCCAGACCTGGGCCAAGCAGGTTGACGGCGAAGGCAAGGCCGGAACCGAGATCCTGAAGGCGTACATGGACGCCATCCGCGCGGCCGGCGGCAAGCCCGTCCGCGACTGGGACCAGGAATAGCCTCGAAAGTCTTATCCCATGTCTCTGGAAAGTTCGCCGGAGCCGCGTCGCGGCTCCGGTCCGATGAAGACAATCCGCCGGGTGGCCGACGCGATGTCGACGGCACTCAACGTGATCGGCACCCTGCTCATCCTCGGGTTGGTCATCCTCGTCAACGCCGACGTGATCGGTCGGGAGTTCTTCCTGTCGCCGATTTCGGGCGTACCGGAGATCGTCTCGATGTCCATCGTCGCCATCGTCTTCCTCCAGGTGTCGCAGGCATTTCGCATGGGTCGCTTTACGCGCACGGACGCCTTTCTCGACGCGGTTTCGCGCCGCTCGCCGCGCGTGCGCAGCGCAGTCGAACTCCTGTACGTGGTCGCCGCCCTCGCACTCATCTGGTTTCTCTTCTCGGCCAGCTACCCGCTTTTCGACAAGGCATGGCAGCGTGGCACCTATGTCGGGACGGTCGGCGACTTCACCGCGCCCGATTGGCCCGTCAAGCTCGTCATCCTCATCGGCAGCGTGGCGCTGATGGTCCAGATGGTCATTGCCGGCGTGATCGCCCTCCTCGGCGTCATCCATCCGGAAGACGTTCACGGAGACGGGCGATGAGCGCCTTCGAAATAGGGCTGGCGACGCTCGGCGCCATGATGGTGCTGGTCTATGCCGGTCTCTGGGTGCCTATCGCGCTCATGCTGTGCTCCTATGTCGGCGTCTGGATGATCAAGGGTTCGCCGCTGCTCGCCGGAAAGCTTCTGGCGCTGGCAGCATCCGAGACCATCTCCTCCTATTTCTTCGGCGTCGTGCCTCTCTTCGTCCTGATGGGGTTCCTGGTTTCGGTCACGGGGCTCGGCAGCGATGCCTACGACGTCGCGAACCAGCTCTTCCGACGCCTGAAGGGTGGTCTTGGCGTCTCGACCGTCGCCGCCAACGCCATCTTCGCCGCCATTACCGGAATTTCGATCGCCTCGGCGGCCGTCTTCACCCGCATCGCGGTCCCCGAGATGGTTCGCCACGGCTATACCAAGAAGTTTTCGGTCGGCGTCGTCGCCGGCTCCTCGGTGCTTGGAATGCTGATCCCCCCGAGCCTCTTGCTCATCCTCTATGGCCTGCTGACGGAACAATCGGTCGGCGACCTGTTCGTGGCCGGCGTCCTTCCGGGTATCCTGCTTGCGATCGTCTTCGCGACCGGTGTCGTCTGCATGGCCTATTTCTGGCCCTCCTTCATCGGCGAGAGCCTGTCCGAGGACACCGAGCACGATCTCGGCCCGCGCGAGATGATCGTCAAGGGCCTGCCGATCGCGGGGTTGATCGTGCTGGTCCTGGGCGGCATCTACACCGGCGCCTTCACGCCCATCGAGGCCGGGGCGGTCGGCTGCCTCGGCGCCATCATCATCGGCTTGTTCCGGCGTGCGCTCACGCCGTCGAACTTCTGGCAGGTGTTGACCGACACGGGTCTGGTCACCGCCTCCGTGTGCTTCCTCATCATCGCGGCGCAGATGTACTCGCGCATGCTGTCGCTTTCGGGCGTGCCCAACGAGTTCGGCGCCTTCGTGGCGACCGCCGACATCGGCTTCTGGGGCGTGATCATCGCCTACGTGGCGCTGGTGATCGTGATGGGCACGATCCTGGATTCCTCCTCGATCATGCTGATCCTGGTGCCTCTGATGCTGCCCGTCGTGCAGCCAATGGGCGTCGATCTCGTCTGGTTCGGCATCGTCACGGTGATTGCCGTGGAGATCGGCCTACTCACGCCGCCCTTCGGCATTTCCGTCTTCGTCATCAAGTCCACCCTGGACGACGACACAATCAGCCTGGGCGACATATTCCGCGGCGCAGCGCCGTTCGCCCTGATGATGCTCTTCGTGCTCGTCCTGGTCATGATCTTCCCGTCCATCGCCACCCTTCCGCTCGGCCGCTGAGGAGACACGAATGCCACGCCGTATTGTCGACCTGTCCGTCCCGCTGGAGATGGGGATCGCGTCCGACCCGCCGATGGCGCTGCCCAGGATCGACTATCTCGACCATCAGATGACGGTCGGCCAGATCCTGCCCTTCTTCCCGGGCCTGACGAAGGAACAGCTTCCGAACGGCGAGGGCTGGGCGGTCGAACAGCTCAACATCTCGACCCACAACGGAACCCATCTGGACGCGCCCTGGCACTACGGTTCGACCATGAGCGATGGCAAGCGGGCGATCACCATCGACGAGGTGCCGCTGGAATGGTGCTTCAATCCGGGCGTGAAGCTGGATTTCCGCGATTTAGACGACGGCTACGTCGCAACCGCCGCCGACGTCGAGGCCGAACTGAAGCGCATCGGCCACGAATTGCGGCCGCTCGACATCGTCGTCGTCAACACGGCCGCGGGCGCCCACTACGGCCAGCCGGACTACGTCTCCAGGGGCTGCGGCATGGGCCGCGAAGCGACCCTCTATCTCCTGGAGCGTGGCGTGCGCGTGACGGGTACCGACGCCTGGAGCTGGGACGCGCCCTTCGTCCACACGGCGAGGAAGTTCTCCGAAACCCACGATCCAAAGCTGATCTGGGAAGGCCACCGTGCCGGCATGGAGATCGGATACAGCCACATCGAAAAGCTCTCCAACCTCGAAGGGCTGCCGGCGACGGGATACGAGATCGCCTGCTTCCCCTTCAAGATCAAGGGCGCGTCGGCCGGCTTCACCCGCGCCGTCGCCATCTTCAACGACTGAGGAAACCAACCATGGCTCGCAAGAACGACAAGATCATCATCACCTGCGCCGTCACCGGCGGCGTCCACACGCCGACCATGTCGGACGCGCTTCCGATCACACCCGACCAGATCGCCCGGCAGTCGATCGAGGCGGCGGAAGCCGGCGCGTCGATCATCCACCTCCATGCGCGCGATCCCGAGACCGGCAAGCCGACGCCCGATCCGGCGGTCTTCATGCAGTTCCTGCCGCGCATCAAGCAGTCCACCGATGCCGTGGTGAACATCACCACCGGCGGCGGGCTCGGCATGACGGTCCAGGAGCGGCTGGCCGCGCCGCTGAAGGCCGAGCCGGAGCTCTGCTCTCTCAACATGGGCTCCATGAACTTCGCCCTGCATCCGCTCGCCGGCAAGTACAAGGAATGGAAGCATTCCTGGGAGAAGCCCTATCTGGAAGCGACGGACGACTACATCTTCCGCAACACCTTCCGCGATATCGCCTACATCCTGAAGCATCTCGGCGAAGGCTGCGGCACGCGCTTCGAACACGAGTGCTACGACGTCGGCCACCTCTACAACCTTGCCCATTTCGTCGACCAGGGGCTGGTCAAGCCGCCGTTCCTCGTGCAGTCGATCTTCGGCATCCTCGGCGGCATCGGCGCGGACGTCGAGAATGTCGCCTTCATGAAGCAGACGGCCGACCGCCTGTTCGGCGACGACTACGTCTGGTCGGTGCTGGCGGCCGGTCGCTTCCAGATGCCCTTCATCACCCACGCAGCCCTGCTCGGCGGCCATGTGCGCGTCGGGCTGGAGGATTCGCTCTACATCGGCAAAGGCAAGCTCGCGGGGTCGAATGCCGAGCAGGTCGCCAAGATCCGCAAGATCCTGGAGGAACTCGGCCACGGCATCGCGAGCCCCGCCGAAGCGCGCGAGATGCTGGCCCTCAAGGGCGGCGACCGGGTGGCGTTCTGATGAACGCCACCGTCCAGGACAAGGCGATCGTCCAGTTCGACTGTGTCGGCACGGCGGTCGGCAAGATGCGCAACGAACTTGCCGTCAAGATGTCCCTCCCCTTCCCGGAAGGACCGTTCGAACTCGCCACCGACGAGGGCTCCTTCCATGGCGGCGATGCCAGCGCGCCGCCGCCGCTGGCGCTCTTCGTCGGCGGACTGACCGGCTGCATCATGACGCAGATCCGCGCCTTCGCGAAACGCCTCGGCATGAAGCTCGACGACCTGAAGGTCGAGACGCGGGTGCAGTGGAACTGGGAGGCAGCCGGCCGGGTCTACGAGACCGCGCCCAGGAGCTTCGAGATCGACGTCCTGATCGACAGCCCCGATGCCGAGGACAAGGTGGTCGCGCTCATCGAGACCGCCAAAAAGGGCTGCTTCATTGAGCAGACGCTCGGTCGGCAGAACACGATCCGCCACCGAATGAAGACCGCCGGCGGCTGGAAGGAAGTCTGACATGGCAAACCCGATCGACGGCTTCACCGTCTCGCGAGACGACATCCGCTATGTGGGTCACGACCTGCAGCGCCCGGAATGCATCCTCGCCGAGCGCGACGGCAGCCTGTGGGCCGCCGATGCGCGCTCCGGCGTCATGCACATCCGCCCCGACGGGTCCCAGCACCTGATCGCGCAGAGCCATGCGAACGCCTTCGAAACCGCCACCGACGAAGCGAAGCGCTTCACGGAAGGAACGCTGCCCAACGGGCTCGCCTTTGCCCGCGACGGTTCGATCTACATCTCGAACTTCGGCACCGACTGTTTGGAGATCATGACCAGGGACGGCGAGACCAAGGTGCTGCTCGACCGGATCGACGGCAAGCCGATCGGCAAGGTCAACTTCGTGCTACGGGATTCGAAGGACCGGCTCTGGGTGACGGTGTCGACGCAGATCAGGAACTGGATGGAAGCGGCGAGCCGCCGCGTCGAGGACGGGTCGATCGTGCTCGTCGACGGAGACAATGTCCGCACGGTCGCCACCGGCATCGCCTTCACCAACGAGGTGCGGCTCGATGCCAGGGAGGAATGGCTCTACGTGGTCGAGACGACCGGCCGCAAGATCACCCGCTTCCGCGTTGCGGACGACGGCGCGCTCTCGGACCGCCAGACCTTCGGGCCGGAAGACCACGGCGCTTTCATCGACGGCATCGCCTTCGATTCGTACGGCAATCTGTGGGGCACCCACGTGATGACGGACCGCATCTTCGCAATCACCCCGGAGGGCGAGTTGCGCATCATCCTCGACGACGACAATCCCGAAGCCAGCAAGCGGCTTCTGGATGCCTTCGAACGGGGTCAATCCACGCCCGACCTCATGCTCGCCGCCGGAGGTACGATCGCCCCATGGTTCGCCAGCGTCACTTTCGGAGGTCCGGACCTGAGGAACGTCTATATCGGTTCATTGAGGGGGACGCGTATTCCGTGGTTCCGCAGCCCGGTGGCGGGGCTGCCGATGGTCCACTGGAACGACCCGCGGCCGTGAGTGCGTAGGCCGACCAGCGGTTTTTTTTGGATGTCGAAATGGATCGCGAGCCTCGGCGCGCGATCCATTAGCTATTCGGTTCGCGGTGATGCGGGTTCCGCCCGTGTGTCGTCCGCAGACGCGACATTTCGGTCGAAGAGGGGGCCGTCGGAGAACTCTCCACTGATCTCGATCACCTTCGCACGCGCGGTGTTCCAAGCTGCTTGCGAGTAGGCACCGCTGAAGTTGATCGCGTCGACTGCAAGGGCGAGGACGGCGACGAGAAGCAAGAGACGCATTTCGTGTGCTCCGGTTTGACCGACCGTAAACGTCCGCCGCGACCTCCGGTTCCTGTTCTTCTCGGCTCTTGTCTGCCTCGCCGGCACGGAGGGAAGAGCAGTATGTCTCGATGCGGCCGCGATCGTGCAACTGAAGGCCCCCCGCCGCACCGATAGGATGGGGCCTCGGACCCTCAGGCGATCTCGACTTGCCGCGAAACCAGCCGCTCGACCAGGCGGTCGATGTGGCCGTCCGATACGCCGGCCCAGGAGAGATACTGCGAAAAGCCGCCGTAGCGGTCCGCGACGTGGCCGAGGAAGACACGCATCGTTTCCGGTTCGCTCGCGAGCAGGATCGCGGCGGCTTCGGCGCTCAGGCCGCGCAGCAATGCGGCTTCGCGCAGACGCTTAATCAGCGACGCCGCGGTGCTCGCGGTGAGCGCATAGTCTTGCACGATATCGTCCCAGGGGACGCCGGCGAGCCCCAGCAACATCGCCGCCACGATGCCGGTCCGGTCCTTGCCGGCCGTGCAGTTGAACAGCACGATGCCCTCGCTCGCCTCCGCGATCGTCGTCGCAACCTTGCCGAGTGCGGGCCCGCAGATCTCGACGGCGCTGACATAGCGTTCGGCGAGGCTGAATGGCGTCGACGACGACAGCAGCGCATCGACGGGGGCAAGGCTGTCGAACAGCGGGATGTGGCGGTAGTCCACGGACCGGTGCCCGGCGAAGACGCTCGGGTGCCGCAGGAGTTCGAGATCGCTGCGCAGGTCGACGACCGTCGCCAGACCGAGTTCGATCAGCGTGCCTATGTCGGTCTCGGTCAGCGACTGAAGACCGTCCGCCCTCAGCACCGAACGCCAGCGGGTCGTGCCGCCGCCCGGCAATGCATAGCCGCCGAGATCGCGGACGTTGAACGCGCCGCCCAGGCGGATGTGACGTTCGAAGGTTGCGGGCATCAGCGGATTCCGGATTTCATGAACGAGTCGACCACCTGTCTTTGCAGGACGAGGTAGAGCGCGAGGATGGGCAGCGACGCAAGTGTGGCGGCTGCCATCAGCGGTCCCCAGTCGTTGCCCTCCTGCGTCATGAAGAACTGCAGCCCGATCTGGACGACCGAGTTTTCCATGCGCCGGATGAGGAGCAGCGGCCAGAAATACTCGTTCCACGCCGAGATGAAGCAGAGGATGGAAACGGAGGCGAGCGGCGCTCGAAGGTTCGGCAGGACGACTTCCAGAAGGATGCGCAGGCTGCCGGCGCCGTCCATGCGCGCGGCCTCGACGACCTCGCGCGGAAAGCCGCGCATCGCATTGTAGAGCACCAGCACCGCGAAGGCCGCCGCCGCGTTGGGGATGACGAGACCTGCGACCGAGTCCAGTAGCCCAAGCCTCGCGGCCAGCACGTAGTTCGGGATCATCACCACCTGGAACGGGACGAGCCAGGACAGCGCAATCAGTGATCGTGCCAGCGCACCGCCGGGAAATCGCCAGCGCACCAGCGCCCATGCGGCGAGGACGCCGGTGGCGACCTGCGCCAGGGTGGTGGCGCCGGCCATGACCACCGTGTTGCCGAGGATGCGCAGGATCGGCATGGCGGAAAGCACGTGGAGATAGTTCTGGAACGTCGGCGCCGACGGGAACAACCCGCCGGAGAATATCTCGTTCTCGGCGCGGAACGAGCTCTGGATCATCCAGTAGACCGGGAAGATCGCCAGGACGGAGAGCGTGATCATCACCCCGTGGGCCGCGACCCGTCCTATGCGCCGTTCATTCGTCATAGACGGCGAGCCTCCGCATGAGGGCCAGACAGCCGAGCGCGATGAGCCCGAAGACGACGAAGACCAGCATGCCCGCCGCCGTGCTCCAGCCGGCGGCCATGGTCTTGAAGCCGTATTCCCACATCACGTGGAAAACGTTCGTCGTCGAGCGCAGGGGACCGCCGCCTGTCAGCGCGTTGATGTAGACGAAGCTCCACTGCGCGCCGAACAGGATGGTCATCATCGTGATCAGGAGGATGGTGGGCGACATCAACGGCAGGCGTATGTCGCGCACGATCTGCCAGCCGCTGGCGCCGTCCATCCGCGCGGCCTCGATGTAGGTCGGATTGATCGCGCTGTCGGCGGCCGCGAAAAGCAAGGTCGAAAAGCCGATGAGCTTCCAGCCGGTGATCCATACCAGCGTCCACAGCGCCACGTCCGGATCGCTCAGGAAGCCGACCTTCGCCAGGCCGGCACCTGCGAGCCAGGCGTTGACCAGCCCATGGTCCTCGTTGAGCAGCCAGCGCCACAGGATTGCGGCGACAATCGGCGCGACGATCATCGGCACGAAGATCAGCGCACGGTAGAAGTTGCGAAGCGGACCACCGAGGTTTCCCGTCACCAGCGCGACAGCGAGCGGAATGCCGACCGAAAGCGGCAGGAGGCCGATCGTGTAGAGGATGGTGTTGACGACCGCCTGGCGCATGTCGGGCAGGCCGAGCAGGTTCCGGTAGTTGTCGAGGCCGACGAAGCGCGGCGTCGCGCGCGGCAGCATGTTCCACTGATAGAAGGACAGCTCGAACGCCTGCAGCAACGGCACATAGACCCAAAGTACCACGACCGCCAGCGCCGGCGCGAGATAGAGCCATGGCTCGACGGTCGAAAGCCGGATCCGCGGGATGGCCCGTGGCGGCGCGCCGGCGGCGAAGACGGTCGTATCTGTCATGATGGTTGCCGGAGCCGCCGTGCCGGGACGGGTTCTCCCGCCCCGGCGCGCGCGCTTCGTCCTCGATCCAGCATCAGTCCTGCGGCATCAGCGACTGCCCGAGGTCCTGCGCCTTCTTCAGCACCTCGCGCGGGTCGCCGTCGCCGAAGACGGCCTCGGTCACTGCCTCCTTCATCATGTTCTCGACCTGACGGTAGTTCGGACCGGGAAAGGCGACGTTCGGCGTCAGCCGGTCGAGTTGCGCGACGTTGGCCTTGAACTTCGGGTTGGCGGCGTACCAGTCCTTCAGGTAGCGCGGATCGTCCAGCGTGCCGAGACGCAGCGGCAGGTAGCCGATCTTCGAGGTGATCACCGAATAGGCTTCGTCGGAGGTCAGGAACTTCATCAGTTCCCAGGCAGCGCGCTGCTTCACGGGGTCCTGCGAGAACATGAAGATCGCCGAGCCGGAGTTCGTCGGCGCGGTCGGCTTGTCGCCGAACGCCGGCATCGGCGCGAGGCCGACCTCGAACTTGCCTTCCGCCGCCGTCTCGAAGCGGCTGAGCACGGCCGAGGTGAAGAGGAACATGCCCAGGTTGCCGGACGCGAAGGTGTCCATGTGGGCGCCGACGTCGATGCGGGCGTGCGCACCCGAATCCATCAGGTCGCGCAGCATGACCACGGCATCGGCCTGGTCCTTGTCGGCGAAGGTGAGCGTGTTTCCGTCGCGCACCTTGCCGCCGCCGTTCGACATGACGATCGCCTGGTAGACGAAAGTGCCGTCGATCGGTCCGTAGGCGCCCGGGAAGAAGCCGTGCTTGCCGGTCTTCTCGGCGATCTGCTTGCCTGCGACCTTGACCTCTTCCCAGGTACGCGGCGACTGGTCGGGATCGAGACCGGCCTCGCGGAACAGGTCGCGGTTCATGAACATCACCGGCGTCGAGAAGACATAGGCGAGACCGTAGGTCTTGCCGTCGACCTCGCCGAGCGCCAGCCCGTTCGGCACGAAACCGGCGGCATGGGCTGCGAGTTCGTCACCGGCCAAGTCCTCCAGCGGCTGGGCTCCGAGCTCGTTGGCCGCGTAGATCAGGTCGCGGAAGACGAGCTGCGCCACGTCGACCTCGATGCCGGCCACCATGTCGGCCTGCACGCGCGACAGCACCTCGTTTGAAGGGGCCGCGATGGGCTCGACGTGTACGTTCGGGTTGGCTGCCTCGAAGCGTGCGATCAGGTCGAGCGTGGCTTCGCGGCCGAGCCCGGCCGAGGCGAGATTGTAGTTGTAGAAGGTGATGGTGACGGGCTCGTCGACGCTCTGCGCCATCTGCGCCTGCGCGGAGGCTAAGAACCCGCCCGCCAGAAAGGCGGCCGAGAGCGCGAGCGCGAAAAAATGTCTGCGGATCATGGGATGGACCTTTCGTCGGGAGGGGAGGATCATTCGGCCGCCGTGGGGACGGGCATGGCGCGCTGCCGCAGGAGTTCCAGCGGGTAGACGTTGAGTTCGGCACGATCGGCCGGCAGGGGCACGAAGGCGACGGTCAGGCCGCTGGTGCGGATCGTGCCGATGGCGAAGGACGCGCCGCGCACCATGCGCAGGATGTCGGCGCGTAGGATGTCGGTGGCCGCGTGCTGGCCCATGCCCACGACGACGGGAATGCCGTGCCAGGAAGACACCCGGTCGTGGTGGATGTGACCGGAGAGGATGCCGACAACGTTTCGGCCCTTCAGCATGCCGGCGAGCCGCTGCGACTGGTCGAAGTCGACCGTGCGCCAGTGGGCGATGTCCGGTCCATCGCCGAGCGCCGGCGGATGATGCGACACGATCAGCTTCGGCAGGTCGCCGTGACGATCGAGGGCGGCTGCGAGCCAGTCGAATTGCGCCTCCTCTATCGTGCCGCCGATGAAGCCCGGCGTGCTGGAATCGAGGCTGATGACGTGGATGCCATCGATCACCGCATCATGATCGTAGGGCGCGTCGAGATCATCCTCGCGGCCGAGCATTCCGCGGTAGAAACCCTCGCGGGTGTCGTGATTCCCGAGCGCGTAGACGACCGGCACATCCAGCGCCGACATCAGCTCCTTCAGCACGCCGTAGCTCTCCGCGTCGCCGCGGTTCGATAGATCGCCGCTCGCCACCACGAACCTCGGCTTCGGGTCGACCGTGCCGACAAGGCGCAGGATCTCGGCCAGCGTCGTGCGCGTGTCGCTGAAGAGATGATCGTCGCGGTCCGGATCGCCGATATGCAGGTCGGTCAGGTGAATGAAAGTGACAGGCTGCGCCATGCGGCTTCTCCGGATTCGTGTGCTGGGGGATTGGAACGAGCGCGCGGTTCGACGCGCCGGCCGTCTTCCCGACGGAAGGCGTGGACGGCGCCGGGCGCGGCACGCAGCCCCAGGCGACCAGCCGGAACAAGCGTCGCGGCCGGCAGGGCTACGGCGAAGGATATTTCCCCGATGCTTCCGTGCAGGTGGAGTTCGTTGCCGAGATCTTCGAGAATTTCCGGATCGAACGGCAGCACGTCGTCCGCCCCGGCCTGCGCGACAAGACTGAGATCGCCCGGACGAAGGCCGATCTCGATTGCGGCGCCGGACGGAAGATCGAAACACAGCTCGGGCCACGGCACGTGTCCACCCTCGACCACCGCCCTGCCCCGCCGGTCGATCGCCGCGGGAAGGAAGTTCATCGGCGGAGAACCGAGGAAGTTGGCGACGAAGCGGCTCACCGGATGACGGAACACCTCGGCCGGGGTGCCGACCTGCTCGATCAAGCCCTGGTTCATGACGACCAGCCGGTCGGCGAGCGTCATCGCCTCGACCTGATCGTGGGTGACGAAGACGCTCGTGGTCTTCAGTTCGCGGTGCAGGCGCTTGATCTCGAGCCGCATCTGGATACGCAGCTTGGCGTCGAGGTTGGACAAGGGTTCGTCAAAAAGGAAGATGCCGGGCTCCCGCACCATCGCACGGCCCATGGCGACACGCTGCCGCTGCCCGCCGGAAAGCTGCGCGGGCTTGCGCTCCAGGAGATCGCCGAGGCCGAGCGTTTCGGCCACGCGGGCGACGCGGCGGGCGCGCTCCGGCTGGCGGATGCCGGCTACCTTGAGCGCGTAGCCGACGTTCTCGGCAACGGTCATGTGCGGATAGAGCGCGTAGTTCTGGAACACCATCGCGCAGCCGCGGCGTCCCGGCTCGATGTCATTGACGACACGCCCGTCGATGGCGATCTCACCGGCGGTGATGTCCTCCAGGCCGGCGATCATGCGCAGGAGCGTGGACTTGCCGCACCCCGAGGGGCCGAGGATGACGAGAAAGCTGCCGTCCTCGACCGACAGGTCCAGTCCGCGGACAGCCGGCGTCCTGCCATAGACCTTGTGGACGTTCGTGATGTCGATCGAGGCCATGTCGCCGCCGGTTCGTTTGCACCGAAGCATGAGTAGGCTGCTGCCATTGCCGCGACATGACAGGTTTCGGACGCCGTTCGAATTCGCACCGGACAGGCCTGGTCGAGAGCAGACTCCGCACCCTCAGGACAGGCGGCGGAACATCGGCGCCACCACCTCGACGATCCGCGCGATGACCGCGTCGGGATCGGAGAAGTCGATCGCATGGTCAGTCAGCACCTCGTTGCGCACGCGGCTCCGCGTAACCTGAGACCGGATGCCGAGCGCGCAGCTCATGCGCCAGCCGATCCCGGCGTCATCGAGCCAGGGCGCGAGCTGGCGCAGATAGACCATGAAGGCCCGATGGTGCTCGACACCCTCGATGATCGCCCGGTAGATCTCCGGATCGCGGCTGCGTTGCGACATCGAGTTGAAATGGGCAAGGACGCGGTATTTCGAGGTCGGCTCCAGGCTCCAGCGTACGGAGGGACCGACCAGCGCCGCGATCACCTCCTCGATCAGCGGCGGCTCGGGATGGCGCCGCTGCACCGCCCGGTTGAGCAGATTCATGCGCTCCTGGTTCAAGCGCCGGTAGACGCGCTCGGCGGTGGCGACGATCAGGCGCTCCTGGGAGCCGAAATGATAATTGACGGAGGACGGCGTCACCCCCGCTTCCCTGGCGAGCCGGCGCACGGTCAGATCGTCGACACACTCGACCTCGCAGAGCATCCGCTCGCAGGCATCGAGCAGCCGGACGGATGTGTGGTTCATGGCGGAGCCCTTCAGCCGATCAAACGCCGCGACAGGCTACGCCCCCTGCTTGAAGCCTGGATGACCTAAGGACGGAATGGCAGGAATGGCTCGCTTTCGTTGTCCAGGGACGCACCGCTGCAAACGGCGAATTCGCCGGCGCAGCTGGCTCGCAAGCCACACGGGAAGCCCAATCGGCTGCAGAATCGCCGGCCGCCGGCTTGGCCGACAAGCGCCGGACCTTGTCGTAGGCTGGAGCGGATGAAGGAGATCGTACCCTCCAATACAGCTTGGGAAGCTGGCGCTTTCGCAGCGAAACCCGCTCCATAGATGTAGAACCCCAAGCTACATCGATCAATTTTCTCGAATGTTTTCAATGCTCGCGCAGAACGATCGAACGACGGCAGAGCGCCCTTGCCGGTGGTGTCGTTCCCATTCCAAACCTCTTTTCTTCGGCAGCCATCCAAGAGGGGAGATCGCTCCAAGGGTGAGATAGCGCTTGCTGTGGCACCGAAAATCTGCTCAGTTGACTGGACAACTTCAGAAGGTTGCGGATGTCGAAAGCGCGCGCCAGCTTGGGACCGCTCTACCTGCAGATCGCCGAGGGTCTGAAGGTCCGGATCAGCGACCTCGGGCCCGGAGCGCGCCTTCCCAGCGAGCCCCAACTCGCAAAGGACTGGGGTGTCAGCCGGTTCACCGTCGCCAAGGCGGTCGAACAACTGGTTGACGAAGGCCTTGTCACGCGCCGCCAGGGAAGCGGGTCGTTCGTCGCGGAGGCGCCTCTGCGTCGGGCCCCCGGTTACCTCCTCAGCTTCACCGAGGCGGTGGAAGCCGCGGGCCACAAGGCGTCGCATCGTCTTCTCGCTTTCGAAGCCGCGGACTGGAACGACTCCCTCCCCTATGCCTACGGAACGGACCTCATGCTTCTCGATCGGCTCCGACTTGTCGACGGACGTGCCGTGGCGCGTCACCGGTCGTGGCTCTCGGCGGATCTGGTTGCCGAGACCAGTCTGTCCCTCGACGTCGCGAACCAGCCGTCCTTTTCCCTCTACCGTCATTTCGAGCGCCAGGGTCTGACGGTTGCGAGCGCAACCGAGAGGTTGTTTGCCTGCAGCGCGGATGAAGAGGATCGAAAGCTGCTCGGGCTGCCGAAGGACGGCGTCGTCGTTTCCGTCACCCGGCACTCCTTCGCCGCCGATGGCCGTCTGCTCGACGCCGTCAGCGCCATCTATGACGCCCGCCGGTATTCCTACGAGGCACGCCTCTTCCGGCGGCATCATTCGGGGAACCACCAGAAACAGGAGCACCACAATGAACAGACTGGCATTGATCAGCGCGGCTTCCTTGGCCCTCGCCTCGGGCCTTGGAGCAACTGAGGCATCGGCGCAGGACAAGCGCGCGGCTTTGATCGTCGCGCAGGGCGGATTGGGCGACCAGTCCTACAACGACCTCGCCAACTCCGGCTTCCAGCGCGCCATCGAGGAAACCGGGATCGAGGGTCGCGCCGTGGAGTCCGACGACGTCGTGGCACAGGCCGCCGAGATCCTACGCCGCGCATCCGATGCAGGGTTCGGTCTCATCGTCGACCTCGAATACTCCCATGGCGAACCGATGGTCGAGGTGGCCCCGGATTACCCGGACACCGACTATGTCATCCTCAACCAGGTGCGCGAGGGAGACAACATTGCCTCGGTCCTCTTCCAGGAACAGGAAGGCTCCTACCTGGCCGGCACGCTCGCGGCCCTGGTGACGATCGACGACTCCATCAAGGGCATCAATCCCGAGCCGATCATCGGCGTGATCGGCGGCACGAAGTCGGCCGGCATCGACAAGTTCATCGCCGGCTATATCGAGGGCGCCAAGGCGGCCAATCCCGACGTCGAGGTAAAGGTCGCTTATTCCAACAACTTCGGCGACCCGTCGATCGGGCTCCAGATGGCGAAAGCCATGTTCGAGGAAGGCGCGGACATCGTCTACCAGGTCGCCGGCGGCACCGGAATGGGCGTCATTCAGGCCGCGAAAGAGGAAGGTCACTATGCGATCGGCGTCGACACCGACCAGGACGGCATCGCTCCGGGCGCGGTTCTCGCCAGCATGATCAAGCGCACGGACGTTGCCGTCGAGGAAGTCGTCAAGGGTTATGCCAAGGGCGAGTTCCCGGGCGGCGAAACCATCACCTTCGGGCTCAAGGAGAACGGCGTCGGCCTCTCCGAGATGAAGCACACGAAGGACATCATCCCGGCCGAAATCCTGGAAAAGGTCGAACAGGCCAAGCAGGACATTCTCTCGGGCAAGGTGAAGGTGTGGAACGTCGTGGATCAGGGCTATCCCGACTATCTCAAGTAAGTTCAACCCGCCGAATGACTGCTCAGCGACAAGCTCCGGCATCGCCGAACCGCCTGGGTGCGCGTGGCGTGACCAGGCGGTTCGGACCGGTCGTTGCCAATGACCGCATCGATTTCGACGCCAGGCGCGGCACGGTGCACGCGATCGTCGGCGGCAACGGAGCCGGCAAGTCCACATTGATGCGCATTCTTCAGGGCCTCGACCGGCCGGATGGGGGCAGCGTTCTCGTGGACGGGCAGCCCGTCACATTCGCCGGTCCGGCCGATGCGTTCGATCACGGGATCGGCATGGTCCACCAGGAGTTCATGCTCGTTCCCGGCCTGACCCTGCTCGAGAATCTCGTCCTGTCGCACGAACCGACCGACCGGCTGGGAAGGATAGACCGCGCACAGGCCCTCCGAGCCGCCCGCGAACTCGAACGCGAAGCGGGCGTCGCGCTCGACTGGGACATGATCGTCGACAACGCGCCGGTCCACGTTCGCCAGATCGTCGAGATCCTGCGCCTGCTCTATCGCGGCGCGGACGTGCTGATCCTCGACGAGCCAACCGCCGTCCTCGCACCTGCCCAGGTGCGGGAACTGGTTTCCCTGCTGCGCAAGCTACGTGACGAAGGCCGCACCATCATCTTCATAAGCCACAAGCTGGATGAAGTAATGGATGTGGCCGACGACATCACCGTCATCCGCAACGGCCGGAAGGTGGCGAGCCTTCCATCGTCGGAGGCCAGCAAGGATATCCTCGCCGAAATGATGATCGGCGAGGTGCTCACCCAGCCAAAGGCCCGGGACGGAAAAGCCGGGCCTGTGATCCTAGAGATCAAGAGTCTCACGGCGCGGGATGTGGCAGGCAACGAACGGCTACGCGATCTCGATCTCGCGGTGCATGCCGGGGAGATCGTGGGGATCGCCGGCATTGCCGGAAATGGACAGGACGAGTTGGCTCTCGCGATCACCGGCCTCGGTGAAGTGAGCGCCGGGAAAATCAGCCTTGGCGGTACCGACGTCACGCAGCTTTCGCTGACGGAGCGTCGCAGGCGGGGTCTTTCCTACCTGAGCCCCGACCGGGCAGCCGAAGGGCTCTGCCTTTCCGCACCGATCCGCGAGAATGCGATCGCCGGCCACCATCGCTGGCCCGAGTTCTGCGGTTCCGGCGTCCTCAAGCGCAAGGCGATCGCGCGCCATGTGGACGACCTTCTCGACCGCTACAACGTCAAGCGCGCTTCGTCCGACCTGCCGGCGGGAAGCCTGTCGGGCGGCAACCAGCAGCGTGTCGCCGTTGCGCGCGAACTCGACGGCGATCCAAAATTCCTTTTGGCCTGCCAGCCGACGCGCGGCGTGGACATCCATGGCATCGCCTTCATCCACCAGTGCCTGCTCGACTTTCGCGATCGCGGCGGCGCCATCCTGGTCATCTCGGAAGAACTCGAGGAACTGATCGCATTGTCCGATCGCATCGTCGTCCTCTATGGGGGTCGCCGTTCGGGCGAGGTGACGCGCTCCTCCGCGAGGATCGAGCAGATCGGCCGCCTGATGCTGGGCAGCACGGCATGAGCACTCCCGCGGTCGCAGCATCCGGCGGGGTCGCGCGCGGGCTGGCGGGCGCCCTTCTCCCCCTCCTCATCGCCGTTCTGGCCGCCGCGGTCATTCTGGCACTGGCAGGCCACAATCCGTTCGACGTCTACAGGCTCCTCGCGATCGAATCCTTCGGCGGCGTCAAGCGGATCGCAGCCACCCTCGCCGCCTCTACTCCGTTAATACTGACCGGGCTGGCGACGGCCATCGCCTTCCGCGCCGGCGCCTTCAATGTCGGGGTGGAAGGCTGCGTCTTCGTCGGCGGCCTGGCCGCCGCCTATGTGGGATTCACATTCGTGGGGCTGCCCGCGGCGGTTCTCGTCCCGTTCGCTCTGGCCGCTTCGGTGGTGATCGGGGCGCTGTGGATGCTGCTTCCCGGCGTACTGAAGGCGCGGCTGGATGTGGATGAAGTCGTCACGACGCTGATGCTCAACTTCATCGCGATCAGCCTGACGGCCTATCTTGTGAACGGACCGCTGCTCGCGCCGGGTTCCGCAAATTCCGCGACGCCCATGGTCGACGCGGCCGCGCGCCTTCCCAAGCTGATGCCGCCATCCACCCTGAACGCAGGCTTCCTGATAGCAATCGCGCTGCTCGTCCTCTATTGGCTGTGGGATCGAAGCACGGCCTCGGGTTTCGAGACGCGCATCGCCGGCCTCAACGCGCGCTTCGCGATCGCGTCCGGTATCGATGTTCCCATGCTGATCATCAAAATGATGCTTCTCTCGGGCGCCATTGGCGGCATCGCCGGCGGCATCCACGCGCTCGGCACCGTCGGCCGCTTTGTGTCCGGCTTCTCGCCCGGATACGGCTTCACCGGCATTGCCGTCGCCCTGCTCGGACGCGGTTCGGCGGTCGGCATCCTTCTCGCCGCCATCCTGTTCGGAGCGCTCGCGACGTCGGGGGCGACGATCCAGCTCTTCTCCGACGTTCCGATCGAAATCGTGAACGTGCTGCAGGGCATGGTGATGATCTTCGCCGTGGCGCGGTTCGGCTGGATCTTCGCACGCAGGAAACCTGCGGCATGATCGACAATATCATCCACGCGGCGATCGTCATGACGACGCCACTGCTGCTCGCAGCCCTTGGCGGCCTGATCAACCGCGTCGGCGGCATCGTCAACATCGGCCTGGATTCCATGATGCTGGCAGGCGCGCTGGTCGGCTTGATCGTTGCGTCCGAAAGCGGCAGCTGGATGGCGGCGCTCGTCGGCGCCGCGGCCATCGGCGCCTTGCTCGGCCTCCTGATGTCCCTGGCGGTGACCCGTCTGGAGGCGAACGAGATCATCGTCGGCCTGGGCTTCAACATCGCCGTCGCGGGGCTGGTGCGTTTCTTCCTCAAATCGGCCTACGGAACCTCGGGCACGCTCAACCTACCCGACGTCGCCCGCCTGCCGGAGATCGTCATCCCGGGTGTGGCAGACGTGCCGATCCTCGGCGCCGTGCTGTCCGGACATGATCCTCTCACCTGGGCTGCGTGGATCATGGTTCCGGCGACCGCCTGGTTCCTTCGCCGCGTCCGGCTCGGGCTGCGCTTGCGCGCGGCGGGAGCTGCGCCTCAGGCGGCACGCGCCCTCGGACTGGCGCCCCTTGCCCTGCGCGATGCCTCGACCGTTTTCGCCGGCGCGATGTCCGGACTTGCCGGGGCCTACCTATCGATCGGCGTTGTCGGGATATTCAACGAGGGCATCACCGCGGGCCGAGGCTTCATTGCACTCGCCGCTTTCTATTTCGGCCGCAGTCACCCTTGGCCGACTGCGCTCGGCGCGCTCCTGTTTGGCTTCTTCGATGCCTTCCAGATCAGGATGCAGGGCCGTGGCGTGCCGGCCGAACTGGTGCAGATACTCCCCTACGCCATGGTCATCGTCGTTCTGACCGCGATGGCCATCACAATGCGCCGTTCGCGCGCGAGAGGAAGGTCGTGATGGCCAAACCGGACAAGACCGCGCTCATCCTGGTGGATGTGATCAACTCCTTCTTCGAGGTCGGACACCCCAATCATTATCCTGGCGTCGAGGACGTGCTCGAACCCATGCGCGCCCTGCGGGATGCCGCGCGCCGATCCGGCGCGATCGTGGTTCATGCCGTCGAGCGGCACCGGAAGGGGTTCGAGGATTTCGAGTGGCGCAAGCTGCCGATCCACCATCTGGAAGGAGCTCACGACGCGGCGTTCTTCGACGACTTCGCCCCGCACGGGCCGAACGAAACCGTGGTCTACAAGCGCCGCTTCAGCGCCTTCTTCGCGACCGACCTCGCGCTCTTCCTGCACGAGCAGAATGTCACCCGCGTCGTCATCGCGGGCGTCAAGACCAACGTCTGCATTCGAGCCACGGCGCAGGACGCCTTTGCCAGCGGTTTCGAACCGGTCGTTCCGCGCGAAGCGACCAACTCCAACCGGCCGCATCTCGCGGAAGCCTCGCTCGAGGACATCGACCGCTACATGGGCCGTGTCGTCCCTCTTGATGAGGCAGTGGAGCTGTTGTCGTGAACGCAACGGTCGCCATCACGGGATATGCGAGCCTCGATCACGTCGCGATGCTCGACTCCGTGCCGACCCCAGGCCGGACGTCGACGATCGTCTCGCGAAGCGAGGACGCCTGGCCGCGGCTTGGCGGCAGTCCCGCCTATGTCGCCGCCGCGCTGGTGGCCGGGGGGATCGTCAACGCCGTTCCGGTCAGCTGGGTTGGCGACGATCAGGCTGGTGAGCATTACGTCGAACAGCTCCGATCCAGGCACATTCCGACGGGCGGTGTAGAGATAGTCTCCGGCGCGCGGACGCCCATGGCCATTCTTGCCTACGATCCGCATGGAGGCTGTTCCTGCCTTTACGAACCGGGCATGCCGGCGGACCTGACGCTCTCCGCGGCGCAGACCCGGCTTATCGTGGAAGCCGGCTGGCTTTGCGTCACGATCGGCCCGATCGGAGCCACGAAAGCGGCGCTGGAGGCACTCCGGCCGGAAACCAAGCTCGCCTGGATCGTCAAGAATGATCCGCGTGCGTTGCCACCGGATCTCGCCTCCCGGCTCGCCCTGCGCGCGGACCTGGTCTTCCACAGCCAGGCCGAGAAGGGATTTCTCGCCACCGCGCATGCCGGCGCATCGAACATCCGCGCCGGGCAGATCGTCCTCGAGACCCAAGGCCGTGGCGGCGCCGTCCTGAAGCGGAACGGCGTCATGACGAGCGTGTCCACCTCACCCATCGAATGCTCCGACCCGACCGGCGCGGGCGACACCTTTGCCGGCGGCGTGATCGCGGCTCTGGCCAAGGGAGAGACGGACATGCGCGCTGTGGTGGAGGCCGGTCATCGCGCGGCCGGCGCCCTGTTGGGCGCGCGGCAGACAAACCTCATGGAAAGTGCCTAGCATGACGAAAGAAGAAACATCGGATCGCGCCTGGTATATCGGCGTCGGCCGCGAGGACGTGGGCGACGCCGCCATCCTGATCGGCGATCCAGCGCGGATCGCGCGCATTGCCGATCACCTGGAGGATCCAGTCTTCCTGCCGGAGAACCGGGGCCTGCGCACGGTGACAGGCGTGCGGGCAGGCCGGCGCGTTACGGCCACGGCCTTCGGTATGGGAGCGCCGATCGCCACGATCGTGCTGCACGAGCTCTACGCACTCGGCATTCGCACCTTCCTGAGGATCGGCACGGCCATGGCCATTCCACCCGCTGCGGTCGGAGAGTTCGTGCTGGCAGACGGCGCGCTTCGCGCGGATGGAACCTCCGATACCTACGCCCCGCTCGGATATCCGGCCATAGCCGACTTCGCCCTGAACACCGCGCTGCGCAAGCGGCTTGGCGAAGGCTCGCGTCGTTGGCACGCCGGCATCTTCGGCACCTATGACGGCTTCTATACCGAGATGTTCGGGCTTTCCGGCGCGCGGCGCGAGATGATCGGCAGCCTGAAGAAGGACATCGAGCGCATGGGGCTGATCGGCACCGACATGGAGACGTCCGCCTTGCTGGTCGCCGCGCGGGTTCTAGGCGCGCGCGCCTCCACTCTCTGCGTTGCCACCGTCGACGCGCACACGCAGGTAAAGATCGGCGAGAGCGCCATGGCCGAAGCCGAGGTCGAACTGTTCGAAGTCGCGCTCGACACGCTCGCGGCGCTGCCGGCCTGATCATCTCCAGGAACATTCAGAAGAAGGAACGCGAAATGTCATCCTCGCTCCTCGATCGCTATTTCGGATCCCTCGCCGAACGGCTGGAGACAGTCCGCAGCACGCAAGCCGAAGCAATCGCGCAGGCTGCCGAGCACAGCGCCGCCAGCATCGCCTCCGGAAAGCTCGTCTTCACCTTCGGGACAGGCCACGGCGCACTGCCGGCGCTGGAGACCTTCCCGCGCACCGGCACGGTCGTCGGCTTCCGGCCGATCGTCGAGAGCACGATGATCTCGTTCCACCACGTGTGGGGCGACATGGGCGCGCGGCAGTATCGCTTCATCCATGCCCAGGAGGGCTACGGCAAGGCCATCATGCGGTCGCACCAGGTCGATCCCGCCGACACGATGATCCTCTTCTCCCATTCCGGCATCAACGCCGTGATCATGGACATCGCTCTGGAATGCAGGGAACGCGGGATGAAGGTGGTCGGCGTCACGTCCATTCCCCACTCGTCCAGCACACCCTCCCGCCACTCGTCCGGCAAGCGGCTCTTCGAAGTCGCCGACGTCGTGATCGACACCGGCATACCCAAGGCCGACGCCGCCCTCGAGATCGACGGGCTGGAGCATCCCGTCGGAGCGAGTTCGACCAGCGTCACCATCGCGATCGCGCACGCGATCGTCTCCCTGACCGCCGAGAAGCTCGTCGAGCGCGGCGTCAAACCCTACGTGATGGTCAACCCGAACACGACCGGCAAGGAAGCCGCGAACCGCCAGAACGACGAGAACTACGAAGAACTGTGGCGGCGGCTGAAGGCACGGTGAGCGAGATGGAACGCAGACTCTACATCGACGGCGCATGGGTCGACGCGGGCGACGGCCGGCAGGTCGTCATCAACGATCCGGCGACGGGCGGGAAGGTCGGAACGAGTGCGATTGCCGATCGCGCCGACGTCGATCACGCCGTTGCCGCGGCTGGAAAGGCGCTCGCCGGCTGGGCCGAGACCCATGCCGACCAGCGCGCGCGCATCCTGCACAGGGCAGCCGATCTCATTGCGGAGCGAGTCGATGCCATCGCAAATCTGCTGACGCGCGAACAGGGCAAGCCAGTCCCCGACTCGAAGAAGGAGATCCTGTTTGGCGTCGAGGTGATCCGCTACTACGCGGAGGAAGGGCGCCGCCTCGGCGGAACGATACGCCCTTCGGCGAGGTCCGACATCCGCAGCCTCGTCACCACGGCGCCCGTCGGCGTCGTCGGTGGCATCGTCCCGTGGAACTATCCCGTCGATCTCTATGCCTGGAAGGTCGGACCGGTGCTTGCGGCCGGCTGCACGCTGGTGGTGAAACCGCCGCACGAGACGCCGCTCGCGATCGGACAGGTCGTCCAGTGTTTCGCCGACGCGGGTCTGCCGGCGGGCGTACTGAACGACATCCCCGGCACGGGACCGGAAGTCGGAGCCGCGTTGGCCGAGCACCCGGACATCCGCATGATCACCGCGACGGCATCGGTCCCGGCCGGTCAATCCATCATGCGCGCGGCCGCGTCAAACCTGAAGCGCCTTTCGCTGGAACTCGGCGGTCAGTGCCCCTTCATCGTCCTGGACGACGCCGATCCCGTGGAGGCCGCTGCAGCGGCAGCGCGACGGTCTTTCTCCAACATGGGCCAGATCTGCATTGCGGTGAATCGGATCCTGGTGTCGCGTGGAATTCACAAGGCCTTCGCGGAGGCGCTCTCCGAAGAGACCCGCAAGATCAGGCTGGGTCACGGCGTTGAACCGGGTGTTCTCTATGGTCCCGTTCTGAATGAGAGTGTCCGGACGCGAGTGAGGAACCATCTCTCCGACGCCGTCCGGCGTGGAGGAAAAGTTCTCGCTGGCGGGCACGCACCCGACGGCGATAGCTACGACAAAGGCTACTTCTTCGAACCGACCTTGGTCGACGACGTGCCCGACGATGCGCTCGCCCTCACCGAGGAAACCTTCGGACCCCTCGCCGCGATCCGTCCGGTCGAGAACGACGCCGAAGCCCTGCGGGTCGCGAACGCCCTCCCTTTCGGTCTCGCTGCCTATGTGTATTCCGGCGATCTCGAACGAGCCTGGAGCATGGCGGAGCGGATCGAAGCGGGAGCCGTGGGCGTGAACGTCAACGACACCAGCGAGCTTCAGGCCCCCTTCGGCGGCTGGAAGATGAGCGGGATCGGCCGCGAACTTGGACGCGAAGGTATCGAGGCTTTCCGCGAATCCAAACACATCAAGATGCGCGTTCGTGACCGCCAATCCGTATGAAATTGCTGACGTCTGCCGTACCGAAGGGTTAACGGCAGTCATGTTTGATCCCGGAATTTGATGGTGCACTCTTGTCCCAGGAATGGTGGGGATGCACTTTGGCCAGGTTCTACACGGCGATCCGTCGAGCGATACTGCATAGTCAAGAGAGCCTGAGAGCCTTGGCGTAGCGCTACCGCATCAACCAGATGACCGTGGCAAAGTGGAAGAAGCGGTCCTCGGTCCCGATCTGGCGACAAGGCCGAAGGAGCCATACTCAACGGTTCTGTCGCCGGAAGACGAGGCCGTCATCGTTGCCTTTCGCGGGCAACTTTGCTGCCGCTGGAAGACTGCGTCAGTCACGAACAGCGACCACCGCCTCGATCTCGACGGTGATATTGCCTGGCAACGAACCGACACCGACCGCCGACCGGGCGTGCTCGCCACGGACGCCCAATACGTTCACGAAGAGATCGGAGCAGCCATTGATCACAGCGGGATGATCCCCGAACTCCGGCACTGCGTTGACCATTCCGAGCAGCTTGACGACGCGCTTGATGCGGCCTAGGTCGCCAAGAACGCTCTGCATGACGGACAGCAGATTGATGCCGGTGATCCTGGCATGGTCATACGCCTCCTCTACAGTGATATCCGCGCCCACCTTGCCGGTGTGCAGGTACCCATTCGCCTCCCGCGGCCCCTGGCCCGAGAGGAAGATGAGATTGCCTTCGCGCACATGGGTCAGGAAATTCGCGATCGGCGGCGGCGGCGGCGGAATCACGATGCCGAGCCGCGCGAGCCGGTCCTCGGGTGAAGACCCGGGCTCCTTATGATCAACGACACTCATGCAATGCTCCAGTCTAAGACGTTCGGCACCGACCTATTCGTGTCGGAATGATCAGTCGGCATGATGGCAGGCGGCGTCGGCGCCCGAGGCTACGCGGCGTAGCGCTGGACGCTCGGCACGGCAGATGTAGGTCGCGATCGGGCAGCGCGGATGAAAAGTGCAGCCGGACGGAGGATCAAGCGGGCTCGGCACCTCGCCGCGTGGCACCTTGATGCGACGGTGCCGGCGCGCGGGATCGGGCCGCGGCACTGCCTCCATCAGCGTGCGGGTGTAGGGATGGCTCGGCCGACTGTAGATAGCGGCCGTATCGCCGACCTCCACGATCCGGCCCAGATACATGACGGCGACCCGATCGCTGATGTGCTGGACGATGCCGAGGTCGTGGGCGACGAACAGATAGGCGAGACCGAATTCCCTCTGGATGTCCGCCATCAGGTTGACGACCTGCGCCTGGATCGAGACGTCGAGCGCGGAAACCGGCTCGTCAGCCACGATGAGTGACGGGTTCAGCGCCAGCGCACGGGCAATTGCCAGCCGCTGCCGCTGCCCCCCCGAGAACTCGGACGGCACGTTGCTCATCTGGTCCGGCCGAAGGCCGACGCGCGAGAAGAGGTCCGCCACCTTGGCCCTGCGTTCCGAGCGGCCGCCAAGACCGTGAACGATCAGGGGCTCCTCGACGATGTCGCCAGAGCGCTGGCGCGGATCCAGCGAGCCGTTCGGATCCTGGAAGATCATCTGCACCTTGCGCCGCATCGGCCGCATGGCGCGGTGCGAAGCGTGCGCGATGTCGGTGCCGTCGAACAGGACCTGTCCCTCGTCGGGCTCGAGAAGCCTGACGATCATCTTGCCGACGGTCGACTTGCCGCAACCGCTCTCCCCTACCAAGCCCAAAGTCTCGCCCGGCGCGATCGCGAACGAGACATCGTCCACCGCATGCACCGTCGCTGGTCGGCCGCTCATGCCGCGTGGGACGGTGAAGCGCTTGGATATGTTTTTGACGTCCAGCAGCACCGTCATTGCTCCGCCTCCACCGGATACCAGCAGGCTGCGCGGTGACCCGGCGCCATCTCGGCCAGAGGCGGGCGGTCGCGAGAACAACGATCGCGAGCGCGAGGGCAGCGCGGTGCGAAGGCGCAGCCAGGCGGCAGCGCCCACAGCGCGGGAACCATCCCTGGAATCTCGAGAAGCGGCTGGCGCAAATGGGTCCCTGCCGCCTCCGAGACGTGCGGGATCGACCGGAGCAAACCGTTCGTATAGGGGTGGTGCGGCGTAGCGAACAACTGCTCGGTGGTCGCTTCCTCGACGATGCGGCCGGCATACATGACGGCGACGCGATCGGCGGTCTCGGCCACGACCGCCAGATCATGCGTGATCAGGATCGTCGCGGCGCCGACGGAAGCCCGGAGATCGCGGAACGTCTCAAGGATCTGCGCCTGCGTCGTCACGTCGAGCGCCGTCGTCGGCTCGTCTGCAATCAGCACATCGGGATCACAGGCGAGAGCCAGAGCGATCACCACACGCTGGCGCATACCGCCCGACATCTGGTGCGGATAGTCGTCATACCGCCGCCTTGGGTCGGGAATGCGCACCAGTTCGAACAGTTCCTCGACGCGCTGGCGCGCTGCCGTTGCGTTGAGCCCCTTGTGCAGCCGCAACACCTCCGCCACCTGCGGGCCCACGCGGATCGAGGGATTGAGTGAGGTCATCGGCTCCTGGAAGATCAGGCTTATCCGGTTGCCCCGGATCTGCATGAGGCTTGCCTCGGTGGCGCTTGCCAGATCGTCATCGCCAAACAGGATCTGTCCCGAGACGATCTCGGCGATCGGTTCCGGCAGCAGCCGCATGATGGCCAGCGCCGTCATGCTCTTGCCCGAGCCGGATTCTCCAACCAATGCCAGCACCTCGTTGCGCGAAACGTCGAAGGTTAGGTCGCTGACCGCCTCGAAGCTGCGCTCCGCGGTGCTGAGTTCGACGGTCAAACCCTGGACAGAGAGCAGCGGTGTCATCGCAGGTCGGCAGTCTGGCGAAGTGCAGGGATCAGAGCCACCGCGTTGTCGCGCAGAATAGCCCGACGGTCGCCATCCGACAGGTAGTCGCTGTATTTCGTGAAGTAGGTCAGCGACTGGGCGTAGGTGCAGTAGCGATCGACATTGGGCGCGTCCGAGCCCCACAGGAAGCGCCCTGCGCCGAACCGGTCGAGCAACTGGCGAATGTGAACGTGCGCCTGCCGATACGGATACTCCTGCCGTCCACCCCAAGCGATGGGATAAAGGATCTCGGCCGAGACCGGCGCCTCGGTGAGCAGCATGTCGAGGATTGGCGGCAGCGTCAGTCGATCGTTCTCGTCGGAATAGAGAGCGGTCGGGACGCCGTGGACCAGGACGTGCCGAATCCGGGGAAAGCGCTCGACGATGCGCGCAAGGTGCCGCATCTCGTCTTCGTACGTCCCGACCGGTGAATTGCCGGATTGCACCCAGAATACCGGCAGTGCACTCCGCTCCACGAGCGACCAGTAGGGATCGTAGGCGGGATCTGAGTGCAAAGGGTTGTAGCCGCTGCGGAACAAGCCCGTCGTCGTGAAGTAGAAACCTGCCACGCCGAGCCGCCCGATCTCGTCGTCGAGGCGCTCGAGTTCCGCGTCGGTATAGGCGAACGCTTCCTCGACCTGCGCCAGGCCGACGAAGCGGCCGGGATGCGCCTTCGCGGCGGCTGCAAAGTCCTCGGCGAGGTTGCCGTAGATGTGCTCGTTCTGGAGAACCGCGGTCGCCACTCCGGCATAGTCCATGTAGGCGAGCAGCGTTTCGGCCGGCATCTCGAGGCCGCTCATCCACGGCGCGAGGAACTGCACGTATTGATCCTCGCCGTCGACGGTCCACTCATAGCGACCATGCGTGCCGACCCGGAAGTTCACGTCCCGACGACCGGCCGGCGAGGGATCGGTCGGATCCCACAAAGGCCGCTCCGTCACGAGAGAGCGGTCGCGCAACCGGCGATACGGCTGGTTTCCATGCACGTGCATGGAGCGCTGCTGATGGAGGAGATGCGTCGCTACGTCCGGAAAGCCGGCAGCGGTCGCCGCGGGCGGGAAGATGTGGGCGTGACAGTCGATGATGTCGTAGTCCATGATGGTCCGTCAGTTTCTCGAAGCGGGATCGAAGACGTCGCGAAGCCCGTCGCCAAACGCGTTGAAGGCGAGCACGAGGAGCGAAATCGCAATACCGGGCGCGATCACCAGATGCGGGGCGATGGTCAGATATTCGCGGCTGGCACCCAGCATGGTGCCCCATTCCGGAGCCGGCGGCTGGACTCCAAGGCCCAGGAAGCCGAGCGCGGAACCGATCAGCACCGCCTGCCCGGCATTGAGGCTGAGTTCGATGATGATGACCGTGGCGGCATTCGGAAGGATGTGCCGCAGCAGGATGCGCGTATGGCCCATGCCAACGGTGATGGCCGCTGCCACGAAATCCTCCTCGCGCAGTTCGATCACGCGGCCACGCACCAGGCGTGCCAGCGGCGGGATGAAGCTTGCCGTGATTGCAATGGTCAGCCCGGTGGCCGACGCCCCGGCGACCGAGGCGATCGCGATCGCCAGAACGATGTTGGGCACCGTAAGCAGCAGGTCGATGATGCCGGTAACGATGCGATCGGTCAGCCCGCCGAAGTAGCCCGCGATCGAGCCGAGGGCGATGCCACCGATGCCTGCAAAGAAGACCGAGGCCAGAGCAATCGACAGGGTGAACCGCGTCCCCACGATAATGCGCGAAAAGATGTCGCGACCGACATTGTCGGTGCCGAGCAGGTGTGCCTCCGACGGCGCCTCCAGCATCGCAAACAGATCCTGCGCCGTGGGATCATAGGGAGCGATCCGCTCGCCCAACATGGCGAGCGCCGCAAAGCACACGAGGAATGTGGCGCCAAGCCAAAGAAAGAGATTGATCCGGCGCGCTCCGCGGCGCCTTCGGCGGACAATGGCCTCAGGCATAGCGCAGTCTCGGATTGACGAAGCGGTAGATCACCTCGACTGCGATGTTGATGACAAGGAACGACACGACGAAGATCAGGACGATCGCTTGCACCAGGGTGTAGTCGCGAACCGACACCGCCGTCAGCAGCAGGTCGCCTATGCCTGGCCATGCGAACAGGCGCTCGATGACCACCGACCCGCCAAGCAGGTAGCCGGCTTGCAGGCCAATGACGGTGACGGTGGGGATCATGACGTTGCGCAGCACGTGACGACGAAGCGCCAGTCCCTTCGAAAGGCCCTTGGCGCGCGCGGTGCGCACGTAGTCCTTGCGCAGTTCCTCGATCACGACGCCACGCGTCATTCGCGCCAGGAGGGCAATCAGCCGCGCCGCGAGCGCGATCGTCGGTATAACAAGCGAGGCTGGGCCACTGGCACCGAAGCTCGGCAAAACGCCCAGGCCCACCGACAGCCAGGCGATCAGGATCATGCCAAGCCAGAAGTTGGGAATCGCCAGCAGTCCCACCACCGACAGCGAGATCAGGTAGTCCGGCAGCCTGTTGCGGTAGGCAGCGGCCACGACGCCTGCGGGAATGCCGACGACGATCGTGAGCAGGATAGCAGCTGAAGCCAGCGCCAGTGTCGCCGGTAGCCGGTTGAGAACATGCGGGAGCGGATTGCCTCGGAACGTTGTCGAGTAGCCGAAGTCCCCGACAACCAGCCCCGAGACGTGTTTTGCGTATTGCTCGAGAAGCGGCCGATCGAGGCCGAGCTGAACGCGCACGGCCTCGATCTCTGCTTGGGTGGCCGTGGCCCCGGCGACGAAGGCCGCCTCGTCGCCGGGAACGGACTTGAAGATGATAAACAGGATCGTGACGACGCCGAGCACCACCAGTGGGATGGTCGCGAAGCGCTTTGCCAGGAATCCGATCATCGATACGCGCTTCAGGCCTTGGCGGCGTTGCGTAGATTGGTGAAGACGATCGGCATGACGGTCACGCCGGTCACCGGCTTGCGGACGGCAGAGACATTCTCGTTGATCTGCAGCCACAGGTAGGGCGCGTCTGCCCAAACCAGCTCCTGCGCCTTGCCGAGCGCTTCCATGCGCGCCGACTCCTCCGGAGCGCTGTCGGCGACGTTGAGCAGTTCGTCAACCTCGGCGTTGCGATAGCGGCCGATGTTCCAGACGTCGGGCTTGCCCTCGTCGTCGGCGTTGGACTTGAACAGAGAGGCCAGGTGATAGGTGCCCGACGCGTTGGAGGGATTGAAGCCGAACATCGCCAGATCCCATGCCAGGTTTGCCTTGTCCTGCCGCAGGTGGTCCCAGTAGGCGCCCTTCTCGATTTTGGTGATCTGGGCGTCGATGCCGACCTGCTTGAGCGAAGCCGCAACGATCTCCGCGACGGAAACATCGCCCGGAAAAAGGCCCTCCGGTGCGAAGAGCGAGAGGGTGAGCTTGGCGCCATCCTTGGCGAGCACTCCATCTGAACCGGCCGTGTAGCCCGCCTCCGCCAGCAGTGCCTTGGCCTTCTCCTGGTCAAATACGGTCTCGCCGACCGACTTGTGACCGATCGCATCGAAGGCAAGCGGAGAATCCGGCGCCTTGGCGAAGCCGAAGAACACCTTTTCCGCAATGGTGGCGACCGGCACGGCAAGGTTCAGCGCTTTCCGCACCTTGATGTCCGCGAGCGCCGGTCGTGTGAGGTTCATCGCGAGACCGATCGGCCGCAGGCCCGGCTTGCGGACCACATCGACATCCGCGTTGCCTTCGAGCTGGCTGACAAGCTGCACCGGAACTGAGTCGATGACGTCGACAGCTCCGGTAGTGATGGCGTTGATGCGTGTCGCGGGCTCGGCGATGAACTTGAAGACCACGCCGGACGCGCCGGGCTTCTCACCCCAGTAGCCGTCGAAGGCCTTCAGCGTCAGTTCCTGCCCGGCATTGAATGCCTCGACCATGTAAGGGCCCGCGCCGACGGGGTTCTGCGCGAAGCCGTCTTCGCCGAACTTCTCGATCGCGGCCGGCGACACGATGGCGCCGGAACCATGGGCCAGCGTGTTGGGCAGCTGCGCGAACGGGGCGGAGGTTCTGATTACGACGGTCGTATCATCGACCACTTCGGCTCCGGAGATCGGGTTCCAGAGTGGACGGTTGGTCGTGTTGATTTCCTTGTTCATCATCCGCTCGATGTTGAACTTGATCGCTGCTGCATCGCACGGCGTACCGTCATGGAAGGTTACACCACTGCGAAGCTTGATCTCGCACGACTGGAGGTCGTCGCTCATCGTGAACGCCTCCGCCAGCTGCGGCACGATCGTCATGTCGGCATCGAAGTCCAGCAAGCGGTCGAAGATCAACAGCGCCGCCTCGTAGCCGCCCGGATAACCGGTAAAGGCGCCGTGCGCCGGGTCGAGCGTCAGCACGGCCGTGCTCTGTCCGTAGGTGATCACACCGGAAGCGCTCTGCGCGAAGGCGCGTATCGAGCTGACCGGCAGCGTGGAGAGGAGGGCCGCGCCTGCTGCGCCCGTGAGGAAGTGCCTGCGTTTCATGTCGTTTCTCCCATTTTCGTGTTGAGCGCTCTCGGGCGCGGCAAACCTCTGCCGCGTCAGATCCAAAGTTCGTTCCATGTGAAGATCGCCGGCGTGCCGCCGGTGTGCACGAAGACGACCACGTCGTCGGGTTCGAAGCGTCCTTCCTGGATATGCGCGATCAGACCGGCGGCCGCCTTGCCGGTGTAGATAGGATCGAGAATGATTCCTTCAGTGCGCGCAAACAACCGGACGGCCTCGTCGCCGGCATCGCTCGGTATGCCGTAGCCCTTGCCCACGAAGGCTTCGGTGTTGATCACCTCGTCCTCGGCGACCTCGATGTCGAGCCCGAGAGCAGCAATCGTCTCGTTGGCGATCCTGGCGGTGCGGGACGGCAGGTCGAACTCGGCGGTCGCGCAGATCGCCTGCATGGTGAAATCCGCCCCGAGCAACTTCTTCGCCAGCATGATGCCGGCCGAGCCCTTGCCGCTCGAAGACATGTAGAAGTAGTCTGGCTTGAGGTCGCGGGCCGCGAGTTGCTCGATAACCTCGAGCGTCACCTCGAGATAAGCCACTGCCGAAGCAACATCGAACATCGGGTTGTCGTTGAGAATGTGGGGGCGCCCGCCGCTCGTGCGCACCTCCTCGGCCAGACTGTCGAGCATCGCCCGCTGCTCTGGCTGGTCGGCAGCGAAGTGCACGTCCGCTCCGAGCAGATAGTCGACGAGCAGATTGCCCTGGACGTTGTTGGGCCGCCTCCCCTCCAGGACGAGGATTGTCTTCAGGCCGAGCTTGTTGCAGGCGCCGACGGTTTGCCGGGCGGAATTCGACTGCAGGTCGAGCCCGACGATCAACGTGTCCGGGTCGTCCTTCATCGCATGAGCGAGACGGAATTCGAGATTGCGCAGCTTGTTGCCGCCGAGAGCCACCCCCGTAAGGTCATCGCGTTTCACGAAGATGCGCGGCCCGCCGAGCGTCCGCGACAGGTTGCGCGCCTCCTCGAGCGGAGTGTTCTTCAAGGCAATGTCGAGCCGCGGCAGGGTCGCGATCCGCTCGCGGATCTGCTGGTGGCTCATGACCGCCGTCTCATTCATTGCGATAGCCTTCCCCTCTTCCGAAGACATGCTTCGAAAGCGTTAGCGCCATCTGCCGATGCGCCATCCGATGCGCTTTGCTTTAAAATGTCCCGTATACAGGACACTTGTCTTGTGCTAGAGACAACATACCAGCCCCTCCGAATTGCGCAAGAGACAGCTTTCATGAATGCGACTCCGCTTGCCACGAACGAGACGACGCAGCGCCGCGAGCGCAGCGTCGACCGGATTTTGCAGATCCTCGAATTTCTTCATGCGCACGGCGAGGGCATCAGCATCGGCGCGCTTGCCAAGACGCTGAACGCGCCGCGTTCATCGACCTACACTCTGGTCAATGACCTCACCCAGGCCGGTCTGCTCGAGACATCGCCGGACGACGGGCGCATCTTCTTCGGCAAGCGGATGTATCTCTACGGCTTGAACTACATTCGGGAGAACTCGCTCGCCAAGCGCGCGCGCATGGAGGTCGATCGGCTCGCGAAGGAAACCGGCGAAACCAGCGAGTTCTGCATGCTGCAAAACGGGCGCTACACGATCATGCACATGCGGCCGGGCAACAGGCCGTTCAGGATCAGTTCGGCGGTCGGTCTTCAAATCCCTATCCCTTGGACGGCGTCCGGGCGCCTGCTACTCGCTGGCTTCAGCGGCCCCGAAATCGAGGAGTTGATCGCGGACGAGGACTTGATCCTGCCGGATGGACGACGAATCGACATCGATGAGTTCATCGAGGCAATAGGCGCGGCACAGCGTGATGGCTTCTGCCTGACCAAGGGCTTGGTCGATGCGGTCACCCAGTGCCTGGCCGCACCCATCTATGGCGCAGATGGAAAGGTCGAGGCCACGATTTGTCTCGTGCTGCCCGTAGACCTCTCGGAAGACCAGACCGCAGTCCTGCGAGAGCGACTGCTGGAAAGTGGACGGAAGCTCTCCTCGCGATAGATCCTCCGGTGAGGCTGCAGCCGACCGCAGAGAGGGAGTATCGATGATGTGATGTTCCCAACGATCGGCATCACCGTACCGGGTCGGCTTTAGGCGCTTGCGGGAAGCGCCAACTCTTCCACCATGGCTAGCTTCTGAAACGCAAAGCGACCTCTTGCGAAGTTGTAGGATGACAGTATGATCCGACCTCAGAACGGAGAGTCGATCTTGCTCGCTGCCGCCGCCACCACCACCATCGAGAGCCTTTGCGCCGATCTCGAAGGATCAATGGGCGGAGCCGGCGTGCTCGTGAAGTCGGAAGACAAGGTCGGCTTTCTGACAGACTGGTCGGGCGACTTGATCGGAAATGCCGTAGCGGTGGTGAGACCTCGCTCGATCGCGGAGGTTCAGGAGTGCGTGGAAATCTGCCGCCGGCACGGAATCGGCGTCGTGCCCCAAGGCGGGAACTCGGGGCTGGTCGGCGGTGGGTTCCCGCCTGCCGGAAGCCGGGAAATGGTGATCATCAATCTCTCTCGGCTGAACGCGATCCGCCGGGCCGACGCGGCTAATGCGACTCTCGAATTGGACGCCGGCTGCACACTCCAGAAGGCGAAGGACGCGGCACATGCGACCGGCCTGCAGTTTCCGCTCGCGCTCGGAGCACAGGGAAGTTGCCAGATCGGTGGCAATGCGGCCACCAATGCTGGTGGTGTCAACGTGCTGCGCTTCGGCATGGCGCGCGAACTGATCCTTGGACTTGAAGCGGTGCTTCCCGACGGATCGTTGTGGAGTTCAATGCGTGGCCTTCGAAAGGACAATCGTGGCTACGACTTGAAACAGCTCTTCATCGGATCCGAAGGCACGCTGGGAATCATCACTGGGCTCTGCCTCAAATTGCATCCAAGACCCGCTAGAATCGAAACCGCGTATGCCGGCGTCGGCTCCATCGAGGATGCCATGACGATCAGCGCTCTGGCGCGATGCGAACTCTCTGAACTCGTCACTGCCTTCGAACTCATAGGCACCGAATGCCTTCCGCTGGCGCGGCTTATCGACAAGGGGCTGACCTCGCCCGTCTCATCGGTCTATCCCTTCCACCTGTTGATCGAGCTTTCTTGCGGAAAGCGCCTGGACGGCCGAGCCCTTTTGGAGGGCTTTCTGGCCGACATGCTTGCGCGAGGCCTCATCGGAGATGCCGTAGTGGCGCAGAGCGAGCGGCAGGCGCGCAGCTTTTGGGCCATTAGGGAAGGCCTCGTTGAAGGACAGGCGCGACGCGGCTATCACGTGCGCAGCGACGTCTCGGTCAGGCTCGGTGATGTGCCGGCCTTCGTTGCCGCGGCGCGAGCTTTCGCCGCGCGCGACTGGCCCGACTGGACGCCGCAGGTCTATGGCCATGCCGGCGACGGAAACATCCATTTCAATCTCCTGCCGCCGCTCGGGATGCACCGCCGAGATGCACTGGAACTCGGCCTGCGCATCACCGAAAGCCTCTTTGCGATCGTCGAAGACTTCAAAGGCTCGATCAGCGCGGAGCATGGCATCGGCAGAGCGCGGATAGGAGCCTTCTGGGAAGGGCTGGGCGAGGTGGAGCGGCGGACGATGCGCGCGATAAAGAACACCCTTGATCCGCACGATCTGATGAATCCGGGATGTCTAATCCCGGTCCTAGAGGAGCAGGAATGAGAGAACGATCCAGCAGCATCGGTGTCTTCGAGGCGCTTCCCGGGCGTGTTGCTTCCCTGCTGTCCCGGGAGATCCAGACCGGAGGTTTCAAGCCAGGCCATCGGCTGCCGACCGAGCAGCAACTCGCCGACCGATTCGGCGTCAGTCGCAATGTCGTGCGCGAAGCCGTCGCGCAATTGCGCGCCGACGGGGTCATCGAGGCGCGCCAGGGCGTCGGCGCCTTCGTGCTCGCACCCGAGCAGCGGGCCGCGATCCGCATCGACCGCGATACGCTTATGGACGGCGACAACATGGAGCGGCTGTTCGAGCTGCGCTGCATCCTGGAAGCGGAGGCGGCGGGGCTGGCCGCCGAGCGACGCACGTCGGAACATCTCGTAGCCATCAAGACCGCGCTCGACCGCATGAGCGGGGAAGAGCGATGGGAAGACGGAAGTATCGAAGCGGACCTAGCCTTTCATCGGGAAATCGCGCGCGCAACCGGCAACAGCTACATCCACACCTTCATCTCCTTCATCTGTGAGCAGATTCGGCGTTCAATCCACTATGCGCGCGCGGTGAACCCCCTTCACGATCTGGTGGAAGTGAATGTCGGCGAGCACGTGCTGATCTACGAGGCGCTGGTCGCCGGCGATGCGGACGCCGCCGCGGACGCCATGCGCAGCCACATCGTCGGCGCAGCCGAGCGTGTCGGCGTGCGCTTGAAGAACACCAGAAGCAACCAGGAAACGCGGAGTGGCCGTCCATGACTTTCGGAACCGAGCAGCGCATCTCCGACATCTGCCTGCTGGTGGAGGATATTCAGCGCACGGTCGATTTCTATGTCGACAAGCTTGGCTTCCGGCTGCGCCGCCGGGCCGAAGGGTTCGCGGATTTCCACGGGGTGGGTGTCACCCTCGCCGCCTGGGAGATCGACCACATCAACCGCCACACCGGTGTATCCAACGCGCGCGCTCCACGCTCCGCCCACAAGGCGTGCGTGGCGGTAAATCTCGCATCGCCCGACGATATCGACCGGATCCACGGAGAGCTGTCGGCGAAAGGCATCCCCTTCTACGGGCCGCCGGCCGACTACGTCTGGAACGCGCGATGCGCCTATTTCACCGATCCCGATGGCACACTCTGGGAGCTCTACGCCTGGCTCGACGGCGGCCCCGGCGACTATCACGACGAACAGCCGTGACCCACACCGCCGGACGTGGGACCGGCGGGACGCAACAATGACAAAGGGGAAAGATCATGACAGGACATTTCGACCACCGCATCGACCGCAGGACCCTCCTCAAATCCGGCGCGGCGGCAGGCCTTCTCGCCGTTGCGCCGGGCATCCAGCTTCTCTCCGCGACATCCGCGAGGGCCGCTGCCAAGCTTGTCATCCAGTATGACTGGCTGATGTCGAACGGCCAGATCGGCGACATCGCTGCATTGAAGAACGGCTACTTCGAGGACGCCGGCTTCGAGGTCGCGTTTAGCCCCGGCGGACCGAACTCGGCGACCGTGCCGCCGGTGATCTCGGGCTCGGCGCAACTCGGACAATTTTCCGAAACACCCCAGCTCTTCGCCGCCCGTGCGAGCGGTGTGCCCGTCCGCATCATCGCCTGCGGCTTCCGCACCGGCCCCTATGCGCTGACCTCCAAGCCAGGCAAGCCGATCAATGGCGTGGCCGACCTGAAGGGCAAGACGATCGGCATCCAGCCGACGGCACGCTTCCTGATGGACGCCATCCTGTCCAAGAACGGCATAGCGCCCGCCGACGTGAACGTCATCAATGTCGGTTTTGACAAGGGGCCGCTGGTGCGCGGCGAGGTGGACGCCATCGGTGGATGGATCACCAACACCCAGGCGCTCTCTGTCGTCGGCGAGGATCGCGTCGATCTCCTCGTGCGCGACCTTGGTCTGGAGTCCTACGCCAACGTCTACTTCGCCACCGACGGCGCGATCGACAGCGACGCCGAGAGGCTGGCGAAGTTCATTGGCGCGGTGGCTAAAGGCTGGGGCTGGGTGCACGCCAACCCGCAGGAAGCCGTCAAGACGATGGTCGGCGCCTATCCGGAAATGGATCTCGGCTGGGAGCAGAAGACGATCGACCTGATCCTCAAGCTCGCCTTCGACGAGAACACCGCCGCCGAGGGATGGGGCACGTTCAGCCCGGACTCGCTCGACAGCCAACTGTCGCTGCTCGACAAGGTCGGCCAGTATCCGAATGGTCGACCGAAGACCGAGGACGTTTACACCACAGCGATCCTCGACCTGACGGCCGACAGCCGGCCGAAGCTCGCCGCGCCCGGCGCCTGAGCCGATGCCGCAAGCCGTCCGGACGGTCGGTCTCGACGTAGGCTATCCGACGGGAAAAACCCCCGTCACCGTCATCACCGGCCTCGACCTCACCGTCGAGGCCGGTTCCTTCTTGTCGATCCTCGGCCCCTCGGGGTGCGGCAAGTCGACCCTGCTTCGCGTGGTGGCGGACCTCCTGCCGCCGCTCTCCGGAACCGTCGAGGTGCTCGGCGAAACCGCCGCCGCCGTGCGCAGCAGGCGCGACGTCGCCTTCGTCTTCCAGGATTCCACCTTGCTGCCGTGGCGCTCGGTCAGGGAAAACGTCTGTCTGCCGCTCCAGGTCGGACGGGCGAGCCTGACACGCGCCATCTCCGACCAGAGCGAAGCCCTGCTCGACCTCATGGGTCTGTCCGGCTTTGGCGACCGCTATCCCAACCAGCTGTCCGGTGGTCAGCGGCAACGCGTCGCGATCGCCCGGGCGCTGATGGGTGAGCCCAAGCTGCTCCTCATGGACGAGCCGTTCGGTGCGCTCGACGAGATCACCCGCGACCGCCTGAACGACGAACTGCTCAACCTCTGGCGACGGACGGGAACGACGATCCTATTCGTCACGCACTCGATCGCCGAGGCGGCCTATCTCGGAGAGCGCGTCATCGTGCTCGCCGCCAACCCCGGGCGTATCTGTCTCGACCGCGACTTGAAGCCCATCAAGCAATCACAAAACCGCTGCACCCGCGAGGACCCCGCCCTGGTCGCCGCGATGGCGGAACTGCGCGCCGCGCTGGCGGAGGCATCGTGACACCGCTCCCGCCCCTTGCCCGGACCGTGCTGCCCGTCGCGGGAGCCGCCTCGCTCGTCGTCGCCTGGCAATTTCTCCTGCCGATGGCCGGCGTTCCCGCCTACATCGTGCCGACGCCGACCGCGGTCTTTGCCGTGCTGGCACGCGACGCGGCTCTCCTGTCGGGCCACTTCTGGCCGACCGCCATCGAAGCCGGCGCCGGCTTCCTGATCGGCAACCTCGCCGCCATCCTGCTGGCGGTCGTCTTCGTTCACAGCCGCGTGCTGCAGGCGGCATATTTTCCGGTCGTGCTGTTCTTCAACACGATCCCGGTGCTGGCGCTCTCGCCCATCATCATACTGATCTTCGGGCTTGGAATGACGCCCAAGATCGTCATCGCAGCGGTGATCTGCTTCTTCCCCACGCTGATCAACATGATCAGGGGCCTGGATTCGGCGGGGATTAACGAGCACGAACTGTTCCGCATGCTGTCGGCGAGCCGCTGGGAGGTATTCTGGCGCCTGCGCCTACCTCGCTCCATGCCGCTGCTCTTCTCCTCGCTCCGGATCAGTTCGGCAACAGCCGTCATCGGTGCGATCGTCGGCGAATGGATCGGCTCCGACAAGGGGCTCGGCGCGCTGATAATCCAGGCGACCTTCAACTACCAGTCCGACCGCCTGTATGCCGCGATCGTGCTGTCCTCCCTGCTGGCTATCGGCATCTTCGCCATGGTCGTGACGGCCGAGAGGCTCGTCGTCCGGGAGCCATGATCCCAAGGGGACTCTGTCCCCCGCCTTCAAGTGTGGAGTGTACTCACACTGCCTGCAAAGGCGGGTCGGCGGCGAGATCGAAGCCCCGGATCACCTCGACCAGCCGCTTCGTCTTTTCGAAGTCGAAGACCTGCCGCCGCACCTCCGGGGCCTTGTCGATGGACGGGCTTTCGTCCAGCAGTCCAGGATCCATCGCGCCTTTCTCGGTCAGATGTTCGATCACCATGTCGATTAACTCGATCTGTTCCGCCGTCGCCAAACGGCGGCGACGCAGGCCGTAATCGAACAACTCGCAAGAGCAAATCGGGAACGTCGTGTGTAAAACCTGCGGTAAAGCCACCGCCTCGAAGCGAGGCCGGTTTGCAACCAACCCGTTGATGCGAAAGCTGGAGCGGGTGAAGGGAATCGAACCCTCGTATGCAGCTTGGGAAGCTCAGGTTTCTTCACCCTTTTCAATGATACATAAGTAAAACTGAGATCTAGATCAGTCGAAAACACGCAATGGTTTTTATGCGTCTGTAAAGCGATGAGGAGGCCCAGGGGCTTGTCCCGAGGAGGTTTTCACGAGGTCTTTTGACTTTACGCCCACATCGGCCGGGTCCTCAATCATGGGCACTGCCACGAAACCGGGGAGCCTCACATGACCGCTCGTGCTCGCCTCACCATAATCCTCGCCCTTTCCTCCATTCCTGTCTTCGCGGGGGCCGCCGAGGAACGGGTGACCTTTTCCGTCGACGGCCTGACCGTCGTCGGCACGCTGAACTTGCCAAACGGAGTGGACAACCCCCCTGCAATCCTGCTGCTGCATGGCTTCACTGGTAGCCGCGACAAACTCGAGATCCCGGCGGTCGGCGAAGGCATCTACAAGCGCGCCGCACGGGCTTGGGCCGAGCAGGGCATCGCCAGCCTGCGCATCGACTACCGCAACAGCGGCGAGAGCGACGGCGACTTCGCCGATTCGACCATGAACGCCCACGTGGCGGACGGTCTTGCAGCGCTTGACTGGCTGGCGCAGAACCGCACCGTCGACGCCAGCCGCCTGGCGCTCGTCGGCTGGAGCATAGGCGGCGCAGTGGGTGCGGCGGTCGCCGCCCGAACCTCGCATTCGCTCAACGCTGTGGCTCTCTGGGCACCGGGCACGAACATGGCTTCCGCCATCGCCCTGATGTTCGGCGTGGAGAGGTTCAAGCAAGGGTTGGCTTCTGGCGGGGAGCCGGTCAAGGTCACGTTGCCTTGGGGCGCCGAGATAGCGCTCAAGTCCGGCTTCTTCGAAAGCCTCTACGCCATCGATCCCGTGGCTGAGATCACCCGCTATACCGGTCCGCTTCTGGTGGCGGTGGGCACGAAGGACGATGTCGTCTTTCCCCAGCCGATCTCGGGCCAGATCCTGCTCGACTACCATACGGGCGAGGAAGAACTTTTCGTTCGCGACATGGACCACGTCTTCAACGCGTTCGCAGGCGTCGAGCAAGTCGACGAACTGATCGAAGCAACCGCAGTGTTTGTTGGAAAGAACCTGCGGTAGATGGCGTTCTGCACCGCCGACGTTGGAAAGGCGCCGAGGTCATCGCGAAAACCGCTGCCGTGCCTTGAGCGCTGCTGTCATGATCCTCGCAAAGCATGTATCATGGGGCTTCGGAACGGATTCTTAGGGCTGCTGATCCTCATTGATAGGAACATCCCAGAGCGTCAGAACGCGGTCGGCGAAGTCTAGAATGATTGTCGTGGGTAACCATGACCGTGGTGTCCTTCGTGCCTGTCGCAGCCTTTTTCAGCAGGTCGACAACGTTCCGGCCGATTTCGCGATCGAGCGCAGCGGTCGGTTCGTCGGCCAGCACCACGTCGAGGATTACCCACCAGCGCGCGGGCGATCGCAACGGGCTGTTTCTGCCAGCCCGACAGGTTCGTCGGCAGAAGACCGAGCACATGGGTGGCCGCACGTTCGGCCGATTCCCGACTTGGCGACTGGCGTGGTCTAGCGCGGAGGCTGGTAGATGGGCTCTGACATTGGTAGCAGCCTAGGTGGATCGACTTCCACGGCGAGCGCCAGTTGAATTGCTTTGCGCGTGCATTGCTCTCGCTGAAACAGCGCGGATGATGTAGTGTAATTATTCTGCGGCGAGCGCCAGGTTGCGATGCGCCCGCCCCGAAGTGGAAGCCAGGCTGTGGCCTTCAGCTGAGCTCATATCGGAAGCGCTTTCGGTCGAAGAGCGCGAGGTGGAGGGGCGCGAGGTGGAGCAGTTGAGCGTCGATCTCAGTCGCCAGATCGATCTGCTGAAGCGAGAACTGAGTGAAGCACTCGAACAGCAGGCATCCACTAGCGCCATCCTGCACGTCATCTCCACCTCGCCTGCTGATTTGCAGCCAGTTTTCGATGCTATTGCGTTGCACTCGGCCAGGCTTTGCGCCGCCCAATTCTGCCATGTGTTTAGATACGATGGACAGCTGCTTCACTTCGTTGCGCACCATCGGCTTGAACCCGAAGGCGTGGAGGCCGTCCGACTTCTTTTCCCGGCTCCGCCCGATACAGGAAGTGCTGCCGGTCGTTCGATCCTCAATCGGTCAGTGGAACAGATACCCGACCGGATCACCGATCGTGACTACAAGGCCCATGCCACCCTTGACGCCAAATCTGCAGATTACCGCAGCTTGATCGGGGTTCCCATTTTGCGTGACGGGGATCCGATCGGGAGCATCGTTGTCGCGCGGTCCCAATCTGGAACTTTTCCCGCTCGCCAGATCGAACTCCTTAAGACATTCGCCGACCAAGCAGTCATAGCGATAGAAAATGTTCGCCTTTTCGAGCGCATCGAGAGCAGCAACGAGGAACTCAAGGAAGCACTCCAGCAACAGACGGCGACGGCAGATGTGCTAAAGGCAATCAGCCGTTCGACTTTCAACCTAGACGCCGTGTTGGGGACGCTCGTCGATACGGCGGCCGAGTTGTGCGAGACGGGTCCCGCCCAGATCTGGCGGCGCCAGGGTGATGTCTTTCGATATGCCCAGGGTCGGGTGCTGGACCCACGCTACGAAAAATTCGAGAAGGCCAAGATCATCCGACCCGGTCGCGAGACGCTGGTCGGTCGAGTTGCCCTCGCTCACGCCACCGTTGAAATTGCCGACATTCGAGAGGACGCCGAATACGAAGACAAGGAGGAAGCCGCCCTCGGCGGACTACGCTCAATGCTTGGTGTTCCGCTCCTTCGCGAGGGGCAGATCATCGGCGCGTTCGCGCTGGCACGAACCAGTGTCACTCCATTTTCACGCAAGCAGATCGAACTGATCGAGTCATTCGCTGATCAGGCGGTGATTGCCATCGAGAACGCCCGGCTGTTCGATGAGGTCAAGCTACGGACGGAGGAACTGAGCCGCGCATTGCAGCAGCAGACGGCGACAGCCGATGTGCTGAAAGTCATCAGCCGTTCCGCCTTCGATCTGCAGACGGTTCTGGATACTCTCGTCCGATCAGCTGTTTCTTTGTGCGAAGCCTATGACGCCGTGATCTTTCTAAGAGAAGGCGACACGCTACATTTAGAAGCTCATCACGGACCTATTCCAGTCGACTTTCCAGACTGGCCGGTTTCCCGGAGATGGGTCACGGGCAGGTGTGTAGCGGATCGAATTCCTGTGCACGTAACTGATCTTACCGCTGTAGCGGACGAATTCCCTGAAGGCTCAGATATGGCGATCCGGATGGGCCATCGGGCAATTGTCGCCACGCCTCTCATGCGTGGCGAGGACGCGATAGGGGCGTTGGTGATACGGCGCAACGAAGTGCGCCCTTTCACGGATAAGCAGGTCGAGTTGGTTCAGACGTTCGCCGATCAGGCGGTTATCGCAATTGAAAACGTGCGGCTCTTTGAAGAGGTGCAAGCACGGACGGAAGAACTCAGTCGCGCCTTGCAACAGCAGACTGCTACTGCCGATGTTCTGAAAGTCATCAGCCGTTCCGCCTTCGATCTGCAGACCGTGCTCGACACGCTCACCGCGTCGGCTGCACGGCTTTGCGATGCCGACATGGCGGGGATAACCCGGCGCGACGGTGATGCATTCTACTACGCCAGCAGCTTTGGCTTTCCTGACGGTTGGAACGAAGTGACCCGCGCGATGGAACTCAGGGCTGGCCGTAACAGCGTTGTCGGCCGTGCTCTCATGGAAGGGACCATAGTTCAAGTGGCCGATGTTTTGGCCGACCCGGATTTCACCTATCGTGAAGCTCAAAGGGTAGCCGGCTTCCGCACGGTTGTTGGCGTCCCGCTTCTGCGCGAGGGATCGCCGATTGGCGTTCTGTTGATGGGACGGAAAAGGGTGGCTCCGTTCACCTCGGGCCAAATCGAGCTTCTGCAAACCTTTGCCGACCAAGCCGTAATCGCGATCGAGAACGTTCGCCTGTTTCATGAAGTCCAGGCGCGCACCGTGGACCTCGAGGAGGCGCTCGCCTTCCAAGAAGGAACCAGTGGTGTGCTTGAGGTTATCGGCCGTTCTGCCTCGACTTTGCAGCCGGTGCTGGATGCCATCATCGAGACATCTACCGAACTCTGCCGTGCCGACATGGCAGTCATGCGCCTCCTTAAGAACGAGAAGCTCCACCACGTGGCCTCCAGCCGGCGCAACGATCCCGCGCTCTCCCGTCACTCGATCGACAATCCAATCCTCCCGAACGACCGCTCATCGATAGCCGGACGCGTGGCGCAGGCCCGACAGACGATCCATGTTCACGATCTGACGGCTGATCCGGAATACAGTTACCTCGCCGGGATGGCGGGAACCCCGGTGCGGACCGCTCTCGGTGTTCCTCTGCTACAGGAGGGAGCGGTCGTGGGCGTCATCGCGCTGCTGCGCAAGCAGGTGGAGCCGTTCACAGAACGCCAGATACGTTTGGTGCAGACGTTCGCGGATCAGGCTGTCATTGCGTTCGCCAACGTGCAACTTTACGAAAAGCTGGAGACCCGCACGCGGGAACTGGCGCGGTCGCTGGACGATCTTCGCGCGACCCAGGACAGGCTGATACAGACGGAGAAGCTCGCATCGCTGGGCCAATTGACAGCCGGTATTGCGCACGAGATCAAAAACCCGCTCAACTTCGTCAATAATTTCTCCTCGATCTCCGAGGAACTGGTGGAGGAACTGACGGACCTGCTCGTGCAGGCACCGCTCGACACGGCGTTGCGAGAGCAAGTGGCCGAACTCACCGGACTTATCAAAGGCAATCTGGACAAGGTCGTCCAACATGGCAAACGGGCCGATTCCATAGTCAAGAACATGCTGATGCATTCGCGTCAGGGCACGGGCGAGCATCGTCCGGCCGACATCAACGCCATCGTGGAGGAGAGCCTGAGCCTGGCTTATCACGGAGCACGTGCCGAGCGGAAAGGCTTCAACGTCACGTTCGAGCGCGACTTCGATCCGGGCGCGGGTGAAGTAGATGTGTTTCCGCAGGAGATCACGCGCGTGCTTCTGAACCTGATCTCCAACGGCTTCCATGCAACCGGCAAGCGAGCGGCAGAGCTTGTTGGAGACGGCTATGAGCCGACCATTACGGCCGCGACGCGAGACCTTGGAGATCGCGTCGAGATCCGGATCCGCGACAATGGAACGGGAATTCCCGACCACGTGCTGGACAAGATGTTCAATCCCTTCTTCACCACCAAGCCCGCCGGGGAAGGCACGGGGCTGGGCTTGTCATTGTGCCACGACATCGTCGTGAAGCAGCATTCCGGAGGGATCGAAGTGACGACAGAGGAAGGGGTGTTCACAGAGTTCCGCATTGAGCTGCCGCGCAACGCCGCCGCTCTGGCGCTACAGGGGAGACAAGAATGACCTTGCTCATCCTGGTAGTCGACGACGAGCCTGACGTTGAATCGCTATTTCGCCAGCATTTCCGGCGCGATATCAAGACGGGACGCTTCATGATGGATTTCGCATTATCGGCGGCCGACGCACTGCACATCATTCGTGAGACGGTGGAAGCGAAACTTATTCTCATCCTCTCGGACATTAACATGCCCGGCATGACTGGGCTGGACCTCCTCCCACTGGCCAAGGCCGTTCGCCCCGAGGTTCCCATCATCATGATCACCGCTTATGGCGATGCCGAAACGAGACGCGTGGCGCTCAATAGCGGAGCCGAGGCATTGCTCACCAAGCCGATCGATTTTTCGGCCCTGCGCGGCGAGATCGAAGCACGCATCGGTCTCGCGGGATGACAGCCCAGATCCTCGTCGTCGATGACGAACCCGACCTCGAATTGCTGGTCGTTCAGAAGTTCCGCCGGCAGATAAGAGCCGGCGACATCGGCTTCCTTTTTGCTCACGATGGGATCGAAGCGCTAGGTATGATCGCCGATCATCAGGACATCGACATCGTGCTAAGCGATATCAACATGCCACGAATGGATGGGCTAACGCTTCTGGAGCGGCTGCAGAACGAGGAGAGCCCCCTTTCCACCGTAATCGTCTCGGCCTATGGTGACATGGCCAACATACGCACGGCGATGAACCGCGGCGCGTTTGATTTCCTCACCAAGCCGATTGATTTCTCCGATCTCGAGATCACGATCGCCAAGACGCTGCGCCACCGGGAGATTTTGCGGGAAGCGCGGTACCGGCAGGCGGAAGCCGAGCGGGCACATGCCTCGCTATCGCGATATTTCTCGCCCAATCTGGCGCTGAGGCTCGTTTCTTCGACAGATGGTGTCGATTTGGCTGGGCAGCGCCGTGAAGTAGCTTCACTGTTCACCGACGTGGCGGACTTCACCAGACTCGCCGAGTCGCTCGAGCCGAATCTTCTCAGCGAATTGCTCAACGAGTATTTGGTCGGAATGACTGACGTCGTTTTCGCTCATGAGGGGACGGTAGCGAAAATTGTGGGCGACGCCCTGCATGTTTTATTCGGCGCGCCGACGGACCAGCCGGACCATGCCACACGCGCCGTTGCCTGCGCACTTGATCTGGACGCATTTGCCGAGGAGTTTCGCCGGCGTATGTTCACAAAGGGAGTGGCACTCGGGGCCACACGAATCGGCGTCCACGCGGGACCGGCGATCGTCGGTAATTTTGGCGGTGGTCGGTTCTTCGACTACACCGCCTATGGTGACACAATCAACACGGCGGCTCGGCTCGAAGCTGCGAACAAGCAACTCGGAACCCGTGTGTGCATCAGCAGCGTGGTCGCAGACCAGGCGGAAGGTTTCATGGGCCGCCCGGTAGGCGATCTCATGCTGAGAGGTCGCATGACGCCTCTGCGGGCGTTTGAGCCTTTGCGACCGGATTCAGAGGACAACTCGGGAGTGGCGACTTATCTTGCGGCGTTCGCGAGGCTCGAGACCAAGGATCCCGGCGCAATCGCAGCATTCGCTGCCGAAGTGGGACTGCGCCCCGAGGATCCGCTCGCGAGCTTTCACCTCAAACGTCTGCTAAACGGCGGGAAAGGTATACAAATAGAAATCTAATAAGTGGTTCCCGCCTTCCCGATCCGCTGGCGAGGCGACACATTACACCAACAGTATGATGGCGAAGGAGACCGGCAACAGCAAAAGCGCCGTCAGGCGCATCGTCCCTCGCCAGATCAGCTCGTTCTTGACGAAGTTCCGGTGGTCCTTGACGAGGATCTTTTCGATGGCTGCCATGTCGCTCACGACCAGCGTCGGCCAGCCTGCGAAATTGGCGGTGACGAGATCGCCGTAGTCCCGGGTCGCGTTGACGAAGAAACCTAGCTGGTCTTTCGCGAAGTCGAGCATGTTGCCGAGAAGTGGCAGCCCCTTCGGTCCGGGTGGCTTGCCCGTGCTGCTGCCAAGCTCGCGATGGAATTCCTGTGGAAGCGAGAAGGTGGACACCTCCGGAAACCTCCTTCGCCCAAATCGCGGGGGAGCACACCTGAGGGCTTGATTCTGGTCCGTTTCTGTTTCGATTCCTCAATGTTCCTGTGCATCGAGGCCGATTTGGATAACGGCGGAGGTTTCCGGAAGTGTCCAGGTCATTTCGGGCGTCTCGCGCTCGGTTGATTTCCAGCCTCTACTGTATTTACGCTCCTGCATTCCTGCCACGCAAAAATGCGTAGGTCTATTGGGTTCTAGATTCCCAGCGAACGCACCATGACAGCGTCTTGTTTGCCCTTGAGAGTCAGGGGATAGGCTTTGCTTGCCGATACATCGCAACTGAGGGCGTCGAATGCCGCAGTGCTGATCAATATCTGCCCTGCACCTGCCCGCGACTGGATACGCTTGGCAACGTTCACCGGGTCGCCCAACGCGGTAAAATCTACCAGGAATTCGCTGCCCACGTTCCCGATGTAAGCCAACCCAGCATCGATCCCGATACCCACGGGTATCCACGGATCTTGCGGATATCCAAAAGCACGCATTAGAGCCAGCCCGGCATGCGTCGCTTTGTTTTCGAACTCTTCGCCAGCAAAACCTGAAACGAAGAATGCCATTACTTCATCCCCGATAAGTTTATCTACAGTCGCATCGTAAGCAATCAGAATCTCGGTAGAGACTCTGTAGAACCTGTTCAGCAGTTTGGCATATGATGTTGGGCCAAGATCTGCTGCCAGTGCTGTCGATCCACGTATGTCGGCAAACAGAACAACTGCCTCAACCTCTGCACCACCCCTAGGCATTTTCTCGCAGCACAGTGTGCATATCCGCGGATTTTTCCTGGAAGGACGGAAACCGGCAATTCGGCACACACTGCCTCCAAACCCACCGAAAGGATTGTTGCATATCTTACAGCGCGGATGGCCGGGTAGTAGCCGCATTATTCGCTTCAAATTTTTCAGCGATCGCGCAGAGTGGCCTTGCGTTAGTATTTCACGCCACTCTTCCTCGTGCTGATCTTCTATGCCGGCAACATTCGACATTTTCGTTACCTCAGATGAGGTAAATCTTAGCGCGACTAGGACGTCAGCATTCCAACAAGCAGATACCCACCCCACAGCATCAGAAAGGTTCCTGCTGCCTTGCTTACCAGATCTCCGCGAGGCAGCAGCTTCTCGATTGCCACGAAGCCTGCAAGAGCGGCAATCCAGTAGAGATTCATAACGCCGCCGACGAACAAGAGCGCCATGAGTGACCAGCAGCATCCGAGACAATAGGAGCCATGCTGGAGCCCCATCCGGAACGCGCCCATAGCGCCGGGGCGTCTGCTCCTAGTGATGAACTCAGCCGGAGAACGACAATGCTGAAGGCATATGTGTTTGAGCGTAGAAAACTGGAACAAGCCTGCTGTAATCAGCAGCAAAGCCCCAGGAACCGTGTTGATGAGCGTCATCATCGTTGAGGATACGAGCCCCCACGTTTCCAGCGCATGGTGTAGGATCGTGGCCATGACGCTAAACGCTGCCCACGCTGTGAGATACCCGGACAAAAACACAGCTGATAGTGCAGGTGCATGGCGAGCGGCGGCTCCTCGCCGTAAAAGCGCCGAATACAACAACACGGTTGGCGATGCGCTCGGTAACATCATGGCGATCATCATGATCCACCACATGAGGAAGACGAGCAGCATGTAGTCTGTGCTCCAGGACCCCGGAACATCGCTACTCGGCATGTCGCGCATGCCGTCCATCGCGGTCATTTCGAGTGCGCTCATCTTCATGCCGATGCCAGACACCGTATACAGGCTAGCAACACCGAACAGCGTCGCGATCAGCATGGCGACGACCAGTCTGTCTCTCCGCAGCAAGCGCTCGATGCCGCCCGTCTGTTCCATCGACTTCGATCAGGTCATGCTGCTTCGAGGACACCTTGGTTGGACAGATGTATCTCCACTATGTGCACGTGGCTGTCGCGGTTGTTCGCGAGATTGATTGTTCCGCTTGTCTTGGTCGTCCCTTTTGCCATTTCAGCTACGTGAAACTCGAAACCGTTAGGGAGATTGATCCGAGCTCGGTGCTCGGCGCCGGTCACAGGATTCGTAATCGGGTGGGCCTCCGTTTCGAAGACACCGCGCACATTGATCCGGCCCGTGCGGGTTTCGAAGTCCATCTCGATATCGATCGGTCTGTAGAGAGTTTCGAGCTTGCTCGGGGACATGGCAGAGAAAACCCACCACATCGTCGCCATTTCTTCGGTATCTTCACCTGTCATGATCCGATAAAGCGCATCGCGCTGCTTGGGCGTGGCATTCTCGTCGATTATGATCTGCATGGTCCCATTTCCCTCGTGGATTGGGCCAGGCCAACGAACGACGAGTGCAGATTTGGTCCCGCTGAGATCAACATCGCCGAAGTGGCCGGAATCAAACTGGAAACCGGCAACGGCTTCGCAGTTTCCATGCGTAGGCAACGCCATGAACTGACATGGGCATCCGGTTGCGCAATTGCAGTTGGCCAGTTCACGGCCGTGCACTTCCCAAGGTGTCATTGGAGATCCTCCCACGAAATTGCCGCAACGTAAGAATACCAGATAAGTTGACCTCAAACCATAGGATCTGAGACCTTTTCAAACGCGACCTCCGGGTGAACTACGTTATCGTCGAAAGAGCGGTTGGGCGGTGGAAGTGCTGCTTAACAAAGGCGGCACTCCAGCAAATCCGGTCCCGGGGTTGTTGTGCCTGGTCGATCAAGAAGTTCTGAGGGAAGGCTGCCTTCCGAAGTGACCGGGCTCGATCCCGGTTGCGAAAAGCCCTCCTTGGCGATCCGGGCTTCCCCCGATTCGATGCCTCGTGGACTAACGTTTCTGGCGCGAGACCGCCACTCTTGTGAACTCTGACTTCGCTTTTGTTGCAAGAGAGCGATGAAAAACGCTGGTGCCGATTAGGGGAAATCGCCACCAGCGCTTCGGGGTCGGCTCCCGGCGATAGATGCCGGGTCCTGGAGGCAACGCGCGAAAAGGGGACGGTTTTCGCGGGAGATGCCTCCAGGATCGGTCGATGCGGAATGGTGCGAACGTGTCCGGTCGCAGCATGCATCAGAGGCCGTTCACGTCCTCCACGGTGCGGTGTTCCATGCCCAGCCAGTTGGCTTCGGCCTTGGCGATGATGCCGGCCTTGTCCTTCTTGTAGGCCTCGAACACATCGGCGTTGAGGAAGAGGTAGAGCTTGCCGTCGACGACGTCGGCGAAGCGCGGACTGCCGTCCAGTTTCAGGCCCTTGGCGACGCCGAAGGCGCAGAAGCCGCCATATTGCGGAATGAAGGCTACCGGATCCGCCGCGAACTGCTCCATCGTCTCTTTGGACGAGAAGTAATAGGCGACATTGTCATGCACGACCGTGAACTTGGCGTGGCCGGGGGTCACATCCAGGCCGGTGATCAGCGCAACGGAATCGTTGCCGCGCAGGGCGACGCCCTGGCCGTCAACGGTGGTGCCGGTCGAGACATTGTATTCGTCGGCGGCCAATGCGGCCGACGCTGCGGAGATCGTGCCGATGACACAGGCAATCGCCATGATGGTGTTCAGGTTCTTCATGTCAGTCTTCCTTTCGGTTTGCGCCACACGGGCTGTGGGGTGAAGCCGCCGGCGACATGCCGTCGGCTCGATCCGCCGGACGTCCGGCGGCTCCGGCGCGCAATCGGGTCTCGAAAGGCGATTGCGGCGCCGAACTGATCGGACCGGCCGGAATCCGGCACGACCGATCCCTTGACGGCGAGGAGGTCCTCGCCGGCCGCGCCTGCCCGAGCGGGCCGGCGGAAACTGGTGGTGCTTGCGCGGCCCTAGAGGCCGAGGTCGCTCAGACCCGGATGGGTTTCCGGACGCGGCCCGAGCGGCCAGTGGAACTTCCGGTCGGCAGCGCCGATCAACGCATCGTTGATGCTGGCGACGCGGCGGCGCATCAGGCCGCGCTCGTCGAACTCCCACAACTCGTTGCCATAGGAGCGGAACCAGCTGCTGCTATCGTCGCGCCATTCGTAGGCGAACCGGACTGCGATGCGGTTTTCGCGGAAGCCCCAGAGCTCCTTGACCAGGCGGTAATCGAGCTCGCGATCCCATTTCCGGGCGAGGAAGGCGACGATAGCGTCGCGGCCCTGCAGGAACTCGGCACGGTTGCGCCATTGGCTAGCAGGTGAGTAGGCGAGCGCGACGCGTTGCGGGTCCCGGCTGTTCCAGGCGTTTTCGGCGAGCCGGACCTTGCTCTCGGCGTCTTCGACGCGGGTGAAGGGCGGCAGCGGCGGGCGTTCGGGTTCCATCGTCAGTGTCCTTCTGCATTGGCGAGCCGGGCTCGCAACTCTACGTTTTCGGTTTCGAGCGAGGCGATGCGGTCGCGCAGCGGTGTCATCGCCGCGGCGATCTCGGTTTGCGCGAAACGGGGTGTGATGTGCCGGGGGCAGTTCCAGTCGAACGCGGCGAGGCGCAGCACGAAGACGCGCTCGGGTCTCGCCTTGCAGTCCGGCTCCGCGACGAGCGCCGCGAGGTCGCCGTCGATCGGAACCGTCTCGACATAGGCGTAGATCTTGAGGCGGGCGCGGGCGGGGTAGTCGACCAGGATCAGCGCCGCGCGGGCGTCGGCGGCGAGATTGCCGGCGCTGATATACTGGCGGTTGCCGCGATAATCGGCGAAGGCGAGCGTCCTGTCGTCGACGACCCTCAGGAAACCCCGGGGACCACCGCGGTGCTGGACATAGGGCCAGCCGGTTTCCGAGGCGGTGGCCATGTAGAAACTGTCGCGCGCCGCGATGAAGGCTACTTCATCAGCTGTGAACCTGTCGAAGGTACGATCGGCCCTGTAGTCCCGGTAGACCCGGTCGCTGCCCGCGGCCTGCTGCTCCGCGCGGACGCTGGGTGTCGTGGCGATGTCGAGAAATCCATAGGGCATGGCGGTGTCTCCGGGGCGATGGCGGGCGGGTCGGGGAAACTCGCCCGCGTCTTGCGTCAGGCGGCTTCGGCGGCGCGGACGACGGGGAAATCGATCTCGGTGCCGGCGACCACGTTGAGCAGGTTCGTGAACACGTTCTCGGCGGCGACAGCGATGATCTCGACGATCTGGCCGTCGGAGAAACCGGCTTCGCGGACGGCCTCGACATCGGCGGCGACGACGCGGCCGCGATCGCGAACGACGTTGACGGCGAAGCGGACGGCGGCGTCGGCCTTGGCGTCGCCCGACCGGCCCATGCGGTTCAGCGCGATCTCCTCGCTCGAGATCTTCGCCATGTTCATGCCGAGATAGCTGTGCGCAGACAGGCAGTAGTCACAGCCATTGACCTCGGCGACGGCCAGCGCGATGCGTTCGCGCGTCTTGACGTCCAGCGCCTTGGCGAGCGCGGCGTTGTTGGCGGTGTAGCCCTTGAGGGCGGCGGGGCTGGAGGCGATCAGCCGCAACATGTTCGGCACCACGCCGAGCTGGCTCTGGACGGCGTCGAGGATCGGTTTGGATTCGGCGGGGACATCGTCGCGCGCCGGGATGGTCAGACGGGGCATTGCTGTTTCTCCTTTCGAGTGCCGGAACCCGGTGGGCTCCGTTCGAAAGGAGGATTAGTACATTCCAATTTCGGGGATAATCGCCTACTATCGGGAATTAGTGTCTCGAATATTGGAATAATGATGGATCGGCTGGACGCCATGCGGCTGCTGCTCAGCGTCGCCGACAAGGGCAGTTTCTCGGCGGCCAGCCGCGAACTGGGCGTGCCGCTCGCCACCGTCAGCCGCAAGATCAACGAGTTGGAAACGCATCTGGGCGCGAAGCTCCTGATCCGCACGACGCGCAAGGTCGCGCTGACCGATACCGGCGCGGCCTACCTGGCCTCGGCGCGGCGCATTCTTGAGGATGTCGAGGAGGCCGAGCGCATCGCAGCGGGCGAGTTCCAGTCGCCGCGCGGCGAACTGACCCTGACGGCCCCGGTGCTGTTCGGCCGGCTGCATATCCTGCCGGTCGTCATCGATTTCCTCGCGGCCCATCCAGATATCAATGTCCGGCTTGTCCTGTCGGACAGCAACCTTCATCTGCTCGACGAGCATGTCGACATGGCGGCGCGGATCGGCCGGCTGCCGGACAGCACCATGATCGCCACCAATATCGGCGCAATGCGGACCGTCGTCTGCGCCAGCCCGAAACTGATCGAGACATATGGCACGCCCGCGCGGCCGGAGGATGCCGCGGCGCTACCGAGCGTTAATTTCGAATTCCTGTCGCCGGCCTCGAGCTGGCCCTTCCGGCTGGCGGAAACCGGGCGGGTCATCGATGTGGACATCTTCCCGCGCCTATCTGTTTCGACGGCGGAAGCTGCTGTCGGGGCTGCCGTCCGGGATGTCGGCGCTACGCGCGTTCTTCACTATCAATGCGCCGAACAGGTTCGCGACGGCAAGCTGCGGATTGTTTTGGATGGCTTCGAGTTGGAGCCCGCCCCAGTCCATTTAATCCATGCAGCACGTGGAAAGCTCCCCTCGAAAATGCGGGTCTTTCTTGATTTCGCGGTTCCCGTTCTAAGGACGAAACTTATGTCGCTGTAGTCATCAACGCTAAGCGGGCACCCCGATCCGTTATCGTGTATTCTTGATGGAGCGCTTCCGGGATCAGGCAGCACTCCGGCAAATCCGGTCCCGGTTTGATGTCCCTGGCCGATCACGAGGTTCCGAGGAAAAGCTGCCGTCTGATGTGTCGGTGGCGCGCCACACGAAGTCTTGCCTCGCCAGGACGGCTCTGTTGCAGGTCATGCTCGCGGCACGCTGCCGCCACTCGGGGGCACTGATACCGCGTGGCTCTATCTGAGGCGCCAATTCCCCTCTCGCGAGAATCGTTCGGCAGCTTCAGAGAAATCGAAGCGACGCAAATGAATGCGGGCCGATGGGCTTGCGAAACGTAGCGTTTAATATATTGAAGGGATAATCTGCATATTATATTATGGCCTAGACAGACTTAAGACACTTCCTCTGTCAATCCGGCCTATTCGTGAGATCCACGAACAGCTATTAAGTAGCGTAAGAGGTAGAGAGAAGAATCCAGTGGAAATAAGGAATACCCAGAACTGGATTGGTCCCGGAGGATGCGCCCTCCGCGAGGCTATATTTGTTCCTCCGCCCCCGGAGAGGTTATGAACCTTCTGGGCGCTTTGAAAGAGTTCATGCACGCAGATATAGATCCTCCTGTCTTGATTAAGATTGGTTTGATACATGCGCAATTTGAGACAATTCACCCATTGCTCGATGGTAATAGACGCGCAGGTCGGCTTCTTATTACATTTTTACTATGTCAACATGAAGTAATTTTGCGTCCGGTTCTATATATCGCATTATTTTAAGAGAAATCGATCAGAGACGTGCGAGGTGTCAGTCGATTGATATGACCTTCTCCGGCACGAAGTCCACGACGCGCTTGAGCCACTGATCATGCCCTCCGCGTAGCGAGGTTCCGTCAAGCCTCCCTTAAGCCAGCATTGCTTCTACATCCTGGTGAAGGTGAAGCGACGCGGGAGCCGTTTTTGCTCAGCCCTATGCAGCACCGGAAACCACACGTCGGGGTTCCGTCAGCGACTAAGGATTGACGCGCTCGGCCGATAAACCGCATGTAACGTCCAAGTCCCAGGCAACTCCTTGAGGATGGTTGACTTCTTCTTGGAAAGTCGAAAATCGGAGCCGACGACAAGGTCCTTGACCGTCTGCGAAACAAGGATTTCGTCGTCTTCGGCGTGACGGGCGACGTCGGCGGCGGCATTGATGGCAACGCCAGTCCAATCGTTGCCGCGACGTTCGCTCTCGCCGGTATGGAGGCCGATACGGCTGACACATCCTGCCTTGCCAAATCGCTCCACCAGCACGATCGCAAACCGCACCGCCGCCGTCGGACTTTCGAAGGCGGCCACGATCAAATCGGCGGCTTCTGTCAGCGTATTGCCGCCGTAGGAGCGGATCTCCTCCGCGAGCGCATTTCGCGGCTTACCGGCAATGCCATCTTCCCCTTGGTGTTGAGAACTGGCCGTGTCCGGCCGAGATATCAAGACGTTCATGTGGAGGATGGTTGCCAGCACACGCGTTGGTGGCGGCATTCTAGGAACTGTCGTCAGGAATAACCGGATCTCGTTGAGCACTTTCTCGGTATCACCAGCCCAGAGAACATGGTCTTCGCCGGGCAGTTCGACGAGTTTCGCCCCATCGATATGCTCTGCAAGAAACCGTCCCTCCTCTATCCGCGCCCAGCGATCTCCGATCCGGTGCAGGATAAGGGTCGGCACGTGAATGGCGCCGAGGATGCTTCGCACATCGGTGCTAGCACCCCACCGCCACAGTGCGGTCGCGTCTTGCGGGCTGGCGGATGCGCGCAGAAAGCCGGCAAACCATTCAGCTTCCGCAGGATCGTCAGCCAAACTGGGAGCGCCATCCACAAGATCGAAAGGACCACCCCAATTGCGCTCGACCTCGGCGATCTCTTCCTCCGTTTCCGCAACAGTTGGACGCCATGGGTAGTCTTTAGCCCACAGGCCCCGCGCGTAGGATCCGCACAGCACAAGCGCAGACGTCCTTTCAGGATACGTTGCAGCAAATAAGATGCTCATGCCGCCGGCTTCAGAAGAGCCAATCAAGGCGGCCCGCTCCGATCCCACAGCATCCATGACTGCCCGAATGTCTTCGGCCCGATCCCCGAGGGTTGGAGAACCGACGTCCCGGTCCGACAGACCGGTCCCGCTTTTATCGAAGCGGATCAAGCGCGCGAACGAGCCGAGGCGTTGGAATATGTGAGCCATCCTTGGATGAGTCCAGGCGAAATCAAGGTTCGAGACCCATCCTGGAACCCAGATGACATCAATGGGACCGCTACCGGATACCTGATAGGCGATGTTCAACCGCCCGCGTTTGGCATAGCGGGTCGGCGGATGAGAAGGCGATTGCTCAAGCGAAGGTGCCACGAAGGCGGATTCGGTCGCCGCCTTCCGGTCCGCATCCGCCGCCCCGGAGGCAACGGAGAGTGTGCGGCTCTGACGCCGAGCTCGAATGGCACGCACCAGATCGAGTGTGGCGCGCTCGGGCCGAACGTCCAGTTCTGTCGACAAGAGGACCTCCAGCCGCTTGAACATTCGCAACGCTTCGGTGGTCCGGCCTTGGGTCGCGTAGATGCTCATCAAGCGGCGATGGAAGACTTCGTTCAGTGGATCAAGCGCGAGTGCACCGCTCAGAAGTCTCGCCGCTTCGCCAGTTCGACACTCGGCCTCGGCGCGATCGGCAAGTTCTTCGAGAAGGCCGAGTCTCAGCACCAGCCATCGCTCACCCTCGGTGTTGCACCAATTGTCGAAGTCGGTCGAGAAGCCCCGGAGACCTTCCAGGAAGGTGCTCTCAGTGGGGATATCCTCAATCGTCAATCCGCGCTGGGTCTGGGACAGCGACATGATCCGCCCCGCATCCGTTGTTACAGCATCTTGCTGAATCGCAACAGTATCGCGGCTCGCGCTGATGACACGATCCGCCTCTTCGCCAAGGCTCTTCCTAATGACGCTGAGGGCTTGGCGAAGGCTTGCTCTCGCAGCGCTGTCGGTGGCGTCCGGCCAGAAGAGGGCGGCGAGCCGGTCTCGCGACAAGTGAACCCCTGGATGAAGCGCTAAGTAGGCAAGCAGAGCCCGCGCCCTGCGCTCCTGCAGCGCGACTGTCCCACCATGCCCCCAGCTGAAATCCGGCACACCGAGAAGACGGACATGGAGGATGTCCTTTTTCGATTGAGGGCGATTTTGCATTTCGTTGACGATCAGACCCCGTCACTCGTTGCGGGCTTGCTGCAGCCTCTCGCTTGGAAACACTTCAACAAGAGGACCCAGCAAATGTATCCGACCTACGATCAAAACCCAATTGCAACGGAACACATGCTCCGGGAACGTCTCGCGGCAGACGTGGCCTTCATCGACGGCAAGCGACCCCATCGGCTTAGCTCACAAGTAGGATGGTTGGCCCTAACAGTGGTTCTGTTGTTTCTGGCCCTGGGACTTCTTGGATAGATTGCTCGGCTGTTAGCATCTGGAGCCGCAGTCATCGGTAGAGAAGTGGATTGACGCTGACGCCGCGCGTGCATCCATTCCGATCGTGGCTTCCGCCGCGCGATCATCTGGCGATTGTGCCATATGCCGGTTGATGCTGTCCGAACGCGCTGCGCAGCGTTTTAGCGAGTGCGAGCGCGACGAGCAGAATGAATGTGCAATTTGCCGCGCCATACAGAGTCACTGGTGAGCGTGGATATTCCCGCTGCTGTGGGTGGACAGCTGATCGGCGCTGGCGCTCGCCAGTGAGCTTCTATGGCCGATTGGGGAGAGCCCCCGTTTGATTGTCGTATCCGACTCCGAAGCATTTGCAGACGTTGAAGCGCCGGGTTCATCCTGCCTCGGCGGCCGGCTCTGCGCTGTGTTGAAGCCTGAGATCTTGTCAATTAGGGCAACGACGCGGGCATCATCGAACACGTTCTCCGGCCCCTGCGGCGCGATGTCGATGACGGGGCTCTCTTAGAGCAAGCCGGGCTCCATCGCCCCACGCTCGATCAGGTGATCGACAATCATGTCGATGAACTCGATTTGCTCGGCTGTCGCGATCCCCTCCGCGAGGAACTCGGCGAAGGCCGCGTACACCGCTTATCGGTCGAAGCCGACGAGGGAGCGGACGAAGCGGCCGAAGCCCTCGCTCGTCTCGCGGGCGCGTTCGATCGCGCCGGCATCGGCGACGCGCAGACGGCACCGCCGCAACCAAGTTCTACACGGCCGGTCTTTCGGAACGAGTTATTGCCGAGACCATGGGTTGGGAAGAGCAGAGCGTCTCGAGGATTATCCGGCGCTATGTGGGTCGAGCGGCGGCAACTCGAGCCGCGATTGAGCAGCTCGCCAAGGGCAGATCGGGAACGTAGCCTGTAAAACAGGCTGTAAAACCGTCCCTCCCACCGGAGGCCGACATGGCTCTAACGCATTGAGAAGTCAGCTGGAGCGGGTGAAGGGAATCGAACCCTCGTATGCAGCTTGGGAAGCTGCCGTTCTGCCATTGAACTACACCCGCAGCGTCTCATTGAATCGTCCAACCAGGTCGCGCTGTCAAGCGGCATGCCTTCACGCGCCGGAGAGGACACGCGAAGGTATCCGCGAGGTCCCGGCCGGACCGTTTACCAATGGTTCACCATCTCGGCAGAATCGCGAGAACGCGAACGCGAATAGGGCATTAACGGTAGAGTTGCAAAGTCAGGAGACTGTCATGCTGCGAACTCAGGGAATTCCCGTTCGGGACGACTTAAATGTGGATGCATACGAGGTTTGGCGGGCATGCAAGGACGTCGAACGGCTGGTCTTCATATTCCAGTCGAACCGGCAACGCCCCCCGGCCGAACTCGAAAGGCTGCAGGCCTGGGTAAAGAAAATTGCTGCTGCAAACGACATAAACCTGCACAGCCAGTAAGATCACGCACGAGCGCTTCCAAGGGCTCCAACGGGATGAACCCGCATTTGGCAAGAGCGACGTCGAACGTGCCTGCTTGACGGGTCCGGTACGGGAGACCACTTGTGCCGGAGTTCTCGCCGATCCACCCGGAGCCTCCCCGCCGTGCCCGCCCTGAAGCGCCTCATCGAATCGCGCCGGTTTGATCTCGCCATCACCGTCCTCATCATCGTCAACGCCATCACGCTCGGGCTCGAGACCTCACAGGCCGCGATGGCCGAATGGGGACCGATTCTGGTAGTCCTCGACCGTGCGATCCTCGCCGTCTTCGTCGTCGAACTCCTGGCGCGTTTCGCCGTCTACCGCCTCGACTTCTTCCGCGATCCCTGGCGTATCTTCGATCTTGTCGTGGTGGGCATCGCCCTGTTCCCGGCGACCGGCAACCTGTCGGTGCTGCGCGCGCTGCGCATCCTGCGGGTGTTGCGTCTGGTTTCGATGGTGCCGTCGCTGCGCCGCGTCGTTGGCGGCCTGGTCGCCGCCCTGCCGGGGATGGGCTCGATCATGCTCCTCCTGACGCTCGTCTTCTACGTCTTTTCGGTGATGGCCACGAAGCTCTTCGGCGCCACCTTCCCCGACTGGTTCGGCACCATCGCGAAGTCTGCCTACTCGCTGTTCCAGATCATGACGCTGGAAAGCTGGTCGATGGGCATCGTGCGGCCGGTCATGGAGGTCTTCCCCATGGCCTGGCTGTTCTTCATCCCGTTCATCGTCTGCACGACCTTCACCGTGCTCAACCTGTTCATCGGCATCATCGTCTCGGCCATGCAGGAGGAACACGACGCCGAGGCCACGGCCGAGCGCGCCGCGCTGCAGGGCGAACAGGAGATGATTCTCGCCGAGATCAGGGCGCTGCGGGAGGAACTGCGCGCGATGGCGAGCGAGCGGCGGTAGCCCGTCAGCGGAAGTGCTTCGACAGCTTCAGGCCTTGCGCCTGATAGTTGGAGCCGAGATCGGTCCCGTAGAGCGCTTTCGGCTTGGAAAGCATGTGCTCGTAGACCAGCCGGCCGACGATCTGGCCGTGCTCGAGGATGAAGGGCACCTCGTGGCTGCGCACCTCCAGCACGGCTCGGCTGCCCGTGCCGCCGGCTCCGGAATGCCCGAAGCCGGGATCGAAGAACCCGGCGTAGTGCACGCGGAACTCGCCGACGAGCGGATCGTACGGCGTCATCTCGGCGGCGTATCCGGGCGGCACGTGCACCGCCTCGCGCGACACGAGGATGTAGAACTCGTCCGGGTCCAGGATCAGTTCGCGGCTGCCATGCGCGTGCAGCGGCTCCCAGAATTCGAGCACGTCGTGGGCGGCGCGCCTGTCGACGTCGACCAGCGCGGTATGGTGCTTGCCGCGGTAGCCGATCGGCTCCTGCGCCATGCCTTCCAGGTCGATCGACAGCGCGATGCCGCCTCCCGTCACGTTCGGCTGCTCGGACGCAACCAGCACGTCCGTGCGGTGTAGCTCCGCCAGTTCCGGCTCGGAGAGGATCGCGTTGCCCATACGGAACCGGATCTGCGACAGCCGCGAGCCGGTCCTGGCAACGATGGGGAAGGTTCGCGGGCTCACCTCGAGATAGAGGCCGCCCCTGTAGCCGGCCGCGATCTTGTCGAATTCCGGCCCGTGATCGGTCATGACGCGGGTGAAGATATCGAGCCGCCCGGTCGAGCTCTTCGGATTGGCGGAAGCCGCAACGCCGCGAGGCAATGCGAGGCTTTCCAGCAAGGGCACGATGTAGACGCAGCCGGTCTCCAGAACCGCGCCTGCCCGAAGGTCGATCTCGTGGAGCTTCAGCCGGTCGAGCTTTTCGGCGACCCTCTTGCCCGGTCCCGGCAGGAAGCTCGCGCGCACGCGGTAGGCCGTTTCCCCGAGCCTGAGGTCGAGGCTCGCCGGCTGGATCTGGTCGGCGTCGAGGGCACGCGGCGCCGACAGCGCACCGGCTTCGAAGAGGGCCGCGATCTCGTGGTCGGGAAGAATGCCTGTCGTGCGCAAGGTCTTCGCTCCGGTCGGCCCTGATGCGGCCGCGTGGCGCATCGGGCGATTCGACGTTTCATACGGCAACGATTGACGCAAGCCCGCCCCGGGTTTATGGGACCGTTTATCCCGTGGTGATTTGGCCGGTCGGCTTGCAGCCACGTTAAACAAGTCGCTAAAGGGCCGTACGCAAGCCGGCATGCGACTTTCGCGGCCGGTTTTTTTGTGCGTGAGGCAGGACGACGATGAACGAGACGCAGCGGAACTGGAGACCGGCGACGGCGCTGGTGCATGGCGGCACGGCACGGTCGGCCTTTGGCGAGACCTCCGAAGCGATCTTCCTGACACAGGGGTTCGTCTACGAGACGGCGGAAGCGGCCGAAGCCCGTTTCAAGGGCGAGGCGCCCGGCTTCATCTATTCCCGGTATGCCAATCCGACCGTGGATATGTTCGAGAAGCGCATGTGCCTGCTGGAAGGCGCGGAGGATGCCCGCGCCACCGCGTCCGGCATGGCGGCGGTCTCTGCCGCCCTGCTCTGCTCGGTCAGGTCCGGCGATCACGTCGTCGCCGCGCGTGCGCTCTTCGGCTCCTGCCGCTGGGTGATCGAGACCCTGATGCCGCGTTACGGTATCGAGACGACGCTGGTCGACGGCACGAAGATGGAGGAATGGGAGGCCGCGGTGCGGCCGAACACGAAACTCTTCTTCCTGGAAAGCCCCACCAATCCGACGCTGGAGGTGATCGACATCGCCGCGGTCGCGAAGGTCGCCAACGGCATCGGCGCCCGGGTCGTGGTCGACAACGTCTTCGCCACGCCGCTGCAGCAGAAGCCGCTGGAACTCGGCGCGCACGTCGTCGTCTATTCGGCGACGAAGCACATCGACGGGCAGGGCCGCTGCCTCGGCGGCATCGTGCTGTCGGACAAGAAGTGGATCGACGAGAACCTGCACGACTACTTCCGCCATACCGGACCGAGCCTTTCGCCGTTCAATGCCTGGACACTGCTCAAGGGTCTGGAGACGCTGCCGGTTCGCGTGCGGCAACAGACCGAGAGCGCGGCGCGCCTGGCCGGTCACCTCGCCTGCCACCCGGGCATCGCGAAGGTGATCTATCCCGGCCGCAACGACCATCCGCAGGCCGACATCATCGCCCGGCAGATGAAAGGCGGCTCGACGCTGATCTGCTTCGAGGTCAAGGGCGGCAAACAGGGCGCCTTCCGCATGCAGAACGCGCTGGAGACCATCCGCATTTCCAACAATCTCGGCGACGCCAAGAGCCTCATCACCCACCCCGCGACCACCACCCACAAGAACCTGACCGACGAGGCGCGCGCCGAGCTCGGGATCAATCCCGGAACGGTGCGGCTTTCGGTGGGCCTGGAGGACGCGGACGACCTGATCGATGATCTGGACCGGGCGCTGGAGAAGGCGGCGTAGTCAGCCGAAGCTCTTGGCGGCGAGCACGATCCTCGAAACGGCGGTATAGAGGGTCACCGCCGCGAAGGCATATGCGAGCACGGCGAACCAGCCCGGAAAAAGGCAGAACGCGACGAATACCGCGAGCGTCTCCGTCGCCTCCGCCAGTCCCGTGGTGAAGAAGATGGACTTCTCCCCGCGCGCGAGAGTGGAGAGTTTTCGCCGCTCGGCCAGAATGGAGAAGGCGAGGAAGCTCGCCCCGTTGACGTAGAAGCAGGAGATCAGGACGGCGGCGGCGAGTGCGTTGGCTGGCGGATCGGCGACGGCAAAGCCGAGCGGTATCGCACCGTAGAAGAAGAAGTCGAGCACGATGTCGAGGTAGCCGCCGAGATCGGTCTTGCCCCTGATCCTAGCCACCGCTCCGTCGAGCCCGTCTCCAAGCCGGCTCACAAGGATGAGGACGAGACCGATTGCCGTGTACCCGGCGGCGATCGCGGCGGCGGCAGCCATGCCGATGGCGAACGAGGCGAGCGTGACGGCGTTGGCGGATATCCCGGCGGACGCGAGGCCCGCTGCCAGCCGGTCGAGCAGAGGGTCGAGCCTGCGCCTTGCCCAGCCGTCAAGCACGGGAACCCGCCGGAAACGAAGGGCGTTGGAACGACCGTATTTCGGTCACCATTGCGCGAAAATCTCGGCGGTTGACCCGTCGGCGCCGTTCGTTGAAGGTTCCCCCCAGGAAGTCACCCGGAGCTTGTCTCATGTATCGGGCAATAACACGCAACATCGAAGTCAGCGTCGAACCCTTCTATCTCGGCGACCGTTCGGACCCCGACGACAATCACTATGTCTGGGCGTATCGGGTCACGATAGCCAATCACTCGGCCGAACACGTACAATTGCTGTCGCGCTACTGGCACATCACGGATGCCACCGGCCGGGTGGAAGAGGTCAGGGGCGCCGGCGTGGTGGGCGAGCAGCCGCAGCTCGGTCCGGGCGACAGCTATCAGTACACCTCCGGGTGCCCCCTCTCCACCCCGTCGGGGATCATGGTGGGCCGATACACCATGCGGGACACGCAAGGCCAGCGGTTCGATATCGCCATTCCGGCCTTCTCGCTCGACCTTCCCGACGGAATGCGTACCGTGAATTGAGGGCCGCTATTCCCGGTTTCCCGCGAACTCTGCAGGATCGAAGGTGTATTCGGTCGAGCAGAACTCGCAGGTGACGCGGATCTCTCCGTCCTCGATACTTTCGGCGATCTCCTCGTGCGAAAACCCGTCCAGCACGGACCGGATCTTCTCGCGCGAGCAGGAACAGTCGTCCGCGACCGGCACACCGGGGTAGACCACGACGCCATGTTCGTGGAACAGGCGGTAGAGCAGCCGTTCCGCACCGATTGTCGGATCTAGCATTTCGTCGGCTTCGATGGTGGCGAGCAAGGCGAGCACCTCCATCCACGCTCCGTCGATGACGCTCTCGTCGACGTCGCCCTCGTCGCCGTCTCCGCCGGGCAGGTCCGGCAACCGGAGACGTTCCGGCGCTTCGGGCAGGAACTGCGCCAGAACGCCGCCGGCGCGCCAGTGCTGGCTGCCGCCGTCGGCGCCAGGAATGATCTGCCGGGCGACCGACAGGCGTACCTCGGTCGGGATCTGCTCCGACTGGCGGAAATAGGTGCGCGCAACCTCTTCGAGCGAAGCGCCGTCCAGTTGCACGATGCCCTGGTAGCGCTGCGTATGGACGCCCTGGTCGATCGTCATGGCGAGAATGCCCTTGCCGAGCAATTCCGCGGGCGACGTCTGCCGGGCGGCTTCCGCCTCGGCGAGCCGCTCTGCATCGTAGCGCGCATAGCCGCGCATCGACCCCGGTGTGGCGAAGTCCGCCACCAGCATGTCTACCGGCCCGTCGGTCTGGGTCTGCAGGATGAACTTGCCGTCGAACTTGACGGAGCTTCCAAGCAGCGCCGTCAGCACGATGCACTCCGCCAGCAGCCTCGCCACGGGCTCGGGGTAGGAATGCCGTCCCAGCATCTGGTCGAGCATCGGGCCGAGCTGGACGGCGCGCCCGCGCATGTCGAGCGGCTCCACTTGGAAGGGTACGACCACGTCGTCGCCGGCGAAACCGAATTCGCCGAGCCTTGGTTCATTGATCAATCGTCTATGCTCCGGAAAGACACCAGGCGAGCACCGCCTTCTGCGCATGGAGCCGGTTTTCCGCCTCGTCGAAGACCACGGACTGCTGTCCGTCGATCACCTCGTCGGTGACCTCTTCACCGCGATGGGCGGGCAGGCAGTGCATGAAGAGCGCGTCCGGCTTGGCGTGGCGCATGAGTTCGGCGTTCACCTGATAAGGTAGAAAGACATTGTGACCGCGTGCCCGATGCTCCTGGCCCATCGAGATCCAGGTGTCCGTCACCACGCAGTCGGCTCCGCTGACGGCGTCAGCGGCATCGTCGAAGAAGCGGATGCGGGCGCCCTCGCCTTTCGCCCAGTCCACGAACCTCGTGTCGGGCTCGCTGCCCCCAGGCACCGCGATGTTCAGGTCGAAACTGAACCGGGCCGCGGCCTCGATCAGAGAATGAAGCACGTTGTTCCCGTCACCCGACCAGGCGAACAGCCTGCCCGCCACGTCTCCGCGATGCTCCTCGTATGTAAGAACGTCGGCCATGATCTGACAAGGGTGCGTCTCGTCGGTCAGTCCGTTGATGACGGGAACGGTCGCATTCTCGGAAAGCTCGATCAGGCGATCGTGCGATGTCGTCCGGATCATGATGATGTCGACGTAGCGCGACAGCACCTTGGCGGTGTCGGCGATGGTCTCGCTGCGGCCAAGCTGCATTTCCGTACCCGTCAGCATGATCGTCTCGCCGCCGAGCTGGCGCATGCCGACGTCGAAGGACACGCGGGTGCGCGTCGACGGCTTATCGAAGATCATGGCCAGCACCTTGCCCTCGAAGGGCTTGCTGCGCTTGCCTGCCTTCACCTCCGCCTTTCGCGCCTTGGCATCCTCAAGCATGGATCGCAGGCTGTCGGTCGAGATCGCCGAGAGATCGGTGAAATGGCGCGGCTTGCCGTTCATCATTATGCCACTTCCGCTCAGTTGCCGCCGGATTTCGAAGCCAGCTTCGACGCCGCGGCACGAATCCGCTCCAGCCCCGTGCGGATTTCCTCGTCCGTCACCGTCAGAGGGGGAAGGAGCCGAACCACGTTGTCGCCGCCCGGCACCGTCAGGAGCTTCTCTTCCCGGAAGGCCATGTTGACGCCGGCATTGGGCATCCGGCACTTGATGCCGAGGATCAGCCCGACGCCGCGGATCTCCTCGATGACCGAAGGGTACTCGTCCGCGATGGCGGCCAGGCCCTGCTTGATCAGCAGGGACTTGCGGCTCACTTCGTCGAGAAATCCCTCTTCGAGCACGACGTCCAGCACGGCGTTACCCACCGCCATCGCCAGCGGGTTTCCGCCGAACGTCGTGCCGTGCACCCCGGCCGTCATGCCGACCGCCGCCTCGTCCGTCGAAAGGCAGGCACCCAGCGGAAAGCCGCCGCCGATCCCCTTGGCGATCGCCATGATGTCGGGTTCCGCCCCGGACCACTCATAGGCGAAGAGCTTGCCGGTGCGGCCGACGCCGCACTGGACCTCGTCGTAGATCAGGAGGAGACCGTTGTCGTCGGCGAGCTTGCGCATCAGCTTGAGCATCTCCGCCGGCACGACGCGGATACCGCCCTCGCCCTGCACCGGCTCGACGAGGATCGCCGCGGTCTCTGCCGTGATCGCCTTCTTCAGCGCCTCCGCATCGCCGAGCGCGACCTGGTCGAAACCTTCGACCTTTGGACCGAAACCTTCGAGATACTTCGGCTGCCCGCCGGCGGCAATGGTGGCCAGTGTCCGGCCATGGAAGGCGCCTTCGAAGGTAATGATGCGGTAGCGTTCGGGATTGCCGTTCACATAATGGTAGCGCCTTGCCGTCTTGATGGCGCATTCCAGCGCTTCCGCACCGGAATTGGTGAAGAACACCTTGTCGGCGAAGCTGTTGGCGACGAGGCGCTCGCCGAGGCGGCGCTGTCCCGGAATTTCGTAGAGGTTCGAGACGTGCCAGAGCTTGCCCGCCTGCTCGGTCAGCGCTTCGACGAGATGCGGATGTCCATGGCCGAGCGAGTTCACCGCGATGCCGGCGGCGAAATCCAGGTATCGCTCGCCCTCGGTCGTGACCAGCCACGATCCCTCGCCGCGATCGAAGGCCAGGGGCGCCCTGGCGAAAGTTTCGTATAGCGCCGAACCGCTCATGCGAGAATGCTCCGGATGGGCCTGTGCGTGCGGAGATTCCCGCCATTCCCATGCATGCGCGGGTCCGCAAACTAAAAAGCCGCCCCCGGGGCGGCCTCTTCGGCCCATATTGGATTTTTTCGCTTGCAAGTCAACGGGAAGCTCCGGCCCCACCGGTGCAGCCGGCAGTCACATGAGCCGGCAAGTTGGGGAAAACCGAAAAAACAGATTCAGCTGACTCAGCGGACTCTTGTCACTGAGTCACCCGGTATTGTAGTTTGCCTTCACGAAATAACTAGATTTCGTGCGGCGGACCAAAAACTCACCCGAGTATCTGTGGCGTCCTCCTGGCGGCAGCCAGGGCGGGTACGGATTCGGATTCCGCCGGACGTGGCACCACCAGGAGCATACGGCATGAACTGGACAGACGAGCGGGTGGAACTCCTCCGAAAACTCTGGGCGGAGGGACTGAGCGCAAGCCAGATCGCGGCACAGCTGGGAGGCGTCAGCCGCAATGCCGTCATCGGCAAGGTCCACCGGCTGAAGCTCTCCAGCCGCGGACGCGCGGCGCCGGCGCAAACGCGCCAGAAGAAGCCGAAGCCCGCCGGAGCGAAGGCACCGAGAGCGGCCTCCTCGCCCCGGTCGATGCCGCAGACGGTCGGCGCCACGGCGCTCAAGGTCGATTACCAGTCAGAACCCGCCATCCGCCCTTCGGCGCGCCCGGTGGAGAGCGTGGTCGTCCCGATCTCGCGTCATCTGAAGCTGGCGGAACTGACCGACAAGACCTGCAAGTGGCCGAACGGCGATCCGCTGACCGAGGAGTTCCATTTCTGCGGCAATGACTCGCTCGATACGGGTCCCTACTGCACATACCACGCCAGGCTCGCGTTCCAGCCGGCATCCGAGCGTCGCAGGCAGCGCTGAACCGCGGCGACCGAGGCGCCTGCGAGCGGACGCCTTACTCTCCGGACAGGACGATCCGGTGGCTCTTGTCCTCCTTGGGCCGATCGAGCGGCATCTGGACGCCTGTGATGATGTAGTGGACGGTTTCCGCGATGTTGGTCGCGTGATCGCCGATGCGCTCGATGTTCTTCGCGCAGAACAGGAGATGGGTACAGGCGGCGATGTTGCGCGGGTCTTCCATCATGTAGGTGAGCAGTTCGCGGAAGAGCGACGTGTACATCGCGTCGATGTCGTCGTCGCGGTCGCGAACGAAGCCGATGCGTTCCACCGAACTCGTCGCATAGCAGTCGAGCACTTCCTTCAACTGGACCAGGGCGAGTTGCGCCAGCGCCTCCAGGCCGCGTGACAGCCGCACCGGCTGCGGCGTCTCCAGGATGGAGAGCACGCGCTTGGCGATGTTCTTGCCGAGGTCTCCAACCCGTTCGAGATCTGACGAGATGCGGATGGCGCCGATGATCTCGCGCAGGTCGTCGGCCATCGGCTGGCGCCGGGCGATGATGACGATCGCCTTGTCGTCGATCTCCCGCTGGCCTTCATCCAGCAGGTCGTCGTCGGCGATTACCTTCCGGGCGAGTGCCGGGTCGTGATGCACGAGCGCCTTGACGGACTCGTCCACCATCCTCTCCGCCAGCCCTCCCATGCTGGCGATGCGACTCGCCAGGAACTTCAGCTCCTGATCGTAGGCGTTCATGATATGCACTGTGGGCATCGGTCCGACTCCGCCGCGAATCATGATTGTATACGGCAGTCACATGACCGAAAGACGAAAACCGGTCCTGCCGGTCAAGAAACGGTCAGGTGGAGGGAAAGTTGACCGTGAAGGTGGCGCCTTCGCCGATCTTCGATTTGATCGTCAGCCGCGCGTTGTGTCTTGTCAGGATGTGCTTGACGATGGCAAGCCCGAGGCCGGTACCTTTCTGGGAGCGGCTCGTCTCGACGTCCACGCGATAGAAGCGCTCGGTGACGCGCGGGATGTGCTCTTCCGCGATGCCCGGACCATGGTCGGTGAAGCTCACCCGCGGTCCGGTCCCGGTTCCCGGCTCCGCGGGGGTGACAGATACGTCGACCTTGCCGCCCGACTGGCCGTACTTGATGGCATTCTCCAGCAGGTTCTCGAAGACCTGGGTGAGTTCGTCGCCGTTGCCTCGCACCTCGACGGGGTCGGACGAAATCTCCTTGGAGATTGCGACGCCGTTGTCCGCCGCGAGATGACGGAGGGAATCGATGACGCTCTCGACCAGTGGCCGGACGTCGATCTTGCCCGGAGCCGGCGCATAGGTCTTCATTTCCAGTCGCGACAGCGAAAGCAGATCGTCGATGAGGCGCGCCATGCGCGCGGTCTGGTTCTGCATGATCTGGAGAAACTGTTCGCGCGCCTTCGGATCGTTTCGCGCGGGTCCCCGCAAGGTGTCGATGAACCCGGCTATGGAAGCCAGCGGCGTGCGCAGTTCGTGGCTGGCATTGGCGATGAAGTCGGCGCGCATGCGGTCGATGCGCCGGATCTCGCTCTGGTCCTTGAAGACCAGCACGTAGAGCCCGCTCCCCTCCCCGACCGCCGTGCCCGCGATGCGGAACCACCGCTCGATCGGCACCCGCTCCACATACTCGCAGATCAGCGGCCCCGCGCCGCCGGCCAGCAGCGTGGCGAGCAGGTCCTGGAATTCCGGCGTTCGAAAGCGAAGGTTGAGGAGCGTTCCTGCATCGAGCTTGCCGAAGGCCGATCGCGCGGCTTCGTTGCGGGTTACCACGATGCCGTGCTGGTCGAAGACGATCATCGGGTCCGGCACGGCTTCCGCGAGCGCCTGCGCCGAAAGGCCCTGGAAACCGAGGGTCGCGGCGGCGTCCGCTTCCGCCCTGGCGCCCCGTGCCGTCTTCCTGCGCGCGAGGGCCGCCACGAGCACCACGAACGCGACGGCGAGCGCGATCCAGGCGAACGAGAGATCACCCGCGTAGCCCAGCGCGACGATCGCCACGGCAGCTGCCACGAGCACCCACCGCGCCTCCGTCAGGCGCCTGCGCACCATCCCGGCCGCGCTCGCTCCTCCCTCCTCCGTTTCGGTCATGGCAATCCTCTGAAGCACGGGGGCCTTGTCCAGGCCTCGTTGTCGGTCGGCGACTGGACGCCGTTGGATACGCTCAATAGCATGGCTCGCCAGCCAACGAGGAGAAGCGGGAATGACGGCTCACAGCCATATGCGGAACCTGCCGGACACCGCGCCGGTGCGCATCACCGTGGCGGGAACCGAACGCGTGTTCGACATCGACGACCCGGTCCTGCCCGACTGGATCAAGGACGCCGCGATGTCGTCCGGCGGGTATCCGCACGGAAAGAAGATGGACAAGGACGAGTACGAGAAGACGCTGGAGCGGCTGCAGATCGAACTCGTCAAGCTCCAGCTGTGGCTCCAGGCGACGGGCGAACGCGTCATGGCGATCTTCGAGGGGCGGGACGCGGCCGGCAAGGGCGGCACCATCTTCGTCCTGCGCCAGTACATGAATCCGCGCAGCGCCCGCAACGTCGCCCTCCCCAAGCCGACCGAACGCGAGCGCGGACAATGGTACTACCAGCGCTACGTCGAGCATTTCCCGACGGCCGGCGAGTTCGTGACCTTCGACCGCTCCTGGTACAACCGCGGCGTTGTCGAACCGGTGATGGGCTTCTGCACCGCGGAGCAATGCGACCGTTTCCTGGAGGAGACGCCGACCTTCGAGCACATGATCGTCAACGACGGCATCCACTTCTTCAAGTTCTGGCTCAACATAGGTCAGGAGATGCAGCTCGAGCGATTCCACGACCGCCGCCACGATCCGCTGAAGATCTGGAAATTCTCGCCGATCGACGTCGCGGGCATGTCCAAATGGGACGAGTACACGCAGGCGCGTGACAGGATGATGAAGCATACGCATACCGACCACGCGCCATGGATCGTCTTGAGGGCAAACGACAAGCGCCGCTCGCGTCTGGCGGCGATCAGGCGGATCCTGAAGACGCTCCCCTATGACGGCCGCGACGACGCGGCGATCGGAGAGGAAGACGAAAAGATCATCCTGAGCGGCGCGGACGTCATCGGCATGTGACCCGCTTCCGCGCCCGCTGAATGCGCACGGGCCGACGTGTCATCCACCTGCTTCGCCGGTCTACTGCTGCGGCGGAACCGCCGGTGCGGCGTTTTTTCCCAATGATGCGGCCGGCGCACCAGCTGCCCGATCGCCCGGTAGGCGGCAACCGACATCAGCAGCCAGTAGGGCACGGTCAGGAGTGCCGTCCTCCAGTAGCCGGCACGCTCCTTGGGCCGCAGGCAGCGCCATCCCAGCAACAGGAACGAGCCGTATCCGGCAGCGATGTTCATCCCGGACAGGCCGAGCAGCCAGCGCTCGGTCGGCAGGAGAGAACCCCAAAGGGCAGACTTTCCGCAAAGCAGTATCGTCGTGCCCCACAGCAGCGGATGCAGCAGCGCCGACGCAATCAGCCCTCCGAACAGGATCTGGAAGATCAGGAAGGATCCGGCGCCGAGATCGCGGTAGAGCCGGATCGGCTGGCGCATGTGGACGAGCCAGGTCTGCATCCAGCCCTTGTACCAGCGCGTCCGCTGCCGGAGCCAAACCATGAGTTCCTCGGGCGCATCCTCCAGGGTCGGAAGCGAGATGGTTCCGGTCCTGTATCCGAAGCGGCGCAGGCGCACGCCGAGATCGGCGTCCTCGGTGACGTTGTGCGGATCCCATCCACCGACGTCGAGCAGGGCTTCGCGGCGGAAATGGTTGGACGTTCCGCCGAGCGGAATGAGCAGGTCGTTCGACGACAGCCATGGGAGAATGCCGCGGAACAGGGCCGCATACTCGAGCCTGAACATGAAGGGCAGGATCCCGTAACCCGCATTGGCAATCGTTAGCGGCGCCTGCACGCAGGCGAGATCATCGCCCTCGTCGCGGAACCGCGCCCATGCCTCGCGAAGCTGCATCGGGTGCGGCCGGTCTTCCGCGTCGTAGAGCGCGATCAGCTCCCCACCCGCGAGCGGCAGGGCGAAGGACAGCGCCTTCGGCTTGGTGCGGGGTTCGCTCGCCGGCACCTTGACGACTTCCACCCAGGGCCGAAGCTTCTGCCTCCCGATCGCCGCCAGCGTGTCCTCGTCGTCGTCCTCGCACACGAGCTTGACCTCCAGCTTGCTGCGCGGCCAGTCGAGCCGGGCGAGCGCCGCCAGGAGGTCCGGAACCACCTCCGCTTCCCTATGGAGCGCGACGAGTACGGTGTAGGTGGGAAGGCCGGCATCGGACGGACGCCCGCCGAAACGCACCTCTTCGCCGATTGCGTCGGAAACGGCGGACGCCAGCCGCAGGCCGATGCAGCCGAGGAAAAGCGTCGACAGGCAGGCATAGACCGACAGGGCGGTGAGGACGGGCGCGAGGAACAGCAGGACGGGTACGGCGATGATCGCCACGCCGACGAGGAACGCCTGCCAGGAATCGGTGATGAACCGGGCCGACATGGCCGGCCAGAGATTGAAGAGCCCGCGGCAGGCCTCCTCGAGAAGGCGACCTCGCACGCGGGCAAGGAGCGCCCCCCGCAGCGTGGCCGGACAGGCGAGCACGAGGCGTGAGGCAAGCCGCGGTCGGCGCGCCAGCAGCGCCTTGAGCGCGACGATGTCGAGTTTCACCGGAGCGATGACCAGGAGCGTCTCGGCGCCTCCGTTCTCCAGCAGGGACATGCTGCTGCCGCGCGGGCTCCTGAGCGCGGCAAGGGCACCGGCCTCTCCCGCGAGCAATCGGTTCGGATCGATCTCGTCCTGCAATGGCAATCCGAGTTCGGCGGCAAGCGCACGATATTGCGCGTCCTCCGGCACGATCCCGGACGACAGCAGTTCGGAATGCAGGCACGTCCGGTTGACCCGGGCGCGCTCGGCAAGACGCATGGCGACGTCGTCGGAAAGTTTGAGCCGGGTCAGGAAACCTTCCCAGCCGTTCAGCAGGCGAAGGCGATCGAGAAGCCGAGCGCCTTCCGACCAGCCGCCGATCCCCGACGGCGGGCCGGCTGCCGGATCGCGCCGGCGGCCATGGTTCGGCGGAAGACCCCCGTCCCCCATCCTGTTCCCCCGAACGGCACTCCGGCGCCCGGCGGAATCGGTGAGCGTCCCTCGCGCTCACCGGTTCCGCCGACGGTTCACGCGGCCATGCGCGACACGCGTTTCAGCCGCCGGATAGTTGCTTCATCCTGCAACGCATTGTGGAACAGGGAAATCTCCCTGTCTATACGGTTGCACAACTCTGCGCTGTCGCCCTTGAGCAGCATCCTCGTCTGCGAAAGGGCGCGTGCGGGCTTCTTTGCCAAGCGGCGTGCCGTCTCGCGTGCCCTCGACTCGGGATCGGCATCCTCGACCAGATCCGAGATGAGGCCGAGCCTCAGCGCCTCGGCCGCGTCCAGGGTCTCCCCCAGGCAGAAGAAGCGGAAGGCTGTGGCGTAGCCGAGCTTTTCGGGGGCAAGCAGGCTGGTTGCGGCATCCGGGACGAGCCCAAGGTCCACGAAGGGAACGCGGAAGGTACTCTTGGGGGAAGCATAGACGAGGTCGCAGTGGAACAGCACAGTGCAGCCCACCCCGATCGCGTCGCCGTCCACGCAGCCGAGCATCGGCTTCGTGAACCTCGCCAAACGCCGGAACATGCCCGAGACGGCCTTGATGAGCGTCTCGTGCTTGGTCGGGTCAAGGAATTCCGAAAGGTCCCCACCCAGGCAGAAACACCCTGAAAGCCCCTTCAGGATGACCACCCGGACCTCATCGTCGGCCTCGGCGCGGTCCAGTTCCCGCGAAAGCCGCTCATAGGCGCTGTGGTCGAGGATCGGGCGGCCGCCGTCGCCCGACAAGGTCAATGCAAGCGTGTGATTGCGAAATTCGGATTCGTGCAGGATCTCCATGGATACTTTCTCCGATGTATTCAGCTTCTTGTGAGGCAGTCGATCTGCGGGCACTCAGGAAGCTTGCTTGTAGGAAAACGCGTCCGGCAGGCCTTTGCTCAGGACCGGGGCGTGCTGGTTGCGGCGGTTGCGCACGACGTCGAGCGTGTTCTCGTTGAACGTCAGCAACGTGGCGACGACCTGCTGGCGGCCGTAGGTGCGCTGGTATCCGAGCGGCCGGGCAAGGAAGCTCAGTTGCAGCGCCCGCAGCACCCACATCGGCTCGAACTCGATGATCACCTGGTCCACCTTGTTGTGCAGACCCCATTCGACGAAGCCCGCGATGAGCTCCGTGCCAACGGTGGAGACGCCGCGCCGGCCGTCGCGGAATGCCGGTGCGACCGCGTAGCGCGTCAGTTCGTAGATGTTGGGGCCCTTCGGCGAGGTTCCTTCGCAAAGATCCTGCAGCACGTCGGTCAGCAGATGCGGTCGCGTCGTGGGCAGCATCCGCTGATATCCGGCGACGCGGCCGTTGCGCATGCACAGGTGATGAACCGCCTCTTCGTGATCGAACTGGTCGATCTCCATCTGGTCGGACCGGCGAAGATCGTCCCAACCCATTTCCTCGACGAAGATCTGGTAGCGCAGACGATGGACCTCTTCCCACAGGTCGGGACGTTCGGTCAGTTCGGTAGTGGTCATTGCATAGATCATGATGATCGCTCCTTGGTTGCGGCGCAAAAAAACTACGATGCGCATGGCAGCCGAGTATTACGCGATCGCGTAATCAGGTTTCACCGGGCGGCGAGACGAGCACCTGCGAAATTCGCGGCGCGAAGAAGCCCCGTCCGCGAAGCGCGGACGAAGCGAATGGCGATCAGGAATTTTCTAAGGCTTTGAAGCGCGGAGAGGCTAGGAGATGTAGCCCAGCCGGATCGCTTCGGCGACGGCGTGCACGCGGTTCACCGCGCCCAGCTTGCGCTTGGCGTTGAGGAGATGCTTCTCCGAAGTATGCTCGGAAATTCCCAGTATCTGGGAAATCTCCCACTCGGATTTTCCCTCCGCGGCCCATTTGAGACATTCCGTCTCGCGCGGCGTGAGATCCGGCCGCCGGGCGAAGATCTCATGGGCGTTCTGCAACTGGAGGGCCCGTCCCACCGCATAGGTCGCGGCGAGTTCGATGACGCCGAGGCTTTCCGGAGAGATGTCGACCATCTCCCCGCCCAGGGACACCATCACGACGGTGCCTTCCAGGGTGATCAGCGGAAAGGCCAGTCCGTCGTTCAGCTTGAATTCGCCGGCATCGCCCATGACGCGCTGCCCGCTTCGGCCGACCTGCAGCTTGTCGGCCGCCGTGCTCCAGCGCACCAGCGAGGGCTGGCGCTTCATGTAGGTGACGACCGGATCCTGATCGACGTAGTTGCGCGAGACGTACCGCTCGAGCCACGATTCGGGCCATTCGCAGAGCATTGCATGGCTTCTCTGCCGCGATTTGGGCGTGCCGGGAGCGGGTACGGTCCCGGCCATGAGCGCGGTGAGGCCGTAGTTTCCCGTCAGCCGGAGAAGGAGCCGGCTTACGCCTTCCGGCGTAGAGGCGTGCTGCAGCTCGTCGATGAACTGCAAGGTGTCGTCGAATTGCCCCATCAATATCTCCGACGCTACAGGATTCCACTTATATCGAGTGTGGCGCCCGTTGTTCCATTAACCTATGGTTGCATTCGTGCGAGAACCGAGCGGATTTGCCCGATCGGACGGTTTCATTCCATCTTGCGCCTCTGTAAAGCCGCTGGCAACGGTCGCCTGACCGCCTGAAGGAACCGAAGTTGAAGCGCATCGTCCCCGCATTGGCCGTTCTTGCAGCACTTCTGGGCCCCTCCGTGTCCGCCGAGCCAACGATCCCCTATTTCTGGGATTCGCGCGAACGGCTTCCGAAGCCGGAACTGTCGGATTTTCCGCGGCTTCGATTCCTCACCACGATCGATTTCCCCCCCTTCAATTTCCTTGACGGGAGCGGACGACTCACTGGCTTTCACGTGGACCTCGCCCGCGCGATCTGCGCAAAGATCGACCTCACGGATACCTGCGAGATTCAGGCCGTGCCGTGGGAGGAACTTCCGCAGGCACTCCAGGCAGGCGACGGAGAGGCCATCATCGCGGGGCTCGCGATGAGCGCCGAATCACGCCAGCGCTTCGCGTTCTCGCGCCCCTACCTGCAACTGCCGGCCCGCTTCGTCATGGCGAAAGGCAACGCGGTCGAAGAACCGGTGTACCAGAAGCTCGTAGACAGGCGTGTGGGCGTCATCGACGGCTCGGCGCACGAGCGGGCGCTCAGAGACCTGTTTCCCGGCGTCAGGGTAGTTACCTACTCCCGCGCCGAGTGGATGCTCGGCGACCTTCGCGAGGGCAAGACCGATGCGGTGTTCGGCGACGGGATGCGGCTCTCGTTCTGGCTGGCGGGGACCGGATCGCAGGCTTGCTGCCGCTTCGCGGGTGGCCCCTATCTCCTGCCCGAATACCTTGGCACCGGAATGGCCGTCGCGGTGGACCCGGGGGACGACCAGTTGCTTGCGGCGATCAACTATGCGCTGCGCGAGATCGAGGCCGACGGCACTTTCGCGGAACTTTACCTGCGATATTTTCCGCTCGGATTCTTCTGATAGCCCGGCGACATTCCGAGTGGCCTCAGACGAGCGTCCGATGCCTGATGACGGCGGCCCTCTCGATGGCTGCCGCGGTAAGCGTGTCGATCCCGAGGTGGCCGCGCAGGATCTGTAGAATGCGCAGTTCCTCGGGCCTGACGCGGCGGTCGGCGGCGGCTATCTCAACCGCGACGGAATAGGCCGTATCCCTCAGCCGGCCGGGTATCACTTCGACGATGGATGCAACGATGTCGTTGAGGGTCTCGTCCTGCTGGAGCACCTGCTGGCTCTTGCGGGCGACGTCGAGCAGGCTCTCGGGCTCGAAGTCGATGAAGACGGGCATGGTCCGCACGACGGTTCCCATCTTGGCCAGTTCGCGGTCCGTCATGTTGCTGTCGGAAGCGGACACCGCGACCATGATGTGGACGAGTGCTTCCTGCACATTGGCCGGCTGGATCAAGATCGACTCCTCGGGGTTTCGAAGTTGGCCGCAACGTAGGAACCGCACCCGCATGCCGCAAGCAAAAACGCCCTGCGCGATTGACGCTTCGGCCGGCCATGCATAGACGAGGGCACAATCCGGATTGATACCATGACGCACGCGACCGAAAGCCTCGATCTATCGCCCGAAATGCTGGAGGCTGCGGCCGAAAGCAAAGCCTGGCCTTTCGAGGAAGCGAGGAAGATCGTAGCCCGCTACCGGGGCGGCGCCTATCCGGAAACGGTGCTGTTCGAGACCGGCTACGGCCCGTCCGGCTTGCCGCATATCGGCACGTTCGGGGAGGTGGCGCGCACCACCATGGTGCGCCACGCCTTCCGCGTGCTGACCGAAGACAAGGTGCCGACGCGGTTGCTCTGCTTCTCCGACGATATGGACGGCATGCGCAAGATTCCGGACAACGTACCCGACCGCTCGTTCCTGGAACCGCATCTCCACAAGCCGCTGACGGTGGTGCCCGACCCGTTCGGCGGCGGCTTTGTGAGTTTCGGCCACCACAACAACGCGATGCTGCGCCGTTTCCTCGACGCCTTCGGCTTCGACTACGAGTTCGCCAGCGCCACCGATTACTACAGGTCCGGCCGTTTCGACGCGATCCTGAAGCGGGTGGCCGAGCGCTACGACGCCATCATGGCCATCATGCTGCCGACGCTCGGCGAGGAGCGCCGCGCCACCTATTCGCCCTTCCTGCCGATTTCTCCGATGAGCGGCCGCGTGCTGTACGTGCCGATGAAGAAGGTGGACGCGGAGGCCGGCACCATCACCTTCGACGACGAGGACGGCGCGGAGACCACCCTGCCCGTCACCGGCGGCAGGGTGAAGCTGCAGTGGAAGCCGGACTTCGGCGCGCGCTGGGCCGCACTCGGCGTGGACTTCGAGATGTTCGGCAAGGACCACGGCCCGAACATGGGCGTTTACGACCGCATCTGCGAGGCGCTGGGAGGACGCGCGCCCGAACACTTCGTCTACGAACTGTTCCTCGACGAGAACGGCCAGAAGATATCCAAGTCGAAGGGCAACGGGCTGACCATCGACGAATGGCTGACCTACGCCCCGACGGAGAGCCTGGCGCTCTACATGTTCCAGCGGCCACGACAGGCCAAGAAGCTCTATTTCGATGTGATTCCGCGCGCCGTCGACGAATACTATCAGTTCCTCGCCGCCTACCAGCGTCAGGACTGGAAGGAACGGCTGGGCAACCCGGTCTGGCACATACATTCGGGCAATCCGCCGGCCATCGAACTGCCGGTCTCCTTCGCGCTGCTGCTCAATCTCGTCAGCGCCTCCAACGCGCACGACAAGTCCGTGTTGTGGGGCTTCATCGAGCGTCACGTGCCGGGCGCGACGCCGCAGACACACCCCGAACTCGACCGGCTGGTCGGCTACGCCATCCGCTACTTCGACGATTTCGTCAAACCCGCCAAGACCTTCCGCGCGCCCGACGCGGAGGAGGCGGCGGCACTCGATGCGCTGTCGCGGAGGCTCGCCGCATTGCCGGCCGACGCGGACGGCGAGACGATACAGAACGCCGCTCTCGACGTGGCGCGCGGGATCGAACGCTACCAGGATCATTCGAAGAAGAGCCCGACCGGCGGGCCCGGCGTGTCCGTCGCCTTCTTCCAGATGATCTACCAGGTGCTGCTCGGCCAGGAACGCGGTCCGCGCTTCGGCTCGTTCGCGGCGCTCTATGGCATTGCCGAGACCCGTGCCCTGATCCGGGAGCGGCTCGCCTCGGTGGCCGCCTAATAGAGTCCCTTGGGCTCGCGCAGAAACGGCTCGATCGCGGCGGGTCGCGATACCGGCGTGCCGCTTTCCGGTTCGGCGGTCGCCTCGGCGGCTCCGTCCAAGGCGGGAACCGGTGGCAGGGGCTGGCCTTCCGCAACCGGCTCGTCCGGTAGCCCGGTTCCGGGAAGCCTCTCGGGGCCTGGCCCGAATATGCCGCGCCGTTCGGCCAGCGCCTCGTTCTGCTGCTCGGCATAGGGACCGGTACTGGAGACCTTGGCCCAGCCATTGGCCACCAGCCAGGCGCCAAGGTCCTGCGAGCCGAGCCGGCAGGCAACGGAAAGGCGCGCGGGTAGCTCTCCTTCGGGGATGTCGCAATCAAGCGCGCGGCCGCGCAGGAATGATCGGAACGCGGTCCGGGCTGCCATACCGCAGGGCCAGTCGCCTTTGCTGCCGTGACAGGTGTGCTCCGGCTCGACGATCTCGATGCCGGCGATCGCGATGACCATGCCTTCGGCTTCGAGCCGTCCGGCGGCCGTCGCCACCGGACCGAAGATCATGTTCCTGCCCTCCTTCGCATCGGCGGTAGCGTTCGCCGTCGCCGGTGCCGCGGGCGCGGCTGGCCCGATGTCGCTCAACGGCGCGCGAGGATCGGTGCGCCGCAGCTCGCCACCGCCGATCTGCGGCGGAGCGATGAGGTCGGGGGCGATCTGGCGGACCGGGCGCGACGCGCCGCACTCCGCTTGGGCCAACTGGAAAGATTTCACCTCCCGGTCAGGCGCCTCCCCTGCCGCCGCCAACGAGGCGGTGACGGCCATGAGGATTGTCGCAAGCAGTTTGCTCGGCACGTCTACTGGCTCGCCCATACGATGCGCGCAATCCACTCGACTTCGCCTAGCGGCACGGTTCTGCGCGGGTGGTCGCGGTTGAGCGACAGGAGTTCGACGCTCCGGTTCGTCTGTCTCGCGAGTATCTTGGCCGTGACCTCTCCCGCAGTGGTCTTGACGACGACGCGGTCGCCCTTGCGGATGGTCGCCCCCGGCTCCACGATCAGGACGTCGCCGTCCCGGTAGAGCGGCAGCATGGAATCGCCCTGCACCCCGAGCGCAAAGGCGCCTTCGCTCGACCGCTCCGGGATCTCCACCAGGTCCCACCCCTGGCCGGCCGGAAACCCTGCATCGTCGAAGAAGCCGCCTGCCCCCGCCTGGGCGAAGCCTATCAGCGGCACGGTGGCGCGCTGCACCGGCAGCGGGCGATCTGGAACGGCTTTCGCGGGCTTCGCGCGCCCCGGCTCCACGAGTTCCATGAACTCGTCCAGGCTCGCGCCGGTCGCCTCCATGATCTTGGCGAGCGACTCGGTCGAGGGCCAACGCGGACGCCCGTCCGCCGAAAGCCTCTTGGACTTGTTGAACGCGGTCGAATCCAGTCCCGCCCGCTTCGCAAGACCGGAAGCAGACAGTGAATAGCGCTCGGCAAGCGCGTCGATCGCGGCCCAGACGCGTTCGTGCGACAGCATGGGCCCCCTCGGCTCAACAGGAAAAAATACCTTTCGGCGACTTCTAGCGTCCCGCTCCCGCCTTGTCCATACGGGTCCGGCGCTAAACGTCGGAGGTAAAGGGTCCGCGTCCGGTCGACAAGGCCCGATCCAGCATGTCGAGCCGATCCTGGCCCCAGTAGGGCTCTCCGTTGAGGACGAAGGACGGCACTCCCGTAGCATCGCAGGCGATGGCGTCCTCGGTATTCCTGGTCCTTATCGCCGCGATCTCCGGCGACTTTGCCCGCTCGATCACCACTTTCGGATCGAAGCCCGCCTCGGCCAGCAGCGGCGACAACGTGTCTTCCTCGGCAATGTTCTTCTCTTCCGCCCAGACCGACGCGAAGACGCGCCCCATGTAGTCCATGGGATCGCCGCCATCGGCCAGGATCGCGCATATCGTGTGGTCGGCAAGAGCCGGATTGGTCGGGAAATGCTTCGGCCTGAGGTTCAGTTTCTTGCCGCGCATCTCCGCATAGCGCTGCAACTCGATGAGACGGTAGCGCTGGCGCACCGCCGGCCGGTCGGCGAGCCCGACCTGTCCGGAGACCTTGAACATCTCGCCGAGGTTGACGGGGCGCACGGCGAGCGTCGCTTCATGTCGCGCCGCGATCTCGCGCGCCGCGTCATGCCCGAGATAGGTCCAGGGCGATACGCAAGTGAGAAAGTAGTCGATGGTGACGGGCATGGATTATCATTTCCTCGGGAAGAGTTCGGGGTCGGTCAGGTCGCGAGCGCCGTGTAGCACGCGGACGACCTGCAGTTCGTTCAGCTTGATGCGATAGAAGACGATATGCGGAGGGATGGACATCTTCCTAAGATCACGCAAGCCCGCCGCGTGGAAATCGGAACCGAGGAAAGGCCTTTCGGCGAGACGCCCTATCACGGCGATGATCCTTTCGAGCACCCTGTCCGCCGCGCTCCGATCATTAGCCCCGATGTACTCGTGGATGTCCTCGATATCCTTTTTCGCCAAGGGCGAAATGAAGACATCAAGAACCAAGTCTCTTCCTCAATCCTGCAAACACCACATCGCCCGGGATACCCTCTCCGGCGTCGAGTTGGCGTAGTCCCGCCCTCAGGTCGTCACGAAGCGCGAGATAACGGTCAATGTAATGAAGAAGATCATCCCCAAGCTTCTCGCGAAGCTCTTCGGGAAGCTGTTCGGCGGCCTTCACGGCTCTCTCGAGCTTGGTCATGAGCATTCGTCTCCTGCGGCGAAGATTAGCAGGCGCGGCGCGCCGGGCAAAGGCCAATCGCGCTATGTGAACGTTCGCGTCAGGACCCCTTCGCCAGTTTCCGCAGCCCGGTATGCGAGGCCATGAATATCCGCTCCTCTTCGCTCGGCGGGCGCGGCTCGATCACCTGTCCGAGGGTCGGACGATCTCTTCGATCGGTACGAAACGGCGGTTGCGGAAGTCGTAGACGCCGGCGGTGGTCATCACCAGCGCCGCCGTCTGGCCATCCTCCAGCACGAAGCGATGTCGGCCGATGACCTGCGTGTCCTCCCATGTCTCGACCGTGGAGACGACCTCGAACCTCTTCCACAGCCGTATCTCGCGAACGTAGACGGTCTGCAGCCCGCCCATCATCGGCGCCCAGCCGTTCTTGCGCGCCAGCCCGAGCAGTCCGGCGCGCAGGAAGATGTCGATACGCCCGACATCTGCCATCATCATGTAACGGGCATTGTTGAGATGAAAATTGGAATCGATGTCGGTCGGCAGGCAACGGAAGGTCAGCCTGCTTTCCTCGCCCATGCGGTAGGTCCCGCGCGAGCTCGCGGTAATAACCATGCGTGCCAGTCGCGCCCAGACATACATGATCGGCTCCGGCTGTTCCTTCTCCCCGTTCACGGGGAGAAGGTGGCCCGTAGGCCGGATGAGGGGCGGTACGAACCCGGGAGGGTGGGCACTGCCCCTCAACTGCTTGCCGGCATCCTCTCCCCGTGAACGGGGAGAGGAAAGCCAACCTTTTACGCCGCCTTCTTCATCGCCTTGTAGGGATCGAAGCGGCCGTAGAAGGTCTGGCCCTTGTCGGCCATCTCGACCAGCAGCTTCGGCGCCTTGTACTGCGGCCCGTACTTCTTCTGGAGCTTCTTTGCGAGCGCCACGAACTCCGTCAGGCCCATGCCCTCGATGTAGGACAATGCGCCGCCCGTGTACGGCGCGAAGCCGAAGGCGAGGATCGATCCGACATCCGCCTCACGCGGGTCGGTGACGATGCCCTCCTCCATCACGCGCGCCGCCTCGAGCGCGATCGTGACGAGGAAGCGCTGCTTCAGCTCCTCGACGTCGATCTTGTCCGGGTCCTGCTGCGGATAGAGGTCCTTGAGTTCGGGCCACAGGTGCTTCTTGGCCGGCTTGGCCGGATAGTCGTAGAAGCCCTTGCCGTTCTTGCGGCCGTGGCGGCCATGGGTGTCGACCATCGTGTTGATCAGTGCGAACTGGTCCTTGTCGACGGCCTTCTCGCCGAGGTCGCGGATCGTCTGCTTCATGATCTTCTGCGCGAGGTCGATCGCCGTCTCGTCAGTAAGCGCCAGCGGGCCGACCGGCATGCCGGCCATCTTCGCCGTGTTCTCGATCATTGCCGGCGGCACGCCCTCGATCAGCATCTGGAACGCCTCCGCCATGTAGCGCAAGACGCAGCGGTTGACGTAGAAGCCGCGCGTGTCGTTGACCACGATCGGCGTCTTCCTGATCGCACGAACATAGTCGATGGCGACCGCGAGCGCCTTGTCCTCGGTCTTCTTGCCCAGAATGATCTCGACCAGCATCATGCGGTCGACCGGCGAGAAGAAGTGGATGCCGATGAAGTTCTTCGGCCGTTTCGAGTTTTTCGCCAGGCCGGTGATCGGGATGGTCGAGGTGTTGGAGGCGAAGATCGCGTCCGCGGCGATGACGGCTTCCGTCTGTTCGGTGGCGCCCTTCTTGACTTCCGAATCCTCGAACACCGCCTCGATGACGAGGTCGCAGCCGTCGAGATCGGAGTAGTCGACCGTCGGCGTGATCAGCGACAGGAGCTTTTCCTTCTCCTCGGCCGTGGCCCGGCCCTTCTTCATCGCTGCGTCCAGCAGACCTTCCGAATGCGCCTTGCCCTTCTCGGCCGACGGCATGTCGCGGTCGAGCAGCACGACCGGGATGCCGGCCTTGGCGGTGACGTAAGCGATGCCCGCGCCCATGAAGCCTGCGCCGAGAACGCCGATCTTCTTGAACTTGGTCTCGGGAACGCCGGCAGGACGGCGCGCACCCTTGTTGAGTTCCTGCAGCGAGATGAACAGCGAGCGGATCATCATCGCCGCTTCCGTGGTCTGCATGATCTCGGTGAAATAGCGCTGCTCGATCCTCAACGCCGTGTCGAAGGGCACCAGCAGGCCCTCATAGACGCATTTCAGAATCGCGCTGGCGGCAGGATAGTTCCCATAGGTCTCGCGGCGCAGTATGGCGATGGCCGGCGGCCAAAGATTGGCGCCCGCAGCCGAGTAGATCGGGCCGCCCGGCAGCTTGAAGCCCTTCACGTCCCAGGGAGCGACGGCCTTGAGCCCGCCCTTGATCAGCCCCTTTGCCGTTTCGACCAGCGCCTCAGGCGCGGCGATCTCGGTGATCAGGCCCATCTGCTTGGCCTTCTTCGGCGATAGTGACTGCCCGGAGGTCAGCATCTGGAGCGCGCTCTGCCCGTCCGTCAGCCGCGGCACCCGCTGGGTTCCGCCTGCGCCCGGGAACAGGCCGACCTTCACTTCCGGCAGGCCCATCTTGACCTTGTCCGAATCCGCCGCGACGCGGGCGTGGCAGGCGAGCGAAAGCTCGAAGGCGCCGCCCATGCAGGTGCCGTTGATCGCCGATACCCAGGGCTTGCCTGAGGTCTCGAGCTTGCGGAACAGCCAGCTCATTCGGCCGGCACCCTCGAACAGCATCTTTATCGCCGCGTCGGCATCCTTGGCCTTCTCGTCCTTGAAGAGCTTCAGCATGCGCTGCAGCATGGTGAGGTCCGCGCCGCCGGAAAAACTTTCCTTGCCGGAGGTGACGACGGCACCCTTGATGTTGTCGTCGGCGACGACCTGGTCGACGATCTTCTCCAGCTCGTCCATCACCTGCTCGGTGAAGACGTTCATCGACTTGCCCGGCATGTCCCAGGTGACGAGCGCGATGCCGTCGGCGTCGGTTTCGACTTTGAAGTTGGTGTACTTGGCCATTGGAGAAGTCCTCCTTGAAATCGGTTGCGTCAGCGGACGGGCGCGACGGTGAAACTGCGTGCCTCTCCCGTTCACGGGAGAGGATGCCCGAAGGCAAATGAGGAGCGGCGCTGGTCGAGACCGCTGGCTCTGCCCCTCATCCGGCATGGAGCCTGTCCTTGGTCTTGCCGACGGCAAAACCCGAAGAGGCTACCTTCTCCCCGCGAGCGGGGAGAAGGGAAGGAGCGTCAGACCCGCTCGATGATGGTCGCCGTGCCCATGCCGGCGCCGATGCACAGCGTCACCAGCGCGGTGTTCAGGTCGCGGCGCTCCAGTTCGTCGAGCACCGTGCCGAAGATCATCGCGCCGGTCGCACCCAGCGGATGGCCCATGGCGATCGCGCCGCCGTTGACGTTCATCTTCTTGTGGTCGATGTCGAAGGCCTGCATGTAGCGCAGCACGACCGAGGCGAAGGCCTCGTTGAGCTCGAAGAGGTCGATGTCGGAGAGCTTCATCTTCGCCCGCTTCAGGAGCTTCTCGGTAACGTCGACCGGTCCGGTCAGCATGATCGCCGGCTCGGAGCCGATATTGGTGAAGGCGCGGATGCGCGCGCGCGGCTTCAGCCCCATTGCCTTGCCGCCCTTCTTGGAGCCGAGCAGCACCGCGGCAGCGCCATCGACGATGCCGGAGGAATTGCCGGCGTGGTGGACGTGCTTGACCGCCTCGACCTCCGGATAGCGCTGGACGGCGACGGCATCGAAGCCGCCCATCTCGCCGGGCATCACGAAGGACGGGTTGAGCGAGGCCAGCGACTGCATGTCTGTCGAGGGGCGCATGTGCTCGTCATGGTCGAGGATCTTGAGGCCGTTCTGGTCCTTGATCTCGATGACGGAGTTCTTGAACCAGCCCTTCTCCCAGGCCTTGGCGGCCCGCTTCTGGCTTTCCACCGCATAGGCGTCGACGTCGTCACGCGAAAAACCATACTTGGTGGCGATCAGGTCGGCCGAAACGCCCTGCGGCACGAAATAGGATGGCAGGCCGACCGAGGGATCCATGAACCAGGCGCCGCCCGACATGCCCATGCCGACACGCGACATGGATTCCACGCCGCCCGCGATCACGATGTCGTCCGAGCCGCCCGCGATCTTGGCTGCGCCCAGATTGATGGCGTCGAGGCCTGACGCGCAGAAGCGCGACAGCTGGATGCCGGGCGCCTCGGTCGCGTAGCGCGCCTCGAAGGCTGCCGCGCGCGGGATCACCGAACCGGCCTCGCCTACCGGATCGACGCAGCCGAAGACGATGTCGTCCACCGTGGAGGTGTCGAGCCCGTTGCGGTCGCGCACCGCTTCCAGTGCCTTCGCCGCCAGCCTGACGGCCGGAACCTCGTGCAGCGATCCGTCCTTCTTGCCGCGGCCGCGCGGCGTGCGCACGGCGTCGTAGACATATGCATCGGCCATTGTGGCGTCTCCTTCGTTCAGACTTGCGGTTCGACGAGCACTTGCGCGCTCACCGAATTCGCTATGAAACAGGCGTCGTGCGCCTTGTGGTGCAGGTCCGCGAGCGCGGCCGGGTCGGCGTCGCACTCGACCTGCGGGCGCAGCGTCACCTTCAGCATCGCGATGCGCCCCTGCGCGTTTTTGCCCAGCTCGCCCACCGCCTGGTCGCGGTAGGAGCGGATGTCGTGGCCCGCCCGGCGGGCGAAATCCAGAAACCACAGCATGTGGCAGGATGCCAAGGAGGCGACGAACAATTCCTCGGGATCGACCGCAGTTTCCGACGAGAACTGCGCCGGCACGTTCTGCGGCGCGCCCGTTGCCTGGATCGTCGTTCCACCGTCGAAGGCGATCTCGTGCACGCGCGTGTAGCGCCCGAGGGTGAAATGATCGTCCTCGTCCTGTTGCCAGCGTATGTCGGCGGTGTGCGTGGACATCCTCGTCTCCTCACAGGCTCCTGGCGATGAGCAGCTTCATGATCTCGTTCGTGCCGCCGTAGATGCGCTGCACGCGCGCATCGCGCCACATGCGGGCGATCGGATACTCGTTCATGTAGCCGTAGCCGCCATGAAGTTGCAGGCACTCGTCTATGATCTTGCCCTGCAGGTCGCTGAGCCAGTACTTGGCCATCGATGCGGTCACCGGATCGAGGCCGCCGTCGATGTGGCGCGCCACGCAGTCGTTGTAGAAGACGCGGCCGACCGTTGCCTCGGTCTTCAGTTCGGCGAGCTTGAACTGCGTGTTCTGGAATTCCATCACGGCCTTGCCGAAGGCCTTGCGCTCCCTGACGTAGTCGATCGTCAGCGCCAGCGCCTTCTCGATCGCTGCGATCGCCGTGCCGCCGATCTGAAGCCGCTCCTGCGGAAGCTGCTGCATGAGCTGCACGAACCCCTGCCCTTCCTCGGTGCCGAGCAGGTTGGAGGTCGGAACGCGCACGTCGTTGAAAAAGAGTTCCGACGTGTCGTTCGACTTCAGCCCGACCTTGTCGAGGTTGCGGCCGCGCTCGAAACCCTCGACCTCGTCGGTCTCCACAACGATCAGCGACGTGCCCTTGGCGCCCTTCGCCGGATCGGTCTTGGTGACGACGACGATCAGGTTGGCGAGCTGGCCGTTGGTAATGAAGGTCTTCGAGCCGCTCACCTTGTAGTGGTTGCCATCCTTCTCCGCGCGGGTCTTCACCCCTTGCAGGTCGGAGCCGGCGCCGGGCTCGGTCATCGCGATGGCGCCGATCAGTTCGCCGGACGCCATTCTCGGCAGCCACTTCTTCTTCTGCTCTTCCGAGCCGTAGTGAAGGATGTAGGGAGCCACGATCGAGTTGTGCAGCGCGATGCCGAAGCCATCGACGCCGACATGGCTGATCGCCTCTATGATGGCGCTCTCATGCGCATAGGTGCCGCCCGAGCCGCCGTATTCTTCGGGCATCGAGGCGCAGAGCAGGCCGTTCTCGCCCGCCTTCTTCCAGCTTTCGCGGTCGAAGATCTCGGCCTTCTCGAATTCCGCGTAGCGCGGCTCGATCTCGGTCTCGAGGAACTTCCGCGCCATGTCGTAGAGCATGCCGACGTCCTCGCCGGCCCACGGGGCCTTCGGCAGGCCCAGGACGGATGCGGGATCGTGCGACATGAACAGGTCCTCCGGATGTCGGCCGCTATAGCAAGAAAGTTCAAGGATGAACAGACCGGGCGATGCCCCGCCCGGTCAGAATGCCTCCGCGGGCAGCGCCATCATGGTCTCCGAACCGGCGGAGATGCGGGCGAGATGCGCGCCGGTTTCCGGCATGATCCGTTCCATGAAGAACTTCGCCGTGACCAGCTTGGTCTCATAGAAGGAACCGTCGCCGTTCGCGCCTTCCGCAAGCTTCGCCTGGGCCGACTTGGCCATCTGCGCCCACATGTAGCCGAGCGCGACAAGGCCGAACAGGTGCATGTAGTCGGTCGAGGCTGCACCGGCATTGTCCGGGTTCTTCATGCCGTTCTGCATCAGCCACATGGTTGCGGCCTGGAGGTCGTTGAGACCCTTTTTAAGGCCCTTTGTGTAGCCCGACATCTTCTCGTCGGAGCGGTTTTCCTCGCAGAACTCGCCGACATCCTTGAAGAAAGTCTGGACGGCGCGGCCACCGTTCAATGCCAGCTTGCGGCCGACGAGATCGAGCGCCTGGATGCCGTTGGCGCCCTCGTAGATCATGGCGATGCGAGCATCGCGCACGAACTGGCTCATGCCCCATTCCTCGATGTAGCCGTGGCCGCCATAGACCTGCTGCGCCATCACCGCGTGCTCGAAGCCCTTGTCGGTCAGCACGCCCTTGATGATCGGGGTCATCAGGCCAAGCAGGTCGTCCGCAGCCTCGCGTTCCTTGTCGTCGCCGGACCGGTGCGCGACGTCCGACTTTATCGCGGTCCACAGGATCAGCGCGCGCCCGGCCTCGTTGAAGGCCTTCATCGTCATCAGCTTGCGGCGGATGTCGGGGTGGACGATGATCGGATCGGCTTTCTTGTCCTTTTCCTTCGCACCGGTCAGCGAGCGGCCCTGGAGGCGCTCGCGAGCATAGTTTGCGGCGTTCTGGTAGGCGACTTCCGAGATGGAGAGCCCCTGCAGGCCGACGCCGAGGCGCGCCTCGTTCATCATCACGAACATGGCCTTCAGGCCGCCGTTCTCCTGACCGATGAGGTAGCCCGTCGCCTCGTCATAGTTCATGACGCAGGTCGAGTTGCCGTGGATGCCCATCTTCTCCTCGATGGATCCGCAGGAGACGCCGTTGCGCTCGCCCGATTCGGGATCGAACTTCGGCACGATGAACAGCGAGATGCCCTTAACTCCGTCCGGCGCGCCCTCGATGCGGGCGAGCACCAGATGGATGATGTTTTCGGACATGTCGTGCTCGCCGGCCGAGATGAAGATCTTCTGGCCGGAAATCCTGTAGGCGCCGTCACCGGCCGGAACCGCCTTGGTGCGCAGCAGTCCGAGATCCGTGCCGCAATGCGGCTCGGTCAGGTTCATGGTGCCGGTCCACACGCCTTCGGCCATCTTCGGCACGTAGGTCTGCTTCTGCTCCTCGGTGCCGTGCGCCAGGATCGCCGCGATGGCGCCCTGCGTGAGGCCGGGATACATCATCAGCGCCATGTTGGCCGACGACATGTATTCGCCGACGGCCGAATGCACCGTATAGGGCAGTCCCTGCCCGCCATATTCGGGCGGCACCGGGAGCGCCAGCCAGCCGCCCTCGCGATACTGCTCGTAGGCTTCCTTGAACCCGGCGGGCGTCGTCACCGAGCCGTCGTCATGGCGAACGCAGCCTTCCTCGTCGCCCACCCTGTTCGTCGGCTGGATGACGTTTTCCGCGAGCTTGGCACCCTCGGCAAGAATTGCCTCGAGAATGTCGGGCGTAGCGTCGGAGAAGCCGGGCAGGTTGGAGTAGCGCTCGTAACCCAGCACGTCGTTGAGAACGAACAGCGTATCGCGCACGGGAGCGCGGTATGTCGGCATGGGAGACCTCCAGATAACCGAACGCTGCCCCGACGCTACCGGGGCAGTCAATTCCTCTTGGAGCGTCCCCTACCAAATATTGACGTTTGCGTAAACGTCAATTCGATGGCGCAAGAGATTTTTCCAGCACAAACGGAGATCGCTCCAGGCCTGGAGTCACGCGGCCGACTGCTTCTGCCGCTCTTCGAGCGCGTTGCGCACGACGTCCATCGCCTCGCGCAGCTGGCTGATCGCCTCGTCGAGCTGCTGCCGCTGCGTTTCGAGGCGCGAAAGCTGCTTCTCCGATTTTTCGAAAGCCACACGCAGCTGCTTGGTGTTGGTCCCGTGCGGATCGTACAGGTCCATCATCTGCTTCACTTCGCGCAGCGAGAAGCCGACGTTGCGGCCGAGCAGGATGAGCTGGAGACGCGCTCTTTCGCGACGGGAATAGAGACGCGTGTTCCCTTCCCGCTTCGGCTGGATGAGCCCTTTGTCCTCGTAGAAGCGAAGCGTGCGCAGCGTTACGCCGAAATTCTTCGCCATGTCGCCGATACGTACATAGTCGTCATGTCGTTCGGCAAATGCGTGGGATGCGTTGGCCATCACCTCGATGGCCGAGACTGTTTTCATCATGGGACGTGGTTTCCTTTGGCGAGACCGCAACGCGGCTCGCACATCTTCCTCAGCCCTCGGGGCTACTTGTATCCGTCAGATTTTTTCTGAGTCGGCCGCGCCACACACGCCTGCTTGCAGGGTGCAACGCTCGAGTGCGGCGGAACTAATGATTGCCTTCCGGAAAATCAAGCGACGTTTGAACACAAACTGTTTCAAATCTTGCTGAATGTCCGAAGGGCGTGATCCCCTCGGGATGAGCTCGCTTCGGATTTGGTAAGTTTGGTTAACGCCTTGTTTACCACGTCTGGAGAATTGTGCGTCAGTCGGTTTCCCGTGGTTATCCTGTCTCGCGTTCCTCAGGGCTGTCTGCATGCAGGAGAGGAAGGGCGCAATGGCCGCCAACGCGACGAAGAGCATAACCCCGGGACCGGTATCCGTTCCCGACGGGCCAGTCCGCGCGACGTTTCACCGCAACCCGCGCACCCTTTCCAGACAGGCGTTCCAATGAGCAGCAACTGGTCGTATCTCGACAATCTGAACCAGGGCAGGCAGCGCCGCCCGCGCACCTCCCTTGAGGATCTGAACCGCACACTGGACGACCTTGAAGCCAGGTTCGGCGGCGATCAGCCGGGCCATGGAGGCGCCTCGCGCGAATCGGACAGGCGAACCCGCAGGCTGACCGGCGAGTACGAGAGCGGCCCCGTCCGGGAACCGGCTTCCCACGTCGCGAGGGAAAGCGCACGCTCGTCCGATCTCGAACGCTCGCTCGCAGAACTCCGCCAGGAATTGCAGCGCTCGCGCCCGCAGCCGGCAATCTCGCCGCTCGCTTTGTCCGACGTCTCCGGCGAACTCAAGGCCTTGCGGGAGGAGATGCGCACCCAGATGGCATCCGGCATGCGCAAGGAATTCGACGTGCTTCGCAAGGACATCGAACACGCCTACGGGAACAACGGTCCGGACGGGCGCGCGCTTGCCGCGGAGATGGAGCGGCTTTCCACCACGATCCATTCCATGGCCGAACGCAGCGACGAGCGCGGGCTCGACCTGTTGCGCGCCGAAATGGAACAGGTCCGTCAGACACTGGCTGAACTCGCGCGCGAGGAGACGGTCCGCTCGATGGACAGCCGCTGGGAAAAGCTGGAACAGCGATCGCTCGGCCGGGCGGGACCCGATCCGGAAGTCGCTGCGCTGAAGGAACGGCTCGAGCAGATCGGCGAGGCCGTCGGCAATCTTCCCGATTCGCGTTCGCTGCTGTCGCTTGAAGACAAGGTCCGCACGCTGGCGACGGCGATCGACCATTTTTCCCGCAACAACGACCGCAACTCGCCCGCTTCCGTCAAGAATGTCGAAAACCGGCTCGACGAGATCTCCCGCGCGATTGCTTCGTCTTCCGCCAGCGCCCAGACCTATCGCGCCGAACCGTTCGAGCGCATCGAAGCCCGCATTTCAGCCCTGGCCCAGCAACTCGACATGCTGGTTGAAGAAGCCTCCGCTTCGGATGTGGCCGAAAGATTGAACAATCTCACGCGCCGCGTCGAGGACATCGCCCATCTCGCCGCGCGTCCCGATGAATCCATCGAACTGCTTCACCGTCAGATCGCCAAGATCGCGGAACGGCTGGAAACCAACTCCAGCGGGGTCGAGCGCGAGCAGATCGTCGACAGCCTGGAACGGCGCTTCGCCGAGATCGCGACGCTGTTCGAGGAACGTCACGACCGTGCCACCACGCTTGGCCAGGCAATGTTCCGCGAAATGGAACACCGGATCGATGGTCTGGCGGAAAGGCTGGACAAGCGCCGGGAACCGGAACTCGGCATCGACGTGGCGCTCCTGCAGGCGCTGGACGAAAAGTTCGCGGACCTGTCGGAGCGGATCGACTCGCGGCATCGGGAAGGCGTCGACCCGCGGCTTCTGGAGGAGTTCGACCGCCGGCTGGAAAGCATGGCCGACCGTCTCGATTCGACGTTCCGCAGCGCCGCCGATCTCGATCCCTCGCTCCTGCAGGCGCTCGACCGCAAGTTTGCGGATCTCTCGGAGCAGATCGATTCGGGTCGCAGCACGGAGCCCGACGCAAGGACCATGCTGACGCTGGAACGCCGCCTCCAGGAAATCGCCGAAAAGCTCGATAGCTCCAGCAGCTGCGCCTCGGATGCGGATCCGCAGCTTATCGCCGGTCTTGAAAGACAGATCGCGGGCCTGGCCGAGCACCTGTCGAGACCCTCCCGCGAAGCGGACGCGCAGGCGGGTCTGGCACCACGGCTCGATAACATCGAGCGCTCGCTCGCCGATCAGCGGGACGCCATCGTCTCCGCCGCGCAGGAAGCTGCTGAGAACGCGGTCCGTTCGATGCGCGACGGCGGGTTGGACGACGAGGACATCGCCGCCCTGGCCAGCGAACTGAAGACGCTTGAAATTCTTGCGCGCAAGTCGGATGAGCGGAATTCCCGCACATTCGAGGCGATCCACGACACCCTGTTGAAGGTCGTCGAGCGCCTCGGCTCGCTGGAGGTGCGAAACGGCGATTTGGCCTCGTCCTACCGCAGCCGAATCCCCGACGCGGGCGTGCCACCGATGGCCCCCGTCTCGCCGGAACCGCAGATGCCCCCGCTGGCAAGGGCGACGCCGGCAGCGCTATCCGCCTCCACCGCCATGCCCCCTCGCGCACCGATGCCGGTAAAGAAGTCGCCGGCTCAGGCCGCGGCGGAAGCGGCGTTCGCCGCCGGCACGAGCGATCCGGCAATCGAGGAGGAAGAGGAACCGGTCCGCCGCTCCATGCTCGGCGGCCTTACCCGCGCCTTCACCGGCAAGAAGCAGGCACGCCCGGTCCGCCAGCAGCCCGATCCGGTCATGCCCGGCATCGAACAGGTCCGGCTCGACGAACCACTGAACGGTACGGTGGCCGACAAGCCCCTGGAACCCGGCTCCGGCGCGCCGGATCTGAACGCCATCATCAAGCGCGTCCGTGACGAGCGGGGCACCACCGTACAAGAATCGGACCCCACCGCGGGCAAGGCGGACTTCATCGCGGCGGCGCGGCGCGCGGCACAGGCGGCCGCCGCCGAGGCACAAACGTTCAAGCAGGGCGGGTCGCCAGCCGGTCCGAAGGGAAAGCTCAGTCCGGCGGAATTCCTGCGCGCCAAGCGCAAGCCCATCCTCATGGCTGCGGCCGCGATCATGATAGCCCTTGCCAGCCTGCAACTGGGCAAGGCCTTCTTCGGCGGCGAGGCGCAGATGGCCGAGATCGAGCCCCTCCCGGCGAGCGACGCCCTGGTAGCGAGCGCCGCCGACACGGCGTCGGTCGACGGAGAAGACAATGCCGCCGGCGCGGTGCGTGCGGTCGATGGAACGCCCGCATCGTCCGACGCCGATATGGAGGGCTCGCCGAACTTCGACGTCTTGCCGGCGACGGGTGCCGAGGAGATGGACGACGACGGACTGGCGGCGCTCCCAGAGGACGAAACCGCACCTGACGCTGGCGAAGTGGCGGCGCTGCCGGAGATGGACGGTGGTGGAACCGCGTCCTCGCCGACTTTCGAGGCGCCGCCCGTCGAGGCCGGGCCGATCGCGCTGCGTGAAGCCGCCGAGACCGGCGACCCGAAGGCGATGTTCGAGATCGGCAACCGCTACGACACCGGCCGCGGCGTCGAGTCCGACCGTGCAGTCGCGGCGACCTGGTACGAACGCGCGGCGGAACAAGGCTTTGCTCCGGCCCAGTACCGGATCGGGAGCTTCTACGAGAAGGGTATCGGCGTCGAGCGCGACATCGCCCGGGCCAAGACCTGGTACCAGTTGGCGGCCAACCAGGGAAACGCCAGCGCGATGCACAATCTGGCGGTGCTCTTCGCCATGGGCAGCGACGGAGCGGTCGACAACGATTCCGCCGCGCGCTGGTTTCAGAAGGCGGCCGAACTCGGCGTGACGGACAGCCAGTACAATCTGGGCATCCTGGCGGCGAAGGGCCTCGGGGTCCCTCAGAGCCTGGAAGAGTCCTACAAGTGGTTCGCCCTCGTTGCAAAGACCGGCGACAAGGATGCCGCGGCCAAGCGCGACGAGGTGGCCAACTCGCTCCGGCCGGAGCAACTCGCCAAGGCGCGCGCGACCACCGAGTTGTGGAAGCCGAAGCCCGTCGTGGAGGATGCCAACGTCGTCGAGATTCCTGAGTCCTGGGAGGAGAGCGAAGGAACGACGGCAAGCATCGACATGAAGAAGGCCGTCCAGAACATCCAGCTGATCCTGAACAAGAACGGCTACGATGCCGGCTCGCCCGACGGCATCATGGGCCAGAACACCCGCAATGCCATCATGGCCTTCCAGAAGGACAACGGACTGACCGCCGACGGCGAGGTCAGCGACGAACTGGTGAAGCTTCTCCTCAACAAGAAGTGACCCCCGGCCCGCCTCCGGCCGGAGCGACCGATCCTCATGTCGCAATTGCGACCGGCGGCGGCGTCATAGGTCTTTGACTCCGCCGCAATGTCGGCGCAAGAACCCCTTAAGCACCCGTGTGCTACGAATATCGCGGGACGGGGTGTTTGTCTCAGGCAAGATGGTCTGGTTGGTCGCGTGGGTATTTATCTCCCCATCGCTGAGATGTCTGTCAATCTGTTCGTTCTGCTGGCGATGGGCGCGGCGGTCGGATTTCTGTCGGGCCTGTTCGGGGTGGGCGGCGGCTTCCTGATCACGCCGCTCCTGATCTTCTACAACATTCCGCCGGCGATCGCTGTCGCGACGGGTGCCAACCAGGTCATCGCTTCCTCGTTTTCCGGTGCTCTCGCCCATTTCAAGCGAGGCACGATCGACTTCAAGCTCGGCGGCGTGCTGTTGGTGGGCGGCGTCTTCGGCTCCTCGATCGGCATCTATGTCTTCAAGCTGCTGAGGCAGATCGGCCAGCTCGATCTCTTCGTCTCGCTGCTCTACGTGGGCCTGCTCGGCACCGTCGGCGCGCTGATGATGATCGAGAGTGTGAACGCCTTGCGTGCCGCGCGCCTCGGTGGCGCGCCGAGCCTGCGCCGTCCCGGCCAGCACAACTGGATCCACAAGCTCCCGCTGAAGATGCGCTTCCGGGCGTCGAAGCTTTTCGTCAGCGTCATTCCGGTTCTGGGCCTGGGCGCCGCGATCGGCTTCCTGGCTTCGATCATGGGCGTGGGCGGCGGATTCATCATGGTCCCCGCCATGATCTACCTGCTGAAGGTCCCGACGAACGTCGTCATCGGCACCTCGCTGTTCCAGATCATCTTCGTATCCGCCTACACCACCATCGTGCACGCCACGACCAACAAGACCGTAGACATCGTCCTGGCGCTTGCCTTGATGGTGGGCGGCGTTGCCGGAGCCCAGTACGGGGCAAAGGCGGGACAGAAGCTGCGCGGCGAACAGCTGCGCGCGCTGCTCGCCTTGCTGGTGCTCGCGGTGGCGATCAGGCTCGCCTTCGATCTCTTCGTGCGGCCGGCCAACCTCTACTCGCTTTCGCCGCTGGAGGTATTCTGACTGCCATGCGGAGCCGCCTCCTCCAATGGGCAATCGCCGTCGCGCTGCTGGCGACCATTTCGGCCGCGCCGGCACAGGTTGCCGAACCCGGCGCGCCGGAACAGGCGCGGCCTCAGCAGGCGCCTGTCCCCAACCCGGAAAGCATCCAAATCGGCCTTTCGACGGACCGTATCTCCATCACTTCGGACTTCTCGGGAGCGGACCTGACGATCTTCGGCGCCCTCGACAACGCCGACCCGCTCATCAACCGCCAGGGGCGATACGATGTCATCGTGGTCCTGGAAGGGCCAGCCCGCCCGACCGTCGTACGGAAGAAGGAACGCATTCTCGGCGTGTGGATCAACATCCATTCGCAGACTTTCGTCAACGTCCCGGCATCCTACTCCGTCGCCACCACGCGGGCGATGCAGGACATCACCGACCAGGTCAATTTTCGCCAGCTCGCGCTAGGCAGCGACAACATCTACATGCAGCCGCTCGACCGCACCGAGGATCCCGTGACGATCAAGGACTTCGAGACCGCCTTGCGCGGGCTGAAGAAGCTGCGGGGGCTCTACACCGAAAACATCGGCGGCGTGCAGTTCCTGACGCAGAGCCTGTTCCGGGCCACGTTGAGGCTGGCGCCCAACATCCCGGTCGGCACCCACAAGGCACGCGCCTTCCTGTTCCGCAACGGCGTCTTCATCAAGGAGAACTCGGCCAACCTGGCGATCCTCAAGGCCGGTTTCGAACAGTCGATCTTCCGCTTCGCCAACGATAACGGCCTGCTTTACGGCCTGCTCGCCGTCCTTCTGGCCATGGTGACGGGCTGGCTTGGCCGTGTCATTTTCCGGCGGGATTGAAGCCTTGAACCCGCCGGCCGACGAGATGGGCTCCGACGCGACCGGACGTACCGCGCGCCTTCTGGCCCTGATCGGTTTCATCCCCTTCGCCGCCCTGTCGCTCTGGCTGTTCGGGATTTCGGAGGAACATCCCTGGCGCGCGGCGACGATCCTTCTGTTGAAATCCTACGCAGTCGTGATCCTGTCGTTCCTGGGCGGAATCCGGTGGGGTCTGGGAATGAAGACGACTTCCGGGGAAGGACGCCGCGACCTCGTTGCGAGCTGCGCGCCTCCCCTTGCCGGATGGGCGGGATTTTTCATCCCGGTCCCCTACGCCTTCGCTCTGTTCGCCGTCGCCTTCGCCGCTCAGGGAGCCTGGGATGCCTTCGCGGTGCATCATGATCGCGCCCCGCGCTGGTTCGGACCGACGCGGCTGTTGCTGACGGTACTCGTCGTCTCCGCGTTGATCCTGTCCTTCGCCGCGACGGCCCGAAGTGCTCAGCCGGGATGAAGCATTGAGCCGGCGATCGGATAGACGCGGCTGCGGCCCAGCATCAAGGCCCTGAAGAGGCCCCAGTCGAAGAGTCTCGAGAAGGCCCGGTCGCGCACGTTGAGCGCCCCCGTATAGGCGCCGAATGCCGGCATCACGAGGCGCCGCCCGTCCGTGGCGAAACAAGGCCGGCGGACCGACCTGCCGCGCCGCACGATGCGGGCGCCGGGATGGAGATGTCCTGCGATCTCGCCGTCGCACGCGGCGCCGGTCGGCTCGTGCCGCAGCACGATGCCTCCGACCGCGAGCTCGCGGACCGTCTGGCCGGGCAGGCCGGCGGGCGGCTTGGGATCGTGATTGCCCGCCACCCAGAACCAGTCGCGGCCCGTCATCATGGCGAGCAGTTCGTCGCGGAAGATGTCGGGCATGCGTTCCGCGCCCCGGCCGTCGTGGAAACTGTCGCCGAGGCTGACCACGGTCGAGGGACGAAACGTACAGATGGTTGCCGCCAGTTTCGACAGCGTCGCGGCCGTGTCGTAGGGCGGCACCATGGCGCCGCGCCGTGCGAACGCCGATCCCTTCTCCAGGTGCAGATCGGATACGACGAGCAGTCCGAGCGCCGGAAAGAACAGCGCCCCGCTGCGGTCGCAGACGGCAAGCTCCCCGGCTATCGAGATCGTTTCGGCGCCTTCGGTGGCGATGGCTGCTGCCTGCATGTCTTCCCGGTGCTCAGTCGAGGCCCATGGCCTCTTCGATCAGTTCGTCCGCCGCTTCGCCGAGCAGCGCGTCGCTGGCGTCGCCATTCACCGGCTCCTTCCCGATCTCCAGCATGATCGGGACCGCGAGCGGCGAGATTCGCTCCAGATCCTTATGCACGATTCGCCCCTTGATCCGCGACAGCATTTCGCCGAGCCGGGCGACGTCGAGCAGCCCCGTCGCCGCGTCGGCCCGCGTCGCCTGAAGCAGGATGTGATCGGGCTCGTGCTCCCGCAGCACGTCGTAGATCAGGTCGGACGAGACGGTGACCTGTCGGCCGGTCTTTTCCTGACCCGGATGGCGCCGCTCGATCAAGCCCGCGATCACGGCGCAATTGCGGAAGGTACGCTTGAGCAGCCAGCTCTCGGCGAGCCACGCTTCGAGGTCGTCGCCCAGCATGTCCTCGTCGAAGAGCTGTCCGAGCGGCAACCCGCGCGTTTTGAACATGGCCCCCAAATCGCGCAGTCCCCAGACGGCAAGCGCATAGTCCGTGGCGACGAAGCCGAGCGGCTGCGCACCGGCGCGCTCCAGCCGTCGCGTCAAAAGCATGCCGAGCGTCTGGTGCGCCAGCCTTCCCTCGAAAGGATAGGCGATCATGTAGAAGCGCCTGCCGCGCGGAAACGTCTCGACCAGCAGATCGCCGCTCCTCGGCAGCACCGACTTGTCGCGCTGGATGCGCAGCCAGTCTGAGACCTGGTCCGGCAGGGCCTGCCAGCGGTCGGGATCGGCGAGCATGCCGCGCACCTGGTCGGCGAGATAGGTGGAGAGCGGAAACTTGCCGCCGGCATAGGACGGCACCATCGCATCGTTTCCGGCGGCGTTGGAGACGAAGGCCTCGTTGTCGCGGATGCCCTCGAAGCGCAGCACCTTGCCGGAAAACATGAAGGTGTCGCCCGGCGCGAGCGATTCCAGAAAATATTCCTCGACCTTTCCGAGCACCGGCCCGCCGCGCGAGGCGGTGCCGCGCCCGCCGCGGACGTATCGCACGTTGAGCATCGGTGCCTCGATGATTGTGCCGACGTTCAACCGGTACTGCTGCGCGATGCGCGGATGGCTGACCCGCCACAGCCCGTCCTTCGTCCGTCGTATCCGGGCATATCGTTCGTATGTCCGAAGCGCGTAGCCACCGGTCGCCACGAAGTCGACGATCCGGTCGAAGGTTCCGCGATCGAGGTCGGCATAGGGTGCGGCCGTCCTCACCTCCCGGAACAGGTCGTCGGCGGAGAAGGGTTCGGCGCAGGCGCAGCCCATCACGTGCTGGGCCAGCACGTCGAGCGCGCCGATCACCAGCGGCGGCGTGTCCTGCGCGCCGAGATAGTTCGCCTCGATCGCCGCGCGGCATTCCATCACCTCGAAGCGGTTGGCCGGCACGAGGATCGCCTTCGACGGCTCGTCCATGCGGTGGTTGGAGCGGCCGATGCGCTGCGCGAGCCGGCTCGCGCCCTTTGGCGCCCCGACATGCACCACGAGATCGACGTCGCCCCAGTCGATGCCCAGGTCGAGCGTGGATGTGGCGACGATGGCGCGCAGCGCGTTCGTCTCCATCGCCTTCTCCACCTTGCGCCGCTGCGCCACGTCGAGCGAGCCATGGTGCAGCGCGATCGGCAGCACGTCCTCGTTCACTCGCCACAGCTCCTGGAAAAGCATCTCGGCCTGGCTGCGGGTGTTCACGAACAGAAGCGTGGTGCGGTGCCGCCGGATCTCCTCGTAGACCTCGGGAATGGCATAGCGGGCAGAGTGTCCCGACCACGGCACGCGCTCGCGCGATTCCAGGATGGTGATCTGAGGCTTGGCGCCGCCGCTGACGGTGATCACATCGGACATGTCGCCCCTGGAATCCTGCGAGACCAGCCATCGCCGCAACTCCTCCGGCTCCGCGACGGTGGCCGAAAGCCCGATCGCCTGCAGCCCGGGCACGAGCGCGCGCAATCGCGCCAGTCCCAGCCCGAGCAGATGGCCCCGCTTGGAAATCACCAGCGAGTGCAGTTCGTCGAGCACGACGTAGCGCAGTCCGGAGAAGAACCGGGCCGCGTCCTTGGAGGCAATCAGAAGGGCGAGTTGCTCGGGGGTTGTGAGCAGGATGTCGGGCGGCGACATTTTCTGCCGTTGGCGCTTGTGCGAGGGCGTGTCGCCCGTGCGCGTCTCCATCGAGACCGGCAACCCGATTTCGGCGACAGGCTTGGCGAGGTTGCGCTCGATGTCGACCGCGAGCGCTTTCAGGGGCGAGATGTAGAGCGTGTGCACCCCCCGGAATGCCTCGCCCGGCTTGCGCTTCGGCCGCTCCGCCAGATCGACGAGGCTCGGCAGGAAGCCGGCCAGCGTCTTGCCCGCGCCGGTCGGTGCGATGAGGAGGACCGATCTGCCCTCCTGCGCTCTGGCGAGAAGATCGATCTGGTGCGCGCGCGGCGACCAGCCCTTTTCCGCGAACCACCGGATGAAGGGCTGCGGCAGGCGGGCAACGGAAAGGTCGGTACCGAGGGTGGGCTGCTCTGTCACGCAGACAGAACTAAAGCAGAACAGCTGGCCCGCCAAGCCCGCGGCCGCGCGTCCCTTGCGACCGCCGCCTGCCCTGAAGGTTGCCGGCCGACTTCAGTTGAGCGCTTCGAGGGAGGCGGGAGGCTGGACGATCGTGGTTTCCAGTATGCTTTCGCGATCAACCTCGCGGCGCGCCACCACGATCAGTCCCTCGATCGGCTCGCCGCGATCCATTCGGATCGCCGCCGGTTCGATCGAGACTATCTGGAATCCGCTCGCGGCCAGGAGATCGCGCAGATAGCGCTCCGAATGGGCGTAGCGCCGGGACGGGCGCAGCACGAGGGGCTCGGGCCCGGCGTAGTGTTCGACGGAAAAGGCCAGAAGCCCGCCCTGGGTGCAAACAGTCGCCGCGGCGGCCAGCACGCGCTCCAGCGCGCCGACGTAGAGGAATACGTCCGCGGCCACGACGAGGTCGGCGCGCAGATCACCGGGGTCGAACGTCTGGAGGTCCTGCAAAGTCAGCCGGTCGTAGACGCCCTTGGCCTGCGCTCTTTTCAGCATCTGCGCGGAAATGTCATAGCCCTCGATGAAGCTCGCGGCGTGACGCAGGCGCTCGCCCATCAGCCCGGTTCCGCAGCCGAGGTCGACCACGTGCACGAAGGCACCGGCACCGGCATCCGCGAGCGCCTGCGCGATCAGTTCGGGCACGCGGTACGCCAGCTTCTCGACCAGCGACCTGTCGAACCTGTCGGCATATTGGTCGAAGAGCGCCGCCACGAAGGCGCTCGGCGGCGCGTCGATCTGGTGCGCGGCGCCGATGAGGCCGAGCTTCATGCTGGCGCCGAGCCGGTCGTCCGGGTCCAGGCGCAGGGCTTCGGTCCAGGCATCGGCTGCCCCGACCAGTTCGCCCGCCGCTTCGCGCATCTCGCCGAGGCGGTACCAGCCCGCCGCCCAGGTTGGCACCAGCCGCAGCGTTTCGGCCAGCAGATCGGCCGCCGCCGCGTGTTCGCCGCCTTCGAACAGCATCTCGGCGTAGTCCGCACGCCGGTCTGCGACGAGATCGCCCGAGGAAAGCTGCATCGATGTCATGAAGGTAAGTCCGGAAACCCGGATTCGCCGGGCGGCGGCTTATTGCTCAGTCCGGGAAAACTTGCAAGCGGCATTCGGCCGCTTCGACCGGGATTCTCTGATGGAGTACAGCGAGCCAGCTCACCGGAAGTAAATATCGTAATTAGTTTCTCATATATTCTATATTATTCTCGAATATTACTTAGATCTCGAAGAAAATTGAACCTTGCGCGAAGCTTGCGTTAACAGCTCTGCCCGCGTTGATTTCCTGATTGTGTCAATATATTCTTCGAGAACAGATTCTCGCGAAGGAGGCACTGATGACCTTGACGACAGTGATTTCGCAGCCGAGGCCGGTAGGCAGCGCGACGTCTCAAGCCAGGAAGGAAGCGGCGGACCCGAATGCGTTCTCCGAGGTCATGGGAGCACAATCCAATCAGACCGCGGCCGGCGACGACGGCGGGTCAGAGGCCGCCACACCGACCATTACGGCAAGCTGGACGGCCCCCACGGCGGGAGCCGGCCCGGAGGATCTCAGCGGTCTTCCCGTCGAAATCGAGGACGAACTGAGCGGCCTGCCTGTCGAACTCGAGGATCAGTTGAGCGACCTGCCCGAAACGGAAGACGAACTCAGCGGATTGCCTGTCGAGAAGCAGGATGATCTCAGCGGACTGCCGGTCGAAGCCGAAGGACCTGTCGCAAGCCGCCCGAGCGTCAGCAAGGAATGGGTCGGCGAGGCCGCGACCGTCTCCTCCAGCCAGGGCGCGTTCGCTGGCGATATGGCTTTCGAGACCGTGACAAGCCTGCTGGGCCGCTATGCGACCTCGCCCGCCGCACCCTATCAGGCTGCCTCCAAGTAGCGGCATCTCCGCAGGTCAGCGCGGTTCCGCGAAACGCAACATGCATTCCTGGAACGCGTCCGCCGTTCCGCAATTCGCCGGCATGTCCACCCTGAGGCGGGCGACCGCGAATTCCTTCCACGGACGCGGCTCCGTGCCTGAAATTGCGACGTTGATGAGTTCCGGCAAGGTCGAGCGGTTGTGCCATTCCGGATACGTCTTGCCGCCCGCTGCGGTATAGGTGAAGGACAGCCTGATCGGGCCACGGATCAGGGGCAGGTCCTCGCCGCCGGAGCGCTGGTCGCCGTGGTCGCGGCGCGATCGCACGATCGCCGGGTCTCCGCCGACATTTGCGCGCAGATAGGTAACGCGGTCGATGCCGGCCCGTGCGTTGTAGCCCAGCGCCGGGCGCAGGAAAGTGATGCTATTCTCGCTGCCCTCGAAGAGTACCGCGGTACCTCTGTCGTCCTTGGCAAAAGGTTGCGCAGCCTCCAGGTCCTCGACCAGCCGGTCGAGGATGATGGCGGCCATGTCCGTACGGCTCCCCGACGCGATGAGATCCCGCCAGCGCGTCAGCCAGCTGCCCGTATAGAGGGAAATGCCGCCGAACAGGATGCTCGCCAGGAGGAGGGCAACGATCGCCTCCAGCAGCGAAAAGCCGCGGCGCGACTGGCGCGAGCGCCTCCTCATTGCCGCCCGATCCGAACCGTCTCGAACAGCGGCGCCGAATCCAGACTCAGGTCGCCGCCCCCGTCGAGAACCGACACAATGTATAATCGCCATCCTACGAGCTCCAGATCGTCTTCGCGATCCCAGTCGTACGGTTCGACGCGAACCACGTAATCTCCGACCGTGCTTTGCCCTTCGCGCAACGGTTCGAGCCCCATCGCCACCGTGGCGGCTTCCTGCTGCTCCTGGCGCCGTTCCGCTGAGCGTTCCAGGCCCCCGAACGATCCGGCGACGCCGCCGATGATCGCGGCCACCGGCCCCATGATGAGCAAGGCTATGACGAAGGCGGCTAGCACCTCGATCAGCATGAAGCCGCGCTTCGAACGGAGCGTCATATGGACGCCATCTCCACGCGCCCGGTCAGCCAGTCGACGCGCAGTTCCATGGAGCGGCCGCCGCCGGTGAGCGTCAGCACTCCGCCGCAGGAGCGGCCGTCCGAGAGATAGCGCAAGGCCCGCTGGCCGTCGATGAGAGGGCAGAGGTTCGAAGTAACCCAGCGCAGGCCGATTCCGCTGCGGATGGCGAGGGGTTCGCCTCCGGCGACGCGGATGCGACCGCGATCCGCGTCCACCTCGATGTCCACCGCGCCCTGCTGCCGGACTGCCAGCGAACGGCCTTCCCGGAACGATGCGGCCACCTTCACGGCCTCGGCTTCAAGGTCGGCGGCCGATACGCTCGCGCGCGGCCGCGGCATCAGGACCAGCGCAGCCAGCGACATGATGGCGATCGCCAGCACGATGTCGAGGAGCACGATGCCCCGTCTCGAAGCTTTGCGGTCGGGACGCATCTCAGCGCGGTGGGAGCGAACTGGCTCCGTTTCCGTCCGGACCCGCCGTCGCGATGCGGAAGGTATGGCCGTCGCTGGAATAGATGTAGTCCCGGCCCCAGGGGTCGGCCGGTACGTTGTCGCCGCGCAGGTAGGGTCCGTTCCAGGTCTGCAGGCTGGATGGCTGCTTGACGAGGGCGGTCAGTCCTTCCGACTGGTTGGGATACCGGCCGACGTCGATGAAGAAGATGTCGAGCGCGCTGGAGAAAGCCTCGATCTGCAGCTTTGCCGCGCGTTCCCGCGAGTCCGACAGCTGCGCCAGCACGCGCGGCCCCACGAGTGCCGAGATCAGCCCGATAATCGCCAGGACGACCAGCATCTCGATGAGCGTGAATCCCGCCTGCCGCCGGCGCCGGCGCGAAGGGCGGGTCCGGAACGGGTGATTTCTCATCAATCGTTCAAACATGAGTTCAAGCTCCGCTAACGAACCAGATCGTTGAAAGACATCAGCGTCGACATGATCGACACGATCATGCCTCCGATCAAGACACTTATGGTGGCCACCGCCGCGGGTCCGACGAACCCGACCGTGCGGGCCAGGGAGCGCTTGAGCCGCGCTTCGTAGAAATCGGCCACCTTGTAGGCGAGAGCCGCCATCTCGCCGCTTTGCTCACCGATGCGCAGCATTCGCATGGCGAGCGGCGGCAGGTCCAGGATCTCGATCGCCTGGCTGAGCCGCTGGCCCTGTCGAACCGCGTCCGAGGCTCGCTGCGCCCTCTCGCGGGCAACGGCCCCGTGATCCACGGTTTCGCTGATCAGCTTGATTGCGGTCGGCGCGGGAACGCCCGTCTCGCTCATCATGCCAAGCATACGCGTGAAGCGCGCGGTGCGATAGCTGTGCGCGATGTCCGAAAGGATCGGAAGCTTCTCTCCGACGCTCCAGAGCGCGGTCCTCAGGGTGCCTCGGCGAGCCGCGATGAACAGTCCGAGAAGCACCACTGCCAGAAGCGCGAGCAGCCATTCTCCTTGCTCGCGCAGGAAGCGCGAGACCGTGAGCATGGTGTTCAGGAGCGCGTCCGGTTCCCGGGTCTGGGCCAGCATCGGCTCGAATTGCGGCAGGACGCCGATCATGAAGAAGACCAGCACGGCGACCGTGCCCAGCATGAGGACGGCCGGATACCGCAACGCCTCCGAAACGCGCGCGGCGAGCGCCTCGAATCGCTGCCGCTCGTCGGCCGTCCGTGAGAGCAGGCTCGGCAGCATCCCGGTCGATTCGGCGACCTTGATCATGGCGATCTGGAAAGGCGGGAAGAGCTGCGGCCAGTCCTCGAGTGCCTGCGAGAACGAGCGTCCGCTCGAAAGCGCAGCATGAAGTCCGCTGACGACCGGCCTGAGACGGCCATTGTCGAACTCCTTGCCCATGATGGCGAGGGCTTCGTCGATCCGGATCCCGGCATTGAGCATGATCGAAAGATCCGACAGGAAACGCGTCACCTGCTGCGCGGAGATTTTTCCTCCGGACAAAGACGAAGAGGAAGCGCGGTCGCGGTGTTCCTGGACGCTGACGGGAATCAGCCCGCGCCGGTCGAGGAGGCGCGCGGCATCGTCTGCGTCGCCGGCCTCGATACGGCCCTGCTCGAGACTGCCCTGCGCGTTGAGAGCCTTGTAGGCGAATGCGGTCATGGCGAACCGGCTGTACTTTACCCTGCTCCGACTCGCGCCGATCGATCGATCCTCGGGCGCGCACATTCCCACCCTGCTCGCGGCTCGTCTGTCTCGACGAGTTCTCCAAAGCCGGCACCTGGATTAGTATACCAAGCCGATACCTTCCGCAACGTAGACCCGGGACATGCATCTGGCGATCATACCCTCCGCAGTCCTGTCGCGGGTCGTCGTATGACGTTCATTGTGGGTTCAGCCGCGCCATGAAAGGATGCCGGCAACGTCGAGGCCCGTCGTGGCACGACAGCAAACGTTGAGGAACGACAAATGGCGCATCCCCATCTCGGCCAGGTCCCGATAAAGCCAGCAATGGAGAGCGGGAATAAGAGACGAAGCTCCGTCCGCCGGCCGGCGCTCGCGGTCCGGCTCTTCGCCCCTTTCATGGCCCTGGGTGTCTTCCTTGCGGTCATTCCAGTGTCTACGATGGAGGCTGCAGCGTTCGATTTCAGCCGCGGGCATTCTGGCCCTTCGCCGTTCGTGCGGACACCGGGAAAGCAGGGTCCGGGCCCAAATCTTCGGCATCAGATACAGGTGAGCCCCATGGAACGCGTGATCGTCCAGTTCAATCCGCACGGGGACCGTGACTCGGAAATCCGCCGGATCCTCGACGCGCTGGACGGCCTGCCCCACAAGGTGGCTTCCACGTTCGAGGTCACTCCGGCCATCGTGCTCGAGGTGAATGCGAAGGGCATGGAACGCCTGCGCGCGCTTCCCGGCGTGACGCTCCAGATGGATTCGCTCTCCAGGCCCAACTGATCGCGGCGTAAAATGTCGCCGGCTTACTGGAGTGACCGGAAGCGGATGAGGGCTTGGCCGCCCTCCCCGTCCAGTACCACCTCCGAACCTCTGACCTCCGCCAGCGTCCATCCGTCCCGGCTTTCGCCCTTGCGCAGGCTGAACGCGCTCTCCACCCCTGCCGCCCGGAACGTCGCGATGACGAGCCGGGTCGACCGCACGACCCCGACGAGTTCCCACTGCGGCGGCGAGAACTCGATCTCGGCTTCGGGAATGTCCTCGACCTCGATTTCCACGGGCCGCTCTATCAAGGCCGGGGGTTCGACTTCCTCTGGCTCGAACTTCACCGGCGCGCGCCGCTCGGGGGAAAATAGGGGAAGTTCGCGAAGCGCCACGTAGTCCTCGGGGGTGCGTTCGCTCACGGCCAGCGGTTCCGAAAGCTGCGTCATGGCCGGCCCGCCGAGCGCGACCGTGCCGATCAAGACCCAGAGGCGGAACAGTCGTCCCGGCCGCGCCATCAGATCTCCTCCCCGATCCGGAAAGCCGACAGCGTCATCCTCAGCGAAAGCGCGCGGTCGCCCCCGGCCATGGCGCTGTCTCCGGTGACGTCCCCGATGCGACGGTTCGGACGCAGCACGATCGAATCGACCACGATGACGGGCAGCGAAACCTCGATCGCGTGCAGGAACTGCGGCAGCGACTGCTCCATCACCTCCACGTCCGCGTTCAGGCGCACCCGCACGAGTGGATTTCCGGCCTCGTCGGTGACGTCTTCGACGGTCTCCACCTGGGGCGCGTCGACCGCGCGGACGACGGCGCCCGTCGCTGCGGCGAGGTCGGAGATCTCGCGCTGGAACTGCGCGGAAGCCAGCCCCTGGGTTCGCCCGCCCATGAGAAGCTGAAGATCCTTGAGGGTGTCCTCTTCCGTGGCGGAGCCGGAGCCGGCCATCGATGCGGCGCGCTCCTCCATCTGCGCAAGCCGCCTCTCGAGGACGGCGAGCGCTTCCTGTTCGGCCTGCCACGACATCCAGGCATCGCCTGCGAGGATCCCCGCCCCCACCACGAGAACGACGACGACGAACAGCGAGGACAGCCGTCCATCGAACCAGGATCTGCGGGCCGCGCTCAATGCAGCCCCCCCCCGGTGCGGATGAGCGGCAGCGTTTCCAGCACGAAATCCGACGTCGTCCCGTCCTGCGAGCGGGTCGCGGGGCCGACGAGCCGGCTTTCCACGAAACGCCCGGACGATTCCAGCGCAGTCAGCACGTCGGGCACGTTGCTGGTCTTCCCGGTCAGGCGCAGCGTCCCGTCGACGAAGACGATCTCCGTCGCATAGGCATGGATCGGCAGCGCCGCCGCCAGATCGTCGAGAGCGCCCACGACGCTCACCGCCTGATTCTTGATGTCGAGCGCGGCCTGTTCGGGAGCGGTGGCGACCTCTTCGGGATTGCTGGCCTTGACGATGGCGTCGCGCGCCTTCTCCATGCGCGCCTCCAGATCGGCCCGGCGGCCGGCATTCTCGCCGGCGGTAAGATTGCCCCACACCAGGGAGCCGCCGGCCACGACCGCGGCCAGGACGAGGATTGCCGCCAGGGAGCGCCTGATCACGCGTCGCGCGCTCGCGACACCGGCGCGGCCCGTCAGCTGAATGGCGCCTCCCGAACCCGCCGCGGGCGCTTCGACGGTGATGCCCCGCGGCTGCGCACGCTCGATCTGTTCCAGCACGGGCGCCAGGCGCGACCTCCCGACGATGGCGATCGAGGCCACCAGCCGTTTCGCCACGCGGTCGATCTCGGCGATCCTATGGCCTGAATACGATTCCCCCGGCGGCAGCGGAGACAGCGAACTCATCCGCGAGGCGACGATCCCGTCCATGTGATCCGCGGCTTCGAGCGGCAGTTCTATCCTGCGCCGGATCAGCCATTGATCGGGAACGCCGAGGACGACGTTGCGGCCCTTAACGGCGCTGGCGAGGGTCTCGGCATCGCCGGCTTCTCCGAGGCGTACGGCAACGGCCGTGCTGCGCGCGGAGCCCCCGAGCAGGTTCAGCGTCTTGCCATCGGGGTCGATCTCGATGTGCGCGCGTTTGCCGCGCAGCCCCGACCCCATCGAATCGCTGATCAGCGAGGCGGGACCATCCAGCCAGTCGTCGAACGCCCGGACAACGCCACCCAACGTCATCTGCATGTCAGCCTCGATGCCTCCCGGTCATGACGATGGCAGCCTCATTTAGCGTCATCCGCGAGACGGCGCCAGTCGAGGACCCGGTAGGGCAACTCGTCGTCCGCCGACACCATGATCGTCGCCTCGTAGGTCTCGCGATGGCCCGATGGCAGTTCGACATCGAGTTCCACCCGCCAACTCGGCGCGAGGTCGGCGGTGTTGTATTCGATGTCGGAGAGGAATTGCTGCAGTTCGGTCTCGTCGAGACGGCCTTCACGATATCGCCCGATCGCCTGAACGACCGATCGCGGCAGGCCCGGTATCTTTTCCAGCAGTTCGGGCTCGGCCTCCTCCATGTGCATCCCCTCCAGCCCGGAGGACACGGTCACATAGCGGTCGATCCCGACCGCCACGTCTTCGGGCATATCCCGGACGAGAGCGATCTCGTGCACCGATCGGAACGGATGCGCTTCCTTCGGCTGTCGCGGCGCGGTGGGGGTTTCTCCCTCCTTTGCCTCCTCCTCGTCTGCACGGCGGTCGAGGATCTCGTCGGAGAGCTTGTCGGAAAGTCCGTTGCTCGCGCCCGCGGCCCGCAGCACGCCGGTGATCAGCGGCTTCTGCGCGGTGTTCAGATCCACCCGCAGGGCTTCGTTCTTGAGGATCAGGGACACCGATCCGGAACTCGTCTCCAGCGAGCCGGTGAGCGTGTCGGGCAATGTCTCGTTCGCGTCGGACGCTCCCGCCCGAACCAGCCCCGCCGCCAGCGCCAGCCCCGCATCCGCCAGCATGCGCGCGGCGGCCTTGTCTTCGGTGACGCGCACGTTGGTGACGACACTGCTCATGTGAAGCCGCAGCACCACCGCGAGGAACGCGATGAAGATCATCACCCAAAGGACGCCGACGAGGATAGCGCCCCGCCGAGAGTCGGTGGGGAACCGCGGCAGCGGCAGCCACCCCCGGTAACGTTCATTCGTGCGCATATGCTTACGCATTGACGGGAAACCAAGCCCACACGATCACGGCGGAAGGCGCCAGGAACGCGCCGAAGGGAACGCGTGCCACCGCGCGCAGCGGGCGGCCCTTGCGCCATGACCGGATGATCACGAAGAGCGCCGCCGCGGTGGATGCGAGCAGAAGTTGCAGCCCGATTCCCCACACGCCCACCAGCATTGCCGATGCCCCAAGCAGCTTGACGTCGCCGAACCCGATCCCGGAGCGGCCGCGAAGCTGGGCATATGTAAAGGATATCGCCGCCATTCCCGTTCCCACGGCCAGTCCTTCCGCGAAACTGACTCCGACCGCCCACGGATCGGCGGTCGCTTCGAGACGGAGCAGAAGTGCAACGAGAGCGATCATGACCGTATACCGATCCGGAATGATCATGCGTGCCAGATCCTCCACCGCAATCGCGGCGGCGGCAAGGCAGAGAACGAGCCCGGCGATCAGAACCCACCAGGGCTGCGCCAACAGCCGCGGCAGAACGGCCAGGGCCAGAATTCCCGCACCGATCAGCGCGCCGCGGCGGCGCGCGGCCTTCGGCGTCATTCGATCACGGTCTTGACCGGACGGGGGAGCGGAACGTTGCGGCTCGGCTCCTGCATGATCCGCAATTGCGAACGCATCTGCTCCGCCACCATCTGCGCATCGAGGCTGTCCTTGATGACCTGCGGACGGATGAGGATGATCAGTTCGGTGCGGGTCGCGTTGTTCTGGTTGGAGCGGAACGCCTCGCCGATGATCGGCAGGTCACCCAGAACCGGAACACCGTCGCGTCCGCGCTGCTGCTGTTCCGAAATCAGCCCCCCGAGGAGCACGGTTTGGCCGCTGGTGACCGAGACGGTGGACTGGATCTTGCGCTGCGAGATCGTCGGCGTCAGCGACTGCGACGATCCTCGCGCGACCGATGATATCTCCTGCTCGATCGTCAGGTTGATCGTGCCGTTGGCCGTTATGCGCGGCAGGACCTTGAGGATCACGCCCGTTTCGCGGAACTCGACATTGTTGACGATCGGCGCCTCGGGATCGGTCACCGACTGCGCGGTGCGCGTCACGATCGGGATCTCGTCGCCGACCTGAAGGACCGCGGGCTTGTTGTCCAGAACCACGAGGTTCGGCGACGACAGGACCTTGACCTCGGTCACACCCCGCAGCGCGTCGATGACCACGTGAGGATCGGATTCAGGCCCCAGAAGCAGGTTGAAGCCGGGAAGAACCCTGGAGATCGCCGCTTCGGCGACGTCCTTGAACAGCCCGACGGATCCGTCGTCGCCCGATTGCAGGAAGAACTGGACGCCGTACCTGAGATCGTTGCTCAGCGTCACTTCGGCGATTGTGGCCTCTATCGCCACCTGCGCCGCCGGGCGATCCAATGCGAGGATGGCCTCCTCGATGAGGCGCTGCTGGTCAGGCCGCGCCAGGATCAGGAGCGAATTGTTTTCGGGATTGGCGGTCACGCGTATCCCTCCGCTATAGCCGCCACCCTGGTCGCCTCCGCCCGATTCGATGCCCGTCGACAGGTCGTCCTCGATGGGAAGCGCGTCGGCCATGCGATCGGAGGGCGTCGCGGGCGCGGCCGGATCGCCGGAGCCCGAGCGATCGGCAGGTTGCGAATCCGGCGGGAACTGCGCCGCCGGATCCTCCGTGACGGCAGACGCGCCATTGAATATCTGGTTGACCATCGAGGCCAGCCGCGTCGCTTCGAGATGCTGGACGCGATAGACTTGCAGGTATGAGGCCGAGGCCTCGAGCTTGTCGAGCCGCTCGATCCACGTGGCCGCGCGCTGCAGCATCTGCCGCGACCGCGCCACGACCAGCAGCGAATTGTTCCGCTCGATGGGCTGGACGCGGATCGTGTTGCTGCCGCGCCCGCCCTCGCCGAGGTCGAGCACGCGGTTGAGTTCCGGGATCATGCTCTTTGCCGTCCCGTTCTGGATCGGGAAGATACCGACCGACTCGTCCGCCAGCCAGTCCTGGTCGAATGAAATCGCGGCATCGATGGCCGCTCGCCGTTCGGCAGCGGTTCCCTGGAACAGCAGCGCGTTGCCGTTCGGGTCGACGCGAACCATCCCTTGACGCGCCACGAAATTCTCGAGCAGCGGCATGATCGTACTCGCCGAAACGTGACGCAGGGGATAAGCCGTTACGCCGTAGCCGGGCTGGACGTTCACGCCCCGGCTGAGTTCCGCGATCCCGATGGCGTCGGATGCCGGCATCAGCCGCAGCCTGTCTCCCTCGCGCACCATTGCGATCCCGTTGCTGCGCAAGGCGGATTCGAAGGCGGTCAGGATCTCGCCGGCCGGAAGCGGGCGGGAGGTGACGATCGAGACGGTTCCGGTCGCCCTTTCGTCGAGCGAATAGGTGATCCCGAGCATGTCCCCGAGCACGGTGCGCGCAGCCACCGCGACTTCGGCGTTCTCGAGACTGACGTCGAACTCTTCGTCGCCCAGCCGCTCGACCGACTTGCGTTCGCTGCTGGTCAGCCTCGCGTCGGTACCGTAGTAGATCGCTCCCTGACGATTGTCGTTCCTGGCCCGCCTGAAGCCTGACAGGAAGCCACCGCCTTTGGCTGCCCTCGCGCCAAGATCTGCCTGCGTGACGCCGCTCAGGGGATCGGGGCGGCCGGAGACGTCGTCGGCGGCGTCCTGGAGAAACGGTCCGGTCGTGCACCCGGATGTGGAAAACGCAAGGAGGACGGCCAATCCCCAGCATAAGAAGCGCGCTGTGGCCGGATTCCGCCGTCCGGACCTGGTAAAACTCACCGACCTACCCCCAACATTTAAGCGACGGCGCTGGTTCAAACCGTACCGACCCAGCTTCGCCTTGACAACTGGCAAGGCCTGTTTTCTCTTCGACACTTGGCCGTAAGCTGAACAAAGTTGCCAAAGCGCCACCGGAACCGAAAGTAAAGACATGCTCCAAGTCATCATTCGGCCGACGGCTGGACCAAGCTTCACATGAACATTCATCATCCGGGCATCGGGTCCGAGCGCTTGCTTGAAGCATTGGCCGGGTCGGGATTGATCGGCCGCGCGGAACTGCAAAACCTGTTCGGCGATCTGGTTGAGCCCGGCACTGCGGACATCTACAGGCTTGTCGAAGGCCAGCTCGTCGATCCCGACGCGCTGGCTGCGTTTCTTGCGACATATTACGGGCTCCCCCTAGCCGAACGCGAGGAACTCGCACATATCGAGCCGATTGCACAGCATCTTTCGCACCGGTTCCTGATCGACAACTGGCTGCTTCCGCACCGGACGACCGATGGACGGCTTCGGATCGGTGTCTTCTTCCCCGGCGACAGCGAACCCATCGATGCGCTGCGGGCCGCATTCGGAGAGGCAGCCGAACTGTGGGTGATGTCGGCGCCGGACCTGGAATCGGGGCTGCTGCGGCTCACCGGCAGCGAGAGCGGCGTATCCGTCTCAACCGACATGACGCCCTCCGACGATGCGATTGCCGGCCTACGGGATCTGGCGAGCGGTGCGCCGGTGGTCGTGGCGGTCGACGACATGTTCAGGCGCGCGCTCGATTTGCGTGCCACCGACATTCATCTCGAGCCGATGCGGGGACGCCTCGTTCTACGCTTCCGCATCGACGGCGTGCTGCGCATCATGCCTTCGCCCCCCCCGGAGATGGCCGAAGCGATGGTTTCCCGCATCAAAGTTCTGGCCGGGATGGACATCGCCGAGCGGCGCAAGCCGCAGGACGGCGGCATGCGCATCAGGGTCGGCGAACGCGACATCGAGTTTCGCGTCGCCACGCTGGCCTCCATCCATGGTGAGACCGTCGCCCTGCGCATCCTGCAGCGCGAGAGCGCGCTCCTTGATCTCGGCAGCGTCGGCCTCGGCGCGCGGGACCGCCGGTCCCTGGAGCGTCTGCTCGACCACACGCACGGCATGATCGCGGTTGCGGGTCCGACCGGCAGCGGCAAGACGACCACGCTCGCTGCGGCCCTGTCGAAGCTCAACGATCCCGGACGCAAGATCGTTACCATCGAGGACCCGGTCGAATACCAGATCCCCGGCGTCGTTCAGGCCCAGATCCAGCCGGCCATCGGCGTCACCTTCGAAGCCGCGATCCGCTCCTTCGTGCGCCAGGACCCCGACGTGATCCTCGTCGGCGAAATCCGCGACCGAGACACCGCGCGGGTCGCGGTGCAGGCCGCGCTGACCGGCCACCTCGTGCTGACGACGGTGCATGCGAACACGGCCACTGCAGCATTCACGCGCCTGCGCGATCTCGGCGTGGAAACCTATCTTCTGGTCGGCGCCATGCGCGGCGTGCTTTCGCAGCGCCTGGTGCGCAAGCTCTGCGATCACTGCAAGCAGGAGGCGACCATGACGGAGGAGGAACTGGTCGCCGAACCCAGGTACGAGGCCGTCGGATTCAGGGCCGGCGACCGCGTTCATCACGCGGTCGGCTGCTCGCGTTGCGCCGGCGCGGGTTACCGGGGTCGGATCGCCGTGTTCGAGGTGCTGACGCTTTCGGACGAGATCAGCCGCCTCGCCTCCAGCGGGGCCGACAATCTGGAGATCGAGGCTGCGGCGATCGCGGCCGGGATGACCACGATGTCGCAGGACGCCGCCGCCAAGGCGCACGCCGGACTGACCTCGCCCGCGGAAGTCATCCGGGTGACCGGCTTCCGCTGAGCGACCGGCGTTCTTCGGATGCGGGACCCCGCGCACCGCCGGAGCGGGCGGCGCCGCGCGTCGCTTCTGGCAACGTGCTCCGGTGACGCTATTCCGATGCGTCGTTTCTCCCCTAGCCCCCGGCATTGAGAAATCGGCTCCGTCTGCTAAGAACCCCTGCCCTGGGAGGAAGATGAAAAGCATGTCCGAACGACCCGTCCTGATCGCCGGAGGCGGCATCGGTGGTCTCGCCATGGCGCTGACGCTGCATCAGATCGGCGTACCATGCGTCGTGTTCGAATCGGTCAGGGAGCTTCGCCCGCTTGGCGTCGGTATAAATCTCCAGCCGAACGCCGTGCGCGAGTTCCACGATCTCGGCATAGGCGAGCGCGATCTCGACCGGATCGGCCTGCCGGCGCGGGAATGGGCGCTCGTCGGCCTGAACGGCAACGACATCTATTCCGAACCGCGCGGCCTGCTGGCGGGCTACGACTGGCCGCAATACGCCGTGCATCGCGGCCTTCTCCAGATGCTGTTGTTTGACAAGGTGATCGAACGTCTGGGCCGCGATGCCGTGCGTCTCGACCGCCGGGTGACCGGCTACCGCAACGATGCCGGCGGCAGCGTGACCGCCACCGTCGAAACGTCCGACGGAGGCATCGAGGAGGTAACGGGTGCGCTGCTGATCGGTGCGGACGGCCTGCATTCGGCCGTGCGGGCGCAGATGCATCCGGACCAGCCCCCCATCCACTGGGGCGGCGCGGTAATGTGGCGCGGCACGAGCCCCGGCGTGCCGATCCGCTCGGGCGCCTCCTTCGTCGGCCTCGGCACGCATCGCCATCGCCTGGTCTTCTATCCGATCTCCCCGCCGGACCCGCGAACGGGCCTCGCCACCATCAACTGGATCGCCGAGGTGACGGTCGACAATTCCGACGGGTGGAAGGAAACCGGCTGGTTCAAACCGGTCGGGATCGAAGATTTCGTCCACCATTTCGAGGGGTGGACCTACGACTGGCTGGACGTACCGGCGCTGCTGCGCGGCGCCGACATGGCCTACGAGAACCCGATGATCGACCGCGACCCGGTCCCGACTTGGCGCGACGGCCGGGTCATCCTGATGGGCGATGCCGCCCACCCCATGTATCCGACCGGCTCCAACGGCGCGAGCCAGGCCATCATGGACGCGCGGCTCCTGGGCGCGGCATTCGTGGAACAAGGCCTTACAGCCAATGCGTTGCGGGCCTATGACGAACGCCATTGCGGACCGGTCTCGCAGGTGGTCCTGCGCAACCGCGGCGCCGGCCCCTTCGGCCTCCTCAACATGGTCGACGAGCGCTGCGGCGGCGAATTCGACGATATCGACGCCGTCATTCCGGCCGACGAACGCGCCGCCTTCATGGCCGGCTACAAGTCGGCCGCCGGCTTCGCCATCGAGAAGCTCAACAACGCGCCGCCGACGATCCCTCCGGGAGCGCACGTGAACGCGAAGGTCGACGCGTAGGCGGCGCGCGAACCTCTACCCGTCAGTCGCCCATTCCGCGCCTATTCAGCGTCTCGCCAGCCCCGCCAACTGGTGGGAGATTTCGGCATTGATCGCCGACGCGCTCTGGAAGATCGCGAAGCGGTCGTCGTGATACCGGCGGCGAGTGGGATCCGGCCGGTAGAAAGTCCCTTCGACCGGCTGCGTCCGCGACACCATAGGGTCTCCCGATGCCGGTATGAGTGCGGCTCCCATGAGACCGGTTTCCGAATTTCCCGGCACGAAGACCGGGCGATCGAGCACATCGGCCTTCAGCTGGCAGACTGCGGGACTCGTGGCCAGCCCTCCAGAGAAACTCACGTGCTCGACGCGAACGCCGTTCGCCTGTTCCGCGCGCGACAGGATCTCGCGAGACAGATAGTTCATGCCTTCGGCCACCGCACGCACGAAGTCCTCTCCGTGATGCGACGTGCTCAATCCCAGGAAGGCGCCGCGCAGGTTCGGGTCCCACCACGGCGTGCGTTCCCCATCGAGGTAGGGGAGGAACAGCGGGGTCTCTCCGGCGGCCGTGACGGCGGCTTCCAGCTTCTGCGCCGTCGGGGCCTCGGGACAGAACCGGTCCAATGCCCATTGCAGGCGCGTCGCGGCGCCCTGGCTCGGTCCGCCTAGCTGCCAGATGCCGGCGCCCCATTCGACCGTCAGCAGACCCTGGGCTGCATGGGCCGCGTCGGAGATCACGCCGGACACGTCGCTGGTGCCGGAAATGCTGTAGGCGAGGCCCGGCACGAGGGCGCCGGAGCCCAGCACGCAGCTCCACGTGTCGATCGATCCGCAATGGACCGGCACCCCCGCCAGTCGGGAAAGCGGTTCCGGTAGCCCCTTGCGCACCTGGCCGACTGGCGCGAACGGGGAGTACGTGTCCGGCAGGATGTGGCGATTTATTCCCAGGGCATTCAGGACGTCGTCCCGGCTATCGCCCAACGCGCGGACCATCGGGGCCTGCGAAATCGTGTCCGACACGGCGACACCGGTCAGCATCAGGTTCAGGAAGTCTTTCGGCTCCACCACCTTGCGCAACTCGGCCCAATTGTCGGGCTCATTCTGCTTGAGCCAAAGAATGCGCGATAGCGGCTCGTACGGGCCGAGCCTTTCGATCACCTGGCGTACCTCTTCCGGGGCGTTGGCGCGCATGTCCTTCAGCAGGCTGGCCGATCTGGAATCCTGGAAGGGAATGGCGGAACGCACCGCTCGGCCGGACCCGTCGAGGAACACCTGTGTGCGGGTGAAGCCGCAGCCTGCGATGGCCGTCACCGCCGCCAGATCATGGCCGACAGCGGCCAGCTCCTTGCAGCCGTCGACGAACGCGCGCCACCAAACCATGGGATCGACGTCGAAGACCACCCCATCCGCGCTCTGGATGGATAGCGGCTTTCGCACGAAGGCCACGAAGCGGCCGTCGGCTGCGACGATCGCCAATCTCAGGCTGCTGCCGCCGAGGTCGAACGCGAGGGTATGCTGCATGGAGGGTCCCGTCATGCTTCGTTGGCACTAGTGGACCCGGTTTACCTCACCGCTCAAAATGTAGTGCGAAAGATTGTCGGCGGTGAGCGAGCCGCCTTCGAGCGTGATCTGGACCTTGCCCGTGCGCAGTATCGTCACCCGGTCCGCGACGGCGGCCACGTCGTTCATGGCGTGGCTGATCAGGATCACGGTCTTGCCGTTCTTTTTCAGCGACCGGACGAGTTCCAACACCTGTTCGGTTTCGCGCACCCCCAGCGCGGCCGTCGGCTCGTCGAGGATCACGACGTTGGCATTCCATCGCAATGCGCGGCAGATCGCGACGGCCTGACGCTGGCCGCCCGACAGCGCGTTGACCTTGGCGTTCATGTCGGTGATCGTATCGTTGAGCTGCGACATGTAGCCCATCGCGTCGCTCCGCATCCGGCGCTTGTCGAGCAGCCGCAGCCCCAGGACCCTGCGCGTCAGTTCCGCGCCCATGAAGATGTTCTGATAGATCGACATGTCCGGCGCCACCGCCAGATCCTGATGAATCGTGGCCAGGCCTGCCCGCAGCGATGCATTGGGCGTGTCGAAATGGCGCTCGGTCCCGTCGACCAGCAAGCTCCCCTGGTCGGGTTGTTCCACCCCGGCCAGGATCTTGATCAGCGTGGATTTGCCTGCACCGTTGTCGCCGCAGATCGCGTGGATCTCGCCTTCGTGAACTTCGACGCTGACGCCGCGCAAGGCTTCGACGGCGCCGTAGTTCTTGTAGATGTCACGCGTCGATATCTTGACCGGCATTGCGTTCTAGCGTCCCTGGCGGTGGCGGTGCAGGCTTTTCCCTACTGGAGGAATTCGTCGACGTTGGACTTGTCCACCAGCGTTGCCGGGATGAACAGGTACGGGCCGGGCACCAGTTCCTCCTTGGATTTTCCCTCGACCGCGATCTGGTTCATCATGTTGACGGCCTTGCTGGCCATGTCCTCGAACGGGATTGCGACCGTCGCGGTCATCATGGATTCCGGATCCTTGATGCGGCGATAAACTTCCTGCCCGCCGTCGATAGAAACCAGCGACACGTCTCCCTTGTTCAGGCCACTCTCCTTCAGGAGATCGTCGATGATGAGCGCCTGCCCGTCGAAGGAGGCCCAGACGCCGTCGAAATTGCCGGCGTTCTGGAGGATCAGCGCGCTCATGCCGTTACGCACGTCGTCCTGCCAGCTCTTGGTGCGGGCCATGGAGTGCTCGCCCACGACCTTTACCGCCGGGTTTTCGGCCAGCACGGCATTGAGGACGCTGCCACGGATGCGCGCGCCGGTGTTGGATTCGAAACGCTGCAGGAGGACGTTGCCTTCGAAGTTGATGGTGCCCAGCAGGTAGATCGCCGCTTCCGCCGCCATGATGTATTCGTTGGGGGTCACGTCGAACAGCGTATGCGGGCTGGCGCCGCTGGAGATCGTGATGACCGGTATGCCCGCATCCTTCGCCGCCTTGAACTGCGCATCGAACTCCACCGGCTTGGACATGCACAGGATGAGGCCGTCGACACCCTTCTGGATGAGGTTATCGAGTTGCGAGGCATGAGTCTCGAGCGCCCCGTTGGAGTTGAGCACCTGCGCTTCCCAGCCCAGCTTCTCCGCTTCCGCGCCCACGGTATTGGCGCAGCGCGCCTGGGTTTCCGCCGACATCTGGAAGGCGACCACGCCCAGTTCGAAAGCGGCGGCCTGCGCCGCGAAAAATGCGGTGCTCGCCAGGCCGCCTGCCACCAGCAATGCCTTGAACTTTCTCATCCTACTTCTCCCCTTTGTTGTTACAGAGCGAACGCCGCCCTCTTCAGAACGGACGCCGACACGGCGACCGATGCGATGATGATGATGCCGAGCATGATGTCCTGGATGTAGTATTGTGCGCCCAGAAGCACCAAGCCGTTCGACAGGATCACGATGATGAGGGCACCCACGACAGTGCCCAGTATGTTGGGTTTCGCCGGCGTGAACATCGTCATGCCGAGAAGCGTGGCGGCAATTCCGTTGAGCAGGAAATCACCGGCCATCTGGGGTGCTGCCGACGACAGGTTCGCGACGAGGAACACGGCTGTGATGCCCGCTGCAAGGCCTGCCAGCGTCAGCCCAAGGATCTTGCAGCTTCGTGTATTGATGCCCGACCGGCGCGCCGCTTCCTCGTTTTCCCCGGTGGCCTGCATGTGAACGCCGGTCCGCGTCTGCGTGTAGAGGACGACGGCGACCAGAATGAGTACCATCGTGAAGAGTATGATCACCGGCACGGGTCCGATCTTTCCGCGGCCGAGGTAAAGGAAATTGGCATCCCAACGCCCGACGAAGGCGACTCCGCCCGTGATCATGAATGCGAGCCCGTTCGCGACGGAGGCGGTGCCGAGCGTCGAGATCAGCGACGGCACCTTGAGCATGGTCACCAGGAAACCGTTCAGCAGACCTGCCGAAACTCCAACCGCGATACCGGCGCAGACGGCGACGGGCCAGGCGACATCGATGGAGATGAGGCTGCCGATGACGACGGCGGAGAGGCTGCAGACGTTGGCGAAAGACAGGTCCAGTTCGGATGTGATCAGCGCAAAGGTGAACCCGATGGCGAGGATCGAAAGGAAACTCGCCTGCTTCAGTACGTTCAGAAGGTTGGCCGCCGAACTGAAGTTGTCCGCGAAAATGAGCAGGAACACGAAGAGAGCCAACCCCGCCAGCAGGGTGCCGTAAACCTCGATGACGCTCTTGAGACTCATGCGGTACGATCCGGGGCAGAGACGGCCGGCCCGGCGGGAGCGGCAAGCGTGATGCGGCGGTGGCTCTCCTGCATGTACCTCACCCCAGGCACTGCGGCGGACAACTCTTCGCCCAGAAGGGCATGATCGCCCGCCCTGCGTCATGGTCCCGATATCCCGGAGGCGGTGGACTTACGTCGCCCCACCAGCCATGCGCGCACATGGACCGCCACGCCATCTGGTCTTCCAGCGTGCGCGCATCGGTGTCATGGACCTTCTTGAGCCCCTGCCAGGCATCGCGCACCGCGCGGTCCGCAGCATCGGAAGGCTCGAGGCAATAGTCATAGAAAGCTCCGGTGAGCGCTTCCATCTCGGCCGCGATCTCGGGCCATTCGTCCCGTTTTAGGTGCCAGGCGCCGAGCCAGTCCGCAACCACGGCCTCGATCGCCCCTTCCCTGCCAAGATGCGCGAATTTGCGCGTGGTCAGCAGCATGTGGCGTGTGAGTTCGGCGGCGGCGTGTTCGCGCCGGGCCAGCATCGCGGCCTCCTTCATCGCCTCGATCGCGCGGTCCGCTTTCCCGCTGAAGTCGGCAAGCATATGTGTCATGTCAGCGCTTTCGATCTCTCGTGTACCATTTCGTCCAGCACCCGGACGCTCGCGGCGATGCGGGCGAACATGGCGTCTGCGTCGAGCGAGCCGACGACATGCGCGTTGGCGGGCTGTCCGCCGCGACCCCACCAGTCGATCGTCGACCGGCCGACCGTGGGCCCTTCCGCGGTCTCGATCGTGACATGGCAGTCCCGGCCTTCGAAGAGCGTCGGCCAGAGCAGATAGGCGATGACGCAGGCATCGTGCATCGGGTGACCGCCGTCTCCGCCAAGCGCGGCTCCCCCCGGACGCTCGCGCCGGAGCATGGACAGGATCGCGGTGCCGACCGGCCCCTTCGCAGCGAAAGACGCCAGCCGGGCAGGCGTCGCGACCGCCTGATAGGTGGCGTTGAGCGGAAAGAGCGTGATCGGCAGACCCGCGTTGAAGACGACCGCTGCCGCATGCGGGTCGACGAAGAAGTTGAACTCCGCGGCAGCCGTCATGTTGCCGAGGTCGCGGGCACCGCCCATGATGACGAGCCGCTCGATCCTGTCCTTGATGTCGGGGGCCTGGAGCAGCGCCAGCGCGATGTTGGTGAGCGGCCCCAGGGCGCAGATCGTCATCCCCGAGCCGCTGCCGCGAATACAATCGATCAGGAACGGAACCGCATGGGACGGTTGTGCCGGCCGGCGCGGCGCTGGTATGTCCATTCCGGCCAGGCCATCTGCCCCACACATGAATTCCGCCGTGTGCAGGGGCCGCAGGATCGGCTGCGCGCAGCCGGCATGGACGGGCACGTCCGGCCGCCCGGCAAGCTGGCAGACACGCAGGGCATTGACGGTCGTCTGCGCAACGCCGACGTTCCCCGCGACAGTGGTGATGCCCGCGATGTCCAGCGCGAGTCCCGCGCTCAGCGCCAGCAGGATCGCCAGCGCGTCGTCCTGGCCCGGATCGGTGTCTATGATGATTGGAATTCTCATGCCCCCAGCCTGCATGCCCCGAAGTCCAGACTTTCGATCCGCACCGGCCCCTTGAAGCGCACCGGAATTTATCTTAGTGGCTAAGATGCTCAGCGATTAAGAGAAGTTTTGGGATGCCTGTCAAGCAGCAAAATCCGGCGAACACATCCCGGAGCAAGGAGGCGCGCATCGCCGAACTGGAACGCAAGATCCGCGCGGCGAGCGCCCAGCGGACCCTGTACAGCGGCGTGCTTGCCAGCAAGCTGGGCCTGAATCAGACGGATCTGGAGTGCCTGTTCATCATCACGCTCGGCCAGAACGTCACGCCGGGGCAACTGGCGGTGGAGACGGGGCTGACGACCGGCGCGATAACCGGCGTCGTGGATCGTATCCAGCGCGCGGGCTACATCGAGCGCAAGCGTGATCCGCGCGACCGCCGCCGCTGGTTCCTGGAGCCGGTCCCGCACCGCATCGAAGAAATCCGCGCCATCAATCGCCGCGCATTCGCTTCCTGGACCGAAGAGCTTGGGCGATATTCGGAAGCCGAACTGGACCTGCTGCTCGACTTCTCCGACCGCAACTACCTTGCCGCCGTGAACGCCACCGTCGCCCTGCGCCAGGACACCGAGGGCTCCGCCCCTGGAATGAAATCGTCCGGACACTGACGCGATCCCGAGCTCTCTGCTCGGGTAGACCGGGCCTGAATGGGTGCTGTGATGTGTCGGGCGGGCGCGAAGCTTCTCCACCGAGCCCGCGAGCGACTGGGGCTGGCCTCCCCGCGCACCAGATGCGGCAATCGGCAATCGCCGCCTGAAAACTCCATTGCTCACGATCCCCCCGACGGACCGCGGGAGCCGCAGCATGCGAGAGATGTCGCTCGGAATGCCCCACGGAACGAGCCCCGGGGAAAGGGCTTCCGAGCATCCCGACCCCTCCGCTATAATCTTCCTTGGAAGATATCATTGACCCATCTGGCGAGATGTGATTATCTTCCGCGGATGATGCTTGAGCCGGTTATGGGAGGAAATGCTCATGCTTACACGCGAGGAAAACGATCGCCTCACGCAGGTCGGCGCCGGTACGCCGATGGGCGAGACCATGCGGCGGTACTGGCTGCCCATCGCGACGTCCGATCAGCTTCCCCATCCGGATTGTGCGCCGCTGCGCAGCATGCTTTTGGGCGAGCCCTTTGTCGTCTTCCGTAATACGGACGGCGAAGTGGGTGTGCTCGACGAGTTCTGCATGCACCGTCGGGTCTCGCTGGCGCTGGGGCGCGTCGAGGATAACGGCATCCGCTGTCTCTACCACGGCTGGAAGTTCGCCGTGGACGGCACGATCCAGGAGACGCCGAACCACTGCAACGAGAAGTTCAGACAGCGCCTGAAGGCTCCGGCCTTCCCCGTACGGGAAGCGGGCGGGCTGATCTGGACCTATATCGGTCCGAAGGAAAAGCAGCCGCCTTTCCAGCACTATCTTTTCATGGAAGGCCCGAACGAAAACCGGGTGGCCCTAAGGGTCGACACGGCCGCGAACTACCTGCAGCTCTGGGAGGGCGGCACGGACTCGTCCCACGTGGGGATCCTCCATCACGACCACGTCGCGATCGCCAAGAACAAGGACGAGGAGTTCGATCTCGGCGTCATGGCGGTGGAAGATCATGCCCCGGTGCTCGACATCGTCGACACGGAGTATGGCTATCACTATGCCGCCAAGCGGCGCGGCCCGGTCGACGAGAACGGAGACGAGAGCTTCAGCGTTCGCGTGACGCCGGTGATCTTCCCGACCGGCAGGATCATCCCGGCTCCAAACACCTTCCAGTACTTCCTGTTCGAGGTGCCGCAGAACGACCACGTCACGAGCACCTACATCGTCTGCCACGGTCAGAAGAAGGCGGACCGCCATGGCGTCAAGGCGATCCTCGGCCTGAACGACGAGCGCTTCTGGCGCGAGGAGGACTGCCTGTTCCGGGCTTCGTGGGAGGTGAACCGCATGAACCAGGATCGGCATCGCATGAACACCAGCTTTGCCGGCTTCAGCGGTATCGAGCAGGAGGACGCCGTTCTCGCCGTATCCATGGGGCCGATCGTCGATCGCACCAAGGAACACATGGTGCCCGCGGACCGTGCCGTCGTTCATCTGCGCGCGAGGCTTCTGGAATCGATCCGGCGGGTCGAAGAAGGTGGCGATCCGATAGGGCTGCGGGTCGAGGATTTCTCGGGCGTTCACTCGCTGATCGACACGACGGTGCGGAAGAACGAAAGCTGGCAGAGGCTGCTTCCCGGCAACATGGAACTCCTGAATGCGGCCGAATAGGTCGCCTGCCGTCCTATGGCTGCGCCCGAGCGCGGCGAAGCCGCTGGCAACCGGGCCGCGGCCTACGATCCGCCGGATCTGGAGCGAAGAACCGTGAACATGGAACATGGCGCCGGTTTCGACCTGGCGCCGCCTGCCACGCAGGCGGTCCTGGTCGGGCGTGTGGAGAAGCTGACGGCCGACATCGTCGCCATCGAGCTCTGCCCGGAGCACGGTCGCGAACTCCTCGCGTTCACGGCCGGTTCGCACGTGGACCTGCATCTTCCGAACGGTCTGCGGCGCAGCTATTCCCTCGTCAACGATCCTGCCGAACGGCACCGCTACAGGCTGGCAGTAAAGCGCGAACCCGGCGGCCGCGGCGGCTCCGCCCATATCCACGACCTTCTGGACGTCGGGCACCGGCTCGAAGTCAGCCGTCCCCGAAACAACTTCCTTTTGGAGGAGCGCGCCAGCTGTTCGGTCCTGTTCGCCGGTGGGATCGGCGTCACGCCCCTGCTCTCGATGGCGCTGCGTCTCTGCCGGCTCGGCCGCCCGTTCCACTTCCATTATGGTGCGCGGTCGCGCCAGGACGCCGCCTTCGTCGACGACCTGCGGAAGCTGCCGCTGCCTGAAGGTTCGACGGTCCGGCTCCACTTCGAGGACGCCGGAGGAGGCCCCATCGACTTCCGGGCGATCGCGGACGCGGCCCCCGACGGATCCCACTTCTATTGCTGCGGACCGGGCCCCATGATCGCCGCGTTCGAAACTCAACTGGCACATGTTCAGCCTTCGAGGCTGCACCGCGAGCATTTCACGGGAGAGACAGTGTCCGCTCCGCAGGGAGGCTTCGAGGTCGTCTTGGCGAAGTCCGGGCGGAGCATCGTCGTGCCCGAAGGCGTCACCATTCTCGATGCGCTTCTCGATGAAGGCGTCGAAGTCGACTTTTCCTGCATGGAAGGCTTCTGCGGCTCATGCCGCGTCGCGGTCCTGGAGGGCAGTCTCAACCATCACGACACGGTGCTGAGCCCAGGCGAGCGATCGTCAGGCAAGGTCATGATGATCTGCTGCTCTACCGCGGCCGGAGAAAGGCTGGTGCTGGACATCTGAACCATCCGACGAACCGGCGGGAGCTTAGTCCGGTTCGACCAACGTCATCATCGTTTGAACTCAGGGAGGAGTACCAATGTTCGAACTTAAGAGAAAATTGGCGGCATTCGCCGCAGTCACGGCGCTCGTGGTCGGGTTGCCGGTCACCGCGGACGCGCAGGACCAGATCAAGGTCGGCATTCTGAGCCACGACACGGGTCCATTCGCGCAGAACGGCCGGGGCTTCCATCGGGGTATCGAGGTCTATCAGGCGCTCCACGGCAAATCCGCGGGCGGTCGCGAGATCGAGTTCGTCTACCGGGACATCGGCGGCCCCAATCCCGCTGTGGGCAAGCGCCTCGCGGAGGAACTGATCGTCCGCGAGAAGGTGCACATCTTGGGCGGGTTCGCCCTGTCGTCGGAGGCACTTGCCGTGGGGCCGATCGTCGAGCAGACGAAGACCCCCGCCATAACCTTCATCGCCTCGTCCCCGTCCGTCCTGGCCGGCTCGCAGTATTTCCTGAAGAGCGGACAGCACATCGCGCAGTCTTCGAGCGCGGGCGCGACCTTCGCGCGCAAGCAGGGCGCGGAGAAGTGCTACATCGTCGTGTCTGACTATCAGCCCGGCTACGATGCGCAGAAAGCCTTCCGAAAGACTTTCGAGTCGGAGGGCGGCCAGATCGTCGGCGAGGTTCGCGTGCCGCTCAACACGGTGGACTTCGCCGCCATCGTCGAAGGCATCGCTTCGACCGAGACGGACTGCATCAACGTCTTCGTCCCGCCGGGCGCACCCGCTATCGGGCTGCTGCGTGCCCTCGCCGAGAGAGGCCTGGTCGAAAGCAATTTCGTCGTCGGCATGGGCGAGGCAGAAGACCACATCCTGCCGCAGTATGACGACTCCGTCGTAGGCTTCAAAGGCGCGCTCTATTATGCCGAGGCCCTGGACAATGAGGAGAACAAGACGTTCATCGCGAAGCTGAAGGAACTCTACGGTCCCGATACACAGCCCGACTTCGCCAGCGCATCCGCCTATGACGGTGCGCATCTCATCTACGAGATGGTGAAATCCCAGGAAGGCAAGGACTGGAGCGGCCCGGACGCTGTCGAGGCGGTGAAGGGTCTTTCTTGGAACGGCGTACGCGGTCCCATGAAGATCGATCCCGAGACGCGTGAGCTCGTGCAGAACATCTATCTGCGCGAAGTCCAGAAGGTGGACGGCAAGCTGCAGAACGCGATCGTCGACCAACTGGAAGCCGTCGAGGCGCCGTCCAAGGAGTGGATGGAGAACTAGCCTGCACAGTCGGACCATGCGCAGGCGTGCAGCCTTGCGCATGGTCCGGCGCTTCTTCCCTGCGGTTGGAGTGCTTCCATGGAGCAGTTTCTCGCCTCGCTGGCGTTCATCATTCTGTACGGCGGCACATATGGCGCCGTGCTCTTCATCATCTCCGTCGGGCTGGTCATGACCATGGGGCTGATGCGCGTACCGAACCTCGCGCATGGTGCCTTCGCCGCCCTGGGCGGATATCTCACCATATTGCTGATGAACCAGGCCGGCATGCACTACTTCGTCGCCGTTCCCGCGGCGGTCATTCTCGTCGCGGCTCTCGGGGCGTTGGCGGAGCGCACGATCTACGTACGTCTCTACAACATCCCCGAACTGGACCAGATCCTGCTGACGGTCGGCATAGCATTCATCTTCGTCGGAGGACTGGCCCTGACGTTCGGGCCGAACGTCTTCACCATCAGGCTGCCGGAGGTGCTGAGCGGATCGGTGGACCTGTTCGGGCGTTCGTTCCCGGTCTACCGCGTCTTCCTGCTCGCCGTCGGCGCGCTGATCATTCTCGGGTTCTGGCTTGTCTTTGACCGGACTACCCTCGGCGCGAAGCTCCGCGCGGCGGTCGACAACCGCAGCATGGCGCAGGCGACCGGCATCAATGTGGAGCGCATCGTGATGCTCGCCTTCGCGGCCGGTACCGGCCTCGCGGCACTGGGCGGCGCCATCGGTGCCGGCTTGTTTCCCCTGGAGCCGCTCTATCCGATCAAGTACCTGACCATCATCCTGATCATCGTGGCACTTTCCGGCTTCGGCAACATCAAGTCGTCGATCGTCGTCGCAATGGTGGTGGGCATCGCCGACACCGCGGCGCGCTACTACCTTCCGGAACTGGGCGGCTTCGCCATCTACGCACTCGTCATCGCGGCGGTCGCCATGCGCCCGGCCGGAATGTTCGCCAGGCAGGGATAGGCACGATGAAGATCACCGTCTCTTCCACGGGCCTGAGTGCCCTCGACCGGCCGCGTTTGCCGATGATCGCGCTGGTCGTCTTCGCGCTGGCGCTGGCCGTCTTCTTCGTCTTTCCGGACCGCCTCTCTCTTGCCGCCTACATCGGCATCTTCGCGCTGTTTGCCCTCTCCCTCGACCTGGCGCTCGGCATGGCGGGCATCGTCACGCTCGGTCATGCCGCGTTCTTCGGCGTCGGGGCCTACACCGCTGGATGGCTGGCCCTTGCCGGCTGGCAGGAGCCGATCACCGGCGTCGTGATCTCGGGCCTCTGCGCGGCCGCGCTGGCGGGGGCGCTCGGGCCTTTCATCCTGCGCCTGACGGGATTGCCTCTGGTCATGGTCACGCTGGCCGTCGGCGTCTTCCTGTTCGAGGCCGCGAACAAGCTCACGTGGCTGACGGGTGGAGACGACGGGCTGTACGGGATGACGTTCAGCCCGGTACTCGGCATCTTCGAGTGGTCGATCTACGGCACGACCGACTACCTATACGTGCTGGCCTGGCTCGCTCTGGCCTTCTACGGGTGCCACAGGCTGACGACGTCGAACTTCGGACTGGCGCTGCGCGGCGTCCGCGAAAATCGCCTGCGCATGAGCCTGCTGGGCTCATCGGTCCTTGCACAACTGACCCTTGCCTATGCGCTGAGCGCCTTCATCGCAGGGGTTGCAGGCGCCCTGCTCGCCCAGACGTCCGAGTTCGTCGGTCTCGAAGTCCTGAGCGTCGAGAAGTCGATCGACGTAGTGGTGATACTCGTGCTCGGAGGTGTGGGCCACCTCTACGGGGCTCTCCTCGGCGCGCCCGTCTACCTGCTCATCAAGGACATGAGCAAGGAGTGGAACCCGCACGCCTGGATGATCATCATCGGATTCATGCTGGTCTTCGTCATGCTGGTGGCGCGTGGCGGCATTCACGGTGTGCTTCACAAGGTGATCGCGCGTTCTCGAGGCAAGCACCCGAATGGAGAACCCCGGTGACGGACAACCTCCTCGAAGCGATCGGCCTGCAGAAGTCGTTCGGCGCGCTGAAGGTGGCACAGGACGTCACGCTTCGGCTTCGCCCCGGTGAACGCCACGCGCTCATCGGGCCGAACGGCGCGGGCAAGTCGACGCTGGTGGCGCTCCTTTCGGGCGTCCTCGCTCTCGGCGGCGGCCGGATCCTGCTGGGGGGACGCGACATCAGCCGGTCCTCCCCATCGCAGCGCACGCGTGAAGGGCTGGTCCGCACCTTCCAGGTGTCGAACCTTTTCGGTGGGCTGACGGTGCTTGAAAACGTCTATCTTGCAATCAGCGAACGGGCCGGCGCCAGCTTCCGGCTCTGGCGGCCGGCGTACCGGAATACCGACCTGATCGGCCGGTCGCATGAGATCCTGGAGCAGCTCGGCCTCGGCGACGTGGCCCGGACGCGGGTCGACCAGCTGGCCTACGGTCAGCAGAGGCTTCTCGAGATAGCCATCGCCCTCGCGCTCAGGCCCAAGGTCCTGCTTCTCGACGAACCGACCGCGGGAATTCCATCGACCGAGGCCGGCATCCTCCTCGACGCGCTGGACCGCCTCCCTCCGGAGATCGCGATACTGCTCATCGAGCACGACATGCAGGTGGTCCGCCGCTTTGCCTCGACGGTCACCGTTCTGGTTGAAGGGAAGATATTGATGACCGGCAGCCCGATCGAGGTGATGAGCTCCGAGGAGGTCAGGTCGGTCTATCTGGGCAAGGCGGGGCAGACGCGTTTCGCTTCCGAGGTGGCACATGCTTGAGGCCGAACGTCTCACCGGCGGTTGGGGTCCCACGATCGTCGTGGAGAACGTGGACCTGAACGTCGGCGATGCCGAGTGCCTTGCGATCGTCGGGCGCAACGGCGTCGGCAAGACGACGCTCCTCGAAATCGTTGCCGGGAGGACCAGTGCGAAATCGGGTCGCCTGCGTCTCGACGGGCAGGATCTGGTGCCGCTGTCGATCTATCAGCGTGCGCGTGCGGGGCTCGGCTATGTTCCCCAGAACCGCGAGGTGTTTCCGACGCTGACCGTCCGCGAGCATCTGTCCATTGCATCGCGGCCGGGTCGCTGGACGCGCGAGAAGGTCCTGGAGCTGCTGCCCCGGCTCGGCCAGCGCCTCGACAACCTCGGATCGCAACTCTCCGGCGGGGAACAGCAGATGCTGGCGATCGCGCGGGCATTGCTCGGCAATCCCCGGCTGATCCTGATGGACGAGCCATCGGAAGGCCTTGCGCCGGTCGTGGTCGAACATCTCATTTCCGTGCTTCGGGAAATCATCGCGGACGGGTCCCTGTCGATGATCCTCGTCGAGCAGCGGATCGACCTCGCCCTGGAGCTGTCGGACCGTTTCATCATCATGGACCGGGGGCAGATCACCTATCAGGCGAACAGCCCCGACTTCGACCTTCAGGCCGGTCGCCTGCCGGAACTCATGGGCCTCACACATTAGCAAAGCGGAAAGCACAAGGTACGACATGGCGTTCATCCATCCGAAACTGCGTCCCCTCATCAAGGCCGCAATAGGCCAGCCGACGATCGCCGGGCTCGCCCCGTCGGACGTTCGGGCCAAGTCCGAGGAGAGGGCACGCGCCCGCCCCAAGGGTCCGGACATCGACAGGGTGTGGGACCGCCCCGTGACCGCCGAGGATGGACACGAGGTCCCCGTGCGCATCTATTGTCCGGCGTCCGCGCAAGGCGTGGTTGTCGCCATGCATGGCGGCGGCTGGATCGCGGGCAGCATCGACACCTTCGACGACGTGTCCCGACATATTGCCAACGATTCCGGGCAGGCCGTGGTCAACGTCGGTTACAGGCTCGCCCCCGAGAACCCGTTTCCCGCCGGCCTGAACGACGTGCTGGCCGTGCTGCGCTGGGTGGCCCGCCATGGCAAGGATGAAGGGTTGCCGGGCGACAGGTTGATGCTCCTGGGTGATTCCGCCGGCGCCAACCTCGCAGCCGCGGCAGCGCTGAGCGCCAGGGACGCGGCGGAGCCGGACATCCTCCTGCAGGTGCTCGTCTATCCCGGCCTCGATGCGCGGATGGAAAGCGAGACGCACGAACTCTATCGGGAGGGCTACATGCTGACCAGCAACGACGTCGCCCACACCTTCCGGACCTATGGTGTCGGCCAGACCGCGGATGCGGACGACTGGCGCGTTTCACCCCTGCGTGCGGACGACGTGTCAGGCGCGGCGCCCGCCCTGCTGATCTCGGCGGAATGCGACCCGCTCCGCGGCGACGCGGTCGCCTACGCCCAAAAGCTGCTGGAAGCAGGCGTCCCGGCGACACACGTCACCTATTCCGGCGTCACCCACCTGTTCTTCGGCATGCGGGCAAGCCTCGAGGCGAGCAAGATGGCGCAGTTGCAGGCTGCGGCCGCGATACGCGACGCGGCGCGGAATCCGCTTCCGCAATGATTGTGAGGCTTCGGAAAATTCCATATCAATGCAGCGGATTTGGGAAACTGTGGATGCATCGTGGCTCAGAAGAATAGCGAAAGCGGTATCATCTTCGACGACATGCGGGCGTTCGCGGAACTCTGGGCCCGCGAACTGCCGAACTCCGATCCCGAGTTGTTCGGGCTTATCGGGTCGATACTTCGTCTCGCGTCGCTGCTCGAGAACGAATTCAGAAGCTACACGCAGGCCACTTTTGACATGGGCACCGGCGACATGCGCATTCTTCTGGCTCTCCGTCGAGCCGGCGCACCCTTTGCCATGCGGCCCACGGATCTCTTCCAGTCGCTTCTGATTACCTCCGGCGCGGTCACCAAGCAGGTGGAGCGGCTGACGAGGCGCGGCCTTGTCGATCGCATCCCCGACGCGACCAGGAAGCGCAGCTGGCAGATCCACCTGACCGAGAAGGGGAAGGAAGTGACGGACGTGGCCCTGGAAGCGATCAGTTCCCGCTTCGACATCGCCGCCGCGTTTCATCGGATTCCGCTTTCGGAGCGCAGGGCCGGCAACGAGTTCCTGGTCAAGATGATAGAAGGCTACAGCACGTCCCCAAGCAAGGCGGCAGGATGAGGCTCGCCGGCCGGACCGCGATCGTCACCGGCGGTGCCTCCGGGATTGGGCTTTCCTTCGCCGAGCGCTTCGTCGCCGAGGGAGCAAAGGTCGTCATCGCGGATGTTCGCGGCGCGGCCGCGGCGGCGGAAAGTCTGGGAGACAAAGACACCTGCATCGGGATCGAGGCGGACGTCGCTTCCGAAGACAGCGTTGGCCGTATGATCGAAGCCACACTGGAAAACTTCGGCCAGCTCGACATCCTTATCAACAACGCCGCGATCTCCTCGACCTTGAAGCCCACTCCGTTCGAGATGACGTCGCTGGACGACTGGGAACGGATATTCCGGATCAACACGTTCGGAACGTTTCTGTGCTGCAGGGCCGCGGCGGGGCCCATGCGCGACGCCGGCCGGGGACGGATCATCAACATCACGTCCGGCACCGCCTTCAAGGGCACGCCTCTGATGATGCCCTACGTCGCCAGCAAGGGAGCCATCATCAGCATGACACGTGCGCTGGCCAACGAACTGGGCGGACACAACATCCTGGTGAATGCCATCGCGCCCGGCTTCACGGCGACCGATGCCATGAAGCGGAACACCGAATTCTATTCGGCCGCGAAGGATACCGCCGTCGCCACCCGAGCACTCAGGCGGGAGGCTCGTTCGGAAGATCTGGTCGGCGCCGCCGTTTTCCTCGCGAGCGACGATTCCGCCTTCATCACCGGACAGATACTGGCCGTCGATGGCGGCTCGGTCTACCACTGAAGGGATCGACCCTCACTGCACGGGGGCGCGGTGCGGCTTTCAGGCGGTCACCCTGTATTCATGCGCGCCGAGGGCGGCATCGGGTTCGACCGGCATGCCGAGCACGATGAGCGGAAAGCCGTCTTCGAGTTCCCGGCGGCGCGCCGCGGCCAGCATTTCATACATATCCGGATGCACGCGGAGCCCCTCGGGAAGCCTGTTCTGCTCCTCCATCCTGAGCAGTTCCGTGCTCGCGCGATCCAGGAAGTCCGCGAAACCGATAGGGTGCATGAGCTCTCCTCAACTATCTTCCATGGAAGATCGCACGACGACGACGTCCGGTCAATGCGAATAGGACGCCGATAGTGCCGGTATCGGACGCCGTCCTCGATCGGGGTCCCACACGAGCCGCCGATTGTCACCGCGCTGCGGCAAGCGCGTCTGATGGTTGCCCTCCCTCAATGCATCCATGAGCAAGCCGGTAGTCGTACGTCACGGTTCGGACAGTGCGGCAGGGGAGAATACGCAGATCCCGCTTGCTGCTTCACCGGAAGTCGACCTTGAACCGGAATGGTAGCGGCGAGCGTTGGTCGTTGTTGCCGTCGACCATCTCGAGCCGATAGAGCCCCGGACCTTTTACCGGAAAGCGTGCGTCGGTCACGCCGCCCTGCCGTGGTGGGCCGATCCAGCCGCTCGCTGCACCCTCGGCGTCCCACAGGCGCACATGGATGTCGAGATCGGGGGGCACGTCTTCCACGAGGACCGAAACCTCGCCCCCGCGCGGCGCCTCGATGGCGAACCAGTCCGCGTCGCCGCGCGGCAGGATCGTCGCCTCCGCCGCATGACCCGCCGCGAGCGGCGCGGCCGATCCAAAGCCGCCGTTCGGCTCGAAGCGGTCGCCGGTCGCGGTGAAGACGGTCCTGAGCGTGGCATGGTCAATCGAGCGCTCGTCATTGTTGCCGTCGACGATCTCGATGAAGTAGGGGCCTGCCGCCGGCAGGTCGGCGAACCCTTCGGTCAGCCCGCCCTTGCGATAGGGCGCGACCCAGTCTCGGATGACTTGGCGGTCCGCGTTCCAGACCCGGTAGTGGAGGTCGAGGCTCTCCGGCCCCTCGTCGATGGTGACGGCGAGTTCGCCCTGCCCGGGCGCCTCGACATGGAACCAGTCGTGATCGCCCCTCGGCAGGATGTTGAACAGGACCTCCCCGCCCGGCGTCAGCGGAGTCGCGGCGCCGATGTCGTCGTTCGGTTCGTACTGGTCGGGTTGCGGCGTGAACGCGATATCCAGATCGTAGAGCGCCCTGCTCGAAGCATCGGAGTTACCGTCCGCCAGTTCGACGAAGTAGCGCCCGGATGAAGGCAGATCGGCGAAACCTTCCGTGTCGCCACCTCGGCGGAGCGGAGCGATCCAGTCGCGCAGGACGGCCTTGTCGGCGGTCCAGACGCGCATGTGGAGATCGATCTCTGGCGGCACATCGCTGGCATGCACGCTCAATTCGCCAGGATGGTCGACATCGATGGCGAGCCAGTCGCTGTCTCCGCGCGGAAACACCGCCAGTTGGAAAGCTCCGGTACTCGCGACGAGCGCTGCCGCACCGAAACTGTCGTTCGGCTCGGCGGCATCCGCGACCGGTTCGAAGCGGGCGGAGAAGGAGAACGGGACGACGCTCTCGGCATCGTTGTTCCCGTCCGTCATCTCCACCGAATAGACGCCCGGCACGGCGACTTCCGCTTCCAGGACGACGTCGCCACCCGCGCGAGCCGGGCCTTGCCAGTCCCGCACGACGTTTCCTGCTGCGTCCCAGAGGCGCATGTAGACATCGAGATCCTTCGGCACGTTTTCCGCACGAAGCGTCAGCAGGCCGGACTCTGGCGCCCACACGCTCATCCAGTCGCGGTCCCCGCGCGGGAAGATCGCGGGCGCGAAGTCAGCCGGTAGCGGAATGGGTCGCGCCGCGCCGATGCTGTCGTTGGGCTCGAGCGGATCGTTCGACGGCTCGAAGGCAAAGGCGAGCGAGAAGGACTCCGCGCTGTCGGCATTGTTGTCGCCGTCGACGATTTCGACCATGTAGCGGCCGGGCGCCGGAAGGGCAAAGGCTGCCGCGAATTCGTCGCCGGGACGCTCGGCACTCTGCCAATCGCGGACCACGCGCCTATCGGCGTCCCAGACGCGGGCAAAGAGATTGATCTCGCCTGACGGACGCTCCGCGGTCACTTGCAGAAGGCCCGCGATCGGCAGCTCGAGCGCATACCAGTCGGGGTCACCGCGCGGTGCGATGCGCGCATCCACGAGGGCGTCGATGGGCAGATCCTGCGCTGTCCCGTAACTGTCGTTGCCGTCGCGCTCGGCGATCGGTACAGGGCGGGAGGGCCGGAATGTGGAAGCCGACGGAACCGCCACGCTGTCCGCCCAAACTGGCTTGCGCACAATACGGTTGCCGAAAAAGCCTTCGCGGCGCGTCGACCTGACGGCCACGTTTCCCGCTTCGGATGCCGCGGCGACGTCGACCGTTTCTGCTGCCGGCTGTGTGGCCGGCTCGGCTCGCATGCCCGAAGGGCCATTCTCCCCACCTCCATCTGCCGCCGAAGACCCGTCCGCAGCGCCAACTTTGTTTCGGTGAGGGGTCGGTGCATCGGCAGAAAGCTGCGCGGTCGCAACCGCATTCGCCACCATCGGCGCGGGGTTGAGGTAGACTTCCTCGACGAGGCGGACGAGCAGTTCCGGCCGCTGACTGCCGCGCGTTGCGTCGAACACCCGGCCCGCGGCGCGGCGGAACATCAGGCCGACCTCGACGCCCGGACTGCCGATCTCGGCGAGCAGTGCCTCGGTATAGGGCGAATGCTTGCCACCGCCGTCGCTGGCGACCTCACCGGCCGCTGCCGCATAGGCGACGATGGCGCCGCGCCCGGACAACTGCATGGCCGAGAGGCCCTGGAGCGGTCGCGCGGCGCGCTCTTCCCGCATCGATTGCGCCACCACGTCGACGTAGGGATTGTCGCGGCAGGCGTCGAGCACGATCAGCGCCACACGCGCGCTGCGCTCGGTCTCCGCTACCACCTCGCCGATGTCGATGGCGCTGTAGCGAAGGGCCCGCTCGCTGGAAATGTCGACGTCCACCGGGAGCATGAAGTTCTGGCCGCCGATCTGCATGCCGTGCCCGGCATAGAAGAGGAAGGCGATGTCGGCGCCGACCACGGCCTGACCAAAAGCATCGATGGCCGAGATCGCGGCGCGCCGGTCGACGTCGAGGACCAGGGTGACCTCGAAGCCGAGTTCATCCAGTACGCCGGCGATCGCGGTCGCATCATTGGTGGTATTGGCGAGGCGCCCCGCGCCGGTGTAGGCGCCATTGCCGATGACCAGCGCCATCCGACGCTCGCCTGCGAACGCTTCCCAGTTCCAGGCTGCCGCCACGACCAGGAGCAGCCCCAAAAGACACTTGCGCATGTCTCCCCCACGCGCCGTTGCATCCGCTCCCTCTCACACTATCCCTGCGCAAATGAGGCGGAGAGAGCTATGCCTCCATGCGATCGTGCCCCGGAACGTGGTGGAGCGGACGGCGTAGTCCACCGTAGTATTCGGCATTGCGCTCTGATTGCGGGATCATCGCGCAATTGGCCGACGCTTTCCAGAGTGATGTGGCGGGCGCGCTGGACGGCCCATTCATCATCCAGTTCGAACCGCAGCGTGCCGACCTCTCGGAGAATCCTCGACTACCTCTACAAGCCGGATGACAGCCCGTCCCGCGCGACTGAGGAAGCCATAAACGCGCTCAGACTTGGGTGACCAATAGTACGCCAGCTATCCCCACAGCTGCTTTGAGGCGATGGCGGCGCCCTCCCTCAGCGATTTGAGCTTCGCCCAGACCACATCCTCCGCCACCCACTCCCAGCCGGTGAAAGTGCCGAAACCGCAATCGACGCCCGCGATGACCCGTTCCCTGTCCCCGACTGCATCGACCACTGCCAGGATGCGGTTGGCCACGACCTGGGGATGTTCGACGAAATTGGACTTGGAATCGATCACGCCCGGGATGATGGCCATGTCTTCAGGCGGTCTGTTCGCCTTGAGGGCTGTCGTTTCATGCTGGTGCCGCGGATTGGCGAACTCAAGCCCGATCGCGCCGACCTTGGCCTGGTAGACGATCGGCAACAGCACCTCCATCTCCACGTCGTAGCAATGCGGCCCTTCCCAGTTGCCCCAGCACACGTGCAGCCGCACGCTTTCGCGCGGAATGTTCTCGAGCGCCTTGTTCAGCGCGTTGACATGCTTCTGGGTCTGCTCGACGAATTCTTCGTCGGTGAGGTCCTGATAGAGCAGCACCCGCTCCATCGCGAGATCGGGTGCGTCGACCTGCAGGATGTAGCCGGCATCCACCACCGCCTTGTATTCCTGCGCTATCTCCTTGGCGATGGCGTCGAGATAGGCCTCGTCGGTGTCGTAATAGGCATTCAGCATGGTGGAGGCGATGATGCCGGGCGACGGCGCGTTCATGAACCAGTTGGAGACGTTCGCGGCGGCGCTTCCCGCTTGGCGCTTTATGCGGTCGATCTCCTTCTGCAACTGTGCAGTGCCGTGATAGTGAACTTCGTCGATCGCCTCGGGCGCATCGAACACCCGGCCCGTCTTGGGGATGCGCGCCTGCATGCGCTCGGTGAACTTGGGAAAATCCACGAACTCCCTGCCGAAAGGCCGGCTCGACTTGCCGCCGAAACCGCTCCAGCGCTGCGGCACATAGGTCTGGAATCCAACGCGGCCCTGCTCGCCGTCATTGGCAATGTCGATGCCGACTTCAATCTGCTTCTTGATGATGTAGGCGACCCGGTCGTCGGTCACGTCGTCAAGTTTCTTCAGGTCGACCCGCTTGCCCTCCTCCTGTTCGATCAGCATCGAACTCAGCGGCTCGCCACGCGGCATGCTGCCGGTGTGGGTGGTCAGAATCCTGTCGGTGCTCAGTTTCATTCGAACGCGCCTCCCCTTGCGAATCCAGATTGGAAAATCAAAGAATCCTATTTATACTTCATCAGTCGTTATAGCCGCTCGGCCAGTTCAAGAGAAGCGGCACGCGACATTCAAAGGGAGGGAAGAATGTCTCAAATAATCAGCCGTGTCGGTGTCGCTACCGTGCTGGCGTTCGCCTGGCAGTTCGCCGCAGTCTCGCCGGGCGCCGCGCAGAACGCGTTTTCCGATGTCGACCTCGCCCCCGACAAGCGCGGCGGCATCACGGAGATGGAGGATATCTCCAAGTATTGCGGGACCAAGGAACTCAAGGTCGCCTATTCCGACGGCTGGGGTGGCAACTACTGGCGCCAGATCACCCGTGCGGAGTTCGAGGATGAGGCGGCCAAGTGTCCCAACATCAAGGAAGTCCGCTACACCGACGGCGAGTTCAAGGCCGAGAAGCAGATCGCCGACATTCGCGGCCTTATCGCGCAGGAATTCGACGTCATCGTCGTCTTTGCCGATACCGGCGTGGCTCAGCTCAAGGTCATGCGCCAGGCGCTGGACGCCGGCATCGCCGTCGTTCCCTTCACCACGGGCGATGCGCCGTTCGGCGAGATCGGCAAGGACTACCTAACGCGGGTTACCGAGACGCAGATCGGCCTCGGCGCGATGCTCGCCGAGTGGATGGTCAAGACGCTCGACGGCAAGGGCAACGTGATCGTCCAGGGCGGCACGCCTGGCAACCCGATGACCGCGTCGCAGGCCGTCGGCTGGCGCGAGGTCTTCGCCGCCAACCCCGGCATCACCGTGCTCGAAGGCCCGGTCGATACCAACTGGGATCCGGCGCAGGCGCAAAAAGTCACCGCTGCCGCGATCGCAAAGTACGACAAGATCGACGGCATCATGGCCGAAACCACCGGTCCGATCCGCGCCTTCCTCGCGGCCGGCCGTCCGATCCCGGCCTGGGCGGGGCAGGACCTGAACGAGTTGAGCTGCCTGTGGCAGGACAACCATGAGGCCAATCCGACGTTCAAGCTCGCCACGGCCAGCGCACATACGTGGCTGGTTCGCCTCGCTCTGCGCAAGGGCCTCGCCGCGGTCAATGGCATGGACAATCTCGAGCCCAGCCTCATCGACCTGCCGTTCTCGGAAGACAGCACCTCGTCAGATCCGGCGCTCGCGGTGAAGTGCAACAAGGATCTTCCGCCGACGGCCATTCCTTCCGCCATGCTGTCTGCCGAGAAGATGAAGGAAATCCTGTCCAGGTAATTCCTGCTCCGAACGGAAGCCGCGATGATACCCCCCAGAGGCTTGACTGCGGTTCAACCGCAGCCGGAGCGGCGGCGGCCGGAGCGCACCTGGACCCGACGGGAATACAAGGGGCGCAAGAAGCCCCTTCACCGTCTTCTCGTCGTGTCCGCCGCCACGGCCTTGCTGATCGTTGGCGGCGGCATTGCGGCCCCCAGCACGGTTTCGCTCAGCGCGCTTCAGCTGATGCTGCCATTTTTCGCGATCCTCGCGGTTGCGTCCATCGGCCAGCATCTGGTGATCCAGCAACGCGGACTCGACCTGTCGGTGGCCGGCATCATGTCGTTTTCGGCGGTCATCGTTTCGGCGCTGCCGGGTTCCGAGGCCGGCGTTGCGGAGACACTGGCGTATGTCGCGCTTGCGCTCGCGATGGGGCTGGGCGTTGGTACCGTGAACGGCGTGCTGGTGGCGCTTCTACGCGTCAACTCGCTCGTCACCACCATCGGAATGAACACGCTGATGCTGGGGATCACCATGTACGTCACCAGCGGATTCTCGCAGCAGGCCCCTCCTCCGCTCAACAGGTTCGGCGTCGGCAAGTTCCTGGAGATTCCGCTGACGCTCTACGTCCTGATCGTGATTGCCGCGATCGCGATATTCCTGCTTGAGAAGACCACCATCGGGCGGCGCTTCATCGCCACCAGCGTCAATCCGGACGCGGCTCTGACCGTCGGCATCCCGCTCGATGCCTATCGCGTCGCCACCTATGCGCTGGGAGGATTCTGTTACGCCGCTGCGGGCGTGCTCCTGGCGGGCTACGTCCTGTCGCCGACGGTGTTCAGCGGCATGCCCTATCTGCTGGCGACGGTCGCGGCGGTCGTCGTGGGCGGCAACCCGATCGGCGGCGGCCTGCGCGGCAGCATCGCCGCCACGATCGTCGGTGCGCTCTTTCTCACCTATCTCGGCCAGCTCGTTCTCGCCGTGGGCTTCGAGACGGCTGCCCAGAACATCGTTCAGGCCATCATCATCATCGCCAGCGTCGGCGTCGTGGAAGCCGGCCGGCGGATCAAGTTCGAATGGATCCGTTTCAAATTCTGGGTCACCAAGCCCGATGTCGAATTCAGGATCCGCATGATCTACGTGAACACGTTGACCCGACTGGGGCTGAAGAGACTGCTGGACGTTTCGCCGGAAACGAGGACACGCTGGCGCACATTCTATCTGAGATTGAAGAAAAGACTCGAAATCACAGAATGAGCACCGGCAAGCGCAACTTGATGGGCGCCCCTGTCATGGGGATCGTGGGGGCGACCAAGTATTACGGCCCCGTGCAGGCGCTCAAGGCGGTCAGCCTCAATATTCGCCGCGGCCAGGTGCACGCCGTCGTCGGGGAAAACGGCGCGGGCAAGTCCACCCTCATCTCCATCGCGGCCGGCGCCGTTCGTCCCGACTTTGCCGTCATTCGCGTCGGCGGCAAGGAGATCAAGCGCCCGACCGCCAAGAAGCTGCATCGCGCCGGCGTGGCGGTCACGTTCCAGCATCCCGAACTTGCCGAAGAAATGACGGTCATGGAGAACCTCCAGCTGGCTGCGCCCGGACTGACAAGTCGCGAGGAGGCGGCGCGGCTGCTCGCGTCGGTGGCTTCCGACCAGCACGCCATGTCGCTGGATGCGCGCGTACGCGACCTGACGCTGGCGCAATTTCACATCATCGAGATCGCCGGCGCGATCGCATCCAAGCCCAAGGTGCTATTTTTCGACGAGCCGACCGAGCCTTTCCAGCAGGCGGACATCGACAAATTCTTCAAGCTGATCAGACAGTTGCGCGACGAAGGTGTGGCCATCGTCTATGTTTCGCACCGGCTCAACGAAATCCGGGAGATCGCCGATCACATAACGGTGCTCCGCGACGGAATGTCGATCGACAGCCGGCCCGCTTCGCGGATTACGACCGACGAGATCGTTACCCTGATTGCGGGACGCCCGCTCGACCAGGTCTTTCCCCGCAAGGCGAAGGACGTCGGGGAGATCAGGCTCGAAGTCGAGAATCTCTCCGGGCCTGGCTTCACGAACATCAGTTTTGCGGCGCGCGCCGGGGAGATCGTCGGCGTGACCGGCGTCGAAGGCGAGGGTCAGCGCGCGTTCCTGCGCACCATTGCGGGGCTGGAGAAGCGCTCCGCCGGATCGGTGAGGATTGCAGGAAAGCCGGTCGAGGGCACCTCGGCGGCAGCGACCCGCGAAGCGGGCGTCGGTTTCGTCACCGATGACCGCCACGAGGAAGGCCTGTTCCTGACCCTGAAACTGCGCGAGAACGTCGGCATCGGCGCCCTGGATCGCATTTCCACGGCGGGGGTGGTCAACCGCAAGCGCGATCTTGCCTTGACGGCGGACGTGATGAGCCGGCTCGGAGTCTACACCGGCTATCGCATTAAGGATGACGACGACACCAGGGCTTCCGAACTTTCCGGAGGCAATCAGCAGAAGCTGCTGATCGGGCGCGAAATTGCCGGCGAACCCAAGGTCATCATCATCGACGAGCCGACCAAGGGTGTCGATGTCGGCGCGCGCGCCGAGATATACGAACATCTGCGCAAGCTCGCCGACAGCGGCGTCGCGGTAGTGGTATCCTCCTCGGACGGCATCGAGCTCGAGGGTCTGTGCGATCGCGTCTGCGTCTTCGCGCGGGGCCAGATCGTCAAGGAACTCGAAGGCGAGAACCTCACCGACGCCGCGATCACCGAGGCTAACCTGACGGCGACGGTTTCTCGCGCCGACGGCCCGGTCCGGACGGGGGAGGATGACTCGCCCCTGCGCCGCATCCTGGCGGCGGACCGGTTTCCGGCGGCCGTGCTGGCGGTCCTGACCGCCATCGTCCTTCTCGGTACCGCTTCGATCAGCGAGTACTTCCTTTCGCCGTTCAACATCGAAACGATGCTGACCTTCCTCTCGATCCTGGCTTTTCTCTCGATCGCACAGCTGGGGACCATCATCGTCGGCCGCATTGACCTGTCTGTCGGTGCGCTTGCGGGATTCGTGGTCGTGCTCGCGTCCTTTCTGACGCCCGATGGCGCACCCGTGGGTGAGACGATCGTGGGCGTCATCCTGATCCTGGCGCTCACTGCCGCATTCGGAGTCGTTCAGGGCTGGCTGATCACCTGGCTGAACATTCCGGCGATCGTCGTCACGCTCGCCACCTTCATCGGCCTGCAGGGGATGTCGCTGGTGCTCAGGCCACAGGCAGCCGGGACGATCACCGACGCCATTTCGGATGTCGCGCAGTCGACGTGGCTCGGCATGCCGGCCGGCTTCATCGCTATGATGGTCACCGTCATCGCGTTCGAGTTCATCCTCTTCCGCACCAGGCTCGGGCGGCGGCTGCGCGCCGTCGGGTCAAATCCGACGGGCGCGGCGCAGGTCGGCATCCGGGTCAACTGGCACATCATGCTGGCCTTCGTCCTGTCCGGCTTGCTGACCGGGATCGCCGGCCTGATACTTGCCGGGCAGGTCGGCATCGGGTCGCCCGCCACCGGCATCGACTACACGCTGATGAGCATCACCGCCGTGGTGCTGGGTGGCACCCGGATTGCCGGCGGACGCGGCTCGGTCATCTCCGTCCTGACGGGGGCGGCACTGGTGCAGTCGCTGTCGAGCGCATCCTCCTTCATCAACCAGGATTCCGCGGTCCATCTGATCGTTTTGGGCGCCGTCACGCTGGTTGCCGCGACGTTCTTCAGCGTCGCTCGCCGCGACAGGGAACGAACCGGATAATCCCATGCTGTTTGCCGTTCACGCCCTGGATCACGATGACGCTCTCGAGCGACGGCTCGCCAACTACGACGCGCACAGATCCTACCTGGCAGCGAGTCCGATAAGGACCGTCGTCTCCGGCCCGCTGCTGGCGGACGACGGCGAAACGATGATCGGTTCGCTCTTCATCGTCGAGGCGGAAACCAAGGACGAGGTTGCCGCGTTCAACCGCGCCGACCCGTTCGCGGCAGCCAATGTCTGGAAAAGGGTCGACATTCACGCCTTCAGCAAGCGCGTGGACAATCGCTGAGGCCCTCGCCGTCAGTTCGTGAATCCGGCGGCCGGCTCCGAGACGGCTCACGCCCGGCCTCGGCCCCGCGCGATTCAACTTTGAGAGCCTGAAATTGTTGGTGCCGCTTGCGTGACTCGAACACGCGACCCCATCATTACGAATGATGTGCTCTACCGACTGAGCTAAAGCGGCCCGGCCCGATGCATCGACGCATCGGGCGAAGGTGAGCGCGTGATACCGGCATCGGGCGGCAAATTCAAGACGAAAGCCGCGACAAATCACCGTCGGCTCGAAGCCGGTGTGGGTCCGGCAGTCGGGACTGTGCTGGCGGGAGCGGACGCGGGCGGGGAGACGAGCCTATCGCTGCACTGCGCCCGGTGCATGGCCCGTCGAGCATCGCGGCACGGCAGGGCGACAGCCATCACCGCGCCGCGAGACCACCGGCGATCGGCCGATCCCAATCGACCGCGAACCCTGCGGCAGAAAATCCTCGGCGGCCCGGTGGACTCTTCCTTCCGCTGGAGTAATCTCCCCGTCGAACCTGGGGCGCATGGGCATGCGCCACCCACCCAGAAGGCAGGTCAGGAGGAAACTGATGTCCGAAATCGAAATGGTCGTGAATGGCCGCACCGTCACCGGCAACGTCGAGGACAGGACGCTGCTCGTGCACTTCCTGCGCGAGAACCTCGGTCTGACCGGCACGCACGTGGGCTGCGACACGTCGCAGTGCGGCGCCTGCGTCGTCCATCTCGACGGCAAGGCGGTGAAGAGCTGCTCCATGCTCGCGGTCCAGGCCTCCGGTTCGGACGTCGTGACGATCGAGGGACTGGCCGACGGCGCCGATCTTCATCCCGTGCAGGCGGCGTTCCGCGAACATCACGGCCTGCAGTGCGGCTTCTGCACGCCGGGCATGATCATGGCAGCGACCGACATGATCGCCCGCCACCCCGAGGGGCTGGACGAGAAGACCGTGCGGGCCGAACTCGAAGGCAACATCTGCCGCTGTACCGGCTATCACAACATCGTCAAGGCGATCCTGGCGGCTTCGGAGACCATGTCGAAGGGCGCCGCCCGCGCCGCCTGAAACCGCGGCGGGGAGGAGAAGCGGCCGAGGACGCGAAAGCCGCATCGGGCAACGGCACCATGGCGGTCGTGGACCGGAGATCCGATCTCCCGCCGCCCAAGCCGCAACGGACACGAGAATTCCGGAGGAGGAATCTTTAATGGGCATCGAAGGCATCGGCGCAAGGGTCGTGCGCAAGGAAGACAAGCGTTTCATCACCGGCGCGGGACGCTACGTTGACGACATGGTGGTGCCGGGCATGAAGCACGCCGCGTTCGTCCGCAGCCCGCACGCGCATGCCGAGATCGAGAGCATCGACGTCGCCGCCGCGAAGAAGATGCCCGGCGTCTACGGCGTTCTCACCGGCCGCGAGATCAAGGCCGACGGCATCGGCAACCTGATCTGCGGCTGGATGATCTATTCCAAGGACGGCACCCCGATGAAGATGGGCGCCTGGTCGCCCATGGCGACGGACCGCGTGCGCTTCGTCGGCGAGGCGGTGGCGATCGTCGTGGCAGAGACGAAGGGCCAGGCGCGCGACGCCGCCGAGAAGGTCGTCGTCAATTACAAGGAACTGCCAGCCGTCACCGATGCCGTGGCCGCCTTGAAGTCCGGTGCGCCGCAGCTTCATCCGGAAGCCGATGGCAACCTCATCTACGACTGGGAAATCGGCGACGCCGCCGCCGCCGACAAGGCGATCGCGTCGGCCGCGCATGTGACGAAACTGAAGCTTGTCAACAACCGCCTCGTGCCGAACGCGATGGAACCCCGCGCCGCACTCGGCCACTACGACAAGGCCGAGGACCACTACACCTGCTGGACCACCTCGCAGAACCCGCATGTCGCCCGCGTGGTCATGAGCGCCTTCTACAACGTCGCGCCAGAGAACAAGCTGCGCGTCATCGCGCCCGACGTCGGCGGCGGCTTCGGCTCCAAGATCTTCATCTATCCGGAGGAGATCGTCTGCCTGTGGGCCTCCAAGAAGACCGGCGTGCCGGTCAAGTGGGTCGCGGACCGCACCGAGAGTTTCCTCACCGACGCCCACGGCCGCGACCATGTCACCGAAGTGCAGATGGCCTTCGACGCCGACAACCGGATGACGGCGCTCAAGGTCGACACCATCGCCAATCTCGGCGGCTATATGTCGCTGTTTTCGTCCTCGGTGCCGACCTACCTCTACGCCACGCTGCTGTCGGGCCAGTACGTGATCCCGGCGATCCATTGCAACGTGCGCACGGTCTACACCAACACGGCGCCGGTCGATGCCTATCGCGGCGCGGGGCGTCCGGAGGCGACCTACGTCATGGAACGCGTGGTGGAGACCGCGGCCCGCGAACTGGGCGTCAGCCCGGCTGAACTGCGCCGCAAGAACTTCATCACCCAGTTTCCCTACCAGACGCCAGTCATCATGGCCTACGACGCGGGCGACTATGCCGCCTCGCTCGACGCGGCGATGAAGGCGGCCGACTATGCCGGCTTCGAAGCCCGCCGCGCCGAGGCCAAGTCCCGTGGAAAGCTGCGCGGCATCGGCATGAGCTGCTATATCGAGGCGTGCGGCATCGCGCCCAGCCAGGCGGTGGGCTCGCTCGGCGCCGGCGTCGGCCTGTGGGAATCGGCCGAGGTGCGGGTCAACATGGCCGGCACGATCGAGGTGCTGACCGGCTCGCACAGCCACGGCCAGGGCCACGAGACCACATTCGCGCAGCTCGTCAACCAGCGCTTCGGCGTCCCGATCGAGCAGGTCTCGATCGTCCACGGCGACACCGACAAGGTGCAGATGGGCATGGGCACCTATGGCTCGCGCTCGGGCGCCGTCGGCATGTCGGCCATCGTCAAGGCGCTCGACAAGGTCGAAGCCAAGGCGAAGAAGATCGCTGCCCACCTGCTGGAGGCGGATGAGGCAGACATCGTGATCGAGAACGGCGAACTGAAGGTCGCCGGCACCGACAAGACCCTGCCCTGGTTCCAGATGGCGCTTGCCGCCTATGCCGCGCACAACCTGCCGGCGGGCATGGAGCCCGGCCTTAAGGAAGGCGCCTTCTACGATCCCTCCAACTTCACCTTCCCGGCCGGCTGCTACATCTGCGAGGTCGAGGTGGACCCCGACACCGGCACGACCGAGATCGTGCAGTTCGTGGCGGCCGACGATTTCGGAAACATCATCAATCCGATGATCGTCGAGGGCCAGGTGCATGGCGGCATCGCCCAGGGCGTCGGACAGGCCCTCCTGGAAGGCTGCCAGTACGACGCAACCTCGGGGCAGCTGATCACCGCGAGCTACATGGACTACACCATGCCGCGCGCCGGCGATCTGCCGTCCTTCAGCGTATCGACCTCGAACACCCCCTGCCCCGGCAATCCGCTCGGGATCAAGGGCTGCGGCGAGGCCGGTGCGATCGGCTCGCCGCCCGCCGTCATCAACGCGCTCACCGACGCGATCGGCAACAATGATCTCACCATGCCAGCGACGCCGCAGAAGGTCTGGGCGGCGTTGAAGGCGGCCACGCGCCATTGAGCGAAGCGATCGGAGACGAAGAAGATGTATACCACCAATTATCATCGTGCGTCCTCGGTGGAGGATGCGGTCAAGCTTCTGGGCGAGGCCGAGGACGGCAAGGTCGTATCGGGCGGCATGACGCTGATCCCGGCCATGAAGACGAGGCTCGCCGCACCGAGCGACGTGATCGACGTGCGTCACATCGCAAGCCTGAAGGGCATCACGGTATCGGGCCGCGCCGTCACCATCGGCGCCGGCACCACGCACGCCGAAGTCGCCGACAGCAAGGAACTGGCGGCCGTCTGCCACTCCTTCTGCCATATGGCGGGCCAGATCGGCGATCCGCACGTGAGGCATCTCGGCACGCTCGGCGGTTCGATCGCCAACAACGATCCGGCCGCCGACTATCCCGCCGCGCTGCTGGCGCTTGGCGCCACGGTCGTCACCAACAGGCGGGAGATCGCTGCGGAGGACTTCTTCACCGGCCTGTTCGAGACCGCGCTGGAGGCCGACGAGATCGTCACGGCGGTGAAGTTCACTGCACCGGCGAAATGCGGCTACCAGAAGTTCCGCAATCCCGCATCACGTTACGCCATGACCGGCGTCTTCGTCGCCAAGGGCGATGACGGCGTGAAGGTCGGCGTGACCGGCGCAGGCGACGACGGCGTCTTCCGCTCCTCCGAGATCGAGGCGGCGCTCGCGTCGAACTTCGACGCTTCGGCCCTCGAGGGAATGACGGTCCCCTCGGACAACCTGATGTCCGACATCCACGCGTCGGCGGAATACCGCGCCAACCTCATCGTGGTGATGGCCAAGCGCGCGGTGAAGATGGCGAACGGCTGAGGACATTCCGGGCGGGCGTTTGCACAAGGGCTCTCCTTTCGGGGGAGCCCTTCCCGGTTCATGAGGCCCTCCGTGGCCCATTCTATGGGTGGCGCTTTCGGAGGCTCGACCAAACCAGCGACGCAACTCTTCTGCGTTCAGCCAGGGGCAGCGCCTGAAACCAATCGGCCCGCGAGCGCGTCGACGAGGCGTGCCGCGCCGTCCCGGAGCGGATCGACGGTCGGAAGACCCATCCGCTCCTCGATCGTCTCCAGGCAGGCCCGCGCATCCTTTTCCCCGAGGGCTACCGTATTGACCGCGATGCCGCAGACCTCTACGTCCGGATTGACGATCCGAGCGGAAACGAGCGCCAGATCGCGCAGTGCCTCGAGCGAAGGCAACCGGTAGTGCGGCAGGCCGCGCATGTGCGTGCGGGTGGGCTCGTGGCATAGCACCAGGGCGTCCGGGCGCCCGCCATGCACCAGCGCCATCGTCACGCCGGAATACGAAGGATGGAAGAGGCTCCCCTGCCCTTCGATCAGGTCCCAGTGGTCCGCGTCGTTGTCCGGCGTCAGCCATTCGATGCTGCCCGCCATGAAGTCGGCCACCACGGCGTCGAGCGGCACGCCGGAGCCGGTGATCAGGATGCCGGTCTGGCCGGTGGCGCGAAAGGTCGCCTTCATCCCGCGCGCTCTCATTTCGCGCTCCATTGCAAGGGCCGTGTACATCTTGCCCACGGAGCAGTCCGTTCCGACGGCGAGGCATCTCTTGCCCGTGCGCGGCTTTCCGTCGGCGATCGGATAGCTCACGGTCGGAAGACGCACGTCCAGGAGGCGGGTGCCAGAGCGCTCGGCCGCCGCCACGAGCTCGGGGATGTCGGAGAGCCGGTTGTGCAGTCCCGAGGCGATGTCCATGCCGGTTTCCGCCGCCTCGACCAGCGTCCTGACCCAGGCTTTGGAGATGACGCCGCCCCTGTTGGCAGCCCCCACGACGAGCGTCTGCGCCCCGGCGCCGCGCGCGTCGGCGATCGTCATGTCCGGCAGCTTCACGTCTGCCCTGCAGCCCTCCAGCCTCAACTGGCCGACCGCGAATTCGGGCCGCCAGTCGCGGATGCCCTGCGCCACCTTGGCCGCGAGCTGGTCCGGCGCGTCTCCGAGGAAGAGCAGATAGGGGGTCTTGAGCATGATGACATCCGCGCGATTTTTCGGATCGAATAGGAGCGGTGTCGGTCCGCTGGTGTCAAGGCCGGCCCCGTCGCGGAATGAACTCGGGCTGGCCCGTCACCCCCGCGACCGTTCCCGCCAGGCGATGACGAGCGAGCCGCCGATGATCAGAATCGCTCCGATCACGGTGTTGATGCCGGGGCGCTCGCCGAAGACCGCGTAGTCGTAGAGTCCGGCAAAGACCAGCGCCGAGTAGAACAACGGTATCACGAAACTGGCGTCGCCCCGCTTCAGCGCCTGCAGCAGCAGCGCCTGCGCCGCGACCATGGCAAAGCCGATGCCCGCGAGCAGCATCCACTGCATGGGCGTCGGCCAGATCCACACGAAACTGGCGGCGCCGACCGCCAGGACCCCGCCGATCATGTTTCCGATGGCGAGGATCCTCAGTGGCGTCTCGATGTTGGTGAGCCGCTTCACGAGCACGACTTCCAGCCCGACCAGCAGGGCCGCCAGCAGCGCGAGCAGGGCAGCCGGCTGGAACGCGTCCGTCCCCGGCCGGACGAGCACCACCGCCCCGATGAAGGCCACGAAGGCCGCGCCCCAGCGCCATCGGCCTACGGTCTCGCCGAGGATCGGGATCGCCAGCACCATGGCGACGATCGGATTGAGGAAGCCAATGGCGGTGGCGTCCGCCAGCCGCATGTAGGCGGCGGCGGCAAAGAGACAGGTGACGCCCGACCAGCCTGACGCCACGCGCAGCATGTGATTTCCCCACGCCGCACCCCGCAGGGGCGGCCGGTACCACGCGATCACCGGCGCGAGCGCCACCAGCGCGAAGATGTAGCGGCCCGCCGTCACCTGCAGCGGGTGGATAGGCGGACCGTCGACGGCGCGGCCAAGCATCTTTGCAAAGAGCATCGTCGCGGCGACCAGCGCGCAGGCGAGGATCATCATCGCCACCGGAACCAGGACGGCGCGCCGCCGGTCGCCGGGGCGTGATGCGAGCACGTCGCCGGGGGCGGCGGCGCTGCGTTTTGCCGGGGAGCTATTTGACATGTTCCCGCACTGTCCTGTTCTTTTCCCGCGCGAGCACCCGCGCCCGGCCCGGCCGCCGGCTTGACGCCAACCCGCATTGGGCGGAACCTGCGGGCGTCGTTCGAGCGACGTGTGACCACCATGGGTCTTAACGCGGTCATCGCCTTTGGCACAGAGCGCTATCCCGAAAAGGTGGCGCGCCGGCTGCGCGCCGTGAACATCACCGCCTGGCTCGCCGCTGCCGGCATGGCGCTCTTTGCCATCAAACGCCCGACCGACCCGGACCCGTTCACCATCGTGACTGCCTTCTGCGTCGCGTCGACGCCGCTCTTGCACCGCTTCTCTCCGGTCGCCGCCCCGCTGGCGCTGGTTTGCCTCGGGTTCGTGCACGCGACGCGCCTCATCCTGACCATCGGGACCGGCGACGGCATATTCCTGCTTTTTCTGACAAGCGCACCGCTCAGCCTGCTGCTTTTGGGCGTCGAGCGCTACAGACTCGCCGCAGCGCTGTCCGCGGCCGGGGTCGTGCTGGTCATCGTGCTGAACTTCACCGTGCCGCACGACACTGGCGACATTCCCCCGCTGGCGCTGAAGATCAATTTTTCACTCAACTTTGCGCTGAACATGATGCTCGTCTTCGCGGTCGTCCTGTACGTAGCCCGGCAGGCCGCGCGCGCAGAGGCGGCAGCCGAGCGCGAGTTCGAACGGTCCGAAGGCTTGCTGCGCAACATACTGCCGACAAGCATAGCGGAGCAATTGAAGGACGCTCCGGGTGACGTGATAGCCCGGCGGCACGACGAGGTCTCGGTGCTCTTCGCGGACATGGCGGGCTTCACCGCACGCGCCGGATCGATGTCGCCCGACCGGCTGGTGCGGCTGCTCAACGGCGTCTTTTCCGAATTCGACCGGCTGGCGGAAATCCATGGCGTGGAAAAGATCAAGACCTCCGGCGACGCCTATATGGCGGTCAGCGGCGCACCCGTTGCAAGGCCTAATCACGCAGAGGCGCTTGCCGCGTTGGCGCTCGATATGCTGGAGACGGCGCCGCGGCTGCAAGACGGCGTTCCGATCCGCATCGGCCTCGCCTGCGGTCCGGTCGTTGCCGGCGTCGTGGGCTCGAAGAAATTCTTCTACGACGTCTGGGGCGATGCGGTGAACGTGGCCGCGCGGATGGAATCCACCGGCGTCGCAGGGCGCATCCAGGTTTCGCCCGCTTTCCGGGAACGGATATCGGGGGATTTCCTGTTCGAGCCACGCGGCAAGATAGAAGTCAAGGGCAAGGGGCCGATGGAAACGTGGTTCCTGCTCGGCCGGAAGGACGCTGCGGCCGCGCAATCGGTGGCCGAATAGCGCACCGCTCGCCCCCGGGCGTTCAGGCCTCCAGCTTCCGCCTGGCCGCTTCGTACTCGCCAGCCAGCCGGTCGACCAGTTCCGCCGCCGTCGTGACCGCGTCGACCGCGCCGATGCCTTGCCCGCAGCCCCAGATGTGCTTCCAGGCCTTGGTCTTGTCGCTGCCGAAGTTCATCTTCGAAGGATCGGAGACCGGCAGATCGTCGGGGTCGAGCCCCTGGGCCCGGATCGACCCCTTGAGGTAGTTGCCGTGCACGCCAGTGAAGAGGTTCGAATAGACGATGTCGGCCGCCTTCGAGTCGACGATCATCTGCTTGTAGGCGTCGTCGGCGCGCGCCTCCCGCGTGGCGATGAAGGGTGAACCGATATAGGCCATGTCGGCGCCCATGGCCTGCGCGGCCAGCACCGCGCCACCATTGGCGATGGCGCCCGACAGCAGCAGCGGGCCGTCGAACCACTGCCGGATCTCCTGGACGAGCGCGAAGGGCGACAGCGTGCCGGCATGGCCGCCCGCACCGGCCGCCACCGCGATCAGCCCGTCGGCGCCCTTCTCGATCGCCTTGCGCGCATGGCGGTCGTGGATGATGTCGTGGAGCACGATGCCGCCATAGGAGTGAACCGCCTGGTTCACCTCCTCGACCGCTCCCAGCGACGTGATGACGACCGGCACCTTGTATTTCACGCACATCTGGAGATCGTGCTGCAGGCGGGTGTTGGACTTGTGGACGATCTGGTTCACCGCGAAGGGTGCCGCCGGGCGCGCCGGACCGGACTGGTCATGCGCGGCGAGGTCCTCGGTGATCTGCGCCAGCCATTCGTCGAGCTGGGCTTGGGGCCGCGCATTGAGCGCAGGAAACGATCCGACGATGCCCGCCTTGCACTGCGCGAGCACCAGCGGCGGATGCGAGATGATGAAGAGCGGGGAGCCGACGACGGGTATACGCAGGTTCTTCTTCAGGATTTCAGGCAAGGCCATGCGGACGATTCCCGGCAAGTGTTGACGTTTCCGTAAACGTCGCTTCTAGCAGAATGCGGCTTGGCGGCAACCGCATCGAGCCGATGCTTTCACTCCGCGCAACCGGCTGGCGACCCGCGCGTTTCGGCGAGAGCCCGGCACCGCTGTTGATTGCGCCGACCCGTCCGGCTAACGATGTCGGGCGGGGATGCGAGGAACCTGAATTGAACCCGATCGAAAAGACGATCAGGAGCGCGCTCGAAAAGGGCGACGCGGCTGATCGCGCCTTCCGCGAGAAGGTCTATCGCTCCGTGCATGCGGCGCTGGAGCGAAGCATCGCCAACAACCCGCAACTCGAGGACGAGACGATACGGCAGCGGCGCCAGATGCTGAAGGCGAGCATCAGCACGGTCGAATCCGAATTCGTCCTGGCGACCCTTCCCCCGCAGGACGCCCAACCGGCAGCGCCCGAGAATGTGGAGCCGGAGGAAGACGGAGCCGAACCGGAGGAAGCAGCGGGACCGACGGAACCGGACGACGCTTCGGCTGACGGGAAAGACTCCTCCGAAGCGCCGGCCGCCGAACAGGAAGCGGAAGATGTTCCTTCCGTCGAGGTTTCGGATGACCGGACCTATCGGTCCGTGCGGCAAGACCCGCCCGAAGACGCGGCACAAGATCGGCCCGACGCGGACGTGATGCTCGACATCGAGCCCCGCATCACCGGCGACGACGGGGAACTGCATTCGCAGGGTCCCCGACGCAGTCCAACGCCGGGAAGAACGCGTGCTCAGCGAAGCGAGCCTGTTTTCGAAAGTGACGAAACGGCGGAAATGCTCTCCGCCTCCGCGGAACCGTATTCGTCCGGATTGCAGGGCGAATACCGGGCCGTGCCGAAGCGCCGGCGCGGCCGCGCCTATGCGATGGCCTTCCTGTCGCTGACGCTGCTGGCGGCGGCGGCGATGGGTGTGTGGTGGACGGTGGACCAGGGCCTCTTCCTGTCCGCCGAAGACCGCGACACCAGTGTTCCCAATCCGCCGCTCGCCCTCGAGGCAGAAGAGTTCGCGCCGGAAGGCGCTGCCCCTTCGCCGCCGATCACGGGCGTGGCAGACGATACGGCCGACTGGGTCACGATCTTCGATCCATCGGATCCGACGCGCGTCACGACCCCGCCCGGCGCCGAGGCCGCGGTGATCGATTCCGATGGCGGACCGCTGCTTCGGATACGTACCGCCTCGGCGGAGGAGCCGGTGGTCTTCGACGTCGGCCAGGGCATCCTCGACGGGATCGCCGGGCGGCGGACCGTGTTCAACGTCGTCGCGGCAGCCGAGGAAGGCCAGCCGACTCAGATCTCGGTCACCTGCGACTTCGGCGTTCTGGGCGATTGCGGCCGCAACCGCTACGACGTGACCGCGGAACAGACCGATCTCCTGTTCGACCTCGACATTCCGGCAGGCACTCCCGCCGGCGGAGGCACGATCTCGATCGTCTCCGACGTCGAGGATAAGGGCCGCGCCGTCGACATCCGGGACATCCGCGTATCGGTCCAGGAGTAGGCCTGCCGGTCAGTCGAGAAGTGCCTGCAAGGTTTCGAGCCGGTCCGCTTCCGCGGCCGGCTTGTCCCAACGCAGCCGCGAGACGCGCGGGAACCGCATCGCGACCCCCGATTTATGCCGCTGCGACCGGTTCAGCCCCTCGAATGCGATCTCCAGCACGAGCCCGTGCGTGGTGTCCGCCCTGACGGAGCGGACCGGACCGAAGCGCTCCACCGTGTTGTCGCGGACATACTTGTCGATCTGCCGCAGTTCATCGTCGGTGAAACCGAAATAGGCCTTCCCGACCGGCACCAGTTCCGGCTTCTCTTCCGGACCGGTCCAGACGCCGAACGTGTAGTCCGAATAGAAGCTCGACCGCTTGCCGTGGCCGCGCTGGGCATACATCAGCACGGCATCGACCGTGTGCGGATCGCGCTTCCACTTGAACCACGGTCCTTTGGGCCTGCCCGGCACATAGGCGGAATCCCAGCGCTTCAGCATCACCCCCTCGATGATCGGATGCGGTGGATTGCAGCGCTTCTCCTCCAGCTCGTCCCAGCCTTCGAACGCTACGAAGGGCGACAGGTCGAACTTGTCGCGCGGCAGGCCCGCGACGAAGGCTTCCAGCCGCTGCCGGCGCTCGCGGAACGGTAGGGCGCGCAGATCTTCGCCTCCGGCCTGAAGCAGATCGTAGCACCGGACGAAGACCGGATATTTCTCCCGCATCTTCGCCGAGACCGTCTTCCTGTTCAGCCGCTGCTGCAGGTCGGAGAAGGTGCCGGTGTGCTCGCCCGCGACCCCGACCAGCAGTTCCCCGTCGATCGCGGCCTCGAAGTCGATGGCCTCCGTCAGATCGGGGAAGGCGCCCGAGATATCGTCGCCGGTGCGCGAGTAGAGCCGCACGGTGCCGCCCTCGGCAACTGTCTGCACCCGGATGCCGTCCCACTTCCACTCCGCCGCATAATCTGCCGGATCGAGCTTTTCGAGATCACCCTCGGCGACCGCGTTGGACAGCATGACCGGCCGGAACAGCGCGTAGGCGGCCGCCACCGGTTTTTCGGCGCGCCCTTCCAGCCATGCGAAGAGCTCTTCGTAGGGCGCGTCGAGCCCGTGCCAGAGTTCCTCGATCTCGGAAACGTCGACCTGCCCGACATCGGCAAGCGCCTGTTTGGCCATGCGCGCGGACACGCCGATTCGCATGCCGCCCGTCACCAGCTTGATGAGCGCGAAGCGGGAAGACGCCTCCAGCCGGTCGAGCAGGCCGGCGAACACCGAGGGCCCCTGTACGCGTCCCGCGTTGACGAGTGCCACGACCGCGTCGGACAGCGAGAGTTCCGAGTTGCGGCGCTCCGAGTCGGGCGCGGCGGGCCACACCAGCGACACCGTCTCGGCGAGATCGCCGACATAGTCATAGGAATAGGCAAAAAGCACCGGGTCCATCCGCTCCATGGCGAGCGCGCGAAGCATGGCCGGTTTGACCCCCGGAATGTCGAGGTCTCCCGTGATCGCCGCAAGCGCGATGCCACGGTCAGGATCGGGCGTGGAGCGGAGATAATCCGCGAGCAGCCTCAGCTTCGCATTGCGCGAAGGCGTCAGCACGAGGCGGTCGAGGAGCTCGGCGAAGCGGCGCACCGTCAGCTCCAGATCGCCCGATCGGGCCAAAGCAGCCATGCCAGGATTGCGGCTATGGCGATCCATAGAACAATTACGATAGCAGCGCCGGCTGCGCTGCGCGGGCGCTCCAATCGCTGCGAGGCTTCGCGCCGGAACTCCGCCACAAGCTCATTCGGAATGAGCCTGACCGCCAGGATCATGCCCAGGGGAATCAGGAAAAGGTCGTCGAGATACCCTAGGATGGGTATGAAGTCCGGAATGAGATCGATGGGACTCAGCGCGTAGGCCGCAACGATAGCCGCGACTACTTTGGCGCCGAAAGGCGTGCGGCTATCGCGCGCCGCAATCCACAGCGCGACCACGTCCCGCTCGATCTCACGCGCCCATCTTTTCAGCCGCGAAAAGACCCCGGACATCAATCCCCCTCGTCCTCGTAGCCGACGAGGTGCAGCGGGCGGGCGGCGATGCCGTTGATCTGGCACCAGCGCACGATCGCCTCCTCGCGGCCATGCGTGACCCAGACCTCCCCTGCCCCGGTCTCGGAGATGGTGGCGACCAGTTCGTCCCAGTCGGCGTGGTCGGAGAGGATCAGCGGCAGTTCCACCCCGCGCTGCTTCGCCCGCTGGCGGATGCGCATCCAGCCCGAGGCGAAGGCCGACACCGGATCTACGAAGCGCCGCCCCCAGCGGTCGGAAAACGCCGATGGCGGCCCAACCACGATCCTGCCGGCGAAGTCCGTCTTACCGCCCTTGTCGACGGTCGCGGGCTCCAGAACGCCGAGATCGATCCCCTGCGTGGCATAGTAGTCGCAGAGCCGCTGCAACGCGCCATGAATGAAAATCGGCTCGGAATAGCCGGCGTCGCGCAGGAGCCGGATGACGCGCTGCGCCTTGCCGAGCGAATAGGCCCCGACGAGGTGCGTGCGCTCCGGAAACTGCGCCACCGATTTCAGCAGCGTCGCGATCTCCTCGCGATCATCCGGATGGCGGAAGACCGGAAGGCCGAACGTGGCCTCTGTGATGAAGACGTCGCACGACACCGGCTCGAAGCCGCGACAGGTCGGGTCGGCCCGTCGCTTGTAGTCGCCAGAGGCGACGATACTCTGCCCGCTATGCGCCACCCGTATCTGCGCCGAACCCAGCACATGCCCGGCCGGGTAGAACGTGACGGATACGCCGTTGATCGCGATCTCCTCGCCGAGGGCGGCGGCCTGTGTGGAACCGGCAAAACTCTCGCCGCAGCGGATCGCCATGATGTCCAGCGTCTCGCGCGTCGCAAGCACCGCGCCATGCCCCGCGCGCGCGTGGTCGGAATGGCCATGCGTGATCAGCGCCTTGTCGACCGGCTTCACCGGATCGATGAAGAAGTCGCCGGGCGGACAGTAGAGGCCTTCGGGTCTGGGCTGCAGCAGGTCGGAGGGACGCATGCCGCCAAGATAGTGTTTTCGCCGCACGGGAGAAGATGCCGGCGCATCTGGAACTGGTGCAGGACGCAACCGCCTGATCCGCCCTTCGATAGGCTCGCGATTCGCGTTCGACAGGCTCAGTATGAGGGGTTTGGGGTTTGAGGCGCCAGGTTCCGGTGCACCGGCGCGCGCAAGGCTCTTCATCTTGGTGCGTGGTTCGACAAACTCACCATGAGGGACGTCGGTGATGCGACGAATTCACCGGAGCGTTGCCGGTTGGCTCCCCGCCTGTTCGACACACCGAGGACGCCGAAATGACCGTGCAAGTCAGCGGACTCTCAGTAGCCCTCATGGTGAGCCTGTCGAACCACGAGGGCGCTTGGCCCATTCATGTCATCCACTTCGGAATACGGGCAGCGCTGAGGCAACCTCGTCACCCAGCCCAGGGCAGCCGGTCGAGATCGACGTTGCCGCCCGTGAGGATGACCCCCACCCTTTGCCCGGCGAACAGTTCCCGGTTCTTCAGCACCGCCGCTACCGCCACCGCGCTCGACGGCTCGATGACGATCTTCATGCGCTCCCAGACGAGGCGCATCGCATCGACGATTTCCTGCTCGCTTACCGGAAGGACGGCCTCGACATGCTGGGACACGAAATGGAACGTCAGCGGCTTCAGCGAGGCCTTAAGCCCATCGGCAACCGTCTGCGGCGCGTCGTCCTCGACGATATGACCCGCGCGCTTTGAGCGATAGGCATCGTCGGCCTGTTCCGGTTCGGCGGCGAAGACTTTTGTCGCGGGGGAGAGGCCCGAAGCCGCCAGGCACGTTCCGCTGATCAGCCCGCCGCCACCGACCGGGGCGACGATCGCGTCGAGGGGACCCGCATCCTGCAGGAGTTCCAGCGCCGCGGTCCCCTGCCCGGCAATCACCCGGGCGTCGTCGAACGGATGGAGGAAGGCCGCGCCGGTCCGCTCGAGCACGCCGGCGACCGTCTCCTCCCGCGCCTTCGTCCCAGGCGCGCAGGTGACGACCTCGCCGCCATAGCCGCGAACGCCGTCGAACTTCGGCCTGGCCGCCGTTTCCGGCATGACGATCGTCGCCGCGATGCCGCGGCGCGCGGCGGCATAGGCGATGGCCTGGCCGTGGTTGCCGGAGGAATGGGTCGCGACGCCGCGCTTCGCCTCCTCGTCCGTCAGGCTGAAGACCGCGTTGCAGGCGCCGCGCGCCTTGAACGCGCCGACCTTCTGGAAATTCTCGCACTTGAAGAACAGGCTGGCGCTCGAAAGCCCGTCGAGATGGCCGTTCGTCAGGACCGGCGTGCGGTGCACGTGCGGGCGCACGCGTTCATGCGCGGCGAGAACGTCGTCGAAGGTCGGGATCAACATCGTGGGTTCAGGCCGCCTTCTTCGCCAGCCGCTGCCGTATGCTTTCGACATCTGCGCGCGGCGTCGCCGCGAACAGCGTCCTCGTATAGTCGTGCTTCGGATCGGCGAACACCGCGTCGCGGGAGCCGTATTCCACCGCCTCGCCGAAATACATGACCATCACGTCGTCGGCGATGTATTTCACGACCGACAGGTCGTGGCTGATGAAGACGTAGGTGAGTTTGAACTCGTCCTGCAGGTCGGCAAGGAGGTTCAAGACCTGCGCCTGCACCGAAAGGTCGAGCGCCGAGACGGGCTCGTCGAGCACGAGCAGGCGCGGATTGAGCATCAGCGCCCGCGCGATCGCGATGCGCTGCCTCTGGCCGCCCGAAAACATGTGCGGATAGCGGTTGAAGTGTTCCGGGGCGAGCCCGACCTTCAAGAGCATCTGCATGGCGCGGTCGCGCCGCTCGGCGGCGGGGATGCCGGTGTTGACGAGCAGCGGCTCGCCAAGCACGTCGCCGATCTTCTGGCGAGGATTGAGCGACCCGTAGGGGTTCTGGAACACGATCTGCACCTTGCGGCGCATTTCCGGCGTCATCGACTGCGTGCGGATGTCGACCGGCGCGCCATCGATGAGGAGTTCGCCGGCCGTCTGGGCGTCGATCATCGTGATGATGCGCGCCAGCGTCGATTTTCCGCACCCGGATTCGCCGACGATTGCCAGGGTCTTGCCCTTCTCGACCTTGAACGAGACGCCCTTCACCGCGTGCACCACCCGCTCCTTGGCAAACAGCCCACCGCCGATGCGATAGTCGCGGACGATGTTGCGGCCTTCAACGACGATCTCGCTCATCGGACGTCTCCCGCCGGCTCGAAGCCATCCATGAAGCTCGCGATGGTCGGCAGCCGGTCACCGGTGGCGCGCTCCGGCAGCGCCGAAAGCAGCGCCTTGGTGTAGTTGCTCTTCGGGTTCTCGAACAGCGACAGCACGTCGGCCTCCTCCATCTTGCGCCCCTTGTACTGGACGATGACCCGATCAGCCGTCTCGGCGACCACGCCCATGTTGTGGGTGATCATGATCAGCCCCATTCCGTGTTCGGTCTGCAGCGACATGAGAAGGTCGAGGATCTGCTTCTGGATCGTCACGTCCAGCGCCGTGGTCGGCTCGTCGGCGATAAGGAGCTTGGGATTGCAGGCGAGCGCCATGGCGATCATGACGCGCTGGCACTGGCCGCCCGACATCTGGTGCGGGAACGACGAAAGCCGCTGTTCCGGATCCGGGATGCCGACGTCGCGCAGCAGTTCGACCGCGCGCCGGCGCCGCGCCTTGCGGTCGAGCCCGAGATGGAAGCGCAGCACCTCCTCGATCTGGAAGCCGACCGTGAAGCACGGGTTCAGGCTCGACATCGGCTCCTGGAAGATCATGGCGACGTCCTTGCCGATCAGCTTGCGGCGGTCCGCCTCGCTCATGTTCAGGATGTCGAGCCCCTCGAACTCCATCCGGTCGGCGGTGACCTTGGCCGTCCAGGGCAGAAGCCCCATGACGGCCAGCATCGAGACCGACTTGCCCGACCCGGACTCGCCGACGATCGCCAGCACCTCGCGTTCGTCGACGGTGAGCGAAATGCCGTCGACCGCCCGGAACGGCCCGGTCGCGGTGGCGAATTCGACGACGAGGTTCTCGATGGTCAAAAGGGGCATCGTCAGCTCCTCTTCAGCTTCGGGTCCAGCGCGTCCCGCAATCCGTCGCCCATCAGGTTGATTGCCAGCACGGTTACGAGGATGGCAATGCCGGGCAGCGTAACCACCCACCAGGCGCGCAGGATGAACTCGCGCGCCTCGGCAAGCATGGTCCCCCATTCGGGCGTCGGCGGCTGCGCGCCCATGCCGAGGAAGCCGAGCGCGGCGGCGTCGAGGATCGCGGTCGAAAACGACAGCGTCGCCTGCACGATCAGCGGCGCCATGCAGTTCGGCAGGATGGTCCTGAACATCAGCCTGAGCGGCTTCGCTCCGGCAACGCGCGCCGCAACCACGTAGTCCTTGCCCTTCTCCGTCATGACGGCCGCGCGGGTCAGGCGCACGAAATGCGGCTGCAGCACGAGCGCAATGGCGATCATGGCGTTCATCAGCCCGGGGCCGAGCACCGCGACCAGCACCAGCGCCAGGAGGAGCGACGGGAAGGCCAGGATGATGTCCATCAGCCGCATGATGACCGTGTCCACCCAGCCGCGGAAATAACCGGCGATCACGCCAACGAAGATGCCGCCGGTGAGCGCCAACGTCGTCACGACCACGCCGATGAACAGCGAGTACTGCGCGCCGAAAAGCAGCCTCGAGAGCATGTCGCGGCCGACCTGGTCGGTTCCGAGAAGGAACGCGGCTCGTCCGCCGTCCTGCCAGAAGGGCGGAACCAGGACCGCGTCGCGGAACTGGGCGTTCGGATCATGCGGCGCGATCACGTGTGCCAGCAACGCCAGAACGACGAGAAACACGAACACGACGAGGCCGATGACGGCGCCCTTGTTCTCCGAAAAATAGAACCAGAATTCCGTCAGCATCTGCCGCCGCGAGGCAGCGCCCGCCTTGGCCTGGTCCATTGCCGTGGTTGTCGCCTCAGCCATTTCCGACCTCAGTGCCTGATGCGCGGGTTGATGAGGCCGTACAGGATGTCGACCATGAGATTGACCAGCATGATGATGGCCGCGATCAGCAGAAGCCCGCCCTGGATGACCGGATAATCGCGCCGGAACACCGAATCCACCATCCACTTGCCGATGCCGGGCCACGAGAAGATCGTCTCCGTGAGGATCGCGCCGGCGAGCATCACGCCGACCTGCAATCCGATCGTGGTGACGACGGGGATCATGGCGTTGCGCAGCGAATGGACGGCGATGACGCGGAACGGCGGCATGCCTTTGGCGCGGGCCGTGCGCACATAGTCCTCGCCCAGCACCTCCAGCATGGCCGAGCGCGTCTGGCGCGCGATCACGGCGAGCGGGATCGTGCCGAGCACGATCGTGGGCAGGATCAGGTGGCTCGCGGCCGAGCGGAAGGCTCCCGCCTGCCCCGACAAAAGCGAATCGATCAGCATGAAACCGGTGGTCTGCGGGAAGTAGTAGAGCAGTGATATCCGGCCCGAAACCGGCGTCCATTGCAGGATGCCCGAAAACAGGATGATGAGCAGCAGCCCCCACCAGAAGATCGGCATGGAATATCCCACGAGCGCGGTTCCCATGATCGTCTGGTCGAAGAACGACCCCCGTTTGATCGCCGCGAAGACGCCGGCCGGAATGCCGATCAGCACGGCGAAGATGATGGCGCACAGCGACAGTTCCAGCGTCGCCGGAAAGAGCTCGCCGAACTGGTAGAGCACCGGCTGCTTGGTGACGATCGACGTGCCGAAATCGCCGCTCAGGATACCGCCGAGATAGTCGAGATACTGCACGACCAGCGGCCGGTCGTATCCGAGTTCGCGGGAGATCTGCTCGTAGCGGTCCTGCGACATCACCCGCTCGCCCGACATCAGCATGACGGGGTCGCCGGGAAGCAGCCGGATGAACGAGAATGCGATGATCGAGACCCCGATGAAGGTCGGGATCAGCACGGCCAGCCGGCCGAGGAGGAACCTGAGCATCTGATACCCTTGTTGCCGGAGATCAGCGACACCCGGCTGAGTAGCACAAAAGCAGCGGGGGCGCTCGCACCGCGATCGCCCCCGCCAGCCCGTTCTAGTGCACCTTATTCGGCGAGGTCGACGCCGGAGAAGCTGTGCTGGCCGAGAGGGCTCATGACGTAGCCCTGCACTTCCTTGCGCATCGGCATCACGACCAGGCTGTGGTCGATCGTTGCCCACGGCGCCTCGCGCTTGAAGACCTCCTGCGCCTGCTCGTAGAGCTTCGTGCGCTCGTCCTTGTCGGTGGTGGTCTTGGCCTTGTTCACCAAGCCGTCGAACTCCTCGTTGCACCACTGCGCGCGGTTGTTGCCGCCGACCGCGTCGCAGCCGAGCAGGGTGTGGAGGAAGTTGTCCGGATCGCCGTTGTCGCCGGTCCAGCCGAGCATCACGGCGCCGTCGCGGTCCTTTTCCTTCGAGCGCGAGAGATACTCCGCCCATTCGTAGGAAACGATCTCGGCTTCGACGCCGACCGCCGCGAGGTCGGACTGGATGAGTTCGGCCGCGCGGCGCGCGTTGAGCATGTACGGGCGCGCCACCGGCATGGCCCATACCTTCATCTTGAGGTCCGTGACGCCGGCTTCCTCAAGCATCTTCTTGGCCGCTTCCGGATCGTACGGATCGTCCTGGATGGCATCGTTGTAGGACCACATCGTCGGCGGGATCGGGTTCTTGGCCGGCGTGGCCGCGCCCTGGAACACGGCGTCGACGATGGCCTGCTTGTTGATCGCCATGTTCAGCGCCTTGCGCACCTCGGTCTTGTCAAAGGGCGCCTGGGTGGTGTTGTAGGCGAGGTAGGCGACGTTCAAGCCTTCCTGCTCCATCACCGTCAGGTCCGCATTGGACTTCATGGACTCCACGTCCGCGGCGTTCGGATACGGGAAGATGTGGCACTCGCCGGCTTGCAGCTTCTGCAGGCGTACCGCCGCGTCGGTCGTGATGGCGAAGACGAGATCGTCGATCGCTTCCTTGCCCTTCCAGTAATCCTCATTGGCGCGATAGCGGATCACCGCGTCCTGCTGGTAGTTCACGAACTCAAACGGACCGGTGCCGAGGGGCATCTGGTTCAGCTGATCCATCTTGCCGTCGGCTTCCAGCTTGTCGGCATATTCCTTCGACATGATGGAGGCGAAGTCCATGCCGAGATTGGCCAGGAACGGCGCTTCCGGCTTATTCAGGGTGAACTTCACCGTCATGTCGTCGACCTTCTCGATCGACTTGATCAGATCGGGCATGCCCATGCCGTTGAAGTATTCCCATGCGGCGCCGGCCACGTACTGGTTCCAGGGATTGTCGGCCTTCAACTGACGTTCGAAAGAGTACAGGACGTCATCGGCGTTCATGTCCCGCGACGGCGTGAAGAAGTCCGTCGACTGGAACTTCACCCCGGGACGCAGTTTGAATGTGTACTCCAGCCCGTCGTCGGAGACTTCCCAGCTTTCGGCCAGGCCGGGCTCGATCTGTGTCGTGCCGGGGGTGAATTCGACGAGGCGGTTGTAGACCGGGCGCGAAGAAGCGTCGAAGGTGGTGCCGGCCGTGTAGAGCGCGGGATCGAAGCCCTCGGGCGATCCCTCAGAGCAGTAGACCAGCGTCTTGGCGCTCGCGGCACCGCTCAACACCGTCGCGGCCAGCAGAGCGGCCGCGAAACTAAACCTTTTCATCAATGATACTCCCAGTTCTGTCGTCCGGAACCGTTGTGTCCCGGCCCTTGGAAGGCGGCATATAAGCACCGTTTGATCGCCAAGAAAACTCCCCGAAGCGCTGTCGCCACGGAAGGTCGCCGGACGGACAGAGCATTTCCGGGCCGCATCCATCCTTTGCCACAAAGTGCTGCCCGCTTTGCAATTCCGGCTTCCCTATCCTAACTGGATCGAACGGACGAAGAACGAGATCGGATCGCTCCATGGAATTGGCCCCTGACGAAATCCTGACATTCTGGTTCGTAGAACACGGGCCGGCCGACTGGTTCGCCGGCAGCAAGGAATTCGACGCGGAGATTCGGTCCCGCTTCCTCCCGCTCTGCCGGACGTTGCTGTCGAGCCGGGCTGACGATCACCTCGGCGATCCCCGCACGGCGCTTGCAGCGGTCATCGTTCTCGATCAGTTTCCCCGCCAGGTCTTCCGCGGAACCCCCGACGCGTTCCTGGGAGACCCCGTCGCGATCGCGATCACCCAGGGCGCCATCTCGCGGGGATACGATTCTGATCTCACGCCGGACGAGAAGCAGTTCCTCTACATGCCGCTGATGCACTCCGAGGTCCTGTCGGACCAGGAACTCTGTGTGAAGCTGTTCCATGATCTCGGGAACGAGAACAGCCTGAAATACGCGATCGAACATCGCGACATCATCGCGACCTACGGCCGCTTTCCCCACCGCAACCGCATTCTCGATCGCGACAGCACGTCGGAAGAGCTGAAATTCCTCTCTAACCACGAAGGGTTCGGCCAATAGCGGCACGCGGCGGTTCGCCATGCGGGAAAAGGGATACGCTTACGTTGGGGCAACGCTTGCGCGCTCTTCGGCATTGCTCCTAGATACGGTCAGCTACGCCGGCAGTGGATCGGTGGAGGATGGGCGAAGGGCCAGGTCGTGACTGGCGCCGTCGCCTGCAACGGCTCGGGAGGCAAGGAATGGCCACGAACAACGGGGCGGCTCAGGTCGTCCATCGCCCTTGGCTGAAAAGCTATCCGCAGGGTATTCCCGCCGACATAGCCGGGCTCCCGGCGAATTCGATCGGCGAGCTTCTGGTCCAGTCCTGCCGGAAGTATCCCGATCGCCCCGCCTTCACCTGCATGGACAAGTCGCTGACCTATTCCGAGGTCGAGAAGGCCTCCTCCGGCTTCGGTGCCTTCCTTCAGTCCAAGGGCCTCGCCAAGGGTGCCCGCGTCGCGCTGATGATGCCGAACGTGCTGCAGTATCCGGTCGCGATGATGGGCACGCTGCGCGCTGGCTATACCGTGGTCAACGTCAATCCGCTCTATACGGCCCGCGAACTCGAGCACCAACTCAACGATTCCGGCGCCGAGGCGATCGTGATTCTCGAAAATTTCGCGTCCGTCCTGCAGGCGGTCGTCGCCCGCACCAAGGTCAAGCATGTGATCGTCGCCTCGATGGGCGACATGCTTGGCCTCAAGGGGCTGATCGTCAATCTCGTCGTCCGCCGCGTCAAGAAGATGGTGCCGGCCTGGTCCCTGCCCGGCCATGTCAGGTTCAACGACGCGATGAAGGCCGGTGCCGCCGCGAGCCTGAAGGCCGTCGCGGTCGGTCCCGACGACGTTGCGTTCCTGCAATACACCGGCGGCACGACCGGAGTCTCGAAGGGCGCGACCCTGCTGCATCGCAACGTTCTCGCCAACGTCGCCCAAAACGCGCTGTGGATCGAGGCGGCATATGCAAAGAAGCCGCGGCCGGACCGGCCGGTCTATCTCTGCGCCCTGCCGCTCTACCATATCTACGCGCTCACCGTGAACGCGCTGATGGGCATGGAACAGGGCGCGCAAAACATCCTGGTGCCCAACCCCCGCGACATCCCCGCGCTGGTCAAGGAGTTCCAGAAGTACAGGATCAACATCTTCCCGGGCCTGAACACGCTCTTCAACGCCCTCCTGAACAACGAGGATTTCCAGAAGCTCGATTTCTCGCCCATGGTCCTGACCTTCGGTGGCGGCATGGCCGTGCAGCGTCCGGTGGCGGATCGCTGGAAGAAACTGACGGGGCTGGTGATCGCCGAGGGCTACGGCCTGTCCGAGACCTCGCCCGTTGCCACCGGCAACCGCTTCGACGCGAACGAATTCTCGGGCACGATCGGCCTGCCGATCCCCTCGACCGAGATCGTCATCCGAGACGAGGACGGCAACGACCTGCCGACCGGCGAGGTCGGCGAGATCTGTATCCGCGGACCGCAGGTGATGGCCGGCTACTGGAACCGTCCCGACGAGACCGCCAAGGTCATGACGCCGGACGGCTTCTTCAAGTCCGGCGACATGGGCTTCATGGACGCGGACGGTTTCGTCAAGATCGTGGACCGCAAGAAGGACATGATCCTGGTCTCCGGCTTCAACGTCTATCCCAACGAGATCGAGGACGTCATCGCCGGCCATCCCGGCGTGCTGGAGGTCGCGGCCGTCGGCGTGCCGGACGAGCATTCGGGCGAGGTCCCGAAGGTCTTCATCGTCAAGAAGGACCCGGCGCTGACCGCCGACGATATCCGAACCTGGTGCAAGGACAAGCTGACCGGCTACAAGCGCCCCAAGCAGATCGAGTTCCGCACGGAACTGCCGAAGACCAACGTCGGAAAGATTCTCAGGCGGGAGTTGAGGGGCTGAGCGGGATATTGGAAGCAAGCGCGGTCAGTCGTCAGCCGCCGCATTCCGCCGCCCTGCCGAGCAGGAAATCCCTCTCCCGCTCGTTGCGGGTCAGCGTCGCGGCGTGCTCGAATTCCGGGCGTGCCTCGGCGAGACGACCGGCGCGATAGAGGAAATCGCCGCGCGCCGCGGGCAGCGGCGCATAGTTGCGCAGCACGCCGGTCGGCGAAATCGCGTCGAGCAGCGCGAGGCCCGTCTCGGGGCCGAACGCCATGCTGTGGGCGACCGCCCGGTTGAGTTCGACCACCGGCGACGGAACCACGTCGCGCAGGATGTCATAGAGCGAAGCGATCCTTGCCCAGTCCGTGTCTTCGATGCTTTTCGCACGCGCGTGGCAGGCGGCGAGCGCGGCCTGGAGCGTGTAGGGTTGGCGTCCCCCGCCGAGCCGCTCGGCACGGTCGAGCGCTTCCAGGCCGCGGCGGATCAGGAGCCGGTCCCAGCGCCCGCGGTCCTGCTGAAGGAGGGTGAGCATCGTGCCGTCGGGCGCCGTGCGCGCGGCAAGCCGGGACGCCTGTATCTCCATCAGCGCCAGCAGCCCCGAAACCTCGGCTTCCTGCGGCAGCGCGGCGGCGAGGATACGCCCGAGCCGCTGCGCCTCCGAGCACAGTTGCGGCCGGATCAGATCCTCGCCCGCGGTCGCGGCGTAGCCCTCGTTGAAGATCAGGTAGATGACTTCCAGCACCGAAGGCAGACGCTCGGTCAGTTCCGCCCCTCGCGGGACCGCGAAGGTCAGACCCGCGCCAGCGAGCGCTTTCTTGGCGCGCACGATGCGTTGCGCGATGGTCGGCTCCGCGGCAAGGAACGCACGTGCGATCTCTCCCGTCGTCAGGCCGCCGATCAGCCGCAGCGTCAATGCCGCGCGGGATTCAGGGGCGAGCATCGGATGGCAGGCGGCGAAGATCAGGCCGAGCAGTTCGTCGCCGAGATCATCGTCGAGCGCCGCCTCGATCTCGTCGGCCGACTCGTCGATCTCGTTCTCAAGATCGCGGCCGATTTCGGCATGCTTGCGCTCGAGCATCCTGCGCCGCCGGAATGTGTCGATCGCCTTGCGCCTGGCGGCCGTCATCAGCCAGGCGCCGGGGTTGCGCGGCACACCGCCTTTCGGCCACTCCGCGAGAGCGCTTACCAGCGCGTCCTGCGCAAGTTCCTCAGCAAGATCGACGTCGCGCGTCAGGCGCGCCAGTCCCGCGATGAGGCGGGCCTGTTCCATCCTGAAAACGGTCTCGATCGCCTGGTGGACCTCGGACGACATGCCTCCCGATTAGGACGGTGCGGGAGGCATGGCAAGCCGATGGAGGCAGGCAGGGAGATGCCTCAGAGGCGCTCGTTCTTCCGGATCTTCTCGATCTCCTTGCCAAATTCCGGCTCCAGCAACTCGCCGAAATCGGCCGCTTCGTAGAGCGGACGGATCTCGATCTCGCTCGGGCCGAACATAGGGTTGGGGCAACGCTTCACCCATTCCACCGCCTCGGCCATGTCCTTGACTTCCCAGAGCCAATAGCCGGCGACCAGCTCTCGCGTCTCGGCGAAGGGCCCGTCGATCACGGTCCGGCTCGGCCCGTCAAAGGCGACCCGCTTGCCCTCCGACGATGGCTTCAGCCCGTCGCCGGCCAGAAGAACGCCGGCCTTGATCAGTTCGTCGTTGAACTTGCCCATCGCCTCAAGCATTTCGCGGGTCTCGCGCGGCGGCATCAGGCCGGCTTCGCTGTCTTCCGTGGCCTTGACGAAAACCATCACACGCATCGTACTTCTCCTTGGATCGCGGGAGGCCACCGTGGCCTTCCTGTCTCCACGACGAGCGGGCAGGCTCGGAATCGACAGGCTCCGAAAAAATCCTTCGCACCCGGTTCCGCTCCGGCATCCGGCATCGCCGAGAGCGGGCGCGAAAACGTCACCCGGCAAGATACGCCGGCAAATCCACCACCGAGTTCAGCACGGCGTCGGCCATCGGTTCCAGTCTCTCTCGCGTGCCCGTGCCCGAAAGCACCGCCACCGCCAGCCCCGCTCCGGCGGCGCGCGCCATTTCCAGGTCGTGGCGGTTGTCGCCGACCATCGCGACCTCTCGCGGCTTCAGGCCGGTGAGGTCGCAGAAAGCCTGGACCGTATCCGGCGCCGGCTTCGGCCGGGCCACGGCGTCGTATCCGTAAGCCGCAGCGAACATATGGGAGATGCCCAGCATCAGCAGCGTCTGCGACGCGCCTGCCGTGGAATCGTTGGTGGCGACGGCCATCCTGTAGCCCTTGCCGTGCAGGACGGCGAGCGCGTCGAGAACACCATCGAGCGGCACGGCGCGCAGCGCGCCCTCGTTGGCGGTGAATCGGTCGAAACGCTCGACGAGGCCCTTGCGCAGGCTCGGCGCGATGCCGGGATACCAGAGCGCGACGATGTCGGCATTGGTGCCGGCTGCGAAGACGGAGTCCGGCCGGAACCGGTTGGTCGAATAGTCGAAACCGGCCAGATCCATCAGATTGTCGGCCTTGTCGCGATCGCCGCCCGCCGCCTCGAGCGCCAGACGGTCTCCGATGGCGTGCCATGTCCGGTTGAAGTCGACGAGCGTGCCGTCCTTGTCGAAGAGAATGCCCCTGATGGTCATGCGCGTCCAGTCTCCGCCAGTCCGCGCAGATGGTCGACCAGTCCGGCGGTCGACGCATCGCTGCCGGCGGCATCCTTCCTTCCCTGAACGACGGGCAGTAGCGCGGTCGCAAGTTCCTTGCCGAGTTCCACGCCCCACTGGTCGAACGCGTTGATGCCGAAAAGCTGCGCTTCGACGAACACCCGATGCTCGTAGAGCGCGATCAGCCGCCCGAGCGAAAATGGGTCGAGCTGGCGATGGAGAATGGTGATCGACGGACGGTTGCCGGGGAAGACGCGGTGCGGGGCGGTTGCGTCCACCTTGGCGGCGTCCGTTCCCTTGGCCAGCATCTGCTCGCGCGCTTCCTCGAGCGTGCGGCCCTTCATGAGCGCTTCCGACTGGGCCAGGCAGTTGGCGAGCAGCAACTCGTGCTGGTGCCGCAGGTCCGGCTCGTGGCCGAGCGCAGCGGCGATGAATTCGACCGGAATGACGTCGCTTCCCTGGTGCAGCAGCTGGAAGAAGGCGTGCTGCCCGTTCGTGCCCGGCTCGCCCCAGACCAGCGGCCCGGTCGGGCTCCTGACCGAGCCGCCGTCGATCGTCACCGACTTGCCGTTCGACTCCATGTCGAGCTGCTGCAGATAGGCCGGCAGGCGCGCAAGCCGCTGGTCGTAGGGAATGACGGCCCGTGCCGGATAGCCACGCACGACCCGGTGCCAGAAGCCGACCAGCCCCATCACGACCGGGATGTTTTCGTTGAGCGGCGCAGAGCGGAAATGCTCGTCCATGGCATGCGCGCCGGAGAGGAAGTCGCGAAAGCGCTCCGCCCCGACCGCCAGCATGATCGGCAGCCCGATAGCCGACCAGAGCGAATAGCGCCCGCCGACCCAGTCCCAGAAGCCGAAGACGCGCTCGGAGGCGATGCCGAATTCGCCGACCTTGTCGAGCGCCGTCGACACCGCGGCGAAATGCGCGCCGACCGCATCGCCGCCGAGTGCCGCCTCGATCCACCGGCGCGCCGTAGCGGCATTGGTCATCGTCTCGATGGTCGTGAAGGTCTTGGAAGCCACGATCACCAGCGTCGTCGCCGGATCGAGATTTGCGAGCACGTCGTGGATATGCGCGCCGTCCACGTTCGATACGAAGTGCAGCCGGGGGCCGTCATGGTAAGGCGCGAGCGCGAGCGTCGCCATGGCCGGCCCGAGATCGGAGCCGCCGATGCCGATGTTGACGACGTCCGTGATCGGCTTGCCCGTGGCGCCTTTCGCCTCGCCCGAACGCACCGCCTGCGCGAACGCCGCCATGCGGTCGAGCACGTCGTGCACGTCCTGCATGACATTACGGCCGTCCACCTCGAACCGCGCGCCGCGCGGCGCGCGCAGCGCCACGTGCAGCACGGCACGGCCTTCGGTGGCGTTGATGGGGTCGCCTGCAAACATCGCGTCGCGGCGGGCTTCCACGTCCGCCGCCTTGGCAAGCCTGGCGAGGAGATCCATCGCGCGCGCGTCGACCGAGGTCTTCGACCAGTCGATAAGCAGGTCGTCGAGCCTCAGCGAAAACCGTGCGAAACGGCCCGGATCGGTCGCAAACGCCGAACGCAGATCCTCCGGTGCGAGATGTGCGGCATGTGTGTCGAGTTCCGCAAGCACGCGGGAGAAGGCGGTCCTGTTCACGGCGGTTCCTCTCGGCTGGTGCGTCACGGATAGAGCAATCCGCGCCCGAAAAGAAGTCTGCCTTCGCGACCGCCTGACACCATGCTGACCGCCGCCGTGGCACAATTGCCATGGAGACAAGAATCTGTGGCGCAACCGGTTGGACCAGCCTTGCCGCAGACCGTTCACATGTTTAGTGTTCGTGCTCAGGGAGCGAGAAAATGCCCGCAAGAAGCGATTCAGCCATCTGGTCCGGCCTGTTCACCATCTCGCCGGATTCCGGCCAGACCCTCCAGGCGCAGATCAGGCAGGCGATCGTGGCGGCCATCCTGGACCGGCAGATCGCCGCATCCATGCCCCTGCCCTCCTGTCGCATCCTGGCGGAAAAGCTCGGCGTCGCGCGCGGCACCGTGGTCCTCGCCTTCCAGCAGCTGGTGGATCAGGGTTTTCTCATTGCGCGCGAGCGTCGCGGCCACTTCGTCAATCCCGACGTCCTGACCTCGCCCTCCAAGCCCGCGCCGAAGCAGGACAACAACGCACCGGGCCTGAACTGGAAGGCGCGCCGCCGGATCGCGGCAAGCGACATGCCGCCGCCGATGAAGATGGAGAACTGGATCAAGTCCTCCTATCCCTTCGTCTACGGACAGTTCGATCCGGGCCTGTTCCCGACGGCCGAGTGGCGCGAGTGCAACCGCATGGCGCTGGCGGTGCTCGAGATCCGCAACTGGGCCGCCGACATGGTCGACCGCGACGACCCGCTGCTCATCGAGCAGATCCAGGCCCGGCTGCTGCCGCGCCGCGGCATCTTCGCCAATCCGGACGAGATCATCGTGACGCTGGGCGCCCAGAACGCCATCTACATGCTCGCCATGCTCCTGATGGCGAAGGGCTCGCGCGTGGCGATGGAAGATCCCGGCTATCCCGACGCCCGCTCGATCTTCCGGCTGGCCGGCGCCGAGATCGATCCCGTCAGGGTCGACCAGCACGGCATCGTCACCCGCGATATCCCGGCCGGGAGCGGCTTCGTCTTCGTCACGCCCAGCCACCACTGCCCGACTATGGTACCGCTTTCGGAGGAACGCCGCCGCGAACTTCTGGCTCAGGCCGCGCGCAACGACCAGATCATCATCGAGGACGGCTACGACAGCCAGCTGATCGACGACGCGCCGCAGCAGGCCCTGAAGAGCCTCGACCGCGCCGGCCGCGTCATCCATGTCGGCTCCATGTCGAAGACCCTCGCGCCAGGCCTGAGACTCGGCTACATCGTTGCCTCGGCCGACCTCATCGCCGAACTGAGGGCGTTGCGCCGCTTCATGCTGCGCCATCCGCCGGCCAACAACCAGCGTGCCGTGGCGCTCTTCCTGTCGCTTGGCCACCACGACGCCCTGGTGCGCAAACTGTCGAATGCCTTCGCCGAGAGGCGCAAACGATTGGTCCAGGCGATCTCCGCCTTCCTTCCCGAATGGCGCGCGGCGGATTCGGCCGGCGGCACCTCGGTCTGGCTGGAAGGGCCACAGGGCACCGACGCCGCCAAGCTTGCCGAGCATGCCGCCGCCCGCAGCGTGCTGGTCGAGCCCGGCGCACGCTTCTTCGACGCGGGCGACGCGCCGCGCCGTTTCATGCGCCTCGGCATCTCCTCGATCGCGCTCCAGCACATCGAGCCCGGCATCCGCGAACTCGCCACCGCCGCGGGCAGGCGTCCGGCCGCGGCCTGACAGTCCGGCCGTCCGCCGGCCCGGATCTGGCCCAATTGGATCAGAGCCCGGCCGTGCGTGGCCCAACCGCGCCGCAGCCCGCCGCAGCATAGTTGGACGTGCACCGATGACACCGGAACGAAAGATTCCGGCCTCGGTTGAACGGGGATTGCGGGAGTATCGGAATGCCTGTGCTTGCTGAAGACAGCGGTTCGATCGAGCAGCGCGCGCGCCGCTCCGGCGGGCGCGAGGCGCGCCGCGCGATGCGCGCGGCTCCGCTGGCCGACGACGTGAGGCCGATACGCGCCGGCATGGAGGGCGGGCGTCTCGGCGTCCTGTCCGGGAACGACCTCGAACGCATCCACGAAGCGGTCCTGACGGTGCTGGAGACGGTCGGCTTCGCCAACGCCATTCCCTCCTGCATCGAGGCGCTGACCCGCGTCGGCGCCGACTACGGCGCGGACGGGCGCATCCGCTTCCCGCGCAACCTGGTGCTGGAGACGATCCGCAACGCGCCCCGGCAGTTCACCCTCTACGGGCAGGACCCGAAGCACGACATGCTCGTGCAGGGAAAGAAGGTGCACTACGGCACGGCCGGTGCGGCCGTTCACGTCGTCGACGTCGAGAAGCGTGAGTATCGCGAATCGCTGCTCCAGGACATCTACGACGCGGCGCGCATCGTCGACCTGATGGACAACATTCACTTCTTCCAGCGGCCGATGGTCCCGCGCGACATGGTCGATCCGCTCGACATGGATTTCAACACGCTCTACGCCTGCGTGACCGGCACGACCAAGCATGTCGGCACGTCCTTCACCGTGCGCGAGAACGTCGCCCCCGCGCTGGAAATGCTCTACGCGATCGCCGGTGGCGAGGAGAATTTCCGGGCGCGCCCCTTCGTCTCCAACTCCAACTGCTTCGTCGTCCCGCCGATGAAATTCGCCGAGGATGCCTGCGGCGTGCTCGAAGCCTGCGTGGAAGGCGGCATTCCGATCCTGCTTCTGTCGGCAGGCCAGGCCGGCGCCACCGCGCCCGCCGCCATCGCCGGCGCCGTCGTGCAGGCGGTGGCCGAGGTCCTGGCCGGTCTCGTCTACGTAAACGCGCTGAAACCGGGACACCCGGCGATCTTCGGCACCTGGCCCTTCGTCTCCGACCTTCGGACGGGCGCCATGTCGGGCGGTTCGGGCGAACAGGCCCTCTTGACCTCCGCCTGCGCCCAGATGGCGCAGTTCTACGACCTTCCCGGCGGATCGGCGGCGGGCATGGCGGACTCCAAGATGCCGGACATCCAGGCCGGCTACGAGAAGGGCATCACCAATGTGATGGCGGGTCTGTCGGGGCTCAACCTCGTCTACGAGTCGGCCGGCATGCACGCCTCGTTGCTGGGGTTCTGCCTCGAAAGCCTGATCATCGACAACGACATGCTCGGCCAGTGCCTGCGATGCGTGCGCGGCATCGAGGTCAGCGATGCTGCGCTATCGGTCGACAGCATAACCGACGTCTGCCTCAACGGGCCGGGGCACTATCTCGGCCACGCCCAGACACTGAAACTCATGCAGACCGAATATTTCTACCCCGCCATCGCCGACCGGTTCTCGCCCAAGGAATGGGTCGAGAAGGGCCGTCCGGACATCCTGGAGCGCGCCATCACGGAAAAGCGCCGTATCCTGTCCACCCATTTTCCCCGACATGTGGGCAAGGCTGTCGACGAGAGGCTGCGTGCCCGCTTCGAGAACATCCATCTTCCCCGCGGCGCGATGGGTTACTGAAATCCGGGCCGGCCAAGGGTCCGCCATTTTGCTTTCTTGCTCCTGTCGCGGCGCTCGACAGGCCTGGCTCTCGGCTTGCTGCAATTCCACCGCCCTGCATCGCGTGCGATCCGGGCCACCACGCGGTACCTCGGTGGTCGCCGGATATCGCGGCGCAATCAATGCTCTTCAGCCGATCGTCGGTGTGATCCAAGAGCTTTCGGGAACCGTATTGCCTTCCATTCCCATTTTGCCGTTGCATCAAGTCGATCCGCGTTTTCCGGATTTATGTATTTTTGCTGCCCGTGGGGAAATAGCAGCAATTTAACGAACTTTGTTAACCAGGCCGGACTACGGTCGTTGCAAAGAGGCGGCGACATCCACGAGTCCGATTCGCATCGGGGTCCGGCCAGTGCCGGCGGCTCCCGGACGTCGCGGGAGCGCTTCTTTTAAAACCGGACCAGCGCGACCATAGGGGGATAGATTGGCGAATTTCTTCGGCGGCCTTGGACGTTCCAAGGGCAGCAAGGACCACATCGCGGAGTTGGAGGCGAAAGTCGCCGCGATCTTGCGTTCGCAGGCAGTCATCGAGTTCGATCTCGACGGAACTGTTATTGCCGCGAACCAGAACTTCCTTTCGGCCATGGGCTACACGGAGGCGGAAATCGTCGGCAAGCATCACTCCATGTTCGTGGACCGCAGTTACGCCAACAGCGGCGAATACCGCCAGTTCTGGGAGCGCCTGAACCGCGGCGAGTTCATCGCCCAGAAATTCCAGCGCTTTGGCAAAGGCGGCAAGGAAGTGTGGATCGAGGCCTCGTACAACCCGCTGCTCAAGCCGGATGGCAAGCCCTTCAAAGTGGTGAAGTTTGCCGCCGACGTCAGCGAAGTGGAATTCGAGCGCAGGCGCAACGAGGAGGAACGGGCGGCCCGTACCGCGGAACAGACGCGTGTCGTGGATGCCCTTGCCGCCGGACTGAAGAACCTCGCTGCGGGCAACCTCACGCACGACATTTCCGAGCGTTTCCCCGCCGAGTATGACGCCTTGAGGGTCGACTTCAACCGGACCATCGATGCCCTTCGCAGCGCATTGTCGTCGATTGCAAGCGGCGCCGACGCCGTGCGCGACGGCACCTCCGAGATCACCCGCGCGTCCGACGACCTGTCGAAGCGCACGGAGCAGACGGCGGCGAGCCTGGAGGAGACCGCGGCCGCGCTCAACGAATTGACCGACATGGTCAAGAAGACCGCGGAAGGCGCTCGCACGGCCAATGCGACGGTTTCCGCCACCCGGAGCGAGGCTGAGAAGAGCGGCCAGATCGTCCAGCAGGCGATCGCCGCGATGGAGCAGATCGAGAAGTCCTCCGAGCAGATCAGCCAGATCATCGGCGTGATCGACGAGATCGCATTCCAGACCAACCTGCTCGCGCTCAACGCGGGCGTCGAGGCCGCGCGCGCCGGCGAAGCGGGCCGCGGCTTCGCTGTGGTCGCGCAGGAAGTCCGCGCGCTGGCGCAGCGCTCGGCCGAGGCGGCCAAGGAGATCAAGACGCTGATCTCGACGTCGACCGAACACGTCGAAAGCGGCGTGTCGCTCGTCGGCACCACGGGCACGGCGCTGATGCGCATCGTATCGTCCTTCGGCGGCATCAGCCAGTTGGTCGGGGAGATGGCGGCATCGGCCGAGAACCAGGCCACGGGCATCGCCCAGATCAACGTCGCGGTTGGCCAGATGGACCAGACGACACAGCAGAACGCCGCCATGGTGGAGGAATCGACCGCCGCGGCCCATTCGCTGGCCAGGGAGGCCGATGGCATGGCCGCCCTGGTTGCAAGGTTCGAACTGGGCGACGGATCGCCCGTGCCGGCCGCGCCGCGCCGCACGCCGCCACGGCATGAAGGGAATGTCCGCATCCAGCAGGCGAAGGTTGCCTCCTTCGCCGCGCACCGCTCCTCCGCCGTCCGCAAAGCCGACCCCGTGGACGAGGCGGACGGATGGCAGGAATTCTAGAGAGCCGCGAGATGCCTTCAACGCTTTCGGACCGCGAAGGGATTTCGGAAGCGGAGTGGCTCGACCAGATTGCCGACAAGGCGGAAGCGTTCGTCAGCAACATACTGGAGACCATCAGCGGCCTCCAGGTTCTGCTTCCCGAGGCGGAACGAAGCGAACTGCACCGGCAACGCCTGGCCGAGGTGAAGCAGCGGATCGAAATGCTCGACGCGCTTTTGATCGAGTGCCGGAAACTTTCCGCCGGGGCATCGAGTGGGGAATAGGAGCGCCGGAGCACGGATTTGAGCATCCGTGCTCCGGTAATTCGATACCGAACACCTGCCGAGAGACTGTCGCTGCGGAAGCTGGCGCCGAGTGTACGAGACAACCGGTGCGTGCTAACCATCACCGATGATTCGCGCCGTCCGGCGGCCGGAAACAGTCGGACCTGGATGAAAGACGACTCGGTACTCCTGCTCAAGTTCCAGACCCCGGGAACATCGCCCGAGGCCAGGAAGCGATTGAGCTGGCGCGGCTTTTCGGTGGAGCATACGAGCATATCCGATCCCACGCCTTATTCCTTCGAGGTCAGCGGTGAACGCCACTACCTGGCGCTGCACGACCTGGTCCTCGACGAGGGCGAGATGAAGGTCGATGGCCTCGCGCCGATCGAAGGCAGGGATCTGCGGAACCGTCTGACCTACATGCCGCGGCATTGCCGTGCGACGGGCTTTGCTGTTCCGAGGGCGCGCGAAAACAGCTTCACGACCCTCTACTTCGATCCCGAGATAATCTCGGCCGAAACGGAGCGGCTCTATGGGAACGACGGCGTTCCCATGATCTACTTCGACGATCGCCGGCTGCGGTCCACGCTGCAAAAGCTGCGAACGATCGCGACGGCGCGGGAAAGCGCGGCGAATGACCTCGACGACGTCTACGCCGAGACTCTGGGCCTTCTGGCCGTCATCGAACTTGCACAGCTGCAGGCCAAGGGCGGCCGTTCCGAAGACTCGCCCAGGCCGGGGCTCTCGGACGCGCAACGCAATCGCGTGCTCGACTACATCGAAGCCAACCTGGTCTCGGATCTCAATCTCGATGCGCTGGCTGCCGTGGCAAAGCTCAGCCGTTTCCATTTCGCACGGGAATTCAAGGCATGCGTCGGGGTGCCGCCCTATGCCTATGTCCTGCAACGCAGGATCGAAATGGCCAGACATCTCCTGAAGACGACGCGTCTTCCGATCGCCGAGATCGCCGCCGGGAGCGGCTTCAGGACGGCGAGCCATTTCGTCGGTGCATTCCAGAAGGCGACGGGAACGACGCCCACCGATTTCCGGCGCTCCTGAGCCGCCCGTCTCCACTGTGAAGTGCGGCTCCGCCCGCCGATGATTGCCACCGGCGAGAGGGTGCGGCACATTCAGTGGTTGTTGCGCGGTATGCCCATTTCCTGGGCGATCCGGTGATACTTCACCGCCGGCTTCAGCACCATTCCCTCGGAAAGCTGGTCCACCATCCCGCGCTGGATCTCCTGCCAGGGCGTCTGGTGCGCGGGGAAGCGGTATCCCCCCTCCTCCGAAAGCGCGGATCTGCGTCTTGCCAGTTCCTCCTCGTCGACCAGGATGTCGGCGCGTCCCTTGTTAAGGTCGATCCTCACGCGGTCGCCGTCACGCAGCAGGGAAAGGCCACCGCCCGCGGCAGCCTCCGGCGAGGCGTTCAGGATCGAGGGCGACCCCGAGGTTCCGGACTGCCGCCCGTCGCCGATGCAGGGCAGCGCATGGATCCCCTGCTTCAGGAGGGCGGCCGGCGGCTGCATGTTCACGACCTCCGCTCCGCCGGGATAGCCGATCGGCCCCGTGCCCCGCATGAAGAGGATCGTATGCTCGTCGATGCCGAGCGCGGGGTCCTCGATGCGGGCATGGTAGTCTTCCGGCCCGTCGAATACGGCTGCCACGCCCTCGAAGGCTTCTGGATCGGCCGGGTTGGAGAGGTAGCGGTCGCGGAACTCCTTCGAGATCACGGAGGTCTTCATGATGGCCGAATCGAAGAGATTGCCCTTCAGGTTGATGAAGCCAGCATGTTCCTTCAGCGGCGTCGCGACCGGCCGGATGACGTTCGGATCGAGGTTCTCCGTTCCGCGGCAATTGTCGCCGAGCGATTTGCCGTTCACGGTCTTCGCGTCGGAATGCGGCAGAAGACCCGCCTTCATGAGTTCGGCGATCACCGCCGGCACGCCACCGGCATGGTGATAGTCTTCGCCGAGATATTCGCCCGCGGGCTGCAGGTTGACCAGCAGCGGCACGTGGTGTCCGACCCGCTGCCAGTCGTCGTTATCGAGCGCCACGCCGAGATGACGGGCAATCGCATTGAGATGGATCGGTGCGTTCGTCGATCCGCCGATGGCGGAGTTGACGACGATGGCGTTCTCGAAGGCCTGGCGCGTCATGATGTCGGAGGGCTTCAGATCCTCCCACACCATCTCCACGATGCGCTTGCCGGTCTGATAGGCCATCTGTCCGCGCTCGCGGTAGGGTGCGGGAATGGCCGCCGATCCGGGCAGTTGCATTCCCAGCGCCTCGGCGAGCGAGTTCATGGTGGTGGCCGTGCCCATGGTGTTGCAGTAGCCGACCGACGGGGCCGAGGAAGCGACCATGTCCATGAACTGGCCGACGTCGATCTGGCCCTCCGCCAGCAACTCGCGCGCCTTCCACACGATGGTTCCCGAGCCGGTGCGCTCGCCGCGGTACCAGCCGTTGAGCATCGGGCCGACCGACAGCGCGATCGCAGGAATGTTGACGGTGGCCGCCGCCATCAGGAGGGCCGGCGTGGTCTTGTCGCAGCCGATGGTGAGGACGGCGCCGTCCAGCGGATAGCCGTACAGGATTTCGACCAGGGAGAGATACGCGAGGTTGCGGTCCAGCGCCGCGGTCGGGCGCTTGCCGGTCTCCTGGATCGGGTGGACGGGAAACTCCATCGGGATGCCGCCCGCCGCCTCGATGCCGGCGCGGACCCGCTTGGCGAGTTCGAGATGATGGCGGTTGCAGGGAGACAGGTCGGAGCCCGTCTGGGCGATGCCGATGATCGGCTTGCCCGACTGCAACTCCTCGCGCGTCAGTCCGTAGTTGAGGTAGCGCTCCAGGTAGAGCGCCGTCATGCCGGGATCGTCCGGATTGTCGAACCATTGCTGCGAGCGCAACTTGGTGCCCTGTTTCCTGGAACCGTCCGGATCGCTCATGATTTCCTCCATGCCTGCGCCATAGCGATAGTGCACGGGCGTGACATGGGCAAGCGCAGGGGCCGCCGCCGCGATGGACAACCCCCTGCGCGTGCGCTAATTCCGTCGCGAACACGAGCGGAGGCTGTCACCATGGCGATGAATCTCGGGGGCGAGGAAAAGATCAGCGCGCCGATCGGCAAGGTCTGGGACGCCCTGAACGATCCCGCAATCCTCAGGCAATGCATCCCCGGTTGCGAGACCCTGGAGAAGAAGTCGGATACGGAACTGACGGCGGTCGTATCGCTCAAGGTCGGGCCGATCAAGGCGCGCTTCAACGGCGAAGTCCAGCTCATGAACCTCAACCCGCCGCATTCCTACACGATCCAGGGCGAGGGAAAGGGCGGCGTCGCCGGTTTCGCCAAGGGCGGCGCGGACGTGGAACTGAAGGAAGCCGGTCCCAACGAGACCCTGCTGTCTTACACGGCCAGGGCGGACGTCGGCGGCAAGATGGCCCAGCTCGGCGGCCGACTGATCGAATCCACGTCCAAGAAGTTGGCCGGGCAGTTCTTCTCGAAGTTCAACGAGATCGTCAGCGGAAGCTGAACCGGGACCAGGTCCGGCGCTGGTGGAGCGCCGTTGGCCTCACCGCCTGCGGTAGTTCGGTGCCCGCTTCTGGAGGAACGCCGAGACGCCTTCCTTGTAGTCGTCCGACATGCCGGCCTCGCGCTGCAGCTGACGCTCCAGATCGAGCTGCTCGTCGAGCGAATTGGTCGAGGCGGCGTGGATCGCCCTTTTGGTCAGCCCATAGGAATTCGTTGGACCGGCCGCGAACGTCTCCGCCAGCGCGACCGTCTCTTCCATGAGCTTCTCGTCGTCGACGGCTTTCCAGATCAGGCCCCATGCGGCTGCATCCTCGGCCGGCAGGGGATGGGCCGTCAGCGCCAGCGCCTTGGCGCGCGCCTCGCCGAGAAGCCGCGTGAGCCAGTAGGTCCCGCCGGCATCGGGTACCAGGGCAATCTTGGAGAAGGCCTGGATGAACTTCGCCGAACGCGCCGCCAGCACGATGTCGCAGGCGAAAGCGATGTTTGCGCCCGCCCCCGCGGCGACACCGTTGACCGCGCAGATCACCGGCTTCGGCATGCCCCGGATCATCCGGACCAGAGGGTTATAGTATGTCTCCAGCGTCTTGCCGAGATCCGGCCTCTCGCCGCTGATCGACGGATCGCGGTCGGAGAGATCCTGCCCGGCGCAGAAGCCGCGGCCGGAACCGGTCAGCACGATGGCACGACAGTCGTCGTCGCGCCCGCACGTCTCGAGGGCCGCGCGCAGCTGCCGATGCTGCATTTCGTTAAATGCGTTGAGACGTTCGGGGCGGTTCAGCGAAAGGATGCTGTAGCCGTCCCGCCGCTCGTGCAGTACTGTTTCTTCGCTCATGCGCCTGATCCTCCTTGCGCCGGCCGGTCCGGCAAGGAAGTCGCCGACGATCCTGGCCGAACTCGGTCTCCGGGCCCGGACCGTGCAGAGACGCTGGACTCGGCCGAAAAGTCGGGCCATGAGCGGCACAAAGCATTCATCCGGGGCAGGATGGCGGATACCGGTTGGAGCAGGTCATGGCAAGTCAGATGCTGGAAATGGAAGAGCGGCCGCAACCGAGGGCCATGCTCACGGAAGATCTCTTCGATGCGCTGTTCGCCGGCTGCACGCACGAGCACTATCGCGCTGGGCATCACCTGTTCATGCAGGACGACATCGCTGAGCGGGTCTACGGCGTTATCGAGGGCGCCGTGGAGATCGCGCTCTACTCCGAAGGCGGGCGCAAACTTGTCGCCAATCTCGAGACGGAAAAATGCGTCTTCGGCGAGATCGCGACGCTGGACGGTGGCACCCGCACCGCGACCGCGACCTGCCTGACGGACGCCACCCTGGTCTCGCTCTCGCGCCGGCAGCTCTTCGACCGGATCGAGCAGCACCCGAAGCTGGCGACGACCATGATTGGCCTGTTGTGCGCGCGGCTCCGGTACATCAGCGCCGAACTCGGCGACCAGGCCCTTCTCAAGATCGAGGCGCGGCTGGCGAAGCGCCTTTCGTTCCTGTCCGGCCTCATCAAGGACGAGGGCGGCTGGATCCACATCTCGCAGTCGGACCTGGCCGAATTCCTCGGCGCGACGCGGGAATCCGTTAACAAGACGCTGACCGACCTGCGCAAGTCCAAGCTCATCGACGTCAAGCGGGGCGCGATCAAGATCCTCAACGATCGCGGCCTCGAACGGATCGGCGCCGCGTCGGGCGACTGAGCCGCTATACCGGGCAATCGGGCGGCAGGCTTCTATGCCTCCACCAACTCCGCCTCGACGGGTTCTGCGTCCGCGGCAGGACCGGGCGTCGATGGGGCCACCGCTTTCGCTTCCCCCGCCAGCGCGCGCAGATAGCGCAGCGAGCGCCTGCCCGGCATGAAGAAGTAGCCTCCGCCCTTTACCGTCACGAAGGCTGTCAGCCCCTGCAGCGTGAGCGGCCCGTCCGGCGTCGGGATGGTGTAGCTGCCGGGCGCCGACTGGTTGCCCACGAGCGGGTCCTGCTCTGCGCGAAGTCCGTTGAAGTTCGGGTTCATGACCCAGGTCTGCTGCACGAATTCGAACTGACGCTCGATGTCGGCATTCAGGCACATGAAGAGGATGCCCTTTTCCGGACCGTTTTCCCAGGCGCGGCTGATACGCAGAATGCGGTGGCGCTTCGACAGGCCGATCTGGGTTTCCGCGTCGGTGCCTAGCGAGTCGCGCGGGTTGGAGCGTCGGACGTGCGAACCGAACGGACAGCGCAGGCCCTGCGGATCCTCCTTGCCGAACAGGAAACCATTGTCGCCCGCGCTTCTCCTGCGGTTCGCGCCGGCCTGATCGGAAGCGGACGGATCATCCTTGCGAGCGCTGCCGCGCGGATTGCGGACAAGCGAGGAACCGTCTTTCCAGCGGCCGAACATTTTGGCGGCGATCCATTCCTCGGCGGGCCGGCCATCCATTTCCGGGGATCCGAGCGCGGCTGCCGCTTCCCGGCAGAAATCCTCGAACCGGTCGACATGCTGCACGAGATCGCGCACCACGAGGAAGGATCCGTTGCGCCCGAAATCGCGGCGCGCCTCGTCTTCCGCGGCCGTCGTTGCGGACGGCAGACCGGCGAGATACCCGTCCGGATCGCTGGCGGGATCCACGGTGAGCGACCTCGGCACGTACCCGCTCTGGTCGGCGTAGCCTAGCAGGAACTCGCCCGCGGCGACGCGGTGCTGCTGGTCGCCCGGCGCGCGCGCGCGCGGTGTGCCGTCGATGACCGGCTGCGAAATTCCGTCGCGGAAGCCGAAGTGCTCGATCGGATTGCCGTCGGCGTCCTTCCTGATCGTGAGCGGCTGGCGCGCGACCGGCACGATACGGGCGGATTTCGCGACCCGGGCGATCGCGGCGGTCTTCTTGCGCAGCCGGGCTTTCGTCCGGGCGTAGCAGACGACGACGGCATCGGCGGCCCTGTCGGGTCCGCCCCACAGCCAGTTGGCGGATGCGCTCTCGCCGATGTCGCCCAGCACACGATCCTGGTTGGGAGCAGCCATGCCGCGGACGAACGCCGTCGGAAGCCCGCACACGACGCTCTCGCCATCGAGGCCGAGCTTGCGCAGTCCGCCCGCGGCGAGAGCGATCACCATCGCCTCCTCGTCGGGCAAGCGGTCGCCGAACGTGGCGTTCGCCAGCACATGGTCGAGGAAGCGCCGCTTCTCGTCGTCGCCCAGGTCCTCCGGCATCGACAGCGCCATCATCTCGGCTTCCCCGAGCCTGCCCATGCCGCCGAAGAAGATCGCCTGGATCTCCTCGTTCTCGAGCTTTTCCGCGGGCCGCGGCGAGGACCCGAACTCGGAAAAGAGCGCGGCCGCTTCGCTGTCGGAATCGGCGGACGCAAAGGCGGCGCGGATCGCCGCGTTCTTGCGGACGTGGAAGGTCGTGAGCTTCGGATAGGCGGAATACCAAAACAGCGTCGGGATCTGCTGCTCGCGCGCCCAGTGCTTGAACAGGTCGCCGTTCTCAGCCCCCTTCTGGAACAGGTTGCGGGTCTTCGGGTAGCCGAGCGTGTTGCTCCACACGCCCGTCAGGCCGGCGCTGGCCTTGGTGATGAAGTCCTCGAGATAGCTTCCCCAGCTGCCGCCGTAATTGCTGAAGAAGAGGAGCTTGTCGGTACCGGGCAGCAGCACCCAGCGGGCATAGTGGATCGAGCCGATGTCGGAGAGCCGTCCCGGCGGGAAGGCGTGCGTGGCCGCACCCTTGATCACCGCGAAGGCCAGCCGCAACGTCAGCCGGCGCAAGAGCCCGGGCTTCATCATCGAGATGGCGACCAGGTGATTGTGGGCGTGATGGTTCTCGCGATCGGCGATGGGAGCGAAACGCTCCGGCGGCAGAGGCACGCCTTTCTCGGCGTCGCGATCCTCCTTCTTTCGCAATGCCAGGTATGCCGCCCCAACGATCACCGCGACCACGACGACGATCGACATGAGCGCCAGTACGAGGCTCGCCAGCACCATGAGGACCACACTCGCAAAGCCGGTCGCGGGTCCGAAGGCGTAGCCGAAGAACAGCGCCGCAAGCGCCAGGCAGAGCACGGCCGCCGGACCCCATACCTTCCAGTTCTTCAAGGTGGCCGATAGCGCGTCCGTCAGCGTGCGTTCCGGACCCTCCAGCCCGTGCGGCGCGCGCTGGAAGGCCCATTCGAAGCCGCCGGCGGACAGCACGGTTTCCCGCAGGCGTGCCAGCCGCTGGCCGGCGCTCTCTCCCGGCCGGCGCGGGTCCGTGAACAGGACGTGCCGCAGCGTCTCCTCGAATGCGCACTCGGCCTTGATGCGATGCACGGAATGCCCGGGCGTGCCGGTGAAGCAGAGGCCCGCGGCCTTGTGGATGCCGGGCGCGACATCGACCGCGTGGCCGCGCATGAACTCGGTGAAGTCGGCCCCGGGTCTGAGGGCGCCGGCGGCTTCGAAGATCGGCCGCAGGTCGGCTCCGGCGTGCTCGGCGACGGCCGCGATCGCGGCGTCGCGCTCGCCGTCGGCGGAGAATTCCAGCACCAGGTCGAGACGGTCGCCCGGCTTCTCCGCCACCGGATCGGCGCTGCCGATGACCGATAGGCTAGCGAAGTGAACGATGCCCGTCGCGTCCAGCGCCCGGTTGATTCCGTCCGTCGCCGGATTCCCGAGCCTATCGACCGCATCCCGCAGCATCGGCGCGTCGACACCTTCGCGCACCCTGGCTGCGATGGTGACGAAGGCGTGGCCGACCGTCTTCGACGCCTCGGTCACGTCGAAATCGACGTGCAGCGACTCGGGAAACGCGCCGCGGCGTTTCAGCCTGCCGGCGGGGCCAGGAGCGCGCCGCAGGCCGGGCCGCTCGAACAGTGCCCGCATGCATTCCGCGATCTGCACCTTGGCGATGGCCGAACCGATGCACCAGTGGATGCCGTGGCCATAGACCATGTAGTCCTTCGCCGGCCGGTCGGGGTTGAACCGTTCCGGGTCGGCGACGGTCTCCTCGTCGAACATTGCCGACAGAATGGACGGCATGATCGTCATGCCCGCCTTCAGTTTTCTCTCGCGCCAGGTGCCCTGCGCGATGACTGTGTCGCGCGCGACATACCGGAAGGGGCCGATGAAGATCGGCTTGAAGCGCATGGTCTCCAGGATCGCCCGGTCAAGCGCCGCGTCGTCGTTGGACCGCACCGCGTTGCGGACGGCCGCATAGGCGTCCTTGCGCGACAGCAGCACGTCCAGGCCGTTCGCTGCAGCCAGCAGGTTTGTCGGCGCGAAGCCGGAGATCATGCCCATCATCACGGACTTGATGTCGTCACGGCCGAGCGCCTCCGGCTTGGCCTGATGGATGGCGACCAGCCGGGCCAGCGGCGTATGCGGCGGACAGTCGCCGGCAATCGCCCGATCGATGGAGCGGTCGATCTCCCGGCGCATGTGATGGGCGGCGACGACGGCCAGTTCGCGCGTCGTGGCATCGCCAGACGGATCGGAGAAGAAGAGCGCGCTGAGCGCGATCGACCAGTCGGCGAATTCCTCCTCGTCCTCGATGATCATGCCGAAATACTCCCGGCAGATGCGGACGGGAACGAGCTTCAGGAGGCCGCCGACGGCGTCGAAGCCCGGCATCGCACCACGCATGATCGCCTGCGCGTGGTTCCGGGCGACCGGCCGAACGCGGCTTTCGACTTCGTCCGGCGGAAATGCGGAGAGCACGGACGATTTGAGCGTGCGGTAGGCACAACCGTCCTGCATGCCGAGTATGAAGTTGGCCCCCCCGGCCATCTCCGCCATCTCCGGCCCGAACGGGGTCTGGAACACGTCCTGGCGCTCGAAGACCTCGCGCACGTCGGCGGCTTTGGTGACGAGCGCGAAATTGCCGATGCGCGGGATTGGCCGGTAGCGCCGGAGCAGCGCCAGCCACCACCGCGGGCTCTCGACCAGGGAGCCGATCGCGCGCGAGGCCAGCCCCTTGCTTCGCATCCGCTCCGCGTCGAACGGCGGCAGTTCGGCCACCGGCTTCTGCGCGGCCTGCGCGCGCTTCACGCCATCGAAGAACTTGGTCGTGAACATCCGTGTCCCCGCTATTGGTCCCGCATGCCAGCTACGGCCGCCCGGGCCGAGGTGTAAGTGAGGCGCTTCACAGAACCGGTGTTCTTTTTCCACCCTGGCGGGAAACGGGTGTTCAGTCCCTATCGGCCATCAGGAATCCCTCGATCAGGAAGCGGTTGAGTTCGGGCCGGGCGAAAGGGATGACCTCGGCCCGTTCGACTCGGAAGTCCGGGTCGCGAGCGAGGAGAAGGGAACGTTCGTGCCTCGCCTCTTCACACCGGCCCATCCGGGCGAGCGCGCCGATCTTGAGGAAGCGGGCGTACCAGTAGGACGGCGCGAGCGCGAGCGAACGATCCGCGACCGCGGCGGCGGCTGGCCAGTCCTCCACGTGGCTGTAGGCGGAGGCGAGTTCGCCGAGATTGTGGAACCGGTAGAGATCGAAGGGGCTCAGCCGTTCCGCGTCCTGGAACAGGGGGATGGCGCGGGAGGACTCCCCGAGCAGATTGTGCGCGCTGCCCATCGCCGAGCGTGCGAAGGCGAAGCTAGGATTGATCCGCAGCGCCTCCGCCAGATGTTCGAGCGCGTTTGCCGGACGCTTCAGCATGATGTCGGTGATGCCCAGGTGCGCGTGCGGACGCGCATCCTGGCTGTCCATGTAGAGCGCCTTGCGCGAGTAGTGCACGACCTTTTCCAGGTCCTTGTGGTACTCGCCCGAACCGCCGAAATTCACCCACGCGCGCCAGAAGTGCCACCAGGCGAGTTCGTCCAGCACCGTGCTCGAATTGGGGTCGCGATCGAAGGCGGCGAGGAAGAAGTCGAGCGCCATCTGCGTATCCTCGCGGGTACGGCGCTGCATGTGCCACCGGCCGCGCCGCACGAGTTGCCATGTCTCGAGGCTTTCCCACGGCACGCGGAAGGTGCGCGCCTGCTCCATGCGGTCGACTTCCTTTTCGAGCGTCGCCACGATCTCGGTGCCGATCTCGCCCTGCATCTCGGTCATCTCGCTGGCGTCGCGGTCGTAGCGGCGGGACCAGATGTTGCGATTGGTCGAGGCGTCGTCCAGCGCGGCGCGCAGGCGCAGGGTGCCGCCGCTGCGCGAGAGGGTTCCGGTGACCACGTAGCGCGCGCCCAGCGCGCGGCCTGCCGCCTCCGGCATCAGCGCCTCGTCGGAGAGCTGCCGGCTGGAATTCATCGCGATGACGGGCAGCCAGCGGGTGTTCGAGAGCCCGGCAATGATGTCCTCGGCGATGCCCTCGCCCATGTAGCGGATCTCGGGGTCGTCAGCGTCGATCCTGAAGGGAAGGACGGCGACCGCTGGGGGCCCGCCCTTGCCGTCGGCGCGGAAGAAGGAGAAGGCCGGAGCGACGTCCTGGGTCTCCGCGCGTGCGGTCAGGCCGCGCTCGACGCGATAGGCGCGCACCGGCAGGAGGATGTTGTGGAACTCCCGTTCCCCAAGATCGACGAAACTGACGGCCGCACGGCCGCGCAGATGATGCCAGCTGGTCTCGGAGATCACGACCCCGCCGTCCGGGGCGATCTCCTGCAGCCGGGCGGCGATGTTGACGTCGTCGCCGTACCGGCTCTCGTCGCGGACGATCACCTGGCCGGTATTGATCCCGGCCCGGAACGCCATGCGCCGCTCGGGCGGCAGGCTCTCGTTCGCCGACCGGATCTGGTCCTGGAAATCCAGCACCGCGAGCAGGGCGTCGATCGGCGCGCCGAACTCGGCCATCATGCTGTCGCCAGCCGGGCCGAACATGCGGCCGCCGAACTTGCTGCAGGCGGCGTCGATGAGGTCGCGCCGCTCCTCGAAGATCGCGACCGCCGCCTCGTCGTCGAGGCCCATCAGGCGAGAGAACCCGACCGCATCGATCGAAACGATCGTCGCCACGTGCCGTATGAACTCACGGCCGGCCATCCAAGCCCCATCTCAATCGAGCCGCCACGATTGCGATGTGTTCCCACCGCAGGTCGTCCAAATGCGCTCGGCGTCACAGTTTCGTTGGCGCGACGCCGCAGGGGCACTCGATCAATGCACTTGCGGCGCGACCGCGCGCACAAGCATTAGCAAATATAGGTTAAGAGTTCTAACGGAAATGCCGGTGACGCGTATCTGGGTCGAGACTATTCGAACACGATAGCGGGAGCGGCATCGCGAGATTTCTCCTCTCCGAGCCGCTCGATCACACGCAGCGCGATATCCCGGTAGATCTTCGCGTGAGGACCTTCCGGCTGCGAGACTACCACGGGCGTGCCGCTGTCGGAGGTTTCCCGGATGGCCATCTCCAGCGGCACCTCTCCAAGGAAGGGCACGTCCAGCCGTTCCGCCTCTTTCCTGGCGCCGCCATGGCCGAAGATGTCGTATCGCCTGCCGGTGTCGGGCGCGATGAAATAGCTCATGTTCTCCACGATGCCGAGCAGCGGCACGTCGACCTTGCGGAACATGTTCAGGCCCTTGCGCGCGTCGATCAACGCCAGGTCCTGCGGGGTCGACACGATGACGGCGCCGGCGAGCGGCACCTGCTGCGCCATGGTCAGCTGCGCGTCGCCGGTGCCCGGAGGCATATCGACGACCATGACGTCGAGTTCGCCCCATTCGACTTCGCGGAGCATCTGCGTCAGGGCCGACATCACCATCGGCCCGCGCCAGATCATCGGCGTCTCCTCGTCGACGAGGAAGCCCATGGACATGACCTTGAGGCCGAACTTCTGCATCGGCCTCAGGATCTTGCCGTCGACTGTCTCCGGCCGGCCGGAGAGCCCGAGCAACCTCGGCATGGAGGGACCGTAGATGTCGGCGTCGAGAACGCCGACCTTCAGCCCGTGCGTCTGCAGCCCGAGCGCGAGGTTGAGCGCGGTCGTCGACTTGCCCACGCCTCCCTTGCCCGATGCCACCGCGATGATCGATGCCACGCCGGGTACCCCGCGCTTGCCGGACTGCCGCGATGCCGGCGCCAGCTGCGGAGCGGGTTTCGCAGCCGTGGGAGCAGGCCGCGGCGGCGGCGTGGCGCGTTCCATGCCGCCGCCCTTCTTCTCCGCCGTCAGGGCGACCACGGCGCCCGAGACGCCGGGCATCGCCTTCACGGCACGCTCGGCTGCGGTGCGCAGCGGTTCCAGTTCCTGCGCACGGGCCGCCGGAACGGTGATGGAGAAGAAGACCTTTCCGTCGGCGATGAAGATGTCGGAGACCAGCCCGAGCGAGACGATGTCGCCTTCGAAGTCAGGCCCCTTGATGGTGCGCAATGTTTCGAGGACGGATTCTCGGGAGACGGGCATGGGCGGTTCCGGTTCGTTTCGCGCCCTGAGATAATGCAGTTGCCTCCACGGGCCAAGGGCAAGGCCGGAACTACTCGGCCAATGCAGCGATGCTGTGCACGAATGCGTTCGGGACCGTCTCGTCGATGGCAGACGTTCCCGACTGGTCGCTCGCGATCAGGTAGAGATTGCCGGAGCCGTGCCGGAAGGCCACGTAGTCGCGGTAGGTCTCGTAGACGTCGCCGTCCTTGCACGCGGTGAAGGCGGTCGAGATTGCCGGATCCTCCTCCGCCGGTTTCTTGCCCGACGCGAAGGCGCCGCGGCATTTGCGGGCGTCTTCGGCGATGGCTTCGGCGATCACGCCGTCGAGTCGCGCGGAACCAGGATCATAGACCCTCAGCGCGCCGTCGCCCGACGGAGACGTCCAGGCGATGGCGGCGGAGCGGTCGAATTCCGAGCCGTCCGACCCGGAAGCCGTGTGGTCCGTGAACCGGTACTGCGCGAAAGCGTCGGACCGGAAGACGCGGAACATGAACCGCACCGCGTCGAGCGTCGGCTCGGGCGTGTCGAGCAGGACGGGACCGGCGCTGGCCGTCGTCGCGCGCTGTCCGTCGGCGCCGCCCCCGGGCAGATCGAGGGCGGCCGTCTGCGGCAGATCCCCTTGCCTGTTCGAAGAGTCCGCCGAAGTCGACACGGCCGCCGTGGTTGGCGCTTGCGGGTCGCTGTTTGCGTCGGCGCGCGTGGCTTCGGGCGCAAACGCCGGAATGAGGGTCGGCATGGCCCCCTCGACCGTTCTGTTGGCCGATGGATCGCCCGCGTAGGTCGGCGCCTGCGGCCCGCTGCTCGCCTCGCGCCGCGTCGCTTCCGGCGCGTGGGTCGGAATGGCGGTTGGCATTGCCCCGTCGAGGCTCATGGAGGCCGAAGGAACGCCCGGCGCCCCGGGAGCCGGCTGGTCGCGATAGTTGATGTTGCGTTCCACGCATTTGAGCGTGCGCGACAGGGCGCGCGAGGTGCCCGTCAGCACGAAGGAATAGCTCTGGCTGCCCGCGTCGATCCTGAGCATCTTGCCGCGGCGGAACTGGTTGAAGACGCGGTCGGTCGCGACGAGTTCGGCAAGAAGGAAGTCCTTCGAGATGACCCGCGCATCCGAAGCATTCGCGCCGCTGCGGTCGACCTCATAGGTGATCGGGATGCTCTCGCCCGGCGTCATGGCCCACTCGGGATGCGACATGCCCAGCCGCCAGTGATAGGTCTTGTCGATGGCGAAGTGCAGCCGTATCCCCGACTGGTAGTCGGTCGCCATTGCGCAATGGCTGAAGGCGCCCTGGTCGGTGTAGGCGCCGCCCGACCATTTTCCGGAACTGAAGCCGCTGCCGGCGATCTCGTCCGCCATTGCGGAAACGGCCGTTGCAATCATCACGGCGCACGTTGCTACGATGCGAATTACCATGCCTGACCTCCGACCCGAGGGCGTTCATGTGGCAGTGGCGCGGCGGGAAATGCCGCTCCGTCAATCGCGTCAGCCCCATCATAGCGTCAATTCGGCGTTGCGCCAATCTGCGACGTCATCGCCGGAAATCTCCATTGATAGTTACAAACGCAACAGTCACGATTGTAACTGGAAACGGAGGTATCGCCATGAAGATCGAGAAGATCCACCACGTCGCCTATCGCTGCAAGGACGCGAAGGAGACGGTCGACTGGTACGTGAAGAACCTGAACATGGACTTCGTGCTCGCGATCGCCGAGGACCACGTCCCGTCGACGCACGAGCCCGACCCATACATGCATGTCTTCCTCGACGCCGGCGGCGGCAACGTGCTCGCCTTCTTCGAGCTGCCGACGAAGCCTCAGATGGGCCGCGACGAGAACACGCCGCGCTGGGTCCAGCACTTCGCCTTCAAGGTAAAGGACCGCGACGCGCTGCTGGAATACAAGGCGCATCTGGAGGCGAACGGCATCGACGTGCTCGGCGTCACCGACCACTCGATCTTCCATTCGATCTACTTCTTCGACCCCAACGGCCACCGGATCGAACTCGCCTGCCCCGACCCGGAGGAAGAGGCGCTGGTCAAGCGGCTGGATGCGGTGAAGTGGGACATGCTGGAAGAATGGTCGCGCACGAAGCGCGCCCCGAAGCATGCCGACTGGCTGCACGCGAAGGAACTGGCGGAGGTGGGGTAACGGGGGAGTGATCTTCCCTCACCGCGCATGACAGTCCGCATTCCACCCTGGCGGTGAAAGGAAGCACCCCCTCACCGTCTCGCTTCGCGAGCCACCTCTCCCCCTGCCCGGGGGAGAGGAAAGGCGCGGCGCCGATCTCGCTCGTCCGCCTTGGTACTGGCACGAAGCCGAAGCTGCGTTTCCTCTTCCCCGGGCAGGGGGAGAGGTGGATCGGGCGAAGCCCGAGACGGTGAGGGGGTGCTACTAACCGCCGCGAACCGCATGAACGTCGATCGACGGTTCCGCCGGTCCCTGATCGCAGCTACCCGTGCGCAACCATCACGTGCCGCACCGCCGTATAGTCCTCCAGCGCATAGAGCGACATGTCCTTGCCGTAGCCGGACTGCTTCAGCCCGCCATGCGGCATCTCGTTGGTCAGCATGAAGTGGGTGTTGATCCAGGTGCAGCCGTATTGCAGCCGCGCCGCCGTCGCCATGGCGCGGCCGACGTCCTTGGTCCAGACCGACGAGGCCAGCCCGTAGTCGCTGTCGTTGGCCCAGGTCACCGCCTCGTCGACGTCGGAGAAGCGCGTCACCGAGACGACCGGCCCGAACACCTCGCGTTGCACGATCTCGTCCTTCTGCTGCGCGTTCGCGACGACGGTCGGCTGGTAGTAGAAGCCGCCGGTGTCGCCGGCCTTGCCGCCGGTGGTGATTTCGATGTGCTTGAGTTCGGCCGCGCGCTCGACGAAGGAGGCGACGCGGTCGCGCTGGCGCTTCGAGATCAGCGGCCCGATCTCGTTCTGCGTGTCGTCCTCCTGGCCGTATTTGATGGTCGAGACCGCCGAGGAGAGGTCGGCCACGAGCTTGTCGTAAATCTTCCCGCCCGCATAGATGCGGCAGGCGGCGGTGCAGTCCTGGCCGGCATTGTAGTAGCCGAAGGCGCGCAGGCCGTTGACCACCGCGTCGATATCGGCGTCGTCGAAGACGATGACGGGCGCCTTGCCGCCGAGTTCCAGATGTGTGCGCTTGACCGACTTGGCCGCAGCCTGCAGCACCTTCTTGCCGGTGGCAACGTCGCCGGTGATGGAGATCATGTTGACCTTGGGATGGTTGATTAGCGCGTTGCCGACGCTCTCGCCGCGCCCGAGCACGACGTTGACGACGCCCTCCGGCAGGATCTCGGAGAGGATCTTCGCCAGTTTCAGCGCCGTCAGCGGCGTCTGCTCGGACGGCTTGAAGACCACCGTGTTGCCGCCGGCGATCGCCGGCGCCAGCTTCCAGGCCATCATCATCAGCGGGTAGTTCCAGGGCGCGATGGAGGCGACGACCCCGATCGGATCGCGCCGCACCATCGAGGTGTGGCCCGGCAGGTACTCGCCCGCCACGACGCCCGGCATGGTGCGCACCGCGCCGGCGAAGAACCGGTAGCAGTCGACGATGGCGGGGATCTCGTCGTTCTTCACCGCGTTGATCGGCTTGCCGCAGTTGAGCGCTTCCAGCGCGGAGAAGCCGTCGGCCTCCGCCTCGATGCGCTCGGCGATCTTGAGCAGGTAGCCCGAGCGCTGTGCCGGCGTGGTGCGCGACCATGTGACAAGGGCCTTCTCGGCCGCCGCGACCGCCGCCTCGATCTGCCCCTGGCTGGCCTCGGGCAGGTTGAGGATCGTCGCGCCGGTCCTCGGGTTGAGGATCGCCTCCTCGGTCTCGGTTCCGGCCTCGAACTTCGAGCCGATCAGCATTGCGGTGTCCATGGTGTGTCTCCCTTGTTCAATCGGCAGTAGGCAGTCGGCAGTCGGCAGTCGGGAAAGCTCTTCGTCCCGACTGCCGACTGCCCACTGCCGACTGCCTCGGTTTCACTTGCCCGCCCCGGCGATCTGGTCGCCGTCCCGGGTCAGATAGAAGGCAGCGAGGATGGGCAGGAAGGTGACGAGCACCACCACCATCGCCACGACGTTGGTGACCGGGCGCTGCCGCGGCCTGACCAGTTCCTCGAGCATCCAGATCGGCAGGGTCTGCTGCTGCCCGGCGGTGAAGGTGGTAACGATCACCTCATCGAAGGACAGCGCGAAGGCCAGCATGCCGCCCGCCAGCAGAGCGGTGCCGATGTTGGGCAGGATCACGTAGCGAAAGGTCTGGAAGCCGTCGGCGCCGAGATCCATCGACGCCTCGATCAGCGAGCCCGACGTGCGCCGGAAGCGGGCGACCGCGTTGTTGTAGACCACGACGACGCAGAAGGTCGCGTGACCAAGAACGATCGTCCAGGTCGAGAACGGGATTTCGGCGAGGTTGAACGCCGAACGCAGTGCGATGCCGGTGATGATGCCGGGCAGCGCGATCGGCAGGATGACGAGCAGCGAGATCGTCTCGCGTCCGAAGAACTTCGTCCGGCTGACGGCGGCAGCGCACAGCGTGCCGAGCACCAGCGCGATCGCCGTCGAGATCGCCGCGACCTGCACCGACAGCGACAGCGCCTGCCAGACGTCGGTCCGGTTCCACGTGACCTCCAGCCAGCGCAGGGTGAACCCCGGCGGCGGCCACTGGTAGCTCTTCTCCTCGGTCGTGAAGGCGTAGACGAAGATCAGCAGGATCGGCAGGTGCAGGAAGGCGAGCCCCGCCGCGGCGGCGAGCTTCAGGGCGAGCGGAGCCGACTGGCCGCGATCAGAGAGCATTGAACGCCCCCAGCCGCTTGGCGCCCCACAGGTAAAAACCCATCACCACGATCGGCACCACGGTGAAGGCGGCGGCAAGCGGGATGTTGCCGGCCGTGCCCTGGTGCACGTAGACCGCCTGCCCGAGGAAGAGATGCGACGTGCCGACGATCTGGGGGATGATGTAGTCGCCCAGCGTCAGCGAGAAGGTGAAGATCGAGCCCGCGACCATGCCGGGCAGCGCCAGCGGGAAGATCACGTTGCGGAAGGTCTGGCCGGGCGAGGCGCCGAGATCCGAGGAGGCTTCGACCAGGTTTCCCGGCACGCGCTCGAGCGCGGCCTGGAGCGGCAGGATCATGAAGGGCAGCCAGACGTAGAGGAATACGAGGAACGTGCCGGTGTAGCTGAAGGACAGCGAACTGCCGCCCACTATCGGCAGCGACAGCCAGGCGTCGAGCAGCCAGGCGAGGTGCAGCTTCGTAAGCAGCCAGGTGAGAATGCCCTCCTTGGCCAAGATCAGCTTCCAGGCATAGACCTTGACGAGATAACTCGACCACAGCGGCAGCATCACCGCCAGGTAGAAGAACGCCTTCCATTTTCCGCGCGCGTATCGCGCTGCGAAGTAGGCGATCGGAAACGCGACGACCGCCGCTGCGAGCGTCACCGTCGCGGCCATCCCGACGGTCCGGAAGATGATGTCGAGGTTCTGGGGGCGGAACAGTTCGCCATAGGTCTTGAGCGTGAACTCGTAGCGGATCATTCCCGAGAATTCGTCGATCGAGAAGAAACTCTGCGCGAGCAGCGCGAACAGCGACCCGAGATAGACGATGCCCAGCCACAGCACCGGCGGCGTCAGCATCAGAAAGAGAAGCAGCCCCGGATGCCGCCAGAACGTATCCGACAAGGCGCCGAACGCCCCGCCCCGTCCCGGCAGGACGGCGGGGTTGTGCCTCGAACCGGAGGATAGGACGGCGTCGCTCACCCCTCGCCCTCCATCACGTGCAGATGCTCGCGGTTGAAGGTGAGCACGACCGCTTCGCCTTCGGTCGGCAGCCTGGCGCCGGCGGGCACGATGGCGTGGAGGCGCAGGCCTTCGGCGTCGAGGGCGATGCGGGTGGCGGCGCCGAGATAGTTCTTCGCCACTACCCGTGCCCGCACGCCGTCGCCGGAGGCGGCGAGCTGGATTCGGATGGCTTCGGGCCTGAGGCTGCCCCAGGCCTTCCGGCCGTCGTAGCGCTGCACGAACTCTGGCGGCAGCACGTTGGAAGACCCGACGAAATCGGCCACGAAACGCGAGGCCGGGCGCTGGTAGATGTCTTCCGGCGAGCCGACCTGCATGACGCGGCCGTCGTTGAAGACGGCGACCCGGTCGGCCATGGACAGCGCCTCGCCCTGGTCGTGGGTGACGAAGATGAAGGTGATGCTGAGCTGGCGCTGCAAGGTCTTCAGCTCTTCCTGCATCTGTTCGCGCAGCTTCAGGTCGAGCGCGCCGAGCGGCTCGTCGAGCAGGAGCACCTTGGGCCGGTTGACGAGTGCACGGGCGAGCGCGACGCGCTGCCGCTGGCCGCCGGAGAGCTGGCCCGGGCGGCGCTGGCCATAGCCGGGAAGCTGCACCAGCGCCAGCGCCTCCTCCGCCGCCTTCATGCGCTCGGCCTTCGCCACGCCGCGCACCGTCAGCCCGTAGGCGACGTTGTCGACGACGTTGAGATGCGGGAACAGCGCGTAGTCCTGGAACACTGTGTTGACGTTGCGCCGGTACGGCGGCACGCCTTCCGCGGTCTCGCCGAAAATCTCGATGTGCCCGGCGGTCGGCTGCTCGAAGCCGGCGATGAGGCGCAGGCACGTGGTCTTGCCGGAGCCCGAGGGACCCAGCATCGCGAAGAACTCGCCGGCCGCGACGTCGAGATCGACCCGGTCCACGGCGCGCACGGGGCCGTAGTGGCGCGAGACGGACTGGAAGGAGACGGCTGTGGTCATGGGTTGGGATCGAGCCTGGTGCAGAATCACCCCTCATCCGTCTCGGCGCTTCGCGCCGAGCCACCTTCTCCCACAAGGGGAGAAGGTCGGCGCCCTTCCTTCTCCCCTTGTGGGAGAAGGTGGCCTCGCGAAGCGAGGTCGGATGAGGGGTAGCTTCGCTGGCCCGACCGTCTCCTCAGCGCCCGCCGATCACGCCGACATAGTCCGAGACCCAGCGGTAGTAGGGCACGCATTGGTCGTTCTGGCTGGCGCATTTCGAGGTCGGGGTGGTCCAGAAGCGGACCTGGTCGAAATTGTCCATGCCGTTGGCCGTGCAGCCTTCCGCCGTCTGCATGCCGGAGCCGTCGGTGCAGGCAGCCGGCACCGAGGGGTTGGCGCCGAACCAGACGGCCAGGTCGCTCTGCAGGTTGGACGACAGCGTGTGTTCCATCCACTTGTAGGCGCAGTTGGGATTCTCGGCGTCGGCATGCATCATGGTCGTGTCGGCCCACCCCGTGACGCCCTCCTTCGGGAACACGGAGGCGACCGGCTGGTTGTCGGCCTTCAGGAGGTTGACCTGGAACGGCCAGGAGCCCGACGCCACCACGCCCTCGTTCTTGAAGTCGTCGATCTGGATGAAGGCGTCGTGCCAGTAGCGGCCGACCAGTTGGCGCTGCTGGCGCAGAAGCTCCAGCGCCGCCTTGTACTGGTCCTCGTTGAGTTCGTAGGGGCTCTTGATGCCGAGGTCCGGCTTGTGCGTCATCAGGTAGAGCGCGGCATCGGCGACGTGGATCGGCCCATCATAGGCCTGCACGCGGCCCTTGTTGGACTTGCCGTCGCCCAGCGTCATCTCCTCGAAGACGACGTTCCAGGAGTCCGGCGCCTCCTTGAAGACCTCGGTGTTGTACATGAGTACGTTCGGGCCCCACATGTAGGGCACGCCGTAGTGGGTGCCGTCGACCGTGTGCCAGGGCGCGTCCTTCAGCCGGTCGTCGACCGTCGACCAGCTCGGGATCAGGTCCACGTTGACCGGCTGGACGCGCTTGCCGGCGACGAGGCGCAGCGAGGCGTCGCCGCTGGCCGTCACGAGATCGAACCCGCCCTCGTTCATCAGCGCCACCATCTCGTCCGACGTGTTGGCGGTCTTGACGTTGACCTTGCAGCCGCTCGCCTCCTCGAACTTGGTCACCCAGTCGAAGGCCTTGTCGGTCTCGCCGCGCTCGATGTAGCCCGGCCAGGCGACGATGTTGACCTGGCCCTCGCTTTCGCCGACTTCGGTCATCTGGGCCAGCGCCTGGCCCGAGACGGACAGCGCGAGCGCGAGCGCAGTGCAGGAATGCAGAAGCTTCTTCGTCATGACTGATCTCCCGTTGAAAGGGCCCGCTCTCTTGTGGCGGGATGATCCCTGCGGCCACAGTGACAGGATTGCAGCCATTCGCAATTTCATTTGTCAGAAAGGCGATATCGGTTCTTCCGATAGGAGAGCGAACGCGCGTGGCGTCAGAAACGTTCGAGCGTTGCCAGAGTGAGAGACAGCCCCGGAACGGCGGTCGAGACGATCTCCTCCGCGGCCGGGATCTGGCGGATCGAGCGATAGCCTTCCAGCCCCGGCTCGGCGTGGACGTGGATCAACTCCTTCACCGCGTCGATGACCCAGAGTTCCGGGATGCCGAAATGGGCATAGATCAGCGCCTTGCGGCCGAGGTCCCAGCGCAGGCTGGAATCGGCGATTTCCACCGCGAGGAGAGCCGTCCGGGGGTTGAGCGCCGCCAGACCGTCGGCCTTGCGGAAGAAGATGAAGTCGGGCTCGACGAAACTGTCCTCGCTGAGGCGGAAGGTGGTCTCGGTGGCGAAGATGAATTCTCTCGGCCGGACCTCGGCGAAGTACAACGTCAGCGCAACCTTCAGCGCCTCGTGCTGAATGCCCTTCGGGTTCATGGGCACGATCTCCCCCCCGATCAGTTCGAAGCGCTCATGCTCATCGAGGACGCCGGCTTTGACCATCGCCTCGATCTCGGCCACGGTCCACCGCCGCCGCTCCAGCCCCTCGGCGGCCCGTGTGGTGATCGGAAGGTCGGCTGAGCGAAGCTCGGGGTTTCGGAAGAGCTGGTTCATGCCGATGAGAATAGCATCCTCTCCGAGGTCGGCAAACGGGTTTCAAAAACGTGCGGCATCGGCAGGGACCTGACGCGCGGTGGCGCAGGGAACCTCATGCCGCGCGGGACGGACATTGAAACAGAATACTGTGATTCTGTTTCAGATTGACGGTTTTCATGCCGACAAGGAAGCGCGAGCCTGTGCTATTCTGCTTCCTGAAAGTGATTTTCACCGCAACGGACCCATGACCCCACCCGGTCTCGTTTGAAGTTGATATAAGGTCTCTTCGAAACTCCGACTGCGCCGTGCAACGAGGAGAAGAAACATTGCCCGAAATGCAGGAACCCGACACCTTCGCAGCCTTGGAAAGGCGTGAATGGGCTGATGCTGGAGTTGCGCATTCCTACGCTCGGGTCTTTGCGAAAGCGGCGGATATGGTGGTGCCGCACTTGGTTCAAGCTGTCGAGGCTAAACCCGGCATTAAAGCCCTCGACCTGTGCTGCGGACACGGCAACGTGACCTCCGGTCTGGCCAAAGCGGGGGCCCAAACTACTGGCCTCGATTTCTCACCTGCCATGCTGGACATGGCACGCGTTGCTGTACCGGAGGCGCGGTTTGTTGAAGGCGATGCCATGGCCTTGGATTTTGACAATGCGTCTTTTGATGCCATTACAATCGGTTTTGGGATGCCGCATGTGCCTGACCCTCCAAAAGTCATTGCAGAAGCGCGCCGTGTTCTGCGGTCCGGTGGGCGACTAGCGTTTTCGGTCTGGTGTGGGCCGGACGTGGATACTGCCCTTGGCTATGTTTTTGGTGCAATCGGTCGATACGGTGCCCCCGACATTGCATTGCCGCCGGGGCCCGGTGCGAATGACTATGCCGATCCAGCTTTGGCATTTGCGGTTCTGGAGGCCGCCGGATTCGCGGACTGCCGCCAATCCACGGTCGCCTCAGGGTGGCAAGTAAGTGATCCCGGCGCGCCTTATGATTTCTTCCGCGATGGCACGGCAAGGGGTGGTGCGTTGTTACGACCTCAGCCCCCAGAAAACGCCGCTGCCATCCGAGCGGCGGTGGTCGCTAAGGTGTTAGAAAAACACGGGAAAGGACCTTCATGGAACGTTCCAATTCCCGCTGTGGTAACTGTTGCAGTCGCGGTGTAGATGAAAATTGAAACAGAATTCGTAATTCGGTTAAATGGAAAATCCACGGTGATGATATGCGAAAACTTGCAGTTGCGTCCGTCTCATTTAACGCGATAGCGATGTTTATCGTCACAGAAGCTCATGCGGAAACTTATCGCCTGATACAGGCTGTTGGAAACGTAGAGCAAGAATCTGCGAGAGGTCTATCAAAGAGCGAATGCGAGGCACGAAAAAAGGAGCTTAAGATCGTTGCTGAAGCATTGCGAACTTACAACGAGCGTCTCGGGATTGGGTCAATAACCTGCCTGCCGGAGAGCATATTCGCTGATTAGGATCGATCCGACAGGATTGTCAGTAGAGCGCTGCCATTTGAAACAGAATTCACAATTTTGTTTCACCGTTCACTCGCCCGCACCGGCACCAAACACGGCCTCCCTCCCCCTCACCGCCCCCGCATCGTCCTTTGCCCCTGCGCGATGCCGATGAAGTCGCGCGCGGTCTGGGACAGGCTGGAGCCGCGTCGCCACACCATGCCGACCTGCACCGCCGGCAGCGAGCCCGAGACGTCGCGGCTTTCGATGCGGTCGCCTTCCAGCGACCAGGGGCGATAGACGAGGTCGGGCAGCAGGGCGACGCCTGCCCCGGTGGCAACCAGGCTCCGCACCGCCTCGACCGAGCGCGTGCGGAACGCCACGTGCGGGCGGGTGCCGAGCGCCATCAGGAGTTTTCCCGTGTTCTCCTCGATTTCGTCGATGGTCAGCATGATCAGCGGCTCGGTGGCTATGTCGGCGAGCGAGATGATGTCGGCGCCGACCAGCGGATGGCCGAGCGGCAGCCACAGCCGGTAGGGCGAGACTTCGAGGATTTCGGCCTGCAGCGCCATGCGGTCGCGCAGGTTGGAGATGACCATCACCGCGACGTCGAGTTCGCCGCCGACCAGAAGGTGTTCGAGATAGTCGCCATTGTCCTCGATGGCCGACACCTCGACGCCCGGCCAGGCGCGGCGGTAGCGCGCGAGAAGGTCGGAGAGCACGTAGCCGGCGACCAGCGAGGTTACGCCGAGCTGCAGGCTGCCGGTGACGGTCTCCGGGTCGCCGGAGAAGGTGCGCCGCGCGTCCGACACGTCGGCCAGGATCTTCGTCGCATGGCGCAGGAACTGGTGGCCCTTGTGGGTGATGGACAGCCCGCGCGGATGCCGCTCGAACAGCTCCACCCCGAGATCGCCCTCCAGTTCCTTGATGGCTTCGGTCACCGACGACTGCGAGATCGACAGGTTCTGCGCGGCGCGGCTGACGGTCCCCTGCTCGGCGACGGCGACGAAGTACTGGAGCTGACGGAGCGTGAAGGCCATGGCGCATTCATAAGGGCGGCGGGGCGAAAGGGAAGCGGCGTCACACAGGGCCTCTTGTGAGAAATCTGGCGTGCATCATCGCCGCCACGCCCGCCTGAAGCGTCTGGCCATTGATAAAACCCTCCGCTGAGGGAGGCGGTGCGCGCGCTGGCGGACGGTCCGACAGCGCTGTTTTTCTGAAACGATGCCCGGCAGACGCGCACCGCCGACGCTGCTGCCCCCCTCTGTCACACCCTGTGCCCGAAGGCCGTGGATCGACAGCTCCGGAGGGGCCGGGACCGTGGGGCCTTGCCGAGGCAATCCCCGACCCCGCCAACCGGACGAGGCAAATCCCGCACGCCGCCCTTCCCCCTGGTCAGCCCGGCAGCCACCCAGGGCCCGGCGGAAGTGACGAAGGGGAGTATGATGGAGGACCGGAAAGCGTGGACAAAAATGGCGCAGAATTGTCGATCAATCGAATATTTTCGTAATAAAATCAATAATTTGCATTTGTTCAGGTGGCCGCGTGCATCCACGATGACCGTGTGGTTCTTACGGTGCCTAGTCCTCGCAGCCCCTGATTTCGACCGGTTCGCCCGCCTTCGCGCCGAGCGTGAGACACTCATCGTCGACGCACAGCCTCCACCCGCCGACCGTCGCGCCGGAACTGGCCAGATGTAACGCCTCCTGCGGCGGCAGATTGGGGCGGTAGGTCCACACGCCGTCCTTCAGCACAGCGCCGTCGGGGATCTCCATGCCCGCCCCCGTCCCTTCGACGCGGGCGGCGGCGAGTTCGAGGCCGGCGGGCGTCACCCGCCAGTCCTCCTCCCAGCGGGTCTTTTCGACCGAATGCGTCCAGGACAGGGTGAAGGCGGTCGCGGCGAGCACGGTGGTCTTGCCGGCGGACAGGATGCAGAGGGTCAGGGCGGGCACGTCACGAGTTCCCGGCGAGCGAGGTCCGAGCGCTACGTTGCCCCCCTCTGTCCTGTCGGACATCTCCCCCACGAGGGGGGAGATCGGCCGTCGCGGCGGCCTCGACCAATCGCCAGCGTTGCAGAAAAGACATGGGCGCCGAAGCTGCCGATCTCCCCCCTCGTGGGGGGTCCGAAGGACGGGGCGAGACCCGTGGCTCGGGCCAGGCAGCCGGCAGGCAGAGGGGGGCGCGACAGAGCGACATGTTGGCAATTGGCCGAACGATCGAAGGCATCACGCCGCCGCTGCCCTGCCCCTTGTCCGCCACCAGTGCAGCCCGATCACGATCGCGGCGAGGGCGAAGCCGATCTCGTCGGTCACCGGCAGCGCGGCGACGAGCGTGAAGGCGGCTGCGGCGGCGAGCAGGCGCTCCCAGGCGGCGAGCGGCGTGCGCAGGTAGCCGATGACGGCCGCGCCCCACAGGCAGATCGCCAGCCCCGCCTTGACCACGATGTAGGCGACGGCCGGCCAGTAGCCGATGGTTTCGGCCAGCGGTCCGCCATCCTGCAGCATCAGCGCCGGCGTGTAGACGGCCATGTAGGGGATGACGAAGCCGGCGGCCGCGACCTTCACCGCCTCGATCGATATCTTGAGGCCGCCTTCCTTGGCGATCGGCGCGGCGGCGAAGCACGCGAGCGCCACCGGCGGCGTCAGGTCGGCCAGGATGCCGAAATAGAAGACGAACATGTGGGAAACGATGAGCGGCACGCCGAGTTCCAGCAATGCCGGGCCGGCGATCGTGGAGGTGATGATGTAGTTCGGGATGGTCGGGATGCCCATGCCGAGCACGATGCAGGTGATCATGGTCAGTACCAGCGACAGGAACAGCGAGTTCTGCCCGACCGAGACGATGTATTGCCCGAAGGTGTTGGCGACGCCGGTCAGCGTCATGGTGCCGATGATGATGCCGACGATCGCGCAGGCGATGCCGACGGGAAGCGCGGTGCGGGCGCCATCCGCGAGGGAGTCGCGGCAGACCGCGAGCGTCTTGCGGCCGCCTTCCACGAAGATGTTGGCGAGGATGAGCAGCGCGACGGCAATCAGCACGACGTTGATGCCAAAACGGAAGAAGCTCGCGGCGACGAGGCCGAGGCCGATCCAGAAGATGACGCGGATGACCTGCCCGGGCAGGCCGAGCGCCACCGAGCCGCCGAGGATCAAGAGCACGGTGAAGGACAGGCCGACCGTGCCGGCAAAGAGCGGCGTGTAGCCGGTGAAGAGCAGGTAGACGAGCACGCCGAGCGGCAAAAGCAGGTACCATCCGCGCGTGAGCGCGCCCCAGGCAGAGGGGAGTTCGGATTTCGGCAGGCCGTGCAGCCCGCGCTTGCCGGCTTCCAGGTGCACCATCCAGAAGGTTGAGGCGAAGTAGAGGATGGCCGGCACGATCGCCGCCTTGACGACCTCGTAATATTCGATGCCGAGCGTCTCGGCCATGATGAAGGCGACGGCGCCCATGACCGGCGGCATGATCTGGCCGCCCATCGAGGCGGTGGCCTCGACGCCGCCGGCAAAGGCCGGGCGGTAGCCGAAGCGCTTCATCAGCGGGATGGTGAACTGCCCGGTGGTGACGACATTGGCGACACCCGAGCCGGAGATCGTTCCCATCAATCCGGACGAGATGACCGACACCTTGGCCGCGCCGCCCCGGGCATGTCCGACGAGGCCGAGCGAGATGTCGGTGAAGAGCTTGATCATGCCGGCCTTTTCGAGGAAGGCGCCGAACAGGATGAACAGGAAGATGTAGGTCGACGAGACATAGACCGGGATGCCGTAGATGCCCTCCGTCCCGTAGGTCATGTGGTCGATCACCTGCGCGAAATCGTAGCCGCGGTGGTTCAGCGGCGCCGGCAAGTATTCGCCGAACAGGCAGTAGGCGAGGAAGGTGCCGGAGATGATCGGCAGCGCCGGCCCCATGATCAGCCAGGCAGCGAGAAAGATGGTGGCGAGCGCGACGACGCCGAAGACGATGTCGAGCGGCAGCGGATCGCCGGCGCGCAGGATCAGCGGCTTGTACTCGATCCACTGGTATGCGGCGACCGCCATGCCGGCGAGGCCGAGCGCCCAGGCGAGTGTCTTCCACGGAATCCGCCAGCCGGCCGCCGCCGCGACCAGCGGGAAGGTGAGCAGCAGGAGAAACCCGACATGGACCGCGCGCACGATCTGGCTCGGCAGGGTGACGACATGCGCGGCGGTGGCGAGCTGGAAGACAGAGAAGGCGACCGCGATCCAGAACAGGACGCGGCCCTCGCGCGACAGCGGAAAGCCGCCGCCCGTCGGATCGTGGAAGGTGGCGGAGGAACCGACGTCGCTGGCGGCCGGATTGCTCATGTCATTCCCCGGAAAGTAGTGCCGGGCGCCGCCCGGCGGCCCCGGAAAGTGGTGCCGGGCGCCGCCCGGCCGGCCGCGGGTTCCCCGACGAGCCATCCTGGCCGGGCGGGGAAGGTCGCGGAGCGCCCGCGGAGAATCCGCCGGCGCCGACACTGGAAGCGACCGCCCCGGCAGGGCGGCCGCGATTTCACGAAGGAATCAGGAACGGGCGCCCGATCAGAGCAGGCCCTTTTCCTTGTAGTAGCGCTCGGCACCCGGATGCAGCGGGATCGGCAGGCCCTTGGCGCCGGCCTCGGCGCTGATCGCCTTGGCGGCGGCATGAGCGGAGACCATCTCGGGCAGGTTTTCGAAGAGCTGCTTGGTCATCTGGTAGGCGGTCTCGTCCGAGACGTCCGAATGGGTGACCAGGATGTTGGTGATGGCGAGCGTCGGCACGTCTTCGGTCTGGCCTTCGTAGGTGCCGGCGGGGATCGTCTCGGCGAGGAACGGCGCGCCGAGCGTCTCGGCGACCGAAGCCGGCACGGCGACCATGGTGATCGGCAGCGACGTGGCGAGATCCTTGATGGAGGCGACGCCGAGGCCGGCCGACTGCAGCGTGGCGTCGAGCTGGCGGTTCTTGATCAGTTCGACGGATTCGCCGAACGGCAGGTACTCGGTCTGGCCGAGATCCTCGTAGCTCATGCCCATCGCCTCGAAGATGCGCCGCGCGTTGAGCTCGGTGCCGGACTTCGGCGCGCCGACCGACAGGCTCTTGCCCTTCAGGTCTTCGAAGGTCTTGATGCCGCTGTCCTGCGCGGCGACGATCTGGATGAAGTTGGGATAGATGGCGGCGATGCCGCGCAGCTTGTCGAGCTTGCCGGGGAAGCCGGCCTCCTCGTCGCCTTCCCAGGCCGACTTGACGGAATCACCCAGCGCGAAACCGAGTTCGCCCTTGCCCTGCTGGAGGAGGTTCAGGTTCTCGACGGATGCCTTGGTCGACTGCACCTGGGTACGCGCGCCCTCGATCTTCTCGCCGTAGATCTTGGCCAGCGCCGCGCCGAGCGGATAGTAGACGCCCGACGTGCCACCGGTGAGCACGTTGATGAATTCCTCCGCCTTCGCGGACGTCATGCCGATGGCGAGGCCGAGCGCGACGGCGCCGGCGGCAAAAAGTTTCTTCTTGTGGATCGTCATGCATTCCTCCCGAGGGAATTCGTTGGATTGGGCCAACACAGGCGAAGCCCGCGCGGCAGCGAGGGGCAATCCTAGTGGAAGTGGCGGGAATGCAAAGTCCTAATGTGCCCGCGTCCGGGGAATCCGGCGCGTCCGCTGCGCGCGACGATATTCAGAACAGGTCGCAGTGGCCGTGATCGACCTCGTCGTGCTGGTGCGGAACGTAGATGCTCGCCCCGATCTTGCGCACCAGTTCGGTGAGCTTGAGGCTGCGCGTCGCGCCGCCGGTCTCGATCTCCCAGTCGGCGGGCATGATGTCCACCAGCGTGCGCAGGAAGCCGGCGATGCCCTCGACCTTCTGGTAGAGGAGGTCCGCCTCCTGCATGGCGCGCACGAAGGCCGGTTCGCCATTGCCGCTTTCGCCGACGGCGACGGCGATGTGCGCGTGATTGGCATCGATCGCGTGGGCGATCTTCTCGAGTTCTGCCTCGATGCGGGCGATGACGTCGCGCACCGGCTCGTGATGCGGGTCGTGCGCGAAGGCGGTGGCTGTAGCGGGCATGCGAAGACGCTCCTAGAACAACTCGAGTTCGCCGCCTGCCGGAACCTTCGGCACGCGCGGCTCGGCAGGCGGCAACGGCGCGACCGCCTGCGGCAGCAGGAACTGGCGGGCGCGTCCCGAGGACGGCTGGTACTCGAGCCGCCGCCCCTGGTTTCCGCCGACGCTGCCGCCGTGGTAGGCGATGCCTTCGTTTTCCAGGAAACGTCGCGCGAAATCGATGTTCTTCGCCCCGATGTCGGTGAAGCCCTGCACGGTGCGCGCACCCCCGAAGAGCTTGGCTTCGAGATTCTCGCGCCGCGCGCCGCGCCTCAGGAGCCCGTTGACGAGCAGTTCCATCAGATAGACGCCGAACCTCTCCGCCTCGTTGAGACGCGACCGTTCACCCTCGCCGGGAAGGAGGAAATGGTTCATGCCGCCGATCTTGAGGACCGGATCGCGCATGCAGGCGGCCACGCACGACCCCAGCACCGTCGTCAGCACCGTCTCCGGTTCGTCCGTTACAGCGCACTCACCCTGGATGACATGGATACGCCCGGGGCGGCGGCTGTCTATCAATGAAGCCTCCCCACGATGGCCTCGAGGGCCTTCTTGAGATCCGGAGCGGTGAAGGGCTTGTTGAGATAGTTGTTGAGCCCGAGCTTGCGGCCTTCGATCAGCACGTTCTTGTCGGCATTGCCGGTGAGGATCATGAACGGGACCTTGGATGTCGGCTTGTAGCTGCGCACGGCGTGCAGGAGCTGCAGCCCGTTCATCTTGGGCATGTTCATGTCGGAGATGATGAGGTGCGAGGGCTGCGACATCATCAGCTGCATTGCCTGCTCGCCGTCGGCCGCGACCGCGATGTTGCGGAAGCCGATGGTTTCGAGCGCATCGCGCAGGAGCATCCTGCTCGTGGTGGTATCGTCGACCACGAGTATCTTCAACTGGGCTAGGAGTGACAAAGGACGGCCCCTTCTCTAGTCGACCGCGCACCCGAAAAGATCTCGCGCGCGATGCGATTCAATGGCAATTGCTTCTGCACCGCGCCGACCTCGCTGGCGACACGGGGCATTCCGTAGATCAGCGACGACTGCTCGTCCTGACCGATGGTCCTGGCGCCGCACTGGCGCATCTTCAGCAGACCCTGCGCACCGTCCTTTCCCATGCCCGTCAGGATCACTCCCACGGCGTCGTGGCCCACGGCAGCCGCGACCGATCCCATCAGGACGTCGACCGACGGCCGATGTCCCGAAACGGTCTCGCCTTCGCGCAGCCGGGTTTCCAGGCCGTCGCCGCGCCGGGCGATCTCCAGGTGGCGTTCGCCGCCGGGCGCGATGTAGATGTTGCCGCGGGCGAGCTGGCAGCGGTCGTCCGCCTCCTGCACCGTCGGCCGACACATCCGGTCGAGGCGCTCCGCGAAGGAGCGCGTGAAGTTGGCCGGCATGTGCTGTGTGATGACGGTCGGCGGGCAGTCCGCCGGGAATTCGGACAAGAGCGCGATGAGCGCCTCGACGCCGCCGGTGGACGCGCCGATGGCGACCACCTTCTCGCGCACACTGGCCTGACCGGCGCCGAGCGGCGCGGGATCGTGACGTTCCGCCGACGGCCGGCTCGGCCGGGCACGGTTGCGCCCCGCGCCCGCTGCGATGACCTTCTCCACGAGATCGCGGAAGGAGCGGTCGTCCTTGAGCGTCGGCTTGGCCACGCAGTCGAACGCGCCGAGCGCCAGCGCCTCGATGGTCACCGCCGCGCCGCTGACCGTCAGCGTCGACACCATGATGACCGGCCGCGGCCTGTGCTTCATGACGCGGCGCAGGAAATCGATGCCGTTCATCTTCGGCATCTCGATGTCGAGCGTGATGACGTCGGGATCGAGCGAATCCACGAGACGGAACGCCTCCGTGGGGTCGGGCGCCTCGCCCACGACCTCGATGGCCGGGTTGCTCGCGAGGGCGAAGCCGATGATCTTGCGCATGGTCGCGCTGTCATCGATGATCAGGACACGGACAGGCCTCACCGCACACTCCCCTTGATGTGGTGCCAGGTGGTGATTCCCTCGCACGTGAAGTGGTCCGTCGCCGGACCCGAAATCCTCTCCGAATGGCCGATGTACAGCCAGCCATCGGGCTTGAGCACGCCGGAGAAGCGTCCCCACAGGTCGGCCTGCTTGCCCTTGTCGAAATAGATCACGACGTTCCGGCAGAAGACGATGTCGAACTTCTTCTGCATCGGCCATTTGGCGAACAGGTTGAGTTCGCGGAAGGAGACGAGGTCCTTCACTTCGTCGGCCACCTGCCAGTCGTCGGCGCTGCCGGGCGCGCGGCGGAACCAGCGCTTGCGCAGTTCGGGCGGAACGTCCGTCAGCGCCTGCCCCGGATACTGTCCGATGCGGCCTTCCTGGATCATGTTGGGATCGATGTCGGAGGCGAGAATGCGCACGTCGCGCTTTGCCGCGTCCGGCATCATCGACAGAATGACGAGGGCGATCGAATAGGCTTCCTGCCCGTTCGAACACCCGGCCGACCAGATCCGCACCTCGGCCCCGCGCTTCGCCCGCTCGAGAAGTTCGGGAAACACCGTCCGCTTCAGATGCTCGAAATGGTGCGCCTCGCGAAAGAACTTGGTCACGTTCGTGGTGAGAGCCGCCACCATGCGCTGGCGTTCGTCCAGTCCCTCGGACTTCGCCACGAAGGAGCAGTAGTCGCGGAAATTCTCCAGCCCGAGCGCCCGCAGGCGCTTTGCCAGCCGCGCATAGACGAGCGCCGCCTTCGTCTCCGACAGCTGGATGCCAGCATGGTCGTGGAGGATGGCTGCGATCTGGCGGAAGTCGTCCGCGGTGAGCAGGTACTCGCCCGGAACGATCCCTCCCGTCTTCGACGCGGCAGTCTGGCTCAATTGAGCGTTCCCGAGCTTTCGCGCGTGGACTGGAGAACGCTGTCGAGCCCGATGAGGCTGATCATGCGGCCCTCGATCGCCAGCACGCCCTTCATGAAGGCGCGGGCCAGTTCGGACGCGACATCCGGCGTGGGCTGGATGGTTTCCGCGTTGATCGTGAGGATATCGGACACCGCGTCGACCAGGAGCCCGACGGACTGGCTACCGACCTGCGTGACGATGATGACGTGGCGCGCGGTCGGTTCCGTCGATCGGAAGCCGAGACGCGCGGCGAGGTCGATGACCGGCAGCACGGATCCGCGCAGGTTGATGACACCCTTCACGTATTCGGGCGAATGCGGCAGCGGCGTGGTCTGCGTCCAGCCGCGGATGTCGCGCACCGACATGATGTCGACGCAGAACTCCTGTCCGCCGAGCCTGAAGGCGATGAGCTCGCTCGCCTTCGATACATCGTGTTCCTTGACGTGCATCATGCTGCATTCCTCTTGCGGTTGGCGACGTCGGCCTTGGCCGTATCGGATCGGTTGCCGGCGACGATGGCGTCGACGTCCAGAATGACGGCGACCCGGCCGTCGCCGAGAATGGTTGCCGCGGCGACCCCGAACACTTGCCCGTAGTTCGTCTCCAGGCTCTTAATGACGACCTGCTGCTGGCCGATAATTCCGTCCACCATCAGCGCGCTTTGGGCCCGGTTCTCGGACTCCACCATGATGGCGACGCTGTTGATGGGATCGGCTTCCTCTTCGCGGTAGCCGAGCTTGTTGCCGACGTCGATGAGCGGGATGAACGAGCCGCGGATGGCGATCACCTTGGCGCGTTCGCCCAGACCGTGGACGTCCGAGGCTTTCGGCTGCAGCGTCTCCACGATCGCCGTCAGCGGCACGACCAGCGTCTGGCCCGCGACGGTCACCACCATGCCGTCGAGGACGGCCAGGGTCAGCGGAAGGCTGAGCGTGAACACCGTGCCCTTGCCAGGTTTGGACGAGATGCTGATGCGGCCGCCGAGCGCCTGGATGGAGCGCTTGACGACGTCCATGCCGACGCCGCGGCCGGAAACGTCCGAGACGGTGCTTGCGGTCGAGAACCCCGGCGCGAAGATGAGGTCGTCGATCTCGCCGTCCGAAAGCTGTACGCCGGCCTCGATCACGCCCTTCTTGATCGCGATCTCCTTGACGCGGGCGCGGTTGATGCCGGCACCGTCGTCTGAAACCTCGATGATGACCCGCCCGGATCGGTGGGCGGCCGACATGCGCACGACACCCTGTTCGGGCTTGCCGGCCTTGACGCGCTCTTCCGGTTTTTCGAGCCCATGATCTATGGCGTTGCGGATCATGTGCGTCAGCGGGTCGGCCAGCCGCTCGATGACCGTCTTGTCCACCTCGCAGTTCTCGCCCTCCGTCACCAGACGCACCGACTTGCCGGTCATGTCGGCGACTTCGCGCACGACGCGCGACATGCGCTGGAAGATCGGGCGGACCGGCTGGGCGCGGATCGCCATGACCGAGTCCTGGATCTCGCGGGTCAACTGCTCGAGGTCGTCGAGCCCCACGGCGACATCCGACAGCCGCGCGATGCCCGCTTCGGTCACGCGCTGAGTGAGCATCGACTGGTTGATGACGAGTTCGCCGACGAGGTCGATCAGGCGGTCGACGCGGTCGAGGTCGACGCGGATCGTCGTCTGCGCCGCCGCCTGTGCAGGCTGCGCCTGGGAGTTCGCCGCCGTCATCGCCTTGGCAGGTTCGGCCGACGCGATCTCCGCGATCTTGGCCAGGACGGCATCGGGGATCAGCGGCCCCTCGCCCGCCTCGTCCGCCCTCTGGTCGACGGGGACGATCGGTTCGGGAACGAACTCGAAATCCGGGTCCGGCGTCGGTTCCGCCTCGACCGTCAAGTCGCAGTCGAACTCGACGAATTCGAAGACTTCGCGGATCTTGGCCTCCGGCTCGGTGGTGGCGAGACGGATGTTCCAGGAAAGATAGGCGCCTTCGGGATCGAGCTCGCCCAGGAGCGGCACCTCGGAAATGTCGCAGGCGATGTCGGCATCGCCGAGCGCGGAGATCTCGCGCAGCAGCTTTATGGCGTCGTTGGCCTTCGCGTAGAGTTCCGGCTTCGGCTTGAACCAGATCTTGTAGACCTGCTGGCCGTCGTCTTGCGTTTCGCCGCCGCCCCCGCCCAAAAGGTCGTCGAAGGAGATGGTGATCGGGACGAAATCGTCCTCCGGGGAGGTTTCCGGCTCCTCGACGGGTTCGGGCTCGGGCTGGGGCACCCTGGCCGCATTCTTCGGCTGCTTCTTCGCGGGCTTCGTCTCCGCGGCCACGGCATTCGGGTCGGCGGCGCGGGTAAGCTCGTCATGGAGCTGCGAAACCCGCGCGTCGTCCTTGTCGCCGCCGTCACGCGAATAGCGCACCAGGTCGGCGAGCGTGTCGGAGGACCGCAGCATCAGCTTGATCAATCCGGCATCGGGCTGGATCTGACCGCTGCGGACGAGGTCCAGCGTCGTCTCGAAGGTGTGGGCGAAACGGACGAGGTCCTCCAGTCCGAAGGCGCCGGCGCCGCCCTTGATCGAATGCACCGCGCGGAACACGGCATTGACCGTATCCTCGTCGGTTTCCCCGCTCTCGATCGCAAGAAGTCCGGTTTCGAGCTCGGCAAGCTGTTCTTCGCATTCCTGGAAGAACGTCTGCTTGATTGCCGCCATCGTATCCACTGGCAAGATCCCCCGCTCTTATGTGCTTCAGGCCGCGACGCGGTTGATGGCGCTCACCAGCTTGACGGGATCGAAGGGCTTCACGATCCACCCGGTGGCGCCGAGACGGCGCGCACGGTCCTTCTTGTCGTCCACGCTTTCGGTGGTCAGCACCAGGATCGGGATCGCCCGGTGACGCTCGCTCCCGCGCACCGCCTCGATGAAGCCGAAACCGTCCATGCGCGGCATGTTGATGTCCGTGACGATCACGTCCGGCATGGAGCCGTCCAGCACCTCCAGCCCCTGCACGCCGTCCTCGGCCTGCAATACTTCCATGCCGGCGTCGAGCAGCGCCGCGCGCAGCATCTGCCGTATCGTCCTTGAGTCGTCTACCGTCAGAACAGTCTTCTTCATCTCAAGCATTCCTCGCAGAAAAATTGGCCGGCTCGAGCCCGGCGATCCCAAGACGCTCGACCAGCACTGGTGACGGTCGAGCCAGCTCAAACTCCATGCCGTCATGCCCCCAGGTCGAGACGGCGGACAGAAGAACCTGGATGCACTGGGCGCCGATCTTCTCGACCTTCGACCCGTCGACGGAGATGTCCTTGCCCCTGGCGACCATAAGCTCGGCGGCGAGCGGCGCGGCTGCCGTGATGTCGAGTACGGGCGGAAGTTTAACGGTCGCGGCCATGTCTGATCAGCTTCCCATTGCCTCTAGAATTCTTCCCAGCCGTCTTCCTCGACGGCCGGCTTCAGCGCGGTGTTGCCGCGTACGGGCGACGCGGCGGCGGCCGGACGCGATGCGGACTTCGCGGCGGCGGACGGAGCGCGCGACGGCGCCCGAGGGTTCTGGCCGGAGACCGAAAAGCTGGCGATCGCCTTGACGAGCTCGCCTGCCTCGCTGCGCAGCGAATGAACGGCCGCCGTGGTCTGCTCGACCATGGCCGCGTTCTGCTGCGTCGCCTGATCCATGTGCGAGATGGCGGTGTTGATCTCGGCGAGGCCGGTGGACTGTTCCTTGGACGAGGACGCCATCCCGGCGACGAGCTGGTCGATCTCGATGACCTGGCTGATGATGCGCTCCGACACTCTGCCGGTCTGGTCCATCAGCTTCACGCCGTTCTCGACGTGGGTGGTGCTGTTTTGGATCAGGGACTTGATCTCCTTGGCGGCCTCCGCCGAACGCTGCGCCAGAGCCCGCACCTCCTGGGCGACCACCGCGAAGCCGCGGCCGGCCTCGCCGGCACGCGCTGCCTCGACGCCCGCGTTGAGGGCGAGGAGATTGGTCTGGAACGCGATCTCGTCGATGACGCCGATGATCTGCGAAATCTCGTGCGCCGACTTCTCGATGCTGGCCATCGCGGCGACCGCGTCGGCCATGATCTTGCCGGACCTGTCCGCGTCCTGACGAGCCGCGACCACCTTCTCGGCCGCCGCATGGGCGCCTTCGGCGGATCGCTTGACGCTGGCGGTCAGTTCCTCGACCGCCGCGGCCGTTTCTTCGAGGCTCGCCGCCTGCTGCTCGGTGCGGCGGGAGAGGTCGTCGGATGCCTGCCCGATCTCGTCGCAGCTGCCGCCGATGCTGATGGAGACCCGGGAAACGTTGCCGATCGCGGTCTCGAGTCCGTTTGCCATCAGGTTGAAGTCGGCCCGCAGCGTCTCGAACTCGGCACCCAGCGGCGTATCGATGCGCGCGCGAAGATCTCCGGTCGCCAACGCGGCGAGCGCCTGTCGGATCGCCTGCAGCGCCGATTCCTGCCGGTGCTGCGCTTCCTGCCTTTCGGCGTCGGCCTTCGCTTTCTCCTGCTCAAGCGCCAAGAGATATGTCGAGATGGCGAGGTCCATGTCGAGGAGCACCGCCTTCATGAGACTGGAGACAGATGCGGCCATGGCCGCATGCCCACCGCTGCGCATGCTGAACTTCGGCCAGTGCTCGGCCACCACGGCGGTCAACAGGCGTTCCGCGATCAGCGCGTAACCGCCGATGTACCAGCGCGGCTCGAGGCCGAGGCGGGCGTGGGTTCGCCCGATCGTGGTAACCGCGTCGGCATAGGCGGAACCGAACTGCGCGTCGGCGATGACGTTCCAGTGCTTCTCCTGCCGGGTCTTGGCGCTCTCAACGTGCGAATCGCCGGCGAAGAATTTCGATGTCGCCGGATTGGCGCGTGCCTTGGCGTAGAAGGCATCGAGCGCGGAACCGATCGACTTTGCGATGACGGGCTTCAACTTCTGCAGGTTCGCCCGGGCAGCGGCATCGAGGTCCATGAATTCCAGACGCTCGGCGACATGCTGGTCGTTGCTGCGAGACGGACTCGTCATTCGCATTTTCCTGGAAATGACTGAAATGGAACATGCCGGCACAACCGGCGGTAGAGCGCGGCTTCATGCCTTTGGCGTCAAAAACGTCCAAGCCCCCGATAGGAAGCTTTGACACGTATTGGTTTAACTCCTGTTAACAAAATTCCGCCGCCGATAGCCGTCCAACGGGGCGTATGCTTCCGATACGCTGGCGCCGCCGCGCGCTCCTTAAAGGAAAAACCCCGGCGCGGAGGCCGGGGTTCGGATGCCGTATCGGTCCCGCTTCTCAGAGGGCGACTAGCCCTGGAAGAGCGAGAGGATGCCCTGGACGCTGGCGTTGGCGATCGACAGCCCCTGGATACCGAGCTGCTGCTGGACCTGCAGTGCCTGGAGGCGGGTGGATTCCTCGTTCATGTCCGCATCCACCAGCGCGCCGACGCCGCGGTCGATCGCGTCCATGAGATTGTTGACGAAGTCCACCTGGAGATCGACGCGCTTCTTGGCAGCGCCGAGATCGCTGGCCGCGATGGTCATGCGCGAGATCGAATCGTCGACACCGGCGATGTAGTTGTCGAGCAAGGTGAGATCGGCGGCGTTGTTGGTCAGGGTAGAGATATCGAGCGTCGAGACGGTGAAGGTCGTGATCGAAGTGTTGGTCATCCGCCCGCCGGTGTCGGCATCGTAGTTGGCGTCGAGGATGCCGACTCCCGTCTCGACATCGCCCACGCCGGCCGGTGCAACATCTACCGCCGCGTCGTAGAGCTTGATGGAGTCGGTGTTGATCGTGATGGTGGAGACCGAAACCGTGCCGTCGGACGCTCTCGTGAAGGAGGCGACCATCGACTTGCTGGAATTGTAGTCGACCGAGTCCGAATCGACCGAAAGCCAGTTCTCTCCCGCGAAGGAGGAGGTTGCCGCGTTTCCGACGAGCTGGCCCTGCAGGGCGGTGATTTCCGCCTGGATCTTGGCGCGGTCGACGCCGGGCTCGCGGGCGGCCACCAGCTTGGCCTTGATCTCGTCCACGACCTTGATGGTTTCGTTCACGCCGGTATAGGCGATGTCGATCTTGGCGGCGCCGAGGCCGAGGGCGTCCTGGACGGTGAGCAGCGCCTTGTTGTCGGAACGCATCGTGGTGGCGATGGACCAGTAGGCCGCGTTGTCGGAGGCGGAGCCGACCCGGTACCCGGTGGAGATGCGAGCCTGCGTCGTTTCCAGCATCTTGTTGGTCGCCTGAAGGCTCTTAAGCGCGGTCATCGCAGCGGCGTTGGTCAGAATACTGGACACGCTATGCCCCTCTTGTGATCGGTCCCGTCATTGCCGGACCATTTCCCGTCTTCCGCGCGGCTGAGGCTCACCGATTCGCCGGCCAACCTCCTGACGCGTCTTAATCTTTGTGAACGAACGTACTTAACAAAACGTAAACCGGCTGCTGACCGGGAGATGGCGGCGGCAACGGAAACGGGGGGATGACCTCCCGACAGCCGAAAAAGCTTCAAGAACAGGATGTTGCGGCGGGATGGCGCTGAAGAAGGGCCGCTTCCAGAATTAAGACATCGGCAAGCTTGGTAAACCGGTCGGGCAGGCGCGAGCGCCCGCAGATGTTCGCGCGTGAACCGGTCCGAGAATGCATCGAGGGAATGCTGATTCGCGCTGACGCCGCCTTGAGCGTCTGCAAGAGGAGCGGCGTCCGCCCCCCCGGTCATCCGGTGGATGTGGTCAGTGACCCGCGGTCATGCAGTCGGATCGGCTGGTGCGTCGCGGTGCCTTCGCGCACGCGAAAACGGCGCGCCTGTCAGCCGACAGCGGCGCGCCGGTGGCGAGACTATTTTCGGGGGAAACGTGGCGCCGGCCATCCAGCGCCGGAACGGCGTCAGGCTATGCGAGCGGCGCCCGCCGAGCGGCTTCGATCAGCCGACGGTTTCGCTGGCCTCGAAGAACATCACTTCGAGTTCGAGCTCGACCTGATGGAAGAATGCGCCGACCAGCTCGTCCTGCTCGTCCTCGCCCAGGCCAAACCCCGCCAGTTCGGCGAAGAACCGCCGTGCCAGGGCATGGCGATAATCATCGGCCTCGTCGGTGTCTGCGATGACGGCGAGCGTCATGGCGGCACGGCGCACCTCGGCCGTGCGGCGCCAGAGCGGGAAGATGTTTATCCGGCATTCGACGGTTTCCGTTTCGGCGACGTTCGGTTCAACGCTCACGACACTTCTCTCCATACATCGACGCCGCACGAGCCGGTGGTCCGGCGGTGTGGTTCATGCGACCGGCCCGGCACCTCATGGCGACCGGCCGGGCAATCCAGTGCCGAATCGCTCTGCGACCGGCGATTGCGAGAGTGCTTGGAGAATGTTGATGGAAGGTTAGCGCGAGCGGCCGCGAGTACGACCGTTCAGGTCTTCAACTTGTAGCCGGTGCGGAAGATCCAGGCGACGATGGCGAGACAGGCGGCGAGGAACGCCAGCGTCATGCCGAGGCTGACGACGACGTTGACGTCGGAATGGCCGTAGAAGCTCCAGCGGAACCCGCTGACCAGATAGACCACCGGGTTGAAGAGCGTCACCGTGCGCCAGAACGGCGGCAGCATGTCGATGGAATAGAAGCTGCCGCCCAGGAAGGTGAGCGGCGTGACGATCAAGAGCGGCACGAGCTGCAGCTTCTCGAAGCCGTCGGCCCAGATGCCGATGATGAAGCCGAACAGGCTGAAGGTGAACGCGGTGAGCACCAGGAAGAGCAGCATGATCCCCGGATGCATGATCTGCATGGGCACGAAGAGATGCGCCGTCGCCAGGATGATCACCCCCAGCATGACCGACTTGGTCGCCGCCGCGCCGACGAAGGCTATGACGATCTCGAAGTAGGAGATGGGGGCGGAGAGGAGTTCGTAGATCGTGCCGACGAATTTGGGGAAGTAGATGCCGAAGGCGGCGTTCGAGATGCTCTGCGTGAGCAACGTCAGCATGATGAGGCCGGGCACGATGAAGGCACCGTAGCTGATGCCGTCGATTTCCTCGATGCGCGAGCCGATCGCGGCGCCGAACACCACGAAATAGAGCGACGTGGAGATGACCGGCGAGACGATGCTCTGGAGCAGCGTCCGGCGCGTGCGGGCCATTTCCTGCCGGTAGATGGCCCAGACGGCGTGACCGTTCATTGCCGTTCCCTCACGAGGCTGACGAATATCTGTTCCAGCGTGCTCTGCCGCGTCTCCAGGTCGCGGAACCGGATGCCGGCGGCGTCGAGGTCGCGCAGGAGCCGCGTGATGCCCGTGCGGTCGGCGCGCGTGTCGTAGGTATAGGTCAGCGCCTCGCCGTCGTCAGAGAGTTCGAGGTCGTAGTCCGCGAGGCTTTCGGGAATGGCGGCAAGCGGCTCCTTGAGCTGGACCGTGAGTTCCTTGCCGCCGAGCTTGCGCATCAGTTCGGCCTTTTCCTCGATCAGGAAGATCTCGCCCTTCGAGATGACGCCGACCCGGTCGGCCATCTCCTCGGCTTCCTCGATGTAGTGCGTGGTGAGGATGATGGTGACGCCGGAGGCTTTCAGTCCGCGCACCATCTCCCACATGTCGCGCCTCAGTTCGACATCGACGCCGGCCGTCGGCTCGTCGAGGAACAGGATGCGCGGCTCGTGCGACAGCGCCTTGGCGATAAGCAGCCGGCGCTTCATGCCGCCCGACAGCGTGACGATCTTCTCGTCCTTCTTGTCCCACAGCGACAGGTCGCGCAGCACCTTTTCCAGGTGCGCCGGGTTGGGCCCCTTTCCGAAGAGGCCGCGGCTGTAGTTGATCGTCGCCCACACCGTCTCGAAGGCGTCAGTGGTGAGTTCCTGCGGCACCAGCCCGATCATCGCGCGCGCCTTGCGGTACTCGGCGACGTTGTCGTGACCGTCGACCAGGATGGTTCCCGACGACTTGTTGACGATGCCGCAGATGATGGAGATCAGCGTCGTCTTGCCGGCGCCGTTAGGCCCCAGCAGCGCAAAGATCTCGCCCTCGCGGATCTCCAGGTCGACGCCTTTGAGCGCCTGAAAGCCGGTTGCGTAGTGTTTGGAGACGTTCTGGACGGAGATGACGGGATTCATGGCGCCCATGTAGGAGACCTGCGGCGTTTTGTCAGCAGCGAGGGCGTTGGACCAGTGAGAGATGCTGACAATTCATGAAAACAGACACCGGTGTCTCGACGCGTCAACCGCAGCGCGCGGAGTCTCACCGCATTGCAGTCGCCGTCTTGTGAGGTAGCGCCTTCCGGGATGAGGCAGCCAGAGATTGAAACAGAATATGATTCCGTTCCCAAAGCGCCGTAACGCCTCTGGACATCATCCCGGCGATTCGGCGAATTGACCATCCCAATAGAGAGGGTGCCTATCTAGACTGTGTGTGGTACGCTCCCCCTTTGGAGCGGTGGCCGTATCTGACGGCGTTCCTGCCGAGCAATGGCTCGCTCCGCGAGTCTCCGGATCATGAAAGCCTCCCACGTCAATGGAACCCATCGCGCATTTTGAAGCCGCGAGCACGCTTGCCATCGTGGTCTCATCGAACGAACCGCTGCTTTTCCTTTCCGAAGATCAGAAGGTCATCGCAGCGAGCGCATCTTTCTGCCGGGCCTTCGAGATCGACCCGGCGACAGTGTCCGGCCGGGGATTGAGCGAACTCGGCGAGGGCGAATGGGCTATGCCGAAGCTTGCCTCATTGCTGAAGGCGACCGCCTCGGGAGCGGCGCAAATCGAAGCCTACGAAATAGACCTCAAGCGGCCGAACTGCGAAATGCGCAACCTGATCGTCAATGCGCGTACACTTGATGATGGTGACAAGGATCGCATCCGGCTGCTGTTGGCGGTGACTGATGTAACCGACGCTCGTGCCGAGGCTCGGATAAAAGATGACCTGGTTCGAGATAAGGCGATCCTTCTGCAGGAGGTCCAGCATCGGGTGGCCAACAGCCTCCAGATCATTGCAAGCGTTCTCATGCAAAGCGCACGTCGGGTTCAGTCCGAAGAAGCGCGCGGGCACATCCAAAATGCCCACCACAGGGTCATGTCGATTGCAGCCTTGCAACGCCAGCTCTCCACCTCCAGAGGCGGCAACGTCGGGCTGCGCAACTATTTCACGCAGCTGAGCCAGAGCCTTGGCGCGTCGATGATCGAAGACCCGAACCGCCTCTCGATATCGGTGACGGTCGATGACAGCGCCGTGGACGCGGACATTTCCGTCAGTCTGGGGCTTGTCGTTACCGAACTCGTCATCAATGCGCCAAAGCACGCCTTCCCCCATGAACGAACGGGCACGATCACCATCGACTATCGCTCGGCGGGCAAGGACTGGTCCCTTTCGGTCACCGATGACGGTATCGGTATGCAAAAGGGAAGCGATGCACCCAAGGCGGGCCTCGGCACCGGCATCGTCGAAGCGCTGGCAAAAAATCTACAGAGCGCGATTCAGTTAAGCGATGCCGACCCGGGTACCGCCATAACGATAAGCCATCAGGAAAACACCGGTCTCCGGGCCGACCTTCCAGAAGCCGCGTAGGAACCTAATCTCCTCCGAAGCACTACGTCTAGAGCCGAGCCCGGCCTGGAATCTACGCAACCTGAGTGGCCAATGAACAACGGCAAAAAGGTCGTCCTCGTCGTCGAAGACAGCACCATCATCCGCATGGGTGCAGTCGATCTGGTCATATCGGCAGGTTACGAAGCGCTGGAGGCGCGCGACGCGGATGAGGCAATCCGCATTCTGGAGTCGCGCGCCGACATAGATCTGGTGTTCACCGATGTTCAAATGCCCGGCACCATGGACGGCATCAAGCTATCCCACTACATCCGCGAGCGATGGCCTCCTGTGAAGCTCCTCGTCGCATCCGGCAACGCAATTCTCGAAGAAAGCAGTCTACCCACTGGGAGCAGGTTCTTCGCAAAACCGTACGATGATCACGCCATCGCGGACGCCATGGCCCGCCTGCTTGCGTAGCGAACTACCGGCCGGTCGATGGTCAAGCGGCACACGATGAAACAGAATTTGCAATTCGTTTCATCCGGCATCCCTTCGGGTAGAGCACCATTGGAATTGCGGATACCGGAGCGTCCGGTTCCCCCTCAAAACAGCGAAAAATATTCCCGCTGCTCCCATTCCGAGACCGTCATGAGATAGCGGTCCCATTCGGCGCGCTTGATGCGGGTGAGCCAGGAGACTGTGTCGGCGCCGAGCTTGTCCTTGTAGAATTCGCTCGTCTCGAAGCGCTCGATCGCGGCAACCAGGCTCTTGGGCAGGAGCGTCGCGCCGCTGTCGTAGGGGCTCTCGACCGGCGGCGGGGCGGAGAGCCCGCGCTCGATGCCGTCGAGGCCGCAGAGGATCTGCGAGGCGAAGTAGAGATAGGGGTTGGCGGCCGGCTCGGCGACGCGGTTTTCGATGCGGCTGGCGCGATCACCCGGCTCCATCAAACCGCGGATCATCGCGCCCTTGTTGTCGCGGCCCCACTGAATGCGGTCGGGCGCGAGCTGGAACGGCTGGTAGCGCTTGTAGCCGTTGACCGTCGGCGTGGTCAGAAGGCAGGTCTCCGCGGCGTGGTCGAGCAGGCCGGCGATCCAGCCACTCGCGGTGTCCGACAGCGTGCCATCGGCGTGCGGCATGAAGAGGTTTGCGCCGGTCGCGGCGTCAACCACCGACTGGTGCAGGTGCCAGCCGCTCGCCATGCCGTGGTCGACCTTGGGCCGGCACATGAACGTGGCGTGCAGGCCCTTGCGCGCGCAGACCTGCTTCACCAGCGACCGGAACAGCATCATCGCGTCGGCATGCGCCATCGGCCCGTCCGGCTCGAAGGTGAACTCGCACTGGCTCGGGCCGAACTCGGCCTCCATGGAGCGCACCGGCAGGCCGACCCGCTGGCAGGCGCGGCGCAGATCGTCCATCACTTCCTCCAGCGCATCGTAGCGGGCGTCGGTGAGGAGCTGATAGCCATGCGAAAGCAGGCTCGTCTCGGGCGGCGAGGCCGGCATGCCGCCATCGGTGTGCGCGAGCTTCGGATCGGCGAGGCGGTAGACGTGGAACTCCACCTCGAGGCCGCAGACCAGGCGCCTGCCCGTGGCGGCGAGACGCTCGATCGCCTTTCGCAGGATGGCGCGGGAGGAGATGGGGATCGGTGCGCCGTCCTTGTGGTAGAGGTCGCAGAGCAGCCAGCCGGAATGCGGAGACCAGGGCAGCACGCGGAAGGTCGCCGGGTCCGGCACCATGAGGATGTCGCTGGCCCCCGTCAGCGTTCCCTCCCCGAACCCGATGTCGCCGCTCCAGACCGGAAAGGCGGTCCGGTGCGAGGTGTCCTTCAGGAGCAGCGTCGACGTGATCGCCACGCCGTTCTTGAAGGCCGAGGCGAGGCCGGAAGCGACCACGGTTTTGCCGCGCAGGACGCCATGCTGATCGGCGAAGAGGATGCGGACCGTCTCGAGGTTTTCCGAGGCGACGCGGGCAAGGATGTCTTCGGCGAAGCGGAGCTGGTCGGGCGACAGGAGGGCGTGGGTGGTCGTGAAGCCGCCGGAGAGATTGTTTCCGGTGCTCATGACAGGGGCTCCGGATGGATCGATCCAAGGCAAGGACTGGTGAGATCGCGCTCTGTCGCGCGCGCCTCTGCCCTCTCGGGCATCTCCCCCACGAGGGGGGAGATCAGCGGCCTCGCTCTCTGCGTTTCTCTTCGACGATCGGAGATTGGCAAAACCCGACGCGACGCCTGATCTCCCCCCTCGTGGGGGAGATGTCGGCGCAGCCGACAGAGGGGGGCAACGTAGGGCGGGTTCATCTCCGCGAATTCAAATCACAGCCGGCCATGCGCACGCCGCGCGGCGGGTGCGGTCGGCTTGCGGCCAGAGATCTTCCCACCCGTCCGTCGGGCCGATCGCGTCGATGGAGACCGGGCCGCGCACCGCTTCGACCGCGGCGGCCTCGCCGCGCATCGGCAGGGTGGAGAGATTGCCATCCTGCACGCTCTTGATCGCCGCCAAGAGCTTGCGGCGGTTCCTCATGATGGCGACGTCGGTGCGGCCGAGATGCTCGTCGGTGCGATCCTGGATGCGGCCCATGGATTCCACCGCCCACTGGTCGTGCACGTTGATGTCGAGCCCCATGCCGGTATAGGTCAGGCTCGCCTGCTCGTCGGGATTGTAGCCGTAATTGTTGCGCTTGTTCTTGAGCGGCGCGTAGTCCGGCAGGCGGTGTTCCTTCATGCGTTGCTCGCGCATCAGCGTCTTGTTCACCGGTTTTCCGAAGCTCGTGAACATGGAGTACCAGTAGCAGGTCTCGTCGTCGACGGGCACGTGCCACTGGGTGATCGTCATCTCGCTGGACATCGGGATGCAGATCGCCTCCGGAAAGATCTGGTTGGTGACCCGAACGTGGCTGCGCCCGTCCTTCATGTGGCGCAGGGAGATCAGCCGCAGCCCGAAATCGGTCTCCTCGACGCGGATGTCGGGGCGGGGATATTCGCGCAACAGCTGCGTCATCGGCATCTCGGTATTGCCCGCCTTGTCGCGGAACTGCTTGCCGTAGCCTTCCGACGGGTCCTCGTCCTGCAGGAAACGGTGCAGGAAGGAGGCATGCGCGGGATCGATGCCGACCTCCATGGCCTGCAGCCAGTTGCATTCCCACAGGCCCTTGAAGGCGAAGACATGGCTGTCGGGCGCGGCGAAACAGTCGAGCGCCGGGAACGGCGGCGGGTCGCCGGGGCCCATGTAGGCGAAGACGATGCCGTTCCTTTCCACCACCGGATAGGAGACGGCGCGGATGTTCTCGTGCATGCGGCTGCCTTCCGGCTCGCCCGGTTGTTCGACGCACTGGCCGGTGCGGTCGAAGTGCCAGCCGTGGAAGGGACAGCGCAAGCCGTTGTCCTCGCGCCGCCCGTAGCAGAGGTCGGCGCCGCGATGCGGGCAGTGGCGGCCGATGAGGCCGAGCGCGCCCTCGTTGTCGCGGAAGAGCACGAGGTCTTCGCCGAGCAGGCGCACCGGCACGACGGGTCGTGCCGACATCAGTTCTTCGGAAAGCGCGGCGGGCTGCCAGTAGAGCCTCAGCACCGATCCGGCGCCCGTCTTCGGCCCCACCCGCGTGAGAAGGTCGTTCTGTTCCTGGCTCATCATGGCTGGGGTTCCCCTGGCTCTCCGATGGCGAGAGGAAGGCCGGAACGCCTTGCCCTACGGCCAACTATCGTGCGATTATCGCACAACAGGCATATTATCGCCCGAGCGTAGTGTGGGCGGCCGAGATGTGTCAAGCGATGCGGAAGGAGCGACATGCAGCGGGACCGGGCCGAACCGATCGCCGAGAAGGACATCTCCCTGACCTTCGCAAAGGGCATGGCGGTGCTGAAGGCCTTCGATGCCGAACACACACACCTCACCTTGCCGCAGATCGCGCGAATGACCGGCTACGACCGCGCCACGACGCGGCGGCTGGTGCTGACGCTGGTGCATCTGGGCTACGTGCGGCAGCGGGATCGAGCCTTTTCGCTGACACCGCGGATTCTCGTCCTGGCCGGCGGGTTCCTGCAGGGCCGGCAGTTCGGCAAGACCATCCAGCCGGTGATGCGCGCGTTTGCGCAAAGGATAGGCGAGACGATCTCGATGGCCATGCTCGACGGCATGGAAGCGGTCTACGTCGCGCACTCGGGAAGCGAGGCCGGCATGGCGCGCATCGGTTTCACGATCGGCAGCCGCGTGCCGCTGCTGTCGACGGCGATCGGGCGAGTGCTGGTCGCCGCGAGCGATGCGGAAACGGCGCGCGAGGCGATCGGCGCGGCACCCCTCGTCGCACACACGCCGCTGACGCTGACGGACCGACAGGCGGTGGCAAGGGAGGTCGAGGCGATAGCCCTGAGCGGCCACGCCTTCGTCGACGGCGAGTTCGAGCCTGGGGTCGCGGGGCTGGCCGTGCCGATCAGGACGCAGAGCGGCACCGTCGCCGGCCTCGGCCTGTCGGCGCCGCGCGAACGCTTCGCGGACGAAAGTTTCCTGCGCGAAGCGGTCGAGTGCCTGCGCGAATGCGCGGATGCGGTTTCGGGGTTGTTGTAGGGCAGGCTGCCAGGGAAATACGTTCGCGGTAGGCCCGAAAGCGCCCGGCCTCCTGTTGTCCCAATACCGACGCCTGACGTGAAACGGATTTGCCAGTTTTGTTTCGAAGTGCGTCTTCAACCCAGTTCCACAAACCCCATCAAGGCGACAGGAAGGGGATCCCTGTCCTGGTAGGTTCGCAAATCAACGAATGTAGATTGCAATCGCGTTTGTTGGGTCCCTCGTTGCCGCGACAACGCGTCTTATCGCGACCGAACGGCGAGTGAGTTCCTGCTCTATCGCATCATTGGAAACGATCGCGGTCTGCACCATCGCCCAACCGTCTTCAGTGCCACGGAGGGCAGTCTCGAGCGCCTGATAGTCGTCACTGGACTCGAAGGCGCTCAAGTCAACGACATCGAGACGAACAAAGGAATCGATCGCACGAATCTCGTTCGCGCTTAGATCGGTAGCCTCAAGCGCGGCAATGATCTTCTGGATATCCGCTCCGCTGCCGGCCAGGTCGTCGCCGTGCACCGAGATCGGCCAGATTCCGAGAACGATCAATGCGAGCCAGACAAGAGGCGGTTTCATTGCAATCCATCCCGACCATGACGCTACAGCAGCGAAATGATCGCACGCGGCTCTCGCTCTGTCACTGGTACGCGCGTTCGAGTGCCGCGCGGGTTTGTTTGCCCCGCGAAAAAATGGATACGGCAACGCGGCGTTTCGCACAGCGCTGACGGCCAGGGAACAGCATTCCCGCGCCACCTGTCCTCTCATGGGACCGGACGGCAAACTCGTCGCCGTCCAGCAGCCACGACGCTGTCTAGCCGTCGGTGGTCGGTATGACGCCGGGAGCGGTATCCGACCCCAAAGTTCGGGCCGGAAGTGCTTCCATCGCTACGAGTTGTTCGGCGCAAAGATCAGCCGCCCCGGTCACCTGCTCGTCGATAGCTGTGACATTGCTCCATCCGCCATCTTCGATGAAGTCATCTTGCTGATAGCTGCTTTCTTCCTTCAAAGCGACCAAGTTGGCCGCGGCGTCAGCATCGGCTACGAAATTCTCGACACAGATCGACGCTACAAGTTGTTCGCGCGCATTCTGCGAAGCTTGCTCCGCCATGGTCTGAGCCGAGCCGCCCGTGACCCATCCGCCCCACGCGAAGCCCACCACCATCGTCAGGATGCTGGCGCCGGCCGCAGCCCAGATGAGTCCAGCCTTTGTCGGCCTGTAATCGTTCCATCCACTCGTGATGCTCATCATCTGCTCCCGGTTTGTTTCGAATTGATAAACAGCGTGAGCCGAATGGCGGTGGATGTCAAATTTTCATGGGAAGAAGTACATTTTACAATGCAACTGCAGAAAAAATGCAGCATCGATAAGCAAAATCGGCTTGCTAAATCTCATTTATAAGATGTATTTCTCCTATTTCAGTTTTATTCAATTTAACAAAATTCATCACTGGCCAGTTTTATATCATACAAGAATAAAAATATGTACTGAAGTAGATTAGCGGTATTCCGTCTCATCTCCAGCCGCCTATGCCGGTGCAGACGCTCGGCCAAAACGCCGGCGCGCCTGGACAACAGGCGGTCCCCGTGCCTTGCCGCCATCCCCGTCGACTTCCCTCCCCTCGCCGTGCATGAATGCGCGTGACGCATTCCTCCGCGAGACCGGTCATGCTCAAGCATCACATTCCCGACGGCGTCCGCAAACCCTTTGCGGCCTACAGCCATTCCGTCGAGGTTGCCGCCGGCACGCGGCTGGTCTTCTGCTCGGGCCAGCTCGGCATCTCGCCGGACGACGAAGTGCCGGAAGGCGCCGAAGCGCAGGCGGAGCTCTGCTTCGGTGCGGTGAAAACGATCCTCGCGGCGTCCGGCCTGACGCTCGAAAACGTCGTGCGCATAAATGCCTTCGTGACCGCGCGCGAGCACATGAAGCCGTACATGGCGGTGCGCGACCGGCTGTTTCCGGCCCCCTCGCCCGCCTCCACGCTGATGATCGTGACCGGTTTCACGCGCGAGGAATTCAAGGTCGAGGTCGAGGTGATCGCTGCAGGGTGAACGCTATGTCCGTCTCTCTGTCAGACGCCTGACATCGAATCCGGACAAGTTGCCCGCGAACTCACCGGGCGGGCGGCGTACGCCGGGCCACCAAAGGAAAGGGACTTTCATGCTTCCGAACGGCGCGACGGGCACGGGCATTTCGGCGTACAAGCGCAGCCACGATCTTTCGGATTTTTCCGCGGAACTCGACATGATCGAGGCGCTCGGCGTCGATGCGATCGAACTGCCGACCTACGACATGGACATCGTCGTCGGAGGCAGGATACGCCGGCCGCAGATGGAGGCGCTGAAGCGCGCCTGTGCCGGGCGGTCGGTGGAGTTTTCCGTGCACGGGCCGCTCGCCATCAACCTGATGGACGAGCCCTACCGGCTACAACGCCACATGGACGTGCTTTCGGCGTCGCTCGAAGTGGCGGCCGAGGTCGGTGCAAAGCACTACGTCCTCCATTCCGGCATGGCGCCGGTGCAGCAGGGAGACGGGCTGGAGGCAGCCTATGAACGGCAGCGCGAATGCCTGGCGCGGGCCGGCGACATCGCGCGCCGGCTCGACCTCGTGATCTGCGTGGAGACGCTGTTCGCCGGCTTCGACGGGCGGGCGCATGCCTCGTCTCCGAGGCGGCTTGCCGCGGAACTCGCCGCCATCAACCATTCGAACGTGATGGCGACGATCGACTTCAGCCATTCCTACCTGAAGCTCGACTATGACGGCCGGCGTGGCGATTTCCTCGACGAGATCAAGGCCCTTGCACCATGGGGCCGCCACCTGCACGTTCACGACAGCTTCGGACGGCAGGACGACATCTGGATGTACACGGACGGCGAGCGGATCGCCTATGGCCACGGCGATCTCCATTTGCCGGTCGGCTGGGGCGACATTCCCTGGGAGACGATCATCGCCGAATGCGAATTCCCGGAAGGCGTGCTGTTCAACATCGAACTCGAGGCGCGCCACTGGTATGCCGCGCAGGAGACGGTGGACGCGACCAAGTCGCTCGCTGAACGGGCGAGGACGCTCAAGACGGCACGGGCGGCCTGACCGATGCTCCAGCGCACCGTCCGGTTCGTCCACCTGACCGATATCCACGTCTCGCCCCCGCCGGCGGGCGGGACGTCGAAAAACGACGAACCGGTTGCGCGGCTGGACACGGCGCTGGAGATGATCCGCGGGATCGACCCTGCACCCGATTTCGCCATCGTCAGCGGCGACGTCACCGACAAGGGCGACGAGGAAAGCTACCGGATCGTGAGGCAGAGGCTGGAAGCGCTGGCGATGCCCGTCGTCTACGCGCTCGGCAACCACGACAGCCGCCCGGGCTTTTACGCCGGTATGCTCGACCGGACACAGGATACCGAGGCGCAGTACCGCTACGAGCGGAGCATCGCGGGCGTGCACGTCATCGTTCTCGACACCAGCGTGCCCGGCCGCACCAGCGGCGAAGTCGGCGAAGCCCAGTTCGACTTTCTCGAGGCAGCACTTCGCCGGGAGCCGGATCGGCCGAAGATCGTCGTCATGCACCATGCGCCGCGCATCGACGAGGAGTCGCCCTTCGCGTGGGAGAGCCTGAGCGTGGCGGAGACGGAGCGGTTTCGCCAGATCGTGGGCGGCGGCAACGTCGCCGGCATCCTGACGGGCCACATCCATCACGACCGCGTCTCGACCTGGCATGGCGTCCCAGTCATCGTCGGAACGGGACTGCAGGCCTTCATCGATCCGCTTTTCAGGAAGGGCCTGCGCATTCTTTCGGGCGCATCCTTCGGGCTCTGCACGCTGCGGCCGTCGGGGCTCACCATCTCCTTCGTCCCGCTCGCCTGCGACCGGCGGCCGCTGGGTTTCCTGGACGAGGACAAGGTCCGCTCGCTGAAATAGTCCCGCACAAGCGACTTGCCTTTGCGAAAGTTTCGCGCGGGCCGGTCCCGCCGCATGGCTTCTTGCTATCCGCACGAAGGAACCACTTGCCTCTTGTCCGCGCTATCGGAAGGTGAAGAATGGCGCGATCGCCCGACGCAGCGGCATCAACCCGCGCGGGCGCTCTGGGGAGAGAGACGAGACATGGCCGAAACCGCTCCGCTTCGCCTCAACGTTCCGGAACCCGAGGTCAGGCCCGGCGGCAAGCCGGATTTCTCCAACGTCAAGATACCCAAGGCCGGTTCGGTCGACCGACCGCCGGTCGACGTCGCGCCGGAAGCCATCCGCGACATGGCCTATTCGATCATCCGGGTGCTGAACCGCAAGGGCGAGGCGGTGGGCCCATGGGCCGGCACGCTGAGCCCGGAGGAGGCGCTTTCGGGTCTGCGCGACATGATGCGCGTGCGCGCCTTCGACCGTCGCATGCTGATGGCGCAGCGTCAGGGCAAGACATCGTTCTACATGCAGTGCCTAGGCGAGGAGGCGATCGCCTGCGCCTTTCGCAAGGCAATGGAAGACGGCGACATGAACTTCCCGACCTATCGGCAGCAGGGGCTGCTGATCGCCGGCGGCTACCCGATGGTCGACATGATGAACCAGATCTATTCCAACACGCACGACCCGATCAAGGGCCGGCAGCTGCCGGTGATGTACTCGTCGAAGAAGCACGGCTTCTTCACGATCTCCGGCAATCTCGCCACCCAGTTCGTGCAGGCGGTGGGCTGGGCGATGGCCTCGGCGATCATGCACGACACCAGGATCGCGGCGGCGTGGATCGGCGACGGCTCGACCGCCGAGAGCGACTTCCACGCCGGTCTGGTCTTCGCCTCGACCTACAAGGCGCCGGTGGTTCTGAACATCGTCAACAACCAGTGGGCCATCTCGACCTTCCAGGGCATCGCGCGCGGTGGCTCGGGCACGTTCGCCGCGCGCGGCCACGGCTTCGGCATTCCCTCGCTTAGGGTCGACGGCAACGACTATCTGGCCGTCCACGCGGTGGCGAAATGGGCGACCGAGCGGGCGCGCAAGAATCTCGGGCCGGTTCTGGTCGAATACGTCACCTACCGCGCCGCCGCGCACTCGACCTCGGACGATCCCTCGGCATACCGGCCGAAGGAGGAAAGCGACGCCTGGCCGCTGGGCGACCCGGTCGAGCGGCTGAAGAACCATCTGGTCGCGATCGGCGCCTGGTCGCCAGAGCGCCAAAAGCAGGCCGAGGCCGAGATCGACGCCGAGGTGCTCGCCGCCCAGAAGGAGGCCGAATCCTTCGGCACGCTGCATTCCGGCCCCAAGGCCTCGCCGCGCGACATCTTCGAGGACGTCTACGACGCCATGACGCCGAACCTGCGGCGGCAGCGGCAGGAGGCGGGGTACTGACATGCCGCGCATGACGATGATCGAGGCGATCCGCGACGCCCATGTGGTGGCGATGGAGCGCGACCGGAACGTGGTGGTGTTCGGCGAGGACGTCGGCTATTTCGGCGGCGTCTTCCGCTGCACGCAGGGGCTCCAGGAGAAGTTCGGCAAGGACCGCTGCTTCGACAGCCCGATCAACGAGGCCGGCATCGTCGGCACGGCGATCGGCATGGCCGCCTACGGCCTGCGGCCCTGCGTGGAGATCCAGTTCGCCGACTACGTCTATCCCGCCTACGACCAGATCGTCTCGGAAGCCGCGCGCATCCGCCACCGCTCGGCCGGCGACTTCACCTGTCCTTTGACGGTGCGCATGCCCACCGGCGGCGGCATTTTCGGCGGCCAGACGCACAGCCAGAGCCCGGAAGCACTGTTCACCCATGTCTCGGGTTTGAAGGTGGTGGTGCCGTCGAACCCGCACGACGCCAAGGGGCTCTTGATCGCATCCATCGAGGACGAGAATCCGGTGATCTTCCTCGAGCCGAAGCGGCTCTACAACGGCCCCTTCGACGGCCATCACGACAAGCCGATCATCCCCTGGTCGAAACATCCGCTGGGCGAGGTGCCGGCCGGGCACTACACCGTGCCGCTCGGCAAGGCGGTGGTGCGGCGCGAGGGAAGCGCGGTCACCGTGCTCGCCTACGGGACAATGGTATACGTCGCGGAAGCCGCGGCCGAGGAGAGCGGCGTGGATGCCGAAGTGATCGATCTCAGGACCCTGCATCCGCTCGATCTCGACACGATCATTGCGTCGGTGAAGAAGACCGGGCGCTGCGTGGTCGTGCACGAGGCGACGCTGACGTCGGGCTTCGGCGCGGAACTGGCCGCACTGGTTCAGGAGCACTGCTTCTATCATCTGGAAGCGCCGATCCGACGGGTGGCGGGCTGGGACACGCCCTATCCGCATGCGCAGGAATGGACCTATTTTCCCGGTCCCGCGCGGTTGGCCACGGCACTTACCGACGTGATGGAGGGCTGACATGGGAACCTTCGTCATCAAGATGCCGGATGTCGGCGAAGGCATCGCCGAGGCCGAACTGGTGGAATGGCACGTGAAGGTCGGCGATCCCGTCACCGAGGACATGGTGCTCGCCGCCGTCATGACCGACAAGGCGACGGTGGAGATCCCCTCCCCCGTCGAAGGCACGGTGGAATGGATCGGCGGCGAGGTCGGCGAGCAGATCGCCGTCGGCGCACCGCTGCTGAAGCTCGAAGTTTCCGGCGAAGGCAATGTCTCCGCCGACAAGGGTGCACCTGCGAAGGCCAAGCCGGCCAAGGAGGCGATGCCCGAGGCAAGCACGGCAAAGCGGAAAGACGAAGACGCAGGCCTAGAAGGGGAGGAAGAGGCCGAGGAGCGCGCGCCCGAGCCGGCAGCGCGGCCGAAAAAGGCCTCCGAGCCAAGACGTGCGCTGCCCGCGCACTCCCGCAAGGAAGGCGAGAAGCCGCTTGCCGCTCCATCCGTGCGCCTGAAGGCGCGCGAGCGCGGCATCGACCTGCGCTTCGTTCCGGGCACCGGGCCGGCGGGTCGCATCACGCACGAGGATCTCGACCTTTATCTCGAACAGGGCGCCCGGCCCGGCGCGCCGACGGGTCGCATGCCCGACAGCCGGGTCACGGAACTGAAGGTCGTGGGCCTGCGGCGCAAGATCGCCGAGAAGATGGCGCTGTCGAAGTCACGCATCGCCCATATCACCTATGTCGAGGAGATCGACATGGAGGCGCTGGAACAGTTGCGCGCGAGCCTCAATGCCACGCGCAGGGACGACCGGCCGAAGCTGACGCTGCTGCCCTTCCTGCTGATGGCCATGGTCAAGGCGATCAGGGACCAGCCGAACATCAATGCCCATTACGACGACGAGGCCGGCCTGGTGCGCCAGTTCGGCGGCGTGCATTGCGGCATCGCCGCGCAGACGCGCAACGGGCTGGTCGTGCCGGTGGTGCGCCACGCCGAGGCGCTCGACCTGTGGGGCGCGGCGGGCGAGATCAACCGGCTGGCGGAGGCCGCCAAGAATGGCACCGCGAAGCGCGAGGAACTGTCGGGCTCGACGATCACCATCACCTCGCTCGGCGCGCTGGGCGGCATCGCGACGACCCCTGTCATCAACCATCCGGAGGTGGCGATCGTCGGGGTGAACAAGATGCAGGTGCGGCCGATGTGGGACGGTACGCAGTTCGTGCCGAAGAAGATGATGAACCTGTCCTCGAGCTTCGACCACCGGGTCGTCGACGGCTGGGACGCGGCGGTATTCGTGCAGCGGGTGAAGGCCCTGCTGGAGACGCCGGCGTCGATCTTCATCGAGGAGTGAGATCATGAGAGACATGAAGTGCCAGGTCCTCGTGATCGGTGCCGGTCCGGGAGGATATGTCTGCGCCATCCGCGCCGGTCAGCTCGGGCTCGACACGGTGATCGTGGAGGCGAAGAGGCCGGGCGGGACGTGCCTCAATGTCGGTTGCATCCCGTCCAAGGCGCTGATCCACGCCGCCGACGAATATTTCAAGCTGCACGAGTTTTCAGGCGGCAGGTCGCCGCTCGGCATCAGCGCCGCCGAGCCGGCGATCGATTTTACGAAAACCATCGAATGGAAGGACGGCATCGTGCGCCGGCTGACCAACGGCGTCAGCGGGCTCCTGAAGAAGGCGAACGTCAAGCATGTCGACGGATGGGCGAAATTCCGCGACGGCAAGACGGTGGTGGTCGAGACCTCCACCGGGCCGCAGGCGATCGAAGCCGAGACCATTGTAATCGCTACCGGATCCGTTTCGGTCGAACTGCCCGGCCTTCCCTTCGGCGAGAACGTGATCTCCTCGACCGAGGCGCTGGCCTTGACGGAAATTCCCGAACGGCTGGCGGTGGTCGGCGCGGGTTACATCGGCCTGGAGATGGGCACGGCCTTCGCCAAGCTCGGGGCCAAGGTGACGGTGCTGGAGGCGATGGACCGCATCCTGCCGCTCTACGACGCCGAACTGACGAAGCCGGTGGCGCGGCGGCTGGAGAAGCTCGGCGTGACCGTGATGACCGGCGCCAAGGCGGACCGGTACTCCGCCAGTTCCCGTGCCCTCGCCTTCACCGACGCGGACGGCAAGGACGCCACGGTCGAGGCCGACAAGGTGCTGGTCACCGTCGGGCGCAGGCCGGCGACGCAAGGCTGGGGGCTGGAAGAACTCGACCTCTCCATGGATGGCCGCTCGATCGCGATCGACGAGCATTGCCGCACCTCCATGCGCGGCGTCTACGCCATCGGCGACGTGACCGGCGAGCCGATGCTGGCGCACCGCGCCATGGCGCAGGGCGAGATGGTGGCCGAGATCGTCGCCGGCAACCGGCGCGCCTGGGACCGCCGGTGCATCCCCTCCGTGTGCTTCACCGATCCGGAGATCGTCTCGGCCGGGCTGTCGCCCGAGGAGGCGCAGAAGGCCGGCCACGACGTGCGCACCGGCATCTTCCCCTTCCAGGCGAACGGGCGGGCCATGACGCTGGAACGCGACGACGGATTCGTGCGTGTGGTGGCGCGTGCCGACGACAATGTGGTGCTGGGCATCCAGGCGGTGGGAACGCAGATATCGGACCTCTCCTCCTATTTCGCGAGCGTCATCGAGATGGGCGGCCGGCTGGAGGACGTCGCCCAGACCATCCATGCCCATCCGACCATGGGCGAGGCTTTTCAGGAGGCCGCGATGCGCGCGTTGGGTCACGCGCTGCACATCTGATCTTCGCGCAACGGTCGAAATGATGACCCATGATCGGAATGGGTTGCGCCCCGCCCCGCTTTTCTGAATAGTGCGGGTTCGAGGCATGACGGACCGCACCAAAGACGGCCGGTGCCCGGCAACGGGAGACCAATCGATGTACGACGGATTGAAAATCCAGCCCCTTTTCGCGCGTGGACGACGCACCGCCATCGCGGCGGCCGCGGCCAGCCTGCTGATGGGTTCCGCCGCGCATGCCGAAACGCTGCGCTTCGCCTTTCAGGGCACGCTGAACGCGCTCGACCCGTACACGCTGAACGAGACCTTCTCGCTCGGCATGTTCGGCAACGTCTACGAAGGACTGACCAAGCGCGACAAGGACCTCCAGATCATCCCCGGCCTCGCGGAAAGCTGGGAGGTCGTAGACCCGCTGACCTGGCGCTTCAAACTGCGCGAGGGCGTCAAGTTCGCCAACGGCAACGACTTCAACGCCGATGACGTGATCTTCTCCGCCGAGCGCGTGCGCGCCGAGAGCTCCGACCTGAAGACCCGGATACCGGCGGATTCGGAGTGGGTGAAGGTCGACGACTATACCGTCGACGTGAAGCTCAAGACGCCGAACCCGATCCTGCACTACGAGTGGGATACCTGGTACATGATGGACAAGGAGTGGGCCGAGGCGGAAGGTGCCGTGACGCCGGTCTCCGCCAAGGACACCAGCCCCGGACAGGCGGCCTACAAGGCCAACGGCACGGGACCCTTCGTCTTCGAGAGCCACGAGCCTGGCGTCAAGACGGTCTTCAAGCCGAACCCGAACTGGTGGGGCACGCCGGAGCACAACCTGACCGAAGTGATCTTCACGCCGATCGCCGCCGACGGCACGCGCGTGGCCGCACTTCTGGCCGGCGACGTCGACCTGATCGACCCGGTTCCCGTGCAGGATATTCCGCGCGTCAATGCGGACCCGAACACCGAGGCGCTGACCGGACCGGAACTGCGCGTCATCCATCTCGGCTTCAACCAGATGGACGACGAACTGACGACCTCCGACGTCAAGGGCAAGAACCCGTTCAAGGACCCGAACGTGCGCAAGGCCTTCTACCAGGCCATCGACATCGAGGCGATCAAGGCGCGCGTCATGCGCGATCTCGCGACGCCGGTTCCGCTGCTGATCGCCAACGAACTCTACTCCGGCTCGGGCGACTTCCAGCGCTGGCCCTTCGATCCGGAAGCGGGCAAGAAGCTGCTCGCCGACGCCGGATATCCTGACGGCTTCTCGGTCGGCATGGACTGCCCGAACGACCGCTACGTCAACGACGAGGCGATCTGCCAGGCAGCCGTCTCGATGCTCGCCAAGATCGGCGTGACGGTGAACCTGAACGCCCAGCCGAAGTCGCAGTACTTCGCCAAGGTGCTGGCGCCCGGCGGCTACGACACCGACTTCTTCCTGCTCGGCTGGACGCCCGGGTCGTTCGATTCCTGGAACGTCATCGCCAACCTCGCCGGCTGCCGTGACGCCACCGGCAAGGGCGGTCCGTTCAATCTCGGCGGCTACTGCAACAAGGAGGTCGATGCACTGGCGGCCAAGATCGTCGAGGAGACCGATGTCACCAAGCGCGACGAGCTGATCAAGCAGGCCTTCACGATCATGACCGACGAGACCTCGCACATCCCGCTGCACCAGCAGTCCCTGGCCTGGGGCAAGCGCAAGAACATCGACATCGTCCAGCGCCCGGACAACCAGGTGCTGTTCTACTGGGCAAAGGTGAACTGAGCCCCTCGATCGACACCCACGGCCCGCGCGACCACGCGCGGGCCGCAGGCATGCCCGCGAGAGGCGGTAGTTCATGATTGCTTTCGCCATCCGGCGACTGGTCCAGGCGATCGGCGTGATGCTGGTCGTCGCGCTGATCTCCTTCCTGATGTTCCGCTTCGTCGGCGACCCGGTGAACCAGCTCGTCGGTGTCGACACCTCGCCCGCCGAGCGTGAGGCGCTCCGTCAGGCGCTCGGGCTGAACGATCCGGTTTTCGTGCAGTTCGGTCGTTTCATCGTCAGGGCCGCGCAGCTCGATTTCGGCATCTCCTACCAGTTCAAGCAGCCGGTCGCCTCGCTGATCGCTTCCAGGCTACCCGCCACGCTCGAACTGTCCTTCGTCTCCGCCGTCTTCGCGCTCGCGATCGGCATCCCGATGGGCATCTTCACCGGGCTCTATCCGTATTCGTGGCTGTCGCGCGGCTTCCTGGCGATCTCGCTGATCGGGGTTTCGCTGCCGACCTTCCTGATCGGCATCCTCCTGATCTTCATCGTCTCGGTGAACCTCGGCTGGCTGCCCTCCTTCGGGCGCGGGGATACCGTCAGGATCTTCGGCGGGTGGACGACCGGTCTTCTCACGAAATCCGGCCTGCAGTCGCTGATCCTGCCGGCGATCACACTCGGGCTGTTCCAGATGACGCTGATCATGCGGCTGGTGCGCGGCGAGATGCTGGAGGTGCTGCGCACCGACTACATCAAGTTCGCCCGCGCCCGCGGCCTCTCCCGCCGCGTCATCAACTTCGGCCACGCGCTGAAGAACACGCTGGTGCCGGTGATCACCATCACCGGCCTTCAGGTCGGCTCGATCATCGCCTTCGCGATCATCACCGAGACCGTCTTCCAGTGGCCGGGCATGGGGCTGATGTTCCTGCAGGCGGTACAGAGCGTCGATATCCCGATCATGGCGGCCTATCTGCTCCTGATCGCCTTCCTGTTCGTGATGATCAACTTCATCGTCGACATGCTCTACGTCGCCGTCGATCCGCGCATCCGTATCGGCGGGGCGCGCGGATAAATGGCAACCGTGGCGGATCGCAAGAGCGAGACCGGAACGGCGGACGGCGACGTGCCCGCGCGTGCCCCCGGCTTCCTCGAAAGGGCCCGCGACAGCGACGTCTGGTACTCGTTCACGCGTTCGCCGCTCACCATCGTTTCGGCGATCGTGGCGCTCGCGCTGGTGCTCTCGGCGCTGCTGGCGCCACTGATCGCGCCGCACAATCCGTTCGACCCGGCGACGTTGTCGATCATGGACTCCTTCTATCCGCCAAGCTGGACCGGCGAAGGCGACCCGCGTTTCCTGCTCGGAACCGACGACCAGGGCCGAGACATCCTCTCCACCATCCTCTACGGCATGCGTATCTCGCTGGCGGTCGGCTTCGCCAGCGTCATCTTCGCAATGGTCATCGGCGTGACGCTCGGGCTGGTTGCCGGCTATGTCGGCGGCGCCACCGATTCCATCATCATGCGCATCGCCGACGTGCAGCTGACCTTCCCGGCGATCCTCACCGCGCTTCTGATCGACGGTGTCGCGCGCGGGCTCGCAGGACCTCGCTCCTACGAGGACATCGTCTTCGGCGTTCTGGTGCTTTCGATCGGGCTGTCCTTCTGGGTCCAGTACGCCCGCACCGTGCGCGGCTCCGTTCTGGTCGAGAAGAACAAGGAATACGTGCTGGCGGCGCGGCTGATCGGGCTGCGTCCCTGGACGATCATGTTCAAGCACGTGCTGCCGAACGTGCTGGGACCCGTCCTGGTGATCGCGACCATCAACCTGGCGCTTGCCATCATCACCGAGGCGACGCTGTCCTTCCTCGGCGTCGGCGTGCCGCCGACCCAGCCCTCGCTCGGAACGCTGATCAGGATCGGCAACGACTTCCTGTTCTCCGGCGAATGGTGGATCACGATCTTCCCCGGAATAACCCTCGCGGTGCTGGCCCTGTCGGTGAACCTGCTCGGCGACTGGCTGCGCGACGCGCTGAACCCGAAGCTCAGATGACCCCGATCCTCTCCGTCCGCAACCTGAGGGTGGAAATCCCGACCCGCCAGGGCGTTCTGACCGCCATCGACGACCTGTCCTTCGACATCGCGCCCGGCGACGTCCTGGGCGTGGTGGGGGAATCCGGCGCCGGAAAATCGATCACCGGATCGGCCATCATCGGCCTGCTCGAGCCCCCCGCGCGCGTCGCGGGCGGCGAGATCCTGCTGGCCGGCGAGCGGATCGACCACCTGCCACCCGACCGGATGCGCGGGATTCGGGGCCGACGCATCGGCATGATCTTCCAGGACCCCCTGACCAGCCTCAATCCGCTCTACCGCATCGGCGACCAGCTCGTCGAAACCATCCTGACGCATGAGCGCATCCCGCAGCGGGCCGCGCGCGACAAGGCGCAGCGCCTCCTGGAGGAGGTCGGTATCCCCGCGGCCGGCGCCCGGATGTCGGCGTATCCGCACCAATTTTCCGGCGGCATGCGCCAGCGCGTGGTCATCGCACTGGCGCTGGCAGCCGATCCGGAACTCGTCATCGCCGACGAGCCGACAACAGCGCTCGACGTTTCCGTGCAGGCGCAGATCATCGCGCTCCTGAAGAAGCTCTGTGCGGAACGGGGAACGTCCGTCATGCTGATCACCCACGACATGGGCGTGATCGCCGAGACGGCCGACCGCGTCTGCGTGCTCTATGCCGGACGTCTGGCCGAGATCGGTCCCGTTCGCGACGTGGTGAAGCACCCGCAACACCCCTATACGCAGGGACTGATGGCGGCGATCCCCTCGCTCGCCGGCGACCCGGATGAGAAGCTGGCGCAGATTCCCGGCTCGATGCCCAGGCTGGGCGCCATCCCGCCCGGCTGCGCTTTCAACCCGCGCTGCCCCTATGTCTTCGATCGCTGCACCGGCGAACGGCCGGGCATCTACCCGGCCGGGGCGAGCGAGGCCTCCTGCTACCTCCACGATCCGGCGGGCAGCGCCCCCGCGGATGCGGCCGAGCGTGCCGCGGCGTCCGGCATCCACGTCGCCGCACGCACCACGGAGGCGGCGCGATGAGCGTGCTGGAAAAGCCTTCCGCGGGAGCGGGCGCGAGGACGGGGCCCCTGGTCGAGGTGAAGGGGCTGCGGCGCGTCTTCGACCTGTCGAAGCCGCTGCTCAACCGGCTGATCGAAGGCGGCGGTCGCGTCAAGCTGACGGCAGTGGACGGCGTCGACTTCTCGATCAACCAGGGCGAGACCTACGCGCTGGTCGGCGAATCCGGCTCCGGCAAGTCGACGATCGCCAAGATCATGGTCGGGCTGCTGCCCCCGTCGGTCGGCTCGATCTCGATCGAGGGAACCGACGTCTGGAGCGAACGCTCCGGCGATGTGCGGCGGCGCATGCAGCGCCGCATCCAGATGATCTTCCAGGACCCGTTCGCCAGCCTCAACCCGCGCTGGCGCGTCCATGCGATCATAGAGGAGCCGATCAAGGCCTTCGACCTGATCCCGGACGCACGCGACCGCACGGCGCGCGTCGGCGAACTCCTGTCGCTCGTCGGGCTCGATCCGCGCGACGGTCAGAAGTTCCCGCACGAGTTTTCCGGCGGACAGCGCCAGCGCATCGCCATCGCCCGCGCGCTCGCCTCCAACCCACGCTTCATCGTCTGCGACGAGCCGACCTCGGCGCTCGACGTGTCGGTGCAGGCGCAGGTCCTGAACCTCTTGCGCGACCTGCAGGAGCGGTTCGGCCTCACCTACCTCTTCATCAGCCACAACCTGGCGGTCGTGCGCCACGTCGCGACCCGCGTCGGCGTCCTCTACCTGGGGCGGCTGGTGGAGGAGGCGCCGGCGCGCGAACTCTTCGCCGACCCGAAGCACCCCTACACGCGGATGCTGCTCGACGCGGTTCCCGACATCGAGATGGCGGGCAAGGAGCGGCTGGCGATCGCGGGCGAGATCCCGAACCCGGTCAACCCGCCGCCCGGCTGCCATTTTCACCCGCGCTGCCCGTTCGTCATGCCGCATTGCCGCACGGTAGTCCCGCCCCCCTTCGAGGTCGGGCAGGCAAGCGTGCGGTGCCACCTCTTCGCGCCGGACCGGCAGCCGGCAGCCGACTAGCATACGCGCCGGCGTCCCATACGACGATGTGAGTGGCGGAAAACGCAAACTGCGCTATCATGACGCGTGTATCGGTCGCGGACAGGCGTGACCGCTTGCGGGCGAACGGCGCCTCCATGACGCGGCCAGGACACCTTGGTCCAGGAGGAATTTCCATGGCCGCCTTCCATGTCTACGCCGACGCGCACGGGGTGACGACCCGCCTCGAAGTGCGCCATATCACCACCGACGACGTCTTCGACGCGCTCAGGCGCGGCCTCGAGGATTTCCGCGAGAAGCCGTCGCACTACGCTTTCGTCGGCCTGATCTATCCGATCATGGGCTTCGTACTCATCACGTGGAGTTCCGGCGGCAACGCGGTGGAGCTGATCTATCCGCTGATAACCGGCTTCGCGTTGCTCGGACCGCTCGCAGCGATCGGTCTCTACGAGATCAGCAGGCGGCGCGAGTACGGTCTGGACACGTCCTGGCGACATGCCTTCGACGTGCGGTTCTCGCCGGCGCTGCCGTCGATCCTCGCCGTCGCATTCATCCTTCTGGCGCTGTTCCTGGCCTGGGTGATGACGGCGCAGGCGATCCATGCCTCGCTCTACGGCGATGCCGGGCCCGGGACGCTCGGCGGCTTCGTGGCCGACGTGCTGTCCACCGAGCGCGGCTGGATGCTGATCCTGGTCGGAAACGCGGTCGGGTTCGTCTTCGCGCTCGTCGTACTGCTGACGGTGATCGCCCTGCCGCTGCTGCTCGACCGGGATGTCGGCGCCTATTCGGCGCTCGAGACCTCGGCCCGCGCCGTGCTTTCCAATCCTGGTCCGATGCTGCTTTGGGGCGTCATCGTGGCGGCTTGCCTGGCGATCGGCTCACTGCCGCTACTGGCGGGGCTGATCGTCGTGGTCCCGATCCTCGGGCACGCGACCTGGCACCTGTACCGCAAGCTCGTGGAGGCGCCCGACGCGAGCCTTCGTCAGCTGCCGGTCGCGCCGAAACCCGGAGATGCTCAGCCGGCCACGTAGACGGCACGCAGTTGCGGGGCGGACTGGTCTTCCCAGGCGAGCTCGCCCTTCCGCAGCATGTAGTTCACATGCGCATGCACCTCCGAGAAGGCGAAGGAGAGCTGGTGCGGGTCGAGCTTGCGCGTGAAGATGAACGGCACGAGTTCCGCCACAGATTTCGGGCCTTGCGCGCAGGCTTCCGCGATCATCGCGCAGCGCTCCTCGTGATGCTCGATCAGTTCCGAGCACCGCGTGTGCACTCCGTAGAACGGCAGCTGATGGCCCGGCAGGACCAGCGCATCGGCCGGAATGCGGTCGCGGATGGCGTTGAGCGAGCGGATGTAGAGGCCGAGCGGATCCCCCTCCGGGTCGACCGCCCACACGCTGACGTTAGGCGTGATCTTGGCGAGCACCTGGTCGGCGGCGAGGAAGACCTTGTCCTCCGGCCTGTAGAGCATGATCTGTTCCGGCGCATGGCCGTCGCCCGAAAGCACCTCGAAGCGGCGGCCGCCGATCATGAGCACGTCGCCCGCAACGAGCCGGTTGAACGTCATCGGCAAGGGCGTGACCATGCGCAGATAGCCATGACCGTGCGTGCTCACCAGCGTTGCCGTCTCCTCGCTCATGCCATGGCGGAGATAGAACTCGCGGAAGGGCTTTGCCTCCAGAGAACCGGGACTGAGCGAGATGGTGAGGCAGCCGAGGTAGGCCGTCTGGCTGGTCGAGAGAGGCACGCCGAAGCGCTCGCACAACCAGCCGGCCAGTCCGATGTGGTCCGGATGATAGTGGGTAACGATCAGGCGGGTGAGCTTACGTCCGGCGAGCGGTCCGTCGAAGAGCTGCTCCCATACGGCCCGCGTCGGCTTGTCGGAAATGCCGGTGTCGAGCACCGCCCAGCCCTCGCCGTCCTCGATCAGGTAGATGTTGACGTGGTCGAGCTTGAAGGGCAGCGGGATGCGGGTCCAGAGGATCCCCGGCGCAACCTCCACGACTTCGCCAGTGGCGGGGGGGTGATCGAAAGGGTATTCTAGGGTCTCGGCCGGCCCGGCGCCCGCCTGCCCTGTCGTCGTCTTCAGCAATCGTTTCTCGCTCCTCGGCGGGGAAAGCCTGGCTCCGGGGATGCACGGAGCGGCATGTTCCCCCGTCGGCAATTCCGGTTCGGCTCGTGCCTGTGGTCCGGCTTAGCGGCTGCGAAGACCTAAGGCAAGCAAGGCGGGAGTCCGTGCCGGTGGCATGCCCTCGCAGCCCGGATCGCGGTCCATTCATTGCGCTGTCGCATGATATGGCCTACATCCATCCTTCTAGCTTGGTTTTGCCGAACGTATCAGGCGCGCATGGACCCGGTCTTCAAGTTCTCTGTACTCATGTACAGTCACGATACGTTCGGTCTGGGGCACCTGCGGCGCAGCCGCACGATCGCGCATGCCCTGGTGTCCCATTTTCCCGGCGCGACGGTGTCGATCGTATCGGGATCCCCGGTGGTGGACGCCTTTCCGTTCGAGGATCGCGTCGAATACATCCAGATCCCGCCGGCGCAGAAACTGGCGAACGGTAACTATGTCTCGGGCAGCGGCGAGAAATCCTTCGAGCAGACGATGGCCGCGCGCGAATCCGTGATCCGGGCCGCCGCCGAGCGCATCCGTCCGGACATGGTGATCGTCGACAAGGAACCGCTCGGGCTGGCTCGCGAGATGCTGTCGACGCTCGAATGGCTGAAGTCGCAGGGTACGATCGCCGTCCTGGGACTGCGCGACGTGCTCGATGCGCCCGAACTGCTGCGCGAGGAGTGGCAGCGCAAGCACATCGTCGAGCATCTCGACCTCTATGACGAGATCTGGATCTACGGTCCCGGCAGCTTCTACAATCCGCTGGCGGGCATCGACCTGCCGGAATGGGTTCTGTCGCAGACCCGGTACACCGGGTTCCTGCCGCGCTCGATCCAGGAAGACGACGTGACCGAGAAATATGGCCGCGACTACGTGCTGGTGACGGCCGGCGGCGGCGGGGACGGCTACGAACTCATGTCGGCAGCGCTGAACGCCGTGCGCCGCGACCGCACGCCGGGACGGGAATTCCTGTTCGTGCTCGGGCCGTTCATGACCGAGCGCGAGCGCTTCGAGATCGCCGCCCGCGCGGCGAGCCTGGCCAACGTGCAGGTGGTGGATTTCGATGCCAACCTCGAAGCGGTGGTGGCAAATGCCCGCGCCGTCATCGGCATGTGCGGCTACAACACCTTCTGCGAGGTCATCTCCTTCGACAAGCGGGCGCTCTTCGTGCCGCGCACCGCGCCCCGGCGCGAACAGTCGATCCGGGCCAAGCGCGCGGAGGAATTCGGCTGGGTCGATTCCATCGACATCGAGGACGCCAAGAACCCGCTCAGTTTCCTCGCCGCGATCAGCCAAGTGCTGCGCCGTCCGCCTCCCTCCTTCGCCGTGGCGCGGCCCGATCTCGACGGGCTGAACCGCATCTGCGCGCTGACCGAGATCCTCTTCGACCGCAAGACCGAAGAGGCCGCATCGGAGACGGTGCTGCTCAAGACCGCGAATTCATGAAGCCCACCATAGCCGTCGTCCTCAAGTGCTACCCGCGCTTGTCGGAAACCTTCATTGCGCAGGAACTGCTGGAGCTGGAGCGCTCCGGCTACGAACTGTGCCTGGTCTCGCTGCGCCATCCGACCGACAGGAAGACGCATCCCATCAACGACGAGATCCGCGCGCCGGTGATCTACCTGCCGGAATATCTCCATCAGGAGCCGATGCGCGTCTTCCGTTCATGGTTGAACGTGCGCGCGCTCCCCGGCTACCGCGCGGCATGGCGCCACTGGCTGACGGATCTGCGCCGGGATTTCACGATGAACCGCATCCGGCGTTTCGGCCAGGCGCTGGTCTTCGCCGCCGAGTTCCCCCCGCAGGCGCGGTGGATCTACAGCCACTTCATCCACACGCCCTCCTCCGTGGCGGGGTACGCGAGCGAGATGGTCGGCATTCCCTGGAGCGCATCGGCGCATGCCAAGGACATCTGGACCTCGCCGGACTGGGAGCTTTCGGAGAAGCTGGACGCCGCGGCGTGGACCGTGACCTGCACGGCGGGGGGAAGCCGGCACCTGAAGGATCTTGCACCTCACCCGGACAAGGTTTCGCTCGTCTACCACGGTATCGATCTTTCCCGTTTTCCCCGGCCCGACCGGCCAACGGGCAACCGGGATGGTAGCGATCCGTCCAACCCGGTGCAGTTCCTTTCGGTCGGCCGTGCGGTCGCGAAGAAGGGTCTCGACACGCTGGCCGACGCGCTGGCGCGGTTGCCGAAAGACCTGCACTGGCGCTGGACGCACATCGGCGGCGGAGAACTGGCCGGCGCCCTGAAGGAGCAGGTGGAGCGGTTGGGAATTTCCGACCGGGTGGACCTGCGCGGCTCGATGTCGCAGCGCGAGGTGCTCGACGCCTACAAGGCGTCCGACATGTTCGTGCTGCCCTGCCGGATCGCGGCAAGTGGCGACCGCGACGGCCTGCCCAACGTGCTCGTGGAAGCGCAGAGCCAGGGTGTTCTCTGCATCTCGACGCCGATCTCGGGCATCCCCGAACTGATCGAGGACGGGCGCACCGGTATACTGGTCGAGCCGGACGATCCGGACGCGTTGTCGGCGGCGATCGGGAGGGCGGCGCGAGACCCGCAATTGCGTGCACGATATGGACAGGCCGGAATGGAGCGGGTGCATTCGAGCTTCGACCATCTCGGCACGATCGGTCGGCTGATCGAACTGTTCGAGGCGGAAGGCCTGGTCGCCCGGCCGCAACGCGAAAAGGTGGCGTCGTGAGCGCGCGCGTCCTGTTCTATGTCCAGCACCTGATGGGTGTCGGCCACGTCTTCCGGGCAAGCCGCATCGTCCGGGCGCTGCGGCGCGAGGGGCTAGAGGTGGACCTCGCCTTCGGCGGAATGCCGATCCCCGGCCTCGACATCGCCGACGCCCGCATCCACTACCTGCCGCCTGTGCGCGCCGGAAAGGAAGCCTTCAACAAGCTCGAGGACCCAAACGGCAATCCCGTTTCCGACGCCTACAAGGAGGATCGCCGCGACAGGCTGCTGGCGCTCTTCGAGGAGACATCGCCCGACGTCATCGTGACGGAGGCATTTCCGTTCGGGCGCCGCCAGATGCGCTTCGAACTGTTGCCGCTGATGGAGGCTGCGCATGCGCGGCCGCGCCGGCCGGTCATCGTATCGTCGGTGCGCGACATCATTCAGCAGAACAGCAAGCCGGAGCGCGACCGCGAGGTGGTCGATCTCCTGAACACATGGTTCGACCGGGTGCTGGTGCATGGCGATCCGGCGTTCATCCGCATCGACGAGACCTTTCCGCATGCGGCCGAGATCGCCGGCAAGGTCACCTATACCGGCATCGTGGCGCCGGCCGCGCCGGCAGAGCGAGGCAGTGGCCCCGACGTGGTCGTCTCGGTCGGCGGCGGAGCGTTCGGTCACCGGCTGCTGGTGGCGGCGCTCGAGGCGCGCCGGATTTCCTCGATGCGCGACGCGCGGTGGCTGGTGCTGAGCGGCCTGTTCACGACGGACGAACAGAAGGCGGATTTGCAGCGTTTCGCCGACGAAGGGATAGAATTCCAGTCCTTCGTGCCCGACCTCTGCGCACTGCTGGCCGGCGCGAAGCTCTCGATCTCGCGCGCCGGCTACAACACCACCGCCGACATCTTCGCCGCCGGCTGCCGCGCCGTCATCTCGCCGCTGTTCGACGGCATCGAGACGGAGCAGATCACGCGCGCCGAAGTGCTGGCGCGCAAGGGGCTGGTGCAGGCGGTGCCGCCGAACGAGGAGACGCCCGAGATGCTCGCGGCGGCTATCGACCGGGCAATGAGCGGCCCGGCGCCCGACCTTTCCGCGATCGACATCGGCGGAGCGACGAAGTCGGCGCAACTGATCGCGGCGCTCGCACGCAGCGAGACTCCGGCCGCCTGAGGCACCCCCGGTATGAAGCCGAAGATCGCCTTCTACGCGCCGCTCAAATCGCCGAACCATCCGATTCCGTCCGGCGACCGCGAGATCGCAAGAAACCTCCTGAAGGCGCTCGACCTCGCCGGCTTCGACGCCTTTCTGGCGAGCGAGGCCATCTCCTACCAGAAGCGGCCTTCGCGGGAACTTTTCGCCGAACGCAGGCAGGCGTGCGACCGGGAAGCCGGGCGGCTTCTCGATCTGTGGCGCGGCGACCCGGCCAGCGCTCCCGACCTGTGGATGACCTACCATCCCTACTGCAAGTCGCCCGACTGGATCGGACCCGCGATCTGCGCGGCGCTCGGCATTCCCTATGTCACGGTCGAGGCCTGTCGGACCCGGCAGAACACCGACGCCGACTGGGCCGAGGGGCGGGGGCAGGTACAGGCAGCCGTTAAGGGCGCGGCGGCGAATTTCTGCATGAAGCCGTCCGACAGGGCCTATCTCGAAAGTTTTCTGCCGAACACGGACCGGATCGTGCCGCTGCTGCCCTTCATCGATCTGAATGCGCTGGACGGAACAGGGGCGACGATCGAACCGACATTCACCGCACCGCATCCCGTCATGCTTGCGGTGGGCATGATGCGGCCTGGCGCGAAGATCGAGTCCTACCGGCTGCTGGCCGAGGCGCTGTGTGGCCTCGATACGCCGGAATGGAACCTCGCCGTCATCGGCGACGGCCCGGGCCGCGCCGAGGTCGAAGACATGTTCGGCTTCGCGCGAGAACGGATCCACTTTGCCGGCGCCCTCCCACGCGAAGAGGTGGGCGCCTGGATGCGGGCGGCGGACGTCTTCGTATGGCCGGGGGTGCGCGAGGCGATCGGCATCGTGTACCTCGAGGCGCAGGCGGCGGGGCTGCCGGTGGCGGCCTTCGCGACGGCCGGCGTTCCGATCGTGGTGGCGGACAGCGAAAGCGGCCTGCTCGCGCCGGAGTCGGACGTGGCAGGCTTGCGGGACCGGATCCTCCGGTTGCTCGGATCGCGCGAACTGCGCGAGACGATGGGCGCGGCGGGCCGTGCGCGCGTCCAGCGGCATCACGGGATTTCGGCTGCCTCCGAGACGCTGAGAGCCACTCTCGCGCCTCTGATTGCGGGCACCGGTGCGCAGAGCCGGGGAACGGCGTCGTGACCGCCGATCCCGCCCTCGATGAGGAGTTCGCGCGCTGGAGGAATGCCGGCCAGGAACCGCGCTTCTGGCTGCGCGACGACGATGCCGGCGAGCCAGGCCCGGCGCTCGACCGCCTGATCGCGCTTTGCGAGAAATTCGAGGTCCCCCTGCTGCTGGCGGTCGTTCCCGAACGCGCCGGACCAGCGCTCGGCGAGCGGCTCCGCGACGTTCGGCTCGTGCGCCCTTGCGTGCATGGCATCGCGCACCGCGACAACGCGCGGGAAGGCGAACGGAAGATCGAACTCGGCGGCCGCATGGCGACGGCGGACATTCTGGACGGCCTGAGGGCAAGCCGGGAGAAGCTCGAAGGCCTCTTCGGCGCGCGCCTTTCCGGCATCCTCGTACCACCCTGGAACCGCATCGCTCCGGACATCGCCGCGCGGGCGCACGAATGCGGGTTCACCGCGCTTTCGACGTGGTCGTGGGAGCCGAGGGGAACCCTCCTTCCCGAAATCAACACCCATGTCGACCTGATGGACTGGACGACACGGCAAGGCCGCCCACCGGAGTGGATCAGGGGCGAACTGCTGCGCCGGCTTTCACAGGCGCGCGCGCGGGGCGGAGCGCCGATCGGCATCCTCTCCCACCATCTCGACCATGACGATCGGGCCTGGCGGACGCTGGAAGGCCTGCTGCGGCACCTGACGGTCGAGCGCGGGTTCGCGTTCCACCATGCCGACGATCTCGCCGCCGGCATGCAGCCGCGGCCTCAGTGATACGGGTCGGCGGCGTCGCGCAGACCGTCTCCGAGGAAGTTGAACGCCAGGATGACGAGGATCACCGGGACGACCGGCAGGATGAGCCAGGGATAGAGCGCCACCACGTTGATGTTTTGCGCCTCGTTTAGCAGCACGCCCCAACTGGTGACGGGCGGACGCAGGCCGAGCCCGAGGAAGGAGAGCGCGGTCTCGCCCAGGATCATGGTCGGAATGGTGATCGTCGCCGAGGCGATCAGATGGCTCATGAACCCGGGAATGAGGTGGCGGAAGATGACGCGCGGCGGGCTCGCGCCCATCAGTTCGGCCGCCATCACATACTCCTCCTCGCGCAGCGACAGAAGTTTCGACCGCACGGCGCGCGCCAGCCCCGTCCAGTCGATGAGCCCGAGGATGATGGTGATGCCGAAATAGACGAGGATCGGGCTCCACGTCACCGGCATGACGGCGGCCAGCGCCAGCCACAGCGGAATGCTCGGGATGCTCTGAAGCACCTCGATGACGCGCTGGACGACGTGGTCGATCCAGCCGCCGTAGTAGCCCGCGACACCGCCGATCGTGATGCCGAGGATGAAGCTGACCGTGATGCCGATGAGGCCGATGGTCAGCGAGATGCGCGTGCCGTAGATGATGCGCGAGAGCACGTCGCGGCCGAGCCGGTCGGTCCCGAGCAGGTAGGCGTATCCCTTCTCGGCCGGGCAGAACAGATGCAGGTTGCCCTCGATCAAGCCCCAGAACTCGTAGGAATCGCCCCTGCAGAAGAAGCGCAGCGGCTGAACGTCGCTCCTATCGGGTGTGTACTCCCGCTTCAGCGTGTCCATGTTGAGCTTGAAGTCGTAGCCGTAGACGAACGGCCCGACGAAATCGCCCTCGTGGAACAGGTGGATCGACTGAGGCGGCATGTAGATCGACCGGACGTCGCGGTTCTCGAGATTGTAGGGGGCAAGGAATTCGCAGACCAGGATCGAGGCGTAGAGCACCAGGAGGAACACGCCGGAGATAACGGCGGCCTTGTGCCGGCGGAACTTCCACCACATCAGCCTGAGCTGGGAGGCGAGGTAGATCTTCTCCTGCTCGGGCGTGAGGACTTCCACGCTCTGCGGGTCGAATGGCGTCGTCGCGACGAAATGCCCGATCGCCTCCCCGTCCGGCGGCAGCGACGAACTCATCGCCTGCGCCCTCCCTGGAGCCGGATGCGCGGATCGAGCAGCGCCAGCGCGATGTCGGAGATGAGCACGCCGATCACCGTCAGGGTCGCGAGGAACATGAGGAACGAACCGGCGAGATACATGTCCTGGCTCTGCAGGGCGCGGATGAGCAGCGGCCCGGTCGTCTCCAGCGACAGGACGATGGCCACCACCTCGGCACCGGAGATCACCGCCGGCAGGATGGACCCGATGTCGGCAATGAAGAAGTTGAGCGACATGCGCAGCGGGTACTTGAGCAGCGCCTTCATCGGCGGCACGCCCTTCGCGCGCGCGGTGACGACGTACTGCTTCTGCAACTCGTCGAGCAGGTTGGCGCGCAGGCGTCGGATCATGCCGGCCGTTCCGGCCGTGCCGATCACGATGACGGGGATGACCATGTGCTCCGCCATCGAGGCGAACTTCGCCCAGCTCATGGGCTGGTCGATGAACTGCGCGTCCATCAGGTGGCCGATCGAGGTGCCGAACCAGACGTTGGCGAGGTAGAGCAGGATCAGGGCCAGCAGGAAGTTCGGCGTCGCGAGGCCGAGCAGACCGAGGAAGGTGAGGCCGTAGTCACTCCAGGAATACTGGTGCGTGGCCGAGTAGATGCCGATCGGGAACGCGATCACCCAGGTGAAGATGATCGTTACCGTGGAGACGAGGATCGTCAGCCAGAGCCGATTGCCGACGACGTCGCTGACGGGCAGTTCGTATTCGAACGAATAGCCGAAGTCGCCCTGGAGCATGCCGCCGATCCAGGTGAAGTAGCGCTCGATCAGCGGCTTGTCGAAGCCGTATTCCTGCTTGAGATACTCGATCTTCTGCGGATCGACGGTCTCTCCCTGCGCCTGGAGCTCCGCCACGTACGTCTCGAAATAGTCGCCGGGCGGCAGTTCGATGATGAAGAAGACGAGCGCGCTGATCAGGAGCAGCGTGGGAATGGCGGCCAGCAATCGGTAGGCGACGTAGCGCAGCAAGGCCGGCTACTCCCCTTCGAACCAGAAGGTGTCGGGCAGGTAGACCCCGAAATACGCCACCGGAGCGAAGGCGTAAATGCCTTCCTCGGGCACGTTCTTCAGCGCGGTGCGGACGACGACGGGTTGCAGCACGCCGTTGACCGTGCCGATCGTGAAGACCTGATCGGTGAAGATGCCGAGCATCTCCGTCCAGATTTGTGCGCGTTCCTCGGTGGTCGAGGAAACGCGCCATTGCTGGTAGAGCTCGCCCAGCCGTACGACCTCCGGCAGCTCGGACTTCTCGCCCGCCATCCCCGAGGTTTCCAGGTACTGGCCCCATATGGGCCAGCTGCCCTGGACGGAGGAGACCGGCGCCAGTTCCTCGGGCGGCATGTCGGGTGTCGCCAGACCGATGTTGAGGCCGGACCAGACCGACATCATCGTATCGCCGGCAAGGAAACGCCGCCGCATGTTGTCGAGCTGCATTGCCCGGGGGAATACCTTGATCCCGAGATCGCCCCAGTATTCGGACACGAGCTGGGTGACGTCGGTCTCCTCGGTGCCGCCCGCCATCTCGATGACGATTTCGGCTGGCCGCCCGTCCGGAAGCCGGCGCACGCCGTCGCTGCCGCGCTCCAGCCCGATCTCGTCGAGAAGCGCGTTCGCACGGTCGGGATCGTATTCCGCCCAGGCCGAGGCGTATTCCGGCTTGTAGAGCGGAGAGCCCTCCAGCACCGAATTGGCGGCAGGGTTTGCGAGACCGAAGTAGAACTGCTGGTTGATCTCCTCGCGATGGATTCCGAGGGACAAGGCCCGGCGGAACCGGACGTCCTGGAAGAGCGCGCGCCAGACCGCGTCGTTCACGTTGAGGTTCGGCAGGTAGGCGACCTGGGAGCCGGTCCCGTCCTTCCAGAGGCGGACGTCGTAGCGGTGCTGTTCGGCCGCTTCCTTGAGGAAGGTGTAGTTGTCGAAGCGGAGATAACGGGCCTGCAGGTCGCTGTCGCCGGTCCCGGTCTTTGCCGGGATGATGTCCGCGGAGCTGATGCCGAGGAAGACGCGGTCGATGTACGGCAGCTGCTGTCCCGAGGCGTCCACGCGGTGGAAATAGGGGTTGCGGACGAAAACGAAGCGTTCGGCCGGCGGAGGCGTCGTGTTCATCCACGGTTCGAGCGTGGGCAGCTCCGGGTTCTCCGGCCGGTATGCCCGCGACTTCACCGTGTGCAGCGCAACCCAGTCGCGCGAGCCGGCCGCTTTTACCTTGGCGTCGAGTTCGGCCTGATCGGCATATTTCATGTGGAACTGCTTCAGATAATGCGCGGGCTGGGCGATGTAGTTGGGACTGGCGCCGGCCAGCGAGGGCAGAAACTGCGGGTTCGGCTTGGCCCAGCTGTAGCGCACCGTGAGCTCGTCGATCACCTCGAAGACCGGAGGCTTCCCGTCGACGAGCATGACGGCCGAAGCGCCACCGCGCGAGAGTTCCGCATTGTTCTCGACGTCCTCCCACGAATAGCGGAAATCCTCGGCCGTGAACGGATGTCCGTCCGACCAGCGATGGCCGGGCCGAAGGTGGAAGGTGAAGACACGTCCCTCCTCCACATCGAAGCTCTCCAGGATGTCCGGCATGAGTTCCAGCTTTTCATTGAAGGCAACGAGGCGGGAGTAGCCGTAGATGGTCATCATGCGGATGTCCTTCGCATCCGCCATGAGCATGTTCAGCGTGCCGCCGTAACGGCCCTCTTCCTTACCGAGGGCCGCCATGTCGACCACCCGCGGCACGTCCGGCAGGCGCTCGGCCATCGGCGGGAGCTTGCCGCTTTCGACTGCCTGGCGCAGTTCCGGCGGCTCCTCGGCGTTAGCGGGACCGCCGGCGACGGCCCAAGCGATCGCCAGCGCCACGAGCGGGGTGACGCACCGAGTGATGGACCTCATGCTGGTATCCTTTCGCGGATCGGCATTTCACGGGCAAGGACGAGGTGACCGGAGCCGACCGGGACGAGGGAAAGGTCGCGACCGTCCTCCTGCGTGCTCCTGAACTCGGGCGCCCACAATTCGCTCGGATCGCAGTCCTCGCCCAACTGGTCCGAGAAGTCGAGCTTGCGATCGAGGCTGGCGCTCGGCACGGCACTCAGGAGCCGCTGCGTGTACGGGTGGACGGGCCGGGCAAACAGCGTCTCGCAATCGGCGATCTCGACGATGCGCCCTCGCCGCATCACCGCGATCCGGTCGGCGATGTATTTCACCACCGCGAGGTTGTGGGAGATGAAGATCATCGTCAGCGACAATTCGCTCTGGAGCGACTTCAAAAGGTTCAGGATCTGCGCCTGCACGGAGACGTCGAGCGCCGAGACCGGCTCGTCGCAGATCAGGAGGTCGGGCGACAGGGCGAGCGCGCGGGCGATGCCGATGCGCTGGCGCTGCCCGCCCGAGAAGCTGTGCGGATAGCGGTTGAGCTGGCTGCGGTTGAGCCCGACGAGTTCCATCAGGTCGGATGCCATCTTCGTGATCTCGCTGGCGGACGCCTGTCTGTGGATCTCGAGCGGCTCGCGCAGCGTGTTCAGGATGGTCGACCTCGGACTGAGCGAACCGAACGGATCCTGGAACACGATCTGGATGCGCTTTCGGAACTCCTTCAGCGCCCTTCCTTCGAGCTTTCGCACGTCGCAGGCGACATGGCCGTTGTCGAAGTGGATCGAACCTTCGTCCACGGACGTGGCCCGCATGATCAGCTTGCTGATCGTCGACTTGCCGCAACCGCTCTCGCCGACGATGCCGAAGCATTCCCCACGCCGCACGTCGAAGGAGACGTCGTTGACCGCGTGAATCTGCCGATGTTCGCCGCCGAACCAGCTTCCGGACTTGATCGTGAATATCTTCGACAGATGGCGCACGGACAGAAGCGGCTTGTCGGAAGCGGTGCGGCCGCTTCCCGCCTTGCGCATCGCCTCGGGGATAACCTTCTCCGCCTCGCGCAGCGCCACGAGCTTTTCGCCACGCTTCATGTCGAGGTCTGGAACCGCCTTCATCAGCGCCTTCGTGTAGGCATGGCTCGGCTTGCCGAAGATGTCGGCAAGCGGACCCGCTTCCATGATCTCGCCGCTGTAGATCACGACGACCTCGTCGGCCATGTTCGCCACGACGCCGAGATCATGCGTGATGAGCAGGAGGGACATGCCGAGCCTTGCCTGCAGCGACTTCAGGAGCCCCAGCACCTGCGCCTGCACGGTCACGTCGAGTGCCGTGGTCGGCTCGTCGGCGATCAGGAGGGCCGGACGGCAGATCAGGGCCATGGCGATCATGGCGCGCTGGCGCAGACCCCCCGACAATTCCATCGGGTACATGTCGTAGGCGCGGTGCGGCTCGGGGAAGCCGACCAGGTTGAGCATGTCCTCGGTGAGCTTGCGCGCCTCTCCGGACGCCACGTCGCGATGCAGGACGAGAGCCTCCTCGACCTGGTCGCCGATCTTGTGCAGCGGCGAGAGCGATGTCATCGGCTCCTGGAAGATCATCGCGATCCGGCCGCCGCGCAGCGAGCGCATCTCCGGCGTCGAGGGATCGATCGCCGCGATGTCTGTCTCCGACCCGGGATGCAACGGATCGCGGAACCTGATCCGTCCGCCGGTTATGGACGCGACGCGCGGCAGGATGCCGAGTATCGCCTGCGCGATGATCGACTTGCCCGAGCCGGACTCGCCGACGAGCGCCACGGTCTTGCCGGCGGGAACGCGGAAGCTCACGCCCTTGACGACATGGAGACTGGCACGCTGAATAGCGATCGAGATCCGCAGATCCTCGATGCGCAACAAGTCTCGCACCTCACCCAACGCGTTCGTTCCCATACCACGCAGCGCTGTGTCGGCCACTGCCCCACTCCCCAGACTTCGATGACGGGCAGCCAAGCCGCCGGCCGTCGAATTGGAGCGGAGTTTTGCAATTCCCCAACGTCGCGGCAAGGGGCAGAAGAAGCGGAAGATGCATTTGTTTTCCTGTCGTTCCGCCTCGCGTCCGCCGCCCTCAGATCGCCTGGAGCCGCTCCCCGTCCCATGCGAAAACACGATCGTGCGGCACCGGAATGCGCATGGCTTCGGCTTCGTCCAGTCGCTGTAGCATGGCGAACATGACGCGCAGATTGCCGCTGTGTGAAACGAAAATGAAGCCCCGACCGACGGGCAGGCCTTCAACCAGCGAGCGCATGTCCGCCGCCGTCTGCTCGTGGCTCGTCCCGCCCTGCGGGGTGAAACGCCAGCGGTCCGCCTTGCGAAGCCGGCGTTCCTCCGGGAACCGCGCCTTGACGTCGTGCGTGGTCAGCCCTTCCCAGCGGCCGAACCCGGCCTCGATCAGCCTCGGATCGATCCTGCGCGCCGTTTCCGGAAGGCCGAGTTCATCGGCCATGACACGCATGGTCTCTGTGCAGCGCGCCAGAGGAGAACTCAGGATTTCGATGCCAGGCGCGACCGCCGGGTCGGCTTCGAGGTGCGCGCGAAGCCGCCGTGCGTTCCCGAGCGCCTGCCGGCGTCCCTCCGGGCTCAGGGGAATGTCGCTGCGGCCCTGGAAACGGCCCTCCTCGTTCCACCGGGTCTGGCCGTGTCTCACGAGGTAGAACGTGTTTTTGATCATGATTTATCGTAGGATTGGCCCCAACCGTGCGATGGGTAGCGGCGGATGCGCGCGAAGACAACGGCGGAGGTGGGATAGCTGCGGATGTTCCTGTCGGTGAGTGGGTTCCGAATGCCTCGTGTGCTGCTGCTGGCCATGCTGGCGTTCGCGGCGATTGCGACGATGTCCTGGACCGGCGGACCCGCCGCCTACGCCCAGGAGGCGGCAGCGAGCGGCCAGACCGCCGGGCTCGACGCGCTGCTCGAACAGGCGCGCAAGGACGGCTCCACGGTCATTGTCGTGCAGCCGAATTCGGCGGCCGCGCCCGCCGAGGAGATGCCGATGGCGATGACGCTGTCGCCCGACAGCCTGCTGCAGGCGCGCGAGAACCTGAAGCGGATGGTGGCGAACTCCATCATCTACCTGAAGTACATGCCGGAATCGCTGCGCGCGGCGAGCCCGGACGGCCAGCCGCACTGGCTGCTCATCGCCGTCGTGACCGCGGTCGCCGGTCTCATCGCGGGGCGGCTGGCCTTCAAGCTTATGACCGGCTGGGGACGCGACCACTTCCGTTACCTCTATCGGCCGGACGACCCGCGGCTGTCGGCGAAGCTCGGTTACATCCTGGCGCGGGCCGGCTGGACGCTGCTGAGTTCCGCCGTCATGCTGGTGACCGCCATCCTCGTGGCGGTGATCTTCGACACCGGCCACGAACCTTCGCGCGCGACGATCTTCGTCATCGTCTCGACCTACGTCGCCTATCGCATCCTGCGAACCGTCATCTTCTGGAACTTCTTTGCCCCCGGGGCATCGGCCCATAGGCTGATCAATCTTTCCGACGAAGCGGCCGAGCGGCTGTTCCGGGACTGGGTGATCATTCTCGCGGTCGGCGCGACGATCATCGCATTGTGCCGCTGGATCCTCATCCTGCCCGCGCCGGACGGCACGTCCGGCATCTCGATGGTCGCGATCAACCACGACGCCCAGAACCTCGCCTTCATCCTGGGCATGTTCATCTGCGCGGCGATGATGGCCGGCATGGCGATCAGGCACAACAACCAGCTGAACGGCATCGTGCTCGGCCGGGAGGAGGCCACGCGAAGCGCACCGCTGCGCCGGGCAATCGCCTTTCTCGCCCTCCCGGTCACACTGATCTATCTCATCCTGGCCTGGCTCGTGAGTTCGGTGCGGTTGGCCCTTGGTCATCCAGGGGGCTACGTCCCGGTCCTGGCGCCGATCCTGGTCTTCGTCGCCGGCGTCTTCGCCTATGCGATCGCCGCCTTCCTCCTCGAGATCATCTACGAGCGCCGCGCTGCCTCCCACCGCAGACGCCAGCTCCTGAAAATACAGGCGGAGCGGCGCGCGTGGCGCCGCGCCGAGGCGGCCAAGGAGATGATGGCCGAGATGAACGAGGACGTCCGCGAAATGCTGGAGGACGGCGACGAGATGACGGTCATGGCTCCGCTGTCGCGCCCTGCCGCGACGGTCCAGCCCTACTTCCCGGCATTCAAGGAGTTTTTCCAGAACGCCATCCAGGCCACCATCCTCGTGGTCTGCGTCGGCGAACTGGCCCGCTTGTGGGGCGCCGACCTCGGCCGGGAGGGCGGGCACTGGTTCGCCTCATCACTCGACATTCTTCTGGTCATCATCATCGCCGCCTCGCTCTACCGCGCGGTCAACCGCTTCATCGACCACAAAATCATCGAGGAGGGCGGCACGCTGGATGACCGAGCGGTAAATCCCGGCGAAGGCGAGGGAGAGAGCGGAAAGGGGCAGTCGCGCATCGCGACGCTGCTGCCGATCTTCCGCAACGTGATCGTCACCCTCCTGGTGGCAATCGGCGCCATGGTGGTGCTCGCCAATCTCGGCGTCGACATCGGCCCGCTCTTCGCCGGCGCCGGCGTGGTCGGCATCGCGGTCGGTTTCGGCGCGCAGACGCTGATCCGCGACATCTTCTCCGGCGCATTCTTCCTGCTCGACGATGCGTTCCGGAAGGGCGAGTACATCGAGATCGGCACCGTGAAGGGCGTGGTAGAGAAGATATCCATGCGCTCCTTCCAGCTGCGTCACCACCTCGGCGCGGTTCACACGGTACCGTTCGGAGAGATCCACCAGCTCACCAACTATTCGCGCGACTGGGTGATGATGAAGCTGCCGCTGCGCCTCACCTACGACACCGACATCGAGAAGGTACGCAAGCTGGTCAAGAAGATCGGCCAGCGGCTGCTCGAAGACCCCGTGGTCGGACACCTCTTTCTGCAGCCGCTGAAATCGCAGGGCGTCTATTCGATGGAGGATTCGGCCATGATCGTGCGGGTCAAGTTCATGACCCGTCCCGGCGACCAGTTCGTGACCCGAAAGGTCGTCTACGCCGCCATCCGGGAGGTCTTCGCCAGGGAGGGCATCCGCTTCGCGCATCGCGAGGTGACGGTTCGGCTGGCAGACGGACAGAAGGCCGACGACCTGACCGAAGAACAGAAGCGGGCGATCGCCGGCTCGGTGCGCTCGGTGGTCGACGATTCCCAGGCGGCGGCGAACGATAGCGGAAAGGCGGCTGCCGCCGCGCTCTGACATCATCCATCAGGACGAATGCTTCATGGCGCACCCGCCGGCTCCGCTCGACACGACCACTGAATTCGGCCGGCTGCAGGCGGGATGGTACGTCAGGATGCTCTGGCGGCTCACGGTGATGTCGGCCTTCCCCACCCGCTGGCGCAAACGGCTTCGGAAAGTCCTCGCCAGGCGCTGGCCCGGACCGTTCGACGTTACTGTCGAGGGCGTGAACGTGCGGGTCTATCCGGCGGAAAACCGGGACGACCGGGTGCTTCTGGGTCTTGGCCGGCTCCCCGAGGCGGATGAACATGCGCTCATCCGGCCCTTCGTCGGTCCCGGCAAGATGTTCGTGGACATCGGTGCGAACATCGGCACCTACTCGCTCTGGGTGGCGCGAACGGCTGCCCCGGGCACCCGCGTCGTCGCCTTCGAGCCCCATCCGCGCACTTTCGGCAAGCTCGCCTTCAACCTCCAGGCCAACGGCGCCGGCAACGTCGCCGCGCGGAATCTCGCAATTGCTGGCGAAGCCGGTTCGATGAACCTCTTCAGCGACGGCGGCGGCAACATCGGCCACGCGTCGCTCCTTCGGGAGGGCGCCGGGGCGGTGCGAAGCATCGAAACGGTTGGGGTCGCCCCGTTGGGCCAGGCGCTGGCGGACCTAGGGATCGCGAGGATCGAGCTCCTGAAGATCGACGTCGAGGGCTTTGAGGATCGCGCGCTGATGCCGCTGTTCGACCAGGCGCCGGAAGCCCTCTGGCCGAAGGCGATGCTCATCGAAACCGTGCTCTCGCACCTCTGGGAGCGCGATTGCCTCGCCGAACTCGCGGCGAAGGGCTATCATCGACAGGCCGCAACGTCGGAGAACGTGCTTATGGTCCGTGGTCGTGCCGGAAAGCACTGAACCCGCAGCGGTTGCAGCACGCTCATTGCCGCAAAGATGCGGATCGACTATATTCGGAGGTGGAGAGCGAGCTTTCGCCCGCCCCCCGTTCGCCTACGAGAAAAGGCGGACTCGGACGATGACTTGCCAGCCAGTCCGGGTCCACCTGTTCTCGGAGCTGACGCTCAACGGTTTTTGCCGCATGATCGTCACCTCCGTTCGAGAGCAAGGCTGTTGCCGCAGCCGGGGAAGCCCATCTTCCCCGGTTGCGCCGGCTGGCTTCGGCGCGATCTGCTTCTGCCCTCGACGGCAACGACCTTAGCGGGTTTTCCGGATTTTCTGCAACCGACGACACGGGCCGGTTGCGGCAAGCGGCTGATCAAGTGCGGCGGTAGAACATGTCGCCGACGACGAAGCCGTCCAGACCGGTCTGCCTCGCGTAGCGCACGAGATCGCTCATGCGATTGATGAAGCCCTTGCCGGAGAAGTTGAGCGAGGTGTTGCACAGGACGCCGTAGCCCGTGGCGCGCTTGAATTCGGTGAGAAGCGCATGGATTTGGGGGTTCTGCTCGCGCGTCACGGTCTGCGCACGCGCGGAGCCGTCCACATGCGTCACGGCCTTGATGGCGTCGGTCTTCACGCGCTGGAAATAGAGCATATGCGGGCTCGGCCCGTGGTTCTCGAACAATCGGTCCATCTCGTCCTCGAGCAGGATCGGCGCGATCGGCCGGAAGCCCTCCCGCTTCTTGATGGCATTGAGGCGCGTGTGCATTTCGCTGGTGAAGGGAGCGGCGATCAGCGAGCGGTTTCCGAGCGCCCGCGGGCCGATCTCGTAGCGGCCCTGCACCCAGGCGAGCACCGCGCCGTCCGCGAGCCTTTCGGCGATCTCGGCCTCCCGCATCGGCACGGGCTCGAAACCGGACAGGTCGGCCTCGTCGTGGACGAAGGCCTCGCCGGCATAGGCGGTCCATTCGATCTTGGCGTCGCCGGTGAGGCGGAACTGCGCGTCGGCCGCCGTGCCGATCGCCGAGCCGGAATCGTTGGTGCAGGGCTGGACGAAGACGTCTGCGAACAGGCCTGACCCCTTCCACTCGCTGTTCCAGTCGCAGTTCAGACCGCAACCACCGGAGACCAGCAGCGGCAGGCCGTCGGGCATCTCGGCCTTCGCGAAATCGAGGAAACGCGCGAAGACCGCGTCCTGGAAACGGCGGGCGAGGTTGCGGAACTCCGGTGTCTCCAGCCCGATGTTGCAGAAAGGCGTGTCGGTGAAATCCGCCTTGCGCAACGGGGCAGTTACGGCGTCCCACGCGATCAGCCGCTCGATCAGGGCGCGCTCCTGCGGCGTCTCGGCCGACGGTTGCCCGTAGCCGGCGATCGCCATCAGCTTGCCGGCATCCTCGCGGCGGCTTTTGCGCGCGTCAATCGGGTACGACGGGTCGGCCAGGCCATAGAGGAAACCGTATTTGTGGCCCGGCCCGCTCACCGGCGTGCCGAGCTTCGTAACCTGCAAATCCTCGTCGATGCGGTAGAAGCTGCCGAGCACGCCTTCCCACACCAGCGCATAACAGGGCTGCCTCTGGGGGAAGGGCGACATCGCGTAGCTGCCGACGATGTGGGAACGCTCGTGCGAGGAGGAGAAATAGCGAATGTCGCGGCCCATGAAGCGGTGCGGCCGGTCGATGATGTTTTCCTCGTCATGGCCGAAATAGCCCGCACCGATCGGGTCGCCCGTCGGGCGGAAGGAGCCCATCCAGCCGGAGACGGCGAGAACGTCGGGAACGCCGCCGCAAAGCCCGAGGCCATGCAGAAGGAGTTCGGGCGTGATCGGTCCGTAGCGCGGGCCGGAATCCTTTTCCGCCTCGATCGAGAAAGCGAGCCCGCCGTCCTCCAGCATGGCGACATGGCCGTCATGACCGGGCTTGTAGGCGAAGATCTTCATGCGGGCTCCGGACTGGATTGGCTCGGCGATCCGTAGTCAGGCGTCAAGCGTCTGTCCATAGTGCCGCGCCCGATCCGTCCAGGTCGATGGTCCCAAGGCGATTGCGACGACGGATTTCGTTTCCAGTCGGAAGTGGTCTAGGATTTTGGAATGCACCGGATGATCATGTTCATCTTCATGGCCTCCTTCGCTTCGATCTGGCAGCCGGCCTTCGTGACACCGGAGAAACAGCCGGTGAGTACGCCCGCGACCAAACCGCCTGCCGCGAAGAAGAAACCTCGCCCGGAACCGATCGGTCCTGTCGTCCTTCCGCAGGGCCCTGCAGCACCTCCTGGAGTGCCGATCCCCTATCCGAACTAACGGAATTACTCCGCTGCCTCGGCGAAGGCCGTGGGCACGTAGTTGAGGATGGGCCCGAGCCAGCGCTCGACCTCTTCCACCGCCATGCCTTTGCGGCGCGCATAGTCCGCGACCTGGTCGCGCTCGACCTTGGCGACGCCGAAATAATAGCTTTCGGGATGCGAGAGGTAGAGGCCCGAGACGGAGGAGCCTGGCCACATGGCGTAGCTTTCGGTGAGCTTCACGCCAATCTGCGCCTCCGCGTCGAGCAGCCGGAAGAGCGTTTCCTTCTCGGTGTGGTCGGGTTGTGCGGGATAGCCGGGCGCGGGGCGGATGCCGCGGTAGGGTTCGCCGACCAGTTCTTCCGGCGCCAGCGCCTCGTCGGGCGCGTAACCCCAGAGCTCCCTGCGAACGACCTCGTGCATGCGTTCGGCGAAAGCCTCGGCGAAACGGTCGGCCAACGCCTTCACCATGATCGAGGAATAGTCGTCGTTTGCGCGTTCGAAGCGCTCGGCGATGGCAATCTCTTCGAAGCCGGCGGTGACGACGAAGCCGCCGACATAGTCGGGCTTGCCGCTCGCCTCCGGCGCGACGAAGTCGGCCAGCGCCATGTTGGCCTTGCCGTCACGCTTCGTCAGTTGCTGGCGCAGGGTGAAGAGCGTTGCGAGTTCGGCCGAGCGCTCGTCGTCGGCGAAAAGGCGGACGTCGTCACCGACCGCGTTGGCCGGCCAGAATCCGACGATCGCCTTGGGAGCGAACCACTTCTCCCCGATGATCTTGGCAAGCATGTCCTGCGCGTCCGCGAAGAGCTGGCGCGCGGCGGCGCCCTGTTTCTCGTCCTCGAGGATCTTCGGGTAGCGGCCCTTCATCTCCCAGGTCTGGAAGAAGGGCGTCCAGTCGATGTAGCGCGAGAGTTCAGCGAGATCCCAGCCGTCGAAGACACGGGTGCCGAGGAACGACGGCTTCGGCGGCTCGTAGCCCGTCCAGTCGATCCGGTGTGCATTGGCGCGCGCCCTGGCCAGCGGCAGCCGCTGCTTTTCGGCCTCCGAACGCGCATGAGCGTCCGCGACCTTGCGGTACTCGGCCCGCACCGTTTCGACATAGCCCGCCTTCGCATCCGGCGAGAGCAGGCTGGAGACCACGCCGACCGCGCGGCTGGCGTCGGTCACGTAGATGGCCTGGCCGCGATCGTAGCGGGGGTGGATCTTCACCGCGGTGTGGACCCGGCTGGTGGTCGCGCCGCCGATGAGCAGCGGGATGTCGAAGCCCTCGCGCTCCATTTCGGCCGCGACATGCGCCATCTCGTCGAGCGAGGGCGTGATGAGGCCCGACAGCCCGATGATGTCGACGTTCTGCTCCCGCGCCGTCTGCAGGATCTTCGTCGACGGCACCATGACGCCGAGGTCGATGATCTCGTAGTTGTTGCAGGCAAGCACGACCCCGACGATGTTCTTGCCGATGTCGTGGACGTCGCCCTTGACGGTCGCCATAAGTACCTTGCCGGCGCTCTGGCGCTCGCCGCTGCCGCCATTGGCGAGCTTCTCCGCCTCCATGTAGGGCAGGAGCACAGCCACCGCCTGCTTCATGACGCGAGCCGACTTCACCACCTGCGGCAGGAACATCTTGCCCGAGCCGAAGAGGTCGCCGACCACGTTCATGCCGGCCATCAGAGGTCCCTCGATGACGTGCAGCGGGCGCTCGGCGTTCAGCCGCGCCTCCTCGGTGTCGGCCTCGATGTATTCTGTGATGCCGTTGACCAGCGCATGTTCCAGCCGCTTCTCGACCGGCCACTCGCGCCAGCGCAGGTCCTTTTCGCGGGCTTCCTTGCCGGCGGAGCCCTTGTAGCGTTCCGCGAGTTCCAGCAGGTTTTCCGTCGCCGTTCCGCCAGCCTTCGGCGTGCGGTTCAGCACCACGTCCTCGCAGGCCTCGCGCAGCTCCGGATCGATGGTCTCGTAGACGGCGAGCTGGCCCGCGTTGACGATGCCCATGTCCATGCCCGCCTGGATGGCATGGTACAGGAAGACGGCGTGCATGGCCTCGCGGACAGGCTCGTTGCCGCGGAAGGAGAAGGAGAGGTTCGAGACACCGCCCGAGATGTGGACGCCGGGCAGGCAGGCAGTGATCTCGCGCGCGGCCTCGATGAAGTCGTGGCCGTAATTGTCGTGCTCCTCGATGCCGGTCGCAACCGCGAAGACGTTGGGGTCGAAGATGATGTCTTCGGCCGCCATGCCCGCCGTCTCGGTCAGCAGCTTGTAGGCACGCTTCGAGATTTCGACCTTGCGTTCCTTCGTGTCGGCCTGGCCCTTCTCGTCGAAGGCCATGACGACGACTGCGGCGCCATAGGCGCGGCAGAGCTTCGCCTGCCTGAGGAACGCCTCCTCGCCTTCCTTCATGGAGATCGAATTGACGACGGGCTTGCCCTGCACGCATTTCAGGCCGGCCTCGATGATCTCCCATTTGGAGCTGTCGATCATCACCGGCACCTTGGCGATGTCGGGCTCGGCGGCGATCAGGTTCAGGAACTCGACCATCGCCTTCTGCGAATCGATCAGGCCCTCGTCCATGTTGACGTCGATGATCTGGGCGCCGTTCTCGACCTGGTCGCGCGCCACGTCGAGCGCAGCCGCATAGTCGCCGGCGGTGATCAGCTTGCGGAATTTCGCCGAGCCGGTGACGTTGGTACGCTCACCGACGTTGACGAAGGGGATGTCGTCCGTAAGCGTGAACGGCTCGAGGCCGGAGAGCCGCATCAACGGCGCGACCTGCGGGATCGCGCGCGGCGGATACTTCGAGACCGCCTCGGCGATCGCGCGGATGTGTTCCGGCGTGGACCCGCAGCAGCCGCCGACGATGTTGACCAGCCCCTCGCGCGCGAAACCCTCGATCTGCTCGGCCATGAATTCTGGGCTCTCGTCGTACTGGCCGAACTCGTTCGGCAGTCCTGCATTCGGGTATGCGCAGGTGAGCGTGTCGGCGACACCGGAAATCTCGGCCAGGTGCGGCCGCATGGCGGCGGCGCCCAGCGCACAGTTCAGGCCGATGGACACGGGGCGTGCATGGCGCACGGAGTGCCAGAAGGCGGTCGGCGTCTGGCCCGAAAGTGTACGGCCGGACAGGTCGGTGATCGTCCCGGAGATCATGACGGGCAAGTCGACGCCCTTCTCCTCGAACACTTCGCTGCAGGCGAAGATCGCCGCCTTGGCGTTCAACGTGTCGAAGATGGTCTCGATCAGGATGAGATCCGCGCCGCCGTCGATCAGGCCGCGAAGCTGTTCGCCGTAGGCGAGGCGCAGGTCGTCGAAAGTGACCGCGCGGTAGCCCGGATTGTTCACGTCCGGTGAGATGGACGCGGTGCGGTTGGTCGGCCCGAGCGCGCCGGCGACGAAGCGGCGCCGGCCGTCTTCCTGCTCGGCGCGGATCGCCGCGCGCTTGGCGAGCCGCGCGCCGTCGCGGTTCAGATCGTAGACCACCTCCTCCATGCCGTAGTCTTTCTGCGCGATGCGCGTGGAGGAAAAGGTGTTGGTCTCGATGATGTCGGCGCCGGCGATGGCGTAGCGGTAGTGGATCTCCTCGATCGCCGCCGGCTGGCTGAGGATCAGGAGGTCGTTGTTGCCTTGCTGATGGCAGGCGCAGCCGTCGAAGCGCTCGCCGCGAAAATGGTCTTCCCCATATTCGAGCGCCTGGATTTCGGTTCCCATCGCGCCGTCGAGAACAAGGATGCGTTCCCGCGCCGCCGCGTTCAGCGCGGCCCGTATTTCGGATCCGTCGGACTTTGGAGCGACGGGGCCGAAGAGCGCGTCGAGGCTGAAGGCCATGGGGCAGATACTCTCATGCTGTTTTCGGAACGGACGGATAGTCACATAAGGATATCTTTATGTCAACATGGAGCGTTTTGCCGGGACAGTCAGGCGCTGCGGCGGCCCTGGGACCGCCGCGCCACCGATCCGCCGACGCGGCGGATCATTTCATCTTCATCTTCGATCCATTCTCGTCGTGGTTCATGGCACCGCCGATGGCTTCGACCGTGAACTCGACCGCGACATCGCCGGCCTTTTCGAAGGTCAGCGTTCCCGCGAAACGCTCATCCGCCTTCGGGAGAGAGTGAAGGTCCATGAACATCAGATGGAACGAGCCGGGCTTCAGTTCGAGGGCGCCACCCGCGGGAATTTCGAGAGCGCCTTCGACGGGACGCATCGTCATCACCCCCTTGTCGTCGACCGACATCTCGTGGATCTCGGTCCGGCCGGCGATCTCGGCGGAGACTGCGAGCAGCCGGTCCGGCTCCGATCCATCGTTGCGGATCACGAAATAGCCCCCCGCGACCTTGGCACCGGACGGTGCGGCGCGTGACCACGGATGCTGGATGACGAGATCGCCGGACTTGAACTCGTGCGCGCTGGCTATCGAGATGAATGCGAACAGCGACAGGGAAGTCGCCGCGACGAAACCGGCCGCGTGCGTGCGGCGGAGGAAGGCAAGCGCGGATGCGCGGATGAAAGCGGACATGATGGGTCTCCGAAACGGGCTGTAATCCCCGCTCGCGCGGGGTGATCGGTCAGGAATGGAACGCTCCGGTTCTACCGGAGCGGACGATTACACTGCGGACGGTGGCGCTCGGGGACTGCCGGGATGCGTCAGGCGGCCGGGAAGCGGATGGCGGGTTTCGGGGAGAAGGACGGCGACACTTGTCACTGGCCGCGGCGCGAGCGCGACCGTGTCGTGCTGCGGAACTGCCGGTGCCGAAGCGGCCTGATTGCAGCCGAAGGTGCAGCATCCGGGGAGGATGCCATGGCCGCCGTCCGGCGCGTCGCCCGGCTCGCCCGAAAGGCAGAGCACGTTGCCAAACGCGTCGAGCTGCGGCGCGGCGGCGTGGCTGGCAGCGGTGAAGCCCGTCGCGAAGAGCTGGACGAGCAGAAGGATGAGCGCGAGATGCGCCGTCCACCCACCCGATGCCTTGCGAAGTGCCGTCACGCCTGCGACCGTCCGATCCTGAGGACGCGCCGCTTCTAGCAGGTCGCACTCCGCCCGCCAACAAGACTGCGCCCGGTGCGGCGATTGGGCCGACCGGGCGCAAGGTGCAGTCGCGGGAGGATGGACGGCGCGACGCTCAGGCCGCGGCGCGCGCGACCTTCTGGGGTTTCTGCGCCAGCAGGGCGCGGGCTTCCTTCGGCGGCAGCGCTTCCGGACGCTCGCAGGTCGTCTTCATCTCGATGAACTTGCCCGTCTCGCCCGACTTCAGGATCGATGTCATCACCTCGATGGCGTGCAGCGATGCTTCGAGCGAGCAACGGTGCGGCCGTCCCTCGCGGATCGCGACCGCCATGTCGGCCAGTCCCGAGGTCCGGTAGTTGGCGAGCGGCCCCCGCGGGTGTTCCTGATTGTGCACCGAGAAGGGATGCTCCCACTTGGGCGCCTTCTTCACCGGCTTGTCCTTGGTGGTGTAGCGGACCTCGCCGCCGAAGAAGTTCGGATCGGGCACGAAGAGCGAGCCTTCCTCGCCGTAGAGTTCGATCGGGGAATGGTTGTGCACCCAGACGTCCCAGCTGGCGTTGAGGCTGATCACCGCGCCGTTCTCGAAGTGCAAGAGCGCGAGAATCGTCGTGGGTGTCTCCACCGAAATCTTCTCGCCGGCGCGCGGTTGCGAGGTGATGGTGCGCTCCTTCGCCGGAATGGAAGAGAGCGCCGCCACCCTCCGCACCGGCCCGATGAGCTGGATGAGGTTGGCGATGTAGTAGGGCCCGATGTCGAGGATCGGACCGCCGCCGATTTTGAAGAAGAAGTCCGGGTTCGGGTGCCAGTGCTCCATGCCGTGGCTCATCACGAAGCAGGTGCCGCTGGTGATGCGGCCGACGAGGCCCGAATCGACGACATGGCGGGCCAACTGGTGCGCGCCGCCCAGAAAGGTGTCGGGCGCGGAGCCGATGCGCAGGTTCTTCCTCGCCGCGATCTTCTTCAGGTCGAGCCCCTCGGCGACCGAGAGCACGAAGGGTTTTTCCGAGTAGACGTGCTTGCCCGCCTCCAGCGCGCGGCGCGAGATCTCGTAGTGCGCCGCCGGAATGGTGAGGTTGACGACGATGTCGACGTCGTCGGCCGCCATGAGGTCGTCCACGGTCGAGGCTCTCACGCCGAACTCCGAGGCACGCGTCCTTGCCGCCGCCATGTCGATGTCGGCGCAGGCGCGCATCTCGATGCCGCGGAAGAGCGGCCCGAGCCGCAGATAGGCGGCGGAAATGTTGCCGCAGCCGACGATACCGATCCCCAGCTTCTTCGCCATGATGTCTCGCTCCTAATAAGTCCTGGCGGATTCGATCGAACGCCGGGCGAAGCGCCCGATGTCGCTGGGATTGTCGTGTTCCATGATGAAGAAGCGGGCGGACGTCTTCGCGCGCAGTTGCGCCATCAGCCCAGCCCAGTCGATCGTGCCATGGCCGACATCGGCCCAGCCGTCCTCCCCGGTCCCCTCCCCGGCCTTGGCGATGTCCTTCACATGGACGGCGGAGATCCTGGAGCCGTAGCGGTCAATCCATTCGGAAGGGTCCGCGCCACCGCGCACCACCCAGGCGATGTCGATCTCCCAGCCAAGGTCCGGCGCGGCGGAGAAGATGAGGTCCTGCGGCAGGGAACCGTCGGCCAGCGCTCTGAACTCGAAATCGTGGTTGTGCCAGGCGAAGCCGTATCCGGCCTTGCCCGCCTTCTCGCCCGCACGCGCCAGCCGCTCGCCGAAGCCGCGCCAGCCGGCCGCGTCCGCCGGCCGCTTGTCCGGCACGAGGAATGGGCAGATCAGCGTCCTGACGCCGAGCGCATCGGCGGTGCGGCGCACGCCGTCGAAATCGTTCTCCAGCGCGTCGATCGCGAAATGGCCGGTCGGCATCGAAAGGCCGTTCCTGTCCATCTCGGCGCGGAAGGCGGGTGGGTCGGAATAGACGCCTCCGAAGCCTTCGACCTGGCTGTACCCGCTGTCCGCGAGCAGCTTCAGGACGCCGTCCCACGGCTGGAAATTGCGCGCGCTGTAGAGCTGAAAAGACCAGTCCATGGAATTCTTCCCGGTATCGATGATGTTTGAACGTCAGAGCCTTTCGCCAGTCTCTGTGTCGAAGAGAGAGGCATTGAGCGGATCGAAGCCGATCGTGACGGTCTCGCCCGTGCGGGGCGACCGCTCGGAGGTGACACGCATGGTGAAGCTCTGGCCGCCGAGTCGCGTCCAGACCAGCGTGTCGGACCCCATCGGCTCGACCACCTCGACCGGCACCCGGGCCGAGAACGGCCATCCATCGCCGGTGTTCACCCCCACATGCTCCGGGCGGATGCCGAAGGAGGCCGGGCCTTGCCGGAAGCCCTTGCCGTCGAACGGGTAATTGGAAACGGGCGCGCGAAAATCGCCCGCGACAAACCAGGGAGCGCCGTCTCGCGTCTCCAGTTCGCCCTCGATGAAGTTCATGCCCGGCGAGCCGATGAAATCAGCCACGAAGCGGTTGACCGGCCGGTTGTAGATGGTCTTGGGCGAATCGAACTGCTGGATGATGCCGCCCTTCATGACGGCAATCCGGTCGGCCAGCGTCAGCGCCTCGATCTGGTCGTGGGTAACGTAGATCATCGTGTTGGCGAGCTTCTGGTGCAGACGCTTGATCTCGATGCGCAGTTCCGAGCGCAGCTTGGCGTCGAGGTTCGACAGCGGCTCGTCGAACAGGAAGACGTCGACGTCGCGCACCAGCGCCCGGCCGATCGCGACGCGCTGCCTCTGTCCGCCGGAAAGGGCCGCTGGCTTGCGCTGCAACAGCGGCTCGATCTGGAGGATCTCCGCCGCCCGGGCGATGCGCCGGGCGATCTCGTCGCGCGGCAGCCGCGCGTTCTTCAGACCGAAGGAGAGGTTCCCCTCGACCGTCATCTGCGGATAGAGCGCGTAGGACTGGAACACCATGCCGATGCCGCGGTCCTTGGGTTCGTTCCAGGTGACGTTCTTGCCGTTGATGAAGATCTGGCCGGCGGACACGTCGAGCAGGCCGGCGATGCAGTTGAGCAAGGTCGACTTGCCGCAGCCGGACGGACCGAGCAGGACGAGGAACTCGCCTTCCGCGACCTCGAGGTTGAGCGATTTCAGCACCTCGACCGCGCCGAAATTGAGGGAGAGATCCCTGACGAGAACGCTGGTCATCGATCAGCCCTTCACCGCGCCCGCGGCGATGCCGCGCACGAACAGCTTGCCAGAGATGAAGTAGATGACCAGCGGCACGAGTCCGGTGAGGATGGTGGCCGCCATGTTGACGTTGTACTCCTTCACGCCCTGCACGGAATTGACGATGTTGTTGAGCTGGACCGTCATCGGGTAGGTGTCGGGCTTGGTGTAGACCACCCCGAACAGGAAGTCGTTCCAGATGCCGGTGACCTGGATGATCATCGAGACCACGAAGATCGGCAGGCTCATCGGCAGCATGATGCGGAAGTAGATGCCCCAGAACCCGGCGCCGTCCACGCGCGCCGCCTTGAACAGCTCTTCCGGCAACGAGCTGAAATAGTTGCGGAAAAGCAGCGTGTTGATCGGCATGCCGAAGATGGTGTGCACGATGATCAGTCCGGTCAGCGTGCCGTAGACGCCCATTTCGCGCAGGATGATGACGATCGGATAGATCATCACCTGGTAGGGGATGAAGGCGCCGACGATGAGGATGGTGAAGAACGTGTTGCCGCCCTTGAAGCGCCAGTTGGCCAGCGCGTAGCCGTTCACCGAGGCGATGGCGATCGAGATGATCACACTGGGGATGGTGATCCGCACCGAGTTCCAGAAGCCGCGCGACAGGCCGTCGCAATTGAGACCGGTGCATGCCGTCGACCACGCCTTAACCCACGGCTCGAACGTGATCTCTACCGGCGGCGCGAAGACGTTGCCTAGGCGGATCTCCGGCATCGTCTTCAGCGAGGTGACGATCATGACGTAGAGCGGCATCAGGTAATAGAGCGAGACGATCACGAGCGCGCCGTAGAGGACGATGTTGCGGCGCGAGAAAATTCGCCTGGGCCGGGGACCCCAGGCTTCGTCATGGCCTGCGATCCGCGGCTCGACCTGTCCGACGGAGGCGGTACGCACGTCAGCCATGGCGGCGCCTCCCGCCGAATTCGAGGTAAGCCCAGGGCACGACGACGATGGCGACCGTCAAGAGCATCATGGTCGAAGCGGCAAAGCCCTGGCCGAGATTCTGCGCGGCGAACATGTAGTCGTAGACGTATTTGGCCGGCACCTCCGAGGCGTGGCCGGGACCGCCCGACGTCTGCGCGACCACGAGGTCGTAGATGCGCACGATGCCGCTCGCGATGATGACGAGCGTCGTGACGAAGACCGGGCGCATCATCGGGATGACGATGAAGATATACGTCTTCCACATCGGGATGCCGTCCACCCGCGCGGCTTTCCAGATATCCTCGTCGATGCCACGCAAGCCTGCCAGCATCAGGCACATGACGAGGCCCGTGCCCTGCCACAGACCGGCGATGAGGATTCCGTAGATGACGATCGACTGGTCGTAGAGCGGATTGAAGGTGAAGCTTTCCCAGCCGAGCGTGCGCACGAGATGCTGCACGCCGAAGTCCGGGTTGAGCAGCCACTGCCATACCAGGCCGGTGACGATGAAGGACAGCGCGAAGGGGTAGAGGATGATGCTGCGGAAGGTGTTCTCGAAGCGGATCTTCTGGTCGAGCAGCGCGGCGAGCACGAAGCCGATCAGCAACGAGAAGATCAGCGACAGACTGCCGTAGATAACGAGATTCTGGATCGAGGCGATCCAGCGCGGCGTGCTCCAGAGCCGTTCGTACTGATCGAGGCCGATGAAGTTCAGCCGCGGCAGGAGGCGCGAATTGGTGAAGGAGTAGGTGATCGTCCAGATGGTGCCGCCGACGAAGACCACCAGCGCCGTGAGGATCATCGGCAGGGAAGCGATCTTGGCGTTGAGGTTGCGGAAGAGCGTGTTGGGGCGTCTGGTCGCTTCGGTCGGCATGCTCGTCGTCCGGCGGCAGGGGCGAGGAAGCCCCGCCGCGGGGTCGCGCGGACCCGGCGGCGGGAAGGTCGAGCCTCGGGAGCTCAGTCGGCGCTTTCGATGATCGCGGCGTAGCGCTTCTGCGCTTCTTCCGGTGTCATCGACGGGGTGGCGAAGAACTCGACGAACAGGTCGTTCAGCTGGTTGTTCGTGTCCTCGGTGTTGAGCCGCGGCGGATCGGGGATCGTGTTCTCCTCGGCCAGGATCGCGAGGCCCTTCTTCATGCAGTCGTTGGCGGCGGCAAGGTCGACATCGCCGCGCACCGGGACCGAACCCTTCTTGAGGTTGAACGCTACCTGCGTCTCGGGGCTGAGCATGCTCGAGGCGAGCACCTCCTGCGCCGCCGTCTTTTCCGGATCGTCCAGGACGGGGAAGTAGAAGGCGTCGCCGCCGACCGAGATCAGTTCGTTGACGCCGAGCCCGGGCAGGCAGGAATAGTCCTTGCCGGCGACCTGGCCCGCGACCTGGAACTCGCCCTGCGCCCAGTCTCCCATGATCTGTCCGCCGGCCTGGCCGGTGATGACGAGATTGGTAGCCTGGTTCCAGTCCTGCACGTTCGAATTGGCCGCCATCTTGCGCGCGTCGTCGGCCGCCTTGAAGACCTTGGCGATCTCGGGTCCCGCGGCTGCCTCGGCGTCCTTGTCCTGGTAGACCTTGAGGAAGGTCTCCTTGCCGGCGATGGCGGGTATCAGCACGTTGAAGACGCCCGTCCTCTGCCAGGGCTGGCCGCCGATGGCGAGCGGGACCTTGCCGGCCTTCTCGAGAGCGGGCGCCGCGGCGACGAACTCGTCCCAGTTGGTGGGCACCGGCACGCCGGCATCCTCGAAAGCCTTGTGGGACAGCCAGAGCCACTGCCAGGAATGGATGTTGATCGGCACGCAGTAGATCTTGCCGTCGACGGTACAGCCGTCGAGCAGGCTCACCGGGCGGATGAAATCCTTCCAGCCCTCCTTTTCGGCAAGATCGGTGAAATCGCGCATGAGACCGGCTTCGACGAGTTCCTCGGCCTGGCGGCCATGGTTGAACTGCGTGGCGGCCATCGGATCACCGCCGGTGATGCGGCTGATGAAGACCGGCCGGGCCGTATTTCCGCCGCCGGCGATCGCGCCGTCGACCCATTTGTTGCCGGTGGCATCGAATGCCTTGGCGAATTCGGCGACTGCCGCAGCCTCGCCACCGGAGGTCCACCAGTGGGTAACCTCGAGTTCGGCGGAGAATGCGGTCGAAGAGATGCAGCAGGCTACACCCGCCGCGAGCGCGGCGGTCGTAAGGCGATAACGCATCCAAGTTCCTCCCTGAATCTGAAACGTTACAGCTTTTTTCATACGGCAATTGATACCGCTCGACAAGGCCCCCCGGCGCTCAACAGCCAACTTTTTTCGGGCTCCAAAATTAATGACCACCAAAAAGCGGCCCCGCGCTGCAACATTCAATCGCTGCACTGCGGCAGCAGAGCAAGATAATTGCCGGCACAGTGTGCGCGGCGACGGGCCTCCAAGGCGGCCGGCCGCTGGGGGTGCCAAGAAGACCCGATCTCCGCGGATGTCATTGCACAGCGACAATAGGAACTGTAACGTTACAGCAATGCGTCGGAAATGCATCGCGCTTGCGTCGCTGCCAGAGACTGGCCTAGAGCGGTGCGGAAGGCGGGCGAAAGACATGGACAGCGACACGAAAGGCCACGCCACGGAAACGTCGCCGCGCGACGAGCGTCCGACGCTGAAGACGATCGCCTTCATGACAGGCCTTGGCGTCACGACCGTATCGCGGGCGCTGAAAGACGCCCCCGAGATCGGCGAGGCGACGAAGAAGCGCGTCCGCCTCGTCGCCAAGCAGATCGGCTACCGGCCCAACCGCGCCGGCGTGCGGTTGCGCACCGGCAAGACCAACGTCATCAGCCTCGTGCTGGACACCGAGGAAGATCTGACGGGTTTCGTCTCCGACATGATCTACGGCATTTCGGAAACGGTGGCGGAGACGCCCTACCATCTGATAGTGACGCCCTACTCACGGCGCAACGACCCGATGGACCCCGTCCGCTACCTCGTCGAGACCGGGTCGGCCGACGGCATCATCCTGTCGCGCACCCTTCCCGACGACCCGCGCGTCCACTACATGCTCGAACACCATTTCCCGTTCGCCACGCACGGCCGGACGAACATCGGGGTCGAGCACGCCTGGCACGACTTCGACAACCGCGCCTTCGCCCGCGAGGCGGCGCTGAAGCTGGTCGAACTCGGCAGGACCCGGCTCGCGCTGCTGCCTCCCCCGGTCGGGCTGACCTACCACACCCATACCCGCGAAGGCTTTTCGGAAGGCGTGCTGGAGGCCGGCGCGACCGAAGTGGCCTGGAGCGGGGTTTCCATCGACGACCTCATCGACGACATCCGCTCCAAGACCGTCCGCCTGATGCGGCGCAAGGACCGGCCGGACGGCGTCGTCGTCTCGAGCGGCGGGGCGACCTTCGCGCTCGTGGCCGGCATCGAGGAAGCGGGGCTGAAGCTGGGACAGGACGTCGACGTCGTCTCCAAGCAGTCCTCGAAACTGCTGCGGCTGTTCCGGCCGGAACTCTATGTCTGCCAGGAGAGCTTCCGGCTCGCCGGCCGCGAGGTCGCCAAGGCGGTCATGGGCCAGATCGCGGGGAAAAGCGTGGACAAGTTGCAGAGCCTGGCGGCACCTCCGCCGATCGTTTCCTGCCGCAATCCCGCGATCCCCTGAGGCAGCACCTTCCGCTCCGGGACACCGCCCTGACGCGCGCGATTCGCACACGCGCAGCAATGCCTTGACCAGAGTCGCCCATCATGAAAATCCTTGGGCATGTTCACTGATTCGTGTCGAATCACGGGCGCGCCGACGAGGCGCGCCGCCGAAGGGGGATTCAGCCTGTCTCCTCCCCGGAGGCATGCGAAAGGGATGGAGCGGCAATGACCGTCGCGCGGCCGACGCTGTCCCGGCAGACACTCGCCGCGATCGCGAAGGTTGAGAGCCGCGAACAGCTTTCCCTGTGCCTTGAAGGCATCGCCACCGAAGCGGGCGCCTCCCACTACCTCCTGCTCGCCGAGCGCCATCAACACGGCGGCAGCCAGCCCTGGGTCGTGGCAAGCAACTGGATCTACGACACCGTCCATCTCGTTGGCGAGACTGCGCTGGCCCGCCTGGCCGACCTCGAAAGCGCCGCGCTGGACGCGCGGGCGCCCGCGCCGGCCCGGAAGGATCTCCGCGACAACGGACACAGGGTGGATCCGCGCCAGGTCCGCGCACTGGTGAAGCGACACGGTCACGCCGAACTCTATGCGCTGGCGCTGCACGGAGGGACGCGGCGCTGCCATGTCCTCCTGTCGTCTGGCGAGGTGGGCGCGATCCGGATCGGGATGCTTCCCGCCGCCCGTCTCGCCTGCTGCTATCTCCTGGGACGGCTTCCGCCCGACCTTCTCGGCGAAGCCGCCGCCGAAGCGCTCTCCGAGAGAGAGCGGGAATGCCTCTACTGGGTCTCCGAAGGCAAGACGACGGGCGAAGTCGCCGTCATCCTCGGCGTGACATCGAACACCGTGAACAGCTATCTGGCGAACGCCATCCAGAAATTCGGCGCGAGCAATCGCGCCATGGCGATCGCCACCGCGATCAGGACCGGGGCAATCTGACAGTCATGCAGACCGCTTCCGAAAGACAGGCGATCGCGGATTGGTCGGAATTCGCCGCGAAGGGTCTCGACGCCACGCACGAGAACGTCGGCTTCCTGCTCGATGCGGTGCGCCAGGTGCGCCGCATGGCGGTCGACGCGGGTGCATCGTACTACGCGGTCTTCCTGCTTTCGCGCACCACCGCGCGGCCGGGAATGGCCCTCTGCTTCGACCGTAAATTCCCGCGATCGTCCGAACTGTCGCAGATCATCTGCGGCGAGCGCGGATCGAAATGGCTCGGCGGCGCCGGCCGGTCGATGACGCCGTTCTGGTGGCGCTGCGAGACCGCCACTGGACGTTGCCCGGCCTTTCCGCTGCTGGCGATCGGCAGCGAGACGCAACCCCTCACGCCGGGACTGCCGGGGCTTGCCCTGCCGGTCTTCGCCGATGGCGGTTCTCAGGGTTTCGTCGTGCTCGCCGGCGCCGAGATCGCCGTCGACGACGCCGTGCTGTGCGATCTTCACATCAGGGCGCTGACGCTGTTCGGTACGGTGGCCCGCATGCTGCTGGCGCAGACGGGCGAAGTGCCCGCCATGTCGGCGCGCGAGATCCAGTGCCTGCGCCTGACCGCCGAGGGGAAGACGAGCGAGGAGATCGCGCGGCGGCTCGGACTGTCGGTGCACACCGCCAACCAGTACCTTTCCGCGACATCCCAGAAGCTCAACGCCGTCAACCGCATGCACGCGGTGGCGAAGGCGCTGCGCCTCGGTCTGATCGATTGATCTAGGGACGAAACGGACGGGCTTCCGTTTCAGAACCCCAGCGGCTCGGTCTTGCGGATGCGGGAGTTCTCCAGCGACGTCGCCAGAAATCGCGTGTTCACCGCCGGATCCGGCGAGGGATCGTCGAAGGAAACGTAGCTCACCTCGACGCTCGCCTTGAGCGCCGTCAGGCGCAGCGCGAAATAGACGGTCGCTCCGATCGGCTTCAACTGGAGGTCGAGCGTGATCACCGGCTCGCCGCTCCAGCCGAGATTGACGTCGCCGCCATTGCCGAACAGCACCGTCCCCGGCATGAAAAAGAGCTCGGACGCCGAATCGACGATGTCGGCCAGGTTCGCATGCTGCTCCAGCCGGATGAACGCGACATAATCGGCCACGTCGATCATCCGGAGTTCGGAAACGACCTCCTGGATCGCCTTGGCAACGATGATCTCGCGTGCGGAAGAATGCGGCTGCCGATTCATGTGCTCAAATTGCCTGGCTTCGGGCCTTTTCGGCCGCTCTGGATGATCCGGATGAGTTCCGCGACCGCATGGTAGAACTGCGGTGGGATCATGTTATCGACCGAAACTTGTTTGAACATGGAGCGGGCGAGCGTGACGTCCTCGAAAACGGGAATGTTGTTCTCTTCGGCGATCTCGCGGATCTTCAGGGCAATGAGGTCCTGGCCCTTGGCGACCACAATGGGGGCTGCGGTCTCCTCGCGAACGTAGCGCAGCGCGATCGAGTAGTGCGTCGGGTTGGCGATGATCAGCGTCGCGCGCGGTACGGCCGACATCATGCGCTGCCGCGCCCGGTCGCGCGCCAGGGAGCGCATCCGCGCCTTGAGGATCGGGTCGCCTTCGGCCTGCTTCTGCTCGTCCTTCACCTCCTGCTTGCTCATGCGCAGTTCCTGCAGCCAGTGGAAGCGGCTCCACAGGAGGTCGGCGCCGGCGATCAGCGCCATGGCGAAGGCGACGGTGGTGATCAGTTCGACCGCGATGTCGCGGATCACCAGTCCGAAGCTGACCGGATTGGTGACCATGCCGGCCAGCAGGCGCGCATGCACGTCGCTCATGACGAAGACCAGGAACACGGTCGCGAAGACGACCTTGCCGAAAGACTTGGCGAATTCGACGAAGCCCTTGATGCCGAATATGCGTTTCCACCCCTCCAGCGGCGAGATCCGCGACAGCTTCGGCATGATGCGGTCGCCGACGAAACGGGGAATGTTCTGGAAGACGGATGCGCCGATCGCGGCGGCGACCAGCAACGACATCACGACGAGGATGGCCCGCGCGATCTCGAAGAAGACGACCTGGTAGAGCGAGATCGCGTCAAGCTCGGTTTCGAGCCGCCACTCGTTGGGGCGCTCCAGGAACGTCGCGAGGAACGTCGCCAGGTGCAGGATCGCGTCGTAGGCGAAGAACAGCGCGAAGGTCACGAAGGCGAGGAAGGACGCAAAGATCGGCGCCTCCCGGGAGAAAGGCAGATTGCCCTTCTCCATGGCGTCGCGGAGCTTCTTCTCCGTCGCCTCTTCTGTCTTGCTGTCCTTGTCGGTGTTTTCGGCCATCGCCGCTTCTCAGCCCGGATTGCGAGGATGGGCGCCTGGCGGCCGCCGGAGGTCAGGCGGCCTGCTGCGTGGACGGAAGCTGGATGCGTCCTTCCTTGCCGAGCCTGATCGCGGCGGTCGCGATCTCGCGGCGCGCCCGGGTGATCGCGGCCGGCTGAAGGTTGCCGGGGTCAGCGGCCAGTTCCGCCTCGATCATGCGCCGCGAACGGGCACCGAGCGCCGCCAGGACGGCTTCACGCAGCACGTTGTCCGAATTCCTCAAGGCGAGCGTCACGAGTTCCGTCGACATTCCGTCGAACAGGGTGAGCCGCGCCTTCTGCTCCAGAAGCGGCAGGTCCTCGAAGGAGAAGAGCTGCGCCTTGATCGCCTTCACGTCCGAGAAGCCGGCGCTTTCCATGTCGGCGAGGATCTCGTCGAGCTGGGTCTTGTCCATCTCGTTGAGCACCGTGGCGACGCGCGCGTGACCGGCGGCGGGCGATTTGGCGGAGTTTTCGCCGAGAAGCCGCGCCCGGAGCTGGTTCTCGACGATCTTCAGCGCCGCGGGCTTGACGGTGCCGATCGTCACCATGCGCTTGGCGACCTCGCCGCGCAGGTTCTTGGGCATCGTCAGAAGGATCCTGGCGGCGGCGGTCGGCGTGAGGTTCGTCAGCACGAGCGCCGCCGTCTGCGGATGCTCCGCGCCGAGGAAGCCGCCGACCCGCTCCGGCTCCAGTCCCTCGATGGCGGGCCAGACCGGCGGCGGCTGGTCGGAACTGTCGCCGGCGCTGTCGTTCATGATCGCGCTGACTTCTTCCGGCGTGAGGGATTCGCTGAGGATGGTGTCCATCGTGTCGGCCGAATCCATCAGGCCGGCGCCTTCCGCGAACTCGTCCTCGAACTCGGCGATGATCTTCTCCAGCTCGGTCTGCGGTATGGTCTTCAGCTTGCGGGCGCCCTCGATCAACGCCCTCAGTTCGTCCTGCTTGAAGAACTTGAGCAGCCGACCGGCGGCCGGCTTGCCCATCGCCACGAGTATCGCGGCAGCCTTCTGCGCCTTCGTCAGCTGCGCGGCGGCCGATCCGCGGGGTACCGGGTCAGGAGAGGAGAAATCAAAATCCATCGCGCCGTCAGGACTTCTTGGCCGAGGTGATGATCTCGGTGAGCTTGATGCCGAACCGGGAGGGGTCGCTTTCGAGGACGGTGATCTCGCCGCGCGCGATCCTGCGCCCGTTCACGACCACGTCCACCGGCTCCCCGATGCGCCGGTCGAGCGCCACGGTGGCACCCTTCCTCAGCGCCATAAGGTCGGCCACCTGCATCTCCGTGCTTCCAAGCACGATCTGCACGTCGACCGGAATGTTCATGATGATCGCGGACGCCGAGCCGCTCGCGTCGTCGTCTTCCGGCATGGCGAAGCCGGCATTGCCGGCGGGCGCCGCATCCTCCCTGAGCACGCCTCGCAGCTCGTCGATGGCGCGATCGAGTTCCTCTTCGTCGCCTGCGGCCACGTCAGCCTGGGCGTTGCCCTGTTTCATCGCAGTTGCTCCATGCGGTGCTTCTCTGCCTCACTCATCACGGCAAGGGGAGTCCGCCGCCAGCGTCCTTGTCCGAATCGACAGGACCCTTGATTCGGACCGTGTAATTTTGTTCAAGCCGGCCAAACTCGCAAACGAAGAGAAGCTTGTTCTTCGCCGAAAGCAACGTTTCGGTCGGAGCGGTGCGGGAGAGTTCGATCACCTGGCCGGCGCGCAGTGCCGAGATGGCGCCGAGGCTCATCTTGCCGACCGGCATCGTCGCCTCAAGCTTCACCCTGGAGCGCATCACCTCTTCGTTGAACCGGTCCTTCCATTCGGACGACTGGGCGTCGGTAGTCTCGGGCTCCGCCGTTTCGTCCTTGCTGCGCCGCAAGAGGACACGCTGCGGTATGTAGAGCGATATCCGACCCGTCTCCGGCTCCGTGCCGACGACGAAGTCGATCCGGACGGCCGGACCGTCGCGCAGCGCGGTCGAACGCAGGACTTCTCCGGAAATGACCGGCGGCAGAGGCAGTTTCAACTGCTGCGCCGGAGGGCTGATTGAGTTGAACGAGGCCGCCAGGAGACGACAGACGAGATTGGCCACCTCGACCTCGACCGGCGACAGGTCGCGCCCAAGCCGGCCGGCGCCGGTCTCCGGCTCCGCGCCGAACAGGACGTTGACGATGATCGCGACCGCCTGCTCCTCGATGCGTATCAGGAGCGCGTCGGGGGAGACCTTGGAGGCCGCCAGCGTGACCGCGTCATGCGGACCCGACGCCGAGACGATCTCCATGATGCGGTCGACCTCGACCTTCTCCAGTTCGAACGGTACCGCTTCGTTGGCTGCATCCTCCAGGCCCACGCGCATCGGCTTCAGGAGCTGATCGCCGAGGATCTGGCCGGATTTCGTGACCTTTTCCGGCTCTCCCGTCGCGCCTACCAGCCGCTCCATGATGGAGAGGGCGGTCCTTCCTCCGGCATGGACGACGCTGCCATGCATCTTACGCGGCCTTTGCTTCGTGGCCGGCATTGAGCGTCTGCTGCTCGACAGCGTCGATCGTCGGGCGGTCGTGCGCGGAGATGGTCTTGCGGCCGAATTCCAGCGCGACCTGGGGCAGCGCACCGTTCATGTAGGCAAGCAGCGTCTGCTTGACGATGATGTAGAGACGGTTGCGCTTTTCGCGAACGGACTTGATCTTCGCCGCGATCGGACCGACCAGGCCGTAGGACAGGAAGATGCCGAGGAAGGTTCCGACCAGCGCCGCCCCGATCAGGTGGCCGAGCACTTCGGGCGATTCGTTGAGCGCGCCCATCGCCTTGATGACGCCGAGCACCGCCGCCACGATGCCGATCGCCGGCAGCCCGTCGCCGACCGACACCAGAGCATGGTAAGATTTCATCTTGTCCTGCCGGATGGTCTGGATTTCCTCGTCCATCAGCGCCTCGATCTCGTGCGAGCGGGCATTTCCGATGATGATCAGGCGGCAATAGTCGCAGATGAAGTGCGTCAGATCCTTGTTCTTCAGGACGATCGGATAGCTCTGGAAGATCGCGGATTCCTCGGGGTTGTCGATATGCCCCTCGACCTCGCTGCGGGATTTCGTCTTCAGTTCCCGCATCAGGCTGTGCAGGACGCCGAGCGTCTCGAGGTATTCCGCCTCGGCCGGCACCGAGTTCTTGAAGGCTTCGAGGAGCGCTTTCCCGGTGTCCTTGACCGTCGGCATCGGATTGCCGACCAGGAAGATGCCGAGCGCGGCGCCGACGATGATGACGAACTCCCAGGGCTGGACCAGAACCTCTATATGGCCGCCCATGGCCATGAACCCGCCGAGCACGCAACCCAGCGTGACCACCAGCCCAATCAGAATACCCAAGACGGCCCCTCCGTAAGTGCGCCCGCAGCAGGATTACCGGCCGTGCCTTGTGTGAGGCTTGATCGCGGCGCGATCGGCGGAAATCCGGACGCCGGAAAGGTTCGCGCAAGGAATTAACCATAGGATGGCGCTTCGTATCTCTCCGGAGTCCGGACTTGGTCAGCACCTACACCAGCTACCTGACGATCACGCGCGACATCGACCTTTCGCTCGAGAGGGTCGAGTCGCAGCCGTTCGTCCAGCGCGAGACCGAGTATTATCTGGAGAACATCGAGAACGTGAAATCCATCGACGAGTTCGTCGGAGACCGGCGCCTGTTCAATTACGCGATGAAGGCGTTCGGTCTCGAGGACATGGCCTATGCCAAGGCGTTCATGGTCAAGCTGCTCGAGGAAGGCGTCGAGGATTCGGAGAGCTTCGCCAATACGCTGAGCGACCAGCGCTACAAGGACTTCGCCGAGACCTTCGATTTCGCGCGCTACGGCGAGACCGCGACGGTGTTCGACAGGACCCGGCAAGGCACCGTCGACAAGTATTTGCGCCAGACGCTCGAGCAGGACGCGGGGGAAACGAACGAAGGCGTCCGGCTCGCGCTCTACTTCGAGCGCAAGGCGCCGGACCTCACCAGCATGTACGGCGTCCTGGCCGACACCGCCCTCGCGAAGGTGGTTCGCACCTCCTTCGGGCTGCCGGATTCCTTCGCGCTGCTCGACATCGACAAGCAGGTGGAAATCCTCGAGAAAAAGCTCGACATCGAGGATCTGGAAGACCCGGAGGTGCTCTCCAAGTTCCTGACGCGCTTCACCAGCCTGTGGGAAATCGAAAATCCGACCACGTCCTCCGTGTCGAACCTCAGCGTCCTCTTCGGCCAGCCCACGGAGTTCGGCATCTCCACCGACGTGCTCCTGACCATTCAGCAATTGAAGTTCTGAGGCCGGGAAAATGCAATCAGGCCTCTATGTTGCGATTTCGGCCCAGGTGGCGCTCGAAAAGCGCCTAAGCACCATCGCCGACAACGTCGCGAATGCCGGCACCGTCGGCTTCCGAGCGACGGAGATCAAGTTCGACGACGTCGTCTCCGGTCTGGGCAAGGATTCCGTTTCCTTCGTTTCTCCCGGCTCGACGTACCTTTCGACGAAATCGGGCGGGTTGAAGCAGACGGGCAATCCGCTCGACTTCGCCATCCGCGGGGAAGCCTGGTTCGCCATCGACACGCCGGCCGGCTCCGTGATGACGCGCGACGGACGCTTCACCATGCTGGAGACGGGCGAACTCGTATCGCTGGAAGGATATCCGGTGCTCGACGCGGGAGGCGCCGCTATCCAGCTCGATCCGCTTTCGGGGGCCCCCGAGGCCGGAGCCGACGGCATGTTGCGCCAGAACGGCCAGCCGGTCGGCGCCATCGGCGTGTTCGCGTTCGAGCCCGGCGACGATTTCGTGCGCTACGGCAATTCCGGCCTGGTGCCGTCGACGCCTCCGGAAGCGATCGTGGACCGCGACGACGTCGGCGTCGTACAGGGTTTCGTCGAGGAGTCAAACGTCAATCCGGTGCTGGAGATGACGAACCTCATCATGGTGCAGCGTGCCTTCGAGAACGCCGCCTCGCTCATCCGGCAGAGCGACCAGTCGCTCGGCGAGGCCGTCAAGGCCATCGGCACCTGAGGGAGCGGATAGGTGCTCCAGGAAGAATATGCACCTGCCACACCGGCCGCCAGCATCGTGACCGCTCGCCCCCCTTCGACCGCCAGAGCCGGGATGGAGACGCTCCGGCTTCTGGAGCGCCTGTACCGAAAAGCCTCGGACGACGAGACGATCATCCGCCGGGGCGGCCGCATCACCGAAGTGACGGCGACCCACTACCGGGTCCGCGGCCTGTCGGCCGTGGCACGGCTGGGCGACGTCGTCGAGCACCGCAGCCGGCACGGCGCCAAGCTCGGAGAGATCGTCCAGATCTGCGAAAAGGACGTTCTCGTCGCTCCCTTCCAGCAGACCTCGGACGCCGGCGTTTCGGATCCCGTCTATGTCCGCGGCGCCTTCCGCCTGTCTCCCGACGCAAGCTGGCGGGGACGCGTCGTGGACGCGCTCGGCCGGGCGATCGATGCCGGACCGCCGCTGCATGACGGCGAGACACCGACCGGCCATGCGGGCGCCACGCCGGGAGCCCTGTCCCGGCAGCGGGTGGACGCGCCGTTCCGCACCGGCGTCCGCGTCATCGACATTTTCACCCCCATGTGCTTCGGGCAGCGCCTCGGCGTCTTTGCCGGGTCGGGCGTCGGAAAATCGACGCTTCTCGCCATGCTCGCCGCAGCGCACGCGTTCGACACCGTCGTGGTGGCGCTGGTCGGCGAGCGCGGTCGCGAGGTGCGCGAATTCCTCGAAGACACGATCGGCGAGGAGAGCATGAAGAAGACCGTCGCGGTGATCGCGACGAGTGACGAAAGCGCCATGATGCGCAAGCGCGCGGCGGTCACAGCGATGGGCGTGGCCGAATATTTTCGCGACCGAGGCGACCGGGTGCTTCTGGTGCTCGATTCGGTCACCCGGTACGCGCACGCCCTGCGCGAGGTGGCGATCGGGGCCGGCGAGCCGCCGGTGGCGCGCGGATACCCCGCCTCGGTGTTCACCGACATGCCGAGGCTGCTGGAGCGCGCGGGTCCCGGTTCCCAAGGCGCCGGCTCCATCACCGCGATCATCTCTGTGCTGGTGGACGGCGACGATCACAACGATCCGGTGGCCGATTCCGTGCGCGGCATTCTCGACGGGCACATCGTCCTCGACCGCAGCATCGCCGAGCAGGGGCGCTACCCGGCGGTCAATCCCCTCGCCTCGGTGTCGCGGCTCGCCAACCGCGCCTGGAGCGACGGCGAGAAGGCCCTGGTGATGCGCCTGCGGGCGATGATCTCCCGCTACGAGGAAACCCGCGATATCCGTCTTCTCGGCGGCTATCAGCCCGGCGCCGACCAGGACCTCGACAATGCCGTGCGGCAGGTGCCGCTGATCTACGAGGCACTGGTCCAGTCGCCGCAGGACGGCGCCTCGGCGGAACCGTTCGGCGATCTCGCCCAGCATCTGAAGAAACAGGAGAAGGCCGATGGCTAGGTTCGGGCGCTGGTTCCGAAGGCGTCCGAAAACGCCCGAACCCACCCTGCCGGGCATGAAAGCCGTTGGCCGCAACGTCAAGCTCTCGGGCAGCGGAAGGCGGAGCTACGGGCTCGGGGACGCGATCCTCATCGGGATCGGAATCGGCCTGACCGCCGCCAGCGCAACCTTTCCCTGGTATGTCTTCTACAATCAGGAGAAATTCGGACTCGGGCGGACCGCCTTCGACAACGACGCGGCCGGATCGGACCTCACCGGCCCCTTCTACACGCCAAGGGTCCAATGGACGCCGAAGCCGCTCACGAGCGAAGAGATCGCGTCCCTGCCGATCGATTTCGCTCCCACCGGAACGGTCGGGTCGATCAAGTCGCCACCGCCTCTTTCGGATCAGGACGGAGCGACGCAGGCCTTCCCGGCAACCGTGCCCAACTTCACGCTGGTCCACGTCGCCAACGGCCGAGCGATGATCCAGAGCGACAACGGCCTCTTCGTCGTGGAACGCGGCTCGGTGCTGCCCGACAACTCGCGCGTCGTCGCGATCGAGTACAACGGGGCCAAGTGGGTGCTCAGGACGAGTGACAATGCAGTCGTCGAGATGACGCCCTGACATCCCGCCGCGGCTGACGGGACCGCCCGCAAGTTCCACGCAAGACTGGCTGCCTATGATTCCCCTTCAGGAGGGAATTGACGATGCAACCGGTAAACCTGTTCGACCTGGCCTCGCAGCAGGCGCGCTGGCTTTCGGTCCGCCAGTCCGCGGTCGCCGGCAACATCGCCAACATGAATACTCCCGGCTACCAGGCGGTCGACGTGCAGCCGTTCGAACGCGTGCTCGAGAACAGCAAGTTGCGCATGCAGCCGACATCGCCCGGGCACATCGCCATCGGTGCGAATGGCGGTGAGTTCGACGTCCGCACCGACGAGACTGCGATGGTTTCCGTCTCCGGCAACTCGGTCACGATCGAACAAGAACTGGTGAAGGCGGGCGAGGTGCGCCGGGGATTCGAGATGAACACGGCCATCGTCAAAGCCTTCCATCGCATGATGATGATGACGGTCAGGTAGACACGGCCATGGATCCCCTTTCCCTCTCGGTCAACGTAGCGGCCTCCGGTCTCAACGCACAGTCGCAACGGCTGCGGATCGCTTCGGAAAACATCGCCAATGCGCAATCGACCGGCAACACCCCCGGCTCGGACCCCTATCAGCGCAAGACGATAACCTTCGCCTCGGCAGTCGACGCGGCGAGCGGCGGCTCGTTCGTGCAGGTGCAATCGATCGACCTCGACATGTCCGGCTTCCGGGTCGAGTACGAGCCCGGCCACCAGGCGGCGGACGAGAACGGCTTCGTCAAGTTGCCGAACGTGAACGCGCTCGTCGAGATGGCCGACATGTCCGAGGCGAACCGCTCCTACGAAGCCAACCTCCAGGTCATCAAGCAGGCGCGGGAACTGATCTCGATGACGATCGACCTGATGAGGTCCACATGATTTCGGGTATCGGTCTCCTCGAAGGCCTGAAGACGAACCCGCTCGGCGGCAGCGCGACGGGCGGCGTGACCCCGCCGGTCTCGCCAGCCAGCACGGCGACGTCCTTCGCGGCCGCTCTCAACGAGGCTGCGCTCCGCACCGTGGGCAGCCTGGAAAAGGCCGAGTCCGTCTCCCTGCAGGCACTTCAAGGCGGCGAAATCCAGGCCCGCGAGGTCGTCGACGCGGTCATGAACGCCGAGCAGTCCCTCCAGGCCGCCATCGCGATCCGCGACAAGATCGTGACCGCCTATCTCGAAATCAGCCGCATGGCGATCTGAGGACATTTACGATGAAGGCCCTGGCCATCGCAGCGACCGGCATGAACGCCCAGCAACTGAACCTGGAAGTAATCGCCAACAACATCGCCAACATCAACACGACCGGCTTCAAGCGGGCGCGCGCGGAGTTCTCCGACCTGCTCTACCAGACGGAACGCCTGCAGGGCGTGCCCAACCGCGCCGACCAGAGCATCATCCCCGAGGGTGCCAACGTCGGCCTCGGCGTCAAGACCTCCGCGATCCGCAACGTGCACATCCAGGGTGCGCTCGCCAGCACCGGCAACAAGTTCGACCTCGCGCTGACGGGGCCCGGCTGGTTCCAGATCGAAGCGGCCGACGGCTCGACCCTCTATACGCGCTCGGGCGCCTTCAACACGAACGCCAACGGCGAGCTCGTCACCGTCGACGGTTTCCGCGTCGTCCCGGCGATCGTGGTCCCGGCGCAGACCGTCGAGGTCATCGTCAACAAGTCCGGCCAGGTGTTCGCCCGCATCGACGGCCAGGCGGACCTCCAGGAGCTCGGGCAGATCACGCTCGCGACCTTCGCCAACGAGGCCGGCCTCGCGCCGATGGGCGACAATCTGTTCCGCGAGACCACGGCCTCGGGCGGCGCCACGGTCGGCGTGCCGGGCGATCCGGGCTACGCCGCCATAGAGCAGGGCTATCTGGAAAGCTCTAACGTCGATCCGGTCAAGGAAATCACCGAACTGATTTCCGCGCAACGCGCCTACGAGATGAACTCCAAGGTGATCAAGGCGGCCGACGAAATGGCCTCCGTGGTCTCGCAGAGCATACGGTAGGGCGATGGGGAACCGTTTCCTGGCCCTTTTCCGCGCAACGCTCGCGGCGCTCGTGCTCGGCACGTCCGCCGGCCTGGCGACTGCGCAGGAGATGGCCGTCATTCCCAATCGCGTCATCTATCCGGGCGAGACGATCGAGGTCGCCGCGCTCATCGAGGTGCCGCTTCGCCGGTCGAGCCGCATCACCTCCGCGATCGCCATGTATGTCGACCAGATCGACGGAATGGTCGCAAAGCGCACGCTTCTGCCGGGCAAGCTGATCCCCTTGAGCTCCGTCCGCGAGGCCTATCTGGTGGAGGCGGGAACGCCGGTGCGGGTGAACTACGTCGAAGGCGCCTTGCAGATATCGACGGTCGGCGTGCCCTTGCAGCCGGGCGCGGCGGGCGACGTCGTGCGGGTCCGCAATTCCGAGAGCGGCGCGGTGCTGACCGGCACCGTCATGGTCGACGGAACGATCAAGGTCGGCGGATTATGATCGCAAGGTGGATCCCGGCCATCCTCACGTTGGTAGGCCTGCTCGCCGCGCCGGCGCTTGCCGCCGACATGCAGCCCGGCACGATCCAGGACGGCAACTACCGGGTCAGCATCGCCGCGTCCGGCGGCCCATCCGCGCTGCCGGACCGTCTCGGTCCGGTCTCGCGCATCAAGGACATCGCGACGCTTTTGACGGCGCGCGACAACCAGCTGATCGGCTACGGCCTGGTCATCGGCCTGCAGGGCACCGGCGACGGGCTGCGCAACTCCCCCTTCACCGAACAGTCCATCCGCGCCATGCTGCAGAACCTCGGCATCGCCATGGAAGGCGGGCAGGCGCGGGCAAAGAACGTCGCCGCCGTCATCGTCACCGCGAACCTGCCGCCCTTCGTCCAGTCGGGCGCGCGCATCGACGTTTCCGTCTCCTCGCTCGGCGACGCCTCGTCGCTCCAGGGCGGCACGCTGGTGATGACTCCCCTGCGCGCGCCGGACGGCGAGATCTATGCGGTCGCGCAAGGTCCGGTCTTCGTCTCCGGCTTCAGCGTGCAGGGCCAGGCGGAGACGCTGACGAGGGGCGTTCCTACGTCCGGCCGGATCCCGAGTGGCGCGATCGTGGAACGGCAGGTGGATGCGCGCTTTAACGACGACACCGTCCTGACCATGCAACTGCGCAACCCGGATTTCTCGACCACGATCCGCGTCACCGATACGATCAATGCCTATACGTCGAGCCGCTTCGGCGTCCGTACCGCGAGCGAGCAGGATTCGCGCACGATCCTGATCAACCGGCCCAAGGAAGTCTCGGCCGCGCGCTTCGTCGCCGAACTCGAAAACCTCCTGGTCGAAACCGACACGCCCGCGCGCGTCGTCGTCGACGAGCGCACCGGGACGATCGTCATCGGCCAGGACGTGAAGATATCGCAGGTCGCGGTGAGCCACGGCCAACTGACGGTGAGGATCACCGAGCAGCCGCAGATCGTGCAGCCGGCGCCGTTCTCGGATGGCGTCACGGCGGAGGAGCCATCGACCACCATCGACGCACGGCAGGCAGGCGGACAGGTCGCCATGCTCGAAGGTCCCGACCTGCAGACGCTGGTGGCCGGCCTGAACCGCATCGGCGTGAAGCCGGACGGGATCATCGCGATCCTCCAGGGCATCAAGTCAGCGGGCGCCCTCCAGGCCGAACTCGTCCTGCAATAGAGCCGCCTCCATGACAGTCCTCCCCTCACTTCCGAAGTCCCGAAGCGCCAGAGCCGCGTCGATCACCGTCCTGGCGCTCGGCACGGGTTTGGCCGTTCTCGCCGTCACCGGCAACATGGCGGGCGCGCAGGACCTTCCGGGCAAGATGACCGACGAGGTGAGCGAGTTCTGCGCCAACATCGTCGATGCGGCGCGCGACCGGCGCTATGCGGTCCAGACCAAGGAACTGGAGAACCTCCGCGGCGAGATCGACGAACGGATCGCCGCGCTCGAGGCCAAACGTGCCGAATACGAGAAGTGGCTCTCGCGGCGCAAGGAAGTGATCGATGCCGCCGAGGACAGCGTCGTCGGCATCTATTCGCGCATGCGCCCCGACGCGGCCGCCGAGCGCATGGAGAAGCTGGACGCCAGCCTCGCGGCGGCCATCCTGCTCAAGCTCAACCATCGCCAGGCCGGCATCATATTGAACGAGATGGACAGCAAGGCGGCGGCACAGCTGACCAGCATCATCGCCGACGTCGCCAAATCCGAGGACCCGTCATGAACCGCATCGTCATCCTCGGCATCGGCTGCCTGACGCTCGGGGGATGCGCCGGAGAACTGCGCGACATCGGCAGGCCTCCCGCGCTTTCGGCCGTGGGTTCGGGACTGGAGCCGGCGTCGGCAACGGCCTATGCGTATCCGGAACCGCCCGCGGCACCGGTCAAGCGCTTCTCGCTGTGGGACGACGAGCAGAGCCAGCTCTTCAAGGACGCCCGCGCCCTGTCGGTCGGCGACATCCTGACGGTCTTCATATCGATCAACGACAAGGCGACCCTCAACAACGAGTCCGACAGGTCGCGCACCTCGAAGCGGACCTTCGGCATCGGCGGCGGCTACGACTGGGACGGCGTGGGGTCCAGCGGAGCGGCCGATTTCGACCTGAACTCGAAGTCCGATTCCACCGGGTCGGGCGCCACCGCGCGATCGGAAAACATCCGGCTCTCCGTCGCCGCGGTCGTGACCGAGGTGCTGCCCAACGGCAACCTGATCATCCGCGGCTCGCAGGAGGTCCGGGTCAACGCCGAGCTCCGCATACTCACGATCGCCGGCATCGTGCGCCCAGCCGACATCGGCGCGCAGAACTCCATTCCCTACGAACGCATCGCCGAGGCCCGCATATCCTACGGCGGCCGCGGCCGTCTGACCGAGGTCCAGCAGCCTGCCTACGGCCAGCAGATCCTCGACATCATCTCTCCGTTCTGAGCCGATCACCCATGTCGCTCGACGCAACCGATGCAGCCAGCCAGAAGAAGGGGCCATCGATGATGGTCCAGGTGGCGGTCCTCGTCGTGCTGACGCTCGTCGCGGTCGGCGGCGGGTGGTTCGCGGGAATCAACCTGAGGGGCGGCGAGCCAGCCGAGCCGGAACCCATCAAGATCGCCGTGGAGCCGCTTCCGGGCGAGGCCGGCGAAGGCGCTGAAGCGGGGCACGGCGAAGAGGGCGGCGGAGAGGATGGCGAGATCAAGCTCATCCCGCGCCTCGTGCCCATGGAGCCGATCACGACCAACCTCGCGGCGCCATCGGACATCTGGGTGCGCATGGAGATCTCGATCGTCTTTTCGGCCCCGCCGCCGCCCGACCTCGTGCGCACGATTCACCAGGATCTGCTGGCCTACATGCGCACCGTCTCGCTCCAGCAGGTCCAGGGCGCCAGCGGATTCCAGCATCTCAAGACCGACCTCGAGGAGCGGGCGCAAATCCGCAGCGAAGGCCTGGCGACCCAACTCATGATCCGGACCCTGCTGTTCGAATGAGAAAGCTCCTGCTCGCCGGCGGCGCACTGCTTCTCCTGACCGGAGGAGCGCTGGCGCAACAGCTCGACCTCGGGCAGCTGACCGAAGGCCTGCAGGGCGAGACCGTCGGCACCATCATCCAGCTCTTTGCCCTGCTGACGGTCCTGTCGATCGCGCCGGGCCTGCTCATCATGGTGACGAGCTTCACGCGCTTCGTCATCGCCTTCTCGATCCTGCGCGCCGGCATCGGCCTTCAGACGACGCCCGCGAACCTGATCCTCATCAGCCTCGCCCTGTTCATGACCTTCTACGTCATGGCCCCGACGTTCGATCAGGCCTGGAACAATGGCGTCCGGCCGCTCGTGAACAACCAGATCAGCGAAGAGGAAGCGTTCGCGCGCATCTCCGATCCGTTTCGCTCCTTCATGCTCAACAACGTGCGTCAGGAAGACTTCAACCTGTTCGCCGACCTCGCCCGCGAGCGCGGCCAGACGGTCGTCAGCGGCGAGCAGGTCGACCTGCGGATCCTCGTTCCCGCCTTCATGATCTCGGAGATCAGGCGCGGTTTCGAGATCGGCTTCCTTATCGTCCTGCCGTTCCTCGTGATCGATCTGGTGGTGGCGACCGTGACGATGGCGATGGGCATGATGATGCTGCCGCCCACGGTGATCTCCCTGCCCTTCAAGATCCTGTTCTTCGTCCTGATCGACGGATGGAATCTGCTGGTCGGCAGTCTGGTGCGGTCGTTCAACTGACGACGGCAAGGTTTCGTTAATCCCTTCGCCAGAATCCGTCCGAAAATTATCGGTTTGGTAAATTTTTCCTGTCAGAACATCCTTAACAGGATGGATCGGCGCGGATGTTCTTCGCCGCCGATGGCATGATGCCGCGCCGTCCTACCGGTAAAGTCCGGTATGTCCCTGTAAGTGTTGTGTTTTGTTAGTAAGGGACATCCCTATGTCGAGTATTCTGACCAACGCGTCGGCGATGACGGCGCTCAAATCTCTCCAGGCTACCAACAAAAATCTCGAAATGACCCAGGCTCGCATCTCCACCGGTTACCGGGTGGGCGAGGCGAGCGACAATGCCGCCTACTGGTCGATCGCAACCACCATGCGCTCCGACAACAAGGCTCTCTCCACCGTGCAGGACGCGCTCGGTCTAGGCGCCGCAAAAGTCGACACCGCCTACACCGGCATGAGTGCCATGATCGACGTGGTTGACGAGATCAAGGCGAAACTGGTCGCCGCTCGCGAACCGGGCGTCGATCGCGCGAAGATCCAGACCGAGATTACTGCCCTGCAGGGGCAGTTGACCTCGAACGCCGCCGCGTCGAGCTTCTCCGGCGAAAACTGGCTTTCCGTGGATTCAAGCGCCGCTTCCTACAATGCCACGAAGTCGATGGTCGCTTCCTTCACCCGCGCCGCGGACGGCTCCGTGTCCATCTCCACCATCTCGGTGGACACGGCGTCGATCAAGCTGTTCGACTCCGCCACCGACGCCGCGGCAGCCGGCACCGGCATTCTCGATGCCAAGTATACCTCCGCCGACATTGTCGGTCCGCCGGCCTTCTCGGCCGGTGACCGCCTCACCGACCAGTCGGTTGCCACCGGCGCCACCGTCTTCACCGTGGCTTCGCTCGACATTTCCGCTCTCACCAACAGCGCGGCGGACCTCGCCACTCTCGAGGCCTATATCAAGGGCGTGGACAATGCGATCGGACTGATGACGACGGCCGCGTCCGATCTCGGCGCGGTGAAGAAGCGCATCGACCTACAGACGGAATTCGTCTCCAACCTCATGGATACGATCGACAAGGGTATCGGTACCCTGGTCGACGCGGACATGAACGAGGAGTCCACCCGTCTCCAGGCTTTGCAGACGCAGCAGCAGCTCGGCATTCAGTCGCTGTCGATCGCCAACGGCAATTCGCAGCAGATCCTGTCGCTTTTCCGCGGTTAACGTCCTCTTTACCAATCCGCTTAACTGAAACCAAATCGTCCCGGTCCTAAAAGGGATCGGGACTTTTGAATTTGAGGGCGGATCGATCCTGATGTTGTCAGGAAATCGACAGGCATGACGCCGCACCGCCTTACCGGTCGAGCCCGGTATGTCGTGTACAAGCGTTTTAGGGGACACCCATGTCGAGTATCATGACGAACGCTTCAGCGATGACGGCGCTGAAGACCCTCCAGGCCACCAACAAGGCGTTGGAAACCACCCAAGCCCGGATTTCCACCGGCTATCGCGTTTCGGAAGCGTCCGACAACGCCGCCTACTGGTCGATCGCGACCACCATGCGATCCGACAACAAGTCGCTTTCCACCGTGCAGGACGCACTCGGCCTTGGCGCCGCCAAGATCGATACGGCCTACACCGGCATCAAGGCGGCCATCGACGTCGTCGACGAGATCAAGGCCAAGCTGGTGGCTGCCCGCGAGCCGGGCGTCGATCGCGCCAAGATCCAGTCGGAGATCACCGCGCTTCAGGGTCAGCTGACCTCCAACGCCGCGGCGTCCACCTTCTCGGGCGAGAACTGGCTCTCGGTCGATTCCAGCGCCACCGGTTACAACGCCTCCAAGACCATGGTGTCGTCGTTTACCCGCGCCGCCGATGGCTCCGTATCGGTCGGCACGATCGCCGTCGACACCTCGTCGATCAAGCTGTTCGATGCCGCAACCGACGCCGCCGCCGCCGGCACCGGCATCCTCGACGGCCGCTATGACGCGGCGACTGGTCTCATCCTTGCCGATCAGTCGGCAGGCGGTTTCACCGTTGCCTCGCTCGACATCTCCGCGCTCACCAACAGCTCGGCGGACCTGACGACCCTGGAAAACTACATCTCCGGCGTCGACAACGCGATCGGCCTGATGACCACCGCGGCATCCGACCTGGGCGCTGCCAAGAAGCGCGTCGACCTCCAGATGGAGTTCACCTCCAACCTCATGGACACCATCGACCGTGGTGTGGGAACGCTCGTCGACGCCGACATGAACAAGGAATCGACCCGTCTCCAGGCGCTGCAGGTGCAGCAGCAGCTGGGCATCCAAGCGCTGTCGATCGCCAACGGCAACTCGCAGACCATCCTGTCGCTCTTCCGCTAACAGACCAGAGGCAGGCGCGTTGAAGACGGATCGCCGGGCGGCCGCGGCCGCACGGCGAAAGGCATGACGCCGCACCGTCTTGCCGGTTCAATCCGGCATGTCGCGTTTCAGAGTTTGTGAAAGGGGACACCCATGTCGAGTATCATGACGAACGCTTCAGCGATGACGGCGCTGAAGACCCTCCAGGCCACCAACAAGGCGTTGGAAACCACCCAAGCCCGGATTTCCACCGGCTATCGCGTTTCGGAAGCGTCCGACAACGCCGCCTACTGGTCGATCGCGACCACCATGCGATCCGACAACAAGTCGCTTTCCACCGTGCAGGACGCACTCGGCCTTGGCGCCGCCAAGATCGATACGGCCTACACCGGCATCAAGGCGGCCATCGACGTCGTCGACGAGATCAAGGCCAAGCTGGTGGCTGCCCGCGAGCCGGGCGTCGATCGCGCCAAGATCCAGTCGGAGATCACCGCGCTTCAGGGTCAGCTGACCTCCAACGCCGCGGCGTCCACCTTCTCGGGCGAGAACTGGCTCTCGGTCGATTCCAGCGCCACCGGCTACAACGCCTCCAAGACCATGGTGTCGTCGTTTACCCGCGCCGCCGATGGCTCCGTATCGGTCGGCACGATCGCCGTCGACACCTCGTCGATCAAGCTGTTCGATGCCGCAACCGATGCCGCCGCCGCCGGCACCGGCATCCTCGATGCCAAGTACACGTCCGTCGACATCGTCGGGCCTCCGGCCTATACAGCCGGTGATCGACTGGCCGATCAGTCGACAGCCACCGGTGCAACGGTGTTCACCGTCGCCTCACTCGACATCTCGGCGCTCACCAACAGCGCGGCCGACCTGAGTACCCTCGAAGCCTACATCTCCGGCGTCGACAACGCGATCGGGCTGATGACCACCGCGGCTTCCGACCTGGGCGCTGCCAAGAAGCGCGTCGACCTCCAGATGGAGTTCACCTCCAACCTCATGGACACCATCGACCGTGGTGTGGGAACGCTCGTCGATGCCGACATGAACAAGGAATCGACCCGTCTCCAGGCGCTCCAGGTGCAGCAACAGCTGGGCATCCAGGCGCTGTCGATCGCCAACGGCAACTCGCAGACCATCCTGTCGCTCTTCCGCTAAGCAGTTTACCGGCGTCCGGTACGCCGGGCGCCACCTCCAGTCGGGCCGCTTCCCATGGAAGCGGCCCGATATCATTTTCGCACAAGGTTCAGCCACTAGTCTCCCGAAGCCTGTCATTCGGGAATCCGACCTGTGCCTGAACAATTCCAGAAGATCATAGACAACCTGACCGCGTTCGGCCCCCGGCGTACCGCGATCGGCGGCGGCATCCTGGCCTTCGTGTTCGCCGTCGTCATCGGCGGCGCGATCTTCCTCAACCGACCCGCCAACGAGACCCTCTATGTCGGGCTCGACCGCAGCGACGTGGCCAAGATCGGCGTGGTCCTCAGCGAGGCGGGCCTTTCCTACGATGTCGGCGCGGACGGTACGACGGTGATGGTACCGGCCGGCTACACCGGACGCGCGCGAATGATCCTTGCCGAGAAGGGACTGCCCAGCAGCTCCAATGCCGGCTACGAACTCTTCGACAATGTCGGGTCCCTCGGTCTGACCTCCTTCATGCAGGAGGTGACGCGCGTGCGCGCGCTGGAAGGCGAGATCGCACGCACCATCCAGTCGATCTCCGGGGTGAAGTCGGCCCGCGTGCACATCGTGATGTCGCAGCAGGCGAATTTCCGCCGCGAGGAGCAGCAGCCGACCGCCTCGGTCGTCATCCGGTCCGGCGGCATCGACGAGATCAAGACCGCCAACTCGATCCGGCACATGGTCGCGGCAGCCGTTCCGGGGCTCACCTCCGACAACGTCACCGTGCTGGACACCGACGGCTCCCTCCTCGCCAGCGGCGACGACCCGTCCAGCAGTTCCCTCAACCGCTCGATGAGCATCGAACGGACGGTCGAGAGCCAGGTTGCCGACAACATCCACAAGGCCCTGTCGCCCTTTCTCGGCCGGGACAATTTCCGCGCCAGCGTCAAGGCGGTCGTGAACACCGACAGCCGACAGATCGAGGAGACGATCTTCGACCCCGATTCCAAGGTCGAGCGCTCCATCCAGACGATCCGCTCGAACGACAATTCCAACGAGAGCGGCGCGTCCACGCCGGCCGGCGTGGAGCAGAACCTGCCGGACGAGGCCGCGGTCGCCGCCCAGGCGCCGACATCCAACGAAACCAGCGAACGGCGCGAGGAAATCACCAATTACGAACTGAACTCCAAGCGGATCGCCACCACCAGCAACGGCTATTCGATCTCCAAGCTTTCGATCGCCGTCGTGATCAACCGCGACCAGGTGATGGCCACGCTCGGCGAAAACCCGACGGCCGAACAGGTCGATGCGCGGATCGCGGAGATCGAGAACGTCGTTTCGACCGCCGCCGGGCTGGACACCGAACGCGGCGACAAGGTTTCGGTCACCGCGCTCTCGTTCGTCGGGGAAATGGCGGGCGACGCCATGGCCGAGCCCGGATATCTGGAGATCGCCGGCCGCTACACCGGCTCGATGATCAACGCGCTGGCCTTCGTCATCGTCGTTTTCCTCGTCTCCTGGTTCGGGCTCCGCCCGCTGACAAAGGCCCTGACGAAGACGGAGAGCGTGGAGGGGTCGAACTTCGCGGATCTGCAGCTCCCCTTCGATTCCCCGCTGAACAACATCGCGCTGCCCGATCCGCTGGCCGACATGGACGGCGGCGGGGGAATGGGCGGCTTCGCCGGAATGGGTGGCAACCCGAGCGAGAGCGACGTGATGGAGGAGCTCAAGATGCGACTGCGTCCGGCGCCGCAGGAACGCCTCGCCCACATGGTGGACATCAACGAGGAGCGCACCGCCGCCATCCTGCGCAAGTGGGTTAACGCCGAGGCGGCCGCGGCCTGATGCGCACGGTCGCGGACCTCCTCGTCGATTTCGGCAAGCCGGCGCCGTCGGGACCGGCTTTCGCCGAAACGCCGTCGTTCGACTTCGAGCAACCGGAATTCGGCGAGCCGCTGGACGAGCTGGACCTGGCCGCGCCCGCGGAAGAAGTCGACGTCGGCGCGCTGGTAGAGGAAGCGGTGGCCAAGGCGGAGGCAGAACTTCGGGACCGTCTGGAGGGCGAGTTCCAGGCGGCGCTCGAAGCGGAGAAGGCCGCGCATGCCGAGGCATTGGAGACGTTGCGGGAAGAATGCGGCCGCGAGGCCGGATCGGCGCTCAGGGAGCAACTGGCGGCCCTGGAGGAGAGGCTGACCAGCGTCACCTCGTCTGTGACGTCGCAACTCCTCGGTCCCGTGCTGACGGCGAGCCTTCAGGAGAAGTCGGTCGCCATCCTCGCCGCGATCATCAGGGAGGCCATCCGCGATTCCGGCGCGGTGCGCATCAGGGTACGCGGACCGCTGTCGCTTTTCGAAGCGCTGGAGGCGGCGGTCGGCGAGCATTCCGGTCGCATCGAATTCACCGAAACCGACGGTTTCGACCTGGAAGTCGGCATCGATGAAAGCCTCTACGAGACGCGGCTTTCGGAGTGGTCGCATGCGCTGTCGGAGACATTGCAATGAGTGGTCACGACGCGGGACATCCTCACGAGATCATCATCGTCAAGCATGGCCATGGCGACGACCATGACGCCCACCACGGCGGCGTCTGGAAAATCGCCTTCGCCGACTTCATGACCGCAATGATGTGCTTCTTCCTCGTGATGTGGCTGATCAACGCCGCCAACGAGGAGACCAAGGTCTCGGTCGCGAGCTATTTCAACCCGATCAAGCTCGTAGACCGCAATTCCAGCCGGCGCGGCCTGGACGACGTCGGGGCCGGTCCCCAGGAAGAGCAGGGCTCCACCGAGACGCCGTCCGAAGAGAGCACGTCGTCGAAGTCGACCGGCCCTTCCTCCTCCGGAGTCGGCGAGCAGATGAACTCGAAGGAGGGTGAAAAGGCGGAACTCCAGTCCGACGAGCATCTCTTTTCCGACCCCTATGCCGTGCTGGCCGAGATCGCCGCCGAATCCGGCGAGTTGCAAAACCTGAGCGCCAAGGGCGACGGCGGCGCGCAGTCCGCGGGGGCCGCCACGGGCGCCGCGGGTGGCGAATCCTTCCGCGACCCCTTCGCCCCGGACTTCTGGTCCAAGCAGGTCGAACAGGACCTTCCGGGCGAGCCCGACCTCTTCGAGCATCCGCAGGTGCCGGAAGCCAGCGAAGGCGCCGACCCCCGCAGCGGCATGGGCCCGGCCGCATCCGAGAACGACCCCTTCGCCGACGACGCCTTCCACCGGCAGACCGAGGCGGAACCGGCGGACGCGGCGAAGAGCGAGGAAGCAGAACCAGCGGAAAAGGTGGAACCCGGCATCGATCCCGCCGCGGTCGATGCCGCGAAGGAGATCAGGGCCGAACTGGCGAAGGCGTTTGGCCAGGGCGAGAAAATCGCCGAGGGCATCACCGTCACGCCCACCGAACGCGGCGTCGTCATCTCGCTCACCGATCAGCTCGACTACGGCATGTTCGAGATCGGCTCGGCCGTACCGCACCGCGAACTCGTGCTTGCCATGGAGAAGGTGGCCGCGATCCTCAACGGACGCAACGGAAAGATCACGATCAACGGCCACACGGACGGGCGTCCTTTCAAGAGCAAGACCTACGACAACTGGCGCCTTTCCTCGGCGCGCGCGCAGTCGGCCTACTACATGCTGGTGCGCGGCGGCCTCGAGGAACGGCGCGTCGAGGAAGTCGCCGGCTTCGCCGACCGGCAGCTCAAGGTGCCGGACGATCCCTACGCGGACCGGAACCGCAGGATCGAGATCCTTCTGGAAACCCGGGGATGAAATGGACGGCCGCATCGCTTGCCTTGGCGCTCCTCGCCGTCGGCGGGGCGAACGCGCATGCGGCCGGCACGCTCGACCTCTACAAGATGGTGCGTTCGCTCCAGCTGGTGCAGGACCAGCTCGCGCGCGGCGATCATGCGGCAATGCCGATGCAGCAGAAGCTCCTCGCCCTCACCGACGAGCGCTTCCGGACAGCCAGTCCCCAAGAATTCGAGGACCGGCGGAACCTGACGGCCCTTCTGGTCTACGCCATGAGCGGCGGCAATCCCACGACCATCGAGGTGGTGCTTTCGAAGCTCCATCTCGAGGGCGAGGACGCGGTGCTTGGAAAGGGCGTGTTGGCCTACATGACCGGTCGGATGGTCAAGGCGGGCGAAATCCTCGCACCCATCGATCCGATGGCAAGGGGAAGCGAGACCGGCGCCTTCGTGGCGCTCGTCAAGGGTTCCATCACGGGCATCAAGCATCCTGAGGCGGCACTCAAGCTGATGGACCAGGCGCGGCTGCTCGCGCCCGGTACGCTGGTGGAGGAAGCCGCGCTGCGTCGGTCCATGCCCCTGGTGCTGGCCCTCGACCGGCCGGACCGCTTCCTCGTCCTGGCGGAACAGTATACCCGCCGCTTCCTGCGGTCGCCCTATGCCAGCGAGTTCGCGGATGCCTTCGTGGAGGGCATGGTGACCTTCCACGACGCCATCACCGAGGCGCAGATCAAGACGATCGTATCGCTGATGAACCCAGCGCAGCAGGAGGCGATCTACCTGCGTCTCGCGCGGCGCAGCACGATCAAGGGACAGGTGGCCCGCTCCGCATTCGCTTCCGGTCATGCCACGGATATCTCCCGCCAGGTGGAAGGCGAGGAGGACCCGCGTGCCACCCTCTACCAGGCCATCGCCTCCATCACGTCCGAAAACGTCGAGGAAGTGCTCGAGAACCTGAAGAAGGTCGATCCCGATCAGCTTTCGCCGCGCGACCGCAAGCTCCTGCTCGCCGCAAGGGCGATTGCAGCCGAGGTGCTGGCACCGCCCACGGGAGAGAACCCGCCCGTGGAGAAGGCATCGCAGCCGGCGGTGTCCGAAACGACGGCCTCCCACGCATCGGAAGCAGCGGGCGAAGCCGCGCATCCGGTTGCGGCGAAAAATCCCGAAGATCATCCCGGCGCCGCGACGTCACCCGGATCGGCGGCCGCGGACGAGGTCGACACCGTCTCCCGCGAACTCGTCAGTTCGGTTCGCGAGAAGCTGGATGCGGTGGATCGCCTCCTGGAAGGAGTGAAGGAATGACACCCGTCGCAGCAATGCCGATGCCAGCGGCCCCTTCGGCGCGGCCCGCCGGCCAGCACGCGGCAGGAGAGGGAGACCCCTTCTCCAACCTGCTGGAAGGCGCCGGCCGCAAGGCCGCGCCTGCGGCGCGCGACCCGGAAGGCGCGGTGTCGGGAGGCGGTACCGGCCAGCCCGAGGGGATGGATGTGGAAGCGAACGCCAAGGCCGACGACGCCCGTGCCACCGGCATCGACGATGAGGCATCGCCTCGTGTATCCGAGGAGCAAAGCGAGCTTTCGCCCTTGCAGCGGCTGTCGAAGATGTTCGCGATATTCGCTCCGCGCACGGACGCGAAGGACGCCGCATCCGATCCGGAGACGGATGGTCTCGAGGACGACGAGAGCGGGCCCGGGGACCATGGCGAGGGCAAGACGGACGAACTCGAGGTACCGGTGGACGCCGCGATCGCTCTCGTTGCGCAAGCCTCGCTTCCGAACCAGCAACCCGAACCCGGCCTCCGCTTGCCGGGGGACACGGGTAAGCCGGCGGCAGCGGGCGTCGCGAGCGCCCTTGAAAATGCGGAAGACGGCGAGAGCGCGGACGAGGGACCGGGCGAGGAAGCACGCCGGGACGGATCGGCGAAGGCCGCCAGCGCGGTGTCAGTAACGGATGCGATCACCGCGGCGGGGGATGCCGCCGAAGCGGCCGAGGATGGCCAGGGCAGCGGCCCTTCCGCGACCGCTGCGACGGTGTCCGGTGAGGGCGATCCTCGCGTAAGGGTCGTCAGCGACACGCCAAATATCGCTCCCGCACCCCAGAACCTGCGTACCGTTGCCGGCCTGGCGGCGGCAATCGCGGGAGATGGAGAATGGCGGAGCGCGATAGAGCAGATTAATACGCTCGAAGCGGATGTCTCGAGGAGTCAACAGGCTCCCATTCGCGACCTGAAAATACAGCTGAATCCGGCCAATCTCGGAGAGGTCAATGCCCGCCTGCGATTGACCGGAGAACAACTTTCAGTTGAAATTCGTGTCGACAGTCCGGAGGCCTATCACCGTCTTTCCGGGGAGCGCGATGCGATCGTTTCGTCGCTGCGCGGCCTGGGTTTCCGCGTCGAGGACGTGAGCATCCAGCAGCAGTCGCAGGGCACCGGCAATCAGCCGCAATCGGGCTCGGGCGGACGCTCCGGCGATGCATCTGCAAGCCTGTCGCAAGGGTCCGGGAAAGACCAGGGACAGTCGGGCAGCAACCAGAACCGAAGCAACACCATCCCCCAGGAGAGCGATGCAAACCTATCTCGCACTCGGCCTTCTGCTGACGGCATTTACATCTAGCCTGGCGGTCGCGGCCCCGTCCAATCCATGCGAAGGCGAAATCTTGCGCGCGTCGCACAAGTATGGCGTGCCTGCCGGCATACTATATGCAGTAGGATTGACCGAAACCGGCCGCAAGGGAAGCCTTCAACCCTATGCGTTGAACATCGAGGGGAAGGCGTCTTTCGCCGGTTCGCCCGCGGAGGCGGAGCGCATGTTCGCCGCCGCGCGCCGGGATGGGAAGAAGCTGATCGACATCGGCTGCATGCAGATCAACCATCACTACCACTCGGACAAGTTCGACAACCTCTCCGACATGTTCGATCCGCGCCGAAATGTCGACTATGCGGCGCGGTTCCTGTCCGACCTGAAGCGGCGCCATTCCACCTGGTCGATGGCTGTGGCGCGCTATCACGCCGGTCCCGACAACGACCCGGCACAGAAGCGGTATGTCTGTCGCGTCATCGCCAACATGGTCGCGACCGGCTTCGGAAGCTGGACCGAAAACGCCCGCGCCTTCTGCAACCAGTGAGCGATATCGATCTTCTCCGATCAGCCAAAACGGGCCAATGCCGCCTGTGGATATGCTGTGGATGACTGCGGGGATTACCTGAGGGGAATCCCGTTTTTCAACATACAAGATCTTACAGTTGTCCGCGATTCCCGCCACCGGTTACGCCTTTTCTCGGCGGACCATGGAACTGATTCGGAGGGCGGGCCGATGATTGTCATTGTGGATGAGCGTGCACGCGTAAAAGAGGGGTATTCTTCGCTTTTTGGTAGAGAGGGCGTTCCAAGCGCGGGGTTCGGCGCGACCGAATTCGGCGAGTGGGTTTCGAGCGCGGCGGACGAGGATCTCCAGGCCATCGGCGCTTTCCTCATCGGCGAATGCGACACGCATCCGATTTCACCCCGGATGCTGCGCGAACGGACCGGCGCGCCGGTCATCGCGCTGAGCGAACAGCACTCGCTGGAGAACACGCTCAGGCTGTTCGAATCGGGCGTCGACGACGTCATCCGCAAGCCGGTGCACATACGCGAGATCATGGCGAGGATCGCCGCGATCCGGCGGCGCGCCAACGACGACGGCGCTTCGACCGACATCGGCAGCCTCCGCATCTTCATGAACGGCAAGGATCCCGAGATCAACGGCGAGCCGCTGCCGCTGCCGCGGCGGGAACGGCGTATCCTCGAGTTCCTGGCGAACAACCGTGGACGCCGGGTGACCAAGACGCAGGTCTTCAACGCGATCTACGGCATCTTCGACGAGGACGTCGAGGAGAACGTCGTGGAAAGCCACGTCAGCAAGCTGCGCAAGAAGCTTCGCGAGCGGCTCGGCTTCGATCCGATCGATTCCAAGCGCTTCCTTGGCTACTGCCTGAACGCCTGACGGGGATCCGGGGCGGCCCCTTGGCCGTCCGCGAACCCTGCCACGGAGGCGGCAGACCTCGAGAGCGGAGCGAGTACAGTTTCGCGCAAGTCAGCTGCGTTAGCCTCAGGATCAGCGGCGCTGAATACGAGGGAAGGTTGCAATGAGCCTCTACGGAATGATGCGGACCGGCGTGTCCGGCATGCAGGGCCAGTCGAACAGGCTCGGCACGGTTGCCGACAACATCGCCAATTCGGGCACGAACGGCTACAAGAAGGCATCGGCCGAATTCTCGACGCTGATGATCAGCGGTGGCGGCACGAGCACATACTCCTCCGGCGGCGTGGTGACCGATATCCGCGCGGCGGTCGCGCGCCAGGGCGTCATCCAGTACACGACCTCCGCGACAGACCTCGCCATCGACGGGAACGGCTTCTTCGTCGTCAAGGACGCTTCGGGCCAGCCTTTCCTGACGCGGGCGGGCTCCTTCGTTCCCGACGACCAGGGGCGCCTGGTCAACGCAGCCGGGTTCTATCTTCTCGGCTACAGCTATGCGAACGGCGACCCGAGCACCACCGCGAACGGCTTCGCCGGGCTCGAGGCCGTCAAGATCTCGCAGCAGGCGATGAAGGCGGTTCCCTCCACCTTCGGCACCTATTCGGCGAACCTGCCGGCGAAGGCCGACATTGTCGACGCCGCCAAGCTTCCCTCGAAGAACGTGGCCGGAGCCGAGTACACCAACAAGATCTCGCTGGTCTCCTACGACAAGCTCGGCGACGAAGTGCTGCTGGACGTCTACTTCACAAAGACCGCCGCAAACGAGTGGGAGGTCGCGGTGTACTCGCGGGCCGACGGGACCGCGACCACCGGCTTTCCATATTCCTCCGAAGCCCTTGCCATCCAGACCCTGAAATTCGACCCGGAAAACGGCAAGCTTGCCGCGGGGAGCGCGACCAACATCGAGATTCCTATCCCCGGCGGCGAGACGATGAAACTCGACCTGGCGAAGATGACGCAGCTCGCCACGGAGTTCGTTCCCGGCGAAGCCGAGGTGAACGGCAGCGCGGCCAGCCCGATGACCGGCGTGAAATTCGGCGACGACGGTACGATCTACGCGCAATATGCGAACGGTAGCCTGGAAGCGCTCTACAAGATCCCCCTGGCGAACGTACGCAGCCCCGACCGGCTCACGGTCGAAAGCGGCAACGTCTTCAGCCAGAGCGCGGATTCGGGCGACGTCTTCTTCGGTTTTGCGAGCAAGGGCGGCTTCGGCAACATCAGCTCCGGCGCCATCGAGGCCTCCAATGTCGACATCGGCGAGGAATTGACCTCGATGATCGAAGCACAGCGCAGCTACACAGCCAATTCCAAGGTGTTCCAGACCGGCTCGGAACTCATGGACATCCTGGTCAATCTCAAGAGGTAGCTTTTCGAATGTTCGGGTCGGGGGACCATAGGGAATGTCGCTGAGCACCGCGCTGAGCATCGCTCAAAACGCGCTTCTGGCGACCTCTCGCCGCACCAGCGTCGTCTCGCAGAACATCACGAATGCGGACAACGCCGACTACTCGCGCAGGTCCGCGGTGCTTACCAGCACCGACACCGGCGTGCGCGTTTCCACCATCCAGCGCGCCGCGAACGCTGCCCTGGAGAAGCAGAACCTGTCGGCGCTTTCGCAATGGGAAGGCCAGCAGGGCCTGCTGTCGAGGCTCAACGACCTGGCCCTGGCCGTCAATGGCAGCGACAATGCCTCTTCGGCGGCGACCGCGCTGGGCAAACTCCAGGAAGCGCTGCAACTCTACGCGGCCACGCCATCGAGCGCCAACCTCGCCGAAGGAGCGCTCGACGCCGCCCGCCAGGTCGTTCGGTCGCTGAACGAGGGCAGCGCCCAGATCCAGTCATTCCGCGCCGATGCCGATGCCGAAATCGGCACGGCCGTGGACGATCTCAACAAGCTTCTCGCTGACTTCGAAACGGCGAACAAGGCGGTCATCGCCGCCACGTCGACGGGACGCGACGCAAACACCGCGATGGACCAGCGCAACGCGCTGCTGCGGCAGATCGCCGAGTACGTGCCGATATCCACGTTCACCCGCGCGAACTCCGACATGGTGATCACGACCGCCGACGGCTCGACCCTGTTCGAGACCGTCGCGCGGCAGGTGTCGTTCGAGCCGACCACCGTCTTCGGCGCCGGCATCGAGGGCAACGCGGTCTACATCGACGGAGTCCCGCTGTCCTCCAATGACTCTATGTCGGCCATCTCCGGCAAGCTCGGCAGCCTGATCAAGCTGCGCGACGAGGTGGCGGTGACCTTTCAGTCGCAGCTGGACGAGATAGCGCGCGGCACGATCCAGGCATTCGCCGAAACCGACCAGAGCGGCGGCGGGGCATCCGCTCTCGCGGGTCTCTTCACCTGGAGCGGCGGCCCGGCGCTGCCGGCCGCCGGATCGGCCAGCACCGGCCTGGCCGCCGACATTTCCGTGAACGCCGCCTTCGATTCCGATCGCGGCGGCGACCCGACCCTGCTGCGCGACGGCGGCGCGAACGGAACGGCCTATCGCGCGAACTCGGCGGGAGCGTCCTACTCCGCGCTGCTGATCAAGTACGGCGACGCGATCGACAAGGACATGTCGTTCGACGCCGGAGCCGGCATCGCGACCAGCGTGAGCCTCAGCGAATTCACCGCGAACTCCGTCGGCTGGATCGAGGGCCTGCGCCAGAACGCGTCGCGCGCCGAACTGACGAGCAGCGCCATGCTGACGCGCACACAGGAAGCGCTGTCAAGCGAGACCGGCGTCAACGTGGACGTCGAGATGACCCTGCTCCTCGATCTCGAACACGCCTACGAGGCGTCGGCGCGCATCCTCCGGACCGTCGACGAGATGCTCGGCACCCTCCTGGACATGGCGTGACCTTGCGATGAAACTCTCCTACGTCTCGACCAGTTCGATCCGGGAGGCCCTGCGGTACTCGATGACCCGCATGCAGGCGGATCTCGTCGCCGGGCAGAAGGAAGTGCAGAGCGGGAAGGTCGCCGACACCGGCCTGGCGCTCGGCGTGCGCGCGGGCAAGACCGTGTCGCTGTCGCGCGACATCGATCGCCTGAAGGCGCTCGCGGATTCGAACACGCTGGTGTCTTCACGCCTCACGACGACGCAGGACTCGTTGTCCCAACTCTCCGATGCCGCATCGACCTTCCTGACGGCGATGACGTCCGCCTCTTCCGGCAACGCCACGCCGGAGACCACGCGGCAGTCGGCCGTGTCGATGCTTCAGGCATTGACCGGGATCGTCAACTCCAGCTTCAACGGCGAACACATCTTCGCCGGCGTGAACACCGATGTCGTTCCGCTTGCTGACTATTTCGCGTCCGGTTCGCCCGCCAAAGCGGCGTTCGACGCCGCCTTCGAGGCTGAATTCGGATTTGCCCAGAGCGACGCTGCAGCCGCCGACATCACCCCCGAAGAGATGACGGCATTCATGGACGGCGCGGCAAGCGAGCTGTTCCTCGGAGCCGGCTGGTCGTCGGTCTGGTCCGAAGCGACGGACCAGGGGATAACCACCCGCATCGCGCTCAACGAGACGGCGGAGACCTCCGTCAGCGCCAACAACGAGGGTATCCGCAAGCTGGTGATGGCGGCGACCATGGTCGCCAACCTCTTCGAGGCGCCGCTGAACGACCAGGCCCTCGCCACCATCGCCAAGAGCGCGACGCTTCTCGTCGGGGAGGCCATGGGTGACATAGCCCAGACTCAGGCGAAGACAGGCTTCGTCGAACAGCGCATCAGCCAGGCGACCGAGCGCATCACCATGCAGTCCGACATCTTCAAGAGCTTCCTGCAAGACCTCGAAGGCGTCGATCCCTATGAAGCGTCCACACGAGTCAACGCGTTGATATCACAGATCGAAACCTCCTACGCTCTGACTGCCCGCATACAACAGCTGAGCCTGACGAGGCTTTTGTCTTAATCCGCCGCCGGCAACGGCGCGCATCGAATACGGAAGCGAGATGTATCAGTTTTCATACGCCGAGATCCAAACCGACTCCCTTGTCGACGCCAAGGACCGCGAGCGACAATTGCTGTCGCGCTCCATCGACCTGCTCGTGGCGGCGCGCGACGGCGGGACCAGTTCCATGCAGGCCGTCGAGGCCGTCCATTTCCTGAACCGGGTCTGGACTTCGTTCATCGAGGACCTCGGCAGCCCGGAAAACCAGCTTCCCAACGAGCTGCGCGCAAACCTGATCTCCATCGGCCTGTGGCTCTTGAGGGAAGCGGAAGCGGTCCGCCGGGGAGATTCGGACAATTTCGACGGCCTGATCGAGGTGTCCCAGATCATCCGGGATGGAATTCAATGAAGAACACGCTGAAGATATCGCTGAAGGCCAACGAAAAGATCTACATCAACGGCGCCGTCGTGAAGGTGGACCGCAAGACGTCGATCGAGTTCCTCAACGACGTGCAGTTCCTGCTCGAAAATCACGTCATGCTGCCGGAGAACGCATCGACGCCGCTGCGCCAGCTCTACTTCATCGTCCAGGTCATCCTCATGAACCCGGTGGATGCGAAGGAAGCGCGCGACATGTTCCGGAAGTCGCTGCCGATGCTGCTCGCGAGCTTCAGCAACGATCAGATCCTCGCCTCGCTGAAGCAGGTCGACCGCATGGTCGCCGAGGGCCATATCTACGACGCCCTGAAACTGATCCGCACCCTGTTTCCCATCGAGGCGGTCATCATCGCCGAGCAGAAGAACACGCCGCGGATCCCCGATGTTACCTCGATGGAGGCACGCGCGTCATGACATTGGACGCCATCGCATCCCTCTCCGGCACCTCCGCTTCCCAGCAGAAGGCCGCGACGACCGTCGACTACGAATCGTTCCTCAGGCTGCTCGTCACGCAGATGAAGAACCAGGACCCGACGAAGCCGATGGATTCGACGGACTATGTCGCCCAGCTCGCGACGTTCTCCCAGGTCGAGCAGTCCGTCCAGACGAACACGAAGCTCGACCAGCTTCTCCAGTTTTCGATGCTCACGCAGGCCACCAGCATCATCGGCCGCACCGCGACCTCCGCGGACGGCGAGATCTCCGGCAAGGTCGTCGAGGCGCGGATTACCGATTCGGGCGTGGTCGCCGTCCTCGAAGACGGATCCGAGCTCGAGATCGGGACTGGCGTGACCATCAAGTGAAGGCTACGGTCCGGCCATGAACGAAGCCGATGCCCTCGAGATCGTCCAGTATGCGATCTGGACGGTCCTGCTCGCCTCCGGACCGGCGGTCGTCGTCGCCATGCTCGTCGGCGTGTCGATCGCGCTGGTCCAGGCGCTGACGCAGGTCCAGGAAATCACCCTCACCTTCGTGCCGAAGATCGTCGCGATCCTTCTCGCCGTCGCCTTCTCGGGACCCTTCGTGGGCGCGCAGATATCGAGCTTCACCGACGTTATCTTCCAGCGCATCCAGAACGGCTTCTGATTCCGCCGGGATCGGCCCGCTCCTCACCCCTCGCGCAAGCTTGAGCTTCTAGTCTCCCCTGCCTGAGAGCAGGATGGAGTTCCGCGCCAAGATGGCGGTATCAGTCACCACCACACCCGTACCGGCCGCGGCCGCGCGCAACAGTCGCGACATCTTCTTCGCGATGGGCATCGTCACGATCCTGGCGGTGCTGTTCCTGCCGATTCCGTCGTTCATGATCGACATCGGCCTGGCCTTCTCGATCGCGCTGGCGGTCCTCATCCTGATGGTGTCGCTGTGGATCCAGCGGCCGCTCGACTTTTCCTCGTTCCCCACCATCCTTTTGATCGCCACGATGTTGCGGCTGGCACTCAACATCGCCACCACGCGCGTGATCCTCTCGCACGGCAACGAGGGGACGAACGCGGCCGGCTATGTCATCGGCGGGTTCTCGAACCTCGTCATGAGCGGCGATTTCGTCATCGGCCTGATCGTCTTCCTGATACTCATCATCGTCAATTTCATCGTCATCACCAAGGGCTCGACCCGCATCGCCGAAGTCGGCGCCCGCTTCACGCTCGACGCCATTCCCGGCAAACAGATGTCGATCGACGCCGATCTTTCCGCCGGCATGATCGACGACAAGCAGGCGCAGGCGCGCCGGCGCGAACTCGAGGAAGAAAGCTCCTTCTTCGGCTCGATGGACGGCGCCTCGAAGTTCGTCCGCGGCGACGCCATCGCGGGCCTCATCATTACCGGCGTCAACATCGTCGGCGGCATCGCCATCGGCTACGGCCGGCACGGGATGGGCCTCGGCGAGGCTGCCGACGTGTTCGTGAAGCTGTCGGTGGGCGACGGTCTGGTGACGCAGATCCCCGCCCTCATCGTCTCGCTCGCCGCCGGCCTGCTCGTCTCCAAGGGCGGTACGCGCGGCTCGGCGAACCAGGCCGTCTTCGGCCAGCTCTCCGCCTATCCCCGCGCGCTCTACGTGGCCGCCGGGCTGCTGCTCCTGCTCGCCATCCTGCCGGGGCTGCCGCTGTTTCCCTTCCTGGCACTGGCGCTCTCGATGGCGGCGGTGGGCTACGTGATACCGATGCGGGAGAACCGCCGCGTGGCGGCCGAGGTCGAGGAGGAGCGCAAGAAGCAGGTGGTCAAGGAGGAAGAGGACAAGAACTCCGTCAAGTCTTCCCTGAAGACCGCCGAGATCGAGCTCCTGATCGGAAAGCAGCTTTCCACCCGGCTTCTCGCGTCGCACCAGGAACTCGCGTTCCGTATGGGCAAGATGCGCAAGAAATTCGCGCTCGAGTACGGCTTCGTCGTTCCCGAGGTGAGGCTGACCGACGATTTCTCGATCCCCCCCAAGAGCTACCAGATCAAGATCCACGGCACGGTGGTCGCGGAATACCAGGTGCGCGTCGGAGAGGTCATGATCCTTCTCGGCAGCCAGGAACCGCCGGACATGCCCGGCGAAGAGGTCCGCGAACCCGCCTTCGGCATGCGCGCCTATTCGGTTCCCGAGACCTTCGCCGAGGACCTGAAGCGCGACAACTACGCCTTCGCCGACAATCTCTCGGTGCTTCTCACGCATCTTTCGGAGGTGATCCGCAACAACCTGCCGCAGCTTCTCTCCTACAAGGACATGAAGGCGCTGCTGGAACGGCAGGATCCCGAGTACCGCAAGCTCGCCGACGAGATCTGCACGTCGAGCATATCCTATCCCGGCCTCCAGGCCGTGTTGAAGCTGCTGCTGGCCGAACGCGTGTCGATCCGCAACCTTCACCTCATCATCGAGGCCATCGCCGAGATCGCGCCGCATGTGCGCCGGACCGAGCAGATCGTCGAGCATGTCCGCATCCGAATGTCGCAGCAGATCTGCGGCGACCTTTCGCATGGCGGCGTCATGAAGGTGCTGCGCCTAGGCAACCGTTGGGACCTGGTCTTCCACCAGTCCCTCAAGCGGGACGCCAAGGGCGAGGTGCGCGAGTTCGACATCGACCCGAGGCTCCTCGAAGAGTTCGGGCAGGAGGCCGCGAAGGTGATTCGCAAGCACTTCGATACGGGCGAACGCTTCGTCATCGTGACCGCGCCCGACGCCCGGCCCTACGTCCGAATGATCATCGAACGGCTCTTCCCCACCCTTCCGGTGCTGTCGCATGTCGAGATCGCGAAGGGAGCGGAGATCCGGGTGCTGGGCTCGCTTTCTTGAGCCTGCTGACGAACCAGCTCGTCATCGCGGCCTTCCTGGCCTTCTGCCGCATCGGCGCCTGTTTCATGCTGATGCCCGGCCTTTCCAGCGTCCGCGTGCCCGTGCAGATACGGCTCTTCGTGGCAGTCGCCGCGACCTTCGCACTGCTGATGCATCTGTGGGACAGCCTGGTCCCCTTCGCCAGCCGCGAACCGGTCGTGCTTGCCGGCCTCGTCATCTCCGAAATCCTGATCGGCGCGCTGATCGGCATCATGACCAGGATCTATGTCCTGGCGTTGCAGTTCATCGGAACGGCGATGGCGATGATGATGGGGTTCGGAGGCATGGTGACGCCGGCGATCGAGGAGGCCGAGCCGCAGGCGCCGATCGCCAATCTCATCACCTTCTCGGCGCTGATGCTTCTGTTCGTCCTGAATTTTCACCACGAGATCATCAAGGGGCTGGTGGCGTCCTATCGCATCGCCCCGCCCAACCTCCTTTTCAGCCCCCGCTCCGCGCTGACCGACGTCACCGATACACTCTCGGAATCCTTCATGGTGATGCTTCAGCTCGGCAGCCCGTTCGTCGCCTACGGCATCCTCGTGAACCTGGCGATCGGCTTCGTGAACAAGATGACGCCGCAGATACCGATCTACTTCATCTCGCTGCCCTTCGTGCTGGCGGGCGGCCTGCTCCTGGTCTACCTCGGGATCGGGCCGATGCTGCATCTGTTCGCGGAGGGTTTCGTGCCGGTCACGATCGGGAGATAGCCCATGACGCAACGAACCGATCGCCTCAAGCGCCTCCTGCGGGTCCAGAACAAGCTCACCGCCATGCACGAGCTGCGCCGCGCGGGACTGCTGGGCCAGGCCAACGCCGCGGATGCGGAGGCCGCCGAGATCGCCGCGCGGAAGGAAGGTGTCGGCTCGCTGTCGGGGCTCTTTCCGGATCTCTACGAGCGCGGCATCACCCGCGCGATGGAAAAGCGCGACGCCTTCGTGAAGGCCGCCGCCGAGGAGGCAGGGAAGATCGCCAGGGAGAACGTCCGCAAGGACCGGATCGAGCAGGATTTTCACGATTCCCGGCGCGGCGACGAGCGGAAGGCCGAAGAACTCAACGGGCTGGAGGCGGTGGAGCGGCTGATTACCCCGCGCAAAACCTGACGCCGGAGCGGGCAAGCCTGCGGCAAGCTTGTTTTGCGAGAACAGAAAGCAGCGAAGCAGAAGGCGAGGACGGCCCTTGGCTATTTCTCCACCAAGCGACATCGTGCTCGACGTCGCCCGGGCGGCGGACCCGGCCGCGCTGGAGGCTGCGCGCGCCAGGCTGATGTCGATCGGCGGGGCGAAGAACGCCGAGGCGTTCTCGCAGGCCGCCTCGAGCACGGCTCGCGCCGAACAGGTCGGGCGGGTCGCGACCCGCACGCCGGAGGCCGATTCCTACGTGAAGTTCGAGGCCATGGTGCTGCAGAATTTCATCGAGAAGATGCTGCCGTCCCAGGCCGAGAGCGTCTACGGCACGGGGATAGCCGGCGAGATGTGGAAGAGCTTCCTCGCCCAGCAGATCGGAACCCAGATGGCCGAGGCAGGCGGCATCGGGATCGCGAAACAGGTGCTCGGCGACTTCTACATGGCCGGCGAGCAGCGCGTCGCGGTCCAGGGCGTGAACGGCAATCCGGACGAGGCGGAGAATGCCGACAGGCAGTCCCTCCTGTCCGCGGCGATGGTCGAGGAAATCCAGCGCGCGATCGTGCGCGGCGTCGCCGATACCGCATCGACCGCGACCGGCGTAACCGCCGGCGAGTAGCATTCCCGGGGGAACCCAATGAGCGAGCAGGACATGTATTATCCCCAGCCGGTGACGCCTCCGCGCAGGCCGGCGCGCCCCGCCCCGCCCGCGCAGGGAACCAACCTCGCCGCCATCGTCTCCCGCATCGAGGAGGCGATCGATCTCGAGACGACCTCGATCCGAACCGACGTCAATTTCGACATCAAGGCCTCGAATGCGCGCAAGAGCCGCTACCTCTACGAACTGAACAGGGCCGTGAAGGACGTGCGGAGCGAGACCCTTCAGGCCAATCGCGCCGGCATCGTCCGGCTGCGCCAGAAGCTCGTGGAGAACGAAGCGGCTCTCGCGGCGCATCTCGCCGCCGTGACGGAAGTGGCGGGGCTGCTGCAGGAGGCGATCGAGCGATCAGAAGGGGATGGCACCTACAGCTCGACGAACTTCCGCCGGAGCCATTCCGTATGATCAAGTTCATCGCCGCGGCCCTCTGGATCCTGGGAGTGACCATCGGGACGATCTTCTTCGCCTATTCGGCGAGCGGCGAGAAGCACGATTCCGTGGCCGAATCCCCCTTCCTCGGCGAACTGGAATACATGAAGACAGACATGCTCTCGGTGCCGGTCGTGAAAGGGGGGGAGGTGACGGGCTATTTCCTGTCGCGCTTCGTCTATGCGATCGAACCGGAGAAGCTGAAGAAGCTGAGCCTTCCGGCCGACACCCTGCTGGTCGACCAGCTCTATACGTACCTCTTTTCCAATCCGCACATCGACTTCTCCAACCCGGCGGGACTGGATGTCGCTGCGATGCGGACCGAATTGCGCGACAGCATCAACGAGCGCGTCGGCGCCGATCTCGTCCACGAGGTTCTCATCGAGCAGATCGACTATCTGACCAAGGAACAGATCCGCGACAACGCCTTGCGCCGCCGCGATGCCAATGGCGGCGACAACCGCCCGGTCTTCAAGGCGCACTGAGCAACATGCGCGCCGCGCTTGCCGAGAGTTGGCAGACCTGGTCTACCTGAAGCTCGGCTTGCGCTTTTCCAGGAAGGCCTTCAGCCCCTCCTGCGCATCGGTGCCGGATTGCGACAGCGCGGCGGAGAGGCTCTCCGTGAACAGCCCATCGGCGCGCGACATGTCGTCGATGCGCGAGATGGCCTGGATGATGAGATAATTGACCAGGGGCGCGTTGCCGGCGATGTCGCCGGCGAGTTCCAGCGCCTTGGCCAGTCCCTCGCCTTCTCCGACCAGATAATGCGACAGGCCGAGGTTGAGGCTCTCTTCAGCCCCGTACCGCCGGCCTGTCAGCATCATCTCGGTCATGCGGTCGGCGCCCACGATGCGACCGACCCTGACCGTGGCGCCCCCGCCAACGAAAATACCGCGCTTGCCTTCCGGCAGCTGGAAAACCGCCGAGGGCTCGGCGACCCGAACATGGGTGGCCGCGGCGATCTCGAGTCCCCCGCCCATGACCGCTCCGGTGAGCACCGAGACGACCGGCAGGCCGCCGAACTGGATCTGCTCCATGACGGAGTGCCAGCCGCGCGAGTGATAGAGCACTTCCTGCGGTTCGCGCTGCGACTGCTCGGACAGATCGAGGCCGGCCGAGAAATGCCCGCCGAGCCCCTGGAGGACGACGGCCTTTACGCCCTTCGGCGGCTTGGAGAAAAAGCTGCGCAAATCGTCCAGCAGCGCGTCGTTGATGGCATTGCGCTTCTCGGGACGATTGAAGGAAACCACCGCCACGGCTTCGTGCGTCTGGACCCGCAGCGGCCCATCCGTATCCCCCGTCGCTACGGATTTGCTTGCGGAACTCATCAGGCGGCACTCCCCATCGCGGCCCTGCCGGTCCGCGAAAAAATTCTCTTGATTAAATTGTTTCATATCATAACATTCTCGGGTCGTTCAAGTGCGCGCCGGGGGATGGTCAAGAGCCGTTGTCCCGTGCCACAGTGACGGCTCCAAGGGAGGAAGTTCATGACCACGAAGACCATCGCAGCCATTGCTGCAGCACTGTCCGTTTCCGTATCGGCCTTCGCCGCCAACGCAGCGGAAGTGGAGCTGCGGCTTTCGCACTGGGTGCCTGCCACCCACCCGATCCAGGCGCTCGGCATCGAGCCCTGGGCCGAATCCATCAAGCAAGCATCCAACGGCCGCATCAACATCACCATCTTCCCGGCCCAGCAGCTGGGCGCGGCGCCCGACCACTACGACATGGCGCGCGACGGGATCGTCGACATCAGCTACACCAACCCCGGCTACCAGGCGGGCCGCTTCCCGATCTACAGCCTCGCCGAGATCCCCTTCCAGGCGACGAACGCCAAGGACGGCGCCAAGGCCCTGCACGAGTGGTACGCGCCGATCGCCGAGACCGAGATGAAGGACGTGCATTTCTGCCTGATCAATCCGCATGATCCCGGCACGATGCATTCCAAGACGCCGATCAAGGTTCCAGCGGACGTCAAGGGCAAGAACATCCGTCCCGCCCACGCTACGATGGCGCGTTTCGTGAACCTGCTTGGCGGCGCCAGCGTGCAGGTGCCTGCGCCGGAAGCCCGCGAGGCGATCGCCAAGGGCACCGCGGATGCCATGACCTTCCCGTGGAACTCGATCTACATCTTCGGCATCGACAGCGAGGTGAAGTACCACCTCGACATGCCGTTCTACCTGTCCTCGCAGATGCTCCTCTTCAACAAGGACACCTACGAGAACCTGGCGCCCGAGGACAAGAAGGTCATCGACGACCACTGCACCGCGGAATGGTCGAAGAAATTCTCCACCGGCTGGGCCGACAACGAGTATTCCGGCCGGCAGAAGATGATCGATTCGCCCGATCACACGCTCTACAAGCCGACGGACGAGGAAGTGCAGATGTGGCGCGACGCGGCCCAGCCGCTCATCGAGTCGTGGAAAGAGGACGTGAAGAAGGTCGGCGGCGATCCGGACAAGATCTACGCGGATTTCGAAGCGGCGCTCAAGAACAACGATTCACGCTACTGATCGACACTCGGGAGCCGGCTCCGCCGGCTCCCCTTCCTTTGGCGGGTGGAACAGATGAACGCGCTCATCCGGGCTATCGGCCGGTTTTCGCTGGCCATCGACAGGATCGCCGGTCTGTTCCTCGCCGGCATAACGCTGCTCGTGGTGGCGTCCGCGGTCGGACGGTACGGCTTTGCCTCTCCCATTCCGGAAGCCTTCGACATTTCCCGGCTGATGCTGGGCGTGGCGATCATGTGGGGGTTCGCCAGCGTCGGCTACCGCGGCTCGCACATCAAGGTCGACCTCTTCGTGGAGATGATGCCGACGCGGCTGCGCCGTTTCGTTGACATGCTGGCCTGGAGTGTCTTGCTCCTCTTCACGATCCTGCTCAGCTGGAAGATGTACGACCGCGTCGCCAGCGCCTACCGCAGCGGCGAGGCGACATTCGACCTCAGGCTTCCCGCCTGGCCATTCCTGGCGCTGATCTGCGCCGGGGCGGCCGTGTCGATCGTCACGGTGCTCGCACGCATCGTCATCATAGCCGCGGGCCGGGGATCGCTCGACCATTTCGATTCCGCCGACGCCGGCGAGCACGGCGGGGAACTCGATGGCCAACGCTGATTTCATCGCCGTCGCAGGCTTCGTCGCGCTCTTCGCCATGATGGCGCTGCGCGTACCGATCGGCGTGGCCATGGGCCTGATCGGTGTCGGCGGCTTCGCCGCGATCACCGGGATGAAGCCGGCGCTGAACCTCTTGGCGCAGTCGCCAATCCGCGTCATCACCGACTTCAACCTGAGCCTGATCCCGTTCTTCGTGCTGATGGGCGTCTTCGCGACGAATTCGGGAATGTCGCGCGAGCTCTTCCGCGCCGGTCACGCCTGGCTGGGATTCCTGAAGGGCGGCATGGCGCTGTCGACGATCGCGGCTTGCGGCGGCTTCGCCGCCATCTGCGGCTCGTCGGTGGCCACCGCCGCCACGATGACCAAGATCGCGCTGCCGGAGATGCGCCGCGTCGGCTATCCAAACGACGTCTCGAGCGGCGTGATCGCCGCCGGCGGAACGCTTGGCATCCTCATTCCGCCGTCCGTCGTGCTGGCGGTCTATGCCTACATTACCGAGCAGGACGTCGGGAAACTCTTCATCGCCGGCATCCTGCCGGGCGGGCTGGCCGTGCTCATGTACATGGCGACGGTGCGCATCGCCTACGGCCGCTCGCTGCCCCGCGGCGAGACGTTCGTGCTGCGCGAAGCGGTCGCTTCGCTACGCGACGTCTGGGCGGTGCTCATCCTCTTCATCGCCATCATCGGCTCAATGTATCTCGGCATTGCCACCGCGACGGAAGCCGCCGCGGTCGGCTCCTTCCTGACCGCCGTGATCGGCGTCGCGCGAGGACGCCTCAACCTCACCAGCATCATGGACAGCCTGATCGAGGCGCTGCGGACGTCGGTGGCGATCTACACGATCCTCATCGGCGCGGTGCTGTTCGGCTACTTCCTGGCGATCACCCAGACGCCGCAGAAGATCACCGCCTTCCTGGTGGCGCTCGACTTCGGCGCCTACGGTACGCTGGCGCTCATCCTCGCCTTCTTCCTGATCATGGGCTGCATCCTGGATGCGATGGCGATGATCATCCTCTTGGTGCCGATCGTCTTCCCCGTGGTGACGCATCTCGGCTTCGATCCGATCTGGTTTGGGGTCATCATCGTCATGACGGTGGAACTGGGGCTGATCACGCCGCCGGTGGGCATGAACGTCTTCGTCATCAACACGATCGCCCGCGAGGTGAGCCTCGTCACCATCTTCCGCGGGGTCCTACCCTTCGTGATGACCGACATCGTCCGCCTGATCCTGCTGATCGTCTTCCCGGCAATCGTGCTGTTCCTGCCGATGACCATGAAATGAAAAAATCCGCATGATCGCCAAGCCCGACCTCGTCCACCTCTGCGACCTCACGGTGGAACTGGCCATCCCGATGGAACTGGGCGATTCGCCCAGAGGCCGGCGGCGCATCATCCCGATCGTGGGCGGAACGGTGACGGGCGAGCGGCTGAACGGACGCATCCTCAACCTCGGCGCCGACTGGCAGACCATCCTTGCCGACGGCAACGCCGAACTCGACACGCGCTACTCGATGGAGACGCACGACGGCGCGCTGATCGACATCCGCAACTTCGGCTATCGCAACGGGCCGCCGGAGGTGATCGCCGCGCTCGGCCGCGGCGAACCCGTCGATCCCGCGCTCTACTACATGCGTACCCATCCGAGGTTCGAGACCGGCGACAGCCGATATGCCTGGCTGAACCGGATGATCTGCGTCGGCACCGGGGCGCGGCAGGCGGCGGCGGTCGTCGTCAAGGTCTACGAGGTCCGATGAAAGCCCGGGCGGTCTCGCGCAAGTCGTCCGCCAAGGACAGCCGCGTCGAGGTGCCGCCGATGGCGACCATCATCGGCTACAAGCTGCGGCGGGCGCAACTGTTCGTGTTCCAGGATTTTCTGGAATCCTTTTCCAAGGTGAAGCTGCGGCCGGCCGAGTTTTCGGTGCTGGCTATCATCGCCGACAGACCGGGGCTGAAGCAGTCGGAGATCGCCGAGTCGCTCGGCATCAAGCGGGCGAACTTCGTGGCGCTGATGGACAGTCTCGAACGGCGCGGGCTGGCGGAGCGGCGCAAGGCCGAGACGGACCGGCGGTCGCACTCCGTGCACCTGACGCCCGAGGGCGAGAAGTTCGTGAAAAAGATGACCGCCATCTGGGCAGAGCACGAGAACCGACTGATCGAACGGCTGGGCGGCGTAGCCGAGCGCGACAGGCTGATCGACCTGCTGGACCGGCTGCTCGCGCCCGGCGAATAGGCCTCCCGCTGGGGCTCAATCGGCGGTGAGCGCGCGGACCACATCCTCCGGGATGGGCATGCCCTTGATGCCGTCGGGATCGTTGGGGTCCCTGCCCGCCCACACCCGGGTCTCCTGGGCCTCGATCGCCAGCGTATCGCCCTTGAACACCTTGTGCTCGACGTCGAAGCTGGCGCGGCCGACCCTCGTCGCCCTCGTTTCGGTGACGATCACGTCGCCGTAGCGCGACGGGACGATGAACTTCGCGCGCGTGTCGACCATCGGGATGCCGACGATGCCGAACTTCTTCGTCCAGGCGATCTTCTTCATGCCCGTCGCCCGTTCGAAAAGAAGCGCGGTGGAGGCGTCGAACATGGCGAAGTAGCGCGGATAGAAGACGATGCCCGCGGGATCGCAGTCGCCCCATTCGATCTCGACCTCGCGGCGCGACACGAGCATGGCTCAGCCCTTTTTCGCGACGAGCACGTGCGGCGGCGGCGGGTCCGTGTAGAGGTCCTCCACGAGCCCGGGCCGGGCGGCCATGACGGCGCGCTGGTTGATCGAGCCCTTGTCGGTGATCTCGTGCGCGTCGATCGCCGGCGGCCGGTCGCAGATGATGGCGCGCGCCACCAGATTGGAGCTGCCGGTGGATTTCTTCGCCAGTTCGTCCAGCCGTTCCTGGAAGATCAGCCGCACGGCCGGATGGACGGCGAAATGCTCCTCGTCGGCGACCGCGAGTTCCGGCGCGATGCGGCGGGCGGCGTCGAGATCGAGGAAGAGCAGCGCGCCGATGTGGTTGCGGTCGAGCCCGGTCAGCACCGCGTCGCGGACATAGGGCGCGAAGGCCGCGATTAGGCCGGTTCTCACGCCCGCCATGTTGACCCAGGTGCCGGTCGACAGCTTGAAATCCTCGGTGACGCGGCCGTCGAAGATGAAGCCTTTCGAGACGTCGTCCGGATCGACGAACTTCAGCGCGTCGCCGATCTTGTAGAACCCTTCCTCGTCGAAGCACTCGGCCGTCTTGTCCGGCTGGCGCCAGTAGCCCGGCGTGATGTTCGGCCCCTTGAGGCGCAGTTCCAGCTTGCCAATGTTTTCGACCAGCTTGACCTCGATGTCGGGCGACGGCAGGCCGACCTCACCCGGCTGGCCGACCGGCCAGGTGGTGGTGAAGGCGAAGGGCGCCGTCTCGGTGGAGCCGTAGCCTGTGATGATCATGATCTTCTCGCCGACCGTCTCGGTGGCGAGCCGTTCCAGCGTGTCCCACACATGCTTGGACAGGCTGGCGCCGGCATATTGCAGGATCTGCACGCGGCTGAAGAAGCGTTTCCGCAGCGCCTCGTTCCTCGACAGATGCTCGCAGAGCATCTCGTAGCCCTTGGGCACGTTGAAATAGAGCGTCGGCGCGATCTCTGTAAGGTTGCGGACCGTCTTGTCGATGCCGGCCGGCGTCGGCGCGCCGTCGTCGATCCACAGCGTGCCGCCATTGGTGAGCGCGATGCCGAAATTGTGGTTGCCGCCGGCCGTGTGGTTCCACGGCAGCCAGTCGACCAGAACCGGCGGCTCCTCCTTCAGGAACTCCATGGCGGTCGAGATCATCACCTGGTTGCAGGTCATCATGCGCTGCGTGTTGATGACCGCCTTGGGCATTCCCGTCGAGCCCGACGTGAAGAGGAACTTTGCCGGCGCATCGGGATCGACCGCGGCGTCCGCCTTCTCCACGGCTTCCGTCGGAACGGTCGCCAGCATGTCGTCGAAGGTCTCGGAGGCGAACCCCGCTGCGGGGTTGCGCGCCACGACGAGCCCGATATCGGGCGTCATGACCGATTTCAGCGCCGGCTCGAAGGGTTTTCCATCGGCGGCGAAGACCAGCCCCGGCGTGAGCAGCGAGAAGATATGCTTCAGCTTCTCGTCGTCCTTGGAGACCAGCGAATAGGCCGGGGAAACCGGCGCGAAGGGCACGCCCGCCATCATGGCGCCGAGCGCGATCAGCCCGTGCTCCACCGAATTGCCGGAGAGCACCACGATCGGGCGCTCGGCCGAGAGGCCGCGGTCGAGAATGAATTGCGCGATCGAGCGGGCCTTTTCCAGCGCCTGCGCATAGGTGACCTTGCGCCAGGCGCCGTCCGGGCCGCGGTCGGCGAGAAAGACGCGGTCCGGCGCTTCCTTCGCCCACCGGCGAAGACTGTCGGTCATGGAGCGGGCATGGCCGCCGAGCGGAAAGCGCGACTTCACGTAGAGGACGCCGTCCGCCCCCCTGGTCGTCTCGACGGAATTCTCGCCCATGCGCACGGGCCGCATTCCAGGCGCGGTCACAACCGGCATCGCTTCCTCCCCGAAGATAATGTTATCTGGTATAACAATGGGGGACCGAGATCAAGGCATCACGGAGCGGCGCCGCGCGGCCAGAACCAGCACGGCCGCCCGGCGCGGCGGAGCCGTCCGGCGAATTGGGATTGCGATGCGAGCGTGGCGGCGGATCGCCGGGTTAGGGCGTGTCAGGGGGGCCGGAGCGCGGCCTTGCCGGGCACGAAGAGGAGCAGGCAAACGCATGTCGCGGCGCGACGGTCCGCGCCGACGATGCGGGCGCCGTCCTCGTCCGGCCTTGCTTCCGGCCCCAGCAGGGCGCCGAGCACCGCCGCGAGCGCGCGGAAGCGCAGGCAAAGCAGCATGGCATCGGCGGGCGTGAAGCCGGCCACCGGCCGTTCCTCGACTTCGATGAACGTCGCCTGCATGACCTCGGCGACATAGGCCAGCGCCACGGTCTGGGCATGGCGCAGCAGGACGAGCACGAACCAGCGGACGGGAAAGGACCGCCCGGCGGCGCGCTCGGCCAGCACGGCGAACGAGACGAGCAACGCGACGATGCGCCTCTGCGTCTGATCCTCCAGTGCGCTGCGGTGCATCTCCGGCCCTCCTTGACCGGGGTATTGTGGGGCGGGAAGGCGGGACGTGGATGAGAAAGAGAACGCGGGGGGTGGCCGGGTGGGAAAGGCAGGGGAAATCCGGGTGTTGGCGATTCGGGCTTCGTTGCGGGGGGAGTATCTGTCCACGGAGTGTGCCCGGCAGGCGGTAAGCGCATGGGTTGGCAACGACTGGGCGGAGTGGGCAGCCGTCATGCAGGATCAACTCGATTCCGATACGACGTACTGCACGCCGACGAGCACCAATCCCAACGTGGCGGCGTTCCAACTCAACGTCCTGACCCAAGGAAGTCCGGCTGCGTACAGCGGTAGAAACATGATGCGGCCCGCTAGATAAAGTGCGCTTCCGATCTGACTCAGAGTGCCCTCGGAACCAGTCGTCTGGACCACGAGGACGCAGACGGCAAAATACGGAAAAGTCTCAAGAAAATTTGCGTTGGCTCGATACAATCGGGCCGAAATTCCGGTTGGTTGAAGCCCTTCGTCCCGGGGACCGACTGTGTACTTGTTGCCTACTTGAGCTTTGAATGAAAAAGAAGCTGCTGAGAGATGCACCAGCCCGAGGACAACTGCCCCCAGCAGCGCATGGAGTTCAAAGCTCATGTGTGCCTCCAGCCCGAGACCGCGAGCGTCGATCTGTAGACTACCCGACAGCGACCAGCGGCAGCAATGGGTTCGGGGGCAGAATGGCGCGCAGAGCCTCGGCTCCGCCAGCTCCGGCTCCCGAAGACGGCACAGCGAGGCCCGGTGGTGTCCCGAAACGCCTTTTGCGGATGTTGCATCCCCATCCGCAGCGTCATCCCGGCCGACCGGAGCGCAGCGGAGGGAGAGCCGGGATCCATTCCGTGACCTCGCCGGGTGAAGCGCCTGCCAGTCCGGGTAGATCACGGAATGGGTTCCGGATACGGCAGCCGGCGCTGCGCTTGGCAGCCGTTCCGGAATGACGAGGGTGAGGGTTCGGCGCCGCCGCAGAAAGCGCCGCGCCTAGCAGCCGATCCCAACGACGCCCCGGATTTTCGCTTCCACCCCTCATCCCGACCCTCTATTGTGCAGTGCAGCAACGATTGTGCTGCCGGGACGTTGGAGGGACTGCCGTCCAATCCCGGACGCTTGAGCGGGAACCTCTCCATTGCGAAACATCTCCGATACGATCGCACGCCTTTCGGCGATGCGGGCGCGGCAGACCGCCGGCATGGGCCATGCCGGCGCGGCCAGCCATCTGACGCCGCTGACGAACTTCGGCTCCAACCCCGGCGCGCTCGGGGCATCCCACCACGTACCCGAGGACATGCCGGACGGGGCACCGCTGGTGGTCGTGCTGCACGGGTGCACGCAGGACGCCGCCGGCTACGACCGCCATTCCGGCTGGTCGAAACTCGCCGCGGAGGCGGGCTTCGCGGTGCTCTATGCCGAGCAGCAGCGGGGCAACAATCCCAACCTGTGCTTCAACTGGTTCCAGCCCGGCGATGCGCGGCGCGGCGCCGGCGAGGCGCAGTCGATCCGGCAGATGGTGGAGGCGATGGTCGTCGCCCACGGGCTCGACCGGAAGCGCGTCTTCGTCACCGGGCTTTCGGCCGGCGGCGCGATGTCGGCCACCATGCTGGCGGCCTATCCGGACGTGTTTTCCGCTGGCGCGATCATCGCCGGCCTGCCCCACGGCAGCGCCTCGACCGTGCCGGAGGCGTTCGACCGCATGCGCGGCCATGGCGGCGGATCGGTGGAAGACCTTCAGCGGACGCTGAGCGGCGCCTCGAACCATAGTGGGCCGTGGCCGAGGATTTCGGTCTGGCACGGCACGGCGGACCACACCGTGGCGCCCTCCAATGCGGACGCCATCGTGGCGCAGTGGCAGGGCGTGCACGGGCTCGACGCCGATCCGAGCCACGCGGAAACGGCGGGCAGGCTGACGCGGCAGGTCTGGCGCGACGCTGCCGGCGAGGCGGTGCTGGAGGTCAACATGATCGCCGGCATGGGCCACGGCACGCCGGTCGGCCATGACGGACTGGGATCGCCGGGACCCTACATGCTCGACGTCGGCATTTCGTCTACGCGCCGGATCGCCGGGTTCTGGGGGATCGCGGAAGCGGAAGCGGTGGTGACGGGCAGGCAAACGGATGCCGTGTCGCCCGCCGCCCGGCCGCATCGCGATGCGACCGGACCGGTTGCAGCGAGGGCAGCGGCACCGAAGTCGGGCGCCTATCAGCCGGCGGCGGAGGCCACCGGCGTCAAGAAGATCATCGAGGATGCCCTGCGCACGGCAGGCCTCATGCGCTGACCGGCATACCCGCCCGGTCCCCGAACCAACACGAAGGCGCCGGCTTTGCACCGGCGCCTTCGCTTTTCCATGGTCTGTGCCGCTACAGCTTGACGGCCATCTCGCGGCTCCAGAGACGCAGCTTGCGGCAGGCCGCGATGAAGTCCTCCACCGCCTTCTGGCCGCCGAGATCGATGAGACCCTCGTCGGCGTCCGGCTCCACGCCGGCCTTTCTCAGCAGCGGCGCAGCGGCGGCGGTGATGCCGATGAACTTGCAATGGGCAAAGGCGTCGGCGACGAAATCGCGCGCGGCGGCCTCGCCCGTCAGGTGCTCGGCCCCCTCCTCCGAAAGGATCAGCGCCACGGCGTCGAACAGGACCGACGGCCCGCCGTCGATCATGTGCTTGGCCTCGATCCAGCTGCCGTCGGCCGCTTCCACGCCGCCGACCTTGGGCGCCACGATCTCCATCATCGCGCCTTCCTTCTCGAGCGCCGCCTGAAGCTTCTTCAGGAGCGCGGCGTCGGCGCCGGGGCTGACCAGCACGCCGACCTTGCGGCCGGCGAAGCTCTCCGGCCCGTTCCGGACGATGCTGAGGGCCGGGGAAGGATCGAGATCGGTTCGCGGCGTCACGGCGGCATCGGCCGGCTTCGGCAGCTTCTTCATGCCGAGCTTGTCGGCCACCATCTCCGCCAGTCCCTCGTCGATGTTGAGAAGATGCGAGACCATGCGCTCGCGGATCGTCGGGGTCTCGACCTTGGAGAGTTCGAACGTCAGGGCCATCGCGATATGCTTCTGCTCGGGCGCGGTCTGGCTGTCGAAGAACTGCCGCGCCTGGCTGTAGTGATCGGCAAAACTCTCCGCCCGCAGCCGCACCTTCTCGCCTTCGAGCGGTTCGGCGAAGGACCGGAAGCCGCGACGCGGCGATTCGCGCGGGCCGTCGCCGAACGAGTTCGGCTGGTAGTTCACGCGGCCGACGGGGTTGCGCATGGCCATGTGCCCGTCCTGCTGGAAGTGGTGCATGGGGCACTTCGGCGCGTTGATCGGGATATGCGTGAAGTTGGTCGAGCCCAGGCGTTTGATCTGGGTGTCGAGGTAGGAGAAGTTGCGGCCCTGCAGCAGGGGATCGTTCGAGAAGTCGACGCCCGGCGGCACGTTCTGCGTCATGAACGCGACCTGCTCGGTCTCGGCGAAGAAATTGTCGGGCATGCGGTCGAGCACCAGCCGGCCGACGGGGATCGGCTTGAGGAGTTCCTCGGGGATGATCTTGGTCGGGTCGAGCACGTCGAAGTCGAAACCGTCGGCGAAGGCCTGGTCGAAGAGCTGGACGCGGAGTTCCCATTCGGGGAAATCGCCCGCCTGGATCGCGTCCCACAGGTCGCGGCGGTGGAAATCCGGGTCGGCGCCGTTGATCTTCACCGCCTCGTTCCACACGACGGACTGGAGCCCGGCCTTCGGCTTCCAGTGGAATTTCACGAAGGTCGATTCGTCCTTCTCGTTCAGGAAGCGGAAGGTGTGGACGCCGAAGCCTTCCATGAAGCGAAGGGAGCGGGGGATCGCCCGGTCCGACATGACCCACATGACCATGTTCATCGATTCCGGCGTCAGCGAGATGAAGTCCCAGAAATTGTCGTGCGCCGACTGAGCCTGCGGAAAGCCGCGGTCCGGCTCGGCCTTCACGGAATGGATCAGGTCGGGGAACTTGATCGCGTCCTGGATGAAGAAGACCGGGATGTTGTTGCCGACGATGTCCCAGTTGCCTTCCTTGGTGTAGAGCTTGACCGCGAAGCCGCGCACGTCGCGGGCGAGATCGGACGAGCCCTTGGAGCCGGCAACGGTGGAGAAGCGCACGAAGGCCGGCGTCTTCTCGCCGGCGCGCTGGAAGATGTCGGCGCGGGTGTATTTCGCCAGCGATTCGTAGGTCTCGAAATAGCCGTGCGCGCCGTAGCCGCGCGCATGCACCACGCGCTCCGGGATGCGCTCGTGGTCGAAATGGAAGATCTTCTCGCGGAAGTGGAAGTCCTCCATCAGGCTCGGGCCACGCGGGCCGGCCTTGAGCGTGTTCTGGTCGTCGGCCACCGGCCCGCCCTGGGCGGTGGTCAGGACGGGCGCATCGCCCTCGGCGATCTGGTGCAGTTCGCCGCCTTTTCCGCGCACGAGTTTCTGGTCGTGGATCGTCGCAGTCGTGCTGGACGACTGTGTCGTGGTCTTTGCCATCGTGGTTCCTTCAGGAAGAGAGACGCCCGGGGTGCGTCCCCGCTTAATGAAGCGGCAGCCTTCGGGTTCCACGTTGGTTGCAATGGCAGGTGGTGGTGGTGGTGCGTGGTTCGACAAGCTCACCATGAGGGGGTCTGTGGAACGGCACACTGAAGACATGTGCCGCAGCATCCATTTCTTACGTTCTGCCGAGTTTCACCCTGGTTGAGTTTGCTACCGATGGACCAGCAGCTGTCCACGGAGCCCCTCATGGTGAGCTTGTCGAACCACGCACCATGCACGCCATCCCCCACGCCTCAACCGGCGTTCCGTGCCCTGTTTCCCGTGCCCGGCAGGGTGCCCTCCAGCTTGCAGATGATGCCGAGCATGACTTCGTCGGCGCCGGCGCCGATCGAGAGCAGCCGGGTGTCGCGGTAGGCGCGGCTGACGGGATTGTCGGCGGTGAAGCCCATGCCACCCCAGTATTGCAGGCAGGTATCGGTGATCTCGCGCGCCAGCCGCCCGGTCTTGAGCTTGGCCATGGAGGCGAGTTTCGTCACGTCGCTGCCGGCGACGTACTGTTCCACCGCGCTCCAGGCGAGCGCGCGGAGCGCCTCGACTTCGGTGCGCAGTTCGGCCAGGCGGAAATGCACGACCTGGTTGTCGAGGATCGACTTGCCGAAGGCGTTGCGCTCGGACGTGTAGTCGATAGTGAGGTCGATCAGGCGGTCGAAGCCCTTGATCGAACTCGCCGTGAGATAGAGCCGCTCCTCCTGGAACTGCAGCATCTGGTAGGTGAAGCCCATGCCTTCCTGCCCGATCAGATTGGCCGCGGGCACGCGCACCTCGTCGAAGAAGAGCTGCGCGGTGTCGGAGGAATGCATGCCGATCTTGCGGATCTTCTGGCGGGTGATGCCCCTGGCGTCCATCGGCACGCAGATCAGCGACTTGTTCCTGTGCGGCAGGCCCTCGGAGGTGTTGGCGAGCAGGCAGCACCAGTCGGCCTTCATGCCGTTGGTGATCCACATCTTGGTACCGGAGATCACGTAGTCGACGCCGTCCCTGCGCGCGATCGTCTTCGTCGCCGCGACGTCGGAGCCGGCGCCCGGTTCGCTGACGCCCAGGCAGCCGACGACGTCGCCGGCAATGGAGGGGGCAAGGAAGTTCGACTTCACATGGTCGGAGCCGAAGCGGTTGAGCGCCGGGGTGCACATGTCGGTGTGGACGCCGATCGCCATCGGCACGCCGCCGCAGGCGCACAGGCCGAGTTCCTCCGCCATGACCATGGAATAGGAGAAGTCGAGGCCGAGCCCGCCATAGGCCGGGTCGTACTTGATGCCGAGCAGGCCGAGGTCGCCGAGCTTCTTCAGGATGTCGTGCGAGGGAAACTCCTCCGCCGCCTCCCATTTGTCGACGTAGGGATCGAGCTCGGTCTCGACGAATTTCGCCACCGTGCGGCGCAGATCCTGATGCTCGGGCGTGAACTTCATATGTCCTCCTCCTCCGGCATTGCCGCTGTCCCGAGACGAAAATCGGTGCTGCACCGTCGCGCGCTCGAAACAAAAGCCGGCCAGGATGCTTTAGAGCGGGGCCGACATTCCTCCGGCGGGAATGCTAGGCAACGTTGACGTAAACGTCAATCGACTGGTATGGGAAGCGCCGAACGCCGCCGCATGCGGCGAGACCGATCAACCGGGGCGTCCGTCGCGTTCGCCCGCACGACAAGGAGACTGACATGACCCTCGACGAGATTGCCGCTGAAATGGGCAAGCGCCTGTCCGGTTCGGGCTTCGACCGTTCGGTGAAGATCGACCTCGGCTCCGACGGTGCCCTGACGATCGATGGAGAGGCCGTGTCGACAGATGGCGGCGACGCCGACTGCACGATCACCATGAGCAAGGACGATTTCGAGGCGCTCGCCGCCGGCGACCTGAACCCGACCGCCGCCTTCATGCAGGGCAAGATGAAGGTCGACGGCGACATGTCGGCCGCGATGGCGCTGAGCCAGGCGCTCTGAGGCGTCAGCTATCGGTTATCGAGGGCGGCGGTGGCCGCCCTATCCTTTGCCAGCCTCCAACTCTCCCCGCGAGGGCGTGGGGATTGACACCCGATCCGCGAGAACGGATCAAAGTTCATGATCTACGATCGGTCTTGGCTGGAGACGGAGTTCCGCGCGAAACGCCACAAGACGTTCGCGTTCTTCTGGGGTCATCAGCCGTCGAGGGACGGCAGCATCACCGCAGCCTGCTTCAGCCAGTGGTGGCCGTCGCCCTTTACATCAGCGGGACGGATCTATCCCACCGCGGAACACTGGATGATGGCTGGGAAGGCCCGACTGTTCGGCGACGAGGAAACGGCAGAGAATATCCGCGCCGCATCGAGCCCAAGAGAGGTGAAGGAACTCGGCAGGCAGGTCAGGGGCTTCGACGAGACCCGCTGGAACGAGGCCAAACGCGGCATCGTGGTGGAGGGGAATTTCGAGAAGTTCCGGCAGAACCCGCCGCTCGGCGAGTTCCTGCTCTCCACCGGCGAGGCCATCATCGTGGAGGCGAGCCCCGTCGACAGGGTCTGGGGAACAGGGCTCGCGGTGGACGGCGAGCGTGCAACGAACCCCACGCTATGGCGCGGAGAAAACCTGCTCGGTTTCGCGCTCATGGAAGTGCGCGACCGGCTCGAAAGACAATGATCGAACAAGGAAAAGGCCGCTCCCGAGCGGAGACCCCCGCGGCTCGACGCGTCGGGAGCGGCCTGAAGGCCCGGCCTAGGCGGCCATGGCCTGGCGCGTTGCGCCTGATTTGACGATCTTTCTTCCCGACGCCCTGAGCACGCCCCGCGTGCCATCGAGCCAACCCCCGATCAGTTCCAGCGCCAGAAACCGGCTCTTCTCGTAAGGTCCGGGCATGGCGAGTGCGTCGGTCTTTTCGGCCGAAAAGCCGAAGCGGGCATAGTAGGGCGCATCGCCGACGAGCAGGATGGCGCCGTGGCCGAGGCGGCGCGCCTCGGCCACGGCATGGTTCATCAGGGCCGAGCCGAGCCCGGCGGACTTCAGCGCTGGATCCACGGCCAGAGGGCCGAGCAGCAGCGCAGGCGCCCGGCAATCGCCAACGCTCACGTCCCACAGCCGCACGGTGCCGACGAGCCGTCCGTCGGCATCCTTCGCTGAGAAGGCAAGGCCTTCCGAAGGCTTGCCGCCGCGCCGCAGTTTTTCGGACGACTTGCGCTTGCGCATCGGTCCCATGGCACGGTCGAGCAGCGCCTCGCGCGGGGCGACGTCGGCGGGGGTTTCGGCGGTGATGGCGACGCACTTGTTGATCTCTCCCCTTGAGGGAGAAATCGCCGTCACATGCATCTCGCCGGCCATTGCAATTTCGAAGTCCATGTCCGCAATCCTTCACAAGCGGAGAAAAATCCACGAGCGAACCCGGCGCCGGCCTTGATGACCGGCGACGGGGTGATCTGGCGGCTCTCGCGAGCCGTCAGATCACGTAGGATCGGAGCGGCTCGAAGCCGTTGAAGGCGACCGAGGCGTAGGTGGTGGTGTAGGCGCCGGTGCCCTCGATCAGCACCTCGTCGCCGATGGTGAGCGACAGAGGCAGCGGGTAAGGGGTCTTTTCGTACATGACGTCGGCCGAATCGCAGGTCGGGCCGGCGAGCACGCACGGCGCCACTTCGCCGCCATCGTGCGGGGTGACGATCGGGTAGCGAATCGCCTCGTCCATGGTCTCGGCGAGCCCGCCGAACTTGCCGATGTCGAGATAGACCCAGCGCACCTTGTCCTCGTCGGACTTCCGGGAGATCAGCACGACCTCCGACTTGATGACGCCGGCATTGCCGACCATGCCGCGGCCCGGCTCGATGATGGTCTCGGGCAACTGGTTGCCGAAGTGCTTGCGCAGCGCCGAGAAGATGGCGCGGCCATAGGCCTCGGCCACCGGCACGTCGCGCAGGTAGCGGGTCGGGAAGCCGCCGCCCATGTTGACCATCTTGAGCACGATGCCCTCTTCCGCGAGCGTGGCGAAGACGCGCTTGGCATCGCCCAGCGCGCGATCCCAGGCAGTCAGGTCGCACTGCTGCGAGCCGACGTGGAAGGAGACGCCGTAGGGGTCGAGGCCGAGCGCCTTGGCATGGCGCAGAACGTCCACGGCCATGGCCGGCACGCAGCCGAACTTGCGGCTGAGCGGCCATTCGGCGCCCTCGCCGTCGGTGAGCACCCGGCAGAACACGCGGCTGCCGGGCGCGGCGCGGGCGATCTTCTCGACTTCTTCCACGCAGTCCACCGCGAAGAGCCGGATGCCAAGGTCGAAGGCGCGCGCGACGTCGCGCTCCTTCTTGATGGTGTTGCCGAAGGAAATGCGGTCGGCCGATGCACCGGCGTCCAGCGCCATCTCGACTTCGGTGACCGACGCGGTGTCGAAGGACGAGCCGAGGGTCGCGAGCAGGCGAAGGATTTCCGGCGCCGGATTGGCCTTCACCGCGTAGAAGATGCGGCTGTCGGGCAGCGCCTTCTCGAAGGCATGGAAATTGTCGCGCACGACGTCGAGATCAACGACGAGGCAGGGGCCGTTGGGACGTCGGGTGGCGAGGAAGTCGAGGATACGCTGGGTGGCCATCGGGTCTCTCCAATCGCGCCTTCCAAGGCGCGCGCAATCAGGCTCCGCCCCGTCGGCGCGCAGCCGGACGGACGAGCGGTGGACAAAGAGCGAAAATCGAGAGTCGAGGACCCGGCCGGTGGAGACGCCGGTACCTGGAACCCGCTTTCCGCGGTGATGAACGACGGCACTTCAGCCGGCGCTCGCTTTGTCTGCCTCAGCTTTGGAAGGGAGCCCCGTCCGCACTGTCGGCAATGATGGTGTGCCTCTTCAGTAACCCCGGTCTTTGGACAACCGGAAGAGAACCAGAAAGGCCCGCACCGTCGTTGCTTCAAGGCGTCCTCGGATCGGCGGTTGGCCGTCGAACCGACCGAAGGGGTTAGCTCCGGTTACCTTACCGATTTCCTCGCCATTCGAGGGACCGGCGGACGCCCACAGGCACGTGCGACTTTGGGCAGCCGGGATATATGCGCGACTGCTGTCACAATCAATGGGAAAATTGAGGGTGGGGAGGGAAAAACATCGGCGGGCGGATTGCCGCAGGAGGGGGCGCGGCAGGGAACCAAACGTTCTCTCACCCGTAGTGGACAGACTCGCCTTACACGTTGAAAGAAGGTGTGATCATGGCTCCCCTCCAAACCAGAAGCGCGGTCGCGGTCGGTGGACAGCCGATCCATGCGATGCTCGTACAATTCCCCGTCGTCTGCTTCACCCTCACGCTTTTGACCGACATCGCCTATTGGTGGACGGTCAACCTTATGTGGCAGAACTTCTCCTCATGGCTGCTCTTTGCCGGACTGGTGTTCGGCGTTCTTGCGGTGCTCGCCGGGATCATCGACTTTGCCGTGCGGCCCGCGATCCGCGCGAGCAGGCCCGCCTGGCCGCATGCGATCGGCAGCATCGTCGTCCTCGCACTCGCCCTGCTCAACAGCCTGGTCCACGCCGGTGACGGCTGGACAGCCGTCGTCCCGTGGGGCCTCACCCTGTCCGCCGTCACCGTGATCGTCATGATCGTCACCGACTGGTTCGGCCGGTCGATGGCTTATCGCCACGGCGCTGGAGTGTCCTATCATGCGTAGCAGATCATTTTTCACCCGCACCCTTCTCGCAAGCGCCTGCATCGCACTTGCGCCGGCCGGCCTGGGTCACGCCCAGGAGTTCGACGTGACGCAGCAGATCGGGCCGGATCCTGTCCTGCCCGACCCGAACCCCGGCCTGATCGCTGACATGAAAGTGGCCGAGGTGGTCGGCTGGGCCGACGGCCAGACACCCGCCGTGCCCGAAGGACTGAAGGTCACCGCCTACGCCACGGGGCTGGCCAACCCGCGCAACGTGCACACGCTGCCGAACGGCGACGTCCTGGTGGTCCAGTCGCGCGGCCCCTCCGGCGAACCCGTGTCCCGGCCCAAGGACGTGATTCGCGGCTTCATCATGTCGATGGCCCATGGCGGCGGGGGCGAGCAGAAGGAGAGCAACAAGATTACCCTCCTGCGCGACACCGACCGGGACGGCACGGTCGACGAGACGCACGATCTTCTGACAGACCTCGCCTCGCCGTTCGGCGTCGCCTGGTACGACGGCACGCTCTATGTCGCCTCCACCGAGGCGGTGCTCGCCTACCCTTATGAACTGGGCGCCACGAGCATCACCGCCGAACCCAAGGTGCTGACGCCGCTACCCGGCGGCCCGATCAACCACCACTGGACCAAGGACCTGGTGCTGAGCCCGGACGGCAAGTATCTCTATGCCTCGGTCGGCTCGAACTCCAACATCGTCGAGAACGGGATCGAGGCCGAGAAGGGTCGCGCCGCGATCTGGCAGATCGATCGCGAAACCGGCGCTTCGCGCGTCTTCGCCTCGGGTCTGCGCAATCCCAACGGCCTCACCTTCAACCCCGACACCGGCGAACTCTGGGCGGTCATCAACGAGCGCGACGAACTCGGCCCGAACCTCGTGCCCGACTACATGACGTCCGTGAAGGAAGGTGCGTTCTACGGCTGGCCCTGGAGCTATTACGGGCAGCATGTCGATCCGCGCGTGAAGCCCGAACGGCCCGACATGGTCGAGAAGGCGATACCGCCGGACTATGCGCTGTCGAGCCACGTCGCACCCCTCGGCATGACCTTCACCTACCGGTCGGCGCTGCCCGAACAGTATCGCAGCGGTGCCTTCGTCGGCGAGCACGGCAGCTGGAACCGCGATTCCTTCAACGGCTACAAGGTGGTCTACATCCCGTTCGAGAACGGGAAGCCCTCCGGTAAAGCGCAGGACGTGGTGACCGGCTTCATCGATGGCGACGAGGCGCATGGCCGCCCGGTGGGCGTGACCATCGACGGTACCGGCGCATTGCTGGTGGCCGACGACGCCGGCAACACGGTATGGCGCGTGGCCTCCGCCGACGGCTCGATCACGCGCGAGCCGGTCGGCGAGGATCCGGTCGCCACCAGCGCGATCGGCCCGGGCGCGGCTGCCGAAGAGCCGGTGCCGTCCGCCCTGCCCGCACCGACGGACCAGGATGCGGCCGCTCCAGCCGGAACGGAACAATCCACAGACGCCGCCGCGTCAGCCGACGAAAAGCTGACCGGCCAGGAACCCTCCGGCAAAGCAGACGGACCGCGCCCTGCCCAGACAGAGGTGGCTCCGGCGGTGATACCCGAGGGAGACTGAGAGCGTCGCGTAGGGGGCGACATGGCGTCGCCGCCTACGTCGGCTCAACGGATGACTTCACCGCCTCCACAGGTGTGACGCGACTTGCGCAAGCCGCGGTGTTGAACGATGGTCGCGTGATCGTTCACACATGCGGACCATCATGCGACAGCGCGATCCCTACAACGCCTTTCTCGACCACGATCCCGCGGAGGTTCCGCACGCGCCCGAGGGACCGCTCGCGGGGCTCACCTTGGCGATCAAGGACATATACGAGGTCGCCGCCCAGCGAACCGGCGGCGGAAATCCGCAGAAGCTTGCCGAGGCCGTTTCGGCTTCGCGTACCGCGCCCGCGGTGCAAGCGTTGCTCGATGCAGGCGCCCGCTTCGTCGGCCGGACGCAGACCGACGAGCTGACCTTCTCCCTGATGGGCCAGAACGCCCACTATCCGCACCCGGTCAACCCGGCCGCGCCCGACCGGGTGACCGGCGGTTCGTCGTCGGGATCGGCCGCGGCGGTGGCCGGCGGCTTGGCCGACATCGCGCTCGGCTCCGACACGGGCGGCTCGATCCGAGCGCCGGCGAGCTTCTGCGGGCTGGTCGGACTGCGCACCAGCCACGGCGCTATTTCGCTGGAGGGCGCCATGCCGCTCGCGCCGAGCCTCGACACGTTCGGATGGTTCGCGAGGGATATCGGGACGTATGAGAAGGTGGCGGAGGTTCTGCTGGGCCCGACTGCGGAGATGGCGCCTCGCCCTTTCCGCCTCGCCGTCCTCGACGACCTCCTTCTTAGCCCCGCCGAGGCGGCGGAGCACACTCGAATGGTCGAACAGATTTCGACCGCCGTCGGCTCGCCGGAGGCGGCTCGGCCCCTCTTGCATTCCATCGACGACCTCTACTGGTGCTTTCGCAAGATCCAGTCGTACGAGGCTTGGGCCGTGCACGGGCCGTGGATCTCGGCCGCCGACCGCAAGCTCGGTCCCGGTGTCAGGGAGCGGTTCGAGTTCGGATCGACGATCGACGAGGCGACCTTCGCGTCCGAGACCGCCCGGCGAAACGACTTCCGCGACGCGTTCGCGCAGATGCTGGGCGACGACGGCATTCTGGTGATGCCCACGGTGCCGGGAGCCGCGCCTCTGAAGGACGCGGGCTTCGAGGATCTGCAGGCCTACCGGGAGCGGGCGCTGCGGCTGCTCTGCCTCTCGGGGCTTTCCGGCTTTCCGCAGATCACGCTGCCCCTCGGCACGGTCGAAGGGGCGCCGTTCGGCATCTCGCTGCTCGGTCCGGCCGGCAGCGACATGGCGCTTATCGGGATGGGGCGCGCCATTCTGGGAAAAGAGGGATGAAAGCGCGGAGGGACTTCGTGCGATTAGAAGGACTTCGGCAGTCCGGCTTGCCGCAAGATGGCATTGGCGGTGTGCCGGCTCGGAATGCCGACCGGCACTGCGAAATTCTGCGCCGTGATCGGGCTGCGCCAGATCTCATGGCTACCCTTGCACTGGCGAACGAGCTCACAACCTCCCTCCGACAGGAGCTTGCGGAGGGCCTTGTCGAACTGCGGCGCCATTCAGGCCGCGGAACGCTCCGCCTCGCGCAGCGCCGTGATCTGCAGGAAGACCGCGGAACGGTCCAGTTCGGGATGATTGTCCGGCAACAGGTCGAGCGCCATCGCCGACATCTTTGCCAGAAGCTCGTCGAGCGTCGCGGCATCGGCAGCGGCCGGTATGTCGTCGCAATGTCCGCTCCAGACCGACGCCTCGTCGTCCCACACGGCCGAGATGGTGAAGATTGTTGGCTTCGACATGTCCGCTCCGATCGTCGGTGTCTTCATATCACGCCTGGGGCGCGAACTGGATACCCCCGGATTTCCCGGCGGCGCCATCTCGGTTCGTGCACCCGAATTTCCATGGCCTCGAACGCTGGAGCATCCCCATGGACACGCTGACCCGCATGCGCGCCTTCATCGACGTCGTCGAAGCCGAAGGCTTTTCGGCCGCGGCGCGCAAGATCGGACGATCGAAGGCGCTCCTGTCGAAATACGTGCGCGAGCTCGAGGACGAGCTCGGGGCGCTGCTCTTGAACCGCACGACGCGGCAGTTCTCGCTGACCGAGGCGGGCCATACATATTACAAGCGCGCCAACGAAATCATCCGCGAGATCGACAGCCTGGCCGACACGGTGCGCGAATCATCCGGCGACGTGCGCGGCCGCATCCGGCTCTCGGCGCCGCGCACCTTCGCCGATGCGCCGATCGGACAGTCGCTGATCGATTTCGCGCTGGCGCATCCCGACATCGTGCTCGACATCAATCTCGACGACCGATTCGTCGATCTGGTCGAGGAAGGCTTCGACCTGGCGATCCGTATTTCGCGGCTGGAGAACTCTTCGCTGATCGCGCGGCGGCTGGCGCCGTTCGCCGTGCAGGTCTGCGCATCACCGGAGCTGATCGCACGCACCGGGGCGCCGAAGCGGCCGCAGGATCTGACGTCGCGCCCCTGCATCATCGACACCAACGGCCGCTGGCTGTCGAACTGGCCCTTCAAGGGCGACAATGGCGAGATGATCTCGGTGGCGGTCTCCGGCCCGATCGAGGTGAACAGTCCCCTCACCGCGCGTGCCGCCGCAGTTTCGGGGCTGGGCTACGCCATCCTGCCCGACTTCATCGCCGCGCCCGAGATCGAGGCAGGCCGGCTCCAGCCGCTGCTCGAGGACAGGATGCTGACCGGCGCCGGCATCTTCGCAGTCTACCCGCACCGCCGCTACCTGCCGGCGAAGGTCCGGGTGTTCGTGGATTTCCTGGTGCAGTGGTTCAAGGACAATGACGGCGGGTGAGCAGCCACGCAGTCCCAATTTCGCCGGGTTTGTGGTAGACTACCTGCGGGAAATCAACCAAAGTTCGCCCGTGGAACCGATGCGACCCTTTTCGCGAACGACCGTTCTTGCCGCCACGACGCTCGCAGGCGCCGCCCTGACTTCTCCGGCGATCGCTCACCCGCACATCTTCGCGGAAGCGCGCCTCGACGTCATGGTTTCTCCCCAAGGCGACGTGTCGTCGCTGCGGCACCTGTGGCGGTTCGACGATCTCTTCTCCAGCACGGTGCTGCTCGAATTCGACGCCAACGGCGATTTGAAGCTCGACGACGCCGAGCTGGCAGAGGTCTCGAAGACCGTCTTCGATTCCATCGGGGAGTACGACTACTTCCAGGTCGTGCGGGCGAACGACAAGCCGGTCACCATGAAGCCGCCGGCCAACCTCATGGCCAATTACGATGACGGCCAGTTGGTCATCCTGTTCGAATCCGAGCCCGCCGACCCGCTGAAACTCGCGGGCAAGGTCGATTTCGGCGTCTACGATCCCACCTTCTACACGGCGATCGATTTCGTCGAGGACGCGAACATGTCGATCGACAATCTGCCCGACGGATGCGACCGCGCGGTGATCCGTCCCGATCCCGACGAGGCGCTCGCCCAGAACCAGTCGACGCTGACCGAGGCATTCTTCAACGACCCGGCGGGAACCGATTACGGCAACATCTTCGCCACCAAGCTGGAAATCACCTGCAGCGGACAGGGCTGACGCCATGATGAACCCGAGGTTCACGCGCTCGGTCTTCGCCGTTCTGGCGCTGACCTATGTCCTGACGCATTTTCTCGGGCACGCGCATGCGCAGAGCTCGCTCGGCATCGGCACCAACGAGGCGATGCTGCCGCAGACCGGCCTCTTCGCCGGACTGTTGAACTGGGTGAATGTCCAGCAGCAGGCGTTCTACCGGTCTCTGACGGGTGCGCTGAAGGCGATGCGCGAGGACGGGACCAAGCTCTGGGTGCTGGTCGGTCTCTCCTTCGCCTACGGCGTCTTCCACGCCGCCGGACCTGGCCACGGCAAGGCGGTGATCTCGTCCTACATGCTGGCCAACGAGGTGGCCCTGCGCCGCGGCATCCTCTTGTCCTTCGTGTCGGCGCTCCTGCAGGGCGCGAGCGCGGTTGTCATGATCGGGCTGGTATTCCTCGTGCTGCGCGGCACGTCGGTGTCGATGACCGACGCGACATGGTTTCTGGAGATCGCGAGCTATGCCCTGATCACGCTCTTCGGCGCGTGGCTGCTCTGGCAGAAGCTACGGCCGCGCTTGGCCCGGCTGTTCGGCAAGGCGCCGGCGCACAGCCTGTCGGCCGCCGCCTCGCACGCCGCGCATGATCATTCCGCCGGCCATGCGCACGATCATCCTCACGGCCATGACCATCGTCACGATCACCACCATGCCGCGGGCGAGGTCTGCGAGACCTGCGGCCATAGCCACGCGCCGGACCCGGCGCTGATCTCGGGCGACCGCTTCGACTGGCGCACCGCATGGACGGCGGTCGCGGCCGTGGGGCTGCGCCCCTGTTCGGGCGCGCTGATCGTCCTGACCTTCGCCTTCCTCAACGGGTTGTGGCTCGGCGGCATCGTCTCGGTTCTGGCCATGTCGATCGGCACCGCGATCACCGTCTCGGCCCTGGCGACGCTTGCCGTCACGGCCAAGAACTGGGCCGTGGCGCTCGCCGGGGACGGGCGGACGGGCAACACGATCCACGCGGCGATCGAGATCGGCGGCGCGGCACTGGTGTTCCTGCTGGGGCTGATGCTGCTCGCGGCAAGTTTGCAGGCGTAGGCGGAACCAACGATCCTGGGCGGAGCCAACGCCAGCCGCCATGCACGGATCCGATTCCAGCTAGTGCAAATAGTCGGCCGCCATGCGTTGCCTTGCGCTGGCAATGCATTTGCATTACCTTCGCACCAATGAACACCTTCGAAAAGGCGGGGATGCAATGGCGCTTGCCGAAGACACATCCAAGCTCACCGACCGCTACCAGACCACAGTGCCGAGCAGCGTACGCAGGCAGTTGAAGCTCGCGAAGGGCGACCAGATCCGCTACCGCACCGACGAGACCGGCCGGGTGTACATCGAAGCGGTGCGGGACGAGGCCGATCCGGCACTCGGGGCCTTTCTCGACTTCCTCGAGGCGGATATCAAGGCTCATCCCCAGCGGCTGGAAGCTTTTGGCGGGACGCTTCACGATCGGCTGCAGACGCTCGTCGGAGACATCGAGGTCGATCTCGAAGAGCCGCTCTCCGCGGACGACGATTGAAGAAGCCTGCACCACCGCGCGGGCCGCCGCTCATCGTAAACGGCTGGTCGGTCTATGCGCATCCCTTGTTCATGGGGCAACTTCAGGTCTTGATCGAGGAGGTCGAGGCATACAGGGCGCGGGACCCTGCCAACTACCGGAGCAGGAACTGTACGAAGCGACTGGCCGCCATAACCCGGCTCGTCACCAGCGACATTCCCGCCGATCCTGCAGCCGCGCAGTTCCGGCAGGGCGACACGCTCGGCGGCGCGCGGAAGCACTGGTTCAGGGCCAAGTTTTTCCAGCAGTACCGGCTCTTCTTCCGGTTCGACAGCGCGAGCAGGATCATCGTGGTCGCATGGGTGAACGACGACCGCACCCTACGCGCATACGGCAGCAGGAATGACGCCTACGCAACATTCAGGAACATGCTCGACAACGGCAATCCGCCCGACGATTTCGAAGAGCTGTTGGCGGCGGCGAAGGGCTCGGCGTCACGGTTCGCCGACACCATGAAGTCGTCGCTCGACGAGTAGATCGATCCGCGCGCCCTACCCGAGTTCGTCCTCGATATGCGCGCGGACGATCTCGTCAAAACTCTGTTCCGCCACGAAACCCAGCGCCCGGGCACGATCCGCGGAAAAGCGCGTCGGCCAGTTCTTCACGATCGCCCAGATGGTCGCGTCCGGCTCCTCGCGGATGAGCTTGACGGTGTCCGGCCCGGCGATGCGGGCGAGCGACTCGATCTGCTCGCCGACGGTGACGGCGACGCCGGGCATGGTGAGGTTGCGGCGCGGACCGATCGCCTCGCCGTCGAGGCCTGCGGCGTGGACGAGGAAGCCGACCGCCGCGCGCGGGCTCGCATGGGTGTGCAGCACCGAACGCGGCACGGGCAGGATCGCCGGCTGGCCCGCGAGGGGCTCGCGAATGATGCCGGAAAAGAAGCTGGAAGCGGCCTTGTTGGGCTTGCCGGGACGCACGCAGATGGTGGGCAGGCGGATGCCGACGCCATCGAAGAAGCCGCGGCGGGTGTAGTCGGCGAGCAGCGCCTCCGACATCAGCTTCTGCGTTCCGTAGGAGGTGAGCGGCGTCGGGTGGAAGTCGTCCGGAATGACGTCGGGGAACGGCGCGCCGAAGACGGCGATGGAGGAGGTGAAGACCACGCGCGGGCTGATGCCGGCATGGCGGATCGCCTCGAAGAGCGCGCGCGTGCCGTCGAGATTGACCCGATAGCCCTTCTCGAAATCGGCTTCGGCCTCTCCCGAGACGATGCCGGCGAGATGGAAGACCGCGTCGGGCCGGAAAGCGACCAGCCGCCCCGCCGCGCCGTCATCGGCGAGGTCGCCGGTCATCGTCGTGACCTTCGCTCCCGGGAGATCGGGCGCCTGCGGCTCGACGATGTCGTGCAGCAGGAGTTCCGCGATCCGCCGACCGTTCAGTCCGCCGTCGGCAACGAGCCGCTCGGTCAGCTTGCGGCCGATCATGCCGGCTGCGCCGGTGATCAGGATGCGCATGGTTCAGTCCTCCCGTTTGCTGCGCCCGCGCAGCCAGAACACGCCGAAGAAGGCTGCGACGAACAGAATGGCGACGAGACCCGCGGCGACCGGCGAGGTTTCACCGACCGCAAGCATGATCGTCGGCATGAAGAAGGCGACGAGCCCGAAGCCGCCGAGGATGATCGCCGCGGCGATCGCCGCGTTGCGCGTCTTCGGATCCATCAAAGCGTCCAGCCGCCGTCGATTGGGATCGCGGTTCCGGTGGTGAAGGCCGATTCGTCGGAAGCGAGATAGAGCGCCAGGGCCGCGATCTCGGACGCCTTCCCGACCCGGCCCATTGGCTGGCGCGAGACGAAGATCTCCATCGCCTTGTCCTTGCCGCCCACGGTCTTGCCCAGGTCCTCGACGCGCGTCTCCCAGGACGGCGAATGTACGGTGCCGGGGCAGATCGCGTTGCAGCGGATGCCCTGGCTAACAAAGTCGGCGGCAACGGACTTGGTGAGCCCGATGACGGCCGCCTTGGTGGCGCCGTAGACGTAGCGGTTCGGCGCGCCCTTGATCGAGGAGGCGCCCGAGGACATGTTGATGATCGAGCCGGAACTGCCCTGTTCCTTCGCCCGCGCCAGCATGCCGGGAAGGAAGGCGCGGATCATGCGGTGCATGGATTTGACGTTGAGGTCGAAGGAAAAATCCCAGTCCTTCTCCTCGCAGTCGAGCACCGTGCCGTGATGGACGAAGCCCGCCACGTTGACGAGAATGTCGATGCCGCCGATTTTTTCCGCGTAGGCCTCCACCGCCCTGGTGGATCGCACATCGAGCTTCGCCTTCTTGGCGCGCTTCAGATCGGCGAGTTTGTCGCGGTCGAGATCCGACGAGTGAACTGTCGCGCCCTCCGCCACGAAGGCTTCCGCGATCGCCCGCCCAATCCCCTGCCCCGCGGCCGTGACGACCGCGATCTTGCCCTTCAGCCTTCCGGCCATGATTTCCCTCCCCGTGATGCTCACATCGTCCGTTTATCCGGACTGTGGCGATGTTCGTAAATCCCCGCAGCCCGGAACGCAAAGCCCAACCCGCTACGAACCATGTCCTTTCGTGTTCTTCGCGCCATGATCCGCGCAGCGGCCGAATTCGGGCTCGACCGTGGCATGGCCGATCCCGTGATGTTCCGACAGGCGGGACTTGATGGCGCCGATGGCGGCATGGCTGTCGGTCTCTTCCACGAGGCAGGCGTGCAGCGTCGCCATGTTGCGCGTCCCGTCGAGCGACCAGACGTGCATGTGGTGGACTTCGCGCACGCCCGCGACGTTCGCCTCGATGTCGCGGGCGATGCGGTCGCGGTCCATGCTTGGCGGCGTGCCTTCCAGCAGCACATGGCCGGCGTCGCGGACCAGCCCCCAGGCGCTGCGGAAGAGCAGGAAAGCGACCAGCACAGACAGGATCGGGTCGATCGGATACCAGCCGGTGGCGAGGATGACGCCAGCGGCCACGAGCGCGGCGACCGACCCGAGCAGGTCGCCGATTACGTGCAGCAGCGCGCCGCGCATGTTGAGATCCTCCCGGCTGCCGCCGTGGAGCACGAGGAACGCGCCGACGTTGATTCCCAGCCCCAGAAGCGCGATCACCAGCATCGGCCCGCCCAGCACCGGGCTCGGATCGCTGAAGCGATCCCAGGCCTCCCAGACGATCCAGGCGGCGATGGCGAAGATCGTCAGCCCGTTCGTGTACGCGACAAGCGTCTTCAGGCGGTCGTAGCCGTAGGTGAGGCGGCTGGTGGCGCTGCGTTCGGCGAGGTGGAAGGCGTACCATGCGAAGGCGAGCGACACCGAATCGGTGAGCATGTGGCCGGCATCCGCCAGCAACGCCAGAGATCCGGTAAGGATGCCGCCCACAGCCTCGGCGACCATGAAGCCGCCGGTCAGGACCGCCGCGATCAGCATGCGCGTCTTGTTCGTCCCGGCCGCGCCATGCGCGTGGGAATGGTCGTGGCCATGATGGTTGTGGCCGTGGTGATCGTGGCCGTGCGCCATGGGTCCTGCCCTTTCGTCGGGCCGGTCTTACATCAGCGGCGCCGCGTTATACTATTCCGGTGCGCCTGCCCTGATGTCCTCAAGCCGCCGCTTCTGGTTTCCCGCGGCGTCGAAGTTCTTCGGATCGAGCCAAGTTTCGTAGGCGGCCCCGAGCGCCGGCCATTCAGCGTCGATGATCGAGAACCAGGCGGTGTCGCGGTTCTCCCCCTTCACGATCATGTGCTGCCGGAAGACCCCTTCGAACGTGAAGCCGAACCTGACGGCGGCGCGCTTGGAGGGCTCGTTGCGGTCGTTGCACTTCCACTCGTAGCGGCGGTAGCCGAGGTCGTCGAAGACGTGACGCGCGAAGAGGACGAACGCCTCGGTCGCCAGCCGGGACCGTTGCATGCGCGGACCCCAGTGGATGTTGCCGATCTCGATCACGCCATGGGTCGGATCGATGCGCATCAGCGTCTGGCGCCCCACGGGTTCGCCGCTCGCCTTGTCGATCACGGTGAAGAACAGCGGATCCTCGCTCGCCTCGGCCTTTTCGAGCCAGGCCTGGAAGCTATCCCGGTCGGCCGGCGTGATCTCGGACAGCCAGCGGAAGCGATCGTCTGCGTCGCCCTCGGTGGCCGCCCTGAACAGGCCGTCGCCATGCAGGGCCGCCGAAAGCGGCTCGAGGCGCGCATAGCGTCCATCCATCGCCGCGCGGGCCGGCCGCGGTCGCGGCGTCCATCCCGAAAGGTCCGTCATCGCGCTTGCTCCTTGAAGGCGGAAGCATAGCAGCATATGCTTCCGCGTCGCGTGCAGCCAGATCGCGCAAGCCTGCTGAGCCAGAGGACCGGAGCCGGTGGCCATCACCATCCGCAACAAGGAAACGGAAGAACTGATCCGCAGGATCGGCCGCCGCACGGGCGAAGGTCCGAGCGCGGTGATACGGCGGCTGGCGGAGAGGGAGGCCATGCAGCATCCCACCAGAGTTTCCGAGGAGGAAGTGCAGCGCCGACTGGCTTTCATGGCCGATCTCAGAAAGCGTTATCCGCCGCCCGATGATGGAACGACATGGGCCGACCTCGAAGAGGAAATGGATTCCATCTTCGGCGACGATCTGAAGTAGCCGATGGAACTCGTGGCAGACACGTCCGCCTTCGTGGCGATCTACCGCAACGAAGAAGCCGCCGGATCTTGTGCGCAGGCTCTCGCGCGGGCGACGCGCATTTTCATTCCTGCAAGTTGCCAGGTCGAAGCTGCGCTCCTTCGGCGGCCCGGCAATGACTTTTTCGAATGGTTCCGCAAGTTCACGAGCATTCCCGCCTACGGCAACGCCGATCTTACCGAGGGCGTGATCGAGGCTGCGGTGGCCGCGGCCCGGTTCTATGGAAAAGGTTCGGGCCACCCCGCCCAACTAAACTTCGGCGACTGTCTCGCCTATGCCGTCGCGAAGCAACGCGACCTGCCGCTCCTGTTCGTAGGCGACGATTTCGTCCATACCGACATCACACGCGCCCTCCCACTGGAAACCTGATCATGCTCCACACCGTCGCCGCCTTCGACCGCATCGGCGAGGAAAACGCGTTTGCCGTGCTGGCGCGCGCGACGCTGCTCGCCGCACAGGGCAAGGACATCATCAACCTCGGCATCGGCCAGCCCGACTTCCGCACGCCGGAGCACATCGTCGAGGCGGCGATCAAGGCCCTGCGCGACGGCCATCACGGCTATACGCCCGCCACGGGGCTGCTGGCGACGCGCGAGGCGGTGGTGCGGCGCACTTTGACGACTACGGGCATCGAGGTCTCGCCGGAGAACGTCGTCATCCTGCCGGGCGGCAAGCCGACCATGTACGCCACGATCGTCCTGTTCGGCGAGCCGGGCGCCGAGATTCTCTATCCCGACCCAGGCTTTCCGATCTACCGCTCGATGATCGAGTTCACCGGCGCGACGCCGGTTCCCGTGCCGATCCGCGAGGAGAACGGCTTTGCCTTCTCGGCCGAGGAGACGCTGGCGCTGATCACGCCCAGGACGCGGCTCCTGATCGTCAACTCTCCTGCCAACCCGACCGGCGGCGTCACGCCGAAATCGGAGATCGACAAGCTGGTGGCCGGACTGGAGAAGCACCCGCACGTGGCGGTTCTCTCCGACGAGATCTACGACGTCATGACCTATGACGGCGAGACGCATCATTCGCTCTTGAACTATCCGGAGATCCGCGACCGGCTGATCCTATTGAACGGCTGGTCCAAGACCTGGGCGATGACCGGCTGGCGCATGGGCTGGTCGATCTGGCCGGACCGGCTCTACGACAAGATCCGCAAGCTCGCGGTGAACTGCTGGTCCTGCGTCAACGCGCCGTCGCAATATGCCGGCATCGCCGCCATCGACGGTCCACAGGACGAGGTCGAAAAGATGATGCGCGCCTTCGACCGGCGCAGGAAGATTGTGGTGGAGGGCCTGAACAGCCTGCCGGGCGTTTCCTGCATCACGCCCAAGGGCGCGTTCTACGCGTTTCCGAACATCAAGGGTACCGGCTGGAAGGCCAAGCCGCTCGCCTCCGCGCTTCTAGAGGACAAGGGCGTTGCGCTGATCGGCGGCCCCGATTTCGGCATCCTGGGCGAAGGCTACCTGCGGCTCTCCTACGCCAATTCCGAGGAGAGCATTCTCAGGGCGATCGACCGGATGGACGATTTCCTCCGCTCGAACCCGGCTCAGAAGTCGTAGAAGAAGTAGATCGCGGTGCAGGTGGCGACGCCGATGGCGACGTTCATCGGGATGCCGATCTTCAGGAAGTCCGAGAATCGGTAATTGCCGGCGCCGTAGACCAGCGTGTTGGTCTGGTAGCCGATCGGGGTGGCGAAGCTGGCGCTCGCGCCGATCATGACGGCGATCAAGAAGGGCCGCGGGTCGACGCCCATCTGGGTGGCCAGCCCGATGGCGATCGGCGCGATCAGCACGGCGACCGCGTTGTTCGTCACGACTTCGGTCAGGACCGACGAGATGACGTAGATCGCGACCAGCGTGGCGAGCGGCGGCAGGGTGACGAGGTGGGGCGTGAGCGCGTTCACCACGAGATTGACGCCGCCGGAGCGTTCGAGTCCCGCCCCAATGATGAGCATGGAAAAGATCAGGACGAGGATCGACCCGTCGATCGAGCTCCAGGCTTCATCGCTGTCGATGCAGCGCAGCACCAGGATGCCGGCGACGGCGAGCATGGCCAGGATGCCGATGTCCATGACGTTGAAGGCGGCGAGCACTACGACGGCGGCGAGCGCGAAGAGTGCGATCGGCGCCTTGCCGCGCCGATAAGGCCTGCCGCTCGGTCGCGACACGGATATGAGGTCGGCATCCTCCGTGAGTGCATCGAAATTGTCGGGCGGACCTTCCAGCAGCAGCTTGTCGGCCGGCCGCAGCTTGACGCTCTCTAGGTCGGTACCGGGAATGTGGCGGTGGCGATGCGCGCCGAGCACGCGCACGCCGTAGCGGCGGCCGAGCGAGAGGTCGACGATCCGTTCGCCCGCGGTGGACCGGTGCGGCGCGACGACCGCCTCCACGGCCACCGTCTCGCCGGAGCGCTCCTGGCCGCGGCGCATGCCGATGCGCAAGCCGGCTTTCTCATTGAGCGTGAGGATTTCGGAGGTCGTGCCGACAAGGATGAGCGAATCGCCCTTCTTCATGACGCGGTCCGCGATGCCCTCGCGGATGATCTCGGTCCCGATTCTCAGCCCCAGGATGCGCAGGCCAGAGCGCTTGAAGTCGGACAATTGTCCGATCTTCTGCTGCGTGTAGCGGCCCTCGCTGCGCACCGTCGCTTCGGAAAGGAATTCCGTTTCCGCGTTGAGCGCCGTGTCGGTCTCACCACGCCTGTCGGGAAGCAGGAAACGGCCGAGAACGACCATCACCAGCGTCCCGGTGAGGGCGGCGACGATTCCGACCGGCGTGATTTCGAAGATCGAGAAGGCTTCCAGTCCCGATGCGCGTGCGACGCCGTCGACGAGGATGTTGGTCGAGGTGCCGATGAGGGTGCAGGTGCCGCCGAGGATCGCGGCGTAGGAGATCGGAATGAGGAGACGCGTGGCGGCGATGTCCAGCGAACGCGCAAGCCGGAACGCGATCGGTATCAGGATGAGCACGACCGGCGTGTTGTTCATGAAGGCGGATGCCATCACCGCGCCCGACAGCAAAGCCATGACCGCGAATGCCGGCCGGCGCGTGGCCCGCTGGATGAGTGCGTCCGCGAGGCTTTCGAGCACGCCGGTGCGCACCAGCGCCCCCGACAGGATGAACATGGCGGCGATGGTGATCGGCGCCGGGTTCGAGAAGGCGGCCATCGCCTGCTGGGGCGTGGTGAGACCGAAAAGCAGGAACACCGCGGCCCCCGCCGCGGCCGTCACTTCGGGCGGATAGCGCTCGAGGATGAAGGCGGCGAGCAGCCCTACGAGCAGCGCGAGCGCGAAATAGGGCTCGTATCCGGCGATGAGGGATTCCATTCGAGTCAATCTCCGGCCCGATGGCGAGCGCAGGCTAGGGGATGCTTCCGGCACATCGGCGTTCCTCCTGCTCCCTCACGCCGGCGTGCCCGTCTAGAAGAACGCAGGATTTTGCTTTTGTCGAAGAAAATCGTTCCTTCCGGACGGCCGGACAGAGCCGCTCTTTCTCAACCGCGCCCGACGAACGGCATGGCCGTGGCCATCACCGTCATGAAGAGCACGTTGGCGTCCAGCGGCAGCCCGGCCATATGCAGCACGGCATTGGCGACGTGGCGCACGTCCATGGTCGCCTCCACGGCGATCTCGCCGTTGGCCTGAGGAACGCCCTTGGTCATCGGCGCGGCCATTTCGGTCAGCGCGTTGCCGATGTCGATCTGGCCGCATGCGATGTCGAAAGGCCGCCCGTCCAGCGCAAGCGTCTTGGTGAGCCCGGTGATCGCATGCTTGGTCGTGGTGTAGGGCACGGATCCCGGCCGCGGCGCATGGGCCGAGATCGATCCGTTGTTGATGATGCGCCCGCCCCGCGGCGTCTGATTGCGCATGTGCCGGAAAGCGGCCCGCGCGCAAAGGAAGGAACCGGTCAGGTTGGCGTTCACGACATCCAGCCAGACCTCGACGGGGATTTCGTCGATCGGCATGCCCCTGGCGCCCATGCCCGCATTGTTGAACAGGAGGTCGATGCGGCCGAACTCGGCGGCAGCCCTGTCGAAGAGGGCATCGACCTGGTCTGGTTTTGAGACGTCGCATGCGATGGCGAGTGCCCTGCCCCCGCCCTGCCCGGCGGCGGCCACCGCCTCTTCCAGGACATTCAGCCTGCGCCCGGTGAACACGGTGTTCCACCCGTTCTCGACGAGCGCGGTCGCCGCTGCCCTGCCGATCCCGGTTCCGGCCCCGGTAACGATCGCCACCTTGCTGGTATCCATGCGTCCCTCCTCTGGCTCGGGGAGCACATTGCAGAGGGGCGGGTGAAGCGCAAGAGCGACCGCAGGCCGCAACAGGAAGGGCGGTCATTCGCGACCGCCCCTAATCAGGACCTTGCTTGGGAGGAGGATTAGCAGATCCGACTGTCATGAATCATGCGCCGGCATGGTTAACGAAAGGTTAACGCCCGGCGCGGCGGGGCGCTGCCGCTTTTCCTTACCCGAGGAACGGCGATCCCATGGCCGCCTGGAACAGTACCGCACCAACGAAGACCGCGTAGGTTGCCGAAAACAGCCGCACCGCGAGCACACCCCAATTCGGCGCAAGCAACGTACACAGGAGCCCGAAGCCGGGAATGAAATGCATCGCATGGGTAGCGAAGAAATGTGGGACGCGCAGATCGCCGCCGTTGCTGGCCCAGCCGAGGAACGGCACGCCGCGCATGTCGGTCGCCTCGCGGCCGACCAGGTGCCCCTCGCCCGAAGCCAGATATCCGGCGGTGGCGATGGTCAGGAAAAAGGTCAGGGTCAGCCCGATGGAAACGGCGCTTCGGAAGGCCGGGCCAAGCCCAGCGTCTCCATCCCGCGCGATCAGCCGCCCGTAGACGAGCGTCGCCGAAGTGAGCCCGACCGCAAAGACGCCCATCAGCGGATAGACGGCTTCGAGCAGTCCTCCCTCGCGATTGAAGTGCGACGGCGCACCGGCCGCCGCGGCGCCCATCAGCCACACCATCTCGATGGCGATCATGAAGACGACGAGAGCGGAATAGACGCGGTACCACCGGCGGCCGGTCGTGCCTTCCGGCAGATATCCGGCGAACCATGCCAGCGTCAGGAGATAGATCGAAAGCGAAGCCTCGAATTTGAGCGGCTTGCTCCAGACGCTTTGCGCCGCGAGCGTCCGCTCGTCCAGGAGACCGGCCACCGCGGTCGGGACGGCCAGCACGAGGAGGAGAAGCGCCGCGGCGGTGAAGAGTGGTTCGCGCCGCCAGAATTCTCGCGCGATGTCCGGAAAGTTCGATGCGTGGGGCGTGGATATCGCGAGCGTGTTCATGGTCCTGCTCCGGTTTCGGGACGCAATGGCGGTCAGGCGGCCGACACGTCCGCCGCCATGCGCGTGCGAACCTGGCGGATGGCGACGAAGGCAAGGAACCCCGCAGGTCCGAACAGAAAGGTCGCCGCCAGGCAGGGGACCACCATCCAGAAGGGCACGCCCGCATCACGGGCGCTCCGCACGATCCAGGCGCCGACGAAGAGATCGAAGGCGAGGTAGTGCAGCCAGCCGGCGAGAAGCATCTCCCGGGTCTGGAAGAGCGCCGCGACGTTGGAAAGACTGTCGAAGCCGCCTTCGGCCGAGGTCCAGAACGCCAGGACGAGCCCCGAATAGACCACGGCGAAGAGCAGGGGGATACCGTAGGCCGCAGCCGCGTTGGCGATGCGGGGAGCGAAAGGGCTCGCGAGGAGGAGCACCCAGCCGACCAGGGCGAGGCTGTTGGCGTACTGAAAAATGGCGTCGGGGCTCATGTTCGGTGCCTCGCGATCTGTGTGATACCGTAAACTTTACATCGTCAAGATTAGCGCCGAACTTTTCATTGTCAAGATGGGTTTTCAAGGCGTAAGGGTCGGCCGTATCCGATGGCATGCACAAAGGCCATTCTCAGGGAGAAGGGATTGGCTGGAGCGGACGAACAGAAGACCAGTTACCACCATGGCGACCTGCGCCATGCACTGCTCAAGGCCGCGGAAGCGGAACTGCGGGAAAAGGGCGTCGAGGGTTTCACGCTTCGCGGCTGCGCCAAGCGCGCCGGCGTCTCGCACGCCGCGCCTGCCCATCATTTCCGCGACGCGAACGGTCTGCTGACTGCGCTCGCCGCAATCGGCTTCGAACGGTTCCTGTCAATGCAGAAGGCGCGCCAGGCCGCGGCACCGGCCGCGCCGCGCGCGCAACTGGCCGCCTCGGGGCTCGGCTACATCGACTTCGCGCTGGAGAACCCTGACCTGTTCCGGCTCGTCTTCACGTCCAGCCGCACCGACTTCGAGGACATGCAACTGGGAGAGGCGGCGCGCGCCAGCTTCGATCACCTCGTGGCGGGCATCGCCGAGCTTCGGGGAGAGGATCCGCACGCTGATCCGCGCGCGATGAGCGACGTCATGGCCGTCTGGGCGACCACGCATGGACTGGCCGATCTGCTCCTGTCCGGTCGGTTGAAGGCGCTACTGGCGCTTCCGAAGGAGATGCGGGAGAAGGCGCTCGCCGACATCATCCTGCGGGCGGTTCCGGAACACCCCTCCGGAACCGTATGACCACCCGCCTTCTGCTGCGGGAAATCGTCTACCAGGGCGATTTCGGGGGCGTGGGGGCGGAGGGATTTGCGGCGGACTCCTTGGCAGCGGAGACCGTGGCCTCGATGTGGTCGACCAGCGCGTCGGGCAGTTGGAGGCGGCCGGCGAGCATGTCGAGATAGCCGCGCTCGGCGCGCGTCTCGGGCTCGATGGCCAGACGCGAGGCGGTGTAGAGTTCGACGCGTTGCGCCTCGGTCGACGCGGATGCGACGAGGGCATCGAGATCGACCGGGCGTTCGAGTTCCCGCACCAGGAAGGCACCTTCCTCCTCGCCCATGCCCGAGAGCTTGAGACGATCGCCGATGCGGCCGCGCTCCTCCGCGTCGATGTGGCCGTCGGCGCGTGCGGCCGAGATCATGGCACGCACGAGCGTCAGCGCGAACTCGTTCTCGCCCTGCGGCGCGTCGGCCGGATCGAATCCGGTGTCGGCCGGCGGCGCCAGGAGTTCAGGCTTTTCGGACGGCGTGGCCGCCGGCTCCGCGCCGCTGTTGTAGTTCTGGTAGGCCTTGTAGGCGAGGCCGGCGATGGCCGCGAGGCCGCCCATCCTCAGGACCGAGCCGGTGACCTGACGCCCGGCGCCGGTGCCCAGCAGCATGGCGGCGATGGCGCCGGCCGCGAGCGGGTTGTCCTTGGCAAGTTGCGTCGCCTGCCCGGCCTTGTCCCGGACGGTGCCTCCCACTCCCGGCACCTGTGAACCGAGCAGATCGTCGAGCAGCTTCTTGGGATCGAACATGGTGCCTCCGTGGGTATTGGTCACGGGGAGATAGGGGCCGGCCGATCGCGGTTCAACGGTCTTCGGGCGCGGGCGGATCGGCGAATGGCGCGGGAACCGGGACGCCGTGCTTGCGGAACAGCCGCGCCACGCCAACGTCGATGCCGCGACAGCCGCAATTGCGCGCATGCTCGGCGTGCCAGGCGATCCGCTGCAACTCCGTCGGGTTCTCCGGCATCCTGTGGCTCTGATGCCACTCGCGGTTGATCTTGGACATGGATACTCCCGCCTGCTCCCGGCTCGTCCCCGCAAGCTATCAGCGGCGGTCGCGGGCGGCTTGATCCGGATCAACCGGCACCTGTCCGATGTGGGGCGCCTCGCCGCGTTCGCGCGCGAGCGCGACCTGGCGGTGTCGCTCCGCATAGCGGGCGCGGTCCTCCTCGCTGCGGCGGTCGTGGCAGTGCGGACACGAGACACCTTCCTCGAACGAGGGCGAGGCTTTCTCGGCCGGCGTGACCGGATGGCGGCAGGCGCGGCAGAGCTCCGCCTCGCCCGCCGCGAGCCCGTGCACGACCGACACCCGCTCGTCGAACACGAAGCACTCGCCCCGCCAGCGGCTTTCAGCCGCCGGCACCTCTTCCAGGTAGCGCAGGATGCCGCCCTTGAGGTGATGCACGTCGGGAAAGCCGAGCGACTTCATGTAAGCCGTCGCCTTCTCGCAGCGGATGCCGCCGGTGCAGAACATCGCGATCCTGCGGCCCTCCAGCGAAGCGCGGTTGCGCTCCACCCATGCGGGGAACTCGCGGAAGCTGGCGGTGCCGGGGTCGACGGAGCCGGCAAAGCTGCCGATCGCGGTCTCGTAGGCATTGCGCGTGTCGATCACCACGGTATCCGGGTCCTCGACCAGGCGGTTCCAGTCGCGCGGATCGACATAGGCGCCGACACCCTCCAGCGGATCGACGCCATCGACGCCCATGGTGACGATCTCGCGCTTCAGCCGCACCTTCAGCCTGTGGAACGGCATCTCTTGCGCCCGGCTGAACTTTACCTCGGCATCGGCGATGCCTGCCTCGTCGCGGAGCCAGGAAAGCAGTTCGTCGATTGCCGCGTCGCTGCCGGCCACCGTTCCGTTGATGCCCTCGCGGGCAAGCAGGAGCGTTCCCCGGATGCCACGGGCGGCGCAGAACGCATCGAGCGGCTGGCGCAGCGCCGCCGGATCGCTCAGCCGGCAGAAGCGGTAGAGCGCGGCGACCTTGAATCCGGCTGCGGGCGTGGATGGATCCGACATGGCGCATCGCCTAGATCGTTGGGCTTGCTGGCGCAAGCGAAGAGATAGGGTGGAAATCTGTCAACGTCCGTCGGCGTTGCAGGAATATGTTCCTCGACAGGAATCGATGAGGATGCCGGGACATGTTCGAACAGGAAACCATCGCAAGCATCAACAGGACGGCCGAGGAAGCAGGGCTCGAACCCGCGGCGCTGCTGGCCGTCGCCGAAGTCGAGAGCGCCGGCAAGGCGTTCGCCACGGTGGGCGGCAGGCGCGAACCCCTGATCCGTTTCGAGGGACACTATTTCGACCGGCGACTCACCGGCGCCAAGCAGGCGCAAGCCCGCGCCGCCGGGCTCGCGTCGCCCAAGGCCGGCGGCGTGGCCAATCCGCGTACGCAAGCCGGACGCTGGGACCTGCTCGAACGCGCCTGCGCCATCGACCGGAAGGCCGCCTGGGAATCGGTCTCGTGGGGGCTCGGCCAGGTGATGGGCGCGCACTGGCTCTGGCTCGGCTATGCGAACGTCGAGGCGCTGGTCGGGGAAGCGCGCAGCGGCGTCGCCGGCCAGGCGAGGCTGATGGTCCGCTATATCGACAAGACCGGCCTGCGCGCCGCAATTGAACGGCGCGACTGGGCGGCCTTCGCGAAGGGCTACAACGGCCCGGCCTACAAGAAGCACGGCTACGACACCAGGATCGCCGCCGCCTATGAAAGGCACCGCAAGGCGGGCGGAGGGACCGGAAAGGATGCATCGGGCGACGAGAAGGCCCCGGACGACCGCGTGGTTATCAGAAGCGGGGATCGTGGCGCCGGTGTCGCCGAACTGCAGAAGCGGCTGTCCGCCGCCGGCCATCCCTGCGCGATCGACGGCGTCTTCGGACCCGCCACCGCGGCGGCGGTTCGCCGGTTCCAGCGGGAGAACGGTCTTTCGCCCGACGGCATCGCCGGACCCCGGACATTGGCCGCGCTGCGTCGGATGAAATCGGCCGGTGAGGAGGAAATCGATTTCTGGCTTCGGCTGCGAGCCTTCGTCACGCGGCTTCTCAGGGCCGCCTGAATTCCGCCGGAGCCGGACTTCTGGTTGCGGGGACGATAGGCTATACCGTTGCGGTCTCAGGATCCGCGGAAGGGAACGACGTCCTCATGCCCCAGAAAGCCGACAAGCTCCTTCCCCTCATGACGGGCCAGCCGGTGATCCCGGTGCTGAAGATCGCGCGCGCCGCCGATGCGGCGCCGCTGGCGCGGGCGCTTGCGAGAGGCGGGTTGCCGGCGGTGGAGATCACCCTGCGCACCCGCGAGGCGATCGACGCGATCCGCATCGCCGCGGCCGAGGTGCCGGAGGCGATCGTGGGCGCCGGCACCATCCTGACGCCACGCCAGTACGACCAGGCGACGGCTGCCGGGGCCCGTTTCGTCGTCAGCCCCGGCATGACGCAGGAACTGCTGGATGCCGCGCGCGCCAGCGACGTGCCGCTGTTGCCGGCCGCGATCACGCCGAGCGAGATCATGGCCGCCATGGAAGAGGGCTATTCGCTGCTGAAATTCTTCCCGGCCGAGCAGGCGGGCGGTGCGGCGTTCCTGAAGGCGCTGGCCTCGCCGCTCGCCGGCGTGCGCTTCTGCCCCACGGGCGGAATCACCGCGGCGAATGCGGGCGACTATCTGCGGCTGCCCAACGTGATCTGCGTCGGCGGCTCCTGGGTCGCCCCGGACGAACTGGTGGATGCGGGAAACTGGGACGCCATCGAGGAGCTGGCACGCCAGGCGGTCGCGGCCGCACGGGGCTAGTCCAGACCAGAAGATACGCCTGGCCCGCACGGACGAGGCTCGATCGACGCCGCGATCAGTTGGTGTCGAAGGTTGCCACCGACAGGAAGGTGACCGCGTTGCCCGAGAACCTTGCCGGATCCGGCTCCTTCATGGCCGGCACGAAGCCGCTCGTGTAGACCTGCCGGGGCGAGGTGCGGATCTCGTTGTAGGCCAGCGACGGCTCCTTGGCCGAAGCGATGGCGCGCGTCAGGTGTCCGGAACGCTCGAGCGCCCAGCGCGCCGCGACTTCCTCGACCGGAATGACCACCGGCTTGCGATCGGCCTTCAGGTCCTGCGGGCCGGGCTTGGCAGATTTCCCGGTGGTCTTCACCTCCGATGCGATCGCCTTCACGGGATCGACGCTGCCATTGCTGGCTAGCAGCACCGCACGCTGCGAGGCGCCGTTGCTCTCGCCGGTGGCGACGCGCGAACCCTTGCCGATCTTCTGCTCTACGGCGCCCACGATGTCGGACTGGATACGCACGCGGGCCTCACGCGCCTCGGGGCGCGGTGCCGGCATCGCCGCGATCATTTCCTCGATAGGCCCGCCGGACGGACGCAACTGCGGCACCGGCGCAAAGGCCGCGAGCGCGATCGTATCGCTGGGCGGAGCGGGATCTTCCGGCCGCCGGGACGGCATTGCCGACTGCGTGTCGGACAGCGACGCCATTACGGAACTGCGGATCTGCCCGGCCGCGTCGGCAACCGGCGTTTCCGGCAAGGCTTCCGCGACCTTCGCCGCCGCGATGAGTTCCGCGGCCGGTCTCGTGGTCGGCGTGGGGACGGCCAACGCCACGACGGTTTCTTCCTGGGCGGGTTCGACCACCGGAGCGGCACCGGACGCGCTTGCGACGAGAACGGTGGTTTCGGGAACGATGCGCTGCGCGAAGACCGGGAGCGGAACGCTGCGGGCCGGCAGGGACGCGATGATTTGTTCCGGAGTCGGCTCGGCCTTTTCGGGTTCGCGCGCCGGGGCCGGCGCGGACGCCGCTGCGACGGCCACGCCCGGCAGTGCCTGCCTCTCGGGTTCCTTGCGGGTCGCGGCGGCGGCCGGGACGTCGCGGCCGGTCGCCCGGGCGATCGTTGCGAAGGATGTGCTCGATTCCTCTTCCTCGTCCGCGCCGCCCCCGAAGAGCGCCGCCAGGAAGCCGCGTCCGGAACCGGACCGCGGGGCCTCCGCGTCGTTGCTCGCCACCTGGACGGTCGCACCGCTGCGTCCGCGGGACTTGTACGACGCAAGTGCCTGGTCGTAGCCGGGCAAGGGCTTTCCGTCGCTCGGCACATGGAGCGTGCCGCCGTTCGGGAAGATCGCGACCAGTTCCTTGCGGCTCATGCGCGGCCAGTGGCGGACGCTGCCGACGTCGAAGTGGACGAAGGGCGAGCCGGAGGTCGGATAATAGCCGACGCCGCCAGCGCCCATCCTGAGACCGGTGGCACGCAGCGTGCTGAGCTTCACGCCGGGGATGTAGAAGTCCATGGCCTTGCCCAGCGTGTGCTGGCTGTTCTTGGCAACGCCCTTGCTGCGGCTGCGCAGCATCGAATTGGTCGTCGGTGAGCGATAGGCGGACACGACGTGGATGTAGTCTCGGGCGCCGACCGTCTGGTATGCCTCCCAGACGATGTCCAAGAGCTTCGGATCCATCTTGGTCGGCTCGTTGCGGCGCCAGTCGCGCAGGAACCTGTTGACCTCATTGAGACCGGACTGGATGTAGCGTCCGTTCTTCTTGTAGGTGATCTCCGCCCTCTCCTTCGTATGGATGAAGTAGAGTTTCAGCGTGCGGGTCTGGGCATGTGCCTGGCTGGCCGTAGCCATCAGCAACCCCGTTGCGAAAAGCACTCCGGCGGCCCGAAACAGCCTGGAAAGTGCGCGCGACCGCCACCATGCGATGGAGAAGTACCGTGTGTCCAAAATGATAGGCCTTGCTGGCTTCTTTTTCGTCCCCGGTAGTCCGACGGCGCTACCTACATCGTCGGACTATCATCCCTAATGGTTAACTGGAGCTTATTGAAGTCGAAATACGGTGAGACGATGGCGGGAACTTGCCCGAAATCGATCCCCGTTTCGCTTGGTAAATGAAAGCTTCCCGGGATGCAATTTCGGAAAATGCCGGTCGGCGATCCATGAACCGAAAAAAATCAGGAGGTCACCTTGTCGCCCCGGCCAGCCTCGGGTTCGATCCCGTATTCCTTGAGTTTCCTATAGAGCGTGGAGCGACCTATGCCCAGCCGGCGCGCTACTTCGCTCATCTGTCCTTCGTAGTGACCGATGGCGAACTGGATCATTTCCAGTTCGACGTCCGCCAGCGAGCGGACATTGCCCTTCTCGTCCAGCGCATCGAGAACGGCGTCGCTTTCGCGGGCGGCATAGATGCCCGGCGTCGGCAGCCGCAGCCGGCCCGTCTGGCCTCCCTCGGTGCCAAGGCCGGCAAGTTGCGAAATGGCGGCAGGCTCCACCTCGAGATCGCTCTCGGCACCGGCGTCGACCGTCCCGACCTGGGCGCAGATCTGCGGGAATTCCTCCGGCGTGAGGATGGAACCCTCGCACAGCACGACGGCGCGGAAGATGGCGTTCTCCAGCTGGCGGATGTTGCCCGGCCAGTCATAGGCCTTGAGGATCGCCAGCGCCTCGCCCGAGATGCCATGGACCCGCCCGCCCGTTTCGGCGGCACCGATCGAGCCTATGAAATGGCGGACGAGGCCGGCGATGTCCTCGCGACGGTCGCGTAGCGGCGGAACGAAGATCGGAAACACGTTCAGCCGGTAGAAGAGGTCCTCGCGGAAGAGCCCGTCCCTGACCCGCTGGAGGAGATCGCGGTGGGTGGCAGACACCAGGCGGATGTCGACCTTGACCGGCGCCCGTCCGCCGACCGGATCCACCTCGCCCTCCTGGACGGCACGCAGGAGCTTGACCTGGACATCGAGCGGCAGGTCGCCGATCTCGTCGAGGAACAGCGTGCCGTGGTTGGCCTCGATGAACTTGCCCTGGTGCTTGTCGGTCGCGCCGGTGAAGGAGCCCTTCTCGTGGCCGAACAGGATGCTCTCGACGAGATTGTCCGGGATGGCGCCGCAGTTGACGGTGACGAACGGTTTTGACTTGCGGCTCCCAGACCCCTGGATCGCGCGCGCGATGACTTCCTTGCCGACGCCCGATTCGCCTTCGATGAGGATCGGGATGTTCGACGACGCCGCCTTCTGGGCGAGGCGGATGACGCGCTCCATGGCTGGGCTGGTGGTGACGAGGTCCCCGATCGTGAGCGTCTTTTGCTTTTCCGGCCGGGTGCGGCGGCTGGCCGCGTCATGCGTCTCGACCTTGATGGCCTTGGCGATGGAAGCCTGGAGACGCTCCGGCGAGACCGGCTTGACGACGAAGTCGAACGCGCCCGCGCGCATCGCCGCCACGACCGTGTCGATCCCCGCCTGCGCGGTCTGCACGATCACCGGCGTGCCGATCCCGCGTTCGCGCATGGCTTCGAGGACGGCAAGTCCGTCCGTGCCGGGCATGACGAGGTCGAGCACGACCACCGCGAAGCTTTCGCGGGCGGTATCGAGCTTCTCCAGGGCGGCGGCGCCGCCGTCCGCGCACACGGCCGCGTGGCCGGCGCGCGTCACGGCCGCTTCGAGAAGCCGGCGCTGGACGGGATCGTCGTCGACGATGAGGACTGGGCCCGACATTTAACCTTCGCACAGGTGATCTAATGGTCGAAATTGCTGTCTGGATCATGATGGCACGGGGGTCTAAATAGGGCCTCAAGAAAGCCGGTGAACAAACCCTTTCAGCTCCGCGCGCCGGCCGCGGCATCCAGGCGGGCAAGGACCGAGCGATGAAATTTCAGATCGAATCCCTTCTCGCCGGCGCGACGCTCGCGCCCTCCGGCGCGTCGGCCGCGGCCGCGCCGGTATCGAGCCTGGGCGATCTGCCCGAGTGGAACCTCGGCGATCTCTATGCGGCGATGGACGCGCCCGAACTGCAGCGCGACATCGCGCGCGCGCAATCCGACGCGGTCGCCTTCGAGACCGAGTGGAAGGGAAAGATCGCCGAGGCGACGAGAGACCCGAACGGCGGTGGGCTAGGCGCGATGATGCATTCCTACGAGGCGCTCGAGGAACTGATCGGGCGTATCGTTTCCTATGCCAGCCTCGTCTACGCCGGAGACACCGGCGATCCCAAACGCGCCAAGCTCTACGGCGACATCCAGGAGAAGATGACGGACGCCAGCGCCCATCTCCTGTTCTTTTGCCTCGAGCTGAACAAGGTGGAGGAGGCCGGCATCGCCGCCGCACTCGATGCCGATCCCGCATTCGGCCGTTATCGTCCCTGGGTCGAGGACCTGCGCAAGGACAAGCCCTACCAGCTCGAGGACCGTGTCGAGCAGTTGTTCCACGAGAAGTCGATCACGGGACGCGGCGCCTGGAACCGCCTCTTCGACGAGACGATGTCGGCCCTGCGCTTTACCGTTGACGGGGAGGAGCTTTCGCTCGAGCCGACGCTGAACCTCCTGCAGGATTCCGACGGCGATCGGCGGCGCCGCGCCTCCGAGGCCCTGGCGCGGACGTTCAAGGATAATCTGCGCATCTTCACGCTGATCACCAACACGCTGGCCAAGGACAAGGAGATCTCCGACCGCTGGCGCGGATTTGGCGACATCGCCGATTCCCGCCATCTGGCCAACCGGGTCGAGAGGCCCGTGGTCGACGCGCTCGCGGCCGCGGTGAAGGACGCCTATCCCCGCCTGTCGCACCGCTATTACGCGATGAAGGCGCGCTGGCTCGGCATGGAGCGGATGAACCACTGGGACCGCAACGCGCCGCTTCCCGAAACGCCGCAGGCGATCATCGGCTGGGAGGAGGCGCGCGAAACGGTGCTGTCGGCCTATCGCGGCTTCGCGCCGGAGATGGCCGAGATCGCGGGAAAGTTCTTCGACCGCAACTGGATCGACGCGCCGGTGCGCTCCGGCAAGGCGCCCGGCGCCTTCGCCCATCCCACCGTCCCTTCCGTGCATCCCTACGTGCTGCTCAACTACATGGGCAAGCCGCGCGACGTCATGACGCTCGCCCACGAACTTGGCCATGGCGTTCACCAGGTGCTTGCCGGCAAGCAGGGGCCGCTAATGGCGTCGACGCCACTGACGCTGGCCGAGACGGCCTCGGTGTTCGGAGAAATGCTGACCTTCCGCTCGCTGCTCGAACGGACGCGTGACCGCCGCGAGCGCAAGGCGATGCTCGCCCAGAAGGTCGAGGACATGATCAACACGGTGGTGCGCCAGATCGCCTTCTACGAGTTCGAACGCAAGGTGCATACCCAGCGCCGCATGGGGGAACTCACGTCCGACCAGCTGGGTGAATTCTGGCTGGAGGTGCAGGCCGAGAGCCTGGGTCCCGCGATCCGGCTGCGCGAGGGCTACGAAGTGTTCTGGGCCTACATCCCGCACTTCGTCCATTCGCCTTTCTACGTCTACGCCTATGCCTTCGGGGATTGTCTGGTGAACTCGCTCTACGCGGTCTACCAGAACGCCGAGAAAGGCTTTCAGGAGAAGTATTTCGACATGCTGCGGGCCGGCGGCACCAAACACCATTCGCAGCTGCTGGCCCCCTTCGGCCTGGATGCCTCCGACCCCGGCTTCTGGGCCAGAGGACTTTCGGTGATCGAGGGTTTGATCGACGAACTGGAGGGGATGGAGGGGTAGAGCGGTTCGGGTTGACGTTGACCGCAGGTATGCCCGCGATTACGATGTCATCGATTGTAATACAAAGGCGATCGAATGGCCGATAGCTCCAGCCTCGTCTCGGTTCGGCTTCCCGACGACCTCCGCCAGCAGGTCGACGACCTTGCGCGGCTGACGAAGCGCTCGCGTTCCTTCGTCGTCAAGGAAGCGGTCGCGTCCTACTTGGAGGAGCGCCGGCAATATCTCGACGCGATTGACGAGGCAGTCCGCGAAGCCGACAAAGGCGTCTTCGTGTCCGGCACGGCCGTCGAGGCCTGGCTTCGCTCATGGGGGACCGGAGAACCGCTGCCTGCTCCGGAGCCGGACATCCTGCCGCATGACGAACAATGAACTGGCGGCTTCTTCCGCGAGCCGTTCGCGATCTGGCGGAAATCGAATCCTTCATCCGTCGTGACGATCCCGCCGCTGCGGCATCCGTCGCAAGTCGCCTGGCGAAGTCCTTCGAGCTTCTCTCCCGCAAGCCCGACATCGGTCGCCCGCTCCCTCGCACAGGCGTGAGGGAATGGTCCGTTCCGGGTCTTCCCTATATCATACCGTATCGCACCGGACCGGCCGGAATCGAAATCCTCCGGGTCTGGCATACTAGGCGAAAGGCACCCGAATTCTGGTGAGAACACCCCCCACCCACACGCCCTATGACGGCTCCTCGACGCCTTTCACCATCGGACTGAGGCCGCTCGACATTGCGACCTGGCTGGAGATCGACGACCACTATGAAGCCTACCTGGTCGAAAAGCGGCGCCTGATCGCCAAGGACGTCGAGGCGGTGTTCCGGGCCGAGCCGGAGACGGAGGCGGCGCAGGCGGAGGTGCTGGGCCTGGTCCGGGAGCATCTGGTCGACGGGTTTCCCGCGGTATTTCCCGGAACGAGGCAGTGGGAAGCCGCGCTCGCCGCGCTAGATGCTGTGGCTTCGGAAGATCACCCTCCCCTGCTCGCCGCCTCCCTGCTCGTGCAGGAGGATCTGGTCCTGATGCGGCGCGGCGAGGAGGGCTGGCGGCTGGCCGCGGCCTCGCTCTGCTTTCCGTCCTCCTGGTCGCTCGCCGAAAAATTCGGCAAGCCGATGCACGAGATCCATGCGCCGGTTCCGGGCTTCGCGGCCGGCACCCGCAACGCGGACCTCATCGCCCGCATGTTCGACAATCTGCGGCTCGACCGACCGGTCGAGCGCCTCAACTGGTCGCTCCAGACCGACGCGGAACTGCACAAGCCGATGTCCTCGCAGGCGCTCGACGAGCGGGCGGCTTCGCGCACCCCGCGATTCGGAGAAGCGCCGGCCCAGAATGCCTTCGTGCGGGTCGAGCGCCAGACGCTGCGCAAGCTGCCGGTTTCGGGAGACATCCTGTTCACGATCAGGATCTTCCTGGATCCCATGCCGGTGCTGGACCGCCATCCCGAGCGCGCTTCGCTCGCGCGTTCCTTCGCCGCGCAACTGGCCTCGCTGGACGAGCGCCAGCTCGACTACAAAGGCCTGACGGCCGACCGCGACAGGCTCGTGGCGGCGCTGGAAAGGATGGCGGGAGAGCCGGTCGCCGCGGGTTGACCGCAGGCTTTCGGGTTCAGATACCGGAGCCGAAGAGTTCCTCGCCCTCTTCCCACGGGCTCGGACGCGGCGAGGCGCCCGCCGATGGCAGCGGCATCCAGCATTTGAGTTCGGGCTCGGCATAACCGATGATCTGGCCGGGATGGGAATCAGCCGAGCGCCAGCCCTCCATGCCGAACTGGTCCGCGCGCGCCCAGTGCGCCACGTCCACCTGCGCCGGTCCCTGCTCGGAGTCCCGGACGGTGACGAGGATGCGGCTGCCGTCCCTCGGCGCGCTGCTCATGTGCCGCCAGCCAGTCGTGTCGTCCATGCCGCTTCCTCCGTTCGGGAAGAAATTCTAGGTCGCAGGTGAGGCGCCGGCAATGCACCGCCGCCCTCGACTTGAAGCCTCACGTCACTCCGGCAGAATCCGCACCGCGCCCCTGTCCGCGCTTGCCGCGAAGGCGGCATAGGCCTTCAAAGCCGTGGTGACGTTGCGCTTGCGCGACGCTTCCGGCTTCCAGCCCTTCGCATCCTGCTCGGCGCGGCGGCGGCCGAGTTCCGCATCGTCGACCATGAGCGTGATCGTCCGGTTGGGGATGTCGATCTCGATCATGTCGCCCTCGCGCACGAGCCCGATCGCGCCGCCGCTCGCCGCCTCCGGCGAGACATGGCCGATGGAGAGGCCCGAGGTGCCGCCCGAAAAGCGGCCGTCGGTCAGGAGCGCGCAGGCCTTTCCGAGGCCTTTCGACTTCAGATAGCTGGTGGGATAGAGCATTTCCTGCATGCCGGGGCCGCCCTTCGGCCCCTCGTACCGGATGACGACGACGTCGCCGGCCTTGACCTCGTTGGAGAGGATGGCCTTGACCGAGGCATCCTGGCTTTCGAACACTTTCGCGGGGCCGGTGAACTTCAGGATGGAATCGTCGACGCCGGCGGTCTTCACCACGCAGCCGTCGAGCGCGATGTTGCCCTTGAGCACGGCCAGGCCACCGTCCTTGGAGAAGGGATGTTCCGGCGAGCGGATCACGCCTGACTTGCGGTCGAGGTCGAGGTCGGTCCAGCGGTTCGACTGGCTGAAGGCCTGCGTGGTGCGCACTCCGCCGGGTGCGGCCATGAAGAAGTCGCGGACGCTCTGCGAATTGGTGCGGCTGACGTCCCAGCGGTCGAGCGCGTCGCCCAGCGTCACCGCGTGGACGGTCGGCTCGTCGCGGTTGATCAGCCCGCCGCGGTCGAGCTGGCCGAGGATGGCCATGATGCCGCCTGCGCGGTGGACGTCTTCCATGTGCACGTCGTTCTTGGCGGGCGCGACCTTGCACAGCACCGGCACCTTGCGCGACAGCGCATCGATGTCGTCCATGGTGAAGTCTATCCCGCCCTCGTGCGCGGCGGCGAGGATGTGCAGCACCGTGTTGGTCGAGCCGCCCATGGCGATGTCGAGCGCCATGGCGTTCTCGAAGGCGGCCTTTGTGGCGATGGAGCGCGGCAGCGCCGTCTCGTCGTCCTGCTCGTAGTAGCGGCGGGCGAGGTCGACGATCAGATGACCGGCCTCGACGAACAGGCGCTTGCGATCGGAATGGGTGGCGAGCGTCGAGCCGTTGCCGGGAAGCGACAGGCCGAGCGCCTCGGTCAGGCAGTTCATCGAATTGGCGGTGAACATGCCGGAGCAGGAGCCGCAGGTCGGGCACGCGGCTTCCTCGACCGCCTGAACCTCCGCGTCTGTGTACTTGTCGTCGGCGGCTACGACCATCGCATCGATCAGGTCCAGCGCCTGCAGCTTGCCTTTCATCATTGCCTTGCCGGCCTCCATCGGTCCGCCGGAAACGAACACCGCCGGGATGTTGAGCCGCATCGCCGCGTTCAGCATGCCGGGCGTGATCTTGTCGCAGTTGGAGATGCAGACCATGGCGTCGGCGCAGTGCGCGTTGACCATGTACTCGACCGAGTCCGCGATGATCTCGCGCGACGGCAGCGAATAGAGCATACCGTCATGGCCCATCGCGATGCCGTCGTCGACGGCGATGGTGTTGAACTCCTTGGCGACGCCGCCGGCCGCCTCGATCTCGCGGGCGACCAGCTGGCCGAGATCCTTCAGGTGCACGTGGCCCGGCACGAACTGGGTGAAGGAATTGACGACCGCGATGATCGGCTTGCCGAAATCGCCGTCCTTCATGCCGGTCGCGCGCCACAGGCCGCGCGCACCGGCCATGTTGCGGCCGTGGGTGGTGGTTCTGGAGCGATAGGCTGGCATGGCAATGATCCTGTCTCTTTGATGCCCTCCTTAACGCGGATTTGTCCGCCAGCAAAGGCGTGGGAGCCATTCGAAGAGACGGGCAGTCCGCAGCCGCGCCTCTGCTTTCACCGCAAAACCACCCGGCGAACCGCGCGCGTGGGAGTGAACGCATTTGATTTGTCATCCAACGTTTTCGAGAACATAATTTCCGGGCCGACGAATGGCGCATCGTCATCGTCCCACATGTGGAGGCTCGCATGAGATTTCACGTTCTCCTGAAAAATTCACGTCTGCCCGTTCTCCTGTTCGCCGGGATGGGAGCCGGCGCAGCTGCAGCCGCTCTCAATTCCGAAGACGCAGCGCAGGCGATCTCGCGATCGGCCACCTGCATGTTCGCCAGCATACCGACCCAGGTCCAGTCGCCCGAGGCGATGAAGTCCTACGAGGAGGCCGAACCGCCGCTCTGGGACGATCTGGGCACACTCGCGTACCCCGTCACCACGACAGTGCCGGAGGCGCAGGCATATTTCGACCAGGGACTGAGGTTGACCGCGAACTTCAATCATGCGGAGGCGCGGCGCTCCTTCCGCAAGGCGCAGCGGCTCGATCCGGATTGTGCGATGTGCTTCGCCGCGGAGGCCCTCATCCTCGGGCCGAACATCAACGTGCCGATGGACCCGGCAGCCAATCCTGCCGCACTCGCCGCCATGGAGAAGGCGCAGGTGCTCGCCGGCAAGGCGAGCGCGAAGGAACAAGACATCATCGCGGCGATCGCCACGCGCTATTCGCCCGATCCGGCGGCGGAGCGGGCGGCGCTCGACGGCGCATTCGCGGACGCGATGACGGCGGTGGCGGACAAGTATCCCGACGATCTTGCGCTGGCCGTCTTGGCCGCCGAAGCCGACATGGACACCCAGCCCTGGGACTACTGGGAACCGGGCGGCGCCGCGGCCAAGGGACGGACGGCCGACGCGCTCGGTCGCATCGAGGGCGTGCTCGCAAGGTCGCCCGACCATCCCTGGGCGATCCACCTCTACATCCATCTGGTGGAAGCATCCGACCGGCCGGAACGCGCGGAGCCCTATGCCGATCGTCTCGCCGCGCAGATGCCCGGCGCGGGCCACATCGTCCACATGCCGAGCCATATCTACTACCGGATCGGCCGCTACGTCGATTCGCTGGAGGCCAACAAGGCGGCGTCCGCGGTGGACGAGGCCTACATCTCCGAGACCGGCGCGATGGGCGTCTATCCGATGGGATACTACTCGCACAACATCCACTTCGTCCTGGTGTCGGCCCAACTCCTTGGCGAGGCAGAGACGGTGCTCGCCCAGGCCGAAAAGCTGGACAGGTGGCTGACGAACGAGGTCGCGACGGCCGTTCCGATTGCCCAGCCGGTCAAGGCCGCTCCCTACTTCGCCTGGGCCCAGTATGCGCCGCCGGAACAGGTGATGGCCCTGCCCGAACCGCCCGGCGCGCCGCCCTACGTAAAGGCCATGTGGCACTATGCCCGCGGCGCGGCGCTTGTGGGCATGAAGGATCTTGCCGGCGCGGCGGCCGAAGCGGATGCCATAGCGCGGCTCGCCGCCGAGACCGACTGGTCGATGCTCGACGCGTGGGGGGTGCCCGCCCGGCCGGTCCTCGGCGTGGCGGAAAAGGTGGTGCGCGCGCGCATAGCTCAGGCCGAGGGCGATCGCGCAAAAGCGATCGAGCACTGGCGCGCGGCGGCGGAGACCGAGGATACCATCCCCTACATGGAGCCGCCGTTCTGGTACTACCCGGTGCGGCAGTCACTCGGAGCGGCCCTGCTCAACCAAGGCGACGTCGAGGCGGCGGCGAACGAGTTCGGCGCCGCGCTCAAGCACGCGCGCGGAAGCGCATGGGCGCTCTACGGCCTCAAGGAAGCCGCGAAGGCCAGGGGCGACGCGGCCGCCGAGAAGGAGGCTGAAACCGAACTCGTGAAGTCGTGGCGCGGCGATCCGGCGCTGCTCACGCTGGATCGGCTCTGATCCGGACACTCCCGGTGCCGCGAAGGTGCGGCGCCGGGAGACGGCTTTCCCGACATCGATGGCGCGCGGCTGCTGCAGGCGCGTCCGCGCCGATCGCAGCCGAGGGCGAAAAGGCGCGCGCGCCCGCCATGTTGGGGCCATGGGTGGTGGTTCGGGAGCGATAGGGTGGCATCGCAATGGTCCTACTGTTTCTGGAGTGTCCGAAGTCCTTTCTGCGCCAACGACCCGCGTGACCAGACCTTCGGGTGCGGGCAAGTCCTGCGGAATCGCGCAGAGCGCAGTAGTTCGCCCCCTAGGCCGCGAACCTGCGGGCGTCGTCGACGAAGAAACCGTGGGGAATGCCGCCGCCGACCAGTCGGTGGAACATCGCGTCGATTTCCTCGGCCGACGTTCCGGGCTCCTCCGAGAGCCACCAGGTCGCGACCGACATGAAGGCTCCGGTGATGAAATCGAGAATCAGCCTGCTCGGTGTACCGCGATGAAAGCCCGGGCGGGCATGGGCGCCGAGGAAGCGCGTCAGCTCCTGGCGGATCGCAGCTAGCACGATCGCATGGCCCGCGGTCCCCTCCAGTGCCGTGAGCAACGCGCGATGGTCGTGCATGTGGCGCAGCAAAGCGAGCGTTCCCTGGCAGGATTCGATGCGGGGTCGCAGCAATTGCGTTTCGCGGCCATGCTGGAGAACCGGACGCAGTCGTTCGAGGCTGCGCGCGACGAGCTCGTCCTTCGACCGGAAATGGGCATAGAAGGTCGAACGTCCGACGCCCGCCTCGGCGATGATATCCGGCACGGCGATGGCGTCGTACGGGCGGGTCAGCATGAGCCTCACCACGGCATCGTAGAGAGCCTGCCGGGTTCTGTAGACACGTCGATCGATCGCCACGGGTCGCTCCCAGGTCAAGGGACGTCAGGGGGCGGATGCCGGACGTATTGCCCGAAACGTCCGGCAACAACCCGCCAACACTCACAGATATCGCGCTAACGCTCTCTCATCGCAACAGCAAGGGAGAGCCTTCATGTCGACCCAACTCATCTCCGGCGCCCCGTCGACGTCCAACGAACTCCGTTCCGCCGAGTTCCGCGCCGGCGCCGCGGCCCTGTTCATCCTCTTCTTGACCTCCGTGCACCACGCCTGGGGCGCCTATGTCTTCGCCACGCCTTTCCGGCTCCACATCGTATTCATCAGCGTTCCGTTCGCGGCCGCAGTCATCGGCCTGATCTACTATGCCGGGACGGTCGAGGCGCGCCGCGCGAGGATCGCGCGCTGGGCGGCGATCGTCACTATCGCGGCCTTTCCGATCCTGGCGATCGGCATCTACGAGGGCGGCTACAACCACGTCGTAAAGAACCTAATCTTCTTCATCGGCGGAGCCGGCGCGGCCCGGGAAGCCTTTGCCTCCCCGATGTACGAGATGCCCAGCGACGTCTTCTTCGAGGTGACCGGGGTCTTGCAACTGCCCGCAGCCATCTTTGCTTCGCTGCAGCTGTGGCGGCTCGCGCGGGCGATCCGCTGAGGAGCACGGGCGTCGGCAGTGGCCGGCGCCCGACCTCGATCAATTGCCGAGGGCGCGCCAGCGCCGGTCACAGCCGAGAGGAACGAGCGCGCGGGATTTCGCTTTATTGTGACGACCGTTTGTGGTTTAGCCGCCACCCAACCGCGCGTTCGCAATCAGCCCTTCCGGAGATCCTGCGTCATGGCGAAAAATACCTGGCCCCTGCACGGCGAAATCACCGGCCCGATCGTGATGATCGGCTTCGGCTCGATCGGCCGCGGCACGCTCCCGCTGATCGAACGCCATTTCACCTACGACAAGTCGCGCATGGTCGTCATCGATCCGTCCGATGCCGACAAGGCGCTGCTCGACGAGCGCGGCATCGCCTTCGTCAAGGAACACGTGACGAAGAAGAACTACAAGGACCTGCTGACCCCCCTCCTGACCAGGGGCGAGGGCCAGGGATTCTGCGTCAACCTTTCGGTCGACACGTCGTCGCTCGATCTCATGAAGCTCTGCCGCAAGCTCGGCGTGTTGTATATCGACACGGTGGTCGAGCCCTGGCTCGGCTTCTATTTCGACAAGGAGGCGGACAACGCATCGCGCACCAACTACGCGCTGCGCGAGACCGTGCGCGAGGAGAAGCGCAAGAATCCCGGTGGCACGACCGCCGTCTCCTGCTGCGGGGCCAATCCCGGAATGGTGTCCTGGTTCGTCAAGCAGGCGCTGCTGAACCTCGCCAACGACACCGGTGCCAAGATCGCGGAGCCGGCTGCCGACGACCGCAAGGGTTGGGCCAAGCTGATGAAGAAGCTCGGCGTCAAGGGCATCCACATCGCAGAGCGCGACACGCAACGCACCAAGAATCCCAAGCCGATGGACGTGTTCTGGAACACATGGTCGGTGGAGGGCTTCATCTCCGAGGGCCTGCAGCCGGCCGAACTCGGCTGGGGCACGCACGAAGAGTGGAAGCCCAAGAACGCGAAGAAGCACAAGAAGGGCTCCAAGGCCGCCATCTATCTCGAGCAGCCGGGTGCAAACACCCGCGTGCGGACTTGGTGTCCGACGCCGGGTGCACAGTATGGCTTCCTCGTCACCCACAACGAAGCCATTTCGATCGCCGACTATTTCACCGTGCGCGACAAGGACGGCGAGGCGACCTACCGTCCGACCTGCCACTATGCCTACCATCCTTGCAACGACGCCGTGCTATCGCTGCACGAGATGTTCGGCGCGGCCGGCAAGGCGCAGCCGGTCCATCATGTGCTCGACGAGAACGAACTGGTCGACGGCAAGGACGAACTCGGCGTGCTCCTCTACGGCCATGAGAAGAACGCCTATTGGTACGGCTCGCAGCTGACGCTCGAAGAGACGCGCAAGCTCGCGCCCTACCAGAATGCCACCGGCATGCAGGTGTCGTCGGCCGTGCTGGCCGGCATGGTCTGGGCGCTGGAAAATCCTGAAGCCGGCATCGTCGAGACCGACGAGATGGACTACCGGCGTTGCCTCGAGGTCCAGATGCCCTATCTCGGACCAGTGAACGGCTATTACACCGACTGGACGCCGCTCGATGGTCGACCGGGGCTCTTCCCGGAAGATCTCGATACCAAGGATCCATGGCAGTTTCGCAACATCCTGGTGCGCTGAAAACGAAGCGGGCTCCTTGTCGTTCAGCCTGCCTTGCTTTTGCCGGGCCGGCGCGGCATGAAACGGCATCCTGAGGAGAGGAGCGCACAATGAGAACGGTTCGACTGCTTGCGGCTTCGGTCGCCCTTGCCACGCTGGCGGGATGCCAGATGGCAGGTCCGGGAAGCGGCCCGGTCGTGCGCGCGCCCTCGGGCGTGGACGGAGACTGGGTCGGAACGGACGGCGTGGCGGTCTCCCGCTTCAGCAACGGCGCCTTCGAGACCTATGCCCGGGATACGGGAAACAAGCTCGCCCAGGGCAGCTATTCGATGCGCGACTCCCGCACCATCGACATCACGCTGACCTCGCTGATCCGCCAGACGACGTCGAGCGTCGTCTGCTCGATGGTGACGTCGACCCAGCTCAACTGCACCAGTTCCAGCGGCAACCAGTTCGTCCTCGTACGCCGCGCCGGCGTCTCCTGACCCTGACGGCGCTCCGCACCGGCCGGTTCTGACGGCCCGCCGATGATCGTCGTTGCCGTCCTCCTGCTGCTGGCGATCGTGGTCCTGCCGCAGCTCTGGGTCCGGCACACGATCAGCAAGCATGGCGCGGAGCGGCCCGACCTGCCGGGAACGGGCGGCGAACTGGCGCGGCATCTGCTCGACCGCTTCGATCTGGGCAACGTTCCCGTCGAGATCACCGAGAAGGGCGACCACTACGATCCGGACGCCAAGGTGGTGCGGCTCCTGCGCCAGCATCATGACGGACGGTCGTTGTCGGCCATCGCGATCGCGGCGCACGAGATCTCGCACGCGCTTCAGGACGCCAATGGCGAGCGCAAGCTGGCGGCGCGGCAGCGACTGGCAAAGCTCGCCAACGTGACCGACCGCCTGGCGGGGATCTTCTTCATCGCCGCCCCGGTCCTGACGCTGATCGCGCGCACGCCGGCCGCCTTCGTCGCCGTGATCGGTCTCGGCATCGGGCTGCTCGCCGTCCGCGTGCTGGTGAACCTCGTCACCCTGCCGGTCGAGATGGACGCGAGCTTCTCCAAGGCGCTGCCGATCCTGCGCGAAGGGCGATACCTTTCCGAGGACGACCTGCCCGCCGCCCACAGCGTGCTGAGGGCAGCCGCCTTCACCTACGTCGCCGGCGCGCTCATTTCGCTGGTGAACCTTGCACGCTGGATCAGGCTCCTGCGATAAGGACGGCGGGGGAGGAGAAACCCATGAGCACCCATTTCGACGAACTGGAGACGCGCGATCCAAAAGAGCGCGAAAGCGACCTCTTCGGGCGCCTGCCCGGCTTCCTCGCGCAGGCCGCATCCAGGGCGCCCGGGCTCGCCAAATGGCTGGAGGGCGTGCCGCTCGAGGCGGTGAATTCCCCCGCCGCGCTCGCGGCTCTGCCGGTGCTGCGCAAGTCCGAACTGATGGAATTGCAGGCCGGGTCTCCCCCGTTCGGCGGTTTCGCCGACGAGAGCGCCCTTGGAGGGCGACGCGTCTTCCTTTCCCCAGGCCCTATCTGGGAGCCGGAGTGGACGGAGGATGAGGCCTTCCACAATGCACGCGCCTTCTTCGCCGCCGGCATTCGATCCGGAGACCGCGTGCATAACGCTTTCGCCTACCACATGACGCCCGGCGGGTTCCTGCTCGACGCGGGCGCGCGCGCCCTCGGCTGCACGGTCTTTCCGGCCGGCACCGGCAACACGGACATGCAGGTGGAGGCCGCGGCCGCGCTCAAGCCGGCCGTCTATTGCGGCACGCCCGACTTTCTCAAGGTCATGCTCGACCGCGCCGCGCAGGCGGGCAAGGACCTTTCCTCGTTCCGCCGCGGCCTCGTCTCGGGCGGCGCTCTCTTCCCGTCGCTCAGGGCGGAGTATGCCGGTCGGGGCATCAAGGTGCTGCAATGCTACGCCACGGCCGAGTTCGGCGTCATCGCCTACGAGACCGCCAGCGAGGATGGCGAGCCGAACCCCGGCATGGTGATCAACGAGAACCTGATCGTCGAGATCGTCAGGCCCGGCACGGGCGACCCGGTGGAGGATGGCGAGGTCGGCGAGGTGGTCGTCACCGGGTTCAACCCAGTTTACCCGCTGGTGCGCCTGGGCACTGGCGACCTGTCCGCAATCATCCCCGGCGCCTCCCCTTGCGGGCGCACCGGCCGGCGGCTGAAAGGCTGGATGGGTCGCGCCGACCAGCGCACGAAGATCAAGGGCATGTTCGTCGACCCGAAGCAGGTCGCGGAGATCGTCAGGCGTCATCCCGAGATCGCCAAGGCGCGGCTCGTGGTCACGCGCAACGGCGAGAGCGACGCGATGGAACTGCGCGCCGAGAAAGCCGACGGCGCAGCGCCGGATGCTTCGGCCATCGCCGCGTCGCTGCGCGACCTGACGAAGCTCGGCGGAACGGTCGAGATCGTGGAGGCGGGCGCGTTGCCCAATGACGGCAAGGTGATCGCCGACGAGAGGGACTATGCGAAGTGACCCGCGGGCAGGCGCAGGAAGCTCTTGCATCCGCCGTGTGCGGGTGTGAACATGAACGCCACGGGATGTCACGGGCCTGACAAGCAGCCGGTTCAAGACACCGACGACAAGATCTGTTTCGGAGTGCCGGTCCGCCGGATCCGGAACGCCACGGGAGACTGACGATGAAGAAGATAGCCACCCTTGCCGCGATGTCGGCATCGATGCTTGCCATGTCCACGGCGGCTTCGTTTGCCGACTACACGCTGAACATCCTGCACATCAACGACTGGCACAGCCGCATCGAATCGAACAACAAGTACGAGTCCACCTGCTCGGCCGAGGACGAAGGGAAGGGCGAGTGCTTCGGCGGCGCCGCGCGCCTCGTCACCATCATCGACGATCGCCGCGAGGCGCTCGCCAACGAGAACCTGCTGGTCCTCAATGCCGGCGACAATTTCCAGGGCTCGCTCTTCTACACGACGTTCAAGGGAACCGCGGAAGCCGAGTTCCTGAACCGCATGAAGTTCGACGCCATGACGGTCGGCAACCACGAGTTCGACGACGGCGAGGACGCCCTCGTGCCGTTCCTCGAGAAGGTGGAGTTCCCCGTGCTCAGCGCCAACGTGGCGCCGAACGCCCAGTCGAAGGTCGGCGACATGATCAAGCCGTCGCTGGTGCTGGACGTCGGCGGCCAGAAGATCGGCATTGTGGGCGCGGTCACGACCGACACGCCGGAGATCGCCTCGCCGGGACCCAACATCGCCATCGAGGACGACGTCGCGACGATCACCGCCGAGGTGAAGAAGCTCCAGGACCAGGGCATCAACAAGATCATCGCGCTCACGCATGTCGGATACGCGCGCGACATGGAGGCGATCGCCAAGATCCCCGGCGTTGACGTGGTCGTCGGCGGTCACTCGCATACGCTCCTGTCGAACACCGACGACAAGGCTGCCGGCCCCTACCCAACCATGATCGAGAACCCGGAAGGCTATCAGGTTCCCGTCACGCAGGCGGCCTCCTACTCGAAGTATCTCGGCGAACTGAAGGTGGTCTTCAACGACGAGGGCGTCGTGACGTCGGCGATGGGCGATCCGATCCTGCTCGACAAGTCGATCGTGCCGGATGAGGCGGTGCTTGCCCGCATCAAGGAACTCGGCGCGCCGATCGAGGAACTGAAGGGCCGCGAAGTCTCGGAGACGACGGCGCCGATCGACGGGAGCCGCGACACCTGCCGCGCGCAGGAATGCGAGATGGGCAATCTCATTGCCGATGCCATGCTCGACCGCACGGCCGACCAGGGCGTAACCATTGCCGTGCAGAACGGCGGCGGCATCCGTGCCTCGATCGACGAAGGCACGATCACCATGGGCGAGGTGCTCACGGTGCTGCCGTTCCAGAACACGCTGGCGACCTTCCAGATCACGGGTGCCGACCTGCGCGCGTCGATCGCGGCCGGTCTGTCCGAGATCGAGGAAGGCAAGGGCAAATTCCCGCAGGTCGCGGGGCTCAAGTACACCTTCGACAAGTCGGCCGCGCCGGACGACCGCCTGAAATCGATCCAGACGATGGAGAACGGTGCCTGGGTGCCGCTCGAGGACGGCAAGCTCTATACGGTCGCGACCAACAACTTCGTGCGCGGCGGCGGCGACGGCTACAAGCTGTTCGCCAACAATGCGCAGAACGCCTACGACTTCGGTCCTGGCCTCGAACAGGTGGTCGCCGACTACCTCGCCGAAAACCGGCCGTTCACGCCCGCGCTTGACGGCCGCATCACCGAGGTGAGCGCAGCCGCTCCGGCGCCGGCGGCAGCCGAGCCCGAGAAGAAGGCCGAGATGACGCCGGCCGCCGAGCCGGAAGCCAAGATGCCGGAGTTGCCGGCCGCGTCCTCCAGCCTCACGACAACCGCGCCGACGGTGCCTGCGGGCGATACGGCCATGAAGGCTGAGGAAGAAGCCAAGATGGCGGCCGAGAAGGCTGCGGCCGATGCCGCCGCCAAGGCCGAAGAGGAGGCCAAGGCCGCTGCCATGAAGGCCGAAGAGGAAGCCAAGGCTGCCGCAATGAAGGCCGAGGAAGAGAAGATGGCTGCGGAGAAGGCCGCGGCCGATGCCGCCGCCAAGGCCGAGGAGGAAGCCAAGGCCGCTGCCATGAAGGCCGAGGAAGAGGCGAAGATGGCGGAGGAGAAGGCCGCGGCCGATGCCGCTGCCATGAAGGCCAAAGAGGAAGCCAAGGCTGCCGCAATGAAGGCCGAGGAAGAGAAGATGGCTGCGGAGAAGGCTGCGGCCGAGGTCAAGACGCCCGACCTCCCCGCCATGTCCTCGACCCTGACGACCGAACCGCCGGCAGTTCCGGCCGAAGAGCCGCAAAAGACCGCGATGGCTGCGCCGGACAAGCCGGCCGACGGCGCGATGGCGCAGGGCAAGGAGCCCTACGTCATCATGCGCGGCGACAACTACTGGAAACTGGCCGTGAAGTTCTACGGCGACGGCATGAAGTGGTCGATGCTCAAGGACGCGAACCCGGACCTCGATCCCGATCGCCTGCCGATCGGCGGCTCGCTGGTGGTACCGGCCGCGAACTGACGGCCGAACGGATGGACGGGACCCGCCCTCCCCTGCGAGGGCGGGTCTTTTCGTTTCGGCCGGTCTCGCGGCAATTGGTCCGATTGTCTTGCATCCGCGTACACCTATTTCCGGTACCGCCGATGGGGGCATCTCGATGACGATCAATTCACGAGCCGACATGACGCACACCACCGCGACGGGTCCGTTGCCGCAGGGCCATCCCCCGGTGGCGCAGCCGAAGGTGGGCGTGCTGCTTGTCAATCTCGGCACGCCGGACGGAACGGACCGCGCATCGATGCGGCGCTACCTGGCGGAATTCCTGTCGGACCGCCGCGTGATCGAATGGCCGCGCGCGGTCTGGTATCCGGTGCTCTACGGCATCGTGCTGAACACTCGGCCGAAGAAGTCGGGCGCGCTCTACGACAAGATCTGGAACCGCGAGAAGGACGAATCGCCGCTCCGCACCTACACGCGCGCGCAGGGCGAAAAACTCGCCGCCGCGCTGTCCGCGCATGACAACGTCGTGGTCGAGTGGGCGATGCGCTACGGCAATCCCTCGATCGAAAGCGTGCTGGAACGCATGACCAAGGCGGGATGCCGCCGGATCGTGATGTTCCCTCTCTATCCGCAATATTCCGCCACCACGACGGCGACCGTGAACGACAAATTCTTCGAGGCGCTGATGAAGATGCGCTGGCAGCCGGCAGTCCGCACCGTGCCGGCCTATCACGACGAGCCGGTCTACATCGACGCGCTGGCGCGCTCGATCGAGAAGCACCTCGCCTCGCTCGACTTCGAGCCGGAGGTCGTGATCGCCTCCTACCACGGCATTCCGCAGAGCTACTTCAAGGCCGGCGACCCCTATCACTGCCATTGCCAGAAGACGACGCGCCTGCTGCGCGAACGGCTCGGCTGGGACGAGACGAAGCTGATTACGACGTTCCAGTCGCGGTTCGGCCCGGAGGAATGGTTGCAGCCCTATACCGACAAGACGGTGGAGCGGCTGGCGAAAGAGGGCGTGAAATCGATCGCCGTGTTCAATCCGGGCTTCGTGGCGGATTGCCTGGAGACGCTGGAGGAGATCGCCGGCGAGGTCGGGCATCTCTTCCATGAGAATGGGGGTACGAACTTCTCGCATATTCCCTGCCTGAACGACAGCGACGAGGGCATGGCCGTGATCGAGGCGATGGTGCGGCGCGAACTGGGCGGCTGGGTCTGAGGCGAACGGAACCGACAGACGCCCCATCCGTTGCCGGAGCGTCCAGAGGGAACCTCCATAATGTCACGAAAGCTCGACCTGCGAACCGGCAGGGCCGTCTGGACTGCGTATCGCGCAGCCGCAATCCCCGCCACGCCGCTGACCCGCGACGTCAAGGCGGATGTGGCCATCGTCGGCATGGGGATCAGCGCCGCGATGATGGCGGATTCGCTGACGGACGCAGGGCTGTCGGTCGTTCTGATCGATCGCCGTGGCCCGCTGCTCGGCTCGACGGCGGCCACGACCGCACTGGTGCAGTTCGAGATCGACCAACCCTTGACGACGCTGACGAAGAAGATCGGCAAGGACCGGGCCGAGCGCGCCTGGCGGCGTTCGCGCCTCGCGGTGGCCAACCTCGCCGCCCGCGTGAAGGAACTCGGCATCGAATGCCGCATGATCGAGCGGCCGTCGCTCTATCTCGCCGGCAACGTCCTGGCGCCGCAGGCGCTGCGGGAGGAGGGATTGCAGCGCAACCGCGCCGGACTGCGATCCGCATACCTGACGGCCGGAGAGTTGAAGGACCGTTTCGGCCTCGACCGGAAGGGGGCCCTGCTCTCTCACGGCAACCACGCTCTCGATCCAAGGAGGCTCGCGGGCGGCTTGCTGCTGGCTGCCATCGACCGCGGCGCGCGGCTCTATGCGCCAACGGAGGCGACCGGCTTCGAAAGCCATCGCGACGGCGTGACGATTTCCACCCGCGACGGCCCGTCGATCTCGGCCGGCGCGGCGGTACTGGCGACCGGCTACGAACTCGCCGACTTCGTGCCGAAGGACCACCATTCGGTGATATCCACCTATGCCATCGCCACGCGGCCTCAGCCGCGCGCGATCTGGCCCGAAGCCGCGCTCATCTGGGAAGCCTCGGACCCCTACCTCTATCTGCGCGCCACGCATGACGGCCGCGTCATCTGCGGCGGCGAGGACGAGGAATTCACCGACGAGGAGCGGCGCGATTCGCTGCTTTCCGACAAGACGACGCGCATCACCGAAAAGCTCGGCCGCCTCCTGCCGGGCATCGATACGACCCCCGAATTCGCCTGGGCGGGCGCCTTCGGCACGACGCCGAGCGGCCTGCCGCTGATCGGGCCGGTGCCCGGCAAGCGCGGCTTCCATGCGGTGATGGGATACGGCGGCAACGGCATCACCTTCTCGCGCATAGCCGCCGAAGTGGTGACCGCCAGCCTGACCGGGGGCGCGGACCGCGACGCGGACCTCTTCGCCCTCGACCGCGCCTGACGCAACACGGTGCCTCATGCGATACGCTTCAGCGACGGCGCCTTTGTGCGCCCGTCGAATGACCACTTTCTTTGTGCCGCGGCCAGATCGGGGGAGCGATCCCGCGGCGACCGACGAGGCGCTTCTCCTTGCCGCAGGTGCGGCTGACGAGGCCTCTTCGCCGCATCCGGCCGGCGGCGCACCTGTGATCCTGCCGGGAGCGCGCCGTCTCAGCGTCGTGAATGATCCGGCCGCCATTGCCGCCATCGAGGCGTTCCCGGCGAATCTGCCTGCGGCACGGTGACGGTGCTGCTGCCTCCGGAATTGTTTCCGGCCCGAAACCCTTCTACAGCTTTCCCCGAGGGCCGCTGGCCCGAGTCGCCGTGCGGAGCGGCGAGGCAAAAGGGAGTGCAGCATGAATTTCACGGGCCTGGACATCATCATACCGGTCCTCGTCGTCCTGGTGCTTCTCTTCCTGTTCGCGGGCATCAAGACCGTGCCGCAGGGCAGCAACTGGACTGTCGAGCGATTCGGACGCTACACCCGCTCGCTCTCTCCCGGATTGAACCTGATCCTGCCCTTCATCGACCGCATCGGCGCCAGGCTGACGATGATGGAACAGGTGCTGGACGTTCCCACGCAGGAGGTCATCACGCGCGACAACGCGATCGTGGCGGTCGACGGCGTTGCCTTCTACCAGGTGCTGAACGCCGCGCAGGCGGCCTATCAGGTGGCGGGGCTGGAGAACGCGATCCTCAATCTCACCATGACCAACATCCGCTCGGTCATGGGCTCGATGGATCTCGACGAGCTTCTCTCCAATCGCGAGGCGATCAACGAGCGTCTGCTCAGGATCGTCGACGAGGCCGCCGGCCCCTGGGGCATCAAGGTCACGCGCGTCGAGATCAAGGACATCAACCCGCCGGCCAACCTCGTCGAGTCCATGGCGCGCCAGATGATGGCCGAGCGCAACAAGCGCGCGCAGATCCTGGAAGCCGAGGGACTGAAGCAGGCGCAGGTGCTGGAGGCCGAGGGCCGCAAGGAAGCCGCCTTCCGCGATGCCGAGGCGCGCGAGCGGTCGGCCGAGGCCGAGGCGCGCGCCACGCAGGTCGTCTCCGAAGCGATCGCGGCGGGCGACGTGCAGGCCATCAACTACTTCGTGGCCCAGAAGTACACCGAGGCGCTGGCGCGGATCGGATCCGCCCCCAACAGCAAGATCGTGCTCCTGCCGATCGAAGCCTCCGCGCTGATCGGCTCGCTCGGCGGCATCGGCGCCATCGCCAAGGAAGTGTTCGGCGGCGAATCGCCCACCCAGAACACGCGCGGCGCAAACCGTCCGCCGATCGTGCCGCCCGGCCAGGGCTGATCGGCCGCCCGGGAGAGCCCCCATGCTGGAACGCATCTTCTCCGAACTCGGCCCGTGGAACTGGCTGGTGCTCGGCTTCGTCCTGCTGACGCTGGAGATCATCCTGCCCGGCGTGTTCCTGGTGTGGATCGGGCTGGCGGCGCTGGCGGTCGGCGTCCTGTCGATAGCGATCTGGGAATTCGCCCTGTGGACCTGGCAGGTGCAGATACTGGTGTTCCTGGTATTCTCGCTGCTGTCCGCATGGCTCGGCTACCGATTCGTGCGGCGCGACGAGACGCCGAGCGACCAGCCCCTGCTCAACCAGCGCGCCAGGCAGCTCGTCGGCCGCACGGGAACGCTGGAAGAGGCCATCCGCGACGGTCGCGGCCGCCTGAAGATCGGCGACACGTGGTGGCCCGTGAATGGTCCGGACGCGGCACCCGGCACCAAGGTGCGCGTGGTCGCCGCCACCAACGGCGACCTCAAGGTGGAACCGCTCTGAGCCGTTCCGGCGGTCAGGCGGCTCCGAGCCGCAGGAGGTCGTGGAAATGCACGACGCCGACCGGAACGCCCTCGTCGACCACCACCAGCGCGCTGATGTGATGCTCGTTGAGCAGCGCCATCGCCTCCGCCGCCAGCGTGCGCGGCGTGACGGTCTTGGGATTGCGGGTCATCAGCTCGTCGATGGCGATCTCCGCCAGGTTGAGATGCAGGCTGCGCGCCAGGTCGCCGTCGGTGAAGATGCCGGCGAGCCGTCCGTCCTCGCCCGTCACGCACACGCAGCCGAAGCGCTTGGCGGAAAGGACCATGATGGCCTCCGGCATGGTGACGCCGCGCCTGACGACGGGCATCTCGTCTCCCACATGCATCACCTCGCGGACCTGCGTCAGGTTGGCGCCGAGCTGCCCGCCGGGATGGAAGGTGCGGAAATGGTCCGGCGTGAAGCCGCGCGCCTCCAGGAGCGCGACCGCCAGCGCATCGCCGATGGCGAGTTGCAGCACCGTCGAGGTGGTGGGGGCCAGTCCGTGCGGGCATGCCTCCGGCGCCTTCGGCAGACACAGCACCAGATCGGCCGCCGAAGCGAGCGTCGACGTCTCCCCCGACGTGATCGCGATCAGCGGGATCTTGAAGCGCCGCGAATAGGCGACGATCCCCTTCATCTCCGAGGTCTCGCCGGACCAGGAGATCGCGACGATCGCGTCGTCGGGAGCGATCATGCCCAGGTCACCATGGTTGGCTTCGGCCGGGTGGACGAAGAAGGCGGGCGTACCGGTCGAGGCGAGCGTCGCCGCCATCTTGTTGCCGATATGGCCGCTCTTTCCCACGCCGGTGACGATCACCCGGCCGCCGATCCCGGCGAGCATCTCCACCGCCCTCGCGAAGGGCTCCGAGAGCCCGTTGCCAAGCGCGGCCGCGAGCGCCGCCATGCCTGCCTGCTCGGTGGTGATGGTGCGGACCGCGGAATCGATGGCCGCCTTGGCGTCCACCCGCTGATTCAGGACTTTCCCGTGCATTGCGACGCTCTATCGCGTCCAAACCCGGCTGTCCAACCTTGATTTCAAACGACGAATGCCGGGCGGAGGGGACCGCCTCAACCTCCCGTTAACCATCGGTGTTTACGGTTCGGTAAAGTTTCGCACCGGGCGGCTCGTCGGATCACCATGCTCGCATTGCCAGAGAGACGATCGGCAGGATCTCATCGCCTGCTCGCGCGGCAGTTGGCGCTACTGGCCTCGACGGCAGTCCTGTCGCTGACGCTCTCCAACGCGACCGCGCAGGAGAACCAGCTCCGCGGCCAGCTGACCGAGAGCCAGGTCAATGACGAGCTTCTGGGCGGGCAGAAAAGCGATGCTTCCGGCGAACCGTCACGCGGCGGCGAACCTACCCCGGGATACGTTCCCGTGAGCGAAGGCGCGCTCGATCCGGACGAGGAAACGCGCGACGACAACGCCAGCCTGTTCCCGATGGAGGAGACTGACGCCTTCACGGAAGCGCCCCCACCGACCCCGGGACGGGCCGCCCGTGCCACGAACATGCGCGACGAGCCGGAAGAGGCCGCTGACGCCGCCGGGCCCGAGCAGCCGGATCTCGAGGAAACAGACGACACCGCAGTCGGTACTGTCCGGCAGGAGCGGGTCGACGCGCTCGACGAGGAGGCGAACCGGCGCCTAGACCGCGAGAACCCGCGGACGGCCGCGATCGAGACTCCGTCCTTCGAGGAGGAGGAGAACCCCTATTCGCCGCTCGGCCTGCGCGTCGGAACGTTCGACGTCTTCACCACCCTCGACCAGGGGTTCATCTGGTCGACGAACAGCAGGAATGCGCCCGATGGCAGCGAGGGAGTACTCTCGCAGACCGAGTTGCGGCTCAACGCCGTCTCCGACTGGACCCGCCATTCCGCCGCCTTCAACGCCTTCGTCACCTACAAGGACGCCGTCTCGGGAGACGACGACTACGACGAACTCCAGGGCGGCGTGGACGCATCCTTCAGAGCGGATCTGGCGCACGAGATGAACGCCGCCGGTGCGTTCGCCTACACGGTTCGGCCCGAATCGGCGTCCTCTCCCGTCGACATCGGCAACGTCGTCTCGGAGCCTCTGCTGCAGGAGATTTCCGGCAACCTGTCGATCGGCAAGGATGTCGGCAAGGCGCGCTATTCGCTGACGGGTGCGCTCGACCGCGAGATATACTCCGACGCGGACCTGTCTTCGGGCGGAACGCTGTCGCAGAAGGATCGCAACTTCACGCTGGCGACGGTTGCGCTGCGCGCCGGCTACGAGGTGTCGCCGGCGATCGTGCCCTTCGTCGAGGCCGAGATCGGCCGCCGTTACTACGACCTCGAGGTGGATTCCAGCGGCTATGCCCGGTCCGCGGACAGGCTCGCATTGCGCGGCGGCGTCGAACTCGATTTCGGCGAGAAGCTGTCGGGCGAGGTCTCCGCCGGCTGGCTGCGCGAAAGTTTCGACGACGAACGCCTGACGCCGATTTCCGGCCTTCTGCTGGATGCCGCGCTGGTCTGGTCGCCGACCCGCGGCACGACGGTGTCGCTGATCGGCTCGACCGAGGTGGAAGGCACCACGACGGCGAGCGAGAGCGGCTCCGTCCGCTATGCCGCGAGCGTCGAGATGCTGAGGGAGGTCCGGGCGAACCTGACGCTGGGCGCCAATGCGGGCTTCGCCTGGCGCGATTACGTAAACAGTTCCGACCACGAATTGACCTTGAGCGCGGAAACCAACGCGACATGGTGGTTCAACCGCTATGCCGGCATCAACGGCCGTCTGCGCCACGAGCGCTTCGACAGCACCATCGCCGGGCGCGACTACGACGCGAGCAGCATCTATCTAGGCCTCAAGCTCCAGCGCTGACCGCGCCGGAGCGCCGGGCAACCTCAACCGATCCTGGCCTTGGCCTCACCTGCCGTATACTCCTCCAGCAGGTCGGAGATCATGCGCGTCATGCGCGGGCTGAAGTCCTTGCGCCAGAGCGAGAAGGCGACGTTGGCTTCGACGAAGCCTTCCGGCGAGCCGCAGTCGAAGGTGCGGCCCTTGTAGTGATAGCCGTAGAAGGCCTGTTCCCTCTGGAGCTTCAACATCGCGTCGGTGAGCTGGATCTCGTTGCCGGCGCCGCGCTCGTGGGCTGACAGGATGTCGAAGATCTCCGGCTGCAGGATGTAGCGGCCGTTGAGGAAGAGGTTCGATTCGGCCGTGCCCTTGGCTGGCTTCTCGACCATCGAGGTGATCTCGAAGCCGTTGGCGACGTCTTGGCCCTTGCCGACGATGCCGTATTTGTGCGCCTCTTCGGGATCGCACTCCTGAACCGCGATGACGTTTCCGCCGGCCTCCTCGTAGAGTTCGACCATGGCGCGCATGCAGCCCTTCTCCGACTGCATGATCATGTCGGGCAAAAGCAGCGCGAAAGGCTCGTCGCCCACCAGGTTGCGGGCGCACCAGACGGCATGCCCGAGGCCGAGCGGCACCTGCTGGCGCGTAAAGCTGGTCTGTCCCGGCTCCGGTTGCATGCGCTGGAGCTTGGCCAGTTCGGCGTCCTTTCCGCGCTGGGCGAGCGTGTCGTAGAGTTCGAACTGGACGTCGAAATGATCCTCGATGACGCCCTTGTTGCGGCCGGTCACGAAGATGAACTCCTCGATGCCGGCTTCCCTGGCCTCGTCGACCACGTACTGGATGACGGGCTTGTCCACGACCGTCAGCATCTCCTTGGGGAGTGCCTTGGTGGCTGGCAGGAACCGCGTTCCAAGCCCCGCAACCGGGAAAACCGCCTTTCGGACCTTTTTCATGCTGGATGACATCCGTTTCTCGATGGGGGAGGAGTGCGACATCTTGATGCCGAATTCACGGGATACGCATCGGCGGACCGAAACGATCCCGCAAGGCATTGCCCGCAGGATGTATTGCGAATCTCTTCTATGGTAAACCCTTTGCTAACCCGCGCACGGCAGGATTCCGGACTTCGTGCAACGAATTCGGAGGCAGCGATGTTCCAGATGAAAAAGAACTTCCGATCGGCGGCGCTCGGCCTCGTCGGTATTGCGACGGTCCTCGCGGCCCAGCCGGCCGCCGCCGACGCCGGTTTCCAAAAGTGGGTGGCGAGCTTCCGCGGCGTGGCCGCCAGCAACGGCATCTCGGGTAAAACGTTCGATCGCGCCTTTCGCGGCGTGACCGCTCCCGATCCGGAGGTTCTCGAGAAAGCACGCTACCAGCCCGAGTTCACCGCGCCGGTCTGGGACTACTTCGACAACCGCGTCCAGGAGGATGCCATCGCTGTCGGCCGGCAGATGGCACGTCAGTGGAAGCCCTGGCTCGATCGGATCGAAAGCCGGTTCGGCGTGGACCGCCATATCCTGCTGGCGATCTGGTCGATGGAATCGAACTACGGCGAGATTCTGAAGAACGACAAGGTGATGCGCAACGTCGTGCGCTCGCTGTCGACGCTCGCCTATGCCGACAAGAGCAGGGCCAAGTTCGCCCGCACGCAGCTCGTGTCGGCGCTCAAGATCCTCCAGAGCGGCGACATCGACGAAAGCCACCTGACAGGCTCCTGGGCCGGTGCCATGGGGCACACCCAGTTCATACCGACCAGCTACGAGGCCTATGCGGTGGACGCCGACGGCAACGGCAAGCGCGACATATGGAATTCGGTCCCCGATGCCCTGGCCACCGCGGCAAATCTCCTGCGCAAGAACGGCTGGCAGACCGGCAAGGCCTGGGGCTACGAGGTGACGCTGCCGGCAGGCCGGAAGTTTCCCGGCGGTTCGATGTCGCTGGCAAAGTGGCAGTCGATCGGCGTGGTTCGCGCCCGCAACAAGCCGTTCCCGAGCCCGTCGGACAATGCCGAGCTGAAGGTGCTGGACGGGCGCGAGGGACCGGCCTTCCTCATGACGAAGAATTTCTTCGTGCTGAAGCGCTACAACAATGCCGACAAGTACGCTCTCGCGGTCGGGCTGCTGGCCGACGAGATCGCCGGTTATGGAGGGTTGGTGCGCGACTGGAACAGGCCTTTCACGAAGCTCTCCTTCGAGGAGAAGCAGGAACTCCAGAAGCATCTCCTGACGCTCGGCTACTATGACGGCAAGATCGACGGCAAGATCGGCTCGGGCTCCCGATCGGCGATCGTCGCCGTCCAGCAGGCGCTGGGGCTCCAGCCGGACGGACATCCCAGCAAGGAAGTCCTGAGCCGGCTGAGACAACGCTGAGGCGGAAAGTACTGCGTTTGAAATCGTCGCTGCTGCGCAAATGGACGGGTTTCTGCCTTGCGCTCGCGATCCTCGCGGGCGCGGCAGCCGGTTTGGTGATCGCCGGGTCGTCTTCCCAAGCGCAGGCGCAGGAGCGGCCCAGGACCCTGTTCCAGCTCCTGTTTCCCAACCGGCGGGAAGAGAGCCGACCCGCGGTGAGGGAGCCGCAGCCGCGCAAGAAGCAGCGAAGTCCTTCGAAGCGCGTGACGCCGAAGGCTTCCAGCCCCGCACCGGCCGCGGCCAGTGCTCCCCCTCCGCAGGCCGACGTCGAGAAAGCCGAGGACGCGCGAACGCTGCTGATCGTCGGCGACTTCCTGGCCGGCGGCCTCGCCGAGGGCCTCGAGGCTGTATTCGAGAATGACCCGACAGTCCGGATCGTCGATCGGTCCAACGGTTCTTCGGGCTTCGTCCGCAATGATTTCTACGACTGGCCGGGAAACATCGGCGCCATCCTCGACGAGATGAAACCTGCCGCCGCGGTCGTCATGATCGGCTCCAACGATCGGCAGGCCATGAATATCGGCGGCTCCAGCGAGCCCGTCCGCTCTGACCGCTGGAACACGGAATACGAGGCTCGCGCGACGCTGTTCGCCTCCGCGTTCTCCACACGCGACATACCGCTCGTCTGGGTCGGGCTGCCGTCGTTCAAGTACAGCAAGATGTCATCGGACATGATCGCCTTCAACGACATCCACCGGCGCGCCGCGCAAGCCGCGTCCGGTGTCTTCGTCGACATCTGGGACGGCTTCGTCGACGAAAACGGCGCCTTCGTCACCAACGGTCCCGACATCAACGGCCAGCCGGTGCGGCTGCGGGCCAACGACGGCATCAACCTCACGCAGGCCGGCAAGCGCAAGATCGCCTTCTACGCCGAGAAGCCGCTCGCGCATATCCTCGAGGACGGATCGGCTGGCGCCTCGCCCGAGAAGGAGATCGGGGAGATGTTCGGGCCGCCAATCCCCGGCACCACGCCCGTGATCCAGCACACCACTCCGGTCTCGCTGACCGACCCCGAACTTGACGGAGGCGACGAACTGCTCGGGCTGGTCGTCGTCCCGAGACGCGACAATGCGCTCACCCCCGCGCAGAAGCTGGTGATCGAGGGACTGGCGCCGGATCCGCGCCCCGGACGCGTCGACGATTTCGGACGCTCCGGCCTGCCGGAAACCGTCGCGGCGGACGAGGACGGCCGCACGTCGGCGCTGCCCGAAGACAACGGGACAGGCACCGCTCAGGCGGCAGACCAAGCTGCCCGCAATCTCAGCGCAGGCCCTCGATCTTCCGACTAACGATCCAGGCGACGGGAATGGCGACCAGCGCCCCGGCCGCCACCGCCGTGATCATGGTCGTTGCGTCGAAGCGGTGCAGGTCCATGGTCAGCAGCGCCGTCAGGAATACGCCCATCAGCACGGGCGCCACCAGAACGTAGATCACAAGCGGAAGCTTGAGCATGTTTCCCTCCATCGGAAACCGGCCCCGGTGCGGGGCCGCCGGAGGGAGGATCGCCAGTCGCCGACGCATTGCCTTGACATGGCTCAACTGGCCGCAAATCTCCGGGAGCGCCGCCGCGGCGCTTTCGCTCCCGGACGCGCGAAGGCCTCACCGGGGCAGAAGCGTGCTGCCCATCAGCGCCTCGTCGATGGCACGCGCCGCCTGTCGGCCTTCGCGGATCGCCCAGACGACGAGGGACTGTCCGCGGCGGACGTCGCCGGCCGCGTACAGCTTCTCGACGCTGGTCCGGTAGTCGAGATCGCTGGCGACGACGTTCCTGGAGCCACGGCGGTCCGTATTGGTGGCAAGGTCGTCATGGAGCTCGGCCAAGATGCCGCTTTCGCTCGGACCGGAAAAGCCGATGGCGATGAAGGCCAGGTCGGCGCGGATGACGAATTCGCTCCCGGCGATCGGCTTGCGCGCCTCGTCCACCTCGCAGCATTTGACGCCGGTGAGCACGCCATCCTCGCCGACGAATTCCAACGTTGCGACCTGGAACTCGCGCTGCGCACCCTCCGCCTGCGAGGACGAGGTCCGCATCTTGGTCGCCCAGTATGGCCAGACCGTCAGCTTGTCCTCCTTCTCCGGCGGCTGGGGACGGATGTCGAGCTGCGTCACGCGCACGGCACCCTGGCGGAACGCGGTGCCGACGCAGTCGGAGGCCGTATCGCCGCCGCCGACGACCACGACATGCTTGCCACCGGCAAGGATCGGGTCGGACGGCCAGGCGACGGACTGGATGTCCTCGCCGCCGACGCGACGGTTCTGCTGCACCAGATAGGGCATGGCGTCGTGGACGCCGGCGAAGTCGCGCCCGGGAAGATCCGAAGGACGCGGCTTCTCGGAGCCGCCGCAGTAGAGCACCGCGTCGTATTCGGCAAGCAGCTCCTGGGCCTTCCTGTCGACCCCGACATTGACGCCGCAGTGGAAGGTGACGCCCTCGCCTTCCATCTGCTCGACGCGGCGGTCGATGTAGTGCTTCTCGATCTTGAAGTCGGGGATGCCGTAGCGCATCAGGCCGCCGGGCCTGGATTCGCGCTCGTAGACGTGCACCTCGTGACCGGCGCGGCCGAGCTGCTGCGCCGCCGCCATGCCGGCCGGACCCGAACCGATCACCGCGACCTTCCTGCCGGTCTTGTGTTCCGGCGGAAAGGGCCGGACGAAGCCCAGCTCATAGGCCTTATCGCCGATCGCCTGCTCGATGGTCTTGATGGCGACCGGCACGTCCTCGAGGTTGAGCGTGCAGGCCTCCTCGCAGGGCGCAGGGCAGATGCGGCCGGTCCATTCCGGGAAGTTGTTCGTGGAATGGAGGTTGCGGATCGCGTTCTCCCAGTCGCCCTGGTAGACGAGTTCGTTCCAGTCCGGGATCTGGTTGTGAACAGGGCAGCCCGTCGGCCCGTGGCAGTACGGGATGCCGCAATCCATGCAGCGGGCGGCCTGTTTCTCGACCTCCCGATCCGACATCGGCAGCGTGAACTCGCGGAAATGCCGGATGCGGTCGGACGCAGGCTGGTACTTGTGCACCTGCCGGTCGATTTCGAGAAAACCTGTTACCTTGCCCATTCTCGTTCCTACTCGCGGACCGCGGGAACATCCCGCAGCCAGTTCTCAACAGTAAGACCCGGCACCTGCCGGAACCCCTCGTCGTCGGTGACCATGGTCGCGCCGATTGCCATGGCGTGGGCTGCTATGAACATGTCGTTCGGCGTGATCGCCTTCCCCTTTTGCGCCATCTCAGCGCGAAGGAACGCATAGATTTCATCGGCCGGCTTTTCAAGATTGACGATTTCAATCGCGTCTAGGACTGCCAGCATCGCGGACTTCAGCCGGTGCCCGCGCGCCTTTTCCAGCCCATACTTCACCTCCGCCGATACGATGATGCTGGTACAAAGCTGGCCGGCCTCGGTCGACGCAAACCGCGCTGCCGCTGTTCCTCCCGGATTCTTCGCGATGTCCGAGATGATGTTCGTATCCAGCAGGTACACTCCTACAACTCGATGTCGTCCAGTGGCAGCAGGTCGCTGTCGTCGATCTCCGGAAAGTCCTCGTCGATCGGGGGCTGGGTCTTCAGCCACGCGATGACCTCGCGTGGCGTCATCTTGGCACTTGCGGGCCTCAAGACGAGACTGCCATCGCTCTGCTTCTGCATGATGACCTCATCACCCCCAAAATCGAACTCCCGCGGAATGCGGACGGCCCGGCTTCTACCGTTCCGAAACACCCGTACCTTTCGTTCGCTCCTGTCCAGCATGGGCAGACCTCCTGCTTCGGCATATCACATGATATATGCCAGGCGTCTCCGACACAACTACTCCGCGGCGATCCCCATCCTCATGCGCTCCATTTCCCGCAGGGCGCGGCGGTATTCGACCGGCATCACCTTGCGGAACTTGGAGCGGTAGTTCGCCCAGTCGTCGAGGATCGCGCGCGCGCGGGTGGAGCCCGTGTAGTGCGCGTGGTTGGTGATCAGCTGGACCAGCCGCTCCTCGTCGTGGCGGGTCATGTCGCCGGAGACGTCGACGCGGCCCTTGTGCATCAAGTCGCCGCCGTGGTGGTGCAGCTTCTCCAGCATGTCGTCTTCCTCGGGCACCGGCTCGAGTTCGACCATGGCCATGTTGCAGCGCTCGGCGAAATCGCCCTCCTCGTCGAGCACGTAGGCGACACCGCCGGACATGCCGGCCGCGAAGTTGCGCCCGGTCTTGCCGATGACGACGACCGCGCCGCCCGTCATGTACTCGCAGCCATGGTCGCCGCAGCCTTCCACGACCGTGACGGCACCGGAGTTGCGCACCGCGAAGCGCTCGCCCGCCACGCCGCGGAAGTAGCACTCGCCCTCGATCGCGCCGTAGAGCACGGTGTTGCCCACGATGATGGACTCCTCCGCCTTGATGCGGGAGTTTTCCGCCGGGCGGATCACGATCCGGCCGCCGGAGAGGCCCTTGCCGACATAGTCATTGCCATCGCCGATCAGCTCGAACGAAATGCCGCGCGCCAGGAAGGCGCCGAAGGACTGGCCGGCGGTCCCGGTGAGCGTCACCGAGATCGTGTCTTCCTTCAGGCCCTTGTACTTCCAGCGCTTGGCGACGGCGCCCGAGAGCATCGCACCGGTCGAGCGGTCGGTGTTGCGGATCGGAAGCTCGATCTTCACCTTCTCCTTGCGCTCCAGCGCCGGACGCGCGAGTTCGATCATCTTGCGGTCGAGCACGTCGTCGATCGGATGCTTCTGGCGGGTCGTCCAGAACGTCTCTTCCTTGGGCGCGTCGGGCTTGAAGAAGACTCGGCTGAAATCGAGGCCGCGCGACTTCCAGTGGCCGACCAGCGTCTCCTTTTCGAGAAGCTCGCTCTGACCGATGATCTCGTCGAGCCTGCGATAACCCATGTCGGCGAGGAACTGGCGTACTTCCTCCGCCACGTAGAAGAAGTAGTTGACCACGTGCTCGGGCGCTCCCTTGAATCGCTTCCTGAGCACCGGGTCCTGGGTGGCGATGCCGACCGGGCAGGTGTTGAGATGGCACTTGCGCATCATCAGGCAGCCCGCCGCGATCAGCGGCGCCGTCGAAAAGCCGAACTCGTCGGCGCCGAGCAGCGCGCCGATGATGACGTCGCGGCCGGTCCTCAAGCCACCGTCGACCTGCAGCGCGACGCGCGAGCGCAGGCCGTTCAGGACCAGCGTCTGGTGCGTCTCTGCAAGGCCCATCTCCCACGGTGATCCCGCGTGCTTGAGCGAGGTTAGCGGCGAGGCGCCGGTGCCGCCGTCATAGCCGGCGATGGTGATGTGGTCGGCGCGCGCCTTGGCGACGCCCGCCGCCACGGTGCCGACGCCGACTTCCGAAACGAGCTTGACCGACACGTCGGCCGCCGGGTTGACGTTCTTCAGATCGAAGATCAGCTGCGCCAGATCCTCGATCGAATAGATGTCGTGGTGCGGCGGCGGCGAGATCAGTCCGACGCCCGGCGTGGAGTGACGCGTCTTGGCGATCGTGGCGTCGACCTTGTGGCCGGGCAGTTGTCCGCCCTCGCCCGGCTTGGCACCCTGGGCGACCTTGATCTGCATCATGTCGGAGTTGACGAGATATTCCGCCGTCACGCCGAACCGGCCCGAGGCCACCTGCTTGATGGCCGAGCGTTCCGGGTTCATCGATCCGTCTGGCAACGGCAGATAGCGATCCGGCTCCTCGCCGCCTTCGCCTGTGTTGGACTTGCCGCCGATCGAGTTCATCGCCCGCGCCAGCGTGGTGTGCGCCTCGCGGCTGATCGAGCCGAACGACATCGCCCCGGTCGAGAACCGCTTCACCAGTTCGGCCGCCGGCTCCACCTCGTCGAGCGGCACCGGCGCACGGCCGGTCTCCGCCGCCGTACGGATGTGGAAAAGGCCGCGAATGGTCTTGGCGCGGGAGGATGCGCCGTCGATCTGCGCCGAGTACTCCTTGAAGGTTTCCCACGAGCCCTTGCGCACCGCATGCTGGAGCGTCGCCACTGCATCTGGCGACCAGATGTGGGCTTCGCCGCGGATGCGGTACATGTACTCGCCGCCGATATCGAGCGCATTGCGCAGCACCGGGTCATCGCTGAACGCAGCCCTGTGCCGTTCGACCGTCTCGGTCGCGACCTCCTCCAATCCGACGCCTTCGATCGTCGTCGCCGTGCCGGTGAAGTACTTCTCCACGAAGTCCGTCTTCAGCCCAACCGCGTCGAAGATCTGAGCACCGCAGTAGGACTGATAGGTCGAGATGCCCATCTTGGACATGACCTTCAGGATGCCCTTGCCGATCGACTTGATGTAGCGCGACACGACCTCGTAGGCGTCGACCTCGGGCGGGAACTCGCCGCGGCGATGCATCTCGGTGAGCGTGTCGAAGGCGAGGTAGGGATTGATCGCCTCGGCGCCGTAGCCGGCGAGGCAGCAGAAATGGTGCACCTCGCGCGGTTCGCCGGACTCCACGACCAGACCGACCGAGGTCCTGAGACCCTTGCGGATCAGGTGATGATGCACCGCCGCCGTTGCCAGCAGCATCGGGATCGCGATGCGGTCCGGCCCGATCTGGCGGTCCGACAGGATGATGATGTTGTAGCCGCCCGCGACGGCGGCCTCGGCCCGGTCGCACAGCCGCTCCAGCGCGTGCGGCATGCCCTCGGCGCCCTCGCCGGAGCCGTAGGTCACGTCGATCGTCTTGGTGTCGAAACGGTCTTCGGTGTGGCCGATGGAACGGATCTTCTCGAGGTCGCCATTGGTGAGGATCGGCTGGCGCACCTCCAGCCGCTTCTTGCGCGACGAACCGACGAGGTCGAAGATGTTCGGCCGCGGCCCGATGAAGGAGACCAGGCTCATGACCAGCTCCTCGCGGATCGGATCGATCGGAGGGTTGGTCACCTGGGCGAAGTTCTGCTTGAAGTAGGTGTAGAGCATCTTCGACTTGTCCGACATGGCCGAAATCGGCGTGTCGGTGCCCATCGAGCCGATCGCTTCCTGACCGGTCGTCGCCATCGGCGCCATCAGGATGCGCGTGTCCTCCTGCGTGTAGCCGAAGGCCTGCTGGCGATCGAGCAGCGTCACGTCCTTGCGCAGCGCGCGCGGCTCCACCGGCTTCAGCTCCTCCAGGATGAGCTGGGTGTTGTCGAGCCACTTGCGGAACGGATGCTTGCCGGCGATCTCGGCCTTGACCTCCTCGTCGGAGACGATGCGTCCCTGCTTGAGGTCGATCAGGAGCATGCGACCGGGCTGCAGCCGCCACTTGGTGATGATCTTTTCCTCGGGGACCGGCAGCACGCCGGCTTCCGACGCCATGATGACGCGGTCGTCGTCGGTGACGACGTAGCGGGCGGGACGCAGCCCGTTGCGGTCGAGCGTGGCGCCGATCTGCAGGCCGTCGGTGAACGCGACGGCGGCTGGCCCGTCCCACGGCTCCATCAGCGCCGCGTGGTACTCGTAGAAGGCCTTGCGCTCGGCATCCATGGACTTGTTGCCGGCCCAGGCTTCCGGGATCAGCATCATCATCGCATGGGTCAGCGAATAGCCGCCCTGGTAGAGGAACTCGAGCGCATTGTCGAAGCAGGCGGTGTCCGACTGTCCTTCATAGGAGATCGGCCACAGCTTCGAGATGTCGTTGCCGAAGAGTTCGCTGTCGACCGAGGCCTGGCGGGCCGCCATCCAGTTGACGTTGCCGCGCAGCGTGTTGATCTCGCCGTTGTGCGCGACCATCCGGTACGGGTGAGCGAGCTTCCAGGACGGGAAGGTGTTGGTCGAGAAGCGCTGGTGCACGAGGATCAGCGCGCTGTCGAAGCGCGGATCCTTGAGGTCCTTGTAGTAGGCGCCGACCTGGTAGGCCAGGAACATGCCCTTGTAGACGATCGTGCGCGACGACAGCGACACGGTGTAGAAGCCGTTGTCCTTTCCCTGCGTCTCGGAGAAGATGCGGCCCGAGATGACCTTGCGCAGAATGTAGAGCCGCCGCTCGTACTCCTCGTCGCTTTCCGCCACCGGGTTGCGGCCGATGAAGACCTGGCAGTGGACGGGTTCGGACGCGGCGATATGCGGCGCCTTAGACAGCGAGGAATTGTCGACGGGAACATCGCGGAAGCCCAGGAGCGGCTGCCCCTCGGACCTGCAAACCTCGGCGATGACTTCCGCGACATGGGCGCGCTGGGCGGGGTCGCGCGGCATGAAGAAATGGCCGACGGCATAGTGGCCGGGCGGCGGGAGCGTGATCCCCTGCGCCGCCATTTCCTCGCGGAAGAAGCGGTCCGGAATCTGGACGAGCACGCCCGCGCCATCGCCCATCAGCGGATCGGCGCCGACGGCACCGCGATGCGTGAGGTTTTCGAGCATGGCGAGGCCATCCTCGACGATCTGGTGCGAGCGAACGTTCTTCATGTTGGCGATGAAGCCGACGCCGCAGGCATCGTGCTCCTTGCGCGGGTCGTAGAGACCGCGAGCGGCAGGCAGGCCGGCAAAGGCGGGCGCGCGTATGACGGCGCGCGCATCGAGTTCGGCGGCCAAACGTGGCTCCGTCGTCGCAGATGGCGTGAAAACCGTCATCGTCCTTCCTCCGTTTCGTCCCGCTGGAGGCGACAGCCTCCCTCCGGGTCTTCATCTTAACAGCCCTGGCGAGTTCCTGCACAGGCAGGCGGCCGCGACGGTTCGTAGCGCGCCGGACGCGCGACCATCGTCACCCTTGACCGCCAGCCCGCGGTTCTTGGCTGCTTTCGGTGCCGGTACGCAAGAGCCCGGACCGGCGCGATTTCTCCGCCAGTCCCGGCCCGGTTGTCCGTCAAAAAATAAGACAGCAATACTGTCCTAATTGCACATTGTCAGAAATGGTCGCCGGGCACAAGACCGAAGCGCAAAAAAATGCGGTATCCCTCGCAACAATCGATGCACGGGCAGCCTTCCCGAGAAATTTTGTTGCGCCGAGAGCGTTTCGACCCCGCCAGCGGGAGAATGATAGGGGCTCGAAGAAGGGGCTTGAAGTCCCGCATCGCGGCAAGGCACTCTCCGGCGGCATTTTACGCTTCGGGAAAATCGATGATCTTTGCTTCAGACAATTGGGCCGGCGCCCATCCGGCAATCGCGGCGGCGCTTTCGGAGCACGCCGGCGGATATGCCCGCGCCTACGGCAACAGCGATCTGGATCGGAAGGTCGACGACAGGTTCAGCGAAATCTTCGAGCGCGAGGTCTCAGTCTTCTTCGTTTCGACGGGTACGGCGGCGAACTCGCTCTCGCTGGTTTCGGTCAACAAGCCCGGCGGCGTGGCCTTCTGCCATCGCGAGGCGCATATGACGGAAGACGAGGCGGGCGCGCCGGAATATTTCACCGGCGGTGCGCGGCTCTGCCCGGTCGATGGTCCCCTGGGCCGCATCGACCCGGCGAACCTCGACACGGCGATCGCACGCTATCCGGCCGAATTCGTCCATTCGGGCCGCCCGATGGCGATTTCGGTCACGCAGGCCACGGAAATCGGCACCGTCTACGGCCTCGACGACCTCGATGCGGTCGCCGACGTCGCCAGACGGCATGGCCTGCCGCTGCACATGGATGGCGCGCGCTTCGCCAACGCGCTCGTCGCGCTCAATTGCAGCGCGGCGGACATGACCTGGAGGCGCGGCATCGATCTCCTTTCTTTCGGCGGCACGAAGAACGGCTGCTGGTGCGCAGAGGCGGTCGTGCTCTTCGATCCCGGCATGGCGCGGGAATTCGCCTTCATCCACAAGCGCGCCGCGCAGCTCTTCTCTAAGTCGCGCTTCGTCGCCGCCCAGTTCGACGCCTACCTCGCGAACGGTCTGTGGCTGCAGACGGCGCGCCATTCGAATGCCATGGCCGCCCGGCTCGCAGGCCATCTGCGCAGGTCTCCCCGCGCGCGCCTCGCCTGGGAACCGCAGGCCAACGAGGTCTTCGCCATCCTGGGTGCGGACGTCTCAGCGTCGTTGCAGCGGGAGGGCGTCGTCTTCCATCCCTGGCACGCCCCGCGAGGCTTTGCGGAGGCAATGGCGCCCGACGAAGCGGTCTTCCGCTTCGTCACCAGCTTCGCGACGACGCAAGAGGACGTTGAGTCTCTGGGCGCGCTGATCGCCTGACCGATCTTCCTTCATTAACTTTCGGTAACGTCGGCGTCAGGGCTGCGTGATTTTGGGTCGCGTCCTCTTTACTTCCAAGTGAGCAACAGCCTGCCGATGATGGTCTTGCCGGTCTAGACCGGTTTGAACCAGCACCGAGAGGAGACTTGCATGTCGACGAGAACCGTAGTCAGCGCCGCCTATCTGGCGGGCGTCGTCGCGACCGCGCTTTCAGCGGGCATCATCACCACGGCCGGCACCGCCCAGGCCCAGGACAAGGAAAAGTGCTACGGCGTGGCCATGGCCGGCAAGAACGACTGCGCAGCCGGACCCGGCACCACCTGCGCCGGTACGTCCAAGGTCGACTATCAGGGCAACGCCTGGAGCTATGTCGAGAAGGGCACCTGCGCCAAGATCGAACTGCCCGGCGAGCGCATGGGATCGATGGAGCCGCTCAAGCGCGACATGCCGTCGTAAGCACCGGCGTCGGAAACGGAGCTTCCGCGATGAACGCGCATTCGCAGATCCGATCCTCGCACCGGCTCCGCTTTCCGGATCATCCGGTCGCGGGCAAGGCCGGAGCGAGCTTCAAGCCGGAGCACTTCGATGCGATTGCGGAAGACTCCGGCTTTGGCGGGTTCTTCGAGGTCCACGCCGAGAACTACATGGGCGCCGGTGGACCGCCCCACCTCGCGCTCGCGGCGATCCGGCAGCGCTTTCCCGTTTCCATGCATGGCGTGTGCATGTCGATCGGCGGGCCGCAGCGGCTCGACGAGGAACATCTGGCGCGTTTCGCCGGCGTGGTCGAACGCTACGAGCCGGCTCTGGTATCCGAGCATCTCGCCTGGTCGACGCACGACGACGTCTTCTTCAGCGACCTGCTTCCGCTGCCATATACCAATGCCACGCTCGCCCATGTCTGCGCCCATGTCGACCAGGTGCAGGAGGCGATCGGCCGCCGCATCCTCATGGAGAATCCGGCGACCTACGTGCTGTTTGACGAGTCCACATGGTCGGAGACCGAGTTCATCCGCGAGATGGCGCTGCGCACGGGATGCGGCCTGTTGCTGGACGTCAACAACGTCTTCGTCTCCGCCACGAACCACCGCTTCTCCGCGATGGACTATCTCGACGAATTCCCGCTGCATCTCGTCGGTGAGATCCACCTGGCAGGCCATGACGAGCAGGCCGACGACGAAGGCCGGCCGCTCCTGATCGACACGCACGACCGTCCCGTGCCGGACCCCGTCTGGTCGCTCTACGAAACGGTGATCGGCCGCATCGGCCCGGTCCCGACGCTCGTGGAATGGGACAGCGACATTCCCGAGTGGCACGTCCTGCGCGCCGAGGCGGAGGCGGCAGGACGCATTCTCGAACGCAACGCGAGCATGGCGGAGGCGAGGCATGGAACGCGCGGCTGAGGTCGGCCGTCCCGGTCTGCCGGCACCGGGCGAAGCCGCCGGAGGGTATGCCGCCGCTTTCGCAGCCTGCCTGCTCGATCCGGACCGCAACGCGCCGGAGAACATCGCGGCTCCCGGTGGCGGGCGCGCCGCGAAGCGCTTCGCAGTCTACCGCAACAACGTGGCGGCGAGCCTCGTCAACGCGCTGGCCGACATCTACCCCGCCACCGCGAGGATCGCAGGCGAGGAATTCTTCCGCGCCATGGCACTCGTCTTCGCCCGCTCGTCCCCTCCCCGCTCGCGCGTGCTCAGCGAATACGGGCACGATTTCCCGGGCTTCATCGCAGGCTTCGAGCCGGCGGCCCGGATGCCCTACCTTGCCGACGTGGCGCGGCTGGAGCGCGCTTGGCTGGACGCCTATCACGCGGCCGATGCGCCGCCGCTGGACCCGCGGGCGCTCGGCGAACTGCCGCCCGAGGACCTGGCCTCGGCCCGCTTCACCCCGCACCCGGCCATGCGGCTGGTCCGGTCCCGCTTCGCCGTGGTGTCGATCCTGGAGGCGAATCGCGGCGATGCCGGCAACGCCGGCAGGATCAGGGGCGATGTCGCCGAGGACGCGCTCGTCACGCGGCCGCGTGCCAGGGTCGAGGTGCGGCGGCTTGAACCCGGCTGCGCCGTCTTCCTGGAATGCCTCGCGGCAGGCGCTTCGCTGGCACTGGCGGTCGAAGAGGCGTTCGCGGAGGAACCCGCCTTCGATCCCGGCAAGGCGATCGCCTTGATGCTCGAAGCCCGCGCCTTCAGCGCGGTAATTCAGGACTGATCAGCGGGCATTCCCGTCCGCCAGATCCGGAGGAGTCTCATGTCGTACCTGATGGAAAAAATCGCCAGGCTGCACGCCTCGGTGTTCGGCACGATCGAGCGGGTGCTGGACGGCTGGTTCCTCGGCCTTCTCGCGCGCTTCGTCTTCGCCGCCGTGCTGTGGATGTATTTCCTCAATTCGGCGCGCACGAAGGTCGGCGACGGCCTGCTCGGCTTCTTCACAGTCAGCGACAACGCCTACTACCAGATTGCCCTTCCCGCAGTCGAAGCGGCCGGGGGCGACGTCAGCCAGGTGTCCTTCATTCCCTGGGGCGCGATGGTGTGGGCCGGCACCTATGCGGAGTTCGTGCTGCCGGTCCTGATCGTGCTCGGGCTTTTCGCGCGTATCGCGGCGCTCGGCATGATCGCCTTCATCGCGGTGCAGTCGATCGTCGACGTCACAGTCCACGCCGTCGGCCCCGAGACGATAGGCAGCCTGTTCGACCGCTTTCCGGATGCAGCGATCCTCGACCAGCGGCTGCTCTGGGTGTTCCCGCTCGTCTATGTCGCGGTGAGGGGTGCGGGCGCGATTTCGCTCGACGCCCTGCTGTCGCGCGGACGGACCCGGGCGCATGGCGCGGTCGCCGCTCCCGCCGGTTGAGCCGGACGCACGACATCAAAAAGGGCGGCCCGTTTCGGAGCCGCCCAGCATCGGCCTTCAAGGCCGGTCAGCAAGGGTGGGACTGGCCGCTCAGGCGGCTTTCGCCTCGATCTGCTTCGAAGACCTGGCGCCGCCATTGGCAATGGCGATCTTCCGGGGCTTCATCTCCTCCGGAATGTTGCGCTTCAGGTCGATGTGAAGCAGGCCGTTCTTAAGCTCGGCGCCGTTGACCTCGACATGGTCGGCAAGCTGGAAGCGACGCTCGAAGGCGCGCGAGGCAATGCCGCGATAGAGGACCTCGGTGCTCTCGCCGTTCTCGGTCTCGGCCTTCTCGCCCTTGATCGTCAGCACGTTGCGGTGAGCCTCGATCGAGATCTCGTCCTCGCCGAAGCCAGCAACCGCCATGGTGATGCGATAGGCATCCTCACCGGTGCGTGCGATGTTGTAGGGGGGATAGGTCTGACCGCCGTCGGGCTGCGAAAGCGAGTCCAGCATCGTGAAGAGCCGGTCGAAACCGACGGTCGAGCGATAGAGGGGGGAAAAATCGACGTGACGCATAGTTGTTCTCCTGTTGAGCAACATCGTGTTTGCGCTTTGACCGACGGCTGAAAATCCAAACTGGCATTCTCTTGTCGGCCAGCGGCCCCGATTTCGGCGACCGCAGCAACGATTTGGGAATTGGGATTTCGGGTTTCAAGACCCTGGAATGAGTACGTGCCGCATCGCTGGTCGCACGGCGGAGCGCACGCCGCCCACTCGAACTGCTTGATTTCCGGCGCGGGGAGAATGCAGGTGCGAAACCGGAAATGGCACTCGCGAGAGTTGAATGTCAGATCTTGCGTCCGGCAGAGAATGCCAACGTTGCAAGGATAGTACTGACATCATCAAACGGTATTATAGAGATCCATTCCGATCCTCCTTCTTGCCAGGGAAAAGCCACACAAACGACAATTTCGTTCATCTATCGTTCATGAGAAATCCTTAAAAATCGCGGCGTACACAAGTCGTGTATATTCGATATTGGGCCTAGGGGGCTTCGATATTTGAACTTTAACACCGATAACGTACTGCAACTTAAAAGGAGAAGATTATGCGAAATATTCTTGCTATTGCTATTGTAATGGCATTTCCTGTCCTTGCGGCAGCGCAGGACTTTCCGAGTGGCTACTTCAAGCTCACCACGCAGTTTCGCGAGGGCTCGAACGAATGCCTCGAAGGCAACCAGAGGGGTGGCTCCATGAACGGGGCAGCCTTCATGGACTCCTGCCAGAACGTCTCCGGACAGCTGTGGAAGGCCATTCCGGCCGGAAACGGCTACGTCAAGCTCACCACCCAGTTCCGCGAAGGTTCGAACGAGTGCCTGGAAGGCAACCAGCGGGGCGGCTCCATGAACGGCGCGGCCTTCATGGACTCCTGCCAGAACGTTTCTGGACAGTTGTGGAAGATGATGCCGGCTGGCAACGGCTACTTCAAGCTCACCACGATGTTCCGCGAGGGCCAGAACGAATGCCTCGAAGGCAACCAGCGGGGCGGCTCCATGAACGGCGCGGCCTTCATGGACTCCTGCCAGAACGTCTCAGGTCAGTTGTGGCGCGTCGGACAGTAGGCTCCGCCGGCACAGCGGGCGCCGCCGCTTAGCGGGGTGGTGCCTGCCGCGTCGCAGTGCCAAACGGCCTCGTCACGTTTCGTCCGGCTTGCCGGATGGGTTGGCTCGCGGGATCGACCGATCCCGCGAGCCATTTCGTTTGCAGTCCCGTCCGGGGACCCGATCCCCGTCTTCGTAAGAGAAAATCGCTCCATCGGGACATGAACGCCACATGAACGGCCCCTTCCGCTTCCGTTCAGGTGCGCGCGGCTATCTTCCGCTCGACCAACAAGAAGCGGCGCGGCCGACAAAGGCCCCGCGATCGGTTCGGTCCGGGTGTAACGTCCCTTCCTCCCGGATCGGCATAGGCCGGAGGCGCCCCATCGCCTCCGGCCTTCAGTTTGTATTGCGTTCGGGCGGAGCGGCTCGAAGACTTTGCTTTTGAATCCTCTCCCTTCTATCAGAGGCTCATGGACGCCACCCAGGAACCCGCGCCCGCCGCGGCGCCCGTCCCGGAGATTCTCTTCGGAACGGCCGACAACGAAATCCCGCCACGCGCCCGCGCCGGTTATCTCAAGGCGCGCGACGGCCGCCGGCTTCGCTACGGGGTGTTCGCCGCGGGCGGCCGGCCCCGCAGGGGCACGGTGGTCATTCTCCAGGGTCGCAACGAGAGCATCGAGAAGTACTTCGAAACGATCGGCGACCTGTCCGTCCGGGGCCTGGGAACCGCCATCATGGACTGGCGCGGCCAGGGCGGATCGGATCGCCTGATCCGCGATCCCGAGCGCGGATACGTCGACAGCTTCCGGGACTACGTCGCCGACCTCGACCGCTTCTTCGAGGAGATCGTGCTGCCCGACTGTCCCGGACCGTTCTATATCCTTGCCCACTCCACCGGCGCGCTGGTCGCGCTCATGGCGGCACCGGAACTCGTCAACCGCGTCCGCCGCATGGTGCTGACGTCGCCGCTGCTGAGCCTCGAAGGCCTTCCTGTCTCGATGCTCACCGTCCGGCGCATCGCGACCCTTCTCTACAGTCTCGGCCTCGGCTCCATGTATCTCGGAGGCGGCCCCCGCTCGGCCGGAAGGACGGCCTTCGCCACCAACACGCTGACCTCGGACTTCCGCCGCTATGCGCGCAACACCGGCATCTACCTGCGGCATCCAGAACTCGGCCTCGGCGGCCCGACCGTGACATGGATCCTGGCGGCCTGCCGCGCCATCGCACGGGTGACGGATCCGGATTTCATGGCACGCATTCAGGTCCCGACACTCATCATCGCGGCCGGCGCCGACGAGGTCGTCTCGACCCCCGCCATCGAGGAGTATGCCATGGCGCTGAAGTCGGGTTCGCTGCTCACCATCGACGGAGCCCGCCACGAACTCCTGCAGGAGGCGGACGCCTACCGCGAGCAGTTCCTCGCCGCTTTCGACGCCTTCGTTCCGGGTGGCGACGTTTCCTAAATCTTGCCTTGGATCGCCTTCATCGCCGCTTCGTGAAGCTCGGGACTCGCCGCGGCGATGATGTCGCCGCCCGCTTCGGCCGGACCGCCCTCAAACGTCGTCACCACGCCGCCCGCCTTCTCGATGATCGGGATCAGCGCCACGATGTCGTAGGACTGCAATCCGGCATCCACCGCGATGTCGGCGTAGCCGGCCGCGACCATGGCGAAGCCGTAGCAGTCGGTGCCGTAGCGCGTCAGCCGCGCGGCGCGCTCCAGCCGGTCGTAGCGCACCCGCAGATCGCCCGTGAAAAGCGCCGGCGTGGTGGTGAAGACGGTCGCCTGGGAGAGGTCGGCGATGCGCCGCGTCGTGAGCCGGCGCGAACCGCCCGGCCCTTCGTAGAAAGCGCCGTCGCCGGTGGCGAAATAGAGTTCGCCGGTGAACGGCTGGGACATCATCCCGCACACGGCCCGTCCCCCGACGGTCAGGCCGACGAGCGTTCCCCACAGGGGAATGCCGGAGATGAAGGCACGCGTTCCGTCGATCGGATCGATCACCCAGACCCGGTCGGAACCGCCGTTCTCCGTGCCGTGCTCCTCGCCGAGAATACCATCGCCCGGATATTCGGCCCGGATCAGTTCCCGGATCACCCGCTCGGCTTCGCGATCCGCCTCGGTGACAGGGTCGAAGCCGGCATCGAACTTGTTGGAGACGACACCTGCGGCGCGGAACCGCGGCAAGGTTTCCTTCGCCGCAGCCGCCGCCATCGCGCGCAGGAACTCCGTCATGTCCATCCGTCACCTCTTCGAGCTGTTGTATTTCTGTCACATTGATGCCGCGACACACCGCGCGCAAGCGCTTCCGTAGCTGTTTTGCACGAGAGGCGCTTGACAATTGTGCATCGCACAATATGCTTCTTCATGAACGGTTTATTCCGTTCTGCCCTCCTTGGGCGTTTCCTCCCTAGACTTCGACCGCGTCGTGAAAACGATGCGGTCTTTTTTTTCGCCCGCCTCGGAGAGGTTACCGCGCCCGAATATGCCGCTATTCGGCCGCGAGCGGCCGCTCGTCGGCGAACGGCGCCGAGCGGAGCAGGAGGGTCATGAAGCGCGAAATGTCCTTCGCCAGCGGCTCGAAGCCGCTCGACTTCCGATAGGTCCGCTCGTTCATGTAGAGGCCGCGGTTCACCTCGATCTGCAGGGCATGCAGGCCGCGCGCCGGCCGGCCGTAATGCTCGGTGATGAAGCCTCCCGCATAGGGCTTGTTGTGGGCGACCGTATATCCGAGCGAGGTGAGGATGCCGATCGTGGCCTCGGTCATGGCGGCCGAGGCGGAGGCGCCGAAGCGGTCTCCCACGATGAAATCCGGCCGGATGCCGGACTCGCCCAGCCGGATGCTCGCCGGCATGGAGTGGCAGTCGATCAGCGCCGCTACGCCGAACCGCGCCTGCGTGGCCACGATCAGCCGCCTGAGGCTTTCGTGATAGGGCTTGTAGATCAGGTTGATACGCCCGACCGCCTCGTCGAGCGGTATCTTCCCGCCGTATATTTCCTGTCCCTCGCCGACGATCCTGGGCACCGTGCCGAGCCCGCCGGCCACCCGCGCCGAACGGACGTTGGCGAAGGGCGGCGGCGTTTCGAGGAACATGCGCGGATCGAGTTCCCACGGCTCGCGGTTGACGTCGAGATAGGCGCGCGGGAAGTTCGCCGCCAGCATCGGCGCGCCCAGCGCGAGCGACTCGCGGAAGAGTTCGTCCACGAAGCAGTCTTCCGAGCGGCGGATCGCATCGCGGTCGAGCCGCGCCATCGCCAGGAAGCGCTGCGGGTAGTGTCTTCCGCTGTGGGGGGAGTTGAAGACGAAGGGAACAGTCTGGCGCTCGGGCTGCCGCACCTCGAAGGGAGCGGTGTCGCGGAAGTCGGTCTCGGTGCTCATGGGCGGGGAACCCGCTGGTGGGTGGCGATCATCGCTGGAACGTGCCACCGGGACCAACGCCTGTCCAGTCCGTCTCCATCCCCGGCGAGCCCGCGAGATGGCGGAATTCACTTGATGTTTACCCTGTCTCCCTCATATATCCGCCGTGGTGAACGGGTGGGACCGCGTCTGCCCGGCAGGTGATTCGGACGGGAGCACATGGCGAGAATCCTTCTTGCTGAAGACGACGACGACATGCGCCGCTTCCTGGTGAAGGCGCTCGAGCGCGCCGGCTACGACGTCAGCGATTTCGACAACGGCGCCAGCGCCTACGAGCGGCTGCGCGAGGAGCCTTTCTCGCTGCTTCTGACCGACATCGTGATGCCGGAGATGGACGGGATCGAACTCGCCCGCCGAGCCACCGAGATCGACCCCGACCTCAAGGTGATGTTCATTACCGGCTTCGCCGCCGTCGCGCTCAATCCCGATTCGAAGGCACCCAAGGACGCCAAGGTCCTGTCGAAGCCCTTCCACCTGCGCGACCTCGTCAACGAGGTCGAGAAGATGCTGCAGGCCGCCTGACCGGGCTGCCGACAAGGTCCGGCGCGGCCCCGGCCGGCGGCGCCGGCGCGAACGGGACCGACCGCGTGTTCGATGTTCCGGCGGAGGCGTTTTTGTCATTGACGGCCCCGCGCATTGTGTGGTGTATGCGCGGCGCTGATGGGCGTGTAGCTCAGCGGGAGAGCACTACGTTGACATCGTAGGGGTCACAGGTTCAATCCCTGTCACGCCCACCATCATTTCAGGCACTTAGCGGAGCCCCTACCCGCCTCCGCACAGAAACCGAACAGAATCCTCATTTCTGCGGCTCCTGCGTGTTGACCCAAACGGCCTTGCCGCCGGGTTCAATGACCGTTTTTGCAATGTCCTCGCGCCAGCTTGCACCGCGCTGAATTACCAGCGCGTGAGATGGACCAAGGGGTCGGCTCGCATACCGCGACGGAGGTAATCCTTGGTCCTCGCGAAATCCCCGGCAGGACCGACCCCAAGAATGCGAAGCGGCTTTCTCTCGTTCGACCGCATGTCATGCCAGAAGTCGATTTCCTCAACTCCCGCCTCGGAGATCCAGCCGGCGTCGACCAACAACTGGAGGCGCTGCCTCGGCTCGAACTGATCGATGTCCACAAAGACGCTCGTGGATCTGTGCCGCTAAGCCATGGTTCAAACCTCCGCTGCGTTCTTCTGCCAGTCCGGGTGGTGAGGAAGTCGAGGCTGAGCTGACGCATCGTCTCTCCGATGGGATTCAAGTGCGCGGCATGGCACTCCGAAGCGGCTGGCTACTTCAACATGCCGTAGAGCGGATCGCCGGGTCCGCGAACATGCGCCACCGAGACCGGAGGACCGTTTCGGACCGGCACGCGCTTCGCGTCGACCTCCTCGATCACGACCACGCGATTGGCGATCTTCCACTCCCCGGCCCGCCGCTCAAAACGATCGATCATTCGCGCATACATCACGACCGCGAGCCGCTCCCCCTTATTGAGTTCCTCTTCGCCGACCCAGGCACGGATGGTTTCGCGGGCTTCGGCGGGATAGGATTGCGGAACGATCACATAGCTTTCCATGACCGCGACGTCGTTTGAAAGGAACTCGATAAGCGTATTAGCGATGAGGTGCATCGACTGATCGATGGAGGCATGCCGGCGCATGATCCATTCGATCAGCCCGTCGACGTCGCCCTTGTAAGATCCATGGTCGTCATGTGCGTCCGAATGATAGGCGCTACGGATCAGGTCCGGGTCGAGTCTGTCGACGCCGCGAGCATAGCGGTACATCGCGTCGCGAATGGCGTCCTTGTCCGCCAACCACCGCAGCGGATCCTCGACGGATGACTGGTCAGGCATGTTCTTCGTCCTCCCTGATCGCAGAACATATCAGCCTTCCCGGACACCGATGAAGTCCCAACGGCTGGGGACGTCAGAAGTCCACGCCGTGCGACGCCGGAGTGACGGTGGCATGGGAGTGTGCCAATGGATTCTCTGTGGCCGACGCCAGGGAGTCGAAGGACGGGAACCAGAGCCGCGCCCAGGCTCAGGACTCATTGGTCAGAGCCAGAAGATGACGGCTTGTGGTCGCTCATCTGGCGTTCAGACAGGAGCAGGATGATCGGCCGTCCGTCAGCATCGCAGACGGTGTGGAGCTTGGAGTTCAGCCCGCCTTTCGTTCGCCCGATACGACGGGGAACATCCCCTTTTCTAACAGGCCCGCCGCCGTGCGGTGGGCCTTCAGATGCGTCGCGTCGATCATGATGCGCTCGGGCTTGGGCCGTTCGCCGGCGAGGCCAGCGAAGATGCGGTCGAACACCCCCATCAGGCTTGAGCGCATGAAGCCCGGCGGGTGGTGAGCGGCATCATCTATGTGATCCGCAACGGGCTGCAGTGGAAGGACGCACGGTCTGGCTACGGTCCGCACAAGACGCTCTACAATCACCAACCCCCGGAACGCCGTGCGGCAGCGGTAAGAATGGCGATATCCGCACCATCTGGCGCTCGCTCAGCAGAAACAAAACACCCGTCGCGGTCTCCTTCTCGGAGACCGTGAATCACATCTCAATCGGAACAAATAGGTCTTGCGCCTAGCTGCCGACCGACCTTCCGAGCCGACAGGGACTGCTCATCGCGTTAGAAACGTCTCTATTCTGTATCGCATCACGACAGGCGGGAGAAAGACATGCGCCCAATATGCATCGACTGGCTAAGCGCTCCCGAACTCGATGCGCCGGGACTCGTACGCGCAGCAGCCGACAATCGGGTGGACCGCGTGAGCCTGATCGTCAATCCAATGTACCCGTTCGCCGACCGCGACCTTGCCGGCGACACCGCGGCTCGACGCGAAACGCGCCGCCTGTGCCGCGACCTTGGAGTCCAGGTAGATTGCATGGAGGTGCTGCGCTTGCATAGTGACACCGATCCGCGCTCCTTCCGGCCGGCCTTCGATTCGGGCGCCTGGCTGGATGCACGCACGGCCGTGGTGCTGGCTTTCGACTCGGACGAGGCGCGGCTGGCCGATCTGCTGGCCATGACCTGCGACGTCGCCGCCGAATACGGGATTGCCGTGGTGACCGAGCTCAACCGGCGCTTCGCACTGAAATCGCTCGAGGACGCCACGCGACTGATCGCGCGCAACGGACGCACCGACTTGGGAGTACAGATCGATTCCATGCACTTTTACCGGTACGGCAGCCGCTGCGAGGACATCGCGCCTCACCGCGACCTGATCGCGCGGGCGCAGATCTGCGACGGTCCCTTGGCCGGTCCCGCCACCGACGAGGAACAAATGATCGAGGGGCGCACCAACCGGCTGCTGCCCGGCGACGGGGAATTGCCGCTGGCCGAATGGCTAGCCGAGATCCCGCAAGGCATCGTGGTCGCGCTTGAGGCTCCGATGCTGCGGCTCGAGGTGCACGAACGTTTGCGCCGCGGCGTCGCCCAACTGCGCGCGCTGGTCGAGCGCGTCGACGGCACGCGAGCCTGACCCGGCTTGATCGGTCTGCTAGAGGCTTCGCCGATCACGGCGCGGCTCGTCCGGTACGGATCGATCCGTGCGGGCCGGAGGCCTGCATGGCACGAAACTCATGCCGTTTTGCATCATCGCACGCCGGTTGATTCCGTGTGCATGGTCACATTGTCCCATGCAGGCTGCGGGAACTAGCTTCAGCCCTGGGCCGGACTCAGCTCGGGAGGGAACCAGCCCGAGGACAGCGCCATGTTGCCGCCATCGACCGGCATGATCACTCCGGTGACATAGGAGGCGTCGTTCGAATTCAGGAAGGCCATCACCGTGGCCTGTTCGCGCGGGTCGGCGGCGCGCCCCAGCGGAGTCTTGCGCGCGCGCGACGCGAAGCGGTCGGGTTCCTCCTTCGTCACCGCCTCGAAGATGCCGGTCATGGTGAAGCCGGGACAGATGCAGTTGACGCGAATGTTGTAGCGCGCCCATTCCACCGCCAGCGATTTGGTGATCCCGACCACGCCGTGCTTTGCCGCGATGTAGCCGACGTCGTTGGGATGCGCGACCAGCCCGCTCAGCGAGGCGACATTGACGATCGCGCCCTTGCGGTTGGGGATCATGCTCTGTCGGGCCACCTCCCGGCAGAAGTAGTAGGTACCGCTCATGTTGACGTTGACCATCTCGTCCCAGACGTCATAGGCCTCGGCCGGACCGTAGGCGGCATATCCCGCGACGTTGAAGAGCGTGTCCACACCGCCCCAGTCGCGCACCACCTGCGCCGTCATCTCGGTCACGAAGGAGCGGTCGCCGATGCTGCCGGCCGCGGCAAGCACCCGCGCCCCCTTCGCGCGCAACTCGTCTTCCACCTCGGCAAGACCCTGTCCGTTCACGTCATTGATCGCGACGGCGGCGCCCCGCGAGGCCATCAGCTGCGCGGTCGCCCGCCCCATCCCCGAGGCGGCGCCGGTGATGATCGCGATCTGGTTTTCGAAACGCATGGGAAGCTCCGGTTCGGGTGTTGGCATCGCTTGGGAATCAAACGTCCGGGTGGGGGTGCGGTGAAAAATCCGCACGGGCGCGGCCATAGGGCGTGGGGCGCAACAGGAAGGCGTCGTGCGACGGCCCGGGCGGTTCGATGGCGGCGCCGTAGGCGGCCAGGGTCCCGACGTCGGGCCACGCGGTCACGCTGACCAGCCGCTGAACGGGCGCGCCGATCAGGGTTTCGAACACCCCGAGCACCTGCCCGCCCGCCGCCTGCATCGCATCCAGTTGCGCGCCAACCATCGCCTCGCCTTTCGCCCGGTCCTGGCCGGAAAGATCGTGCCGGCGCAGTTCGTAGACGCCTTCGACCAGGTCGCCGGCGGCCACGCCGTCGGCACTCCGGTAGCCCGCCCAGAGCGGCGAGGCGCGCATCAGGGCGATGTGCGCGCGTTCGACCCGCTGCTCGCCGGCATAGTTCGCCGTCATCTTCGCGATCCATTCCGGATCGGAATAGAACGCTCCCCAGGCCCGCATCCGGGCGTCGAGGTTGGTCCAGCGCAGAAGATAGCCGTAGATGGGAGCGAATGGCCCGCCCACCCCGGCGAAATGCATCAGCGGCACGTCGAAGCCATGCCGGCGGAAGAGCGGGGGCACGTCTTCGCCCATCTGCCGCGCGAGGCCAGCGAGGCGTGACTGTACCGTTTCATAGATGCGCAACTCGTAGAAAAGCTCGTCCCGCATCATGCGCCCTCCACCAGCGGCTGCAGCAGAATGGACTCCACCTGCCAGAACAGCCGCCGCCGGTGGCGCGCGCGTTCTTCCAGCCGGCGCGCCGCCGTATCCGCCCGCGCATCCAACGCCAGCCATGTATCGGCCGGCAGCAATCCCTCCGGCCAGGCGAGGATGGCGGCAATCAGCGGGCGCTCCGGGCCGATGGCGATCTCGAATAGCCCCGTAACCCGCGCGCCCTCCTCCTGCGCGGCAGTCAGTTCGTGGTCGGCGAGCGCCGTTGCAGCCTCGGTCGCCGCGCCGTTCAGGACTCGGTAGAGCCGCAATTCATGCAGGCCAGAACTCGATACCGCCGTGTGCTGGAGGGAGGATGCAGCGGCCGAATCTATCAGCAACCAGCTTTCGGCGTCGCGGATCAGGCCTCGCGCGCCATCCCAGATCTGGGCCCGCGCCTCTTCCCCGTCCAGCCATGTCCCGAGACTTGCCTGCCGTTCTGTGAGGTTGGGCCAGCGCGTCAGCGTCACCAGACCTGGTCCGCGGCTGCCGAGGCGCACGGTCCAGGCGCCTTCGGGCGGCGGCACCCCCGCCGCGGCGCGCGCGGCCGCGGTGTCCCGGTACCAGCCGCACAATTCCCGGATCGCGCCACCGGGGGCGAGCATGTCGAACCGCAGTTCGAACAGTTGGCGCTTGGTCGTGTCAAGCCAGGTGGTCATGGCATGCCCCTAGTGCAGCCGGAGCGGCAGCGACGATAGCTGGCGCATCTGGTTGACCGGCCGATAGACCGGCGTGCCGGCGAGTTCCATTCGCTCGAAGGCGCGCGACAGCGCGGTCAGGATCACATCGGCCTCGTGCCGGGCCAGCATCTGGCCCAGACACATGTGGATACCATGCCCGAAGCCGACGTGGATGCCGGCAGTCTCCCGCGAAAGGTCGTAGCGGTCCGGCGCGTCGAACTTGCGCGGGTCGCGGTTGGCCGCACCCAGGAACACGCCGATCTTGGCATCCCGCGGCAGACGGGTGCCGGACAGCTCGGTCTCGCCGAGGGTCGTGCGGTAGATCATCTGGAATGGCGATTCGAGCCTTATCGCCTCTTCGACTGCCACGCGCGCCAGCCCGCTGTCGGCGCGCAGCCGCGCCCATTGGTCGGGATTTCTTGCCAGAAGGTGCAGCGTGTGTGAGAGCGAGGTGATGGTGCTGTCGGTGCCCCCGCCCACGAAGGTCAGCAGCATGTTGGCGGCAGTGCCCGGCGTGATCTCGCCCCGATCCTCGCAATCGTACAAGAGTTCGCCGATCGATCCCGGCTGGACGGCGTCGCGTTGGGTAAGGCCCTGGAACCATTCCAGATGGGGTCCTGCGCGCCTGACGGATTCGCGCAGGGTCTCGTTGTCCGGCCCCACCTGGTTGAAGCGCATGTTCGAAATCGCCATCGTGTTGTCACGCGGAAGGTCGATCCCAACGGCGCCGGAAAAGGCGCGCAGCACATAGGTTTCGGCAATGTCGCGCACGCCATCCACGCCGTCGGCGTCGCGGAGTTCATCAATCAACTGGCCAGCGACCGCGTCGAACCCCTCGCGCCAGCCCCGGATCTTGATCGGAGACATCAGGCGCGACAACACCCCGCGCAACGCCGTGTGCGCCGGCGGATCGACCTCGTTCAGCCGGTTGGGTATGCGGTGGTTGCCCGGCTTGCGGATGTCCTGGATGCCGACCCCTCCCGACGATGAAAAGCGTCCCGGATCACCAAGGATTTCCAGCGCTTCCGCATGCCGTCCGGTTGCATAGACGCCATGTGCGGTCAGCCGTACCACCGGGGCACGGTCCCGCAGCGCTTCCTGAAAGGGATAGGGGTTCAGCAGGACCGGCATCGAATATGGATCGATGTCCAGGCTCGGGGCCTCGGCTGCGGGTCGTGAAGGGGCCATGATCTCCTCTTGACGTTCAGAAGCCCCAGAACCGCATCATTTCGCCACGCTGGCCGTCAGCCATCGCGCGAAAGTCAAAGGTTCGGCAGCCAAACCGTTCTACGTGCCGCAGGAACGGCGTCAGGGGCTTGGGCACGATGTCGACCACCACCGTCTTCGGGTCGAGCGCCTCGAAGGTTGCAGGCGGAGGGTCGCCGGGGTTCATGCCAAGCGGGGTGGCATTGACGATGAGATCATGCCCGGCGGGATCGGCGGCGCCGGGCGCAGCGCGGCAGGCCGGATAGGCGGCCGCCACCCCTGCCGCCACCCGCGAGGCTCGCGCGGTATCGATGTCGACCAGGGTCAGCGCCGCCGCGCCCGCTTCGGCGCAGGCGAAAGCGACGGCCGTGCCCGCTCCTCCTGTGCCGATGAGCAACACGCGACGCCCTTCCAGACGCACTCCGGCCTCGGCCAGTCCGGCGATCAGACCGCGTCCGTCGAGGATATCGCCCGACCAGCGGCCGTCAGCCTCCCGCCGCATGATGTTGATCGCGCCCACATGTGTGGCGGCGGGCAGCACGTCATGGACCACCGACAGCGCCTCGGACTTGAAGGGATAGGTGACGATCAGGCCGTGGAAGTTCGGCATCACCATGAGCGCGCCGACAACTTTCGCGAAGCGCCCCGCCGGAACGTGCAGAGGCACCACGACCGAATTCGCCCCTGCGGCCGCCAAACGCGGATTCAGCGCCTGCGGCGTCTGGGTCTGTACGATCGGATCGCCTGCGATTGCATAGAGACGGGTATCGCCGTCGATGAAGGGGATGTCTGGCATGATAATCCGGAGCCGGGGAGGCGCGGCATGGCCGCGCCCTTGTGGGGCTAATGCTTCGCCGCTTCGGCCGCCGCTATGTCGGCTCGGAACTGGGTCAAGATAGCCGCCGGGTCGGCAAGTCCCGCAGCCTTCGCCCGTTCAATCCAGGCGCCTTCCAGCGAGGCGGTCTTTTCCTTCATCGCCGCGACCAGTTCATCGCTGGCATCCACGATGTGGATCGTTCCGCGCGTTTGGGCCGTTTCCAAGGCCTTGGAGTCGGCGCGGTCATAGCCCTGGCCGACCACCTTTGCCAGAACGTCGCCGGAGATCGCCGTGATCGCAGCCTGATCTTCGGACGAGATTTTTTCCCAGGCAGCCTTATTCATGATGACGGATACCGGAGCGTGATACATTCCACCCGGAATGATGGTGCCGTGTGTCACGACCTCAACCATCTTGGACACGACAAGATTTTCCGGACCAGAGAGGCTGCCGTCGAGCGCGCCGGTAGTCAGCATCTCGAACACTTCGCTCGATGGCTTTGTGATCGGCACCGCACCGAGCGCCTCAAGCGAGGCGGTGGTGCCCGTACCGACAGATCGAATTTTCAGCCCCTGCCAGTCCTCGATCTTCTCGATCGGGCGGACGCGGTTGAAGACATGACCCGACGAAGTCAGGAACATGGAAAGGACCTTCACTTCGTCGTACTCGCCGACGGGCTGGAGATGCTGCTCGAACAGCCGGTGGAACAGAGGCGCGATAATCTCGACCGAATTGGTTTCCAGGAACGGCAGCTCTCCCAGTTCGGTGGTGACGAAGCGGCCCGGCGTATAGCCCGGAATGAGCAGTGTCACATCCGCCAGCCCCTCGCGCACGACGTCGAATTGCGAAGCGGCGGTTCCCACGGTCTTGGGCAGCATTTCGATCGCCACTCGGCCATCGGTGACGCGCTCGACTTCATCGAAGTAGGGTAGCAGCAGATCGGTGTTCACCCAGCTGGTGGGCGGCAGCCAGGAAGAATATTTGAGCTCAAGTTCGGCTGCCGAAGCCGCGGATGCCGACAGCCCAATTCCCGCAACCAGCATGGCGGCGTAGATATGGTTGAATTTCATGAAGTCCTCCCTGTAACAACCGGAGGCACGGGGTAGTGCCTTATCGGCCGTAGTGCAGCACTCAAGGCTGCCTAGGACGAGGTTTTCAGAGGGCCGTCCAAGGATCTGTCCCTGACAAAAGGGACCGCCGCGTGCCGCCAGGAAGTGTGGGCAGGCTGATGCACAGGATGACGGCAACTGCATGCCGGTGTCACGGGTGCTTTCGCCGTTCGTGAAGCGGGTGGTGATCGCCCACCCGCTTCAGGTGAAGGCGATCGCACATGCCCAGGTGAAGACCGACAAGGTCGATGCGGGGACCGTGGCGAGCCTGCATGCTGCGGGCTATCCGCCGGAGATCTGGACACCGGATGCCGCCACCGAGCGGATGCGCTGGCTGGTTGCCCGCCGCTACCAAGTGGTGCGATTTCGCCGCACGGATCAAGAACGAGGTGCATGCGATCCTGCGCGCTCATCTGATACCGAAGTGCCCGCACGCCGATCTGTTCAATGGTCGCGGTCGCGCCTAGCTGATGCGCCAGCCGGTGCCCGACGATGTCCATGGTGACTCGCTGCCAGTCAGCGAGGCGATCATCGTAAAGAGCGTCGGCATAGCCGGAGAGCACCACCATGCCGTCCAGTTCGCAGAGGAACTCGAGCAGCTCGGCGTGATTCTCCCGGCTCAGGTCGTGCCGGTACATCCGCCAGGCGAGTTCGTATCGGTTGCCGAGCGCCCGGTTCTCCGGCAGGTAGGCGGGTCGACGTAGTGAAAGCTGGCGGCGCTGTCGTGTTTGGCCAACACTTCGCTGGCGTCCCGGTTCTCGATGACGAAGCCCTGCAATCGCTCCACCGTCACGGCAAGCGCGTCGGGCCAGTTCTTCCAGTCCGTCGCCGGCGCGGTGCCGCTTCTGGACGAGTTCGCGCGAAAGCCGGTCGATCGGTGCCCCCTATCCTGGCTCGCGTGCGCATTGGAGCCGAATCCCATGAACGCGCGAACGACCAGCCGGCGTGAGCGCTCGATGGGATCATCGGTGGGCTCATACGCCTCGCGGAACTCGGTCCGGCCGAAATTGGTCAGACGGATCACCCGTTCTAGCTCGCAGGCCTGCGCCAGATCCCGCAGCACCCGGAACATCGTGACAGCCTCGTCGTCCAGGTCGTTGTAGACCTAGCAATAGCAGCGCGACTTGCGGATCAGCACGGACGCCGCGCCGCCGAACGGCTCGACATAAGCCCGGTGCGGTGGGAAGTGCGAAATGATCCATGGGGCGAGCCGCCGCTTGCCGCCGTGCCATCGCAGCACCGGGCGCGATGGAGCGATCATTTGCGGCCCAACTCCCTGACTAAAGCGAGCCAGAGCACGCAATAGCAGGCGATGACCCAAGTCGGGCCGTCGACTGCATAGCCCAGCCATTTGGCGATACCCAGGATCACGAGGCACCCGCCAATCGGGACGACCGCCGACGTCACCGCCGGGCTCCGCACAGATACCGCACAGATACGTCTCGGGAGTTCCCGGCCGATATGGCTGGTTCTCGTGCGAAAACGCCTGAAAACCCTGTAAAATCAGGCTGAGCTATACGTTGACATCGTAGGGGTCACAGGTTCAATCCCTGTCACGCCCACCATTCGGCCCCTTGAAATGGCACAGAAATCCGCTTCGGCGGATTTTTCTTTTTCTGGCGACTGACACGCAACTGACACGCAAAGCCCTTTCGGCACGGGCAGCGACACTCCCAAGTCCCCGAAGTAGCCGTCAATCGCCTCCCGCCCCTTCGATAGGTAGTCAGGCGAGAACTCGGCATAGACTTCCGTGACACCCGGCGTGCGATGCCCCAAGAGGCCGGACACTTCCCATGCTGGAACGCCCCGTTTGCGAAGCTCCACCGCCATCGTGTGGCGAAGGCTGTATGCGGTAATGTCGTCGGACAGCCCTGCCGCCCGCACCACGGTCTTGAAGCCCTTCTTGATGTCCGCGATTGGCGCGCCATGCCAGTTCACGAACCGCTTCACGTCCTTCCGCTGGAGGAACGGTAGCAGCGTGTCCGTGATCGGCACGATAGGCCGGTACTTCTTCGTCTGCTTCCTGCCCTTCGGGTTCAGGTGGATATGGCGGTCATCAAGCCGCACCTGTGCGGGAGCAAGGTCTAGGATGGCGTCCGGCCTCGCCAGCGTATTCAGGGCGATCACGACATACGCATACAGATGCGGCCATTCCTGCACCTTGGTCAGGAGGGTCTTCATTTCTGTCTTGTCCAGCCGGTAAGGCTCTTTAGCGTCAGACCTATCGGTCAGGTCCATGATAAACGGGCGGGACGTGATCTCGCCGTGCTTCCACGCCATGTTGATCGCAGCCCGTCCAACCGACAGGGTGCGGCTCACGTAGCTGTTGGCGTAACCCTTCGCCGACAGCCACGCGATGAACTCCTTCTGGCGAGGGATGGACAGGTCCGCAACGCTCCCCTCCTTCCAAAACTCATTCCAGTACCCGAGCGCATATTGCGCCGCTTCGCGGGACGGTAGGTTCTTCCCGTGCGCTTCCCAATACCGGACGAAGATCGTCGCCAGCGGCATGTCAGCGGGGGCGTGGTCTTTGAACGTTGCCTGCTTGGTGACGAACTCGGCTAGGGCGACTTTGGCGTCTTGAAAGTCTTCTGTGCCAAGAGATACGCGCTTTGTTTGTCGGGAATGGGCGTCATACCAAGTGGCTTTCCAGACGGGTGAGTTTTTGTGCTGGGAGAGGTAGTAGGCTCCGATTTCAAAACGGTCTTCGGGCATGGCTTTGAACTCTTACTCGCGACATAGGATTGGAGGTCTTCCAACGTGTATTGGGCACGATTGCCGACCTTGGCATGGCCGATCTCCCCGCGCTTCCTGATCCGCTGGAGGGTGAAGACGGAGACCCCCAGCCAAGCAGCGGCTTCCCGTTCCGACATGCGGTCGGAAAGCAGCTTGGCTGGAGCGCCCCGCATCATGCGAATGACGTCTTTCATGCCGCCCGATTTAGGCATCGCCTTTGCCGGTCTTGATGAAAATGCTCCCATCAGGGAAGTGGATTACAACGCCTTCCCGCGATGCTGCGGGTCTGCCGCTATCGGCGACCCCTTCCCCGTAACCGACGCGATACACATTCGGGTACTGTGCGCGGCTGAAATCAGCCCACATCGGTTTGCCTTCGTAGCCAGCGACATACCCCGCCAAGAACGCTGATTTCTCATAGGGATCGACGTAATCGTGAGCGGCGAGGCGAGCTTCGGGTTGAAATGGCATTACGCGGCCTCCTGCTTCTGATCGGCATCGCGGGCAGCTTCCAAGAGTTGAACAAGCTCGCCAGTCAGTGTCCGGTGGTTTGATGCGGCGCGACCCTCCAGCCAAACCTTGAGGTCGGCAGGAACGCGAAACAGAATGGATTTGCGGTTTGTCATTGTCTTCGCCCTTCGATACGAGTTGATAGTTTTCGTATCATATCGACTATCAACTCGTATCGCAAGACTATCAAGCGTTGACGCGCCGAGCCGGGCTGCTAACCTGTTCCCATGAGCAAGACCTACCCCAGCCAATCACTGAAACAGGTGCTGTTGCGCATTCCCGACGAAATGCGTGACAAATTGGAAGAAGCCGCCAAAGAGAACGGCAGGTCTCTCACCGCAGAAGTCATCGCTCGATTGGAAAGTACATTTCCCGCCAGTGAACCGTGGCTAAGCAGGATGCAGCGGTCGCCATCTATCAAGATAGAAAAGCGCTTGCTTGCCGTAGAGGCTGGCCTTGAAGGCCGGCTTGAAGCGCTTGAAAAGCAGCTATCCGTGCTCGTCCAAGACCACGTATCGCAAGAGGAGTTTGCGGATTTAGCAAATCTGGTCAGGTCAAGATTATCTGAATAATCCGCCCCCAAGTTGGCGTTTCAACACGGTCTCCCCGCGGCAAGAAGCTTGCCAACCAACCGCTTTCGGCTTTCAACACTTTGGATTGAAATGCTGCGCTGCTCCCGATAGACTTCGACGGGGATCGGGTTCGGGTCGAAGCGGATAGCGGCGGCACGGCATGCGGAGGGGGAATGGCTCTAGCGCCTGCACAGGTGAATGTTCCGCAACTCGTGGCGCTGGACGCGCTATTTTGCGGAGCAGCCGATTTCGGAAGTCAGGATACCAATGAGGGCTGCTTCTGCGGCGATGCAGGTACGTTTGTCATCAAGAAGAACAACGTGCATCCGGGGCTGCCCCACTGTGAGTGGTTCTGTTCCTCACTTGCCGCAGCGGTGGGAGTGCCTCAGGTACCATTCAGCATCGTTCGACACCCAGACGGAAACCTTTGGTTCGGCTCACAATGGATGAATGGCAAGACAAGGGATTGGTGGAACCTCGCTGTTCAAGGAACAATTGACTTTGCAGCTCTCGCCGACGACCTCTCTCGAATTTATGCATTCGATCTGTTCGTCCATAACGTCGATAGGCACGCCAATAACTTCATGGTTGTGCCGGACGGCAATACACACAAAGTTCTTTCCTTCGACTATTCTAGATCATGGATAGTAAATGGGTTTCCGCCGCCCGGATTGATGATCGATCCATTGATCCCGACAGTGAGCGTAAAAAACTGGCTGAAAAATCAATTCGGTAACTACATATCGATAAACGCCGCAATTGAAGTCTTAGATCGAATTGAAGCGTTGGATGCCGGAGGTGTTCAGCGGATCATCGGCGCGCACCCGAAGGACTGGTTGACCCAACAAGAGGAGGATGCGATCAATGACTGGTGGGGGAACGGCATGGTGTCGGCCAGAGTGGCAGCGATCAAAACTGGCTTGAACGATGGCACACTCACATAGATTTTCCATCATCCAAGCCCGCCCTGACGCGATGCGGTCAGAGAGGGTCAATGTCGGCGTGGTCGTCATAGGCCCCGACGGGCTTGATGTACGACTGACAGAGGTGCGGAAGCTTCTACACCTTACCGGGCATAGGTGGGACGAGATTGCACAGGCCTATCGGGATGCGCTGTCAACGATTGAAATAGCCGACCTCGAAGCACAGTTTGCTCGTCATGGTTCCGCTCGCGGAACCATGCAGAGTGAGGTTTTTGTTCTTGGCAAACCCGGAGAAATTCGGGCTCGCTCCCCTGAGGAATATGAGACGGCAGTCCGCAGAATACTCTCCACCTTCGTGGATAAACCCCAATTGTCGCGCCGCGAAAAACAACAGAAAATCAACACGGAAATCTCGCAGATGTTGCGCCAAGTGGGGGTGCTAGGCGAGCGCGGACAGCGTCTGGACGAAGGAAAAGTCGTACCGAAATTCGTCATTTCGGAAGAAAAGGAGATAGTCGCTGACTTCGCTTATAGGCCGAACGGTCTCAAGGTTGTCTCAACCTTGGAGTTGCGGGGAGTATCGACAGGTGCTCATGCGAAGGCGTGCGAGAAGGGTGCGACGCTCTACTTTGCCAAGCAGAAATTTGGTGCCGAGGTAAAGCCTTTTGGGGTTTACGCGGTCACGCCTGATCAGCGTGACATCCATAAAGGTGAGATTGAGATTTTAACGAGTTTCGCGGACGGGAACGCCTTCAATTGGATGGACCCGAAGGACCGGCAGAAGTTCAAGGCCGCTCTGTACTAAGCTCGCTCGGAGGGCGCACGCATCAAGCACGTGCGTTCGCTTTATTCATCTCTGTGCTTTGCGCAATAGCCGCATTCGTCGCCGCAGTGATCTTCATAAGCTTCCTTTAGAAGATCGGTGAACTCACGTGCGCCCATTGCCGCCGCCCAAGGGGTAGGTCCGCGATCACCACGGTTGCGATCCGCCATGGCATTTCGCCAAAAATCGCCCTCCAAATCCCACATGCCGCCGCCGTACACTTCGCCATGGTATTCGCACTTTTCGAGTGCGCCTTTGCTAACGAGATACGAAGTCGCCATTGCGACGTCTTCTTCATGCCTGAGCATGGCTTCCTTTGCTCCACCCATCTGCAACTCCTCTCTCGACAATAGAACCCTGAACGAGGCCTGTTCCGTTGGGGAAGTTATGTGGGAGCGCTACCCGAGTTAAACAAGCACCGGTGCTCCATTCATGCACGATTGTTACCCGTTCCGGCCCGCCGCGTGTTGCATGTCCTGTGCCTGCTTGGTGAGCGTCTGATAGGGTGAGCGGCGGAACCCGTCACGGGGCTGATTGGCCTTCAAGGTTCGGTCCACGGTGTCCGCGATCATCCCCGCAAGCTGCGCATCCTGTCGGGCGTTGCCCGACCCCGCCACGTTGATGTTCAGGCTCGGGGCGTAGGTGTTGGCGTAGCTCCCGCCGACGAAGCCCCCAGATGCGAGGCCGATTGCCTTCCCGGAGTTGATGGCCTCCAGCGCGGCGCGGTGCTTCTTGGTCGCCTTGGCGTTCACCACGAACTCACCATCGGACAGCATGGCGGGGATGCTGTCGCTGGTCGCCGTTCCCGGTCCCCGAACCTGTCCGCTGTCCTTCAAGCTGAGGATGGACCCGAACAGTCCCCCGCCGCCCATGCCGGACAGGAGTTGCTGGAGAAGCTGTTGCACGGCCCCGGAGAACTGTCCAAGGCCGGGGACAGCCTGCATGAGCGGACCAAGGAGGCCGGTCATGCCCTGAGTGACCCCGCCAAGGTTCGGAACAACCTGTGTCGCCGCCATGCCGATGTTCTGGATTGGCGGCGTCATGGCCTGTGCGGCTTCCTGTGTCGCCGCCATCTGTGCGGCAAGCTGTTGCTGCGCCGCGATCTGGTCTTGCACGGCCTTGGCCTGATCCGCTGCGATGGGGCCGGTGGACATCATGTCCACGCCTTCCGGCATGATGCCACGCTGTCCAGCACGAACGGCGTCCATCTGTCCGGGCGTGATCCGTCCGCCCTGCTTGCTGTAGTTCCAGAAGCGGGCGCGGTCGGTGTGTTCGTCCAGGTGGATACCGCCGCCGCGCATTTCCAGTCCGGTCCCGCCGAACTCCTTGGCCTGCCAATACTGTGCGAGGGGCGCAAGATCGTCACCCGTCATCTGGCGTCCCTGCGCATCGTAGACATAGGCGTCCGCCGCCATACCCGCGTTGTGGCGCGTGGAGCCGGTCCAGCCGCCCGGCCTGTTCTTCAAGTCAGGATCGCGGGATGCGGTCTGTCCGCCCGAATAGATTTTCGCGGTGGCGTCGGGACCATAGACGGCCCCCACGGCTTCCCTGATTTTGGCTTCAAGGGAAGGCGTCAGCTTCATGTTCCGGGTCGCGCCTTGGTTCGTGTACTGGAGGGACGCCAAGGCTTTCTCGATTGGAGCCGCTGCATCCGTGACCGGGGCGAATGCCGTCTCCAGCGTCCCGCGAAGCCCCTCCACGGTCTCCTGAACCGGCGCAAGCGGGGCACGGTCCACACTGCCGAGCGGCGCGGCGAAGGTCTGTTCCGCGACGGCGGTGGCAGGTGTGGAAATTGATTTCACAGGGGAAGACGCGGACGGCGACGAAGCTGGGGCGATGGCCTTGCCGAGACTGCCGAACAGTCCGCCCGTGCCCTTCAAGGCTCCCGCAAGCGGACCCTCCCCAAGGAACACCGCCTGCATCAACATGCGCACAAGGGTGCGGAGAAGCTGGCGAAGGGCGTCCATCGCCGTCATACTGCCATCGGCAATCCCCATGAGGGCATCAATCGCCTGTTCCCCGAACATGCGGCTGATCTCGGCGGCGTCTTCCTGTGACCGCGCAAACTGTTGCGTGGCCTTCTCCGCTTGCGCCATGCCCTGCGCATAGGTGGCGATCTCGCTGCGCTGATCGGCGGTAAGCTCCAGCCCCTCCCGGCGCGCCTGATTGAGCATGTCCTGTTCGTAGCGGAACGCGGCTGCGGCATCGGCGGACATGCCGAGCGCGGCCTGTTCCTGCCGTGCATAGGTGATGAACTCCTGTGCGCCCGCGATGATGTCGGCATAGGCGGCGATCTGTTCTTCCGCCTTCCGCTTCGCGTCATCCCCGGTATCGGTGACGGTGCCGCCGTTGCCGGGAACCTCCTTGCCGATGGAGGCGAGCGCCTGTTGCCGGAGCGCATATGCCTGATTGGCTTCGCCGATGGAGCGGGCATTCTGGACAGCGGCGCGATAGGCGGTGTCGATCTTGGCGCGGGCGTCCAGCATCGCCACTTCTTCCGCCAGTTCGGGGATTTCCCGTTTCAGGGCGCGGATGGCGTCGGCATAGGACTGCATGCCCTTCGCCGCCGTGTCCGTGGCGGGCTTCGTTCCCTGAATGGCGGTGTTCAGCTTGGTGATGTCGGGGACGGCTTCCGCCGCTTCGGCCCCGGCCTGTCTGGTCCGTTCGTCCAGAATGTCGAGGATGCGCTTTTCGGTTTCGTGGAGTTCGGCGCTTTCTCGCTCCAGCGTCTCAATCTGCTTGTCGAAGGCGGGTCCGAATAGCGTCCCGCCGATGGTGGTTTCCCGGTCGCCCCGGAGTTTCAGGATTTCGTTTTCGATCTCCATCCGCCGCATGCCGATTTCAGACAGGCGGTTGCCGAGCGTGTTGGACTGCTGTTCCTCCACGTCGCGCATGCGGTCGAGGAAGGCCAGAAGATCGCCCGTTGCCGAGACGATGGCCCCCTTCATGCGGGTGCCGATGGTGCGGCTGATCAGGTTGAACTTGCGGTCAATCTCGTCGGCCTTGGCGATCACGTCATCCGACAGGACAAGGCCAAACTCGTTTGCCTCGCGGATCATGGTGCGGATGCCATCCGCGCCCCGGTCCAGAAGCTCCACGAAGCGTTCGCCCGCCTGTCCGCCGAACAGTTCGTCGGCGATCCTGATCCGTGCCGCCGTGTCCAGTTGCTCCATGCGGGCGATGATGTCCACAAGGAGGTCGCTGGGGTCTTTGAGCTTCACCTTCAATTCGTCGGCGGTGTAGCCGAGACGCTGGAATGCCTCCGCTGCCGAGCCGCCGCCCGTTGTGATCCATTCATCGGCGCGAAGGTTCAGTTCCTTCATGCCGTCCGCCAGCGCGTCCACCGATATGCGGTTCTGTTCGGCGACGTAGGAGAGTTCCTGAAACGCCTTGGTGGTCAGTCCCGCCATCTTGGCATTGGACCCGATCATGGCGACGGACTTCGCCACGTCCCCGATGCTGGCGGCGATGCGCTGGAGACCGGCGACGGACAGCCCGCCGAGAATGCCGCCCGCGAAGCCCGCGCCGAAGGTCTTCAAGGTGCTGCTGACACGGGACGCGGCACCCGCAAGGGACTTCTCCAGCACGTCGCCCGACTGCTTGGCGCGGCGTTCGATGCGGTTGAAGTTGTCATTGGCGGTGCGGTTCGCCCGCTGAAAGTTGCGCTCGAAATCCCTGATCCGGGCTTCGAGGGCGACGACAAGCTGTTCCGTGTCACGGGCCATCGGCGGGCCTCCTGTTACCAGACAAGCAGGCCATCGGCCCGTTCGTCGCTGTCATAGATTGAGCGGGTGTCTTCGCCTGTCGCCGCCCGCGCCACTGCCATCGCAGCCGCCACCGCACCGTCAATGCGGTCGCGGGACTTGCCCTTGTGGAACGCCTTGTTCCCGGCCTTGTCCGTCTCGACTGCGATGTTGTCGAAGCACCATCTAAGGACGGGATGGCCACCATGGATGAAGCGGCCCGCGATGATGGCGCGCTCCAGCTCCTTGATGGCCGGTGCCATCGTCACCCAGCCCTGTCGCATTTCCACGGCGGGGTAGCCGTCATCGCGAAGGGTGTTCATCATGACGCGGGCAAGGTGCGGGTCGAAGGCGATTTCACGCACGTCGAAGCGCTCGCACAGGTCGCGGATGCAATCCTCCACGATGCGGAAATCCACCACGTTCCCCGGCGTCGGTTCGATGAACCCTTCTTCGGCCCATAGCGGATACGGCACGCCATCGCGCTCCGCACGGCGATGGAGATTGTCACGCGGACAGAAGAACCACGGATGGACGATGTAGCCGCCATCCTGATCGGGGTCGCGCCAGCATGCGACGATCACGGTCAAGTCGCTGTTGCTGGAGAGGTCCACCGCAAGCCAGCACGGTTCGTGTTCGAGGTCGGCAAGGTCGAAGGGTTCGTCGCCCTGATCGTAGATCGCCATTTCCACGAACGGGTCGGACGAATGGTCCTGCCAGATGTTCAGATGGTAACGCTGGAAGATGGAGCGTTCGGACGGCTTGTGTTCGGCCTCCCGCGCCATCTGGCGAAGCCCTTCAAGATCGGGATAGCCGAATGCGAGACCGGGATTGACCGCGTGCCACAGGGCTTCGTCTTTCCAGTCAGCATCGCGTGGAGCCTCGAATAGGATCGGCAGGGTTGCCGGGTCTTCGATCTCTCCCCGCGCCACCTTGCGCGCATAGTCGATCACGTCGAAGGCCAGATTTTCCTGCCCGGCTCCCGCCGTGGTGGTGACGACAGTCAGGGAGTTCGCCACCTTCGCCGCACCGGCACGCATCGCGCCCCAAAGCTCGCGGGGGTCGCGTTTCAGCCATGCGTGGATTTCGTCGGCGATGATCAGGCTGGGAGTGCGGCCCTGTGCCGTGCCCGCGTCGGACGCCAGCGCCTCATATTCGATGCCACCGGGGAACACGATCTTGGACACATAGTCCCTGATCTTCGCGCCGCGTGCTTCGTCCACGGTCTTGGCGCTGTTGCCGACATTGGGGGCGAAGGCATAGTCCCCGTCGATCATGCCCGCGACTTCCTTGAAGACGCCCTTGGCCTGCTTCTTGTCCACGGCGACGGACACAAGCTGCGCACCGGGACGGCGTTCCGGTCCCTTCGCATGCAGGAGCGTGATGGCCCCCGTGAGCGTGGTCTTGCGGTTGCCACGCGGGACAAGCAGCACGGCGGTCTTCACGACACGGGAGCCGTTCGGATGCCGAGGTCCGTAAATCTGGCGGATGATCCGTTCCGCCCATGGGTCCAGCGGGAACGCATTGCCGGGTCGCGTGGAAAGCGGGTGCCGCAAGGTGCGGATGAAGTCCACCGCCCGCTGTCCGTATCCCATGGGGTCGGGGATTTCCGGGAAGGGGTTGATTGGCTTCTTCGGCTTGCGGATGATCTTCAAGGGCACGGTTCAGGCTCCCGCGCCTTGCGCCACGCATCGAAGCTCCAGCCCCTCACGACGCCCCAGCGGCTCCACGGCTTTGAGGTCGAAGGTCTCGCCATCGCACGTTACGCGGTCGGCAAGGGTCAGTCCGTCCATGTGACGGATGCGGAAGACGGCCACGGCTTCGGACGTGGTGCCGAAGGCGCGAAGGAACTCGTCTGTCGTGAGCTTCACCCGCTGCGCTCGCACGGTGGTGACGGTGGACCAGCCCTCCACGGGCGTCCCATATTCGTCCACGGTGGTGGTGACGCGATCAATGGTGATGATCCTGTCGAGCTTCCCCGCCCTCATGACGCAAGCTCCACCAATCGGCATTCGAGCGACAGGACGGCATGCGAATGCAGCCCGCCCGGATCGCGAAGGAAGCGGCTGGAGGCGATGCGAAGGTCCGCGACGTGATAGCCGTCCGGGGCAAGCGGACCATCGGACAGGGCGGCGCGGATCGCCCCGACAACCTGCTTGGCCCCGACAAGACCCGGCTCCTTGCGCCACACATGCACGTCCGCGACGATCATGTGGCGGTGGCGGGCAATGCCATCGTCGGGTCCGGTCATTGCCTCCCCGATCACGATGGAATGGTCCAGCGCGGGCGTAGCGTTCCTGTCCACGATTGCAGACGCGGGGATGATGGACGTGATGGCGCTGGAGCCGACAGGGCGGGCGCGGATTGCGGCCTGTAGCGGAAGGGAAGGTTCCATCACGCGCCCCTCACGGCCTTGCGGATCGCCCGCTTGATCCGGTTCGCCAGCCGCTTCCGTTTCAGGCGGAAGGCGGGCCAGAAGTAGGGTTGCGCGGGAGCGTGCGCGGTGCCGTATTCCACCAAGTGCGGGTAGCGGACTTCATCGTTGCCCGCCGTCACGAGAACCTGATTTTCCGCCGCCACGCGGGAGCCGCCCGGCTGCGAATAGGGCGGCGTGGCGTTCCCCGGCATCGTGTATTTGATGGAGTGCTCCAGCGCGTGCGTGTCCTTCGGGGCAAGGTTGCGCATGGCCCCGACAAGCTCATTGCCGGACTGTTCCAAGGCGGGGACCACGGCCCGTTTCACCGCCTTGGGAATGGCGTTCAGGCGGCGGCTGAGTTTCTGGGATTGGGCGCTCACGTCAGAAGCTCCATTCCCGATAGGGCGACATGAGGTCGAACAGGCCGGGACTGACATCGGACATGGATATGCCGACGACGGTCGCTTCCCGATTTTCATACAGATGCGCCGTGAGTTGCCGGACGGCCTCCTTCAACGGTTCCGGCGTGCCATCGGGAAACGTCTCCGCATCGTCCAGGGCGAAGCCGATGAACTTCCCGATCCACGCTTCCGCCGCCCCGATCTTGCCCGCGATCAGGTCATCATCGGCGTCCGTGGTGATGTTCATGTGCGCCTTGGCGTCTTCGACACTGACGATGGTCATGGCGATGTCCCGTCCAAATCTGTTTCGTGCCTCCCCACGCCGGTCCCCTTGGGAGGTGCAAAGTTCTTAACTACCCCCGGAGGTTCGTCTTGCTGCCCGTCACGGCCTGTGATCATCTTCTTGGATGGCAGAAGATCAGACGTTCTCCCGCGAAGAAGTCGAAGCCGAACACAAGCGGCGGCGACTTGGTGCAACAGTTCAGCACGGGCGTCTGTTGCTAGAGTGCGTCCACTGCCACAGCGAATTTGACCCGGCGTCAGGCGGCAACAGCACTGTTCCGCTCTGCGATTGGTGTCTTCACCGCGACTAGTCATCGCCTTGCCTCATACGACTGTCGGTGGAAGCTGGCGGCGATGCGACGGATGATCCGCCTGTTGTGCTTGAAGACGAACCGTTCGTTCGGACGCATCGGGGGTTCAGTCAGGGCGCGCTCTATGCTCCAGCCCCGATTGATCCGATTGCGTAGCGTGGCATCCGTGATCCCCAGCCGCTGAGACCATCCCGCCACGGTGTCCGTGCGCTTGTTGAAGGTGAGCAGCACAAGATTGTCCTTGAGAAGGTCCGTCATGTGCATGTCGTCGCCCTCAAGGACGGACGTGCCGCTGATACGGGAGCGGGTCTTGGTGATGCTCCATCCCGTGAGGGCGGCAATCTCCTTGATGGAGAGGCTACATTCCCGAAACTCGTATCGTCTGCGCTGCGGTCCCGGCTTCCGGCGTGGCATATCGAGGTCCACGCCAGCCTGAATGCGGCGCTGTATGGTCCGCTCGCTCATGCCGGTCGCGGCTGCGATCTCGGCAACCGTCATCCACTTCCCGCGATAGGGATGCCTGCGGGCGGGTTTCTTCGCCAGCATGTAGCGGACATAGCCGCGCTCACCTTCGGTCAGCATCGCCGTTCCTCCCGCTGCTTGCGGCTGGAATGACAGGGCGTGCATAGCGCCTGCCAATTCGAGCGTGACCAGAACAGGCGCTTGTCCCCACGATGCGGGGTCTTGTGGTCCACGAGGCGGGAAGGCGCGCCGCACATGACGCATCGGGGATGGGCGGCAAGGTAGGCGCTGGCCTCCTTCTGCCACTTGGTATCGTATCCCCGTTCCCGTGCGGTCGGGCGGTGCTGATCGTGGCGCGCCTTCCGCTCCCGGTCACGTTGCGCCATATGCTGGCATCGTTCCCCGGAGGCGAGCACGCATCCGCATGCGCGTATGGAGGGGGCGCTTACAGGCATGGTCTGGCCTCCTTGCGCGGAACCACGTCCAGCACGTAGCCGAACACGGCAAGCAGAGTTTCGAGCCGGTCCATGGACAGGGTGGATTGCCCTTTGACGAACCGTCCGATGGCCTTGCGACTGATCCCCGTCATCTGACCAAGGCGGCGCATGGACACGCCGCGTTCGGTCATCAATTCGCGAATGAGGTTGCGCCAGAAGTCGGACGGACGTGCCATGTCATGCCGCCTTCTTCCGCTTGGCGATGGTGGTGCCGAAGGAGCCGAAGGCGGTCTTGAACTTCTGGTCCAAGGGCATGTCGGACTTGCTGTCCGGGGCGTCTTCCTTGCCCCCGAACACGGATCGCAGAAGCTCCAGTCGCCCCTTGTAGGCTTCGAGGATTTCGAGCGGGGTTGCCTCCAGCGTGTCCTTCGGGGTCCAGCCCAGCCACCCCGTGCCGATGCGATAGAGGTTCGCCAGATAGTCGCTGAACGGCACGTCCCGGCGCTGCTTGGTCGGCTTGCCATGATCGTTCGCGGGACCGTCATCCGGGTCGATCCCCGCAAGCCCCATGACGTAGCCCAGCAAGGGCGTGGTGAGGCTGGGAAGGCCGGTCTCCAGAATGCGCTTCGGCAGGTCCGGCATCACTGTGTGGTCGCGGATGATCTCCACGGCGGCGGACAGGCTCCCGTCCATGATCTCCCGCGTCAGGATGGAGAAGGAACCCGGACGGCGCTCCAGCCGGATCGCAAAGCGAAGACAGGGGCGAAGCGTAATGGCCTCGCCCCCGATGCGGACGATGATGTCGTCCGCCAGCTTCGTCATGCCGATACCACGATAGAGTAGTCGGCTTCGGCTTCACCCGCGCCGCTATAGGTAGCGGTGATGGTGAAGTTCTCCGTACCGGCTGCGGTCGGCGTGCCACTGATTTCGCCCGTGGCGGCGTTGAGCGAAAGGCCATCGGGAAGGTCGCCGTCCGTGACCGCATAGGACACGGTGCCGATGCCGCCCGATGCCGTGACGGTCGCGGTGTAGGGCGTGCTTTCCGTCGCCGCCGCCAGTGCGCCCGATACCGGCGACATGGTGACGACAGGTGCGGCGGGAACCTCCAGAATGGTTCCGTCGATGCCGAGCGCGAAGGTGGTCTTGGTGATGTCGTCGGCGGTGCCGAACTGATTGCGGGCCGACATGACCGGGGCACGGAAGTAGAAGACCGTGTTCGATCCGTCCGGGGTCGGCTTGTCGTTCAGTTCCACCTTGAAGGCGTAGGGAAGCCATTCCTCCACGGCGGCGCGGGCCTTGTTCTGGCCGGGGTCGGACGGATCACGCCCGCAAATCAGTTCCACGGTGCCGCTGTCGATCGACCCCTTGCGGCGACGGACATGCCCGTCCGCCAGCGACAGGAAGGTGACTTCCGTTCCTTCCGCGCCCCATTCCCCGAGGTCTTCGACTTCCTTGATTTCGGTCCAACTCTCATTCTCGAAATCGGCAAGGAGCGCGATGGTGGCGTTCGGGTCGCCGATGAAGACCCGGCTCTTGGCAGTGGTTTGAATGGACATGTTCAGTGCCTTTCAGGATGGAGACGGGTTCAGGCGACAGGCCGGGAGGCGGCGTTGCCGAGAATGGCGACGGCCCCGGCTGCGATGGAGGTTCCGCCCGCCTTGGTGATGGCGAGCCGGACGAACCGCTTGTGACCGCGATAGCCGAGCTTGTAGGTGCTGGCGGCTTCCAAGGTGGCGTCGGCGGTGCTGTCCACCACGGCGGCGTCGGCGTCGGTGAAGTCGCCGGACACGTCCGTGTCGCTTTCCTGAACCTTCGCCCCGAAGTCGCCGTCGCCAGCGATGGCCCCGGTGTTCAGGATGAAGGCCACGGAACCGAAGCCCTGTGTGTCGATTGCAGCGCCGTTGATCGCGGCGGACTGGACGGCGGGTGCAAGCGCTGCGATGGCGCTGATGTTGGATGCGAGGTCACGCATGATGATGGTCCTTCCTTCTTCGGCGCTTACGAGGTCGCGCAACGAACTTTGCGGATGGCAGCCGCCTGCACGACGGCAGCGCCGACGCGGCGGGTTGCATGGATGCGGGTGATGCCGTCCGTGGCCCTGAGATACGGGTTGACGAGGATGGACAGGGCCACGCGATCCACGATCCGGTAGGCGGTGGCGATGTCGCCGAACAGGATCGGTTCGGCTCCCGCGCCGATGTCATCCATGTCCGGGACTTCGATCACGGGACGCCCCAAGATCGTTTCAGGCTGGCCCGCCGCATAGCTTGGCTGCCACAGGTAGACGCCCGTGGTGCCGTCTTTCAGCTTGCGGATGGCGGCAAGGGTGCTGCCGTTCATCAGCCATGTGCCCCGCGCCCGATACGCGGCGGGAAGCGCATACATGTGGCTGATCAGAAGATCGGCGGGATTGGTGCCGAGCGTTGAAGCGTTGCCGCTGAACGTGTAGCCGACGCCCGCATGGGCCATGATACCTTCGGGCTGGAGCGTGCCCGTGCCCTTCACGAACGCCAGCCCTTCTTTCTGTCCGAAGTCTTCCGCCAGCGCCAAGCGGACTTCGGCTTCCGCCGCCCCGCCGCTGTCCGCCAGAAGCTGATTGGAAATGTCCACGAAGGTGTTCACTTCGCGGATGGGAACTTCCACCTGCCCGAAGCCGGGTTCGCTCCCCTCCTGCGATTGCGTCTCGCCCTTCCACTTGGCATTCGTGATGCCGGTGCGGCGCGGATAGGAGACGGACGGCGCGGACGTGCTGCGCACCGTCGCCAGCGAACGGATGGGGCTGAACTCGACAAGCTCACGGATGAACTCGCTGCTGAGTTCGGCGGGTGCCAGATAGCCGCCCTGCGGATCGCTGGAGACCGTGAGCGTGCGCAGTTCGTCAGCGGGGGCACGGTCGCCCATGCGCAGATAGGTGCCGAACGCCCTCGTTTCGGCGGCGGGTTCGTTGCGCTGTTCCTGCTGCTGGGTGCCCGGACGGTTCAGCCGCGTCTCGATACCGGCGATGCGGTCGGTGACGGTTCGCAGTTCCGTCGCCAGCCGCTCGTCAAGCTGGGTGCGGTGCTGTTCGGCGGCGCTGCGCAGTTCCTCCACGGCGGCGGTCGCTTCCGCCAGCGGATCGTCTTCGCGGGTCTCGATTGGCAGCGCCGAACGGGTCTCGATCTTCTTCACATGGCGGGTCATTTCAGTGTCTCCAATGAGCGCATGGCCTTGCGGCAAGCGGTGACGAAAGCCACAGCGCTCGCGTGGCTGGTTTCGGATGTGCGGATGGACGTGACGCGGGAACCGGGGACGCTGGGGAGCGCGACGAAGGAGATTTCCCGAAGCCGGGCTTGGGTGATGTGCCGCACGCCCCCGGCGCGGGCTTCGTCCTTCAAGCGTTGGAAGCCGATGCTGAGACCGGATATGTCACCCGCGATCAGCATGGCCCTGATCTCGCGTGCGCGCTGAACGTCGAGGTTCAGCTTGCCCCGGATTTTCAGCCCGTCATCGTCCACGTTGACGGCGCGGACGGACCCCACGACTTCACGCTGATCGTGCGCCCATAGCATCGGCAGGTTCGTGCCCTCGAATGCGAAGGCGCGGCGGTCGAAGCTGGTCCGGTAGCTGTCGATTACGTCGAAGCGGACGGCGGTGCCTTCCACAGTCCCATCGTCGGCGGGAGGGGCGAAGCGGACTTCGCAGTCCAGATGATCGGGTGAAATTGATTTCATTCCGCGCCCTCCTTCTGGACGCTGCCGAACATCACGGTTTCGATGACGGGCAAGGCGAGCGCGTAAAGCTCCATCACCGGGAGCGGCGCGGCATAGACGGCGACAAGGGAGGCGGACACGGCAGGGCTTTCGCCGCCGCCGATCAGGCCGAGCCGCACGACTTCAAGAAGTTCATGGTGCGCGAACTCGCCTGCGAACATGCGCCGCGACAGGCCACCGATGCCCGCGCCGGTCTTGCGCTCCAGTTCGGTGACAAGATCGGCGTTCAGGCGGAAATCGCGTTCGGCGTCCCCAAAGAACTGGCGATGCGTGGGGAGGTCAGCCATTGGCGTTGCTCCCCGGCGTCGTGTTCGGATTGATGAACTGGTCCCCGCCCTCATAGGGGGCACGATTTTCCATCGCCCGGACTTCGTTCGGGTTCAGGACGCGGGCAGCGATCAGTTGCGAATAGGCGGTGGCGCGGGCGGCAAGATCGCTGCGCAGAAGATCGTCAGTCAGGAACTCGGCATAGAAGGTCGCCCGGTCTTCCGGCGCGATCAGCTTCAATCGGACTTCGCCCTGCCAAGCCTTGATCCAGCGGTCCAGCGTGAAGCGAAGGAAGGTCGCGCCCATCTCGGCGGCGTTGCCCCACGTCGCACGGCCAAGCTCGAACACCATGTGCGGCGGCACGCGGAACACGCGGCAAATCTCCAGAATGGAATGCTGCCAAAGCTGTTGGAACTGCGCATCGGTGCTGGTCAGGGTCAGGGCTTGGAACTCGCCGCCTTCCTCCAGCACGGCGGTGCCGCCTGAGTTCTCCCCGGCATGCGCGGCCTGCCACGATGCCTTGATCCGCTTCGCCGTCTCCGCGCCAAGGCGCTGGGGGAACTTCAACAGGCCGGACGGACGGCCCCCGCGACCGAACAGGCGGGCGGCATGGCGCTCCATGGTGATCGCAAGGGCGATGGCCTCCCGGCACTCCAGCACGGGGGATGCGCCCTTCACGCCATCAATCGACGGGGCGGCGATATGCAGGATGTCCCGGCGATCAAGGAGCCGGTTGCCCGCGCCGTCCGCGATCCGGTAACGGGGTTCGCTGGTCAGCGTGTCCAGTTCCACCGTGACGGCATCGGGACGGATGCGGATCAGTTCACGGGGCTGTCCATCCTGCCGATTGATGAACCCATAGCCGTTACCCCACAGGAGCGCGTCCCGCGTGACTTGCTCCCGGAACATGCTGGCGGGCGTCCAGTCGTTCGCCTGATCGTGAAGGAGGGAATAGGCCGGATGATCCGGGGCACGCTCCCTCGCATCGCCGTTGCGCTGGTAGACGTGGACAGGCAGCCCGCCGATGGCTTCGCTGATCGCCCCCACGGCGGCACGGACGGGCGTGGCGCGCATGGCGGTGGACGGCGACACGGTGACGCCCGACAAGGCCGGGGTCGCGGCGAACAGGTCCAGAAGCCACGGCTGGGGGTCGGCAAGCGAACGGGTCTCGGCAGGAGTGAAATTGATTTCACTTCCCGCCTGTTCGGCCCTGCGCTGCTTGAAGAAATGGAACACTCGCCACGATCCCGGTGAATACGTGGCTATCCAATTTGCACATGCCGGGGGCTATGTCATCAAGCCCCCGCGTGCGTGGTCCCCGCTGGGGTCCAGCGCGTTCAGGTCTTTTTCAGAAGGCCGAACAAGCCCCCCGGCTTCTTGCCGGTGTAGAACCCGCTATCGCCATCACCGGACTTGCCCTTGGCCTTCTTAGCAGACTTCGATTTCAGGGCCTTCGTGACATATGCGACGTAGACGGCGTAGCGTTCTTTCTTCAGCTCGAATGACCATCCGGTCCAAGCGGCATGTTGATCAGCGGGATGCCAGACGCCATGGTCTCCTTCGATCCGGGGAAAGACGGCAAGCCACTTCTCCAGCGATTTGACTTTCATCGCCTCGAATGCGGCTTCGTCATCATCGGTCGGCGGGGGTATGGGGGTCTTCGGGATAGGCTTCTTCAAGATCAATTTCTTCTTCTTGATCTTCTCATCTTCCCCGGCCTTCCCCTTCCCTCCCGTGTGTGCGTGCGCATGCGAGAATAGGTCTGTTGGATTGGGAGGATTGGAAGGGAAGGAAGTGATATGTGGCTCCCCGTTCGGTTGCCCCTTCGGTGGCTTCTCCGGGCTTGCCTTGGGATGTCCCGTTGGGCTGGATTTCGACTGTCGGGACTGCCCCAATTTGGCGTAGTCGGTCGGTCGGGGGTTCATGAAACTGATCGCTAACGGGGTCGGGCGAATGAAGGTGCGGGGCTTGAACCCGTCCCATGATCCCGGCTGGCGCTCAATCAGCCCGTCCAGCTCCAAGCGAAAGAACTCCAGCTTCATGGCGTTCACGGACAAGCCGGACTTCTCCATCCATTCGGCCTGTGAGTATGCGGCCCACTTCCCGGCATGGCCGCGAAGGGTCGCGTTTCTCCCTCGCCACTCGAATATGACGGTATCGAGAAGTTGATATGCGCGGCGGTGCTGAACACGCCACGCGGCGAAGTCCTGCTTGTCAGTCAGTGGATAGGGGTGCTGAGGTCGTCGGGTCATGGCCTAGCCAAGGCTATTCAGAATGAGCGGCAAATCAAATTGCCACGCGGTGACACGCAACTGACACGCAGACCCTAGCAAAACCCCGCTAAACCGTGGTTCTTACTAGAGCCGCGTGCCAGCGTTTGCTGCCGTTACTCCTTGATTTTCTTGATTTTGGATGCCCTTGACATCGTAGGGGTCACAGGTTCAATCCCTGTCACGCCCACCATCAAGCCTCTGATTTGTAAGCAGTTTTCGCTCCGCGGTCGAGAGTTTTCGAGCCTTTGGCTGGTCACTTGCGTGTAACTTGCGCGCATCGAGACAACGTGGGGGCGGCACTCGGAGGCCTCTTTGCGCGGGCGCTTTCCGGCGCCGTGCCGAGCCACAGTGCCGATACGGCACAGGCCCCCGAAGCGCGAGCTCAACGTTCCGTAACGTTTCCCGTGTAGCGAGAAGGAGGATGTGGTGCTTAGGCATCGGCCCGCGCGCAGGAAAAGAACGAAGGATGCGACACCCCAGCAACCGGGATGCGCCCGGGCCTCGAAGCCCACAGCCTCGGAATGTCCACCAAAGAGCCGAATCCAGAAGTTCCGACTTGCTCGACCGGTTGATCCACGACAAGACGGTCATGGACGAAGCCGAGCGACTGCTCTCAGGACGAACGCGGGACATCCGTCTCGGCCGCCATACGACCGAAGCCTTCCGCCTCCGCACTTGGGCAAGTACCGCAAGCGTCATCCGCTCCTGGATGATCTGGGTCGCCCTGCTGGACGTCTTGATGCTGGCCATCAGCGCGCTCCTGCTCCCCCCGGGAACAGCTGCGGCTGTGGCCCCCCCGACAGCCCTGATGCTCCCGTTCGCGTTTGGCGCGGCTTACTTGTGGCGAAGCCCCCAGTCGCGTACGGCCGCCGACTGGAGCCTGATGTTGGCGATCTCGGGCATCCTCCTGTCCGTGTGCCTGATGGGAGTGGCAGTCGGAGATCTCCTGCTCGAGCGCTACCTGAACATTATGCTATTCGTCGCCACGACGGCTATCGTCATCTTCAGCGTCCCGTTCCCGCAGACCCTCGCCATCGCCGGCATCGCACTCGCCTTCTACCTGTTATTCCAGATAGGCTTCGCCGGCTCCGACACAGGGACGGCGATTTCCGGCTTCATGTTCTTCGCCAGCGGACTGGGCGCGACGGTCGTCGCCAGACGTACGATGAACATCTTGGCCCACAAGTCCTTCCTGCTGGAACTGCGCGACCGAAAGCGGCTGGCGGAGCTCGCGCGGACGAACCTTCGCCTCGACAGGCTCTCCAAAACAGACGGCCTCACGGGCGCTGCAAACCGGCATTTTCTACAGGAAAGATCGCGCGATCTGTGGGCTTCCGGCTGCCCGGTAGCAATCCTCATGTGCGACATCGATGAGTTCAAGGCGCTGAACGACCACCTTGGGCATCTCGAGGGAGACAGGTGTCTGACGGAGGTCGCGCAGATCGTCACCGAATGCACGCGCCCCGGCACCGACTGTGTGGCCCGGTTCGGCGGCGAGGAATTCCTGGTGCTGATGCCCGGGGCGAACGAGGCTGAAGCCGTGGCCGTTGCAGAGCGTATCCGCCGCGCAGTCGGGGTTGCCAACCTTCCCAACCCGCGTTCGCGCACAAAACCTACGGTCACCGTGAGCGTCGGCGTGGCGCTGAGGCCGTCGAAGGGTCCAGCCCTCTCCTACGACGAAGTACAGAAGCGCGCGGACGCGGCCCTCTATGCCGCTAAGCGATGCGGGAGGAATCGGGTTCGCGTGTGGAATCCGGCCCTTGACTCCCGCGGACTCAGCAGCGCCGCCTGAGCAGTCCTTTGAGGCTCCGGTTGCCTCCGTGCTGCGGGGCGAGTGGAGCTGCTTTCTTTGGCCGTCGGGAGCGGTGCGCAAACGGTACGCGCGGGGGTTTTGAAGGAATTTGAATGGTCCGGAAAGTCACGAAAGGCGCCGAAAAAGTGCTAGACGAGCGGGTTCCCCGATCGGCCCTTGCGTTGACCTCGTAGGGGTCATAAATTCAATACCTGTCACGCCCACCATCAAGCCCCGGATAAGTAAGTAGTTTTCGCGGATCGGACGGGAGCTTTCGAGCCTCTGGCTGGTCACTTCCGTGCAACTTGCGCGCATCGAGACAGCGTTGCGTGTGCTGCTGCAGCTTGCCGATCACTATCTCTGTTGCAGTTTTGCATTCGCGCAGAAACTCTGGTCCGCGGCTTTCATAGAAATGCGCCGTCCGCTTTCGTCCGTGACCGAGCCAGGCATCCTGTTGTTCGGTTGCTGGCAAAGGCCTGACAAGGCGAACCTCCGTCGCCATGAAATGTCGGATGGTGCCTTGGGTGAAGCGCGGCAAACCACATGCCTCAGCGTGGCGTTTGAAGGTCCATTTGATGGCCCCTATGCTTTGTCCGTCCCAGCGGAGCGGCGCGTCGCTGTTCCATTCATCAAGCCAGCCCGCGAGATTTCCCGTCAGAGGGATTCGTGGCCTGTGCTTTTTGTTTTGCCGACGGTTGGGCGGATTGAGGTCGATCACGCCCGCAACCCGATCCACCTGAGAAGGCATCCGCAGTTGCAAGATAGTGAACCGCGCCGGGTTTGCCGGAGGTTCCAAACCTTGAGAAGGTGGAGCCATCATGAGCAAGACGACGAACAGGTTTTCTCCCGAGGTGCGTGCCCGAGCGGTGCGCATGGTTTTGGATCACGAAAGCGAGCATCGGTCGCGCTGGGCGGCGGTGTCCTCGATCGCGGCCAAGATCGGCTGCACGGCGCAGTCGCTCAATGAGTGGGTGAAGAAGGCGGAGGTCGACAGCGGTGTGCGCGGCGGCCTTCCCACCGAGGTCGCCGAGAAGCTGAAGGCGCTGGAGCGGGAAAACCGGGAACTGCGGCAGGCCAACGAGATCCTGCGCAAGGCGAGCGCTTATTTTGCGATGGCGGAGCTCGACCGCCGGTTCAAGCCATGATCGCGTTCATCGACGATCACCGCGAGGCGCATGGGGTCGAGCCGATCTGCAAGGTGCTGCCGATCGCCCCTTCGACCTACCACGACCATGTCGCCAAGCGGCACGATCCCTCCCGGCTATCGGCGCGGGCAAAGCGGGATGAGGAACTCAAAGTCGAGGTGCGGCGCGTGTTCAAGGAGAACTTCCGCGTCTACGGCGTGCGCAAGGTCTGGCGGCAGCTCAGGCGGGAAGGCTTCGACGTCGCCCGCTGCGCCGTCTCGCGGCTGATGCGGGAAATGGGCCTCGAAGGGGCGATCCGCGGCAAGCCGGTGAAGACGACGATCAGCG
>NZ_JBDPGJ010000018.1:0-6879 GCF_040839445.1 Aquibium pacificum | reverse complement strand
GCCTTTCGTCATTCGCAGAATGAGAAAACTCCCCGGTGCAAACCGGATGACGCGGGGTGGAGCAGCCCGGTAGCTCGTCAGGCTCATAACCTGAAGGTCGCAGGTTCAAATCCTGCCCCCGCAACCAGATACGCCATATAGTCGTAGTAAATTCAATGTGTTGCGGAGACTATGCTTTGAGGTATGGCAATCGCAGAAATGTGCGTCAATAAAATCAATAGCTTAGAGTTAGGGTTCAAATCACCCTGCAACTAACCACAAATATCTGGCTGGTGAAACAGAAACGACCACTACGCGACTCGCTTCAGCCGTTGAGAATGTCGTTGCCTCGGCCCAAAACCTGCCATTGCTGACGTTGAAGCTGTAGGTCAAGATTGCGGACGCAGCGGTCGTCGCCAAGCTGATTGTCGAAAGACGTGTTAGGGGCGGAGGCTGTGTGAGAACTCGCTATGTCGCCGCCGAGGATGGCTTGCGATGGCGCGCGTTAGCTCCATTCAGCCTGTTATCGCTTTGAGGGTCGAGGCAAAGCCAACAACGGCGATGGTGCGCTTGATGTTGTAGGCCAGGATCGCCAGGCTGGCTTCGGTGGAGACATTCTTGAGGCCGCGCGTTCGGAAGTGGGTGGCACCCATCCAGCCCTTGATGGCGCCGAAGACGTGCTCGACCGTGCAGCGGCGGACCGCCATGGCTTCGGGCCTCGCTTGAAGCCTGCGCTCCATGGCATCGAGCACCGCTTCGTGCTCCCATCGCCGGATGCGCTTCTCCTTGCCGGTCGTGCACAGCGGACGGGATACGCAGGCACTGTGCAGGCCTTCTGGTTGAAGTACACGCCTATCAGCTTGCCGCCCTCCACCCTGGCAAAGCGCTTCTGGAGCTGCGCGCCGGCAGGGCAGCGGTAGGTGTCGGTCTCGGGCTCATGGAGGAACATGGTCTTGTCCCAGAAGCCACGGGCCTGAGCTGGTGACGTATTCGGCTTGGGCACGATCAGGACGATGCCCGCTTCGGCGCAGGCGCGGATCTGCCCGCCCCTCATAGTATCCACGATCGGCAAAGGCGATCATCTCGACAGCGCCGATCTCGGCCTGTGCGGCCTTGGCCATCTCAAGCAGGTGCGAACGGTCATGGCCCCGGTTCGTCACCGCGTCGGCGACGACGATGTGGTGCTCGGTATCGACTGCGGCCTGGACGTTGTAGCCGACCACGCCGCGATGGTCGCTTCCGGTCGCCATGGCGCGGGTGTCCGGATCGGTAAGCGAGACCTGCTGGTCGGGAGCGGCTTGCAGCCGCTGGCCGATCTCTTCGAACTCGCCAAGCCGGCCACGCAGCGATGCCAGTCGCTCGGTCAGGTGCTCGATCCGGGGCGTAGCGGGGCCGGTCTCGGCACTATCGGCTTCCTCAAGCTCGGCGAGATAGCGCGCGATGCTTTCCTCGACATGGGCTTTTCGGCGCGCCAGCTTGCCCTTGGTGTAGTTCTTCTCGTGCGTGTTCACCGCCCGCAGGCGCGACCCGTCAATGGCGACCATGCCGCCGCCGACCAAGCCAAGGGCGCCGCAGATGGCAACGAAGCGCTGGCACGCGATCTGGATCGCGCTGGCATTGTCATGGCGGAAGTCGGCGATGGTCTTGAAGTCGGGTACAAGCTTGCCGGTTAGCCACATCAGCTCGATGTTGCGGCCCGCCTCGCGCTCAAGCTTCCGGCTCGAGGTCACCTGATGCAGGTATCCATAGACGTAGAGCTAGAGCATCGTGCTATGCGCGTAGCCGGGTCTGCCGGTCGATGCCGGCTTCACGCGGGCAAAGCCGAGTTCGGCCAGATCGAGCTCATCGACGAAGGCGTCGATCACGCGGACCGGGTTGTCTGGGTCGACATAGTCATCAAGACACGCCGGCAAAAAGCTCGATTGATGACGGTCGGCAGCCTCGACAAAACGTCCCATCTGGCACCTCCGAAGCAGTGTCAGATCATAGCATAAGCAGGGGTTTTCACACAGCCTCGGGGCGCAAAGCGGACTGGAAGGTTTTGCGGCTTGTGGTTCAACAACTGCAATTCGATTTGTGCCAGCGACGCGACGACCTCGCTGTCTTTGAAACTCGGTTTCGAAGAAGAATGCCGTATCCACTTCCGTCCGCATGATGACGGAGTCCGGAATCGCGAACCACGTTCCGAGGACTTCGGTCCATGCCTTGTAGAGGACGGCTGTCGACAGGCTCATCTCTCGTTCGCATTTGAAAGTCGGGAGGTTCTTCCGGTTCGCTGGATCGCAGCTTGTGCGCATCGCCCTTCGCCTTTGTGTGCCGGCTAGAGAACCCGAAAACGGATCAGCGGCCGAACGTCGGGACATTCGGGGCACCATTCAGTGCCCGACGAGTTCCTTCGGAAACCGGTCCGCGATTAGGTTGAGTTCCAGTCCGTGTTCGAGCCAGGCCTTCATGCCGGCTAGCACCCACGTGAAGCCGCCCGTGGCGTCGCAGACATAACTGACGAGTTCGTCGCGGGTTCCGGTCCAGCCGGTCTCCTCGACCTCCACGAACGTGCCGCCCTCGACCTCCTTGAACGTCCAAGTAACGGTCGTCGGTCCGCTATATCCCGGCAATTCCATGACGATAAGCTTGTTCGGCTCGATCTTCAGGGCCGTGACCTCGTTGGACATGTTGTGCATCTCCCACTCCCATTTCACGGTCTTGCCGACGACCAATCGATCGCTGCCTTTGGAAAGCCAGAAGTGGGAGGTGATCGCGGGATCAATGAGCGCCTCGAACACTTCCGAGACGGGCCTTCGAATGAACATCGCCGTGTGCGCGACGGCAGGATTCACGATTTCCGGTTTGGTCATTGCTTTTCCTTTCTTGGTCGCCTGTCTCCTTAGTTGTGGAGGCCTGTAAATAGTCTCTCGTGGGCGGTCTCAGCTACGGAGAGCACGGCCTTTGCCGTGGCGATTACCCATTCGAGGCCCTGCCATAAAAAAACCGCCATTTGCGCGGCAAACGCAGGCTGATAGGCTGGCCGGGCTTCGCCGCGGGTAATGTAGGCGGCAAGGTTCGGATATTCGTCCAGCATGTCTGATGAATTCCGTAGCCTCACCAGCACCGGCACCATCATCAAGTCGCCAGCGCTGAACGCGCCGTCGAGCCATTCGGCATCGCCAAGAGAGGTGGAAAGCTGACCCAGACGGGTGCGGATGCGGTCTTCCAGGATTGGTATGCGCTGTGCGCGCCAGGGTTCCTCGCTCGGCAACAGCCTCGTGTTCTCGCGTTCCAGAATCGGCGACTCCACAGTATTGAGCGCGGCGAACATCCACGTGATGGCGCGCGCTTTGGCATGGGCATCGTCCGGCAGCAGGCCCGCACGAGACTGCGCGAGATGCATAGGATGATCGCGCCTCGCAACGCGCCATGTAGAGGATGCGCTCGTCGATGATGACAAGGCCGAGACAACGCTTCGCGAGCTGGGCGAACGCGGTGACATCATCAAGCGCATACACCGCGCCCTGAGCGTCGGGCGAAAGCGGGGGCTGGGGAGGTGAATCTTGGTCAGCAGGCTGTCTGATTTTTCTGCCACCGAGTTTCAACGTCCGCGAACAGACTCAGCGGTGAAATCTTTGTTCCAGCGCCCAACGAACCTGCCGACCAAGACAACCGCCAGCGCGGGCGCCAACAGAAAAGCACCGAACAGCCAGAACGCGGCACTCGAGGCACCTTCCGCGCCGCCCGGGTCGCTTAGCCCGCCGAGATTGGCCACCATGCCCGCAACGGCGGCGCCGAACGCCGTCGCATAGAGTTGGACGGTCGTGATCGAACCCGCCGCCAACCCCTGTTCCGAGGCCGCCGTTTCCTTGAAAACGTTGGTCACGAGGTGCGGCCAGGCGACACCGATACCCAGTCCGACCACGAGCAAGCCGGCGCATATCGGTAACAGTTGCAATCCGACGCCACTCGGCACCGGAACGAGGCAAAGCAGGACAACGAGACCGGACAGAACAAACAGCGGGCCGGAACGGAGTGCACGAATCCCGGCTTCGCCGGTCCGACCTGCGCTCAGGATGGAGCCGAGCGTCCAGCCCATCGCCATCAGCGCGGTGAGATAACCGGCGACCAAAGGCGACTGACCGTGCAGGACCTGGAGGAAATAGGGGACGAAAATGTCTGTCTGCATGCCCGTCACCAGGAGCGCGATCGTAGCGTAGAGCGCAACCAGGCGTCCCCCGGAATCAAGCGCCCCTATCGGTAACAGGCGAGCGGACGCATTCAGTTCCACACGCACTAGGAGCGCCGCCATCAGTCCGGCGACCAGCAGTCCTGCTCCGTTCCACAAAGGATTGGCGCTGACGCTCCCCGCAGAGACCGCAACCACGGAGGCGGTCAGTAGGGCGAGTTGCGGGAGCGGTAGCGGCGAGGGTTCGGCCTCGCCGCGGCTCCCCCTCGGAAGCACCGCGATCGCAATCGTCCCGAAGATCAGCGAGAGCGGAACCAGGGTCCAGAAGGCGGCCCGCCAGATGTCGAACTCCGCAAACACGCCGCCGACGGCTGGGCCAATCAATGTCGATACGCCCCACATTGCCGAGATCAGGCCTATGGCGCGCGACCACAACGTCTCGGGATAGACGAGGCGGATGACGGCGTAAGCCATGGCTAATAGAACTCCACCGCCAAGACCTTGCACGAAACGTCCGGCCAGAAGCATGGGAAACGTCGGGGCGACCGCGCAGAGCATAGCACCGGCCACGAACAAGGCGGTGGCGGATGCGTAAGCACGCCCCGGACCCGCGCGATCAAGCATACGCGACGACAGCGCCGCACCGAGGATCGAGGCGACCACGAACAGCGTCGTGGCCCAGGCGTAGTATTCGAGCCCACCGATATCTCCGACGACTGACGGCAGTATCGTGGTCACGATGAAGATGTTAACGGCATGCAGCGTGACGCCGCCTGCCAGAACGATCGAATAGGCGGCGTTTCTGCCGGCAAGGAGGTCACCCCAGCCGGCTTGTGTCGGGGGCGCTGCGACTGTCAGATCTTGCGCGCTCAAAGCAAACCTCCTGCAGCAGCGCTGCGGCTTGAGTTTGTCGAGGAATTTTTTCTTCGAGGGGGCGGCGGGCAGCGGCCCACCCGCCGGTCCTTGTCGAGCGGCTAGGAGGCGCCTTTGACCCACTGCGGCGTTGCCGCGCGGAATTCGGATGGTTCCGCTAGTAGAACGGCCGTTTCCCGCTCGTAGTCGGCGAACCACGGCTGCTTCACGAAGTCCTGACCACTGGCCTGATTGGCGGCGAGCTGGAACACGACGATCGCATCAGGATCGTTGTCATCATAGCAGTAGTAATAGCTGAGCTGGCCGTCGCTGCCGGCGACATAATCGCGGGCATACTTTTCCCAGACGCGCCTGACGTCGTCGCGCTTGCCGGGTTTTGCCTTGTGCCTGATGTAGAGTGCGCTGTTGCTCATGATATTTCTCCTCGAACACTGCGGCCCGCGGCCGCTGTTGGCGGGCTTGATGCCCATGCCCTTGTGACGTTCGAGGGGAGGTGTTTGTGACGCTCGGGAACAAAAATCGCTGACGGCATATCGTGCTGTTGCGGAGATGTCGTTCTGGAAAAGCCCGGCCTGGCCACCTGCCCGCGCATGGTCAGGATTGCCTGACAATTGACGCGCGATCCAATCGGCTGACTGGTCAGTGAACCGATATGTCACCCAAGCCAGCGAGCTTGTCGGGATTGCGCACAATGAAGATGTCGGTGACGCGGTCCGAACGGTCGAATGCGAACGAGACCGTTGCAACGACCTCGCCCGCTTGCCTCAGGATCAGTCCGCGCGCACCATTGAGTTCGGTGAAACTCCATCGGTACGCTGCCCACCATTCGCTCAGGCGATCCGTCAGGAACGCCAGCACGGCTTCACCTTTCAGGACATCGGTCGCTGCCGCGACCTTGCCGCCACCGTCGGCGGTCAGACGCACATCGCTTGCCAGCATCGTGGCAAGATTGCCGGGCCGCCCCGTGCGGATGGCAGACTCGAAGGCCGCCAGCAGTTCCTCCTGTCTCTCCCGCGTCGGCTGGTATCTCACCTGATCATCGCCGACACGTGCTTTGGCGCGTGACACGAGCTTGCGGCAGGCCGGTTCGCTCATGTCCAGCGATGCCGCGACGTCGGCGTAGGACAATTCGAATATCTCGTAGAGCAGATAGGCGGCTCTCTCCTTCGGAGTTAGTCGCTCGAGCATCAGCAGAAAGGCGGTGGAAAGAGAGAATGAAAGTTCCAATTGCTCCTCCGCCTCGCTGCCGATGGAAGTGTGGACGGGCTCGGGCAGCCAGTTGCCGACATAGTCCACGCGGCTGCGGTAGGCGGCGCGAAGCATGTCGATGGCACGATGGGTGCAGGCGGTGGTCAGCCAGGCGCCCGGCGACTCGACGGTTGCGATATCGGTCTGCAGCCAGCGAAGGAATGTGTCCTGGACCGCATCTTCGGCCTCGGCACGCGAACCGAGGATCCGATAGGCGATGCCGAGCAGCCGTGGTCGCGCGCGTTCGAATATCTCGACATTCGTCAGCGTCGGGTTCTTGGACCCACCTGCGTGCTCATGTGACCCCGAAGGTCGTTTGGTGTTACGTGTCATCGACGATATTTGCCCAATAGCGCTGTGCCCATGATCCTTTGACGATTCAACCGATCGGTTTGTGACGCCGTCCGACGATTCCACGTCGCTTTTTGAGGATTCGGTTGATTTGTCGTTCTCGTGAACCCGCCGCTGTTTATCCCCCTGAACCGCGCCGGGTTTGCCGGAGGCCGTTTTGTTTGAGTCACGCCGCCATGGCCGGCTCTTCGAGCATGGCGTAGTATCGTGCCTCGGCTTCGGCCGGCGGGATGTTGCCGATGGGCTCCAGCAGC
>NZ_JBDPGJ010000017.1:0-7895 GCF_040839445.1 Aquibium pacificum | reverse complement strand
CGACCAACATCCAAAACAAATGCCTCCGATCAAACCGGAGGCAGTGTGAAACACCCGCCGCTACAAGGGGGCCCTTTTGGATGCCGATCACCCCTGAAACGGGGTCCTTATTCCACGCCGAAACACAAGATGCGCTTCGAACGCTGCCCAGCTCTCGAATCTGCGGCCGGCCACCGCGTTCTTCTTCACATAGCCGACGCCCCGCTCGTCCTTGCCCTTCGTCCGGGCCCGATACGGTGCGCAGGCCCGCGGACGGAAGCGCCAGTGCCGCGCGAAGGCGTGAAGCTTGGCGCTGAACCGAACCTCCCGCGTCACCGCGTCATGGTGTTCGACCAACGCCCGGGCATTGTCCAGAAGCACCTCCGCGGGCACGCCGCCGAAGTGGACGAAGGCGCTCTCCATCCCCTCGAACCAGTCCGCCTGCCGTTCCCGCAGCGAGGCCCGCACGTGCATCCGGCGCGAGAAGCCGAGCGTGGCGACGAACAGATGCACGCGCAGCTTCTCGTCGCCGATCCACACCCGCGCCTCGCCGAAGTCGATCTGCAGTTGCTTTCCAGGCGGCGTCTCGAACCGCACCGTCGCACGGGCCTGCGCCTTCAGTTCGCGCCGCCAGCCCGCGACCCGGCGCTCGACGTGACGAAGGCTGAGTACCACCCCATGTTCGGCAACCAGTTCCTGGCGGATGACATCGGCGTTGCCGCCGTGCCGGAAGAACCGCTCCCGCAGCCAATCCTCGAGCCCGTCCAGCGCCGAGCGCCGCACAGGCTGTCGAAACGGCACCGAACCACCTTGGCGAAGATATCGTCGCACCGTGTTGCGTGCGCAGCCGAACTCGCGCGCAAGCCGCTTGGCTCCCCAGCCAAGTCCGTGCAGCCGCATCATCGCCGCCACCTCGTCGGGCTGCAGCATCTCCTCTCCCCGCGTCATGGATCCACGCGAGACAGAGTGGCCGGATTCTGGTGTCTCCATCATTCCCTCCTCTTCACGAAGAGGGGGGCAGTTCCTCGTGTCGGAAGGGGGTCAATTTCTCAGGTCGCCCGACATGCCGCCTATGGTAGTTGCGATCGAAGCGTGTGGCGGATCTCATCACTGGGCGCGCCTGCTGCAGTCGTTCGGCCACCAGGTAAAGCTGCTTCCGCCGCAGCTGGTCAAACCGTACGTCAAGCGAGGCAAGAACGATGCGGCCGATGCCGAAGCGCTGTGTGAGGCGATGAGCCGACCGACGATGCGATTCGTGCCGGTAAAGGCGGCCTACAGCCAGGCGGCATTGATGCTGGCGGGCGTGCGCGACCGGCTGGTCCGCAATCGAACGCAACTCGCCAACGCGATTCGCGGCTATGCAGCCGAGTTCGGACTGACCGCCGCGAAGGGGATGAGCAAAATCGAACCGTTGCTCGAGCGCATTGCGGCAGACGCGACGCTACCTGGTTTGGCGCGGGAGCTCTTCGCTCTTCACGGCAAGGAATACGCGCAGTTACTGGTGCAGCTACAAAAGGTCGATGCCAAGCTAATGGCTTGGCATCGGGCGGATAAATGCAGTCGACGCCTGGCGCAAATCCCCGGTGTCGGCCCGATCGGTGCGTCGTTGCTGGTGATGAAGACGCCCGCACCTGAGACTTTCCAATCGGCTCGGCACTTCGCCGCCTGGCTTGGCCTGACGCCAAAGGATCACTCCACTGCCGGCAAGGTCAGGCTAGGCGTCATCACACGTGCCGGCGACGAGGCCCTGCGCAGCGTGCTGGTTGTCGGGGCCACTGCCGTCATCCGGTATGCCCGATGCGGTCGAGGCACTGTTTCGCCTTGGCTTGCTAATCTGCTCAAGCGCAAACCGCCGAAACTCGCTGCCGTGGCTTTAGCCAATAAGATTGCCCGCATCGCCTGGAAGATGATGGTGACCGGTGAGCCTTACAGGAAAAATGCTGCGACGCTTGTCTTGGCGCACGCCGCATGAAGATCAGACAGCGACGGGGAGCGCCTCTACCGCTACCGTGCTGAGCTGAAGCCGGAACTTGCAAGAGAAGAGGCAGATGGTGTGATCGATCGATTCGAGATGCGAGACACTCCGAAAGAACCGTCGGCCGCTACAGGCCGCTGGCGTGTTGAGAACTCGCGTCGCGGAAACCATCTTGGCCAGCGGTCATGTGCGACCGCGCCCAAAGGCCGGACATATGATCGCAAGCGATCCGATCAAACAGGTTGCAGCTTTCTTGCGAGACGGGGGCCGTCCACATATGGTTCTTGTAGCCGAAAGCCGGAATGGCAATGTCGCGCTGCTGGGTCCTTCCATCCTCGGCCACTTTCGCCTTCGAGAACTTCACCGTCCAGCGCGCGTCGCGATCCTTCTGCCGCAGCTTGGCCGGCTTCTCCTTCCAGGCATCCGGAACTTTGCCCGCGTTGATGTCGGCCTTCTCGGCGTCGGTGCTGCGCTCACATGGGATAGCACCCCGTCAAGGCATCATCTTAGGATCATCATAGACCTCTCCATTGGCAATAGGATCCAGGTTCCGAGCCTTACTGCATGACGCGGCTCGGTTACCGAGCCTGATCAAGTTCACATACGGTCGCCGCTTGTTGCGACTGCACCAACATCCCGCCTGCGGCGGGCAAGGCTCAGGACGACGCGACCATTCTGCTTAAGCGGCATTTCGCCCAACGCAACATCGGTTCATCGACCCGCATCCTCCAAGGTCGATCAGCCTTGGCGGATTCAAGACATTTTTGCAGCGTCAGCCTGTTGCTAGGCCTGTTTCATGGCCACTCCCTCCATGACGAAGCCAGAGGTCACATATTTCCAGAGCGCAACCATCAGCTTGCGCGCCATAGCGACGATGGTCGATTTTTTCATGCGACCACCGTTGAGCCGCTCCTTGAACCATTGGGTCAATGCAGAGTGCGGTTGATGCTGCAGCCAGAGCCAGGACATTTGGATCAATGCGTCTACCTGTACGACTGGGAGACCGGCTCGCGGGCCAAGACAGGCATCGGACGTTGGATCACCTTCTACAACCACCAGCGGCCTCGCGCCGCTCATGGCGGACAACCGCCCGCCGTGGTCTAGTTCAGCAGTATCGAAACCGATCAGCAGGCGCGGAGAGTAGCTTAACCCACCCGGAAATCTGTCCAAGGATCGGGGAGTAGCTCATGGCGCTTGCATCGATCACAGTGCCGATTGCGCGAGATGGACCCCCTGTCTGAAATGCCTAAGATGTTCGATCGCCTGCCTGTGTCCTTGTGTGATAACAATCCTCTATGGAATGGTGGCTCATACGCATGGCCAGGTGGGTGCGGAATCCTCCGTCCCGACAGCAAATCTACTTAGCTGCCGGCGTGATCGGTTTCGCCGCTGCCCTCTACCTGATCGAACAGACCTGGGGTTGGCCCGAATGGCTTTCGGTCGAGCCGTACGGCAGGCGGTCCTTGCCGAAGGTGGACGGATAGTGTCAGGTTCTTTGCGAACTATTTCAATGTGGCTGTCACCGGCGTATCCAGATTGCGCGTGGTGCGAGGCGGTGAATTTCTGCTATCATTGGATGGTTTACTGATGTGTGAGGCCTTACGTATGCGTCCTATCTTCTTTTTCGGGCTGATAGCGGTGTCCGGATGTTCCACGCCGGACAACCTCCCGCGGCCCGTCTATCCACCAACGAGTGCCGGCGAGGTTGAGGTGGTGGACAGCATTGTTGCTGGGGCTACGTCGATAGGAACGCTGGATGCATATGCCTGCGCAGAAGGTCTCCTAGCGCGCATCGACGAATATGGGCTTCAGGCAGAAGCATTGCTGAAGCTGAAAACCAAGGCCGCCGCGATTGGCGCCACGAGTCTCCGAAAGCTTGACTACCAGGATGTCGGCACGTTCAGCCCTTGCAGGGGCAGGGTCGGCGTGAGAGCTTCCGCGATAGCGTACCGGAACTAGATCCTAGTCGTCGGACGAGGAAAGCCGTCCCGGTCCATACCAGACGCGGGTGCTTGACCAAGCCCTCCTGGCCGAAACCGCCCATAGGGCAGTGACTGATACCAAGCGTCATTGGGATTGACCGATGTGCGCCCATTCACGCAATCCGATTGAAGTGATTGTGACGGGAGCGGCGAGCAGTTTCTGCCAGGCTTCGCAGGCGGCGACGATGATGGCGTCATAGCTGTCGAAGACGCGGTTGGAGAGCCAGTTGGCGCGCAGATATTGCCAGACGCTCTCGACCGGGTTCAGTTCCGGCGCCCGCGATGGCAGGAAGATCGGCGTGATGTTCCTGGGGATTTTGAGGTTGGCGGTGGTGTGCCACCCGGCGCGATCCATGAGCAGCACCGCGTGTGCGCCCTTGGCGACATGGCGGCTGATCTCGTCGATGTGGAACTGCATCGCCTCGGTGTCGGCGAAGGGCAGTGCGAGCGCAACTCTGATGCCGCGCGCCGGGCAGATGGCGCCGAACAGGTAGGCCGATTTATGGCGCTGGTCGGCGGGCTGGCGGGGCCGCGTGCTGCGCCTGGCACATTGCCGCACGACGCCGTTCTTCTGGCCTATCCTGGCTTCGTCTTGTGGGATGGTTCGACTGACCTGCCAGGAGATCCAGCTCAATCCAGTTTGCAGAGCCCTGTTCGCCACACTGGCTGCCGAATATGAAGCAATCACTGCCCGATTTTCGGGGAGGTGTTCACTGTGAATAGGATGTTGATCCTATAAGCGTCAGAACTTTATCATAGAAATCCAAGGTCGCTGATCGGCATTCGGCAAGGGCCTTAGGATAAGGTTCGGCTAAATCGACCGCCCGTCGCCACCTCTCCGCAACTGACAGTACCGGAGCGTGGCGGAGCCGATACATCTTCGACATGTTAGGAATAGCCACAACGCGACGCCCGAGCAGTGTAGCCCAGTACGCTCCATGATAAGAATTTGTGATTACTACCTCCGCAGAGGCGAGGAAACTTAGTACTTTCTCAATGTCGGAGCCGTTATTGCTGAGCCGCGGGAGGCCTTCGATTGGGACCGGAATGCGCTTGTGCTCATACACAACAATTTCGTGGCGTGATATCTCGGGCGGTTCGTCGAACCTTGCGAGGAGGCAACTCGGGCAAGGTGCCCAAGGGTATTGCGTTCCCCAATCGCGCAGGCCAACGAGATCAAAGGAAGAGAGGTAGTCAGGGAGCGGCCCGTGATAGGGAAGGACGACCCCCCCTTGTCTATCTATGTTTAAGCTCTCGCCGATTCCCCATGCTATCAGTGGGCCATTCCTGCCAAGTCCTCTCAACTGTTCCATATGCGGACGAAAAGTCTCCGCGATGAGCCCCCCGCCGCCGACGATAACGGCCCCCTCACGCCAATTGCGCGGCAGGTCGAGGATGTCAGCCTCTTGTCGCGGTTCGAGTTGGAGGAGACGGCCGGGACAGCAGTTCCAGTCTCCGACATTCGTTTCGTCACGGCGAAATACCGATAGGATTGTCAAGGAACGATTTCCAGATCGTAAATGCGCTCTCGCCCTAGTGGAACAATCATTCGTAATCGAAAGCCGACCTGCTGTGCCAGCGCAAGGACTGCCGCTGAACTGAGCGCATTAAACCAACCGTGCCGCAGTCTGTCGCGCCCTCCGTCGAGATCTGCGGGATTGTAAGTCAGGACAAGGCGCGGCCAGCGCCGGGCGATGACCGCAAGTACCGATTCGGGTGAATGGCAGTACTCAAACACACCGATCATGGTCACGACATTAGCGTAGCGGTCTGGTACCCGGCCTGCATTTAGGTCGCATGGGAGCGTACGCTCATCGCGTTTCACGAGATCAGCAGGAATATAGGTGCAACCCTCTGGCAATTCTGATTCCAGGGTCATAGCGCCGCAGCCTATGTCGAGGACAATTTCACCGGGCTCGATCAGTCGCGCGACCTTCTGCGCCCGGGATGTCCAAGAGGCTAGAAGATTGGTCGGCTCGGACCAGCGAGTGACGTCGGTCCCACGACTGGCTAGCAACCGCAGTGTGTTTGAGCGTCTCTCCCCGCTAATGTATAGTGCATCGACTTCAGCGATTCGCTGTCTTCGGCGCGTGAGGTTGACATTCACCTCAGTTTCTCCGGCAAACCGTTCGCGGCTAGCCTGTAGATGCTCAATGATTGGCTCGATAGGCTCAATAGGACGCGGATAAACGCGATCGAACACCCGGCACAGTTCTGGCGGCAAATATTCAATACGGTGAGGACCCGACGCCTTTCCATGCCTAAGCACTAGATGTTCGAGAGAATGCTGATCCCAATGATCGGGATTAGCATCCTGAACTGCGATCCATTCCTCGAGCAGTTGAATTGCTCCTTCAGTATCGTTAAGAAAGATTGTGCCACTGATAATAGCTTGGCGCGGATGCCCGGCGACGGCTATGTCGCCACAATAGCCGCGCAGATACGGCCAAGGCGTGCGATGCACAATGGCATCAGAATCGATGTAGAGTAACGGCCCCCGAATCCTCTTCCTAGCTTCGAGCAATACGATGGGCTTCAGCCGCACCGCCGAAAGCCAGTCCTGTGTAGGAGGGACGACAGTGATGTCCAGCTTTAAGCCCAACACTTCTACTGAGCGTCTCAGCCGCGCCACCTCGCTTGCGTAGAACGTGTCGTCAGTATGATAGCAAAAAATCGTTCCTTGCGTATCATCAAACCCGCACCGCGCCGCGTCGCCCAGTGCGCTGAGCCAAGCTAAGTCCGCCCGCGCCGCGTATCCCCACTCTTCCCGAAGATCGTTTAGTTCGGGAGCAAGTCGGAACTGGCGCACCAAGCGAGCCGCGTCCTTCTCATTGATTTGCCAGTCGGATAACGATGGCCATGGCCTTCGGCTAAGCTTAGGATGTTGTAGAAGCCCCGAGAAGGGCCGCCTCATTGGTAAGCCGGTAAAACTCGATAATGCGTGTCGGATCAATTCGGGATCTCGATCAATATCCTCGCAACGGACAACAAGTGTGCGCTCAGGATAGGCCGTCCGCGCTAGGCGAATTGCTTCTGAAACTCTCAACAAGCCTGGCGATGAATAAGTCACGATACCGGCCGCGGAGATGTCGAGGGATCGGTCGTAGCCGATTGCATATGCCCCAGTTGATTGCTCCCGCTTGCGCAGTACTTGCCGTGGATCACCAACTAGAATGATGGTCCGCCAGTCCTCATTAGACTTCGTAAATCTGCGTCCCAACTTTCGCAATCGGAACAAGTCATCACAGCTGACCGAAATGACCGTGCGATCCGCGGTGATCGAGACCTCTGCGGCCGAACGATCTGTTCGCTTCGTAGGGGACTGCGAACCGAGCCGTATCAGATCGGCGAAGAACGAGAGTGAATCCGTCTCAAATCCACAAAGGACGATACGACGGCATGCATCGCTCGGGACTTCTGTTTTTTCTGCCATCGCGAGACCGATCATTGAAATGCTTAATGTGAGTGCGGCACGTCGTGCTTACGCTCACGAATTATGAATGCAGTCGTCTGTTGTCCCCAAGCTCAAAAGATACTCATTTGCATCGGAGTGTCGAGAGTGTCTGCGGTATGAAAATGGCCTCCTGCCGCGAAAGACCGCACCAAGACACGGTCTCGACATCTTATGATGTCGTCGCTTGGTTGGGCATGCACTGACCGAACGTTGCCCCCGATCAGCCTGTTAATCGGCTCGGAATGGGGACCCTAGATCGGCGTGCAAACGGGGGTCTGACGCAATTTTGGTGGTGCGGTGGATCATTGTGCGCCGATTACCCGCGCCTGCAGTAGGTCGATCTTCCCGCGGCCATACATCTGACGCTTGACGAGCTTGAGCTGGACACCCGCAACAACCGGATGATTTGGGCGGTCGATACCGCGACTGCCGCTCTGAGCGCGTGTTTTTCGGCACCCTGATCGGATCGGGGCCATTCCGGCGTGCTTCTGGCCGTTTTCGGACA
>NZ_JBDPGJ010000016.1:0-11949 GCF_040839445.1 Aquibium pacificum | reverse complement strand
GGATGCGCGTCCGGCTTCTGGGGGGATACGCCCGAAGCGGTTGGGCAATTGGTCTCCCGGGGCGACATCGATTATCTGGTCTTCGACTATCTCGCCGAGATCACGATGTCGCTGCTTGCGCGGGCGCTTAGGCACGCTATAGCGCGACAATCTGGGAGAGACTCCGTATGATGATGTCCCACCACGTTCTCTAATCGCTTTTGTCAACGAGTTCCTTTCTTTCCGCTGATGCAGCGTCTGCCGGGCTCAGGGTTCTCTCCGGGGTCGATCGGAAGGATCGCCCTAGTCTGGCACATGCTCACCAAGGAGAAGGAGTATATGTGGGCTCGGCCAAGCTTGGTCGCTCACAAGGTGCGCGGAATGGAGCTGCAGGCGGGGAAGATGCAGAGGAAGGGCAATGCATGTAGGCCAACCTATGCCTACCACGTGAAGGAACTGCGGCATCAGGAGATGAACATCGCCCGAAAGCCCGAGGAGAGTTACGAGCACTTCGCGGGCGCCTCAATCCGGGCAAGGCTTGAATAGGCTGCTCGGCGGCGCTTGCAGCCGATGCACCGCGCTTCTCCACGAGGTCGCCCGCGCATAAAGCGCTTGTCGATCTCATCCGTAGTATACAAGATTCGGCGTACGTCAAAAGGAAAGGCGTAGAAGGGCACGACCTCGCTCCAGGCGCGACGCCAACTCTGGCGATGGCCGGATAGCGGCGCCCCCAGATACCTTCCTCGAAGGCGCCGATTGCCGCTTCTCCGGCGACGGCGTCGAACACGATAGATGTTCTTCAGCGCGCCGGCGACCGGCTTGCGATCCTTGCGGGAGACGAAGTCGAGGCTGTGTCGCATCAGATCTGACATAACCTTTTCCCCGGAATCAGTGTCAGCCATTCCTCGCGCGGCCTCGCGCGCGTCCTGCGTCGGATACCTATTCGAACGGCGGATCGGCCAAATCCCGGCGCGACACCAGTCTTACCATAAGCGTAGGCCGTAGCATCCGTGATGCGCCAGTCCGTGCTGGGAACCCGACCATCCTCGCAGGAACCTCCAGCCACCGATGCAAAGACTGGCCGGAAATGGTGCAGCGGGAAACCGCTGCATCCTTCTTGTCGATCACACACCTCGTGGATAAAGATTTGCACGCCCAGTCCAAGGATGCCAAGGATAGAGAAGCTCGCGCTAAAAACCGGTCCCGTGGGCGTTCCGTCGTCGACTTGTATAACGAGGTGCACCCGCATGGGGCGATCGGGCGCAATCCGATCTCTTGCTCAATCCCGACGGCGCCACCAGCACGCCGTCGTGAAATGGCCGGGAAAACTCTCGCTTCCGGCGGTCCAGAGAACGGGACCGGAGCAAAACTTGGGGCGGACTCCAATCCACGGTTGAGGAGAAATCCCTCCGGCAGATCACGACCTGTGCCTTACATTCTGTAGACGCCATAATGCGGCGCACCTGGGCTGACGCCCGCCGCACAGGTCAGCGCGATGCCCAGCATGTTTCGGGTGTCCAGCGGGTCGATGATGCCATCGTCGTAGAGCCGCGATGTGAACCAATAGGCCGAGGTTTCGTTTTCCGCCTTGGCGCGCACGCGGTCGCGCAATTCCTGCACCACCTCGTCGCTGAGATCGGGGTCGGCGCGGCGCATCTGTGCCAGCTTGACATCGCCAAGGGTGCGCGCGGCCTGTTCCGGCCCCATCACTCCCATCTGAGCATTGGGCCATGTCATGAGAAGCCGTGGATCCCATGCCCGCCCGCACATTCCATAATACCCGGCCCCGAATGCGCCAGAGGTCAGCACCGTCAGTTTTGGCACTTCGGAGCCGGCCTGTGCCATCAGCATCTTGGCCCCGTCCTTAGTGATACCGCGTTCCTCGTATTCGCGGCCAATCATGTAGCCGGTGGTGTTCTGCAGGAAAATCAGCGGCGTGCCGGTCTGGTTGCAAAGCTGAATGAAATGCGCGGCCTTCAGCGAGCTGTCGTTGAACAGCACGCCGTTATTGCCGAGAATGCCGACCTTGCAGCCCCAGATGCGGGCATATCCCGTCACCAGCGTGATGCCGTAATTTGGCTGGTATTCGTGAAAACGCGAACCATCGACGATGCGGGCAATGACTTCGCGCATGTCAAACCGCACGCGGTAGTCGGTCGGCACGATGCCGTAGATTTCCCTTGGATCGTAGTAGGGCTCTTCGGGGGCCGCCCAGTCGAAGGCGCGGGGTTTGCGCGGAAAGGTGGCGACGATTTCCCGCGCCAGCAGGATTCCAGCCTCTTCGGTATCCACCGGATAATCACCGGTGCCCGAGATCGACGTGTGCATGTCGGCCCCGCCCAGATCGTTGACCGAAACCTCTTCGCCGGTGGCGGCCTTGACCAGGGGCGGACCGCCCAGGAAGATCGCGCCGGTGCCGCGGACGATGATGGTATATTCACACAGCCCGGGCACATAGGCCCCGCCGGCGGTGCAATGGCCACAGACGATGGCGACCTGCGGTATGCCTTTCTTCGACAGGATGCACTGGTTGCGGAACACTCGCCCGCCCGGCGCAAAGACGCCTGACATTTCCTCAAGATAGCCGCCCGCGCTGTCGCAGATATGCACGACCGGCAGGTTGTTTTCCAAGGCGAATTCCAGCGCACGCACGATCTTCGGCACCGACATGGGATACCAGGCCCCGCCCTTGTTGGAGCTATCGTCGGCATGGATCACGACTTCGCGTCCGGAAATCACCCCGACACCGGTGATGACGTTGGCCCCCGGTGCCTGACCGTCATAGAGATCATACGCCGCCAACGTCGAGAATTCCAGAAACGGCGTGCCGGGGTCCAGCAGAAGCTCCAACCGCTGGCGCGCGAGCATCTTGTTCTGACGCTTCAGCCGGTCAAGATCGCGCTGGGGGCGGTCATAGCGGACCTTGTCCTGCAAGTCGTGGAACCGTTTCACCACGGCTTGCATTTTCTCAGAGGCTGCCTTGAACTCGGCTGAGTCCGGGCGGATCTGGGATTGCATTCGGCGCATCAGCTGGCGTCCTTCAGCGGTTCGAAACCAATCAACACCACTTTACCGTCGAAACTATCGCCGGGGGCAAAATGCACCTCGGAAACGACACCATCACGCGGTGCGGTGATGGTGGTTTCCAATTTCATGCTTTCGATCACCATAAGGGCCTGGCCCTCGGTTACGGCATCGCCCGCGGCTACCGAGACGGAGATCACGGCACCCGGCATCGGTGCAATCATCCGGTCCTGCGGGGCACCGCCGTCGGCCTGGCCCAGGGTTTGCGACGGATCGGTGCGCCCGATCTCATAGGCGCGGCCGTCGAGGTGCACGAATGTGGCCTCTTCCCCCACGGCGATCCGCAGCGCGATACTGGTGCCATTCAGATCCAGCGTAAAGGCGCCCTTGCCGGGCGCGGTCGTGAGGGCGCAGGGGATTTCACGATCGCCCAAGTGCAACACATGGAATTGCCCGACCGAGGCCAGCCAGACCGGGATTTCCTCTCCGTGGACTTCAAGAATACGGCGCATCAGTTTCTCCACCCCCCCATCATTCGATAAATCGCGGGCACGCTCTCGACGGCCTGCACAAGGCGCGCGTCGGACAGTGCGGTGGCGGCCAGCAGGATGTCGGTAGAGGAGGCGTCGGGGGCACGTTTCAGCGCGTCTGCTTCCTCGTCCAGAAACCCGGTCGACAGGTCGCCGAACCCGAACCTTGGATGCTCAAGGATCGCATAGAGGTAGCCCAGGTTGGTCGTGACGCCCAGAATGACATAATCCAGCGCCGCGCGGCGGGCGCGCGCGATGGCCTCGGCCCGGTCGCGGCCGTGCACGATCAGCTTGGACAGCATCGGGTCGAAATCGGTGGTGACCTTGCCGCCCTCCAGAATGCCGCTGTCGACCCGCACGCCGGGTCCGGCGGGCTCCTCCATCAACAGGATGTTGCCGATCGCGGGGCGGAAATCGGCATCCGCATCCTCGGCGCAGACGCGCAGTTCGATCGAATGGCCGGTCTGGTGGATGTCGTCCTGCTGCAGTCCCAGCGGCTCGCCGGCTGCAATGCGCAACTGTTCGGCAACCAGATCGAAACCCGTGACCATTTCGGTGACGGGATGTTCGACCTGAAGCCTCGTGTTCATCTCGAGGAAATAGAACCGGCTATCGTTGGCATAGATGAACTCGACCGTGCCGGCGCCGCGATAGTTCACCGCCCGCGCGATGCCCGCTGCGGCCTCGCAGATTTCCTCGCGCTGGCCGGGTCTCAGGGCGGGGGAGGGGGTTTCCTCGATGATCTTCTGGAACCGGCGCTGGATCGAGCATTCGCGCTCCCAGAGATGGACAACGTTTCCCTGACCGTCGCCCATCACTTGCACTTCGATATGGCGCGGGTTTTCGATATAGGTTTCGACAAACAGCCGGCCGTCGCCGAAATAGCGTTCGCCCTCGCGGCGGGCGGTTTCGATCTCTGCCCGCAGACGGGCATCCTCGCGCACGATGCGCATTCCCTTGCCGCCGCCGCCGGCAGAGGGCTTGATCAGCAGCGGATAGCCCACAGCGCGGGCGCGCTCGACGAAATCGCCCGGATTGTCATCCTCGATGGCGGAAGGCGCCACCGGAAAGCCGCGTTCCGCGACGAAATTGCGGGCGCGCACCTTGTCGCCCATCAGGTCAATGACCTCCGCAGTCGGTCCGACAAAGATGATCCCTGCTTCGTCCAGCGCTTTGACGAAGGCCGCGTTCTCGGCCAGAAACCCGTAGCCGGGATGCACGGAGTCGGCGCCGATATGCCGTGCGGCCTGGACGATCTGGCCGATATCCAGATAGGCCGCGACCGGGGTTGGTCCGTCGATGGTCACGACCTGGTCGGCAATTGCGTGTGCCGGTGCGTCCACCTCGGCGGGATGACGCAGCACGGCGGTCTTGATGCCGATGGCGCGGGCGGTGCGCACCACGCGCGCGGCAATCTCTCCTCGATTCGCCACAAGAAGCTTGGTGATGCTCATATCCGCGGGTCTTTCTGCTTGGCCTTGCCGCCCCCAATGCCGTGTCGGCACGGGGGCGGCGTTGTCATGTTAGCTGATCATTCGATTTCCATACGCTCAGACACGATGGTGAAGTCCTTCTTGTCCGCGTTGGACTGCAGAACGATCACCGCCGTGGGCGCGTGACGGTTACCTTTGCCATAGGTGACGGGCCCCAGCAGGCCATCGGTTTCGAACCCGTCCAGACCTTCCAGTTTTTCAATCACGCAGGCCCGGGTCAGGTCAGCGCCGCATTCGGCCATCGCGTGCTCGAAAATCAGCGCCCCGGCATAGCCCGCCAGCGAGTACCGGTTCAGCGAATTTCGTTCGTCCTCGCTGAGGTATGTGTTGGCCAGTTCCATGAACTTCGCCACACCTGGAACCTCAAGCGAGGTCAGCGCGGGCACATAGTCCGCCGCATAATAGCCGTCACCTGCACTGCCAGCCAACGCCTGAACCGGGGTCAGATGCGCGGAATGGGCGCCGAGGAACGTGATATCCATCCGGTTCTTGGCGGCTTCCTTCAGCATAATCGAGTGTTCGGCAACGACGCCGCCGGATACCAGCACGGTCACGCCTGCGGCCCGTGCCCGTAGCATTTCGGCCGAGAAATCCTTCTGGCCGCGCTTGAATTCCAGCTCCAGAACATTGTTGAGCCCGTATTTCTTGACCCCTTCGAGATAGCCGCAGCGCACATCGTCGCCAAATTCATCATCCTGAAAGGCGATCGCGTATTTGCCGTCTTTCAGACCCAGTTCTTCGACGAGGTAAGTCATGCCGGCGGCAATTTCCTGGCAATAGGTTGGTCCGACCACGAACAACGGGTTCAACGGCGGGTTGAAATGGTGCGAGTTCACCGCCATGTTGTTGAGTGTCGGGATGCCGAGCTCGTTGATCATGGGCATCATAGCCGCCAGCTGCGCGCTGCCGGAGGTGCCGATCAGCCCGAAGATGTCATCGACCTCAACCATCTTCTTCAGCGCCTGAAGCGAGCGTGCCGGGACATATCCGTCATCCTCGAACACGATCTCGACCTTGCGGCCGTTGATGCCGCCACGGGCATTCACGTCATCCTGCCAGACTTGCAGCGCCAGCCTGTGCGCCTTGCCCAGCAGGCTGGGCGGGCCTGTCAGCGGGTCCACGGCACCCAGTACGACCTTGTCGTCGGTGACGCCGGGTTCCGCCATTGCACCGACGGCTCCGGCCACCAGGAGGGTGGCTGAAAGCGCCCCTTTCAAAATCCAGTTCATTCTCATTCTCATTCTCACTTCTCCCCTTTTTGTGGCCCGTCCTCCCGGGCCGTTCGCATCAGTATCTGAATGGCCAGTTGACCCAACGGTTCTTGTATTCGCGGTAGATCCCCATCAGCCCGTCCGGCTCGAACCGCAGGAAGAGTACGATGGTCAGACCGTAAAGGAACCCTTTCAGTTCCAGCGCCGACAGCGACCCGAGCGTCCCGCCTAGCGAGCTGAACGCATAGTTCAGGAGTTCGGCCAGCCCTACGACGAACACCACGCCGATCACCGCCCCGGCGGTGGACCCGAGGCCGCCAACGATGATCATGGACACAGCTTCGATCGAGATGACGAGGCTAAAGCTGTCCACGTTCACGAAACGGATATGATAGGCCATCAGCGCCCCGGCCACGCCCGCGTAAGAAGAACTGACGACAAAGGCATAAAGCTTGTATCGCGCCACCGGGACGCCCATCGCGCGCGCTGCGATATCCTGTTCCCGTATCGCCAGAAAGGCACGGCCGATGCGGCTGCGCTTGATGTTGGCCGACCCCAGGACGGCCAGCGTCAGAACCGCCAGGATCAGGTAGTAAAACGACTTATCGGTATCCAGTACCATGCCGAAGATCGCCGGCTTGGGTGTCGAGATGCCAGACGACCCATGCGTGATGCTTTCGGCGCTGAGGATGACATGGGTAATGATGATGGTAAATGCGAGCGTAGTGATCGCCAGATACAGCCCCTTCAGGCGCAGCGATGGTATCCCGACCAACAGCCCGAAAGCCCCCGCCATCAGAGCGCCCGCCGGAAGGCACAACCACAGCGGCATGTTGTAATCTGCCGAGAGGATGGCCGCAGTATAGCCGCCCACCGCAAGAAACCCGGCCTGACCGAAGGAAATCAGGCCCGTCGTACCGGTCAGAAGGTTCAGGCCGATTACCCCGATCGCGGTAATTAACATACCGTTGACCAGCGACGTCACGTGATTGCTCAACACGAACGGCGCCGCCAGCGACATGATGACCAACGCCCAAGTCCAATAGGCCTGCGTCGGGTTGCGGATCAGCGAGATCAGCTCGCCATAGCTCTCTTGAAAGACACCTGTCCGCATAGCTCACACCCTCTCGATCTCGGGCGTGCCGAACAGCCCGTAGGGGCGGATCATCAGAACTACCAGAATGACGAGGAAGCCGGAAATCTCCTTCAGCCCGCGCCCGATATAGCCTTCGGACATGTTCTCCAGCAGACCGATGAAAACGCCGGAGATCGCCGCACCGAACACCGAGTCCAGACCGCCGAGAATAACCGCCGGAAAGGCGCGCAGCCCTTGCGTCCACATATCCGGCCCCAGGCCATAGATCGTTCCCAGCAGCACGCCGGCAATCCCGGCAATGACCGCCGCAATGGCCCAGGCCAGGGCGTAAACATACGTCACGTTGATCCCCATCAGCAGCGCGGTGGTTTCGCGCGCGGCCGTGGCCCGCATGGCGACGCCCGTGCGCGAAAACCGCAGGAAAACCCACATGCCGATCACGCAAAGCGCAAGCAGACCGATAGCATAGAGCTGCGACGTATAAAGGAAAACCAGGCCGATCTCGACGCCACTGTCACCGATGTCGGTGGGCAGAACCAGCGGGTCGGCCCCCCAGATCATCACCACTAGGGCGCGTATCATCACCGCCAGCCCGATGGTGACCATCACGGTTGAAAAGACGTCTTGCCCCAGCATCGGGCGGATGAAAATCCGCTCGATCAACAGGCCGACAACCGCCGAAAGCACGACGCAAACCGCCAGCAACCCCCAGAACGGCAGGGTCCAGGAACGTGCTATCGCGAAAGCCATGTATGATATCAGCATCATGACTTCGCCCTGGGCAAAATTGACGACGCTGGTCGCCTTGAAGATCAGAGCATAGCCCATTCCGATCAGGCCATAGATCACGCCGATGGCAATCCCCGAAACGCAGAGCAAAATGAAATAGTCCATGCTGTTCCCCCTAGGCGTAGATTTCCGCCATCTCGGCTTCGAACCTTGTCTCGATGACGTTGCGCCGCACCTTCTGGGTGGCCGTCAGTTCGCCGTCGTCATGGTCGAGCTGCTTTTTCAGAAGCACGAATTTTCGAATGTTTTCCACGCGTGCGAAGGTGTCATTCACCCGTGCCACCTCCTTGGCGATGAGTTCCCTGACCTCATCCAGGCTGGAAAGGTGGCTGAACGTGGTATAGGCGAGGCCTTGCGCCTGAGCCCACTTGCCGACGGTATCGTAGTCAATCTGGAGCAATGCCCCGAGGAAGTTACGCCCCTCGCCGACCACGATCGCCTCAGAGATGTAGATCGAATCCTTCAGGGCGTTTTCAATTTCAGACGGTGTGATGTTCTTGCCGCCCGACGTGATGATGATGGATTTCTTCCGGTCGACGATGGCGATTTCGCCGTTATCCAGCTGTTCAACCACATCGCCGGTCTGCAACCAGCCATCAATGATGGTTTCGGCCGTGGCCTTTTCATTGTCGAGATAGCCCAGAAAGACGCTGGGGTGCTTGATCTCCAGTTCGCCATCTTCGGCTATCCTGTATTGCAGGCCCGGCGCGGGAACACCCGCTGCCCCGACCGTTGCCTTGTCGGCATTCTGGAAGAACGCCAGACCCCCCGATTCGGTCATGCCATAGACCTGATAGAGCGGCACGCCGATCACCCGGAAAAACCGGACGACCTCGGGCGAGATGGATGCGCCGCCGACGAAGCTGCAATGCACCTTGTCGATCCCCATGAAACGCTTGAGCGGGTTGAAAACCAGGATCTTGGCTACAAAATGCTTGACGCGCTCGACCGGGTTCAGTTGTTGGCCGGCCTCGATCTTGCGGAAATGCGCCTGTCCCAGGTCCAGCCCCCAGTTGTAAACCCGCCGGGCCATGGGCCGCGCATCCTGAATTCGGATCGACGCGCTGTACTGGAGCTTTTCCCAGATGCGCGGGACGCCCAGAAACACCCGTGGTGCAATTTCGCGTAGGTTGACCTGTACCGTGTCGATGGATTCGGCAAAATTCACGGCGCCGCCGATCATCAGGCTGAGAATGGTGGAGAATACACGTTCGGCCACATGGCAAAGCGGCAGGTAGCAGACCACCGAATACCGATCGCGTGTCAGATTGAACTGATCTATCAGCGGATAAGACGCCACAAGCAGGTTGCGGTGCGACAACATTGCGCCTTTCGGCGGGCCGGTGGTGCCTGACGTATAGACCACAACCGCCGGATCGTCGGGCTTGCCCGCATTGACGCAATCGAGGAAGAAATCGGCGTCGTCGATGTGGCCCGAGGCATGATCCAGCCCTTCCTGCACCACTTCGTCAAACGATTTGAGGCGCGTGCGGTCATAATTGCGCATCCCCTTCATGTCGACGCACACGATCAGCTTGAGGTTGGGAAAGGCACCTTCGATCGCTTCGGCATTCAGCACCTTGTCGACCTGTTCCTGATCCCCGCATACGATGATGCTGCTCTTGGAATGCCTAAGGATATAGTTGAGTTCGCGCCAGGGATTGGTCGGATAGACCCCGACCGTCATGCCACCCAGCGCCTGCGCGGCGATGTCGGAATACAGCCATTCCGGCGTGTCTTCGCTGGCGATGGCCAGACGATCGCCGCGCCCGAACCCCCTGATGTGGAGGCCCAGGGCAAAGCCCCGCACTTTGGCAAAATATTCGGCCCAGGTGACCCGGTTCCAGATCCCGAGGTCCTTTTCCCGGATCGCCAGTTCATCAGGAATGGTACCGGCCCAGTGCAGCAACAGTTGCGGAAGGGTGATATTGCCGTCCTCAAAGCGCTGGTTCAGATCGTCCATCAACCCGCCCCCATGCTTCTTCCAGTTTGTGCCCGAGATAGGCTTCGATCACACGCGGATCGGCCCGGATTTCATCCGGCGTGCCATAGGCGATGCGCTCGCCGAAATTCATCACGCCGATATGGTCGGAAATATCCGTGACAATACCAATGTCGTGCTCGATCATCATCACCGTGATATCCAGTTCCTCCCGGAGATCGAGGATAAAGCGGGCGATGTCCTCGGTCTCCTCGGCGTTCATGCCCGAAACCATTTCATCGAGTAGCAAGAGTTTGGGTTCGGTGGCCAGGGCACGGCCCAGTTCGACCCTTTTCTGCAACCCGTAGGCCAGAGCACCAACCGGCATGTCGCGGACATGCTGGATTTCGAGAAAGTCTATGATCTCCTCGACCCGTTTGCGGTGGGCCCGCTCCTGCGCCCGCGTGGTTGGCCCGAAAATCAGCCCTCCCAGAACGCTTGTATTAATGTGGCTGTGGCGCCCCACCAGAATGTTATCAACAACGCTGGCATGCTTGAACACCGCCAGGTTCTGGAAGGTGCGCCCCATTCCAAGGGAGGCAATCTTGTGCGGCGCTGTACGTGTGATGTCCTTGCCATCCAAAGTGATCGTGCCCGACGTGACCGGAAGAACCCGGCTGATCATGTTGAACATGGTGGTCTTGCCGGCGCCGTTCGGACCGATCAGGCTGAAGATCTCGCCCTTGAGGACCGGAAAGCTGACATCGTTGACTGCCGTCACACCGCCAAATTTCTTGACCAGATTGTCGACCTGCAAAAGCACGCTCATGACAGCCACCTCTTGCGTCTCTTGTAGTGTTTCACGTCCCGCATGTTGCGCCGATGGCCAGATTCGGAGAAGCCCAGGTAGAATTCCTTGACATCCTCGTTGCTCATCAGTTTCTGCGGCGTGCCATCCATCACCACTCGGCCGTTTTCGATGATATATCCGTAGCTTGCAATCGACAGCGCCAATTCGGCGTTCTGTTCCACCAGCAAGATCGAGACGTTGCTTTCCTTAACCAGACTGGTCACCGCGGCGAAGATTTCGGTGATGATCTGCGGGGCCAGGCCCAGGCTGGGCTCGTCTAGCATCAGCAGGCGCGGTCGCGACATCAGGGCGCGGCTGATCGCCACCATCTGCTGTTCCCCGCCCGACAGATAGCCGGCAATCGTGCCACGCTTCTCCTTGACGCGCGGGAAGATCGAGAAGACATAGTCCAGCGCCTCGGCCGCGGCCGCCCGGGTTCGGGTGATGCCGCCCATCATCAGGTTTTCCTCGACGGTCAGCGGCTCGAACAACTGGCGCCCCTCCGGCACCATGACGATGCCGTCGCGCACGATTTCGTCGGGCTTGCGGCCAATCAGGTTTTTGCCGTCAAAGCTGATCGTGCCGCCGATGATGTCGCCTTCTTCCGGGTACAAAACGCCGGCTATTCCCTTGAGGATTGTCGACTTGCCCGCCCCGTTCGACCCAAGAAGTGTGACGATCTGCCCCTGATCCACACTCAGCGATGCATCGCGCACGGCCTCGATCACGTTGTCGTAGACGATCTGGACGTTGTTAAGCGTCAGCATCTGCCATCTCCGCAAGCCCGTCGCGCGCGGGAAGCTCGGCCGGCACAGGTATTTGGATATCGAGGAGCATCTGTGCGAAGCCCTTGCCCTGCGGGTCGATCCTGACCGATGCGATGCCGCCGCCGCCCAGCGAGTCGTGCAGCAGGAAGTTCAGCGCATGAATGCCGGGCAGTTCGAACCGCTCGACCGGTCCGTTGCAGAGATGCGCAAAGTAGTCCTTCACGGTTTCTTCGGTCAGCGCCGAGCGGATATAGGGCAAATACTCGGGCTTGCGCGCGATCACGCCGAT
>NZ_JBDPGJ010000015.1:0-13212 GCF_040839445.1 Aquibium pacificum | reverse complement strand
TGGAATTTTAGTGATCCCACCATTGGCAACAATCACCATCAGCAAAAAATTGATAATTGTGGGTCTGTTCACCTTTGGATGCATCGTAGCAATTAGAACTGATAGTCCTTTCCTTGCCTTTCCGGAATACCCGGCCATTCATATTATAGCGCATGGTGCACTGATGGCTTTCGCGGGCCTCATTATTTCTTGGTTTTGGGATTGATTACATGAATTTTGAGTATGTTTTGGATGCATACCCCTAATAGGGACCGCGCTCGTACATGTCGTAAATGTAGGCATAGGGCTGGGCATCATGCCAATTGTGTTCATATGCCGCCCATGACATGTATTGATCGACGTCTGAATATCTTGAAGCAATAGAATTAAAATAATTATCTAACCACATAAGCATATTTATATCGCTTCGCCCGTGCCTGAGTCAAATATCCGTACCTCGACGGGTAACACTTCCGCCCCTTCAACGCCCGGATTCCACCTATCATAGACCGCTCGCGCCTCCGCCTCGGTCGGCCGGAAGGTGCCCCACACAAGCGCGCCGTCCGGCCGCTCGATCACAGCAAACCCCCTGAATTTCCGGGGTTTACTCGCTCGGTCCGTCATCTTCGGCGCGGTCCTTGCGCGGCAGGATCACGGCGCGGCCGGTCAGTGCCAGCCCGTCCACGATCTCGATGTTGAAGCCGCCCGCCTTGTTCTCGAACGCCACGCCTGCGCGGTAATAGGCGTTTTTGACTTCGCCATTTCCGTCTGAATATTCACGTGAAACAAGGATATCATAAGGTTTTTTGCTATCTGCCATGTGTATTTCCTCCTAATAGAAGAATATATATCACATTCCGGCAAAGAAATATTTAAGACGCTATGGAAAGACTGGGGGCTCTGCCCCCCACGCCGCCGCAAGGGACGCGGTTCCCGAGGCTCGGCCTGACGGCCTGCGCCCGCCGCTCTTCGCCCTTGCAGCTCTGCCCCCCGGACTTCGCCAGTCGGGCAGGGTTGCAGGGGTAAACCCTGCTCCCCTGCTTCCAGCAGGTCGCGAAGCGGGCCGCTCTGCGTCCTCGCAGACATACCGGGCTCTCGGCTCGCCTTGAGCGATCCGGTTTCCATCTGAAATCTCAGAAAACCCAGTTCCCTGTTCGATCCGCCGGAGGCGGTCGAACCCGCGCCGAAGGCGCGGCCTTTTGATGTTCCCCGTCCCGATACCTCATATGCGCCACGTAAGGCCGCCGCTGTCACCCGATAGGGCCGTAGCGAAGCGAAGGACGGCGAAGCCGTTGACTGTGGTGGCTGTCGTGGCAGGCTTTTCACATCGGGTAGGAACAAATGCGCGCGGGCGGTGCGCGGTAGCGCACCGAAATGCCCGCGCTCCATTGAGTCATCGGGCGCAAGCCCGATTCCGCTATTATGAATCTATGAGGCTAGGGATTCTGTCTGTCTGACGGACTCACGTTGTTTGCGTGCATCGAGCGCGGCCCCGAGCCGCGCCAAGGACGCGGCTAGATCCTCGTCCTCGACCCTGAACAGCGGCAATTCCGCCATCGAAAGGCTCGCGGCATAAACCTCGATCTCGGCCGCGCGCTGCTCCTGCGCATGGCTGTGATCGTCGGGAACCGGCACAGGGAGGCCCATTCGGCCAAGCAAGCGGGCAGCTCGGGGCGGAAGGAAAAGCCGGTAGGCGTTGCTGGTCTGCTGGACCTGCGGCCCCCTCCCCTCGTTACCGGTCGGCACATAGCGCCGCAACCAATCGACAAAGCCATGGGCGCGCAAAGCCGCCAAGGCCCGCACGATGGCGTCCCGCGAGCGCTTCAGATAGCGCATGAGGGTTTCAATCGACGGCTCCAGCCTGCCGGTGCGGAAATCGACCAGATTGGCGAACAATTCCAGGATCTCAATGGCGACGCTGCCCAAGGGGCCATTGCGCTGCCCTGCGGCCCGTCCTGCCAGCTCGTAGCGCTTGGCGGCCAAAACCACCTGCCGCATGCTCTGGCGGTCTGTACGACGCCAGAAAACCCCTTCCCGGCCTGCCAGCCGGGAATGGCGACGGACTGGCTCGCCTGTGCGCGGCGTGCCGCCGCGTTGTCTGTTCGGGCCTTCGCCCGCGACTTCTGCAATTGTTTGGAACATGGGTTCTCCTTTCGGTTCGGTTGAACCGCTTCGGAGATGGCCGCTCACGGCCATGCGCAGGGCGCACGAAGCCGTGGCAAGAATCCTCTTGCAATCGATCCGGCTTTTTGGGAGAATTCGACCACCACAGACGAATTCTTGGCCCTCGGCCGAATTATCAGAAGCCCGCCCCCTCGGCGGGTTTTTTGATGTCTAGGCTTTCGCCCTCCTTGGTAAAATCCCCTGTGAATCAGAGGATTTTGAATGTGATCGTGCCAGAGTCGGTCTGTTTCTCCAACCCTGAATTGAGCGCTATAGCTGTATAGGGCTATAGCGCTAGAACTTAATCCCTGCCCCACCCTTTGCGGTGAACAGCATGTCTAGCGCTTCCTGCAAAAGCTGCTTCTTACTGCGGCCGGTTTCCGCGTGAAGGTACGCCAGATTGCGGGCATAGGCGGGGGGGAGATTGGCCCCTACTAAGACGGTTTTTTCCGTCCCCGCGTCCGCGTACGGTCGTTCTCGCGACTGGCGCGTCTGCCGCATGGCGGAAGGCGGAGCGTCCGGTATATTGTCAAGCAATCCGGCGAGATTTGGCTTTGGCTTTGCCATGGGTTTCCTTTCCGTATAGGGCTATACGGCTATATTCGTATAGCCTATGAATTTCGGCCGCTGCCTTGCCGCTCGGCTCGTATTCCTGCGCCGTCTGGCCATCCTGCTGGGCGCGAGCAAAGGCTTTGCGCAAGTGGATAGAAACCGGCACCAGTTCAGCTTTAAGCTGGGCCACAATCTCGCGGGCCTGCTCGATCTCCGCACCAGCAGGCGGACAAAAGGTCAGGACAACAGACGCCTGCTTACCCATCTGCTGCGCAAGTCTGACTGTTTGAGTCATGGCGCGAATATCGAGCGCTTCCGCGCGGGTCGGTATCAATACCAAATCAGCTACACTCAACGCAGCGTCGGCAATGTCCCGTTGCTGTGGTGGGCAGTCCAGAATGACCAGATCCGCCCCGCCGAGCCGCATAGCATCGAGGACATGGGGCAGGCGATTGAAATTCACGTCCCTCACAACAGGCGTTTCGCCTTTGCCGGTAGCGCGACGACGGTCGGCCCAAAAGCAGGCTGACGCCTGCGGGTCCAGATCGAATAAGGCAACGCTTTTGCCGTCCTGCTCGGCCGCAACGGCCAAAGCCGTTGCTAGGGTTGTCTTACCAACCCCGCCTTTTTGGGAGATCACAGCCAGGATTTTCATGCTATAGGGCTATAGTTATATGGTTGACGAAATTCTAAATCCCTATATCGCTATAGGACTACAGCGCTGTAGCTTGTGCGGATTCGGAACGACCGTCAAGTAGTGACCTACGCTGCGCTGCAGCGGGATCATATTTGCCCGCTCCAACATCTAAGGCGAGGAAGCGCACAATCAGGCATGCTTTAGCCTACAAGCATATCCATCGTCTTTCTGTGCATTATGTAGAATATTTTTCCCATTCCCACGAAATATATTGGTACACTATGAGCAGTGAATAGGGTATCATTGATTTCTTGTAATTCGTAATGCATTTCTGATGGTATCGTTATTCGTGTCTTTGCAGATATTCCAACGTTTATATTGCAACTATATACATTTGCAAGCAAAACTTCCCTATGTATTTCAGAACTATCACCTCTTCTTTCTATTTCTAGGAATGGTTCAAGTTCAATACGAACAACTTCTTCAATATTTCTTGGTACATACCATAGACCTTTATAAATTGATCTGACTATATAAACCTTTTCTTTGCCAATTATCCTTACATAATCATAAGGAACCCTGATTCTTTTCTGATTATCAACCGTTCTTGGAACCTTTCCTGTAAACAAATCCGTCATGCTCTCTCTCCCGCTTCCATGCGCAAATCGGGTCCGTAAATAGGCTCCTGTTGGACCATATAGGAGGCAATTTTATAGGAAAAGGGCGGAGATCGGATTGCATAGGCTTAACTAGGCGCTTGCAGGTGTTGACAGGATGCAAATAGGTTGATAAAGGCGCAGCAGGAACCTTTTAATAGGTTATTAAAAAATGCCTCGCGAAGCGTTGATGAGTTCGATGCTGCTAAAAGCAGCTTTGTGCGAATAGCGCGGAGGCAAAAAGAAAAGGGCCCCCGAAGGGGCCCAGCTCAATGTTGGATGGCTAGTAGGATGTGCGCCACCGCCAGCCCAACGTAGAGCAGCGCTATTATGAGGTGCATTGCCCTTCTTCCTTCTTCTGGGAAGTACAAGGGTCCGTTAACATGCGGTTAACGCTGTGTCAATGCGGCGGCCGAAAATTATCGCTCTTAAAGCGCCTTGATTCTCAAATCCGGGCATTACCACATTCTTTCCGCAATCGAGCGCTGCTCCTCGCCAAGCGCATTCGCATAAATCGCCGTCGTCTCGATGGTGGCATGACCCATCCACTTCGATAGCAGATTGAGCGGCACCGTCGCGCTGATCGCCGCGACGCCGTAGCCGTGGCGCAGTCCCTTCGCGCTGGCGTGCGGTCCTTCTATGTCTGCGGCGCTCATGACCGCCTTGACGTGCCGCCACGCTGTCGTGCGGCTCCAATCCCATAGGAGCGGATCGCCTCGGCCCTTGCGAGCTTCCCTGACGCCGTGCACGAGGTCGAGCGTATCGAGAAGGCGAGGGGGCACCGGCACAGCGCGGAAAACCCCCGACCGGCGTTTTTTCAGGGTCTCGATCACGAGCGCCTGACCGTCGAGGTCAATCCGCTTCATGGTCAGCGCCAGAGCCTCGGAAATCCGGCACCCGGTAGAATGCAACACCTCGCAAAAGGATCGCACCTCGCGCGGCGCTTTGGCAGCAGCGGCGAGGAAGTCGGAACGCTCGGCGGCGGTCAGATAGAGGCGGCGTCCTTGCGGGTCGATCAGGTCGGACATTGAAACAGAATACTACGATTCTGTTTCAAATCCACATTTCCTGTGGATAGAGCAATTGACCGTCCACGGCAGCATTGATGGTCGGCCGATCCACTACGGAGCGAGACCGATTCGATGATCCTCACCCTCGATCTAGGCGAAATCCTCACCCATGCTGCGAGCATCTGCGTGATTGTTGGAGCTCTTTACGGGACGTGGCGGTTTCTCAAACGCTCGTGGAACCAGCCCGATCCACCCCGCGAATGAAACAGAATTAATAATTCTGTTTCAGATTCAACATGGGGGCCATGCGTCGTCCCATTCTCTGAGGTCGCGCACGGCCGGTGTTTCTCTTCACGGGCGGCTACCGACCGGCTCAATGTGCCAAGGCTCCCACTTCATGGGAAAGTAAAGCCCATACTCACCAGCATGACCGTGAACCCAAGATTCCGCTTTGCGGCTGCCTCCATAGTCGAGATCGACTGCGGTACCACGTTGGTGGTTGCTTTTTCCGGGAGCGGCTACCCACTTTCGAGCTGCCGATGCCGTTCCATATTTTTTCAGAGCCTTCTTCCAGAGAATCTCCTGATGTTCAAACGAACGATACCCGCTAAGGATATGAACATGTTTGCGTACATCGATTGGCATGCTTGCTAGCATGCTGGCCAATTTCAACGTAAACTTCGGATCCAATCCGTCAATGTGCGACTCGTTCTTGCCCTCCAATAGCCGCTCTTTAAGCTGTGCTGCGGCCTGCTCTCTCGTAATTTTCGGAGTAGAGCTTTTCCCGCCAGCAATAGGTACCAATGGTTTGAGCGAAGCCGGTTCATAGTTGTCGTTGGCGGCGACGGGGTGCAAACCCACAACCTCGATCTTTCTCGCGGTTATTTGCTCCGGTGATTTCTGCCGATCAATTCCGTAATTGTCGTTGGCGGCAACGAGCGGAATCTGCTGCTTTGTAGAGCAACCTGCTGATATGGTGGATACTGTGACTGCCGAAACTACCGAAAGAAAAACTTTCAATTTCATGGTTTCCTCCCGTTTTCCCTAATTGAGCGTCAGAGCCGGTAGGCTTTCGTGGCCAACCGGTATGAGAGCTCTTGCGCGAGATCGGCGGCTTCCTCCTCGGTGAGCTGTCCGGAGCGGACAAGTTCGGCGAGGTAGCCGCAGTCCACGCGGCGGGCGACGTCGTGGCGCGCGGGGATCGAGGGGAAGGCGCGGGTGTCGTCGTTGAAGCCGTGGCTTAGGCAGAACTCTGCGGCGCTCAGCCCGGCGAGTGCGGGAACGCTGCATACTTTCGGCTTGTCGGAAAAACACCGCCAAACTGCGCGAAGAGATTACGTGGCGGTATGCCGTTGCCCTGCGAGCTCGAACGGAATTAGCAATTCTGTTTCAAGGCCCGGTTGAGACCTCAAAGCAGCCGCCGGCTACAATGATCGCGGTCCCATTTGGGCCATGATTTTGAACAAAATCGCCTATGGTTGACGCTAATTGCCCGCCGCCGGTGGCGACGGGCAGACTTCGTACGGAAACCTCTACTTCAGCTTTGGAATGCCGAAGCTTAGCGCGGGCACTAGTGATTCGGGGGAGCCGGTGGCAGCAGCCTGATCAGGGCGCTTTTGGCCCGTCAACCGAAGCCTAACGGAACAAAGACTTGGGTCGCTTGGACCGAAATCGCTATACCTGTAGAAATCCACAAGCATATGAACAAATGGCCAGCTATAGTCTGCTGGTTGAATAAGCGGGATACGCCACTGCGTGAGTGTCTGATCCGCAACGCCCCCGCCGCTCCCGATGAAACTGAACCTGACAGGATGATAGCTCCATCCCGCAGCCGAGCCATCTTGCTGGAAGTTCATGGAATAGTGGCTATAGAAAAGCGAGAGGCGCGTACTGTTGCCATTGCCCAACGCATTCGGCGGAGAGTACCGATAATCGGCACAATCTCCAACCTTCCATCCCTCAGCGGCGCACTGAGCACTAGCGCTGACGATGCAGGCGCGTCCTTGTATCTCCTGCCTAGATTGAGCGGAGGCTTCTGTGGTGATGCCTAGCCAGCCAACTACAGCCGCAAAGCTTGCGGCCGCTATAGAAAAAATTGCCCTCATTGAAGTAGTTCTCCAAATTTCTGTCATCGATGCCGTGTAGCAATCGACAACTCAAGACTGCGTTCTTGAGAGGGCCCTCCCAGACGCTATATTATTTACATATGAACAAGTGTCAACTGATGTTCAAAGTGCCGCGGCTTTCGCTATTTGGGTCCTCGCCTCTTGAAGGAGATAAGAAGTGGCATGGCAGCAGCTGGCGAATCTGGATCTCCTCGCCGTAGGGGTAATTCAAATAGATCATCTTCTACCGACATTATGATCGATCCGCACGAGCCACTCAGGTATAGACAATTCAAAAGAACCATGTTTTCCTAGCTAAACACTAGGGGTAGGAAAATGAATAAGTGCCTTTCCTTACTCATCTTTAACGTAGTAACATTGTCAATGTCCGCGTCCGCTAATGCCGATTGGTGGGTGGAAGGAAGAGTTATAAACGGCTCGCACACTTGCTGGTTAACCCACACTCCAGACAGTTTTAGGCCTAGCGATGACGTAGTTAAGGCATCAGGTAAGTCGACCGAAACAGAACAGTACAATGATGTTCTTCAATGGCTTTATCGAAATCATAAATCAAGTTCTTGCTCTGGCAACAGAACCGGCATGTGTTATGCAGTCAACATAAATCCATACGTTCCGCAGACCTGTTAGAAGATGGGTCTCAGATCAATCCGCATCACCCCTCCGGCTCCCGATCTTGGCTCGGCCCGCGCGTCTTTAGGCGCTTAAGCGCCTTCGCCTGCTCTTTCGAGCGCTCATCGCGATTGACGGCCCGTAGCTGCCCTTCACGCTGCCGCTCGCGCACGCTCTCAATCAGGTCGCTCGTCATGACTTTGGGGAGCACCCCGTAGGCGAAACCCCGGCTGTCGCCGGGCCGCCCCACGGGCCGAAGATCATAGCCGGGCCATGTGAACATATTCAGCTCATTGGTAATCACCCAAGATCGAGCATGATCAAGGCCGAGACGCTTTTTCGTGGCGGCCGGGACCTCTATCGCATGCTCCGGTTTGCTCGGCGGCGTGTGAGTGATCGGCACGACATAGACCGTGCTACGGTCATCCTCGCGCTTCGTGGCGAACACGACCGCGCACGGCCGGTCTTTGACGCCTTCCTCTTGTCCGCGCTTTGCCTCATCGCGCCACAGATAGCCGTAGCGGATGACAAGACCGGGCTTCGGTTCGGTTTTTGAAGGCGAGCGGCTCACTTGTATTCGTGATCGAACTGCGCACCGTCATCGGGGATCTCGACTTCCGCGAGGGCCTTTACGGCATCCTCCGGCAATTCCCACGCATATAGCGCCTGCCTGTCATCGAACGATTTCAACCTTTTGTATTCATCGGCCGACATCACCACGAGGCTTTCGCGCCCATGATGGGTTACCGAAACTGGCTCCTTGAGCGCCATATCGCGGTAACGGCCGAACTGCTTTTGCAGCTCGGCGGCTGTGATCGTGACCATGGGTCACCTCCTTCCATATATTATCCAGATAATAGCAAAAATCCGGATAATACGCAAACTTATCGCTCCGGCTCCCGGTCGCGCTGAATCCGCCTGTTCCTGAGACGCTTCAAGGGCTTCACGTCATTGTGGGGATCATCGTCGACCAGACCGATCAGGTCGTTGCGGTCTAGCCACCGATCAACGGCCTTTTTGCGTTCGGCATGGGGAGCATCTTCGAGCCGCTTCATGGTTTTGGCGTGGGCGGCGTCGTTCACCTCCCGCAGGTAGCTGCCAACACGTTCAGAAAACGGGGGTTTCTCCTTCATGGTTTGATCTCTCCTACCGTGATTTTATCATCGTTCCGGCTCGCGATCCCGGTCGTTTGACCGGGTGGGCAACCGTTTCATCTCCCCGGGCTGTGTGACGCTCGGCGCATTCTGCTGAAACTCCTGCTGTTTTTTGGTCTGCGGTGATGGCTTCGCCGTCGCCGGCGTCCAGTCCCGCTTCGCATCTGCCAACCGCTTCATCGCGGGCATTTCGGGCTTCTTCTCGGGAATAGTCTGCAACCGCTTCGGCGCGGGCTTCGGCGCGTCGCCGGATGGCGAAGGCGCGGGCTGCGCCTGCGAAATGTAAGCCTGCTTCGTAGCTATGGGCGCGGGCTTGTCCAACCGCCGCGCATTGTCGAAACGGTCCTTCATGGGCTTCTGCTCCTGAACGGGCGCGGCATCCTGCTGCGCCTTCCTTGCCTTCCATGCTGCTCGCTCGGATCTCCGGTCCTGCCACTTCTGGCGGGCCGGATTGTCCGGGCGGTGGATCGCATTGCGGGTCTGCATCCGCGCGCGGTGCTGGCCTCGATCGCCGCCCTGATCGGCCTCGCGATCGGCGTAGATCTGTTTCCATGCTTGGCGGATTTTCCCGCGCTCGACGTCCTGCTTTTCGATCAGGTCGGCGCGCGCCTGGTCGAACGCAGCACGCTGCGCGACCAAGCCGCGCGCCCGCTGCTCCTTGATCGTCTGAACTTCGTGCTCGAGCACCGATTTCAGGCGCGCCGCCATCTGCTGGCGGTTCATGTCCTGCCGCTCGGCAAAGGCTCGAGCACGGGCCTGCGATGACAAGACGTTGCCGAACGTGGCCGACAAAGTGCCCCGGTTTTCAAGCTGGCCGCTCACCTTCTGGTGCGCGGTGGCGTCCATGGCGTTGCGGATCACACCCGCAATCGACTGCTCTCGCGTGGTGAATGCCTTCTCGGCCTGCCGCGCCTCGCGGAAGTAGGTGGCCCAGATCGGCTTGCATTCGACCTTGTGGCGCGCCGCCGCTTCCCTGATCGCCGCGGCTGAATCTGCATAGATGCGATCCCGCGCCGCCTTGTTGCTGGCGGACAGGTCGCGCCATTCCTGTTTGTGCTGGCCCTTCTGCTGGTCGCTGAACGCCTTGAGCGCGGCGGCGGGGTTCTTCTCCCGCTCGCCCTGCCGCGCCGCCTCTGCGCGCTTCTGGGCAGCATACTGGCGGCGTTGCGCCTTGTCCGCGAACTGCTCGCGGAGCTGGCGCTTTTCCTCGCGCTTCGGCGTCACGATCTGGCCGCGCTCGCGCTCGTAGGCATTGGCCCAGTCTGACAGCTTCAAACGGTCGTTGCTGGTCGTCAGCATCTTGCCGTTGATCGGATCGACCCGGTTGACGATCACATGCACATGCGGGTGCGCCCGGTCGGTGTGGCACACGATCAGGGCTTGCCGGTTCTCGGCCCCGAGCGCCTTCAGGCTTCCATCGACCGCGCGCAGCATCTCGGCCCGGTCGAGCTGGCCCGCCTCGTCGGGATGCCATGCGAGGCTGTAGGCGTAGACATGCGCGGCCGACTTGCGGCCCGTTGCCTTGATGCCCGCCGATGCTTTCAGCTCGTCGGCCGACCGGGCCGTTGCGATCATGGCGCGCTCGGCAATGGCCGGGTCGTCGGTCGCAAGATTCCGCGTTTCCGTCCACGCCACGCGCTCTGCCGTTTCCGGGTGCGGGCTGGCCTCGTCCTGCCGCTTGTCGTGCAGGTAGTAGGAACACGCGCCCTTAAAACTGTGGCCCGTCCCGGCGATGTCAGGAACCATCGGCCGCCAGCCTTTCGAGCGCTGCGCGGCACTCGGCCATGGTGTCGGCAATGTCGCGCGGAATGCCCTGCTTGAAATTGAGCGCCCGCACGATCTGGTGAAGGTTCGCGCCGACCCGGTTGACCTCGGCAATCGCGCGGTCGTCGCTCGCCGCACGGCGGGCGCGAACATTCTGCCCGAGGATCGCACGGCGCGAAAACTCCGCTACTGTGAGGCCCGCGCGCTCGGCCATCAGCTCGACATGGTGACGCTCGGCGGAGGTCAGCCGGACACCCGGCAATCGCTCCGCGCGTTGCTCGTCGGGTGCCTTTCGGGGCCGCCCTGTCATTTTAGGCGGTCGGCGCATGTTGCAAGCTGTCCTCCACCCGCGCCGGGTAGGTGGCCTCGTTGAACCAATCAACGATGCTGCGGGCCGCTGCTTCGTCAAACGAACAGACTTCATAGTCGGCCCGCTCATGCAGCCACCTGACCACATTGGCGGGCAAGATCAGCCCGCCAAGCTGGACAGGAGTCGGGGTTTCATCTCGATCAAAGCTCACAACGCCCGCCCCTTCTTTTCCGGGCCTGCCCGGCAAGCGTTTTTGGGTACCAAAAACATAGCTTGTTCCTCCCTCTTACGTAAACTATAGTCCAATCCATGTTAAGACCTGATTAACGCAAAATTCCGGGGCGACCATGGCGTGGAAGTTCACCGATCCAAGCGGCTTTCCCTACCAGCCCGGAAGCTTGTTCCTCGGCCTCGATCCGTCAACCGGTCGCGAAGTCGGTATCCACACTGAACGCCACGCTATCACGATAGCAGGGGCTCGAACCGGCAAGGGTGCGGCCGTCCTTGTGCCAAACGCGAGACGCTGGCCCCATGGCCTCCTGACCATCGACCCAAAGGGGGAAAACGTCGAGCTGACATGGCAGCACCGCGAAGCCTTGGGGCAAAGGGTCATCGCCATCGATCCTTACGGATACGCCAAGATCCCCGAACGCCTGCGGGCAAGCTTCAACCCACTCGCCAGCATCAACCCTAACAGCATCACCGCTGCCGATGATCTCGACATGATCGCTGACGGATTGGTGCGAAGAACCAATCCCAAAAACGCCGAATGGGACAACGGCGCATGCATGATCCTCGCCGGGATGATGGCCTATGTCATCCTCTCGAATCCACCGGAGAAACGCACCCTCGACACGTTGCGCGACATCCTCACCCAGCCGAAGGAGATAGCCAACGAAGAAGGAGAGCTGATTGGCGGCCTCTATTATCATGCGCAGATGATGGCCGCGTGCGAACGGCATGGCATCGGCAAGCTCGCCCGGTCGGCGAGCGCGACGATCATGGACGCGCTCGAAAACGGCAAAGGGATGCCGCCGCAGTTGCTCGACGCGGCAAAGCGTCATTCAAAATGGCTCGACAGCGAACCAATCACCGCCGCGCTCGGGGCCTCGACCTTCGATCTGGCCGACATCAAAACGGGCAAGGTATCGGTCTATCTTGTCCTGCCGCCCGACTACATCAAAACCCATGCCGCCTTTTTGCGCTTGTTCGTACGCATGGCTCTCAGCGCCATGGCGCGGGATCGGACTGGCAACGGCCGTTGCCTGTTTCTGCTCGATGAATTTTATCAGCTGGGCAAAATGGACGAGATTCAAGCGAGCTCTGGCCTTATGCCCGGCTACGGCGTCCACCTATGGCCCTTCCTGCAGGATCTCGGCCAGCTCCATGAGCTCTATGGTGCGGCCGGATCCAAAACCTTCTTTGCCAACGCCGATGTCCACATGTTCTTCGGCATCGATCAAGATGCCGACGCCTCCAAGATGGTCAGTGATCGTATTGGCCCTCTCAAGCCAGATGAAATCACTGCACCCCCTCCTATCGATTTCACGAATCCGACCCTCGTCAACAAACGAAATCCACTGGAACGTGGTGGGTTTTGGGGAAGCTATAAGCATGGCGATATGGGTCTATTTGGCAAAGACCGCGACGAAAGCGACATAGCGAGGCGGATTGAAACCGAGGACGAAAATATTCGTCGAGCTTGGGAGAACGCCGACGAGCAAACCCGGCGCAAAATTGAAAACACGAATGCTCAACGGCTGGCAGAGTACGATCATGCCATGAAGCGCGTCGGGACTCCTCGAATCCCGCCAGACGAAGTGGCACAGCTCACTGGCAAGGGTCACGGCCAAAAGGTCGCGAATTCAATGATCGTCTTTGGACCTCGACACGTCGTATTAAACTTGTTGCTTGAACCTTACTTTCACAACGAGGCAAAATCCCCGGAAATAATTAATGCCGGACAACCCACCTTCTTCGATGTCGAATATGTCCGAGATTACTGGCTAGGGCCCACGCCCCTCCTGACCAAAATTGTTGTCAGTTGCGCCGCCTTCATAGGAAGCTTCGGCCTTGCAGCCGCGCTTGGCGCCCCTCCGCTGGTTGTATGGCTGTTCGCCGCATTTGGAATTTTAGTGATCCCACCATTGGCAACAATCACCATCAGCAAAAAATTGATAATTGTGGGTCTGTTCACCTTTGGATGCATCGTAGCAATTAGAACTGATAGTCCTTTCCTTGCCTTTCCGGAA
>NZ_JBDPGJ010000014.1:0-15956 GCF_040839445.1 Aquibium pacificum | reverse complement strand
GCTGCTGGAGCCCATCGGCAACATCCCGCCGGCCGAAGCCGAGGCACGATACTACGCCATGCTCGAAGAGCCGGCCATGGCGGCGTGACTCAAACAAAACGGCCTCCGGCAAACCCGGCGCGGTTCAAACGATCCTAAATGGAGGGTCTGAGGCAGGTCACCCGAAGGTGACATTGGATCGACTATTTGGATTCTTGGATAATCTGGTTGCGGGGGCACGCAACACCTTTGGTAAACTCTGTGATATCAAGATGATTCCGTTCGTAGGAAAAGGTTCCGGAAATTTCCATCTTTGCTAGAGCGTGGCCACTTTAGCATGGGTCATATCAGCGCCTCGGGGCAGCAAGCTTCAGATCGAAGTAGACCTTGTTGTAGAAAATGCGTTCGCGCGTGACCGGATTGATTTTGGCCTGAGGAAACTTTTCGAGCGTCATGACAATGCCTTCTTCAAATCATCCTGCTCGAAGGCCGACGACAACCGATCGCACTCTTTGCCGGTCAAGCCGAGTCGCCCCGCCTCCTCGCGCCAGGTCGAGACAACGCTCCCCACTTCCGCAGCAATGGCTTTCGCTTCGGCATCATGAAGTTCGAAGTACTCGGCTACCGACAGAGCAAGCTCCAGCGACGCACTTTGGTCGTCAAAATCAATTGCCGTCTCCAGAACGCGCGGCTTGATATCGACCGGCACCGGATTGAGATCGTAGGCGGGCGACAGGCACCAACCATCAGTGCCTTCGAAAAGAAAGCCGTGATTGCGCATATGGTCGTCGGTATTTGATACCAGCACCGAGAAGACGATTCTTCGCCATAGCTGGCGCATGTCGTCTTTCGGCTGCGAGCCGTATTGCCTCAGCGCATCTACGATTTCGAGATAGCTGTGCGTTTCATTGTCTTTCGCCCCGAGCATACTCATGGCGGAAAGAAACGGTACACGGGTCTGACCGACACGGTCGAAGCGTCGTAAAATCAGCACGGGTTTTTCGGCTATGTGTTCGTAGCGCCACTCTGGCGTCGAGACTCCCGCCTTGGCTGCGAGCGCGAGAGCAACGGCCTCCCATGCCACTTTGTTATATTCGTCGTCCTTGTGGGGAAACTTGGCGATCGCGAGTGTGCCGTCATGATCCCGGACAGAGGCCTTGGGACGCGCGCCGCCAAGCGACGAACCGGGAGCGAGAAGCAAGCGCAAATCTTCGTCACTGTCGCTGTCGTCAATGACACGCTCGGTCGCGGCAAGCAGACGAGGTAATTCGATAAGCGGCGGAATCGGGACGGAATCGTAGTCGGCCAAAAACGGACCACCTGGCTCTATTGCAAAGCGAAGCGCGCCCTGCCTTGCTTCATCATAGACGGCAAGGAGGTAATCAATTTCCCGCAAGGTTTGCGGCGCTTCACCGGCCCTCTCGGCACGCCGCCGCTCCGCGCGCCGCATCAAGATGCGCCCCCAGCGGTCCGGAGCAGAGTCGCCAATCGCCCCGAACATGGTTTTGTCCGCTTCGGTATGAAACGCGCCTTCGCCGAGCTGTAGGGCGGGTTCCAGCGCAAACTTGTCGGGGTTATCAAGCCAAGAGGCGTCATATTCGAAAGTCGCGCTCTCGCGACCTTTACGCATGTGCGCCCAAAGCCGTCCGACCAAATGGGTCGTGCCGCCGAGATCGGCATATATGAGTGCCGAACGGTCGCTCATTTGTCCGGAGTCCTTTTCGTACTTGAAGACCGCCGAATTCGCTGCGGCAGACGCTCCTCGTCGAGTTCCAGTCCGCGCGGGTCGTTGCGGACATCGGCAAGCTCACCGAGGCGGTCCACCAATCCGAGCACGAAAAGAACGGTGGCATAGATACCGATTGATACCCCTGCTTCGCCTTTCTCGACCTTCACAAGCGTCGTGCGGCTTATCGAGGCGCGCTCTGCCAGTACCGCAGCCGGAATCCGTCGCCGCATCCGCGCATCATGAATGTCGCGGCCCAGCTTACGGAGGGCGCGGCGCACCGGTATCGGCATACTGAATGTGGCATTCTTATTCATAACGTTCACGATCGTTTTCACTAACTGTTATAATGTACAGGATAGTGAACATTATTGCAATCTTATCCGCTCACGGACGTCAAAAAATCTTAAGCCGTAATGACCTTTATCATGAACGCTATGTTATTTAACGTCCATAATTCTGAACGTTAAATCTCGTATTCAACAACATACCGTCGCCGCGAGGGATTCGTCAGTTCACAGGCCATACGGCATAATGAAATCCCAATCTTCCTGTCGGACAAATAAATGCTGAAACGTCTGGCCCCGATCGTCGTGCTTCGTGGCATCGGCGCACCATTGTTGTAGCCACGCCCACTTGATCGGATCGTCGAGGTTCTCGCGACCCTTGGGATTTCAGACTCGGTGACCTTGACGCCAGTATCGATAAACGTGTTTTATGATACTTGTCACATAAACTGTCATTATGTGTCAAATCCGATATTGCATTTTTATCGGGTTTGGGCCATAATTTCTACATGACAGATTTGGCCCGCACGCCGAAGCAGATCGGCACCATCGTACAGCGCGCCCGCAAAAAGCAGGGCCTTAATCAGACGGAGCTCGGCACCAAAGCCGGACTACGACAGGAGACCATTTCCCTTATCGAAACCGGCAATCCGGCGGCGAAACTGGAGACAATCCTTGCCGTCCTCTCCGCCCTCGATCTGGAATTCAGGATCGTCCCGCGCTCCAAAAGCCGTCCTTCCGACATCGAGGACAATTTTTGATGGCGCGTCGCCGCACATATGAGCCGCTCCGCGTTTATCTCAATAACCGCCTGGTCGGGTTTCTGAACAAGGAAACGAGCGGCGCGATCGACTTCTGGTACGATCAAAGCTGGCTCGATTGGGAACATGCGCTTCCCATTTCCCTGTCCCTGCCCCTACGGGAAACGCCCTTCAGAGGCGAACCGGTCATCGCCGTATTCGATAACCTGCTCCCCGACTCCGACGCGCTGCGTCGCCGTGTAGCCGAAAAAGTCGGCGCGCGGGGAACCGACGCTTACAGCATGCTCGCGGCAATCGGCCATGACTGCGTGGGAGCACTACAATTCATCGCCGGTGATGACGCGGCCATGGACACTACCGGCACGATCAAGGGCGAGATCGTCGATGACGAAGCCATCGACAAACTGCTGCGAGGCCTCGCGCAAGCACCGCTTGGCTTGAGCCGTGACGATGAATTCCGGATATCGATTGCAGGTGCGCATGAAAAAACTGCTCTGCTCTGGCATGACGGCAAATGGCTCAAGCCGCACGGCACTACCCCTACAACGCATATCTTCAAAACACAGATCGGCACCCTGCCGAACGGCATCGACCTATCGAACAGTATCGAGAACGAGTTCTATTGCCTGAAGTTTCTCGAAGCATTCGGCCTTCCGGTCAACAATGCCGAAATCAGAACGTTCGGAAAAACGAAGGCGCTCGTTATCGAGCGCTTCGATCGCCGCTGGACCTCGGACGGTCGATTACTCCGCCTGCCGCAAGAAGATTGCTGCCAGGCACTCTCTGTTCCTCCGACACTGAAATACCAAAGCGACGGCGGCCCCGCCATGGTCGCGATCCTCGATCTCCTCAAGGGCGGCGATACTCCGGCAGAAGACCAGGCTGCCTTCATCAAGGCGCAAATCCTGTTCTGGCTCCTTGGCGCGACCGATGGCCATGCGAAGAATTTCAGCGTCTTCCTCGGAAGCGGTGGCACTTACCAACTGACGCCATTCTACGATGTGCTCACGGCACAACCGAGCTTCGACTCCCATCAAATCCAGCGCAAGAAGATGAAGCTGGCGATGTCGGTCGGCGATAGCCGCCACTATCGCATCGACCAGATTCATGCACGGCACTTCATTCAAACGGGAGCTGAAGCCGGCTTGCCGAAATCTCTAGTACCAGATGCAATCCAAGAAATCGCCGCGCGTGCGAACGATGCGATAGAGTCGATCGAAAAGTCTTTGCCGAAGGGCTTTCCTGCCGTCATTCACGAGTCGATTTCCGCAGCGGTCGCTGACCGGCTACGCAGCATGACGATATCGTAGTCGGAGACAGGATGGAGATCGAAGCCGACATAAAGCTGAACCTGCCCGAGTGGACAGAGTACCGGAAAAAGAACGGTCTTGACCCCCTCGGTATGCAAAACAGCAGCGTTAATCTCTACCAGACCTTCTTACCCGGCATCAGCAACGTGACGCTGAGAATCCGCTACTACGGCCTTTATGCGTGGCTTTGCGAAAACTACGCAAAGCGTGTCGGCGGCGAAAATCCCGAAACATGGAAGCGATACATCCGCCGAACAGAGGCTCTCTATGCACTGATCGCCTATCGCCATGGCGGAGAGTCCGGTGTTGCCGGGATTGAATGGGCGACCAAAGCATTTGAAAGCGCTGGCGACGATCCGATCGACTTTGCAGAAGCCGCCGAACCGGGCAGTGAGACCCACTATTTACAACAGGCATGGGGTGCGTATGGGGCGGCTTATGGCAGTCAGGTGTTCTAGATCGGAATTCTCACAAGATCGACCGAGCACGAGATACCCCTACCAACTCAGGAGATAGGCGAGCCGCTGGCAAAGGCTTTCGAGGAAGCGATGGGACCGCTCGCCTCTCAATTCTTCGCCACGATACAGCGCGGAACGGTAAGCAAAGCAGAGCTGGATCAGTTTGCGGGTATCTCTCCGTCAGAGATCGCTCTTACCAGCCACGAACGGCAATTGTACCAGGACATCCTACTCAAGGTTAGCAACGACGACGATGCCGCTGCGCAGTCAAGACGGCTCAGCGTCTTATTAATCCTGAAAGTAGCGGAACTCTTGGGACGCGAACCCAAGCCCGACGAAGTCCGCTGGATTCTGTATGCCGGCTGCGACGACCAAGGCCGGAAGCTGGAGCTGGATTCTTCCGCGCTGGAAGCTCAAAGGCAGCGATGGTGGGTCTATCATGCAAACGATCTGTCCCATGTTGCGCTTGAATCACTGCTGAAATTTGCGCTCGATAATCTCGGCAATTTCCCCACGGGCACGACCTTAGCTCGCCTGATCCCTCTATGTGCAGGACAGATCATCGACAGCGCAGATGTTGCATCGACAAACTGGAACGGCTTGGTCGAAGCAATTGAGCCGGCTGACAACGCCTTCGACCGCGCGAACGAATACTCGGATTGGTCACTCTCGCAAGAGTTGGTCAGGAGCGCTGGACGAAGCGATGAGAAAGTCTGCACACCAGAACTGGCCTGGAAGGCGATCAGACTACTCGCAACACTGCACAAGCGGATCAAGAGCGAGGAACGTGATGTCGCAGCAGAGCTCGCCCGCTTCGATCCCGATGCATTCCGTTCACTACTCAGCGAGGTCAAATTCCTCGACAAAAACGCAACCGAAAATCTCGACGACCTTCTCGGCAAGCTCATCGAAGAGCGCGTCATTCGCCGGCATTTGTGGGTGGCTCTCAGGAAATTTCGTTATCAGCGTGACTACACATTCCTGATTGAAATGGACGAAGGCAGGTTACGGCTTCGGGAAAAGGACGGACCGGTATTCACGAACCCACGCTTGGGACCGGCAATCACCTTCGTGAAAGATATCCATCTCGTCGGGGGGCAAGGCCTCACTGACGACGGCGTCGAAGCGGTAGGTAGCCAATGAAGCTATACGACCGTTTTTCGGACAAAGGCTATCACACCTGTATCGCCACGACATTTGGTATCGACTTCGATGCATATGAAAGCATTGTCCTGCCGCGCCTGCGCGGGGCCGGTTGTCGCAACAATATCGTAATTGCCGATAGCCGGATGCTGACTCACGCGCTCAACGGCGCATCGAGCCTGCCACGCCTTGCCGGCAGACTCTATACGGTGTCGGGCTTCAGTGGCAGCGGCGTGTTTCATCCGAAGCTATTTTTACAGCTCGGGCGAAAAGGCGGAAGGCTTATCGTTGCATCTGCCAACCTCACGGCCTCCGGCTTGGCCGGTAATTTGGAGCTGGTAGCCACGATAACTTGCGGAACCGAGGATAGTGGCGAACAGCGTCTGATCATCAGCGCGTGGGAATACATCAATCGGCTCATCGATCAGGGTCAACAGGCGATCGCAAGCCAGCGGGACTGGACAATCGCCAGAACACCTTGGCTCAGGCAGGCGATCACGGCGGATTCATCGGTCGAACTCACTGACAAGACTTTGGCGTCCTTCCTCGCGACCGGAAGCCAGCCCGGGATCGCAGCGCGGTTCGCCGATCTCATCGATGAGCCTGTTTCGCGATTGATTGTCGTCAGCCCTTATTGGGACACGAACCTGGAAGCACTGACGTTCCTGGCTGAACGATTGCAGCCAGCCGAAACCGCGATCCTTATCGATCCAGGTATCGCCACTTTCCCAAGGGCGGCAATCGACAACATTCAATCGGCGCAACTGTACGATCGCGGGAATTTTCGCGCGGGGCGCTTTATCCACGCAAAAGCTATTATCGCGCAAACAGAGAGCTCCGATCACGTTCTCATGGGAAGCGCGAATTGTACGACCGCAGCTCTGGGAACTGGCACGTTCTCAGGATTGAACGAGGAAGCGTGCCTTTACAGAAAGCTGCCAAGAAACGTTGTCATCGAAGCCTTGGAATTGACCGACTGTTTATCGCCGGATCGGACCGTCGATCGATCCGCACTGAGCGATATGCAGCTTGAAGACGACATACCACTCGACGAGCTGGCTGCTCAGGCACCCGGAAAATTCGAATGCCGGGTCGATGTCCTTTCATGGCAACCGGCAAACGCAATTGATCCAAATTCCGTCAAGGTCGAGCTGCTCAACGAATACGGCCAACCAATCGATTGCCAACTGTCACCGCTAAACAGCCAGAACGAAAAGCTCCGGTTCAACATAAGCGGCACAGAAAATCGGCCTGCTTTCGCCCGTCTGTTGTTTTCAGACGGTCATCGATCGGCTCTTGCCATCGTGGCCGTCATTGATCGCTTGAGCTCGGCCATCCGAGAGACCCATTCCCGGAAGACCGAAAACGCTTTGCGCGAGCTCGATGGCGAGACAGAAGCGAATCTAATGCTTCTGGAGGTGCTCGATGTTCTGGAGCAACTCGAATCTGACGACGAATCGGCAAGAGCTCCGATTTCTGTCCCTAAAAAGCCCCAAGATCGGACCGATCCGAACGGTGGGCCGCAATATAAAACGCTTAGCTATGAGCAGTTTATCGCCGGCAGGCGTCCTCGTACCGACAACTCGAAACTGACAAACAACAGTCTGGCAGGTAGCGAAGTCTCACTGGTCAGGGGGTTCCTCAATCGCATCCTCGGCATGCAGGACGACCAAACCGATAACGCCGATGAGGACGAAAAGGCCTTAGCAGGAGCATTCGATCTTGGCGACGAAACCGATAATGCCGAAGCGGCTATCGCGTCCGGGCAAGAGTTCGATAGCAAACAGAAACCGCCTGAACAGACCGAACAAGGGAAAGAACTTCAAAGAAAGAAAGCCGCGCAGCGCCAAGCGACGAAAGAGCAGATCGTAGCCGCAGCAACTTCTCTCGGGAAAAGGGTGAAGGAACGACAATCCCAGGGCAAGCTCGACAATCGCGACATTCTGCGGCTTCGTGCCATGCTGATGATTATTTGTGCCGCTGCTTGGCGAGGCCCGGACAAGGGTTCAGCGAACAAAGCCCCCCGTTCGTCACTTCAAGTTCTGCCCTCAGAAGACGACCCGAATAGCTGGCCATTCGTCATAGGCCGACTTCTCTTCGTGTTTTTCGGCGGTCGTGATCCCGCAATCAAGCAACTCTCGATCAGCGCCGAACACGACCAGCTTCCCGACGATATCATCGAATGCTGGGCCACCTGCTATTGGTGCCTACAAGCGAGCATGAACGCAAATGTTTCGGCAAAAGAAAAAGCCAGGATCAACCAGCATCTCGGCCCAATCGCAGAGCTCGCCTATCTGCTGACGCTTCCGACACAACGCGAACAGATGGGCGAAGACGTAATCGCGCTAATGGCCAGCATGAGTAAGCGGTATGCCGCACAAATGGGCCTTGATGCCGACAAGGTCGCTCGGAGCCACCAAGACCTAGTAAATAGGCTGGCGGCTCCGGCGACACAGCTTGTGCTGTGATGCCACCACCCGCCTCCGCAATACGAAGCTTACGGAAGCGGGCTGACCGGTTACGGAAGCTACGGATCAGGTAGCTCCTGATCGAGAAGGCGCACGATCTCCGCCGGCAAATACCCGCGCGGATCGTCATAGCCAAACGTAACATCGGGATCGTTCTGCGGAATGAACTCCGTGCCATCCTTCCTGATGGAGGTGATGACAGTGTTGTGCATTCCCCAACCGGTGACGGTAACATCGTAGCCGGCCTCGGTGAGCACGGCTTCGACGTTCCAGGTTTCGACCTGCCCGTCGCCGTCATTGAAGCCGAATTTCTCGAAGGCTTCGGTCCAGGACCAGCTACAGGTTCCGCCGCAACATTCGCATTGTGAAACAGGCATTCTATCCTCCCTCATGCTGCGATGTGGCCACGGGCGCGAGCCTCACGGGCATATGCGCTGAGCGGCTTATCGGGATGGAAATGCCGGTCGCGTTCGACCGGAAGCCCTAACCGTCCACGGACGGATTCGATCTCCGAGATGCGGACGCACCCGAGTTCGGGACACCCGAACCCGAGATCGCAAAGCGCGAAGGCGATATCGGGATCGTCGGGATCAAGCTCTGTCAGAAGCCAGGTGCACGCTGCATCCGGGGTGAAGAGCTTCACAACCGGCACGAAGTCGGCATCCGACCCTCCGGCTTCAGAGCATTCCTGCTGCAAGCGCCCGTTGCGCAAGAGCTGTTCGCGGATGGGATTGGTCAAGAGTTTCATGTTGGTCTCCTTTCACTGAGGTTTTCTCAAGATGCAAAAGGAGGAAGCCGGTCGGCCAAGCCGGGCGGTCATGGCCAACACGGCTCACGAAGTGAGGTGGTGCGGGCGGGCCATTGACCGGACGGCGCGACCGGCTATGCAGCGTCAATGATTGAGAAAACAGCGAAAGGCGACAAAAAGAAAAACCGCAATCAATCGACCCCGATGGCCTTCATTACCGCGTCAACAGGATCGCTATAGAATGAAGTCTGAAACTTCGTGAACAGTTCGGCGGGAATCGTAGGTATATCTGACGCGCTCGCCATCGGAACCAGAATTCGTTTCGCTCCCGCATCGAAGGCAACTTGCAGGCATTCGGCAAGATTCTCGACAGGGATTATGCTTCCGCCCAAGCTCATGTCACCCAATATGACGATCTGACTCTGGACTGGCTTTTGTAAGATGCTCGTAGCAAATGCAACGAAAGCTGCTAGCGTCATCGATTTAGCTGCACCGGTGTTGTGCATTTCGACCACATGAAGATGGAAATCGTGATCGCCAGCTTTAGCGCTGCCGCTGATCCGTCCGATGTTGGCCTTGAAATAATCAAACGCTACACGGATAGCTTCTTTTGCCGATGAGCTGGAGCCAAGTCCGGAAGTGGATAGCTTTCCACCGCCCGCTGTCACTTGTGTTTCGAAGCGGTAAAGCCCCAGGTGCCCGTTTGCTCCTGTCGAGATGGTATGAAGGAACCCCGGATTGAGCGGGCCTTCGGGGATCAGTTTACCGCCGCCTTGCTCCGGAACACTGATCCAGCGCTCTTCTCGCGCCTCTAGATCGATGTATGAGAAGTGGACATCGTAAAACTCCATACCGCCGATCTTCTTCAGCTGCTCCTTCACGCGACGCCTAACCTCAAGGGCATATTCCAGGCACCTGCGAACGGCTTCCTTGTCGTATTCGCCATGAGGATAAAGTAGCTTCAGCAGGCCCGACACGGTTCGGCGAACTGCAATTGTGTCACGTTGATTTAGGTTGTTCCCAAGCTTGAAGAATTTGTCGATAGCATCGCCGAAAGTACGCTTGCGCATTTCACGCATGAACTCGGCAAGATAATCAACTATCAAGCCATACTGGTTGGTGAGGAACTCCGGACGCATCTTCGGAATTTCCCAGCCTGGTATGTAGGCGTGAAAGCGGTCGAAGAAGGCGGAATCGATCATCGCCTCCGGAAACGGTGCCAGAAGGTGGCTGGTTTTAACGAGCGTATCGACTGGTTGGTTTATGTTGCCTACGAACACCATCGAGGCATAGGCCGATACGGCATCCTTTCCGCGCGCAAATGATCCCGACGCCATGTAATCTTTCATAATCTGGACGCCGTCTTTGTCTTTAAAACTGATCCCCGCCACCTCATCGAACGCGACAACATCCCACAATCCGACAAGGCCGACCATACGACGGCCCATGTTGTAAAAAAGGTTTGCGACGGTCGTCTGGCCACCGGAAATTAGGATGCTGTTGGGGCTGATCTCTTTGTAAATATGCGACTTACCAGTGCCGCGCGGCCCTAGTTCACAGCAGTTGTAATTGTTCTCGACGAGCGGCACCATGCGCGCCAGCATGTGCCATTTCACTCTTTGTTCGAGGGTTGTCGGCTCCATCCCGGTCGAACGAAGCAACACGTCGATCCATTGTTCTTCAGAAAATGATCGCCGCCCTTCGAATAGTTCTTCCATGTCCATATTGGGCATCTGGATCGGCTTTAGCTCGCGGATCAGGAATGGCGATGTCTTCTGGCCCTCCTCGTGGAAATATTCGATCGTCGTGATGCACCAAATTCCCCCGACGAGAAGCTTCTCGTACTGGCGCACATACTGATCGGGAATCTCGGCATCCTTCAGCCCGAGATTGGACATCAGCGCCTGGTAGGTGTTGCGCTTTTCGTTTAGCCGAACGGTAATCTTGTCGATGATCTTGTAACTACCGCGCTCGCGGATTTTGGATTTGACCTTTTCCGCTTCATCGGGCCTCACATAATTTTCCGCGAGGATTTTCTTGACCGACTCCAATCCGCTGCGAATGGTGTCTTCATCGTCGGAAGCACAGTACATGCCAAGAAGATATTCGAGAACATAGACGGGAACGTTCGCACCTTCCTTGACCAGCTTGGTCAGGTCTTTTATTGCTTCCGAATTTACATTCACTCATATATGTTCATCACTGTTTGAAATATTAATATTGTTAACTATACAATATGCGAAGATTATCAATTTTACTGAGAATATCTCTGGTATTTATTTACTGCACATCTTTCTCACAATGCGCCAATGCTGTATCGGGGATCAATGAAGACCCCGTCTGTGACACGGTGCGTGAGTTACTAGACGCGGATCGCCTTGCCGAGATCGAAGTCCCGCTTGCCGAACTGGACATCGATGTTGATCGCGATGGTAAGAGTGAGAAAATCGAAAAGCGCTTTCTGGGCGCAGCGCCGGTGCTTAATCTTTTAGCAGTGCACGAGGACGGTAAAGTAGGCCTTGTAGGAATCTGCTCTGGCTGCGCAAGCATGACTACCCGTGACATCAAGGCCCTGAAAATCGACGGCAAATTGTATCTTTTGAGCGTCGAACCAAATTGGAGTTCTTTGGCCAGGTTGAATTTCGGACAATACTTTTCAGGTCGCCCTCAGAATGAAATCTGCCACTTCGGCGATTCGCCCCTATTGAGAGCGCGATAAACTCAACCAGCAAAGATCGCGCGCAGCCCCATCTTTTCCTTGCGACGGTTTGATTTCACGCATTACCCATCACCGACAAAGGCCAGAAGCGGATCGATGTCGCCGGCGTCAGCAGCGCGAAGGGCTGTGATATAGGCATTGCGGCGCTGATTGTCGGCCTGGAGATCGAACCCGCTCGCCCAGGCAATCGGCGGGTGCCTGTAGATTTCTTCGAGCATAATATCGGCGGCAATCCGCGCATGACGGCCATTGCCGTTGGGGAACGGATGAATCTGCACCATGCGGTGATGAAAGCGCGCGGCGGCTTCGAGCGGCGGATAGACCTCGTTTTCCGCCCAATAGCGCGCGTCGTCCAGCAGCATGCGGAGTTGGACGGGAATCTGGAACGGATCGATACCGATGTTCTTTTCGGTCAGGCGATACTCGCCCGCCCATGACCAGACATCGCCAAACAGCCTCTTGTGCAACGTCCTCACAAATCCATCGTCAAAGATCGAGCCACCGCGCCGCCGTGATATCCAGGCAAGCCCTTGCTCGATATTCGCCTGCTCCAGCTCGTCCAGCTCGCCGCGCGTGGTGATATGCACGAATTTCAGCCCCTGCATTTCATCGGGATCGAGCGGCGTTGCGCCGTCCGGCTCGTCGAACGTCATTTGACCTCCCAGAAGTCGGGCGGCATATCGCGGATGAGTTCGTCGGCAAGGTCTTCGATACGCTGCGCCGTCTGCGCACTCGTCAGCGATTGCTTTTCCAGCGCCATATGCGCGCTGGCGCGCATGATGTGCGCTTCGGCCTTGCGCCGCGCCTGCGCGCGGATCACGTCCTCGACACTCCCGTCGGGGACGATCGCGTACACAAAGCGCCCGCCCATAGCTGCGGCGAGCTTCTCCATCTGATTTATGGTGATTGCGCCGTCGCGCTCATTGCGCTCGGCCTGATAGATCGCATTGCGGCTCACGCCTGCACGAACGGCCACCTCGGCTCCGGACATGCCAAGCGCCTTGCGGAGCAAGGCCAGCCATCCTTCGGAGGGACTTTTCAGGGCCTCGACCTGCCGCGCAGCACGATCTACGATCTGCACATATTGCTTTCTGGCCGTGTCTTTGACGTTCATTGCATATCACCTTATAGGCATGGGGCAATCATCTGCCTATTAAATGATAGGCAGAAACACCATTTTTGTCAATTAATAGATATGCACATAAGGCCAGATTGCCTATATATAGATAGGAAAAAGCCGTAGGGCCGCGTATTACGCGGCCCGCTGGTCTGCTGTCGAAAGATCGTGCATGAAATCCGCCGCGCGCTGCGCATGCGCAGCCGCAGTGAAAATCGCGCGCTTGTCATTCTTCAGAACCCGAAGCCAGAAGCGATGTACGAGGCATGATCCTCGCGGTCTTCGAGCTTCAGTCCGAGATCGGCGCACAGGAACGCCGCTCCCAGCTCGGCAACGAGCTCCTCGCGGGCATACCCGCTGTCTCCATAGGACTTGCACTCGAAATCGCGATCAAGACGCGACTTGTGCTTGGTCCAGTGACAGCATTCGTGCGCCAGGGTCGCGTAGTAGGCCTCGGCGCTGCGGAACGCCTCGAACTCCGGCATCTGGATGAAGTCCTGCGACGGAATGTAGAACGCGCTGTTTCCTCCATGCCGGATATCGGCCCTGGTCGCGGCGAAGAATGCATCGGTCCGCGCGATGCGTTCGTCGGGGTTAGTTTCGGTCTGCGCCTTTGCGTAGTAGTGCGCCGGAAGGTCCTCGATCTGCTCGACATTGAAGACGGTGTAGGCTTTCAGGAAGGGAATAATCCGCTCCTGGTCCTGCCCGTGATCGTCGCGTTCGGTCTTGACCATCTTGTCGGCGTAAACGACAGGCGATCCCTTCTCTCCCTTGCGAACGTGCCCTCCGAGCTCGATGGCCTGCTTGAAGGTCATCCAGACCGGCGCTGCATAGTGCCGTTCCATGGAGGATGCCCAAAGGGTAAGGATATTGATCCCGGCATAGGGTTGCCCGTTGAAGCGTAGGGGCCGCGATACCGTTCCTGCGGCATGGGCAGCGTTCCAGGGCTGGGTCCAGGGCTTCACTCCGCACTCCAGCGCGGCGACAATCTGGTCCGTGATGCGGCTGTAGATGTCCTGCCGATCAGTGTTCTGCGAATGGCGTGTCTTGTTCTTCATGGCTCGTCTCCTTGTCTGGTGTTTCTCAAGACGCGGAGAACGAGGCCGGGCGGCAAAGCCGTCGGGTCACCCGCCAATGAAATGCAGCGGGGTACGCCCAACACGGTTTCCGGTGCGGGCAGGGCGTTGACCGGACGGCGCGACCGGCCATAAACGCGGCAATGATTTGAGAAACACCCTCAAGGGGACCGCACGGCGATGAATTGAACGCAACGCCGCTTCGCATCGCTGCTCGATCTAGAGGAATGTCGTCATCGCGATGTCCGGATGAGCAAGCCGCTTGAACGCCAGAATGCCGGCGATCAACCGAACCGGGCTTGACCTGGTCGCATCCGTGCCGGCGACAAGCTCCAAACGGGTCCGACCAATCGACAGGATTTCCTCCGGCTTTGACAGGCTTCCGCCATCAAGGCCTTTCAGCGGTTCATCGATACCTGCCGGCGGTCGTTGCCGGCGCAAGCATTCGCAATGGGCGAAGCTCCTTCTCTGTCGTTACGGCCTTTCACAAATGTGGGCAGGTGCGCGCAAACGATCCACGGCGGATTCCTCCGACCGGCACGAAAGGTCCCGATGGGCGGGACCTGAAAGCCAAAGGAGGCAATCATGGATCGACTGATCGTAACCCAGGAGCTTGGAGGCCTTACGAATGCGCAGCTCTTCGCCATGCTCGGCGAGATCGAGCGGCTGCTGGCCGAATACGCGCCCGGCACACTCCGGCACCGCGTAGCTTCGGCATCCCGTGCGAACATCCTGAGCGAGCTGAACCACCGCCGGACGTTCCATCATCACAATGCACCGTCCCCGTAGGGGGGGGGCGCCGCTTCATGTGGGGCAGGAATGTTTTTGCCACAAACTTGCCACAAGGAATTCTGTGGCGAAAAGTAAAATGGCGGATTCCTGCGGGTTTCGGAGGAGTGGTATTTTGTGGCAAAAATGACCCCAAAGGGGCCGTTTCTTTCCGTATTATTCTGCTAAGTGATTGATTTTAAAGTGGTGACCGCTGAGGGATTCGAACCCTCGACCTACTGATTAAAAGACTGTCTCGAAAGCCAAGGTGAGAGCCACTTACCGAGGATTCGCCACAGATTTGCCACAAGGATTTTTGGTCAAACTGGATATCATCCCGACACACTCTTGATCGTCACTATCCAGCGCCAGCCTGCCCTGGTCTTTGTAACCGATATCTTGTACCCACCGCGTTCGACTGCACGATCCACCTTCACCTGCTCCTGATTGATATTGAAGCAGGGGAGCGCGAGGTATTCTCCTGGCCGCATGCCGGTATCGCCGGCAAGGTAGAGCATCGGGCGATAGCGCTGCCACGACGAAGCGATCTGTGCGTTCTTGGAATTGGCAAGCTTGTCTGCCGCCGCGAGAAGCAACTGAAATTCAGCTACGGTGGGCGGTGTTACCGGTTGGTCGTATCGAGAACTGGAATTCACGGTAATTCCGCTGGCCACGTTGCTACCAACGTGGCCGCGCTTGGCCATCTCTTTCAGAACAGACTGCAACAACGAAAGAGCTTCGCGCGACAGATAGCGACTGTAGTTTTTCAACAGCCACGAACGGAATTCGACAATGTCGGTCGGCTGTAGCTCACCAATCTGTTTGCCCCACTCGTAGGTCGTGATGATTGACGTGAGATATCGATAGTTCTTGAGCGTGTAGGTGGTAACCGGATCACGCCCGTTAAGCCCTTCCTTCTCGCAAATTCTCAGCCACTTATCGATCGCCTGATCGACGGTGCGAATTGTGCTCCTGATCTCGCCGTTGGCTCGATGCGCTCTACCTGTCTCGATAAATTCTCGTGCCTCCTTCATCGTATCGAAGGTGGCGTATGTGTAGCCCGATTTGGCTTTCTTGCTGGGGTATCGGACCTGGTAAGTCGTTCCTTTGCTACTTACCCGCTTTCGGATATCTGACATAAAATATTGCTTCAATGAATTCTGTATAGAGAACCATAATTACATCATTCCCGCAAGTTATTGTTGCTTCTGCCTGAAGCTTTCGATAGGCCCTAATGAGGTCGCCTTGCTCGATTTTCAGCTTCTTATCTGTGTTTCGGCGTGGAATAAGGACCCCGTTTCAGGGGTGATCGGCATCCAAAAGGGCCCCCTTGTAGCGGCGGGTGTTTCACACTGCCTCCGGTTTGATCGGAGGCATTTGTTTTGGATGTTGGTCG
>NZ_JBDPGJ010000013.1:0-18366 GCF_040839445.1 Aquibium pacificum | reverse complement strand
CAGACTTCGGGCCTCGACCAGCATGGGCACGCCCGCTTCAATGGCGGCCATGGTCACCGTGTCGGATCTGCTGAGGTGATCGCGGGCCGTCGTCATCAAATGAGCGATGGTCCGGGCTGACGGTACCCTCCGAAGCTGCTGGTCGGATGCGCGCTCGGCGCGGCGGCGGCAGGTCGCCCACTCGCCGACCACACGCAGTGAGCCGCGAAAGCCCTTGACCTGCAGGCGTTGCCAGAGTTCGGCGCCGTTGCGGCAACCCGCGTTCCACATATCGTCGAGCATCGGCATGTGCGCTTCGAGGGAACTCTGCCGGATGCGGAAGACATCCGTTCTCTCGCCGCGGATCACCTGGCGGACCAGTTTGCGGCTATGGCCGGTGCGGCGCACGATCTCCTTGATGGGAACGCTGTCGCTGGCGAGCCCCGCGATGACGGCATTCATCTCCTCGCGTCTGAGGTAGCCCTCGTACTGCAGCTTCTCCGCGCAGGTCAGCAGGTCTGGGTTGATCGTGGCTGCGCCGATCGCGGTCTGGATCGAGCGCATCGACTTGCGCACCGCGTCCAGGAAGGCGGAACTTGCATTCTCCATGAGGTGCCAGCGGTCGGCGACCTGCACCGCATCGGGCAGCGCCTTCGTCGCCGCCTCGCCGTAGCCGCCGCCGCGGTCGCGCGACACGACGGCGATCTGGGGATGCCCGGCCAGCCAGGCATGGACGGTCGCGATCTCGCGGTCGGGCAGGAGCGCGACGATCCGGCGCTGCTCCAGATCGCACACGATGCTGCCGTAGCGATGATTTCGGCGCCATGCCCAGTCGTCGATGCCGATGACGTTCAGCGGCGCCTCAGGCAGTTTCGCCCGTTTCCGGACCACCCGAAGGAGCGTGTCATTGCTGACCGGCACCATCAGCCTCTTGGCAAAGCCGGCGGCCGGTCTGCCACCCAGCGCCAGCCCGAGATGATGAACGAGACATTCGAGACGCGACGTCCGCCGGGAACGCTCCGCCACCACCTTGTCCTCGAACCGCTCCCCGAAAATGCGTCGTCGACAGGACGTCGCCTCGCAGACGAACCGGCGGGCCGTAAGCCGAAGTCGGACTTTCCGGCCGGCACACGGCAGATCGGCGATGGTCCTGACGTATCGGCTGTGGACGCGGCCGGAGAAGCGACCGCAGAGCGGGCACGGCCGACGCTCGGCAGCCGACCGTGCAGAAACGACCATCATCCCATCGTCCTCGGCGGCACTCTCGACAACCAATCAGGCCGGGATCAGGGACGACAAACGCATGATGTTCGCCATGGCGCTGATTCCCCTCGTGAAACAGCGCCACTCGGGCACGCAAAATCATCAGATGTGAGTCAGAGCCCTTATTCCACGCCGAAACACAGATTCGGGTCGTCGTGGAAGACGAGGTCGAGAACCCAGTGAAGTCGGTTCGCTACGCCCCAGTGGGCGCGGACAGGGTATGCGAAGAAGCGGGCATTGCGACTGGCGGAGGAAAGGTAGTATCTGCGGCCTATAGCGAGGTGCACCACGTTTGATTCCCGCTTCGAACATGACAAGGCTGGCGAAGGCGGGAAAGCGCGGCTCTCCCGGGAAGCGGCGGTCCATGGAAAGCCATGCGACGTAGTGGCTGACGCGGTGGCGGCGGGTTTCAATGCGGCCGTGGTCCCCGTCGATGGTGACCTCAGTGTCGAAGGCGCCAGCCGACTCCCCGTCGAAGAAGGGGCGCACGTCGTCGGCGAGCATCGGCCAGTTGTCCTTGAGGGCGAGCAGATAGTCGGCCCATTGACGCCGATGCCCTCGGCGATGTTGCTCTGGCAGCCCATGGCGTCGATTGTGAAGAGGGCACGGGTGAGTTCGAGGCGCTCCAAGAGCATCGGGATGGCCTTGATCTCGTTGGACTTTGTTGCGACCGCCTACTGTCCGAGGAAGAGCCGCTGGCGACTCGCCCAGGCCGACGCCAGATGCAGCGGTGACCCGTCGCGTGCTCTCGGGCGGCGCGATGTCTTGCCGTCGATGTCCGGCTTGGCCTCGGCCAGTCCGGCCACCCATGCCGTGAAGCACCCCGAGAAGAAACTGGCCGGCAGCGCGTTCATCACGTCGTTTAGGGTGTCAGGCGAGGGAATGCCCCATTCGTAAGGCCGCAGTCGCCGAAGAGGTCCGGCTTGCGCACGCCACAGCGCAGGACCTCGTCGAGTTGATAGACCACCTCCCACGACTGGCGCGGGTCTTCGAGGGCGGAGAAATGATTCAGGAACGAGCGATCGGCTATGTGGAAACCTCGTTGATTCGAGGTCTCCAATGAACGTATGGCCCGCCCCGTCTGCAAGGGTGTATTGAAGATCGCTCTATTCAGTCTGCGTCAACGTATCCGGTCTCGGGATCATGCCCCGGCCAAGATGGAGATCCGCGCAGCCTGGTCGTTCTAATCACGCCGGTCTCGAGCGACCGTTCAATTGTCCAGGTTTCCAGGTTGCCGTTCGACTGTCAGGCCATCTTCTCTTCACCACCCGCAGATTGTCGCGACCATCAGCTCGGCAGCCGATGCCCGTCTCTTTCCTATGCCGCCGCGATCGCCGGATCGAAGCTGCGCTCCTTGCGCAATACCGCCCAGACAATGCGAGCCGGCTTGGCCGCCAGCGCGACGACGACAACGTTCTTGTGCGTCCTTTCCGACAGGCCGCGTGCCCATCGACCAAGCGGGCGTGGTCTGCATCATGATGTGCGGCAGCACAGCTCGCGCGCCATGGATCAGGTTCGCTCGCAGATACCGGTTGCCGCGTTTCGATATGCCGAGCAATCGCGGCTTGCCCCCGGTGGTTGCCTGTCGCGGTGTCAAGCCCAGCCAGGCGGCAAGGTCGCGGCCGCGTCCGAAGCTCCGCGCGTCGCCAACCGCAGCTATAAGCGCTGTGGCGTTGATGACGCCGATCCCGGGGATCGTCGAGAGTCGACGGGCCGCTTCGTCCTCACGCGCCATTGCCACGAACTCCGCGTCGAAGGCAGCGATCCGTTCATCGAGGCTGCGCCATTCGGCGCGCAAACCCTCGACCAGAACCCGCATGCGCAGAGTCAGTCGGGGATCGCCCCTGTCGGCAAAGGTCGAAAGCGTATCCTCCAGCTTGCGCCGCCCCTGTGCCACGACAATGCCACGCTCAAGCATAAGCGCGCGCAGATGGTTGATCAGCGCCGTGAGCTCCGCCACCAGACGAGCGCGCGCCCGATGCAAGGCTTGGATGTCCGATTGCGCCACGTTCTTGACCGGCACAAAGCGCATCGTCGGCCGCGTCGCGGCTTCCGCGATCGCCTCGGCATCGTGGTCGTCATTCTTGTTGGCCTTCACATAGGGGCGAACGTATTCCGGTGACATGAGCCGGATCGTGTGACCTGCCGCGTCGAGCAGACGGCCGAGGTGGTGTGCGCCACAACAGGCTTCCATTGCCACGATGCAAGCCGGCAGCTTGCCGACAAAATCCACAACGCCATCACGACGAAGACGTCGACGAAGGACAACAGCACCAGCCTCATCCAACCCGACGAGGCTGCACACGTTCTTGCCAAGATCAATTCCAAGCACGAAGATCGACATCGGTCCGTTCCTCTCTCGTTCCAAAACGAAGCAATCCTATCCGATTGCTCTGGAGAGGGGCGGGCCATCCCATAATCACGGCATACCCCATGCCGGAATGCCCTGCGTCTTCAGGCCATTCCTTTGCTGTGGAGTCTCAACAGGTTGTCCGCGGTCAGGCCGAGGCGGCTGATCGGCGTTTTGGACTTCAGGCTGCCGTGTAGACAAAGCTAATTGTAGCGGCGGAGCCAGATCGGTAGTTAGGCGGCGCGATGGTCGGAGTTCGGGTAGGCCACGGCGTATGCCCACTCGCGCAGCTCGGTCTGGATGAAGCGTTCGGCCTTTCCGTTTGTCCTGGGCGTATAGGCCCTTGTCCTAACATGCCTGAGCCCGAGCTTGCGGCAGGCCTTGGCGAAGGCCTTCGAGCGGTAGCACGAGCCGTAGCACCTAAGGAAGGAATGAGCCGAGGCAGCTGAGAAAGCGGTGCGCGCAGCTTTTCGCTGCAGGCGCGCACCGCTCGAGGCGGCCATGGCCAGTCAGAGTTTCTCTAGAATGTGAGTGTTCACAACCCATTCCGGAGAGACTGACCATGACCATTGCAGATTCTATACCCACCGACGCCCTGCTTGTAGCCGTCGACATTGCCAAGGTGCGCAACGAAGTTCTGATCGAAGCACCTGGCGGCAAGCGCGCCGCCGGCTGCTGGTCCTTAGCAATCGTGCCGAGAATGATCGGCTGATTGAGGTGCTGCTGGCGTACGGCCGAACTATAGTCTGCGGCTTTGAGGCGACGGGCAATTATCAGAGACCCATCGCGTGGCGCCTGGCTGAAGCGGGCTTCGAGGTACGGTTGATTTCGTCGCTGGCGCTCGCCCGAACCCGCGAAGCCTTGCACAACAGCTGGGACAAGAACGATCCAAAGGATGCGCAGGTGATGCTGCACATGCTGAAGATCCAGGCGACCCAGCGCTATCACGATCCGCTGCGCGCCGGAACCAATGACGTACAGGAGCTGTCGAAGACACATGAGGCGATCGCAAAGGCCAAGACCGAGATCCAGCACCGCATCCTGACACACTACCTGCCGCTGTATTTTCCCGAGATCGATCGCTTCCGTGGAAACAGTCGCAGCGATTGGTTCTTCGCTTTCCTCGACGCCTTCGCGACACCGGCGAGCATCATGGCGTTGACGAAGGACGAGTTCGTCAAAGCTGCGTGGGATGTCGTCGGCCGCAAGGTCAGCAAAACACAGATTCTAATGGATATTTACGAGTCGGCACGCACCTCGATCGGGCTGCCGTTGCCGCTTGATGCCCCCGCCATTCATATGTTCCGCATGGTTTGCTGAGGCCCGTAGCTTGATCCGTCAGCGCAACGAGATCGAAGCACAGGCAGACGAGTCGCTGCGACATAGCCAGGATTACCAGCTCCTGCGACAGATCCCCGGCATCGGGCCAATCAATGCGCTGACGATGATTGCCGAGGCCGGCGACCTACGCCGCTTCCATCATTACTGCCAGTTTCTCAAATTCTGCGGGCTGAACCTGTCGACACAGCAGTCTGGCCAGTATCGTGGCCAGACCCGGCTTTCCAAGTTCGGCAATGCCAGGCTGCGCCGTACGCTGTGGATCGCCGCACAGTTGCTATCCGTCAACGTGAGAACGGGTTCCGTCACAAGTTCGAGCGCTACATCGCGAAGGATCGCGACAGTCCAGACCTGCGTCGGAAGGCGATGACCGCAATTACCGCCAAGATGGCCCGCGTCGTGCACGCTGTCGTCAAAGGCGGTTCAGACTACCGGCCCTTCTTCGAAGGGCGGGTGCCGGGTGGAAGACCTCTGTCAGCTAGGGCCGTGAGGGCATCGCAAACGATGACCCTGTAGATAATGTCCGGGTCTTCCACCTGGATCAGAAGCTCGTGTTGAGGACGGTGAGGGCCGCCATCGTGCGTACCCTGTGTTTGCTATGGACGAGACTTTTCCCTTGCCGGTGGAACCCGCCTGGTTTTCGACTACCCGACTTGACCATCGTCATGCAGCGAGAGGAGGCGATTGCCGCCCTGAAGAAGACGACGGCGCTTTTGTTCGTCGGGCAGGGTCTGGCTGAAGGCGATGCGCGAAGCGTCGTCGATGGCGACATGGACGAACTCCCAGCCGGCGCCGCGCGACGTGCCCTCTTTACGATCGCCGGTGGTGCGGTGGCCGACGCGATCGAACCGGCCGAGTTTCTTGATGTCGATGTGGATCATCTCGCCGGGGTGGTCACGGTTCGTAGCGCCCGACCGGCTCGGCCGGCTCAATGTCCTTCAGCCGTGACAGCCGGGCGCGCCTGAGCACCCGGCTGACGGTGGCCGGCGAGGCGCCGACCTCGAGTGCGATGTGCCGGCCGGTCCAGCGCTAACGGCGCAAAGCCACGATGCGGTCAACCACCGCCTGTTGGGTCATGTTCGGCATCACCTTGGGCCGAGACGAGCGATCGGTCATGCCCGCGCGCCCTTCGGCCTTGAAGCGCCCGACCCAGCGCGCCACGATCTTCGCCGATACACCATACGCCTGCGCCACCTGGGCTTGCGAAAGACGAACTTCTATGACCGACAGCGCCATCTCTTCTCGACGCAGCGACGTCGGACCGGGCGGGGAAGACTGGCAACTCCAGTCTCCCCCGCCCGGTCCGATTGGACAACCTCCGGAAAGCTCACTCCGAGAGCGCGACGACGCCTGCTCGGAGACGGGACCGCTAAGCGGGCCGATTTCGAACAAACGTAAACCGGTCTTTCAGGCGAATGAAGCGTCTCTCGTAGAGATGATATGATGCAGCGGCAACAAGGATCGTCAGCACCAGACCGATCACGAACATCAGTCCATAGGTAACGTCGAGTTCAAAGTACTTCGCCACCCTTGGTGGGATCCAGCGGGCAATGAAGAAGTGCCAGATATATAGTCCATAACTGATCTTCCCTAGATATGCGATCGGCCCTAACGCCAGAATCCTCGCAAGGTAACTCTCTTCGCTAAGGCAGTAAAGGAGAAGAGCGGAGAATAACAATGCCAGAATCGGATAGACAATCAAACCGTTTCTGTGATTGAACTGACTAAATCCATATTCCCGGGTGTACAGCCACAACGACACAATGATCAGGAGCGTCACAATTCCATATACCCAGGATGGGACGCGCTTATAGATATCTGACGCCCAGGCCATGCCGCAGATAATACCTGCTATCACCGTCTCTGCTCTCAAGAACGGGGTCATATATACTGTATTCTCACTTACCATCAGGCCGTGCGAGGTTATATACCAACGCAGCCATGCGCTGATGCAGGCCGCCACAAGGAGCGCGGCCAAGGCGATTTTCAGTCGACCTTTGGTTCCTATGATGGCCGCAATGATGAAGGGGAGCACGAGGTAAATCTGCTCCTCGTACGCAATTGTCCAGAGGTGGTTGCCCATGAAGAACGACCACCTCTCGCTGGTCCAACCCCAGAGCAGGTTGATCGTGAACGTCAGATACGCAAGGAGCGACCAAATCGTATTTCCCGGCGTTCCGTATGCATATCCGATTGACCAGACGATCGCGATATATAGAAAATAGAGCGGAATGATGCGAAGGATCCGCCGTAGGTAGAAGAACCTGAAATTGATCTGCCCATTCTTGTCATTCTCAGCAGAAAGCATGGCGAAGAATAAGAACGAGGAGAGCAGGAAGAACAAATCCACGCCGGACCAGCCGAACTCTACGGCGAAGGCCACCATACTGTTGTCTTGCGGGCCCAGGGTATGCCGCGCAAAGACGAGGAGAAATGCCAAGAAGCGCAAGCCATCGAGTGCGGGGAAGTAGAGCCGCGGGCCGGTGTCGACAGGATGCGTCAAGATTGATAACTCAATGCGTGGAATGGAGCGCCAACGGACACCGCTTGCCACTGCAAGTCAAGCTAAGTTGCTGATTTCCACATCAAATAGTCGGATCGATCAGCGACTTCGCCACTGTACGAATTGATTTCCTTTCCGTTGGCCGGTCGCAGGCCCCGAACGCCGCGCGGATCTGGTACAGTTTCTTGTAGAGTCCGACTCGCGGCCGCTCGGATGCCAGTCCTGTGGAAGGGCGGCTCTGCGGAACGTGTTGTCGCTGGCATTGTCGCCGCGCTCGTACTGGACATAGACGTGCCGGTCCGGAAGACGCTCGATGCGGGTGATCATCTCGGTCATTTAGGTTGGTTTGCCGGTGGCAAGAAGATACGTCTGGTTAACGCCGCGGCCGCCGTCCGCCAGCTTTTGCAGCACGCACTCGCCGATGTCGTCGCTCAGGACATAGTCCCTCAACGTACCGGGCTTTCCGAACAGCGTGGGTCGTCCAGTTGCCGAGGCCGTTCTTCAGCAGCATAATAGGCAGGCCGACACGCCCCGTCGGCTCCCCATATCCGTAGACGGCGCTGGGCCGGTAGATCATCTTCGCAATAGGCGCCCGCAGGGCTTCGACCTTCGCCTCCTGCACAAGCTTGTAGACGCCGTAAGGCCGCAGCGGTGCGAAGTGGGTGGCGGCATCGACATCGACCTGTGTCTCGAATAGGCCGCCCGCTGAACTCAGGAAATGGAAACAGACGGAGCCCAAGGCCAGGATGTCGAGCGTCGTCTCGCTCAGGTCGAGGATGGACTCGAACGCGGGTATCTCGTCGAGGACCGTGGCTTTGTCCGCACCGAAACCAGCCCGTCCGGCCGCCCATATGATGGACAGATCCACGTTCTCGGTCTCCGCCGCGTGCCGCCTGAGCACGTCGAGGATGCGAGCCGTCTGCCCGCGTGTCGCTTTATGAAAAGGGAAGCAAGGCCTCCGACGGACGCTCCGACCGTATGATCGCGTCGTGCATCGCCGCGCCGACGAGTCCGAGGCCGAACAGCGCCACGACCCTCTGGCGCGACCGCGGGCCGAAATCGAGCCAGGAGAGGATGGTCATGTCCAGCGGGCGAAATAGGCGTGAAGTACCGCGTCACTCGACCGGTCTATCGTAAAGTAGAGCGGCTTCCCGTGCGCGCGCAGGATCAGGAAGGAAAGGTATTCGAGCACGATGCCGAGCAGGAACACGATGACACCTCCGAAGAACGCGATCGTCAGCATCAGCGACGTCCAGCCAACACTCTCGATGGCGGTCGGAAACAGGACCTTGGAGAACAGCAGGACGAGGGACAGGACAAGGACGATGCCTGAGATGACGAGACCGCTGAGTGAAGCCGCGCGCAGGATCTTGATGTGGCTCGAAAACAGCAGCTTTCGGGCGTGCGACAGGAGGGACCGAAAGCGGTAGCCGCTCCTCCCGGTCGAGATGTAGCGTTCGTCCTTCAGGGTCATGGTCACCACGTCTATGCGCTTGGTAAACCAGGACAGCGCGACGTCAAAGAACGTGTCGTGGGCACAGACGCTCGACGCGGCGCGTGCCACGGCGCCGCGGATTAGGCGAAAGCTGTTCACCTTTCGTACGTTAGGGTTACCGGACAGCATTTCGATCAGGCGCTTGTAAGTCCGCGAAGTCCAGTCGCGCATCATCGTCTCGTGGATTCCCTCCGAGGGGCTGGCGTAGATGACGTCGCGCTGTTCGGTCACCGCCCGCCTCAGCAGTTCGACGATGCGCCCGGGAGGATGCTGGAGATCCTCGTCGATGGTAGCCACCCAGTCCCCAGAACTGTGTAGGATGCCGGCTATAGTTGCCGCGTGCTGCCCGAAATTGCGCGACAGGTGGATTGGATTAACCCAAGACTTCTCACGACCCAGTTCATCGATGAGAACGCCGGATCCATCCACCGCTTCGTCATCCACCAGGATCAGTTCGTGCGCCGCAAACGGCGCCTGTTTGGCGACGCACTCGTCCCTCAGCCGCTCGACCTCCCCGACGAGACGCCGGAGATAGGCCTCGCCCGAGTAGACGGGGGTGACAATCGATACTTTAATCATGGAGCGGTTCTCGCTGTTTCGCCCTCGGCGCGGAAAATGTCTGCAACTTGTTTGATCAGGACACCCGCTAGGCGATTAGAAAGCAGCAGATCTGAAACGCCATGAGGATGAACATCGCCGAATAGAGGGCCTGGACCACGAGGAGGAACGTGCCCACCCGGGGCCTGACTGAGGCGGCCGCCAGGTCGGGAAAAACTCCAGCCGGACCGAGCCTTCGGGCGAAAGCGAGATTGAACAGGAAGGCAGCCGAAAGCCCCATCAGCGGGGCGAAAAGCGGCCAGTATCGCGCATGGCTGGGGTGGAGAAACGGCTGTACGAAGATGCAGAGAGTAAACAACTTAACGCATAGGCTCATCACCTGCATCTCGAGGTTCCGCGGGGTCACGATCCACACGTTCGCGCATAGAAGAAGCAATATCACCGGGACGTAAACCGCCAGCGAGGCGTATTTGACCAAATCAGATAGGGCGGCGAGGACATCCTTGTCGGTGATCGACTTCACACCTGACGCGAACCGGTCGAAGAATGCGGTGGGGGTCGACAGGAACGAGCGAAAGTTGTGGGCGACGCGCTTCATATAGGACGTGTAGGTGACGTTGCGGAGCGCGTAGTCGGTCATCAGCTTCTGGGCCTCAAGTTCGCTGATTTGGTGTGCTCTACCATATTCCCTGGAGAACTTGACCGCTTCGCGCCAAGTGTTGTCGCCCGGACAGGGCCCGAAGCAGATCTGGTTGGCGCCCCCAAACGTAATTCCCAGCGACAGGGTCAGCGTGCTGGTCGTCAGAACCGGCCCGCCGAGCTTGCTGCTGACAAGCAGACTCCACGGCGCAAGCAGTGCGGCAAAGACCAGCACGCCCGCGAGACTGTTGCTCAGGTTGCGCAGGACGAACTCCCGCCTGTCCGCGAGCAGGACCATGACGGCGAGAAAGACATGGATCGCAAACACAAGGACGATAGCGTTGCCGCGGACATAGACCACCGCGAGCAGGAGAAGTTCGAATCGCAGAATCGTCGCGAGGTCGACTCGATCCTGGTGAAGGAGGATGAGCGCAAGCCGATAGGCTTGAGCGAAGGCAACGGCGATCAAGAGGCCTCCCACGACCTCTCCGAAGATCGTCGAGGTAAACAGGATCCAGCCCAAGATAAGGGTTGGACATATCAGTAGCGCGATCGTAAACGTCTGCCCAAGGAGCAGGTCGACCCTGCGTAGTGTCCAGATCCACACCGCAAACGATAACAGCGCCGAATTGAGGCGCCAGAGCCAGATGTGGTTAGCCGCGCTGAGCAACGGATCGGCGATGAAGGCAGGCACTGTGACCAGGAGCATGCCGGGCATGAACCAGCCATTGTCGACGACGGCGTCGATGACCTTGGCAAGCGTTGGCACGGGCGGCCGCTGCAAAAGCCAGTTCGCGAGTACCTTCGACGCGAAGAGATAGTTGTCCTCGTCGCCCTGGTGCCGGGCCGTGGCGAGGAACAGGTAATTGAGGATCCACAGCGCCACACCGGCCAGAAACAGGCCGTAGATGACCGTCGTCCATCTGCCCCCCAGGCCAGACGAGGTGGGGAATATGTAGGTCAATGGCCAGTGACGTGGTCGAGAGGGCGAGTCAGCAATGCTCATCCGGCTTCACTCGGGTTCGCGGACCCGAACACTCGGCGTCTAATCATGACGACACCGATCGCGGCAATGATGATCGGTCGATCCGCGTCGCGAGTGTCCCTGCCGGTTACAAAAGCTTTCGCTGCCGCGTGGCTATCGTTCTGCATTGCGAGCCTTAAATTCACATACGACGGGCCGATCTTATCCCTCACATCGTCATAGCACGCAAATGCTCACGCTGGGAGACGTGGAAAACGCTCCGTTAGCAGCTCGCCGGTTAGGCTTGGGCGGCGGGGGAGCCCTTGCCATCGGCATGGTCGGATCGCTCGCGCGCCGCCTTGCCGAGATTGCCGTTGAGGAGCCCGTCCAGCTGGTCCTTCCACGGTTCGATCTTCGGCTTCGGTTGCCGCTCCCGTGTGTTCCGGCGGAGTAAAGACCCCGCTTTGGAGTGCGCCCCTGAGGGTGGACAGATCGGCTTGAGGAATTGACCAGGCTTGTCGGGTTATCAAAAAGGGAACCCATGGCAAGATATCGCACTCACAGCATCGAGTTTAAGCGGCAGGTCGCGCAGGAATATCTGTCAGGCGAGACGCTTCACGGTTTGGCGAAACGGCACGACGTCACCCGCAACCTGATCCGTGTCTGGTACGTAAATATGAGGAAGGCGCCTTCGATGACGATGCGCGGGCCGCCGACCTTATCCAGAAATGCAAGGCTCGGATCGCGGCCCTTGAGCGGCTCGTCGGCAAGCAGGCTCTGGAACTGGAGTTTCTAAAGGGGGCTCTGAAAAGCGCACCGCCGCCGAGAAGAGGGACTGCATCCGTCGTCACCGGCCCCGCGGCATCTCCATCGCCGAAGGATGCCGACTGATGGGGATCGCGCGCTCGACCTACTACGACCGCCCGGAGAAGGCGGCCGACGACACCGCGATCGTCGAGGCAATATTCGCGATCTGCGACGGGTTCGAGTCCTACGGTTATCGCCGCGTCGGCGCTGCGCTGCGTCAGCAAGGCTTCGTCGTGAACCACGAAAAGATCCGGCGCCTGATGCGCGAGCATGATCTGCAGCCCAAGATGAGGCGGCGCTTCGTGGCCACCACCGACAGCGATCATGACGGCCCGATCTTCCCCAATCTGGCGAAGGAGATGGTTCCGGCCGGTCCGAACCAGCTGTGGGTTTCCGACATCACCTATGTCGCGCTGCCGACCCGCTTCGTCTATGTCGCCGTCCTGCTCGATGCCTGGTCGCGCCTGATCGTCGGCTACGCCATCGGCCGCTCCATCGATGCGCGCCTGACGGTCGCCGCCTTGAGGGCCGCTATCAATCGGAGAAGACCACCGCTAGGGTCTGTACTCAATAGGGTTGGCGCGGGATTGATTTGCTGATTCAAGGGTTCCGTTGGAACGGAGGGCTTTGTGAAGCAGCGTCTGACCTGGCTTAGCGATGTGGAGTGGGCTCGGATCGAGCCCTTGCTTCCTCGAGGGCGCAAGGGTGCACATCGGGTTGACGACCGACGCGTCATCTCGGGCATCGTGCACATGCTCAAGAGCGGCGCCCGCTGGCGTGACCGCCCGCCCGAATACGGGCCGTACACCACGATCTACAACCGCTTCAACCGCTGGAGCCGCCAAGGCATCTGGCTGGGAATGTTCGAGGCGCTGACCGGCCATAGCGGCGTGTGGGGAACAGTCCCCATCGATGCCACCCACATCAAGGCGCACCGCTCGGCGGGCGGCGAAAACGTATGGCCCGCCCCGGTTGCAAGCGACGATTGGAGGATGGTGTGAACAGTCTGCATAAACGTATCCGGCATGTCGGCCTGACGGCCGCCGCCAAGATGGAGATCCGCGCGTTCCGATCCTCATAAAGGGGCCGGCCTCGTTGGGCCATTTTACGCCGGAGGTTTTCGGAACACCGATCGACTGTCAGGCCATCTTCCTTTCACCACTCGCAGCTCGTGACGTCCGGCAGTTAATATCCGGACGTTTGTTCCTCATCCCTACTTCGACGCGACCTGATAAGTCCTTCCGTGGTGGAGCAGCGCCCACACAGTGCGGGCCATCTTCGCAGCCAGCGCGACGACGGCGACATTGAGGTGGGTGCGAGCGAGGAGTGCGCGCAGCCACGATCCGACCGCCGTGTTGCTCTTGGTCAACGAGGGTATAGCCGACCGTGCGCCCTGGATCAGCATCTTGCGCAGATACCTGCTTCCGCGCTTCGTGATACCCAGGAGCTTCGGCCTTCCTCCAGTTGTGGCTTGCCGAGGCACAAGGCCCAACCATGCGGCGAGGTCGCGTCCCTTGTCGAATGTTGCCGCGCTGCCAACTGCGGCTACCAGTGCGGTGGCATTCAGCGCTCCGATGCCGGGAATGCCTGTCAGTCGCCGGGCGCGGTCGTCGGTCCGCGCCATGGTTGCGAACTCGGCGTCAAAGGCCGCGATGCGGCGGTCCAGCTCTTCCCAGCGCGAACGCATGTCCTCGAGTAGGAACGCCATCCGTCGGCTCAGCGCGTCGCCGCCGTTGTCCAGCAGTTCACTCAGCGAAAGACGCAGCCGGGCGTGACCCTGGGCCACGACGTGCCCGCGCTCCAAAAGCAGGCTCCTGATCTGATTGGTCAACGAGGTGCGTTCACTGACCAGGCGGTCACGCACTCGATGCAGGGTTTGAACGTCGGGCTGCTCTTCGCTCTTGAGTTCGACGAAGCGCATGGTGGGTCGCGTCGCCGCTTCGGCGATCGCCTCAGCATCGCGGTCATCGTTCTTTTGAGCCTTCACATAAGGGCGCACATATTCCGGAGACATTAAACGGACCTGATGGCCCAGTGCCGCCAGCGATCGCCCCATGTGATGTGCACCGCAGCAGGCTTCCATCGCCATGATGCAGGGCGACAGCTTTGTAGCGAACGCGATCACCCCCTCGCGTCGCATTCGCCGTCGAATGACGACCTTTCCGCTTTCGTCCAGGCCGACGACACTGCAGCTGTTCTTGCCCAGGTCGATGCCAAGGATCACAATGCTCATGGTCCGCTCCTTCCTCTCTTGAACACCGACATCCTACACACAAGCTTCGGCGGGAGGGGCGGGCCATCCATAAAGGGGGGCCGTCGCGCAAGCCATCGGCGTCTCGCGCGGCGGCCGGACGAGCAAGCTCCACGGACTGACCGACCCGCAAGGCCGGCCGCGTCTGCTCATGCTTTCGGCCGGCAACATCAACGACATGACCATGGCAACCAACCTGCGAGCAAGCGAGGGGCCGCTTCGACAGGCTGATCGCCGACAGGGGCTATGACACCAACGCCATCCGAAGCGCCATTGCCGACCCGGGCGCCGAGGTGGTCATCCCCTCCACCACCAGCCGGCGCAACCCCATCCCCTACGATCGCGACGCCTACAAGGCCAGGAACCTCGTCGAGCGCCTCTGGTGCCGCCTCAAGGACTGGCGTCGAATCGCAACCCGCTAGAACAAGCTCGCCAGAAACTTCCTCGCCGCAGCCCTCATCGCAGCAACCGTCATCTACTGGTGCAATTGAGTCCGGACCCTAGGCTGCATTCACCATTCCGATCGCGGCTCGCAATATGCTGCCGAGATCTACCGGCAGCTTCTTGCCGATCAAGGTCTGATCGGCTCGATGGGCCGCAGAGGCAATCCCTATGACAACGCCAAGGCCGAGAGCTTCATGAAGACGCTAAAGGTCGAAGCCGTCTACCCTATGGCTTTCGAAACCTTCGACGACGTCACTGAACACCTACCCCGCTTCATCGAGGACGTCTACAACAACCGCAGGCTCCATTCGGCGCTCGGCTATCTGAGCCCGCAGCAGTTCGAGGATCAACACATCCGTCAGACTGGCAGAACAGCAGCCCGACCACTGTCCACCCTCAGGGGCGCACTCCAATGTCGGGCTGGATGTGTCGACGAAGGAGACCAGCGTCTACGTTGTCGACGATGCTGGCAAGGTCGTATTCCAAGGTAAGGCCGGGGCCGACCCAAGTCCGCTGGCGGAGCGCCAGATCGCGCGGATGTCGCCGTTCTTCCCGCTGCCGCACGGCGTTCCGCGGGTTGATGGCCGGCGGGTGGTGAGCGGCATCATCAAGTGATCCGCATCGGGCTGCAGTGAAAGGACGCGCCGGCCGGCTACGGCCCGCACAAGACGTTTTAGAACCGCTTCATGCACTGCAGCCTTATGGGGGTGTTCGACCGCATCTTCGTAGGCCTCGTCGGCCAAGACCAGAGCCCGAGCGCATCATGATCGACGCGACGCATCTGAAGGCCCACCGCACGGCGGCGAGCCTAGTGACAAGGGGGATGTTCCCTGTCGTATCGGACGAACGAAAGGCGGGCTGAACTCCAAACTCCACACCATCTACGACGCTGACGGACGGCCGATCATCCTGCGCCTGTCGGAAGGCCAGATGAGCGACCACAAGGGCGCGCGCCTCGTGCTCGACTCCATGCCGACGGCCTCTCATCTGATTGCCGATCGCGGATATGACAGCGCATGGTTTCGCGCCGAACTCGAAGCCCGGGGCATCACGCCGTGCATCCCGTCGAGCCGCGGTCGCACAGTCCCCTTCGACTACGACAAGGTCCTCCATCGCCAGCGCCACAAGGTCGAAAACCTGTTCGCCAAACTCAAGGACTGGCGGCGCATCGCAACCCGCTACGACCGATGCGCACACACCTTCTTCTCAGCCATCTGCATCGCTGCAGCCGTGATCCTCTGGCTCTCAATGGGTCCTGAGCCTAGCGGCTCCCACAACACGTTCGCCTTCGCATCTGCTATCAGGCCGGCCATGCTCCAGTTAATTCATCATTTTCGGCTGAAACATCGCCTGTAGCCGCGCCAGATTTTCGATTCTCCCGGCGAAGACGGCTTCCTGTTCCGTTACGTCGATAACCAAGAGTGTGTCTGTCTCAGGCTGAAAGCCGGCGCTTCGGATTTTCTCTTCAACGCTCCCGATTTCCTCATCCGTCTTCAGAATGAACATGGAAGGCGCTTCCATCCATATTTCTGGATAGGTAGAGAGCAATTCCAAAAGTTTATCATATCGCTTCTGATAATTGCTGTCGAATCGATGACAAACGACAATTGCAAAGGTTCTCATTTTCCACCCGCCGACCGTGTCCTTTACCTTGCGTCATGATATATTAACTGTCAAATGAAACTGCAGGACAGGCGAATATTATGCCATTTTTTCATCGTCGCTGGCCGAAGGATATAACCCCTCGCGTCAGCATCGCGGCGCCCCAAGCTGGCTCGGGGAAAACTGGGCACTCTCGAACAGGCCCTGCACGAACAGCTACCCATTCATCGCGGCGGTCTGGTGGACCATTCCGACAGGGGCTCCCAAGGCGGATTCAAGCGGTCGTCGCAGGAGCTGGATTCCCCTGCGCCAGCCATTTGTCAAGCGCTTCGGCTGGAGTCTTCCAGCCCAAAGACTTCCGAGGTCTCGCATTCAGAGTCGCTGCAACCGCCGCGATCGTTTCGGCGGTATGCGCGCTGAGGTCCGTGCCCTTCGGAAAGTACTGGCGCAGCAGGCCATTGGTGTTCTCGTTTGTGCCGCGCTGCCAAGGGCTTTGAGGGTCGCAGAAGTAGACCTGGATCCCCGAGTCGATCTTGAGGGCGGCATGTTGAGCCATCTCGGCACCCTGATCCCATGTCAGCGAGCGGCGAAGTTCTTCGGGCAGGGTTGTGATGGTGCGCGTGATTGCGTCACGAACAGCCTCCGCACCATGTCCGGCAAGGGCCGGTCCATTCTTGGATCGCGGTACTTCGCCATGGCCGTGCAGCCGCGGTAGATGCAGCAGCATCGTGAACCGTGTCGTGCGCTCCACGAGCGTGCCGATCGCCGAACTGCCAAGCCCCAGAATGAGATCCCCCTCCCAATGTCCGGGGACTGCACGATCATCAGCTTCAGCCGGGCGTTGGCTGATCATGATCTCGGATGACACGAAGCCCTTGCCACGAAGGCCGACACGCGCCCGTGGCGTCCGCAGTGCTCGCCCGGTCCGCAGGCATGCCGTCAGCTCTCGACGCAGCGCTCCTCGACCTTGGATGAAGAGGGCCTGATTGATGGCTTCGTGGCTGATCCGCATCGTCCCATCATCTGGAAAGTCGATCGCCAAACGCCGGGCGATCTGCTCTGGGCTCCACGCCTTTCCCCATCTTCTATCCTTGCGTTGCCCATGCCGACGTCCGCTCCAGGGGACAGTAGGACCAGCAGCAACGATCCCGTCAGGTGCGGCAACTGTGCCGGCAAGCCTTTCCTCGACATAGAGGCGCAGGGCTGGGTTCAACGCAAGCTTCGCGATCTTCGGGCGCTGCCCCGATCGCTCAGCGTACCATTGTACAGTCGAGGCGCGATACTCCAAGCCGCCGCTGCGCGTGGCAGCGTTGCGGCGCAACTCCCGGGAGATCGTTGAAGCGGCTCGATCGAGGATGCGACCGATGCTGCGCACCGACAGGCCCTGCACGCGTAGAAGTGCGATCTCTTCCCGCTCCGCGAAGGAAAGATACCGGCCGGATGGCGGCTTGGCTGACGATCTGAACATCGATGGGGGCATGCCGCCTGCCTTTCGGAACAACCTTGCTCCGACAGGCTGCGATATGCCCGCCTCCAATGCAGCATTCTCGCTCGTAACTCCCCGCGCAATTCCCAACCAAAACTGCTGAAGCTCAGCGCGCTTCGCCTCTGGAGGGCGTCCTGGCGATGGCAATGGCGCCCGACCAGATCGATGCGACCGCCGCTTTCGAAGAGTCATCGTAACCTCCCGCTTGCGAGTGTTGCGACGACCACTTGAATCCGCCCAATATGTCAGCATCCGCTACACCGAGCATCTTGCCGAAGCCGGCATCGAACTCTCCATAGTCAGTGTCGGCGGCTCCTACGACAACGCTCTCGCCGAGACGGTCAACGGCCTCTACATCACCGAGGTCATCCATCGACGCGGGCCCTGGCGGAGCTTCGAGGCGGTCGAGTTCGCCACGCTGACCGGGGTCGACTGGCTCAACAATCGCCGGCTGCTGGAGCCCTTCGGCAAAATCTCGTCGGCCGAAGCCGAGGAGCGCTACTACGTCATGATGGAAGAACCAGCCCCGGCGGCGAGACTCAAACGAACCGGCCTCCGTCGAAGGCGATGCGCGAAGCGTCGTCGATGGCGACATGGACGAACTCCCAGCCGGCGCCGCGCGACGTGCCCTCTTTACGATCGCCGGTGGTGCGGTGGCCGACGCGATCGAACCGGCCGAGTTTCTTG
>NZ_JBDPGJ010000012.1:0-20007 GCF_040839445.1 Aquibium pacificum | reverse complement strand
TGCTTCTCTACGATCCGACATGGCTCGTCCTCCTGTGGTGAGGATCGGCTCGGACCGTCCGAGCAACCCTCGGACGCGCAGTGTAGGGCGAACCACCTCACCGGCAGAGGCGGACATACGGTCTTACCGCTGGCCAACAAGATGGCGCGGACGATCTGGGCGCTACTCGTCAAGGGCGGCATCTATCGAGCGCCCGCATTGATGACGAAGGCTTAGGATAGAAGGGTTCCCGGCGTCTCGACGTCGGGATCAAACGGCAAGGTGCCAGAGCGTGATGAACCGAGGGACGATACCTCGATGCCGACCAGACCGTCTGACTCAGTGCGCCTTCGAGCGCGTGAATTTGATTAGGCGATCGGCATCGCGGATATCATCGTGGCCAGCGGTCAACGACCGCGACGAGAGGCCGGACATATGACTGCACCGTCCGAAGCGATTTGCGCGCGACAGATACCTTGCCAAACGGGCCGTTCCACATATGAGTCAGAGCCCTTATTCCACGCCGAAACACAAGCATGTCGGATACGAAGTCAAGGCTCCACCGCTGGTTCGGCCCCTGCGGCAGCGTCATCGGCGCTCGCGTGCCCAGCGCCCGCTTGCGACCACCGCGCTTCTTCACCGTCAGCCTCTCCTCACGATAGAGCCGGAACAGCTTCTTGTGGTTCAGCTCGATGCCTTCCCACCGCAGCAGGATGTGGAGCCGCCGATAGCCGAACCGACGCCGCTCAAGCGCCAGCTCTTTCAGCCGCGCCCGCACGGCGGCATCGTCCGGCCGCCGCGACGCATAGCGATAAGTCTTCGGGTCGAGCCCGACCAGATCGCAGGCACGTCGCTGCGAGTAGCACTTCTCTTCGATTGCCCAGGCCACGAAGCGCTTCCTTGTCCTGGGCGTCAGAACTTTCCTAGCGCTTCCTTCAGCGTCGCGACGTCCAGCATCGATTCCGCTAGCAGCTTCTTCAGCCGCCGGGCGTCCGACATTTCCATGCCGCCATAGCGATTACGCCAGTTATAGAAGGTCGCCTCCGAGATCCCATGCTTGCCGCACAGCTCTGCCGTCGGGATTCCCGCCAGGTGCTCCTTCAACACGCCAATAATCTGGTCCTCCGTGAACCGGCTTCTCTTCATCTCCGTCTCCTTTCGACGGAGTCCAGTTCAAACCGAGGGCATTCCAGGGGGCAACGTCAAATCACAAACTATTTCGCCACTCCGCCATCGGTCCAATACCCGTAAGCCCAGCAACGGCCGTCTCTATCCCTGGATGGATCGATCATTGACCTGTCTAACTGACGGACTGCTTCACAGTCGTCAATCTCATGAGCGATAATTTTGTAGTTCTTGCCATCCGACCAGTACAGATATTGTGAACTAGCGCTTTTTGGATCGACAGGCAAAGAAGGTAAATAGTTTGGAACTAGACCTGGTACCCAGTCTGCAGTATCCATTCCCCATTTACTTCCAACGCCACTCCAACCACTAGAAATAGGAAAGCTGCCCTTATCAGCTTTATACTTCTCGATGGCAGCCTTGACAGCGGCTAAGTCCGTCAATCGGGTGTCCAAAACTGAATCCAAACGTGAAGGCGGCGCGACCGGCGCAGGCGAATTGAGCGAGGTTGGCGCGCTAGACGTATCCCCTGGAGAATTGCTATCCGAACACGCACTCACAAGTATCGCGCCACTTAACACTGTAGCAACTTTGCTGATTCTTCGGTTCATATATTTCCATCTCCTACGGATGACGCATTCCGGTCGCAGAAGACTGTGATGAAATTAAGTTCACTGTTCTCCTGCAGGGATTGAAGGTAGCGGCTGACGAATGCGCCGCACTAAAAGAGATTCTGGCGCGCCGCCGCCCGCGCACAATGTTTCAATCGCATCTCTGGCTCGAAGGGGACGTTCCAAACACGGCAGATGGTGTGTCTCTATCCACGTCCTCGAGAAACGCTTCTTCGCACTCAACCTCGACGAACTGGGCCACGCGCTCGAGCCATTCTTCGTCGCCATCCGCGGAGCGAACTGTGTTGGATGCCACCTGCGTCCCAGGCAAGATTCCCGCTGCGTGCAATAGGAACAGCCGCATAACGTGGGATACTCCCTCCTCCAGCACATTGCGTAGGTCGTCAGCGTAGTAGCTGCCGCGGTTGAAGGAGCCCGTAATTATCTCGTACGACGGAAAGTAGTGCACCGCAACATTATTGTCGGACAGCATCTGTGCGGCGACCCTAAGCACCGACTTGGAGTATGTAGTCGATGTTAGTACGTGGCCGTCAGGCAAAGCAGTGGCGGCCAGTGGCACTGGCGATACAGTTAACACCACCTGGGCCGATGGGTTCACCGCCGCCAGATGGTCTACGACCGCCTGCATGTCGGCTACCACCTCCTCCACCGTGAGGTTGTGGAACACATACCGTGCGGGATCGAAGGTGCCGCCCTCAACTCCCGGACAGATTGGAAACACAGCGCCGTCTTCAGATGAGATCCAGCATTCGGTGAGCCCGAGAGTAAAGACGAACACATCGAGCGTTTCGAACATCCCGCGCACCGCGGTCAGATGCTGGCGCCGGTCGGCCTCCATCTCTGCGACCGATATAAAATTGCCGGGCTGCACGGCGGGGCGAAAGGGATCGCGGACGGTGCCGTCCGAGTCGAGCCAAGGGGCTTCGGTGGGTTGGAACCGGTCCCAGGAGCGATCAACGAGCTGGCGCAGCTGGCGGGAGGTATAAATATTTCCATAGCGGGCAGAGAAGGTCCCGTAACCATGAGCCGCCCGGAGCACTTCCGGCAGGATCGGATGGCCCGGTTCGGCCACCATGTAGTCGAAGCCGGTTCGCGACAGATGGCGGGCGATGTGTTGGGCAAAGCAGCTTCCGGCGGTGGCGACCCTCGATTGCGGCGTAATGCGTAGATCGAAGCGGCCCACAGGATCGACCTCTGCCATTGGGAGGGCGGCGACGGATCGCCGCCAGAATGCCTTTGCGGGCAGGGTACGGTACGGGTGGACGGTACGCATCACGCTGCCCCTCCTTCCGGTGAGCCCGATAGGTCGAGCGCCGAGATGATTTGCATTATTACCAATGCCCCGTAGGCCGCATTAGCGTGAGTGGCGTCCTCGGCGTAGAAATCGGGATGCAGGTAGCCGTCCTCGTCGCGAGCCTCCGGCGGCGCGGGTAGAGTGCGTATTCCAAGCGCCTCAAGGTGGGCATCGACAACCTCCGTCTCGATCCGCCAGACCGCAAGACGCAGCGCGGGATCAGCGAAGGCGCGGAGATCTACTTCGCCTCGATCGAGGCGCACCTTCTTGATTTTCCTCAGCATCTGCCGTCGCGGCGGGGGCGAGCCGAAATGAAAAACGGGGCAGCTTGCCCCCGAAGCGAATTGCTTAAGAGTGGAGGCGGGCCCAATTCGAGTCAAGAAGAATTCGCGCACCGCCGCCACGGGTACCACGGTGCGATTCGCGGGTGTCGGCACTCCGGTTTCAGGGTCGGCAACAGAAAAGGGCGCGTCGTGTTCGAAGAGTGCAAGTTGGTTGTGCAATGCACCGAGATGGGAGAGAACCAGAAGATCGCCGGCGCCAAGGCTGCAGCACGCTTTGATTGCGTCCTCTTTCGAAACTGAGCCGTGGTTTTTTGTCTTGAGCCACAGAAATCGCGTCTCGATGCCGCCTAGGCCAACGATGCCGTCTTCCACCGCCTTTTCAAGCGCGCGTATATGACTGTTGCCAATAACGGTAACTCTATGGATCATTGCATCTCCAATGGGCCTAGCTTCAAAGCCAGCATCCGCTTTACGTGAAAATTGCGCATTTGCTTCGCCGCTTGGTACTGATAGCCGCGGATACGTGCAATGACATGTTCTTCATCGCCTCGCCTTCGCCCCTTCAGTTCGCTCTTGGCCACCAGGGAGGGTTCCATCACGACGAACCAACATCCTCCTCCATTTCGAATCCTCGTGCATTAAGAAAGTGTGCAACCGACGTGGATGCTACTGCATTGAATCAATCGATTGTGATTTCATTTCCGTCCTTTCTATGAAAGGTTGCAAAGGCGAAGTGCAACCGCAGACTAAAGAGGGCAGTTTTAGCTCTCTCAAGTAGGCCGACAAGCATTTTCTCAAAACGGCGCGTGCGCCTTTGCTGTGAGCCATCGCTTGACCTCCAGACCACTCTCGTAATTCCTTTCGAATTCGTTGATCACCCATCGAATCCTTCATCCGTGTTCCTTAATTCTCGCTGGTAGCGTGGAGGTGGTGGGGCGCGACAACCTGTTCGAACACTCGCCTATTGTTGCCCGCCATGGTAACGCGGATCACCGTTGATGATGTTGCGCTCGGCGAGACGAATCACCTCTTCGGTTGTGAGCTTAACGCCGCAAAACTCCGCGATGGCCGAAACCGTTTCGCGCGGGTATTGAAGCGACTTCTCGTAGGAAATTAGAAGAATCGGACAATTCACTTTGGATACCTGCTCCACAAGAGTAGAATATCCCTTTGCAGCCTGACGCAGGGCATCCATGAACTCGACTCCAATCGCAATTTGGTTTCGGACTGTAACGGCAAGAATATCTCGGAACGTGATCACAAAGCGGGGATTTCGCATGACCGAAGAGAACTCGTTGATCCGCGTTCGGAACGCGGGCACCTTAAATGCCCAAGTGTCCGCCAACGCATCCCGATCGCGGCAGTAACTTTCAAAACCTCCCAAGTCGGCGTCTTTGGCAAAGGTCCGTATTCGCTTGTCTTCACTCGTGTTCGCCGTGACATGATGCCCCATGTCAAGCCCGAGATCGGAAAAAATTCGGGCAATCATCGTGGTACCAGACCTCCCAAGTCCCGTCGCGCCAATGGTTGCAGTGGGTCCGATGGGACTCGGGTTCAGCGTAACGGATCCCAGATTCGGAGCACGCGTCGCACTGGACGTTTCCCGCAACTCATTGGACGTTTCTCGCATCGGCTAGGCGACCTTTCCATCGTAGATACTGAAGCACAGCGGTATCATCCCATCATCCCCCGTGTCACGAGTTCCGCATTGGCCTCTCCGAGGCGGTCCTCGGGCAGGGGCTGTGTCTGGACCCATTGCACGAAGCGTGACAGGCCCTCGTCCAGCGAGACCTTTGGCGCGAGGTCCAGCACTGTGCCAAGGCGCGAAATGTCGGCCATGTTGTGGCGAATGTCGCCCAGGCGGTACTGACCCGTGACCCGCACCTTCTCGGGTTTGCCGAATGCGCGGCTAAGGGCACGTGCGATGCATATCACCGGTGTAGCCACGCCGCTGCCCACATTTATCACGGTGTCGGCCGCCTTCGCAGCCGCGACTGCGGCCGCGAAGGCTGCCGACACGTCGGAGACATGCACGAAGTCGCGGCTTTCCAGTCCGTCCTCGAATACTGGTAGTTCAAGGCCCCGTCTGATCCGCGTCGAAAAGATCGAAAGTATGCCTGTGTATGGATTGGAAAGCGATTGCCCTTCACCGTACACATTCTGTAGCCGTAGGATCGCGTATCCGATCCCGGCTGCAGAACAGCCTATCCGTACGAGGTCCTCCTGCATCAGCTTCGTCGCAGCGTATATTGAAGCTGGGGCAGTTCGGTCGTCCTCAGACGTGGGAATGGCAGTTAGCTCAGCTCCAGATGTGGGGCAGACCGGTTCCCACATGCCCGCCTGTAGCGCTTCCAGATTGCGGGACGGCGGCGTGATCCGCGGTGCGTCAGGCTTGTCTGGTCGCACATAAGTACCCTCTCCGTATACCGATCGCGACGAGGCTAGGATCACCCGTTTGACACGCGGCGCATGGCCGTTCACGATTTGATCCATCAGCAATGCAGTCGCTTGGACGTTCTCGTGGCAATAATGATTGATCTCATACATTGATTGGCCAGTTCCCGTCTCGGCGGCGAGATGGACGACAGTCTCAACGTCTTCGAGCGCAGAGCTCAGATCGGAAGAACTGCCGACGGAGCCACGGCGGAATTCGACTCCAGCGGTCGCGCCGAGCCAACATAAGCCCGCGTGCGGAAGGTGCCCGTGCACCTGCGGGACGAGTGTGTCAAGAATCCGCACAGCGTGGCCCGCGCGGACGAGTAACGGGATGAGGTTCACGCCGATAAACCCGGCACCTCCCGTGACCAGCACCCTGCCAGACATTAGCTCACGTCCGGATCTCGGCGAGATATCGATCTCGCTCGGCACACCAGATATCAGCAAAATCTACGTTTTGCCAATTTTCGAACCACGGGCCACCGTTGGTATAGTGGATCGCTGCAGGCAATGTTGCCGGCTTGGGATATTCGCCTTCAAGAAAGTTCCACTCTATAGGGAGAGCTCCAATCAATTCGTCATCCGATACCCACTGGAAGCGATGCAAAAATGAGGGCGCAGAAGTGTTAACTACATCCGGTGTCAGCCTCTTTACGTCAGGATGGGCGCTATTGAATAGTATAAATGAAGACCAATTCTTCCTAGGATAATAAGTTTGAGTTTTTCCATCCATCTTAACTGTATTAGCCGGAGTATATTCATGTTTTACTACATATATTGCCTTAGTTCGATTGGCGTGCGTCAGTACGTTTCTTATATCATTGGTAAAAAGAAAATCACAATCAACGAAAATCGTCCAGCCATCATGCGCTGCTAGATATGGAGTAAGAAAGCGCGTTAGGGAGAACTCAGTCGCAGCATTGTCTGCCTCGCGTGTGTAGAGCCCAAGTTCCTGTAGAGCCGCCAGCTTTAGCGGATGGACCTCAAGGTCGGGGGTGGAATGCCGTAGAATCGAATGGCGGCAGACCTGCCAGGCAATGTCCTCGCGGCTATCGTAACCGACATAGATCTTCAGCTTGTCGCTCATGTGATGCTCCGATGATAATGGTTTAGAAGGGCTGCAATCTGTTCAACTTCGGCCTTTGATTAATTCATCAATTGCTCGCAGCCGCCCGATCAACCCCTTCATTTGATCTAGCGGGATCATGTTGGGACCGTCGCTGGGCGCGTTGTCGGGGTCCTGATGGGTTTCGAGAAACAGCATCGACACACCCACCGCGCATGCCGCTCGGGCGAGAATCGGGGCGAATTCGCGCTGTCCACCGCTGGATGAACCGAGGCCGCCCGGCTGCTGCACAGAATGGGTAGCGTCAAACACCACTGGCCAGCCAATCTTACCCATTATTGGTAGGGCGCGAAAATCTGACACTAACGTATTGTATCCGAACGATGTACCCCGCTCGCATAAAAGAATTCTTTGGTTTCCAGTACTTTCTACTTTCGCGGCGACATTCGCCATTTCCCAGGGCGCCAAGAACTGGCCCTTCTTTATGTTTATGACTTTGCCGGTCGCTCCAGCAGCAAGTAAAAGATCGGTCTGGCGGCAGAGAAACGCAGGAATCTGCAGCACATCCACGATAGCGGCCGAGCGAGCACATTGATTTGCTTCATGTACATCCGTTAGAACGGGACAGCCAAACTCCTCGCGGAGGCGAGCGAGGATTTCTAAACCTTGTTCTATTCCCAATCCTCGCTCACTTTTCAGCGAGGAACGATTTGCCTTGTCGTAGCTCGCTTTGAACACGAAGGGTGTGCGAGTTGGAGCGCAAGCTTCGGCGATCTGTTCGACCATCATTCTCGCATGGTCGAGTGATTCTAGTTGGCAGGGGCCTGAGATAAGAGCCAGCGGCAGATCCGCACCCACTTCGAAGTTGCCGATGCGAACCTTGCGGGTCGGGATCACGTTGTCACCTCTTTGACGGGAGTTCCCAAGACGGATTCGATTCTAACAAGGTCTATGGGATTATTGAGTTCCCAGAAGACATGCCCTCGCGCACTAACGGGCACGCAACGCACTGTCATGCCGTTTTCGAGAAACCGGAGCTGTTCGAGCCCCTCCCGAATCTCCAGCGGCCCCGGAGGGAAGGTGCCGTATGCCGCCAGCGACGTTGAACGGTATCCGTAAAGCCCCACATGCTGAAACACTGGTATCGGGTCGGCCACTTCTCCTCCGATGAAAGGGAGCACTTCCTTTGAAAAATAGAGCGCTCTAAAATTACGGTCAAAAACTGCGGTGGTTCCTCCCACGCGGCCCTCCCGCCGGTCGGCAAGAAAATGTGCTAGGGTCTCACCATCGCAGCGGACTACAGGGGTTAGCATATCGGAGTCGGTGTCGGCCGCCGCCGCTTCGACTAGGGCTTCCACCAACCACGGGGGCGTCAACGGCGCATCGCCCTGCACGTTCACGACTAAGTCTGCCTCGATCCCCGCTCGTACGACAGCATCTGCGCAGCGGGCGGTGCCGTTCTCGCAGAAGGGAGAAGTCATTATTACGTTGGCACCGAACCCTTCGGCCACGGAGCAGATGCGGCTGTCATCAGTAGCAATATAGACTGCGGCCACACCGCGAACCGCCATTGCCGCTTCCCAAGTTCGTTGAATCAGCGTTTTCGTCACTCCGTCTAAACTACGTAGCATCACTAGTGGCTTGCCCGGGTAGCGGGATGAGGCAAAACGAGCCGGAACGAGGATGACAGTCCTCATGCTACCCCCGCGCGAAGGCAATCGTGGATGTGTAAAATTCCTAGCGGCCTGCACTCAGAATCAACTATGAAGAGCACATGGACTTTTCGATCATTCATAACTGCCACTGCTTCAGCGGCAAGCATTGACGGACCGGCGGTCAGCGGGGCCATAGTGGCCACATCGCTGGCAGTCTTATTCATCAGCCCATCGAGATTGCGCCGCAGATCGCCGTCGGTGATCACGCCGACCAGACGGCCTTCTTGCAGCAAGCCAGCGACCCCGACTCCTTTTTCAGTCATCATTAAGATGGTCTCGAACATCGGCGTGTCCGGATCGACCAGGGGCAACGCCTCAGTTCCCCGCATGATCTGACTGACCTTTGCAAGTCGCGCGCCCAACTTTCCGCCGGGATGAAATGTGCGGAAATGTTCGGGCGCAAAGCCGCGCCGTTCCATTAAGGCCACGGCCAACGCATCACCCAGTGCTAGCGCCAGCGTTGTGGAGGTCGTCGGCGCCATGCCAATAATGCAAGCCTCGGGTGCTGAAGGTAGAAGAAGAAGGTGGTCCGCTGCCTGACCGAGCGTGCTCTCCTCGCGGGCGGTGATCGCCACGAGTGGGATCGAAAAGCGCCGGGCGTGTGCTATGAGATCGCTAAGCTCGGAAGTTTCGCCCGAGTTCGAGAGCAGGACACAAATGTCGTTGTCCGTGATTGTGCCTAAGTCGCCATGGCTCGCCTCGCTGGCGTGTACGAAATATGACGGCGTCCCTGTAGAACTAAGGGTCGCCGCGATCTTTCTCGCGATGTGCCCGGACTTGCCGATCCCCGACAAGATCACACGCCCGCGACCGCCAAGGATCAAATCCACAACAGACACAAATCCTTGCGGAAGGTTGTTTGACAGGGCGAGTATTGCCTCAGCCTCAATCCGAAGCACACGGCGGGCGGTGGCAAGAATCACGTCAGTCGGCGAATACGCCGGCGGGGCACATGCGAAAGGCTGCTCGAAACTTGCTACCATTTTCTGGTTTCTCATCATTGTCTTTCCACCGGCCCGCAATTGCTCATACTATCGCATCGGCAGCAGGTCGCAATTGCCGCACACGCGTTGAATCGTCAGTTGCAGGTGCCCCGCGGCTTCCGAGCTAGTAGCCGGTTTAAGATGGCCATCACCTGTTGGCGCAGCATATCGTCCGTGTATGAGGTGGCGAGCTTCTGTTGGGCGCGGGCTACAATGCTAGTCCGGATTTCTGAACTGTCCAAGAGCAACTTTACTTTGGCTAGCCACTCATCCGGTGGACCCGCCAAGAATCCGGCTCCCTGGGCGCAAGCCCGAGCATAGACCGGCAAATCGGAGGCCACCACGGCACAGCCGGCTTGTGTATATTCCACCCATTTTGTGTCCGCCTTGCAGCGGTTGAAGTTGTTGTCTTCTAGCGGTGCGAGACCGATCCACCAACCGAGGATTTTCATCCGAGTGAGGAAGTCACCGTAATCCGTGAAGCCCGGATGGTGCAAAACTCGAGGCCCAAAGCGTGACAGTTCGTAGGGCATCGGGATCGTTCCGAACAACTCGAACGAGAGATTCGGGCGCGACTCCAATAGATCGATAATCACAGGTAGAACCAACGCGAGATCGGCGGCATGTCCACTCGATCCCATGTAGCCAATCACCGGCAGTGTGGCGGGCACCGGCGGGAATATCGTTGCCGGGTCGACCGAGCAGTAGAGATCACCGGCCACAATCGGTGACGAAATACCGTGTTCAACCAAGCGCGCGGCCAGTGGACCTGTGGAGGCATAGACCAAATCGGCGGAATCCATTGATTCGCGCAGTACCGCCAATCGGTTCGGGTCGCGGTAATGGGCATATTTCGCAGGTCCGAGCGATGTGGGTACGTCAAGAAGGTCGTCGTCGATATGGAAAATCACTGGGACTGCATGACGACGCGCCCAACGTATCAAGGTCGGTCCCAAAACGCCGCCGAAGCGTGAGAGCACCAAAACGGAAGGCGGCGAAGCCGGAAGATACTCCTCCACCGGCTTGCCCGACTTCACTAGCGGCAGAAATTGACTCGCATCCCAGTAATCTAGCCGAATGCCTTCTGTTCTGAGGCAGTTGAAGCTTATGATCTGGGTTGCTTGGATGGCGTCGCAAGCGACGACAACACTTAGTTCGGTCGCTTTGGAATTGCCAGCCGCCCGCGCAGCCTCTGAAATCATAGTCCCTCCTGCTTGGGGACTACGACCGGAGACTGCCGGTAGGTGGCTATCCCCGCAGCGGATTGAAACATTGAAAGAAGCTGAGACCGCAACATGTCTATGCTAAACTCTCGACGTAGCCGCTGTTGCGCCCGTACGACTTGCTCATACCGCGTTTTGGGGTGCATCGCGAGATGATTAAGAGCGTTATACCAATCATCGTTGAATGCAAACAGGGCACATCCGTCGCTGCCGCATCCATCGTAAATTGTGCCAGCCGTTGCGATCACAGCAGCACCCACAGAGGTGTATTCAACCCACTTTGTGTTCGCTCTAATCACATTGAACGGCATATCGACGAGGGGCGCGATACCTATATCCCAACGGCGGGCAGCTAAGGCCGCCATGGAGTCCTCATAATCATGTGCGGGTTGGATCGACCGGACACGAGAACCGAATATGGACAATTCCTGTGGCATCGAAATCGATCCGAACAGCTCAAACTCGAGCGTCGGATTTTCTTCAAGCATGCGAACGACTGATGGAACCGCGATCGCAAAGTCATGGGAATGGTCGAAGCCAACATAACCAATCCGTGTCACCGAACGCTCTTCTGCGGGCACGAGGACCTCCCCCGAGCGGTAGATAGAGCCCGTCCGCATCGGCTGACGGAAGCCGTACTCACGGAACCGATTCCGTAGTGGCCGCGTCGAGCAATATACAAGATCCGAGTGAGACATCAAATGTCGAACAGCGTCAATTCGAGAGGGATACATGTGGGAAGCATATGTCTGCTCGCCCGGCTCGTACGGAGTGTTCAGGATGTCATCATCCGCGTAGTAAATCAGCGGGATGTCGCGCACGCTAGCCAGCTTCGCGATTTCCTCCGCGCCTACTCCACTGTATCGGCAGGCAACAACCACATCCGGCAATGCCTCGTCGAATGCCTCCGTCACCCAATCCACGATTTGGTTTGACGTTGGTTCCTGTCCGCTCAGGTTGTCTCGCAGCGTCTGTTCATATGCGTAGAACAGTTTCATTTCACCATCGCGTTCAAGCTTGCGAAGCGGCTTCACAAAGGACAGTCGCAACGTTTGCCCGTTGAAGTTTGCAAAAAACAACAGCCGGCGGGGAGGTGCCGGCGGCGGGAGCGTCGATATCGATAGAGGTTCTGGGTCGCACCCCGAGGTGGCACTGACCAGAAGGCGTGCGAACCGCTGGTAAACTTCGACAGGGTTTCGTAGTATGCCAATATCATCTAGGAATGTCTGCTGCCGCTTGAGCAGCGCCTCTCGACGCAACCGGACGTCACGCAAGAAAGCCATCCAATCAGCAAGAGCGCTGATCGGTGTCAGGCCGTCATAGATCCGAGCGTCCATAATTCCGGTCTGGTCCCGCCAGACACCCACCGGAACGTCCGCTAGCACCATGTCGACTAGTACAGTAGAAGGAGCTGAAATGCAATATTCGTAAGACCTAATGTTTACCTTATATATAGGTATGTTGTTCAATACGACATTCGGCATCAAATTCAAATTCTTCTTAACTGTATACTGGCCGCCGGGGTGTGGCCTAAGAGTGACTTTTTCACCTACTGATCCCAGCACCCGACAATATTCGGAGAAAGTCTCTAGAAATGACTCCCCATGAGCCCCTGATGCGTTTAAACGAACCGAATGTAGATTCTCACAGACCATACCGCCCTCAATTGGGGGATGATAATCCGTAACTTGTCGCTGAGACAACAGCATCTGTGGCCCTGTTACCCAGAGCTTAGCTCGTTGTGATGCTATCAGTGCGGATAGCTCTGGCAAGGGCATCCACGAGCACACGACATCGCCGCCGAACGTTACGTTGCGACCGTGGGCCATGATATGTTCGCGGTTCTGGCGAAAGCCCACGCATTCGAGACCGTGCTGAAGGGTCACCCGCAGGAATCCTCGAGGCGCGACACCAAAAATTTCCTGGATGTCTTCATGCGCGCGTGGAATGTCAGAATCAGCCCCCGCAATTAGCACGCCTCGATGGCCTTGAAGGGCAACGTAAGCATCCGCGACTGTGTGACAGATTTCGACGGTAGCCGAAAGCTCCAACGCGATGGCGTTGATTTCTTTGCGCCATTGCCCCGCAGAGTCACGCCCGCCAAACTTCCAGCTCACGAGGAATCTCACGTCTGCCTCGGTTTCGCGCGCAGCCAAATAGGCAATTGGACGCACCGTGTTTAGATCCTGTAACAAGCTGATAATAAAGACAACCTGGGGTCTAGACATCTGTGGGCTCCCAATTTGCATGGGGTAAACAGAACGGTGCGGCGGTTTCGGATACGATAACCCGGACGCCTGGTAGAATGCGCTTAATGAGCGCAATGGATGCATACATGACAGTTTCGTAGATCGCTAACTTCTCTGTCAGTCGTACGGCTGAGAGCCCCAGTTGACAGGTGTCCTCTAGCGGCAGCTTCTTGTACTTAATCGGGGAGGACGTGGGATACGGCTGCAGGCTATTGTGTAGACGTTCGTGAAGCAACTTTAGCGTGCGTTCTGATAAGACCACCGATAGTTGCCCCGATTCCTCTATCACCAATCTGAGGTCGTAGTTCATCTGCGCATCCTGAAATGGAGCGGCGGCAGAATACATCTTGGAGCGCTGAACGAATTTGTGCTGTGGCGCGGCATTGCCGCTTCCATGGAGGACCACTATCGGCGGGGATGCGGACCTGTCCAGCGCCGTTATGCTAGGCTCCGATAGCCCGGAGAGAAACTCAATCAGTCTCTTTGTTTCGTTCCGCGGGTCAGCCAACCTCGCGAACCAAGCGGCCAGCGAAGGGAGCGCCTGTTCGCGTAGGCGCAGCCTGTCCCGCATCAAGTCCACAGCGACGTCGGCGACGTCGCGGTAAATGAACGGATCCAACTCCCGATACAATGGGTAGCCTGCCGAGAGCACCTGTGTTCCGTTGGCCAATGCTGTGACGGCACGATTGAGCGATTTCACGGTGCTGAACGGCTGAGCATTGACCGGCAGAAATGTTACGAAGCTTGTACGGAGTAATGCTGTCTCTCGTTCAAGTGTCCATTCCTCAAGTTCGGTCGGAACCGGTAGCCGCGCCAGCCGCTCAAGCCGTTGTGGCGTCATAGCACGCGTGTTCGTGAGTACCCGAAGACGTGGCGCCAGACCATACCGGCGGAATCCGGCCAGGGTATCGCCGTAGGCACAGAGATCGTCTAGACCTACTGGGAAATACGGGTTGTCTCCGGTCCCGAACCAAGCGATCTCCACTGACTTGCTTCGGCGGGCCAATTCGGCGCGCGACTTTGTTGACGAGCGTAAGGCAATTAGATCGAATTCATCGAACGGGTCGTTCAATACGTGAGCTGCTATATGGGGCGCGATTTCGCTGAGCCGGGCGCGCATTGGCTCGGTTGCGCAGAGGAAGAACGCGATGTGGCGCGAGACACGGTGCATCCAGCTTCGCAAATGAGTTAGGCGGTTGTCGATCTGGCTAAAATAGTCGTCGAACACATCAACCCCGACCTGCTTGCCCTGGGCAGTGAAATACTCCGCCAGTAGAATCGATCGAATATCATAACACTTGCAGAATAGGTAAATGTCACTTCTGGCGGCCTCTGTCGTTCGGAGTTCGTCGATCAGCTTTAACTCCAGTCTGTGCCCCAAGCGTTTAAGATGGGGAACGATCCGTTCATACCGGATGCGCACTCCGGGGGATGTGCGCTGCTGGTCGTGCGGCAGAATTACTGTGATCCGCATTACCGCAACTCCTCGATCAGCGTCACTCGCGAAAGAAGGTCGAGCCATTGAGCTGGAGTAACTGCTCGAAAACCCAGGGGGTCCATAACTTCGGCCGCAGTAGGGCGGCGGATTGTACTCCCCCGCACAACAGAGGTGCAGAGGTTGCGGTATCCGAGGCGAGCCGAGGCTAGTCCAAACGACGCCGCCTCAAGCCGTGCAAGTTTAGTTTCCTCTAGCGCGCGGCGCGACAATAGCGTGGCTGACAGTGTATTTGCCATTACCGGGAATGTCGAATTGGGCATTGCTTCTAACACATCATTGCGCGCTCCTAGGACCAGATGCGGCCCCCCGGCGAGGCCGATTCTATGAGGAAAATAACCAGCTTCAGCTTGGCTGACTGCTGTCATCTTGGCTCCGACGCCTTCGTACATCAGGACGCAAGCCGCGCTTGCTGTACTTTCCACCGTCAAGAGCTGTTGGAGCGTGTATAGCGTTCGATAATCATGCAAAATCACGCTATCGCTCGCCAGAAAAATTGCATCGTGTGTTCCTGCAAACTGCAGAAGTTGGGAAACCTCTAGGCCCCTCACGAGGGAGGTGGGCCAGATCTTATAGCGATCTGGAGCGTAGCGGTCGATCACTACACGTAGCGCCTCCCGGTCTCCGACCGATAGATTCGAAGCTGGTAGCGCTACCAGACTGAGACCCTTCACTCCCTCCTGTGCCGTTAACGATGCCAGAAAACGATTTGTCTGCTCAGGGTTGGTAGCTTGGAATAGGCAGAATGTTTCGGTAGGTGCACGATCGGCGCACGCGGAAAGAAGTGGCGGTTCGCGGGTTATTGGGATAGGCAACACCTCCGCCACCAAGTTCTTATCGCCGCGCGGCCGAAAACGAATGCAGACCGGTGCAATAGCCCGAGGCATCGCGGTGACGTCCGGGAAATCTGAAGGCGCGGCATCGCTCTGTAATTCGATGAGGCCCGGGTCGTCGGGCAGAAACACAGACAATCGGGGCCGCCCAGTGCCTTCATCCGCGACTAGGTAAGGCGCGAACCGTGTCATCGCGCCGCCCACCGGAGATTCAGCGGCAAACGCGGCTCCAGATAGCGCAGCGATGGTCGGCAATCCATCTGCAGGCAGATTCAGTCCCGGAGCATCCTCCCATTCGTTAGCCAACACGTCCAAACCTGTTGCATGAAGCCGGTCAGGATCGGATCGCTCACCCGACAGGAATGCCTCCACCTGAAAACCCAGCGATCGTAGCCAGACAAGTGTTGACTGCTGCATTCCTAGTTCAGCGCCTGACGCTCCAGCCAACCGGAACCTGATGCGCGGGAGACGATGCGCAGGGTTCAAGGCCAACATTTCATTAGCTCGCGCTTCCATATATCGAGAGAGATGCTCGAAATTCCCAATGCCTTCACTTGCTGCGAGGAACTCAGCATAGTGCATACCGCCGCGTCCGAGCGATGGGAAGGAAAGCACGCATAGCGCAAGAGTGTTCTCCGCTGGATCGGACAGCTCCAAAAGAACCGGTTGCCAAGGATTGTCCAGTACGATTTCCACGAAGCTGGGCGAATAGCCACTCAGTCTGCCAGTCCCCACCCGGCGCAGACGCGGCGGGTTCGAAAGTTCGCACTGATAAGCGCGGACTGCCTCACCAGGCGTGGCAATACTTTCGTTCTCGTCGCCAAGCGAAACCACCAAGCTAAGAGTTGAGGTGAACCAAAAGTCCCGAATCTGTCGCGGACCGGCAGCGAAAGCAGGCGCCGTCAGATCGGGCATATCGGAAGCAGGTACAGGCCAAGTGCGGTCCGCCGCCGAATTAACCGTAAACAGTCCCTGCGATGTAGTGCCGCTTAGTTGAGCGAAAGCGTCCAAAATGGCCGCATAGCGTTCGAGTGTTGCGCCTTCCGGTATACACAATACATCGACCTCGTTAGCCATCAGAAGTGTTCCGCGCCGAGGTGAGCGTGGCGAAAAGTCTTGTTTCGGGACGACACCATTCGGTCCAACCACGGGCGGAGATGGAATGATTGGAAAACCGTGCGCTATCTCCAATTCTGGGAGTGCTCCGGTTGAAGGCGGCAAGGAGGCAATTTCGCGGAACGCATGTGGTATCGGCGAGACTTCGTTGATGGTGGAATCCGACAACGGAAGTCGATGACGCCCTTCTGAATGACTGAGTCCACCCTTCTGGATAGGGGGTGGCATAGAAGGTTTGGTTTGTCTGCCGAGCGCCTGCCCTCGCATGATATGGTCGACCAACGGGTTGACCTTTGAGGCGTCGACGTCCGAGTGTACTTTTTGGTACCAATTTGTAGCAAAAAAAGGCCCCGGATCTCGACCTTCTTTCGCGCCATGCCGGAGATAATGCATAATGGGGTTTGCGCCCGAGGCTGCGACGTCCGGATATTTCTTCAAATACCATTCTCGATCAAAAAGATCGCTCTTTCGAATAATTGCCGCTTGTTCTTCTGCAGATAGGTTCTCCACTTGTGGAGACGCCTTGGTTTGTCTGCCGAGTGCTTGCCCTCGCGTGATATGGTCGATCAGAGGGTTGACCTTTGACGCATCTGGATATTCTTCCAAATACCAACGCGTATCAAAGAGGGGCCCCGGATCTCGACCTCCTTTCGCGCCATGCCGGAGATAATGCATAATGGGGTTTGCGCCCGAGGCTGCGACGTCCGGATATTTCTTCAAATACCATTCTCGATCAAAAAGATCGCTATCCCTAACAATTTCCGCTTGTTCTTCTATAGACACATTTTCCACTTGGGGAGATGCCTTGGTTTGTCTGCCGAGCGCCTGCCCCCGTGATATATGGTCGATCAGAGGGTTGACCTTTGAAGCATCTGGGTATTCTTCCAAATACCAACGCGTATCAAAGAGGGGCCCCGGATCTCGACCTTCTTTTGCTCCATGCTGAAGATAATGGACAATTGGATCTACACCTGTAGCCGCGACGTCGGGATACTTCTTCAAATACCATTCTCGATCAAAAAGATCGCTATCCCTAACAATTTCCGCTTGTTCTTCTATAAACACATTCTCCACTTGTGCAGACGCCTTGGTGTGTCTGCCGAGCGCCTGCCCTCGCATGATATGGTCGATCAGAGGGTTAACCTTTGAAGCATCAGGGTATTCTTTCATATACCAACGCGTATCAAAGAGGGGGCCCGGATCTCGACCTTCTTTCGCACCATGCCGGAGATAATGCATAATGGGGTTTGCACCCGAGGCTGCGACGTCGGGATATTTCTTCAAATACCATTCTCGATCAAAAAGATCGCTATCCCTAACAATTTCCGCTTGTTCTTCTATAGACACATTTTCCACTTGGGGAGATGCCTTGGTTTGTCTGCCGAGCGCCTGCCCCCGTGTGATATGGTCGATCAGAGGGTTGACCTTTGAAGCATCTGGGTATTCTTCCAAATACCAACGCGTATCAAACAGGGGCCCCGGATCTCGACCTTCTTTTGCTCCATGCTGAAGATAATGGACAATTGGATCTACACCTGTAGCCGCGACGTCGGGATACTTCTTCAAATACCATTCTCGATCAAAAAGATCGCTCTGCATTAAGGCGTCAAAGTAGACAATCATACCGAAATCCCCTCAATCTCCGATCCACTTGTCACTTCACTCAGGTTTGTTCAATCCCGTGAGACGTCACGTATGTAGGCTGTATCTTAGACATTCGAACCATATGCTTCAATCTATGCGATAACATGAACGCCACGGAAACGGCCCTCATCCTTATATCGCTGCGTCTGCGGTGGGGTCGCCCGTCCAAGGTCAGTTCCGCGGCGCCCCGCAAAAGGATGCTGGACAAACCATTATGACTTTTCGGCCCAGTACGATCTTATCTTTTCGGGCGCGGAATATATCAGACTCGAAGCATATACACATCGGAATCAAAGTGGCCGGGAAAGACTGCCGGAGTCTCTAGCTTGAGGGTTTAGAGTGTCCAGATCGCAATCCGACGAAGCGCTGCCTCCCAGCGATTGCGAAAGGCTTAACAACCAGGGAGATTGGGCGGTCTCGTCCTGGGACGCCAACCGGCTGGATAGCGCAGCGATATCGGCGCTTTCGGCAGGTGAGCGAAATCGAAGTCGATGCCACGATCGAGGGTGAAAGTTGCGCCTCCGGCGGAGGGCAGCCAGAAACCTCATTGCCCGGCAAACGTTGAACTGGTCGCGATGCTAGTAAAGATGTAGCTGAACGTATCAAGCAGCATGATTCGATGGGCGGCGGTTTTCTGATCTTCGAATGCGATCACAATCAGTCCGCTTCTCCCATTCAGCGCGGTCGCCACAGCACCCGATGCAATGAAATCCTTGCCGGTGCCAGGGAATCGAATAACTTCGCCGACCGATATCTCGTTGGCCTGAAGGTCGGCTATCGTGCCTGAAAGCAGTGGCTCTCGCCCAAACACGGTAACTGATTGTCTCGAAGACTTTATGTAAGCAATGTCACGATCTCGAGCATTTCGAATCGCAATCTGGCGGGGAGCAGGTGTCGGTAAGGGTTTCCTCAGATTGCCAAGCGGCTCTACATCGCGTGGTTTCTCGCGGAAGAACACCGTGCGATATCGGGGAATATGCAATTTCGCCCGAATTGTCTCGTGATAAGGAAAACCCAACTCAATCATCAGGTCGATCGCGCTCTGTTGTGAAAGCCAAATTGAGTTGGAGTTGCCTATACCGGAGCGCGGACCGCGTCGTCTCCCCTCCTGCTTTTCTTCCCTGTCCGATGGTTCAGCGAAGTTCATAGCATTAAGCTTCAGGCCGTTGTAGTCGATCGTGAAACGTTCACCAAAATTGGCAGCGAACTTTGTTTGCTTCAAGAGTTCGTCGTCATCTAGCGAATGACCGGTATCCAGGTATATGAAGCTGCGAGCGCTACTGGCGCATCGTTCGAGGCACAAGACTGGATCTTCCAAGTGATAGAGGATGCCGGCGTTGAACACGCCATCTACTTCAGGGTAGCTTGCGGGATCGTTGACGTTCCCGACCGAGAAGTGGGTACGATCGAAGTCAATGAGGGAGGCGAGAAATCTCGCCCGATTCACGCCCTCCGCACGCCCTTCGACCCCGTATACGGTGGATCCCATCTGGGCGAGCCCCATTGTGGTCGATCCCTCGCTGCAACCGAGGTCGAGGAATGTTGAATCGCTCCATGGGTTGCTCCGAACGCGATTGAAATGGGTCAGAAACTCGATCGGGCGAGTATCAACTGTCGTTATGTAATCCGGATAATAAGTTCCGTCGGGGAGGGTTAGTGGAAATGGGTTATGGGACACCCCAAAGGAATAGATATCACTGATTGCCATGTTATTCACCGCGTTCACGTCATCGAACTCATGCTCCGAATGCCGTCGAAGAGTCAAGAGTCTGGATGGTACCCACAACGCTGAACCTGGGTTAGCGACGCTCTCGGAGTGAGCTTTCCGGAGGTTGTCCAATCGGACCGGGCGGGGGAGACTGGAGTTGCCAGTCTTCCCCGCCCGGTCCGACGTCGCTGCGTCGAGAAGAGATGGCGCTGTCGGTCATAGAAG
>NZ_JBDPGJ010000011.1:0-124764 GCF_040839445.1 Aquibium pacificum | reverse complement strand
AGACGCTCCAGATGCTCGGAGAGACCAAAGAGAGACCGCTGTTCCATTGCCCTGCCTCCAAATCACGACAGGGCAAGTGAATCACGAAATCCGAGACCGCGCGAGGTTCTTGCGGGTGTCCAGCTTGGTGATCTGACCCTCCGTCTGGCCATTCGACCACGGCAGGCTGATTGCAGCACTGACAGCTTCGCGATCCTTCAGCACGCCGGCGGCGAACGACGCGATGAGGCTGGAGCGTGCATGCTCGAGCCAAGGCTCGAGATCGGCCAAGGTCTTCTTGCGCACCATGGCCTGGAACCTGCCAACCACCCCTCGGGCTTCGACCAGGAGCGGCACCTTCTCTTCGATGGTCGCGACCAGCCGTTGCACCATTCTGATGTTCTTTGCTTCGAAGAGAGCTGGATCAATTGCCTTCAGCCGTTGCAGCACGGCGGCTGCCGAGAGGGCTGGGTCTTCCTTCAGCCATTCCTTGATCCGCGCCTCGAAGGGCGCGTACATGCTGGGTCTTTTCGGCCAGGGTTTGGTCCGCCGATATGGCCGCCGATGCGTTGGCCGTGTCTCGCCGTTCTTCCAGGCTGATTTCAAGTTCGCAGCGAAGCTCTGGAGATCGATAGCCAATGGCTCCTCGATTTTCGCATTCAGGCCACGACGATCGACCCGCTTTCCAAGCTCTTCCTGTGCAGCGCGGATTCCGGCAAACAGCAGCACCGGGTCGGTTATCTCCAGCAAGGCCCGTAGCCGCTCTTTATCGGCCTCGGCCACATTTGGATGAGCAAGGACACGAGCCGCGGGTGGAATGGGCGGATGATAGCGCTTGATCACTCGGGCCCCGATGCGTGTCTTCTCCTGCAGCTTGAATGACGGCTGGAACAGATTGCCGTTAAGCCGCACCACCGCGTAGAGGCGTTCAAGGGCCGCCGTCGCATCCGTGCCGACAAACCGGCCATACCCCACCAGGCGGCGCACGAAGGGCAGCCGGTCGCTGATCACGAACTCGGCACGCTCGTCGGACAGGCTGTTGGCGGCCTGGATGACGAGCACCTCGAACATCATCACCGGATCGAAGGGCGGCCGCCCGCCGTGAGAACCCTCCGATTAGGCGAGCGCTCTGACCAGATCGGTCCGGAAGATCTAGAAATCGACGGCCCGGCCGAAGGCTTCGAGTTGGTCGCCGAGGTCGCTCAGACGCTTCAGGCGCTCATCAATGTCGAAGAAACCCGGCTGGCCGCACATCTCGTTCAATCCTCCCCGCCACCACAGGCATAGAATCAGAAGACACCCGATTCTGCGAGGTTCTTAAAGGCCTCCAACTTCTCCAGCGGATCACCGGCTTCGCTCTACCCAACATAGCGCTCGTCGACGTCCCATGACGTTGCCCCCTCGCTTTAATCCGGATTGAAGTTTGTTCTGGCCCATTGAGAGGACCAGGACATGAAGCGCAGCCGCTTCTCTGAAGAGATGGGGTATTCGGTTCAAGTCGCCGAGTGCCTGACCCCTTCCGGGAAGACGGTGTTCGCCTGATGCTCTGAGCCGACCTGGCAAGAGGAGATCGGCATGGGCGTGTATGCAGGACTGGATGTCTCTCTCGACGCGGTATCCATTTGCGTCGTTGGAGAGACGGGTGAGATGCTGTGGCAGGGTAAGGTGCTCGGCGAACCCGAGGCCGTGAAGGCTGCTCTTGACCGATGGCGGGATGGTCTTGCTCGCGTTGGGCTGGAGGCCGGTGCGACGTCGGAATGGATTGGCGGGCATCTTGTTGATGAGGGCTTCCCCGTCGTTTGCCTGGAGAGCCGGCATGTCAAAGCGGCGCTGAGCGCGATGACGGTCAAGACGGACCGGAACGACGCGCACGGCATCGCGCAGATTGTCCGGACGGGTTGGTTCAAGACCGTCCATCTGAAGTCTGCGGCCGGGCAGCGGCTGCGTACCCTGACGGCGGCGCGGAAGGCGGCCGTGCGAGCGTTGACCGGCAACGAGCAGGTCATTCGCGGGCTACTGCGGCCGTTGAGTCTCAAGATCGGCGCGGTGACGCGCGTGCGCTTCGAGGCCAGGGTTCGCCATTTGGTTGGAACAGACAGGCTGTTGCTGTCGGTCTTTGAGCCTCTCTTGCGACTACACAAAAGCCTGCGCGAGAATCTGGCCGATCTGCACCGCCTCGTTCTCAGGGCAGTTCGCGCAGATCCAGTCTGCCGACGCCTCATGACCATGCCCGGCATTGGGCCTGTGACGGCGCTCACATATAGGGCGACGATCGATGACCCTGAGCGCTTCCGACGATCCAGATCCGTTGGAGCCTATCTCGGCCTCACTCCGCGACGATACCAGTCCGGAGAAGTCGACCGGGTCGGTCGCATCACGAAGGTCGGCGACGGCGACACCAGAACCGCATTGTTCGAGGCGGCCAACGCCATTCTGCGCCCAACCACCCGCTGGTCGAGCATGAAGGCCTGGGCCATGAAGATTGCCGATCGTCAGGGTGTTCGACGCGCCAAAGTAGCGCTCGCTCGAAGGATGGCGGTCACACTTCACCGCATGTGGGTAGACGAACAAGACTTCCGATGGACGGCCGCATAGGCATGCCCGTTCACGGATAAGCGAGCGCTCGATGCAGGGCGCGGTCCGAGCGAGTTCGCATGATCTGTCGTTGCTGGCCTCCGAGCACGCTGAAGAGCTTTGAACCGAACGGACCCACGAACACCATCATGCCGGCGGCTGCGTGCCGACCGCGAACAGAAGCAAAGAACTTGCATCGAACGTCACGCCTTGACTGGAGGACACCGAATACAGAAGCAGATCATCGGAATGCTGAAGGAACACGAGGCCGGGGTTTCGGTCGCCGACCTGTGCCGCAAGCACGGCGTCAGCGACGCTTCGATCTACAACTGGAAGGCCCGCTTTGGCGGTATGGACGTTTCGGAGGCGCGCCGGCTGAGGGCGCTGGAGGTTGGAGCCGGATAGGAAATCGATCCAGTGGATCGATTTCCCGGCGGAACGAACACGCGTCTGAAGCGTCTGCTGGCCGACGCCATGCTCGACAACGCGGCGCTGAAGGATCTCGTGGGAAAGAATGTATGGTCCGCCCCGTCCGTGCAAGGGTTCGCGACATCGCCAACGACGATTCCAGTTGCATAAATGTATCCGGCCTCTCGCGAGTGGACTGCTGTTGCAGCCAGGCCATGATGAGATCCGCGCACGCCGTTCCCAATAAATGGTTCGGGCACTAAGCCCGCTTTTTTGCACAGGGCTTACGGCATGCTGATCCACTGTTTCGTCATCGCTATTCCCGAGCCTTGCAATCGAGCCGGAAGCTTCAGGCGAAGGCAGGATCCCTGCGTTCGTAGAGCGCTCCTGGCTTGTTCAGGATAACCCACACGATGCGCGCCATCTTGGCGGCGAGTGCGACAACAGCCTTGTTCGGATGCATTCGGCTTTGCAGCCCGTCAAGCCAGCTTCCAAGACGATCGCGAGTTCGATCCAGATGTCGGAAGCAGGATCGCGCGCCATGAACGAGGAGTTTGCGGACGTAGCGGTTCCCGCGTTTGCTGATGCCGAGGAGCTTCTGCTTACCTCCGGTGGAGTGCTCCCGCGGAACAAGGCCCAGCCATGCAGCCAGATCGCGAGCCTTCTGGAACTGGCGTCCGTTGCCAACGGCCGCAAGAATGACGGTGGCGCCCAGTGCCCCGATTCCGGGGATCGTCATGAGCCGACGGGCGACATCTTCTCGGTCCGCAATCGCAGCGATCTCTCTCGTTACCTGGTCGATGCGCTGCTCCAGCCGCCGCAGGTCGGAAAACAAGTCTCCGAGAAGTCTGCGCATCGCCGGCGAGAGGTCGTTCGATGCATCGTCGAGAACCAGCGGCAGGTCGAGCTTGAACAGGCCAGCTCCCTGTCTCAATGCAATGCCGTACTCCAGGCAGAATGCTCGCATCTGATTGATCAGACGAGTTCGAGTTCCGATCATCTGATCGCGCACCCGATGCAGCGCCTGGAGGTCGGCCTGTTCCTCACTCTTCATCGCAGCGAAGCGCATTGTGGGCCGAGTGGCCGCTTCAGCGATGGCCTCGGCATCGATAATGTCGCTCTTGTTCGACTTCACGTAGGGCTTTACGAACTGCGGCGGGATCAGGCGTACCTTGTGCCCCAGCGCTTGCAGCCTCCTGGCGACCCATTGCGATCCGGCGCACGATTCCATACCGACGATCGCTGGCGCCGCGCGCTCAAAGAACTGCACCAGCGTATCGCGCCGGAAGCGAACTCGCCGGACGGGCTCGCCGCCGCTGTCCAGGCCGACGACGTGAAAGACGTTCTTCCCGATATCGATTCCATAAACTGCCGCAGGACGCGGCGCATTGCGTGTGGACATTGCAACCTCCTTTGGTGTGACCGCTCAGATGATGCTGCGGGAGGACGGGGCGGACCATCCCATTAATGGTGACGCCCGCGGCCAAGCGGAAAGCTGTCGCTCGCCTGAAGGATGCCTTCGGGATGAGCGAACGGCGGGCGTGTAAAGCCATCGGCTGCTGCCGCATGACGGTTCGCTACGAGACCAGCCGTCGCGACGACGGCGAGGTTCGCGAGCGGATGAAGGCGATCGCGCAGGAGCGTCGCCGGTTCGGCTACCGGCGCCTCGTCGTGATGCTGAGGCGCGAAGGCCTCGTCGTGAATCACAAGAAGCTGTTCCGGCTCTACCAGGAGGAGAAGCTTTCGGTTCGCCGGCGTGGCGGCCGCAAGCGTGCGATCGGGACCAGGGCGCCGATGCTGGTGCCGCTGCGCCCCGACGAGCGCTGGTCGCTCGACTTCGTGTCGGACCAACTCAACGACGGGCGCCGCTTCCGCATCCTGGCGATCGTCGACGACTGCACGCGCGAATGCCTGGCGCTGGTGGCCGATACGTCGCTGTCGGGGATGCGGGTCGCCCGCGAGCTGGACAGGCTCGTCGCCGATCGCGGCCGGCCGAGCATGATCGTCAGCGACAATGGCAGCGAGTTCACCTCGAACGCCATCCTCGCCTGGGCCGATCAGAACCGCGTCGAGTGACACTACATCGCGCCGGGAAAGCCGATGCAGAATGGCTTCATCGAAAGCTTCAACGGTCGACTGCGCGACGAACTGCTTCTGTAGTAGGGGCTTCGGTGTCAAGCTCCTCGGATATCCGCTCGTGTCGATCTGCGGTCCGTCTGGGGTCATGCTTCTGTTCGCGGTCGGCATGTGCGCGCCGCAGGATGGGGGTCGAAGGTGAGGCGGACCATGCTAAACGGCTTCTTCAGCGTGCTGCGCTTGGCGATCCTCACGCCCCACGCTTTGATCGACGTCCATTGACACGATCGGGTCAGCATGACGTGCGCCGCGGTGAACAGGGCGGTCCGCGTGAACGCATCCCCTGAGCGGCTGATGCGGCCTCGAACGTCGGTCTCTCCGGACTGGTACTGTCGCGGCGTGAGGCCAAGGTGAGCGCCGACATCGTTTGATCGTCGGAATTGAGCTGGATCGTCGATTGCCGTCTTGAAGGCCAGCGCCGTCACCGGACCCACGCCTGGAATCGTCATGAAGCGCCGGCACAGCTCGTCATTGGCCGTCACCCTGAGCAGCTCCCGATGCAGCACCGACAGCCGCGCCATCATCGCCGCTCGGCCGTCGAGCAAGGCGCCGATGCAAAGCTCGAGCTGCGAGTTACCGTCGACAAGATCACGGACGCGAGCATCGAAGCCGCTGGCGCTGACCCGTCCGACTTTAAGCCCGAAGGGTCGCAGCAGACCGCGGATCTCGTTCTCGTGGTCACGCAGCTTGTTGACGAAGAACTCCCTCGCCACCAGTAGCGAGCGCAGTTCCTGGCTGACCACCGACTTCACATGCACCGCCTTGAACCAGCCTGAGCGGATCAGATGCGCGATCGACCGCGCATCGTTGCGGTCGTTCTTGTTGCGGTTCATCGCGACCATGGCCGCCTTGGCATGCCTGGCCTCGATGCAAACCGCCGGCAGCCCGGCCCGCTTCAGACCGAAGAACTTCCACTGCGAAAGCGGTCCCGCCTCGAAACCGACACGGACGAAGCGATCCCAGATCCGTTTAACTCGGCGGCGATCGCCTCCGGGTCAGATCCGACCCGCGACTCGTGCACCAGGCGGCCGTCTTCGTCGACGATGCATACGTTGGTCAACTCGAGCGACACATCCAGGCCTGCGTAGAGAATAGTCATGCTTGCCTCCTTCCCGGCGATTGAACTTGCCGGTCAGGAAAGCACCGGCGTCTCCGGAACCGAAGCCCCGACTACGCCATCTCAACGAGAGCCTGTTCACCTCGAAGGCCCAGGCCCGCGTGGCAACCGCCCTGTGGCGCGCCGACTACAACATCGCCCGGCCGCACTCCGGATCGCCTGGCAGACACCGGACGAGTTCGCCAGCACCTTCACTTCGCGACGGTCGCTCGCGCTGCGCAATGCCAACGGCTCCGCGCAAGCGCCCGCCGCTTCACCCGCCCAGCAGGGCAAAACCACCGCCGGAAACGAACTCAGAACTGGATAAATCTTGGGGGCAACGTCACCCAGAACCCAGCCTGTCCACGCATCCGCAGCCTACCGCAAATCACATCGGGAGCGAATCATGAAGCGGTTGGAGTGGGGAAATTCTTTGAGGCATCCAAGCTTTGGCACTAACAACCGCAGGCTCACCACTATCGTCGCCAGCAATAACTGGCGTCATAGGTGTCTGTGAAATACTTTGCTAACTATTTGCCATCTGCCATCTATATACAGTAGTACTATGTAGTATGTATATCTACTCTCACGATACTCATCAATAACTTTTACTGTCGCGATATCCTCCGTTTGATCCTCAAGGACGATTTCCCAGTAGTATGGCGCTCTTTCCGAAAGGGTACCTGCTGCTCGGCGATCGTTAATGAACTTTTCGACAGAGTCCCATTCCAGAACCCCATTTTTATAGCCGATAAGCTTTCCGTCCGGATGAAAAGCTCTTCTGATCCTGGCCTCGTCGGCGAAGGTTATCCCGTCTAGGTAATCCCTAACAACTTGTCGAGCATCGTCCATAATGATCATCGTGCTTCTCAGTAGGCAATTATGAGGAAATTGTACCGCGTCAGAAGACCTCTACTGGCTAAGGCTTCGGTACTATCGCCAGCGTGCAATCGGAACGTGGGCGCTGCAAAACCTTCGCCTCTTCCCATGGCGCACGCATCCAGACTTCCATTTCCTCTGCCTTAGTGAGGATTACCGGCATCGTAGACAAGGGTATAGGCGTTTCGGTATTCGGTTTACAAATTAGAACCGCGAAGAGATCAGCGCTTACAAGACCTTCTATTCTCTTCCTCACCCCACTCCAAGGTGTCCATATGCCAGCGAAAACAAAGAGGGGACAAGATTCGTTCAAACCGAACCAAGTTGAGTTGTCCTCCCTGCCGAGACCGAAGAGGGGCGGGCGCCCGGTGTCCGGGTTGCATATCCTCGTGTAGCTCGGCGAAGGCCGTAGCCGGAACGAGACAGCGGTTCTCCACCCCCTGCCACGACAGCCATTGGTGCAATGAGAGGGTTTCGACATTTGGAACTCCGTAGTCCGGTTCGTCCCTCACAAACTCTTCAAAATCTACTATCTTCCCCCATTGCTTGAGCTTGGCAGCCCGCTTCGCTGCGGCCCCAACGATCATCTCCTGTGGTGATGGCATGCCCCAACGCGCACCTACCAGTTCGCGGCCGGTGGCGCCATTCCGCACGATGGGCGCGGTGTAGTCGGGAAAAACATTGCCGAGCCTATGGTTGCCCGCACGGTTCGAAACTGCCGACGTAAACGTCAGGATGGCCTGCAGATCTTTGGCACTGTTGTAGAGGTTGCGCATCGCCATGTATGTGAAGCGAAACAGAAGAGAAATCAAGTGAACTGCTCCGGAACTGCAGGGCGATCGCTTCGGGTTAACGCGGGAGGTGCGGTTGAGCTTGCAAGTATGATTTATGGGTGGCTCGTTCTCACTGGAGCCGTTCGATGCCGCGATCCGCTACGGCCGTTTCCATCCTCGATCATTTTTCGGCACTGTCAGATCCACGCCCCGCGCTGACGGGTCTCGTACCCTGTGCCTGACAGGAACCTCGTCAGAAACCCGAAGAAACAACATAGCCTCAAGGTCAGACGAAGGCGCGCAAACCTCAGTCCAGACTACCTCAAAACCCTGAACCGCCAGACTCAATTTGCTTGAAGCGATTCCCTTGTCCGGAACTGAGATTTCCGCCTGAGATCGCCATGATGCCGTGAACATTAAAGACCATAGGCAGGCGTCGCGCCGGAATCACAGCCCGCTGTCGACCACTCACGAATTCAATCGATTCGGACGCCATGGACGCCGCCCACACCAACGATCCCGCCCGCGAGATCGGGAAGACTACAGCGAAGAAGACGTAAACCAGACGGCGCACCCGCTTGCGCTCGAAGGACATCTAAAACTCTTAATACATAACATTACTCCGATTATCAGACCACCCTTTGATCGTCTGGTCTGACGATGTGGAAGTTGTCCGTCGATGGTGTCGCGGTAGCAATTCCAACTCTTCGGCAGGGTCGACTTGAAGGAGCGAATGATCGCCTCGGCGAAGGCGCGGAAACTCTCGTGGTAGCGGTTGTCGGGGACGTTTTGATGCATGAGCTTCCAAAGCCATCCAATCCGCGTTGAGATTGAGCGCATAGGCGGGCATGAAGTGCAGCCTGATGCGGCATTCGGGTCCGGGCCAGCTAGGCGAGCGCGGCCTCGCCGCGATGCGCCGGCGCGCGGTCGAGGATGACGCGCTTGTCGTGGTGGCGCCTTTCCAGCAGGGCGAGCAGTTCAATGGCCGTCTGCATGGACATTTTGAGCGTCTCGACCAGCCGGAGGTCGAAGTTCTTCAGGCTGAGCGCGCCCATCAGGTTGAGCCACTCGAGCCCCTTGCCCTTGCGGAGCGCCGGCCGCTCGCCGCGCCGAGTCCAGACATGGGCCAGCTCTGGTACTTGGGACGGACCGCTGCGCTGAAGTAGACGGCCCCGTTTGGCAGGAGACCGTTCATCAGCGCCTCGTAGTGGGCGACGAAGGCCTCCTGCTCGGCCGGTCGGCCTTGGCCGGCAGGCCCTTGTCGCGTAGCCTCACCAATTTCGTTACCGCTTGCCTCATCGAGAATGTTACACGCTCGCCCGACGTCCCGGGTTCAGATCAGTGTATGACATGAGGATACTTGCCTCATCAATAAGCCGCTGTACTGGTTGTTGGCGCCATGCTCTTACTCGCTTCTGCAGCGTGCGAAGCTGTCGTAAGCTATATCGTCTCGGATAACTGGCCTGGAACTCGACGAGCCGTTCAAGTGCGGTCTGATCCGGGTGTTCTTCCTGGCATTGCAACATCTCCTCCGTATGATCCCCGAAGGTATCGGGCAGTCGGCCCCGCGGTTTGTCGCTGAGCAGACGATACGTTTTGGGCCCGATGACAACGCCGCGCGCGCGAGCAGCCTCGCGCCAGACAGCGACGCGTCGGGCGAAGGTTTTGTATTGCTTGCGGGTAAATCGACCTGGAAACTGGATGCACAGCTCCTCAAAGAGCTGCATGGCATTGATGTTGGGGAATTCCTCCAATCGACGACACGCGATCGGCCAAGCCATGCGGAGCGCCTGGGTCCTTCCCTGGCCAGGTTCGGCGTAGCTCGGCTTTGGCGTCTCCGATTTCTTCGTTGGTGACGCCGCTGTCGCGGGTGGGATCGCCAGCTTGGGCACGGCGGATTGACCTGCAACAGGCGCTTGTGTGACCTTTTGAAGGCTTCGCAGGTTAAAGCGGTTTTGCCACGGTGTATAATGTGCGACGGATTTCGCCGGCATGCCAAGCGCTTGATAGGCTCGCAACGAATGCCGCTAAAATGGGCGGCTCGGATGTCGTCGCAGGCGGTACTTCGCCGTTAGCCAATGCGGCCCGATAAGCTTGCACGGCGCGCATCTCCTCCAGAAGCTTTAGAGGATCGAGCTTGGCGGCGATCTCTTTCAACTTGCTCTCGGTGGGGATCGGTACACTCTCCGCTTGCAGGAGACGCTCGCAGGGCATTTGTGGCGGATGATACCGCTTTGTCACCTCGCCACGCTGCAATGCTTGGCAGCCAGCTTAGATGATGGCTGAAACAAGTTCACGAATAACCGCGATGCGGCGTAGATACGCGCGATCGCCCGAGCGGATCAGATGCGCGATCGATCGGGCATCGTTGCGGTCGTTCTTGTTGCGGTTCATCGCGACCATGGCCGCCTTGGCATGCCTGGCCTCGATGCAAACCGCCGGCAGCCCGGCCCGCTTCAGACCGAAGAACTTCCACTGCGAAAGCGGTCCCGCCTCGAAACCGACACGGACGAAGCGATCCCAGATCCGTTTAACTCGGCGGCGATCGCCTCCGGGTCGGATCCGATCCGAGCCTCGTGCACCAGGCGGCCATCGCCGTCGACAATATATTTGTTCGTCAGCTCCAGCGACACATCCAGGCCTGCGTAGAGATCAGTCATGCTCGCCTCCTTCCCGGCTGTTAAATATGCCGGTCAGCAAAGCACCGGCGTCTCCGGAACCGAAGCCCCGACTACGCCATCTCAACGAGCACCTGTTCTTTGGCCTCGACCACGCCCGCAGCGCCATCGCCGAATGGAGGCAGGACTTCAACACCGCGAGACCCCATTCCTCGCTCGGATACCAGACTCCAGCGGCCTTTGCCGGAGCCTCGCCGCAACCGGCGCCCGACGGAGTAACAGAAACGGTCGAGGCTCCAAACGCAGCTGGATGACACTTCAGCGGCAGGTCAGCCGCCGTTGCAACTGGCTCCGCAGCAGCCGCGATCGCCTCCCGGGAAGTGCCGGAATGTTTTCCTCAACATGTTGGTGGACAAGCAGACCGGCCGCACCGGTGAGTTGATGAGCGAGAGAGCCGCTGAAGCCTGCCGCCGTCTTTGATGAAGCTGTCCTACTACCAAGACTTCGCTCCCTCGAGCGCCATCAACTGAGTATCCGCATTCGGCGCAGCGGCGCCGTTCGCATCTTGGTGTGGATAGAGATTGCTCCGCCCGCGGTCGGCGGTTAGAACCAGTTTCGGAGGATAGGTGTGTTCAAAACTCGCTGTCGGTGAAAAATCTGTTAGACATCGCGCGAGAAAGCCTAATGACGGCAAACCAGCCAGGATGAATGGACAGACAGCCTACGCGGTTAATTTCGCTGCGGAATGCTACTACCCTTGGGCGTACCAGAACGATCAGCCTCCTACGCAAAAGTGTTCATCTCACCGCGAAATTCTGGTGGCAGAGGCCCCGATCGAGGCTGTAACCGGATTTCTGCAACGCGGGGCGCGCGAGGAAAAACCAAGAAAAAGCGAGGCAAAGAGATGGTTCCGCCCACGATTCACGAGATAATTCGCGACGGCGACCAGATCGTCCAATACGTCGTGGACGCGACGGAGTTTAGGCAATTCGTCCTCTCCCTCCACCCCACGGCGACGATCGACGAGGACGCTTACCTGGCGGAAAATCCCGACGTCGCGACCGCCGTCGAGAACGGGGATTTCGAATCGGCCACGGCCCACTACCTCCAGTTCGGCTATTTCGAAGGTCGCCGCGCGATCCCGCGCGCACAGGAGGCATAAGTCGTAGCCGCAATCTCCGGCGCCCGGCGGATCGCCGCCGGGCTGCCCGAAGACATGGTCATTGCCGCGGATCGAACGGGCGAGCGAAGTTCTTGAACCCGAACTGGGGCCGTGCCGCGGTGGCGAAACCATGCTGTCTCTGCATCGCTCCGGCCGGCATGTCCATTTCGGCCTCGGCAAGCCCCAGACGTGGGGACTTCGGACCGAACAGCCCTGTCGGCCAGTCGTCCGGTCTTTGAGAGACGGATGCATCAGCGGGTTCCGCGGATGTCTGCGCGGGAAGCATCTTTTCCAGCCTCTCACGGTGCTCGATATGCCCGGCGTAACGGGTCTCCTGCCCCGTGACGTCGATGACGATCACGATGTCCGTTTCGGGCTGGAAGCCTGCGTTGCGAATCTTGTTCTCGACCGTCTCCAACTCTTCGTCCGTCCTCAGAAGGAACATCGAAGGCGCTTCCATCCAGACTTCGGGATAGGAAACGAGCATGCCGACCAGCATGTCGTAGCGCTTCAGGTATGTTTCGTCGAAGCGGAAATAGACGGCGACCGCGTATGTTTTCATTCGTCCAACCTTCATGGCTCCAATGGAAGAATGCCCCTCACGCGCCTCACTGATTCTGTTTTTTCCTACCTTACGTGCGGGAAGCGTGTCCGTCGATCCAATTGCGAGGAAATATAGACACTCTCTTTGACAGTTTTGTCTCGCTTTCGTGAATTCCTGTTTGCTGGAGAACATGGCGGGCACCAAGACAGCACCCCCACCGGACCCTATCGGGGCCGCATTCCGGCAACCATTTCTTCGGACTCTGCCCGCCCCGCGCAGGCGGCGGTTCCTGCTGGTGGATGGAACCGACAGGGCCGTTAAGCATTGTTAAGGCCAGACAGTCCAGCGGAGCACGCCCATGAACTCGAGAACCCAGTTTCCCAAGCCCATCTGGCTGAGCAAGGGCCTCCATGGACCGATCGTGGAAGTCGACACCGCCGAGCGCGCCGCCGAACTCCTCGAGACATGGCCGAACGGCCGCGGCAAATGGTACATAGCCGCCTCGCGGGCTTGCCGCGCGGCAAGCAGCGGCAAGGCCTCCCCGATCATGGCACGCGAAATGTTCGTGCAGGCCGCTCTGGAAGCACAGCTTCCCATGGCGCAGTAGAATACCTCCGACCCTCCAGTCGGCCGGCCCTGCGGATCTGACCGATCCCAGGGCCGGTTTTTTCTGAGAAAGAACCGAAGAAAGCGTCACGCAGCATTCCGGTTTCAACGACGGATCTGGCGGCAGCGGGAGAGATCCGGCCAGCCAGAGCATTTCCCCTGACGCGAAGTTCGGCGGTTTCAGCACGTTGCCGTTTCGCATCTGCGCACTTGATGCGCGGCCGCATCGATGCCAAATCTCTCCTATTCATCTCGCCTCCGCCCGGCTCCACGCCCGAGGAGGATCACTGGACGGAACAATGGTCACATATCAGGAAGCGGCTGTCGCACCGTTGAAGAACACAGGGCAGATCAGGCTCTACGACGAGGCAGCATTCGCCGGCATGCGCAAGGCATGCCAACTTACGGCGCGCGCCCTCGACGAGCTTGCATCGCTCGTGCAGCCCGGCACGACGACCGAGGAGATAGACCGCTTCGTCTTCCAGTTCGGCATGGACCACGGCGCCATTCCGGCAACGCTCAACTATCGCGGATATACGAAATCGTCCTGCACCTCGGTGAACCACGTCGTCTGCCATGGCATACCGGATGCGAAGCCTCTGCGCGAGGGAGACATCGTCAACATCGACGTCACTTACATCCTCGACGGCTGGCACGGCGATTCCTCGCGAATGTATCCCGTCGGCAAGATCAAGCGGGCGGCGGAACGGTTGCTCGAGGTCACGCACGAGGCCATGATGCGCGGCATCGCCGCCGTCGAGCCCGGCGAGCGGACCGGCTCGATCGGTGCCGCCATCCAGTCCTACGCCGAGGCCGAGCGCTGCTCGGTCGTACGAGACTTCTGCGGCCATGGCGTCGGGCTGCTCTTCCACGACGCGCCCAACATCCTTCACTATGGCAGCCGCAACGAAGGCGTGGAGATGCGGCCCGGCATGATCTTCACCATCGAGCCGATGATCAATCTCGGCCGGCCGCATGTGAAGGTGCTGTCCGACGGGTGGACCGCGGTCACGCGCGACCGTTCGCTGTCGGCCCAGTACGAGCACACAGTAGGAGTTACGGAGACCGGCTGCGAAATATTCACGCTGTCGCCCGGAGGGCTCGACCGACCGGGGCTGCCGAACTAATCTCGACGCACAACTGGGCGTCGAAACGCCCGGACCATGCGTGGGGACGGCATGTCGGGAGAGGACGAGGACGAGCGCGGGTTCTTCGCCGAGCGGGCGGGTAAGGTACCATCCAGGACCGCGACGGAGATAAAGCCTCACTATGCCGGACATCGCGAACGACTGCGCGAGCGCTTCCTGACAGGGGGCGCCGGGTCGCTCGCCGACTACGAACTGCTCGAACTCCTGCTCTTCCGGTCCATTCCCCGGGCGGACACCAAGCCGGTCGCGAAGGCGCTGATCGCGCGGTTCGGATCCTTCGCAGAGGTACTCGGCGCGCCGATCCACCTCCTGACGGAGACCAAGGGTGTCGGCCGTTCCGTCGCCTTCGAGATAAAGCTCGCCGCCGCCGCCGCAGAACGCATGCTGAAGGGCAGCATTCGCGGTCAGCAGGTCCTGTCATCCTGGGGTTCGGTCCTCGACTATTGCCGCACGGCAATGGCGTTCGAGCCACGCGAGCAGTTCCGCATCCTCTTCCTCGACAAGAAGAACGCGCTGATCGCCGACGAGGTTCAGCAGACCGGGACGGTGGATCACACGCCCGTCTATCCGAGGGAGGTGGTCCGGCGCGCGCTGGAACTGTCGGCCACCGCGATCATCCTGGTGCACAACCATCCGTCCGGGGACCCGACCCCTTCCCGCGCGGACATCGAGATGACCAAGACCATCATCGATTCCGCCAAGCCGCTCGGCATCTCGGTGCACGACCACATCATCATAGGCAAGAGCGGCCATGCCAGCCTCAAGGGACTGCAGCTCATCTGATCGACGACATCCCTCCCCCTGCCGCTGCAAGAGCAATTTGATTAAAATTATACTCAAATCCCAACATTAACTTTGTTTTAACCTTTCGGTAACCTTACCACATCCATTTACGTTAACGTGCGGTCAATTCAGAAGGGGAACCAACATGCCGCACGCAACGATCACCGAACAAGCCTTCCTCGCGCCTGCGAAAGCCGACCCTTACCGGAACACGAACAGTCTGGAATTCGGCTTCCGCGCCAAGCGCTTCCGACATGTCCAGCGCCTGATCGAGACGATTCTAAGCGAGCGTGGAACGGCCGATATCCTCGATCTCGGCGGAACCGAGACCTACTGGAAGATCGGCGAGGACTTCATCAAGGCAAACCGCCACCGGCTCCGCTTCACCATCGTCAATACAGAGGACCAGGAGATCGAGCAGCGGGACGTCTTCGGCTTCCACAAGGACAGCGCAACGAACCCTTCCCTCTTCGAAGGAAGACGGTTCGACCTCGTGCATTCCAATTCCGTCATCGAGCATGTCGGAAGCTGGCTGGATATGGTGGACTTCGCCGAAAACACCCGCCGCCTCGCGCCGCGCTACTACATGCAGACGCCGAACTTCTGGTTTCCCTACGAGCCACATTTCCGGACCGCGGGTTTCCAGTACCTGCCGGCGCGGGTGCGCGAACGGCTGATCATGCGGTATTCGCTGGGCTTCTTCCGGCGGATCGGAACGATCGAAGAAGCGCGCGACATCATCTACCACCACCACTTGCTCTCGACGCGGGAGATCCGCAAGCTCTTCCCGGACGCCACCGTGCGCCACGAAAAGGTCGCGGGGCTGAACAAGTCGATCATCGCGATAAGGGACGTGCCGGCGGGCCGCTGAGGCCCGGAAGCGGGAAGCGCCGTCAGTACCAGCCGACGGCGACCTGCGCCTCCTCGGACATGCGGTCGGGGGTCCAGGGCGGATCGAACACCATCGACACGTCGACGCCCGAGACGCCCTCGACGGCACCGACCGCGTTTTCCACCCAGCCCGGCATTTCGCCTGCCACCGGGCAGCCCGGAGCGGTGAGCGTCATGTCGATCTTCACGGACCGGTCGTCCTCGATGTCGATCTTGTAGATCAGGCCGAGTTCGTAGATGTCGGCCGGGATCTCGGGATCGTAAACGGTCTTCAACGCGCTGACGATGTCGTCGGTCAACCGCGCCAGCTCATTGGCGGGAAGGACAGACGAGGCTTCGATCGTATCGGCAGGCGCTTGGGCGCCGTCGCGATTCCTGATTGTGTCGTCGTTCATGATCCTCACCCGAAAAACGTTCGCGCCTTCTCGAGCGCCTCGGCCAGCACGTCGATCTCGGCCCTGGTGTTGTACATGCCGAAGGACGCCCTGCATGTGGAGGTGACGCCGAAGCGTTTCAACAGCGGCTGGGCGCAGTGGGTGCCCGCCCGCACCGCGACGCCCGAGCGGTCGATCACCATCGAGACGTCGTGGGCGTGGATGCCCGCGAGTTCGAAGGATACGATGGCGCCCTTACCCGGCGCGTTGCCGAATATGCGCATCGAATTGATGCCACGCAGGCGCTCGTGCGCGTAGTCGCGCAACGTCGCCTCGTGCGCGGCGATCGCCTCGCGCCCAACCGACTCCATGTACTCGAGCGCGGCCCCCAGGCCGATTGCCTGGACGATCGGCGGAGTGCCGGCCTCGAAGCGGTGCGGCGGGTGGTTGTAGGTGACGTACTCCGTGGAGACGTCCTCTATCATTTCGCCGCCACCTTGGAAGGGCCGCGTCACCTCCAGCATCTCCATCCTGCCATAGAGGATGCCGATGCCGGACGGGCCGTAGACCTTGTGCCCGGTGAAGACGTAGAAATCGCAGCCGAGATCCTGCACGTCGACCGGCAGGTGCACGGCGCCCTGGCTGCCGTCGACGAGAACCTTGATGCCGCGCTCATGCGCAATGCGGCAGATCTCCCTGATCGGCGTGACGGTGCCGAGCGCGTTCGACATATGCGTGATGGCGACAAGTTTCGTACGCTCCGTCAGGCACTTCTCGAACTCCTCGATATGGAAGACACCATCGTCGTCCACCGGCGCCCAGACAAGCTTTGCGCCTTGCCGTTCGCGGATGAAATGCCAGGGCACGATGTTGGAATGGTGCTCCATGATGGAAAGCACGATCTCGTCGCCCTCGCCGATGTTCGGCATGCCCCAGCCGTAGGCAATCGTATTGATTGCCTCGGTGGCGTTCTTGGTGAAGACGATCTCGTCCACGCTCGCGGCATTCAGGAAACGCCGCGTCGTCTCGCGCGCCTTCTCGTAGGCGTCCGTCGCGGCATTGGACAGGAAATGAAGACCGCGATGCACGTTGGCGTATTCGCTCGAATAGGCGCGCGAAATCGCGTCGATCACGACCTGCGGCTTCTGTGCGGATGCGCCATTGTCGAGATAGACGAGAGGCTTGCCGTAGACTTCACGGGACAGGATCGGGAAATCGCGGCGGATCGCCTCGACGTCGTAGGCGGACGTCATCTGGTCCATGTCGAGACCTCCCCGCCGTCGCGGTTCGCGCGCCCAGCCATCATCTCACCCGTGCGCCGCAAACCAGCCGTCGAGCCTGGCTTCAAGCGCCGCGACAATCGCCTCGTCATCCAGTTCCTCGATGATCTCGGCCACGAAGGCCTTGACCAGAAGCCCGCGCGCCTCCTTCTCCGGGACGCCGCGCGCCATCAGGTAGAACAGGTGGTTGCGGTCGATCTCTGTCACCGTGGCGCCATGGCCGCAGGCAACGTCGTCGGCGAAGATCTCCAGTTCCGGCTTGGCCGAGAACTCGCCGTCGTCCGACAGGAGAAGCGTGTTGCACGACATCTTGGCGTCGGTCTTCTGCGCTTGCCGGTCGACCCGGATCTGGCCCTGGAAGACACCGTGGGCGCGTCCGGTCACAACGTTGCGGATCACCTCGGTCGACGTGGTGCATGGCGCGGAATGATCGAGCACCAAGGTCACGTCGGTGTGACTGTCGCCGGAAAGCAGGTTGACGCCTCGCAGGCGAAACTCGGCGTCCTCGCCCTTCGCGTCGACCCTGATCTCCTGGCGCACCAGCTTACCGCCGGCGTTCATGACGAAGAGAGTCAGCTTGGCGCCCTTGCCGATCCAGGCATTGAACTGGCCGAAATGCGTGGCGCCTTCCGGCTGCTCCTGCAGGATGATCCAGACGATCTCGGCACCCTCGCCGACCACAAGATGGCTGACCGAGGAAACCAGCGCGTCTCCGCTGCCAGTCTGGCGCTCGACGATCGTAGCCCTGGCCCCGGCGCCAACCTTCACCGGCAGGCGGACATGCGCCTGGCCGCCGGCCTGCACGTTCTGAATCTCGATCGGGGCCGCGATCTCGGCACCTTCCGCGATGTCGAGGTGCCAGCCATCGGCAACGAAAGCCGCGTTGAGCGGTCCGATCACGTCGGCGGGGTCGCCGGTGGTCAATGCCTGTGCGAAACTGCCATCGACGAGCTTTTCCTCCAGCCGCACAACCTTCACGCCGGCTACCTTCGGTGCCTCGGCCGCGACCCCGTTCAGGACCGGCAGGACCGTCGAGCTTTCCAGCAGAGCCGGCAAGGGCTTTGCAAGGAGGCTCGGATCATAGGCCGGAACCTTCGTGAAAAGGCGGCGCAGGTCGGTGTAGTGCCACGCCTCGACGCGGCGCGTCGGCAGGCCGGCCTTCAGCCGTTCGATCGCGTCCTCGCGCTGGCGGATCACCGCCTCGTTGCCGGGCAGATCCGATGCCCGCTCCTCGAACGCCTCTATCAGCGCCGTCTCGGCGGGTGTTCTCTGAGGATTGGAATGAATGTTCATGACGACCACCTAAGCGGCCTCGCCGACGATCCCGGCGTAGCCGTTCTGTTCGAGTTGCAGCGCCAGATCCTTGTCGCCGGACTTTATCACCCTGCCCCTGGAGAGCACGTGGACGGAATCGGGGACGATGTATTCGAGCAGTCGCTGGTAGTGGGTGATGACGATCATCGCGCGGTCGGGCGAGCGCAGCGCATTCACACCGTCGGCCACGACCTTGAGCGCGTCGATGTCGAGGCCGGAATCGGTCTCGTCGAGCACGCAGAGCTTCGGCTCGAGCAGGGTCATCTGCAGGATTTCGGCACGCTTCTTCTCGCCGCCCGAGAAGCCGACGTTCAACGGCCGCTTGAGCATCGCCATGTCCATCTTGAGGCGGCCGGCGGCTTCGCGCACCTTCCTGAGGAGGTCCGGGATCTTCAGTTCCGGTTCGCCGCGCGCGCGGCGCTGCGCATTGAGCGCGACCTTGAGGAACTCCATCGTCGCCACGCCGGGAATCTCCAGCGGATACTGGAAGGCGAGGAAGATGCCCTTGGCGGCGCGCTCGGCCGGGTCCATTCCCAGAATCGATTCGCCATTGTAGAGGATGTCGCCCTCGGTGACCTCGTAGTCCTCGCGCCCGGCGAGGATGTAGGAGAGCGTGGACTTACCCGAACCGTTCGGCCCCATGATGGCCGCGACTTCGCCGCCTTTGACGGTGAGGTTCAACCCGCGGATGATCTCCGTGCCGGTCTCGGCGATGCGGGCGTGGAGGTTTCTGATTTCAAGCATTTCTTCGTTCTTTCGCGTCTTCGTTGCCGGTCGGCTGGGCCCGCGGCAGCGATCAAAAGCCGTCGCTGGGGTCAGGCATCGGCAACATCTTTCACCGTTACGGCCTTGGACTCCGGGTTCCGCTTCGCGGCCCCGGAATGACGTCCGCCGCTGCAATCACCCCACGCTTCCCTCCAGACTGATGCCGATCAGCTTCTGCGCCTCGACCGCGAACTCCATCGGAAGTTCCTGGATCACCTCGCGCACGAAACCGCCGACAATCAGCGCCACGGCCTCCTCCTCGGGAATGCCGCGCTGCATGACGTAGAACAGCTGGTCCTCGGAGATCTTCGACGTCGTCGCCTCGTGCTCGAACTGCGCGGTGGCATTCTTGGCCTCGATGTAGGGCACGGTATGCGCGCCGCAGTCGTTGCCGATCAGAAGCGAGTCGCACTGCGTGAAGTTGCGCGCGTTGGTGGCCTTGCGGTGCGCCGAGACCTGGCCTCGGTAGGTGTTGTTGGAATGGCCGGCCGATATACCCTTCGAGATGATGCGGCTCGACGTGTTCTTGCCGAGATGGATCATCTTGGTGCCCGAGTCGATCTGCTGGTGGCCGTTCGACACCGCGATCGAGTAGAACTCGCCGCGCGAATCGTCGCCGCGCAGGATGCAGGACGGATACTTCCACGTGATCGCCGAGCCGGTCTCGACCTGGGTCCACGATATCTTCGAGCGGTCGCCGCGGCAGTCGCCGCGCTTGGTGACGAAGTTGTAGATGCCGCCCTTGCCGTCCTTGTCGCCCGGATACCAGTTCTGCACCGTCGAATACTTGATTTCGGCGTCGTCCAGCGCGACCAGTTCGACGACGGCCGCGTGCAGCTGGTTCTCGTCGCGCTGCGGCGCCGTGCAGCCTTCGAGGTAGGAGACGTAGGCGCCCTCCTCCGCGATGATCAGCGTGCGCTCGAACTGGCCGGTGTTCTTCTCGTTGATGCGGAAGTAGGTCGACAGCTCCATCGGGCAGCGCACGCCCTTGGGCACGAACACGAACGACCCGTCGGTGAAGACCGCGGAGTTCAGCGTCGCATAATAGTTGTCGCTCGTGGGGACCACAGAGCCGAGATACTTCTTGACCAGTTCCGGATGGTCACGGATCGCCTCCGAGATTGCGCAGAAGATGACACCGGCCTTGGCGAGTTCCTTCTTGAACGTCGTTACCACCGAAACGGAATCGAAGACGGCATCGACGGCCACGCGGCCCGACTTGTAGACGTTGTCGTTGGCCAGTTCGTCGTTTTCCCCTTCGACACCGGGCTTCTGCACGCCCGCCAGAATCTCCTGCTCCTTGAGCGGGATGCCGAGCTTCTCGTAGACCTTCAGGAGTTCCGGATCGACCTCGTCGAGCGACGTCGGACCCGCCTGCGTCTTCGGCGCGGCGTAGTAGTAGATGTCCTGGAAGTCGATCTTGGGGTAGTTCACCCGTGCCCAGGTCGGCTCCTCGAGCGTCAGCCAGCGCCGATAGGCACCGAGGCGCCATTCGAGCATCCACTCGGGCTCGCCCTTCTTGGCGGAAATGAAGCGGATCGTGTCTTCGCTCAGGCCCTTGGGAGCCTTGTCCATCTCGATGAACGATTCGAACCCGTACTTGTACTGGTCCACGTCGATCTTGCGGACCTGCTCGATCGTTTCCTGCACAGCAGGCATATCGCGTTCTCCATCCTTGCCGGGTTCAAGGCCCGGCAGTTTTCAAACTATAGCACCGCATTGTCGGCGTGTGCCTCATGTAGTGCATCCGGTCACCGAATTCACCCCGATCGCAGGGATGAATTGCCCGGATTTCTCCCCTTTGTCGCGCCTCCCTGTTACGCCGCGCGGCTCGCGCCGAACTGGCGCGCCACGATCGCAGCCAAGGCCTCCCGGAACGCCTCGACCTCACGATCGGTGGTCGAAATCCCGATCGAGACGCGCAGCGCGCTGGCATTCTCGCCGTATCCCATAGCCCTGAGAACGTGGCTCGGTCCGACCTTGCCGGACGAACAGGCCGAACCTGCCGACAGCGAAATACCCGCGAGATCGAAGGCGATCTGCGCCGTCTCGGCCTTCATGCCGGGCAATCCGAAGAAGACGGTGTTGGGCAGGCGCGGCGCGGCGCTTCCGAATATGGTCGCGCCGGGAGCAATTTCGAGCACCGCGGCCTCGATCGCGTCGCGCTTGCGCCCAATCTCGTGCATGGATCGAAGGTTTTCCGCCGCCTCCAGAGCCGCCGCGCCGAACCCGGCGATCGCCGCAACGTTTTCGGTGCCCGCCCGATGGCCCTTCTCCTGTCCGCCGCCGGAGACCAGCGGGCGCGGCATGAGGAGGTCGGAAGAGAAGACGATCGCGCCCGCGCCTTTCGGCCCGCCGATCTTGTGCGAGGACAGAATCAGGAAATCCGCCCAACCATCGGGGATGTCGAGCTTTGTGCGTCCCGCTGCCTGGACCGCGTCGAACACCGTCAGCGCTCCCGCGGCCTTTGCAATGCGACCGATCTCGGCCACCGGCTGAATGACGCCGGTTTCGTTATTGGCGACGTGGACCGCGACCATGGCGAGGCCGCTCGCACGGTCGTGCCCGGCCAGGGCGGCTTCCAGCGCGTCGAGATCGAGAAGGCCATTGCCGAGAACCGGCAACACGGTGACGTCTTCCGGCGCGAAGGAGCCGCCGCCGAGAATGCAGGGATGATCGGATGCGGCAACCAGAAGACGAGCGACACGGAGCGGTCCGCGCCCCATGCGCCAGTGCGGGGTGAGCAGCATGGACGCCGCTTCGGTCGCGCCGGAGGTGAACACCACGTGCTCCTCATTGGCGTTGACGAGTGCGGCTACCTCGCGCCGCGCCTTTTCCACGACCCGCCGTGCCGTCCGGCCTTCTGTATGAACCGAGGACGGGTTTCCCGGCAGGTCCATCGCCGCAAGCATCGATGCGCGCGCCGACGCCGCCAGCGGTGCGCTGGCGTTGTAGTCGAGATATGCGCGTTCTCTTGCCATCGGTGTGGGCGGTTCCGGATGAGGCGGGACGGCGGTTGTCGCAATTTCCTTGAAATCGCTGGGCCAGACGTCCTATTTAGCCGCTTCGTTCAGGTCGACGGAAGACCGCCGAGTTTTGAACTGTTCTAAACTAGGTTCTATGGAGGCATCGGCCCCGCGTCAAGGGCGGTCCTCCCTTGCCGGATCGAGCATCCGCGCCTCACTTAAACTGGAGTACCCATGCCCGAAGTCATCTTCGCCGGACCGGATGGCCGTCTCGAAGGCCGCTACCAGCCTTCGACGGAAAAGAACGCGCCGATCGCGCTCGTGCTGCATCCGCATCCCCAGTTCGGCGGGACCATGAACAACAAGATCGTCTACGATCTGTTCTACATGTTCCAGAAGCGGAATTTCACGACGCTGCGCTTCAACTTCCGCGGCATCGGCCGCAGCCAGGGCGAGTTCGACCATGGCGCGGGCGAACTGTCGGATGCCGCCGCCGCGCTCGACTGGGTACAATCGCTCCATCCGGATTCCAAGAGCTGCTGGGTGGCGGGTTATTCCTTCGGCGCCTGGATCGGCATGCAGCTCTTGATGCGGCGTCCAGAGATCGAGGGTTTCATCTCGATCGCGCCGCAGCCCAACATCTATGACTTCTCCTTCCTCGCGCCCTGTCCCTCCTCCGGCCTGATCATCCACGGGGACCAGGACAAGGTCGCGCCGCAGAAGGACGTCCAGGGTCTGGTCGACAAGCTCCACTCCCAGAAGGGCATCACGATCACGCAGAAAATCATGACCGGAGCGAACCACTTCTTCTCCAACGACGCCGAACTCCTGATCTCCGAGTGCTCGGACTATCTCGACCGGCGTCTTGCCGGCGAACTCGCCGATCCGCGGCCGAAGCGGCTGCGCTAGGGGCGCCCATGTACCAGCCGCCGCATTTTCGCGAGACGCGGCTGGACGTCCTGCACGGTCTCATCCGGTCCGAGCCGCTCGGCCTGCTGGTCATCAACGGGCCGGAGGGACCGGTCGCCAATCCGCTGCCGTTCCTTCTCGATGCCGACGGCTCTTCGAACGGCACGCTTCGCGCCCATTGCGCGCGGGCCAACCCCGTGTGGCGGGAGATCCAGGCCAGTCCCGAGGTCCCGGTGCTCGTCGTCTTCCAGGGCCCACAGGCCTATGTCACGCCGTCCTGGTACGCGACGAAAAAGGAGACCGGGAAGGTCGTTCCCACATGGAACTACGTGATCGTGCAGGCGCGCGGGCGTGCCGAGATTTTCGAGGATGCCGACTGGCTCTCAGGGCAAATCAGGAACCTCACCGAACGCCACGAGGCCACGCGCGAAAAACCCTGGGCGGTCGACGACGCGCCGCCGGAGTTCGTCGCCGCGCAGGTCCGCGGCATCGTCGGCATCCGCATCGAGATCGCCTCGCTCGAAGGCAAGTGGAAGATGAGCCAGAACCGGCCGGCCGAAGACCGCGCCCGTGTGGCCGCCGGCTATGACGATGCCATCCGCCCGGACATGGCATCCCTCGTGCGCCGGCTCGGGGCCGAACGCGGTTAGCCCTCCGGTTCGGGCCGCGCCAGAACGCCGCCCGTCACCGCCTCCCTGCATCCCGTGGTCGTCGGATATGTCAGCGGCAGGCCGCGCGCCGAGCGGATTGCCAGGTAGGCCCAGGCCTCGGCCTCCATGGCATCGCCATTGAACCCGGCATCTTCGGCGAGGATCACCTGCGCATCCGATTTTTCCGCGCCGGCCCTGAGATCGGCCACGATGTGCGGGTTCTTGCGTCCGCCGCCGCAGACGATCCAGAGTTTTGGCGCCTCCGGCATCTGCTCGGCCGCTTTCAGGATCGCCTCGGCCGAGACCGCCGCCAGTGTTCGCGCGCCGTCGGAGAGTTCGAGGCCGGCTGCTTCTTCGAGAGTAAAATCAAGCCGGTCGAGCGATTTCGGCGCACGGCGTGGGAAGAACGGGTTGTCCATGTAGCGGTCGACGACCGCCCGTACGACACCGCCCTCGCTGGCGATCATGCCGTCGGCATCGAACGGTACGCCGCCCTCGGAGGCGACCCATCGATCGATCAAGGCGTTGCCCGGTCCCGAATCGAAGGCGACTGGATCGCCTCGCTCCGGAACGAAGGTGATGTTGGAAATGCCGCCGATATTGACGAAGACAACCGGGAGGGCGTCTTGCCACACCGCCGGCAACGAGCGCGCCAGGGCCGAATGGTAGACGGGCACCAGGGGCGCCCCCTGCCCTCCGAACTCCATGTCCCTGGCCCGCATGTCGTACACGATGGCCACACCGGTTTCCCGCGCGAGCAGCGGCCCGTCGCCGAGCTGCACGGTCAGCGCCTTCTCCGGCCGGTGCAGCACCGTCTGGCCATGGAAGCCGACCAGGTCGATCGCCTGCGCCGGGAACTTTTTCCGGAACTCCTTCACCGCCTCGGCATGGCGCATCGTCAGGTCGCGTTCGAGCGCGGCCAGGTCCACCGGACGCTCATCCCGCCGCGAAATTTGCCTCGCGGTCTCCAGCCCAGCCTCGATCCGGCGCCGGAACGCGGCCTCGTAGGGCACGAACATGGACGGGCCACGCCGCACCTCGGCCTCGCCGTCGCTCTCGACCAGGGCGAGGTCGATGCCGTCCATCGAGGTGCCGCTCATCAGGCCGAGCGCGCGGATCAGGGCCATCGGCCATGCTCTTCTTGTGATTCCATCGTCCGCGATGCTAAAGCCCCGCAACCTCAAATGCCACGGCGCCCATGCCGCGCCACCCACCGGAAGCAATGACGATGACGGCCTTCAAATCCGATTTCCTGCGCACGCTGTCCGAGCGCGGCTTCATCCACCAGATTTCGGATGAGACCGGGCTCGACGACCTTTTCGCGAAGGAGACGGTCAGCGGCTATATCGGCTTCGACGCGACGGCGAAGAGCCTGCATGCCGGTTCGCTGATCCAGATCATGATGCTCTACTGGATGCAGCAGACCGGCCACCGGCCGATCGCGCTCATGGGCGGCGGCACGTCGATGATCGGCGATCCCTCCTTCAAGGACGAGGCGCGCAAGCTGCTTACGCCCGCCGACATCGAGGACAACCTGTCCGGCATCCGCAGGAACTTCGCCTCCTACCTTGCCTTCGGCGACGGTCCGAAGGACGCGCTGATGGTCAACAATGCCGACTGGCTGATGGGCATCAACTATGTCGAGTTCCTGCGCGACGTTGGCCGGCACTTCTCGGTCAACCGGATGCTGTCCTTCGACTCCGTCAAGCTCAGGCTCGACCGCGAGCAGTCGCTGTCGTTCCTCGAATTCAACTACATGATCCTGCAGGCCTACGACTTCGTGGAGCTCAACAGGCGCTACGGGTGCCGGCTGCAGATGGGCGGCTCCGACCAGTGGGGCAACATCGTCAACGGCATCGACCTCGGCCACCGGCTCGGCACGCCGCAGCTCTATTGCCTGACCTCGCCGCTCCTGACCACCTCGTCGGGCGCCAAGATGGGCAAGTCCGCGTCGGGCGCCGTCTGGCTGTCGCCGGAGATGCTGAGCCCCTACGAGTTCTGGCAGTACTGGCGCAACACCGAGGACGCCGACGTCGGCCGCTTCCTGAAGCTCTACACGACCATGCCGATGGACGAGATCGCGCGGCTCGCGGCATTGGCGGGCAGCGAAATCAACGAGGCCAAGAAGATCCTCGCGACGGAGGTCACGGCCATGCTGCACGGCCGCGACGCGGCGGAACAGGCGGCCGAGACCGCGCGCAAGACTTTCGAGGAAGGCGCGCTCGCCGAAAGCCTGCCGACGGTGGAGATTGTGGGAAGCGATCTCGATGCAGGAATCGGCATCCTCACACTCTTCGTGCGGGCAGGCCTGGCCGGCTCCAACGGCGAGGCGCGGCGCCATGTCCAGGGGGGCGCCGTGAGGCTGAACGACCAGCCGATCTCGGACGAGCGGAAGACGGTCGGAACTTCCGAATTGACGTCCGAAGGCGTGATCAAGCTGTCGCTCGGCAAGAAGAAGCACGTGCTGATCCGGCCCGTCTAGGACCGGATTCCTGCGGCGGCAGGCGCCTGCTCAGTCGAACTCGAAGATCGACCGGAAAATGCCCGGCGCGACCGCCGACAGCGGATTGACCTCCAGCCGCGGCTCCTTGGAATCGCCCGCCAGCCGGAAGGTAATGCCGATCAGCCCGCGGTCGCGGCCATTGCCGAGGATCTGGCCGAAGAGCGGTATCTCGCCGAAGATGCGGTTGATGCCGTAGGCCGGCATGAACGTGCCGGTCATGTTCATGTTGTCCTGCCTGTCATAGAAAGTGCCCTGGAACGTCGCGCCGATCGCCGGGCCTCTCAGCACGCCACGATCGATGGTGAGATACCCGTCGCCCTTCTCGATCAGGGCAAAGCCCCTCTCGAAGGTCGCGCGCCGGTCATCCAGGTCTCGTCGTACCGCCTGTGCCAGGCTGCGGCCGTCGCTTTCCGGCAACGGCGCGGAAATCAGCGAGCGGAGCCTCGGCTCGTTCACGATGGCGAAATTGCGTGCCTCGACTTGTCCCTTGAGCGGCCCGTTGGCGGTGGCCGCGAGCGCCACGCGGATCACGCCGCCCTGCATGTATTCGTAGATGTTCAGGAAGCGGACCAGCGCGCCCGCGTCGTCCGAATCGATGCGCACCGAGCGTCCGCCCGAATCCGTGTCGTTGACGATGCCGATCTTGCCTCCGCTCGCCGTGCGTGCCGATATCTGCAGGGTTCCGAGATCGGTTCCGGTCCCGCGAAGCTTCACATTGACATCGGACAGGACTTCCCTGCCGAATCCGGACGTTCGCGCGACGGCTGCATCGAGGGTGATTGGCACGGATTCGACGGCTTTTTCCGCCTTCTCGGTCTCCGCGAGATAAAGCTTGATAACGGAACGGGCGTCGAAGGCGGCGCCTTCCACCTTGATGGCGTAGCCGCCGCCCTGCTTCGTCAGCGACATCGTCGCATCGTCGCCGCGGTTCAGCGCCACCTTGCCGAAGCGCGCTTCCACGAGTTCCCCCCCGGCGAGACGGAGTTCGCCCTCCACCGCGAAGGTTTCTCCCCGCAGCTTGAAATCCGACAGCGCGATCCTGCCCTCGTCATTGGTCAGCGTGAAGGTCGCGGTGCCGGGGATGCCCTTGCCCTTGGTCCAGCCGACCCAGGGAAAGGAGAGCTGCGCCTCCTTGAGGTCCGCTTCCATCCGCTGCGCTCCGCCTTCCTCCAGGCTGACCGCGACCTTGACCGGGCCCGAGAGCATCTGATTGAGGCCAGGCGCGATTTTCGCGCGGGCGGCGTCGTCCAGGATCAGCGAGACCGCCCGGTTGCGCGCAGGTCCCTCTTCGCCGAGCGGCTCGGTCAACTTCAGCTCGGCAGGCATTCCGTTGAGCTTCGCTGACGCCTCGATGACGGCCTTGGCCGGATCGACCTTGATCGACCCTTTCGCCTGGGTGACCTCCTGACCCTCGAACGGCTGCGCGATCGACAGGTTGTCGTAGGTCAGGTCCACCTCCCAATCGAGGTGTTCGACAGGAAAATCCTTGCGCAGCGGAATGTCGGCCCGCACGTTGCCTGCCGCCTGACCCGAAAAATCCTCCGGCTTCAGGTGCAGATGCCGCATGGCATCGATCGGCTTGTACGAGGCAAACTCGACGACGGCGGGCGCCTCTCCCTTCACGTCGATGTCCATATAGCCGATGGTCGGCTTCGACTCGACGTTGCGGATGAGGAAGCTGCCGTTCTCGGCCGACAGGGTCCGTCCCGTCGGCATGAAGACGGTGCCCGACGAAAGGGCGACGTCGACGTCCGAACCGCGAAAATCGACGACGCCATATGCATCCCGGACGGCGGGCAGGTCGCCGGTGATGTCGAATCTGGTGTCGTCGATCTCGAAATGCCCGTTCACTTCCTCGCCGTTCAGCGCCACGCCGTTACCGAGCCGGCCGGCCGGAACGCGGAAGCGCAGCCGCGAATCGCGCACCGTTCCGCCGAAGACGTTCGCCAGAACCCAAGACCGCGCACCGGTCGCGGCCTCCGACGGCCACAGTTGCTTGGCGTGCGCGACCGGCATGCGCGGCACGTCGAGCGCCAGCGCGATGGCGGGCGCGCCGTTTCCGAACCCGATGGTCGCCTGCCCGACGAGTTCGCCCTGGCCGGTGCGCACGCCGATCTCGGTAGCGGCGACCACGCGGTTCTTCGGGTCGTAGGTGCCGGCGACCCTGGCGACGAAGGGAAGCGCCGGCTCCGGAACGTCCTGGGCGGCCACGCGCGATCCGTTCGAGACGAACTCCCATCTGTAGCCATGCGTGCCACCGGTTTCGCCCGCGGGCGCGGGGCCGATGGCGCCGTTGAAGAGCAAGGTGGACCGGCGCGTCGCCAGCCGGACGCGCTCGAATTCGACCTTGCCGGTCCCACTTGCCAGCAGTCCGCCGATCTCGACGTCGCCTACCAGCGGCTGCATCTCGGGGACGGCAATCACGAGGTCGTGCGAACGCGCCCTGAAGTGCAATCGCCCGGCTTCGCCCTCAAGCCTCACCCCCCGCAAAGACACTTCGGACCGGCCGGCCAGGATCGGCGTCCCAGAGGCCGGATCGGCGCCACGCTTTTCCAGCCCCACATCGGCGGTCAGCGCGAACCGCGTTCCGCCGTTGCGAGAGGCCGGTTGCGCTGTTCCCTTGATGCTCATCGGGCGCCCGTCGAACGCCAGCGCGGCGGAAAGCTGCAGCGCGCCCTCCTCGTTAGCCCAGGCTTCGGCGCTCTCGATCTCGAGCATTCGCGCAGAGTCACCCCTGCCGACAGACACGCTGACATCGTCCAGCGATATGCGTGGAGCCGACCTGCCGCGGAGCCCCGTCAAAGCGTTGTCGATCGCCCCGAAGACCTTCCCGACGATCAGATCCGGATCGAAGAGACCCCGCTCGTCGCGCAGGCCGGCCGACCAGTCGCCGCCGTCGTCGTTTGCAAGCGTCGCCGGCTCGATCGTGGCATCCGCCAGTCTGATCTCCGTCACCTGGAGATCGCCGCCGAGCAGCGGCCATATGGCGACACCGAAGCGGATGGCGCCGGCGCGCGCGAAGACGGTCCCGCCGGGCGGGGTGGCGAGCGTCACATCGGGGATCTCCAGCGCCAGCAGCCGCGAACTGCCGAGCGAAAAGCGCGCCGGTCCCGCCTGGACCTCGATCGGTGCTCCGGCCAAGGCGCTGATCGCCGCCGATGCCTCGCGCTTCAAGCGCTCGCTACCAAGTCCCGCCGTACCGGCGAGATAGAGCGTGCCGAGAGCGACTATGCACAGCAGGAAGAGGCCGGCCAAAGACAGCGCGACCGCGCGCAGCCAGACCCGCCCACGGCGCCGGGACGGTCTTGACGTGTCCATGGTATAGGCGGACGGATACTTCTCAAGAGCGGTGATTTCATCGCGCCTGAAACGGACCCGTTCGTGCCGTTCTGTTCTTTTCTCCACCGCCTGCCCGTCAGCGCGTGTGATCCATGGACGAATCCACGACGTTCATTATATGGCGAACCGGCTTGCGGTCACCGAGAAAGAAAGGATCGAAGATGCCCCTCCCGGAAATCGGACAGGACGCAGTGGATTTCGAACTCGCGCGCGATGGCGGCGGGACCATCAGTCTTTCGGCCCTGCGCGGGAGAAACGTCGTCCTGTTCTTCTACCCGAAGGACGACACCAGCGGATGCACCGCCGAATCCGTCGATTTCTCAGCCCTCCAGGCGGAATTCGACAAGGCCGGCGCGTCGATCGTCGGTATCTCGCCCGATAGCGCAAAAAGTCATGACAAATTCAAGGCGAAGCACGGATTGTCCGTGATACTCGCCTCGGACGAGGAGAAGTCCACGCTGGAGTCCTACGGCGTCTGGGTGGAGAAGAGCATGTACGGGCGCAAGTACATGGGCGTCGAGCGCACGACCGTGCTGGTCGGACCCGACGGAAAGGTGCGTCAGGTCTGGCCGAAGGTGAAGGTCCCGGGTCACGCGCAGGCCGTCCTAGACGCCGTCAGGGCGTCCTAATCGTCGCCGATATCATGGAGGACATCGCGTATCGTCCAGAAAGCCTGCGCGGCGGGTGTGTCGATGCCGTGTCCGCCGCCGACCTCGACCGCAAGACGGCGATCGTCCGCGCAGTTGCAGACCGCTGGTTCTCGCGATCGATCTCCATCCTGAGCCCACTCGATCCCCTTCCGCCGGACACGCCGGGGCGACCGGAGCGACCGGCACTCGTCGAGCCGCGCCACGTGCCCCGGCGCGGCCTGCACACGCAGAAGGGACGCATGGCGCTCATCCACGCGCTCTGCCACATCGAACTCAACGCGATCGACCTAGCGCTGGACATCGTGGCGCGATTCGCGGCGGAACGGCCGCCGGCGAGCTTCTTCGACGGCTGGATGGAGGTCGCATTCGAGGAGGCCAAGCACTTCACGCTGCTGCGCAACCGCCTGCGCGATCTCGGCGGCGACTATGGCGATCTGCCGGCGCATGGCGGGTTGTGGGAGGCGGCGCACCAGACCCGCAACGACCTCCACGCGCGGCTCGCGGTGGTGCCGCTGATCCTCGAGGCGCGCGGCCTCGACGTCACGCCTTCCCTGCTGGAAAAGATGGTCGAGACCGGCGATGAGGAAACCGCGGCGATCCTGCGTATCATCTACGAGGACGAAAAGAAGCACGTTGCGATCGGCGCCAAGTGGTTCCGCTTCTACTGCGCCCGGGAACGCATCAACCCCGCGCAGCGGTTCCAGGAACTGGTACGCGCGAACTTCCGGGGCGAATTGAAGCCGCCCTTCAACGATCGCGCGCGGTCGGAAGCCGGTCTCACCCCCCTCTTCTACTGCGCCCTGAGCGCGTCATCACGCTGAAGCCCGCCAGCGGCGCCGGCCCGAAAACCTTTCTTAACCCTAACGATGTCTAATCAGCTTCCGTAAAGTTTGCCCAATGGAAGCAGTATCCGGTGTCACAAACCCGCTCGTCGGCCGTCTTCGGAAAGCGCAAGGAACCCCACACGATCATCATCGCGCACGGCGATGATATCAGGCATTTCACGGTCCGGCCCTGGATGGCGGCCCTGTGCGGCTCTGTCCTTGCCGCCATCGCCATCGGCTACCTTCTCGCCACCTCCTACCTAGTGCTTCGCGACGATCTGATCGGTGCGACAGTCGCGCGGCAGGCGCGGCTGCAACAGGCCTATGAGGACCGCATCTCCGCGCTGCGGACCCAGGTCGACCGGATCACCAGCCGACAACTGCTCGACCAGCGGCTGATGGAAAGCAAGGTGGCCGAACTCCTGGACCGCCAGGAAGAACTGTCGGAGCGCAACGGACGCATGCTGCCGCTCCTCGAAAAGGCGGCGGGCGCCTCTGCCGGATCCGCCGACATCCCCATTCCTTCCGCAAAGCCGGAGGTTCGCGCCGATATCGCTCCCGCGAATGCCTATGCCGCGTCCGCCGTGACCAATTCCGCCGTCGCCGCACTGGCGCGAATCACAAAGGGAAGCACTGCGGGCAAAGCCGGATCCGCCTCGATCGCGGACAGGGCCGATCTCATGTTCCTGACGATCAACAAGTCCCTCCGGGAGATCGAGTCCCGTCAGCTCGAAAAGATCCGAACCCTCACAGAGAATGCCTACAAGACCGCCGACACGATCGTCGCCGCGCTGGAATCGGCCGGTCTCGAGATCGATGCGACCTACGGGTCGAGCGACGCCGGAGGGCCGCTGGTGCCGGTGACAGGAGCAGAGTCGTTCGACAGCGAGGTCGAGGAACTCGACGAGGCCCTGTCGAAACTCGACAGCGTGCGCGACGCCGCCACGAAGATGCCGATTGCCAATCCCGCGCCTGGCCGCGTCGTCACCAGCGGTTTCGGCGTCAGGCGCGATCCGCTCATCGGCAAGCCGGCCTTCCACGCCGGCATAGACTTTCGGGCATCGATCGGCCTGCCGGTCCATGCCACGGGAACGGGAACCGTTTCAAAGGCCGGCTGGAATGGCGGCTACGGGCGCATGGTCGAGATCGACCACGGCGACGGACTGACCACGCGGTTTGCCCATCTCAGCGAGATCAAGGTGACGGAGGGCCAGGCCATCGAGGTGGGCCAGCTTCTGGGCCTCGCCGGAAGCTCAGGACGTTCGACGGGACCCCACATCCACTATGAGATTCGCCGCGACGACAAGCCGCTGAACCCGGTGAAATTCCTCAAGGCCGGCAAGGCGATCGGCACGCTCCTGTAGCGCGTCGACTTATGTTTTTCTTCGCCTAATCCAGGTCGGCGACCTGTGTCGCCCCGCCGTCGATGCGCTGCGACAGCGACGCTTCCATGAATTCGTCGAGATCGCCGTCGAGCACGCCCTGCGGGTTGGTATTTTCCACGCCCGTCCTAAGGTCCTTCACGAGCTGGTAGGGCTGGAGAACGTAGGATCGGATCTGGTGTCCCCAGCCGATGTCGGACTTCGAAGCCTCGGTCGCGTTCGCCGCCTCTTCGCGCCTTTGCAGTTCCGCTTCGTAGAGGCGCGAACGCAGCATCTCCCAGGCCTTGGCCTTGTTCTTATGTTGTGAGCGCTCCTGCTGGCAGGCGACGGCAATGCCTGTCGCGAGGTGGGTGATGCGCACGGCCGAATCGGTCGTGTTGATGTGCTGGCCGCCCGAGCCCGACGCGCGATATGTGTCGATGCGCACGTCCGACTCAGAAACGTCGATCTCGATGCTGTCGTCGATCACCGGGTAAACCCAGACGCTGGCAAACGAGGTGTGCCGTCGCGCATTGCTGTCATACGGCGAAATGCGGACCAGGCGATGCACGCCCGATTCGGTCTTCAGCCAGCCATAGGCGTTGTGGCCCTTGATATGCAGCGTCGCGGACTTGATGCCCGCCTCCTCACCGTCGTGCAGTTCCAGCACTTCGACCTTGAACTTCCGCCGTTCGGCCCATCGCGTGTACATGCGTAGGAGCATGTTCGCCCAGTCCTGGCTCTCGGTTCCGCCGGCGCCGGCATGCACTTCGAGATAGGCGTCGTTCTTGTCCGCTTCGCCCGAGAGCATCGTCTCGATCTGGCGGGCGTCGATCTCCGACTTCAGGTCCCTGATCGAAGCCTCGGCTTCGTTGACGACGCCCTCGTCGCCCTCCTCCTCGCCAAGCTGGATCAGCCCGACGCCGTCGTCGAGGCTCGATGTGAGGCGCCTGATGGCGGCGATCTGGTCTTCGAGCGACTGGCGCTCGCGCATCAGATCCTGCGCTTTCTGAGGGTCGTTCCAGAGTTCGCCGTCCTCGGCGAGCACGTTCAGATAGTCGAGACGCTTGACGGCCTGATCCCAGTCAAAGATGCCTCCTCAGCAGGCCTATGCCCTGCTTGATTTCGTCGACCAGATACTGCGTTTCCGCGCGCATGGCAGCTTGCCTGCTCTTTCCGTTTCAAGGGTTGATGGATCGCGGCGGACCATAAGGGCATGGTCCGCGGCTGTAAAGAAATCACCACATAGGATGATGGCCGGCGAAGATCAATAAAGCCCGCCGCCGCCGGTCTGGATCGCCCGGCTGGCCGACGGCGAGATCGCCGCCCCGCCGCCCGAGGTGCCGAAATCGCCGCCGATGATGGAGTAGCTGTCGGCGGGCCCGGTGCCGGGCTTGAAGGCTTCCATGATCACGCCCGGCTGGCCCTCGGTCGCCTGCATGCCGGTCTGCCGGTTGATGGCGATCAGCTTCATGCCTTCCGGCACCTGGAAATCGACCGGACGCATGTCCTTCAGCGCCTCGGCCATGAACTCCTTGAAGATCGGCGCCGCGAGGCCGCCGCCGGTCGAGCCCTTGCCCATCGGCTTGGGCTGGTCGTAGCCCATGTAGACGCCGACCACGATGTCGGGCGTGAAGCCGACGAACCAGGCGTCCTTCTCCTCGTTGGTCGTCCCGGTCTTGCCGGCGATCGGGCGGCCGAGTTCGGAAACCGTGGTGGCGGTGCCACGCTGCACGACGCCTTCCATCATGGAAGTCATCTGGTAGGCAGTCATCGGATCGAGCACCTGTTCGGAATTGTCGATCAGTTCGGGTTCCGGCTGGCCGTTCCACGCGGTCGAGTTGCAGCCCTCGCAACCGCGCTCATCGTGCTTGTAGACGGTCTTGCCGTAGCGGTCCTGGATACGGTCGATGAGCGAGGGCTTGATCGACTTGCCGCCGTTGGCGAACACCGAATAGGCCGACACCATGCGCATGACGGTGGTCTCGCCCGATCCGAGCGACATCGCGATGTGTGGCGGCATCTTGTCATAGACGCCGAAGCGTTCGGCATATTCCGCGACCAGCGGCATTCCCATGTCGTTGGCAAGGCGCACCGTCATCAGGTTGCGAGAGCGCTCGATGCCGGCGCGCAGCGTAGAGGGACCCGCGGATTTGCCGCCGTAGTTCTTGGGCGACCAGACCTCGTTGCCGATGGTGATGGTGATCGGCGCGTCGAGCACCACCGATGCCGGCGTGTAGCCATTGTCGAGGGCGGCGGCATAGACGAACGGCTTGAAGGACGAACCGGGCTGCCTGTAGGCCTGCGTGGCGCGGTTGAACTCTGATTCCGCGTACGAGAAGCCGCCGACCATCGCCAGGACGCGGCCGGTATGGGGATCCATGGCCACGAGCCCGCCGCTGACCTGCGGCACCTGCCGCAGCATCCAGCCGTCGCCTTCCGGCTTCTTCTCCACATAGGCGACGTCGCCCGGCTTCAGCACGTCTGCCGGCGTGTCGGCCTTCAGGCGCTTGCCGTCGACGAGGTGGCTCATCGCCCACTTCATGTCGTCGGTCGGTACGGAAATCTTCTCGCGCTCCGCAACGACCTCGCCGGAAACCTCGCGCCCCGGCTGCAATCCAAGCGTCAGCCCATCCGCGCCCGCTTCCAGCACCACCGCGAGCTTCCATTCCGGCACGTCGCTCAACGCCGGAACCTCTGCAAGCGGAACGCCCCAGTCGCCGGAGATGTCGATCTGGGTCACCGGACCGCGATAGCCGCGCAGCGTGTCGTAGCGGATGAGGCCGTGCTGGAGCGCCTTGCGGGCGATGACCTGGAGCTTCGGATCGAGCGTCGTGCGGACCGACAGCCCGCCTTCGTAGAGCGCGTCCTCGCCGTAGCGATCCATGATCTCGCGGCGGACTTCCTCGGTGAAATATTCTCCGGCAAATAGATAGTTGCCGCGACTGCGGGGCTTGACGTTGAGGCCCTCCGCCTTGGCCTTCGCGCCTTCCGCGCCATCGACATAACCGTTGGCCACCATCTGGTCGATCACCCAGTCGCGGCGCTCGATCGCGCGCTCCGTGTGGCGGAAGGGATGGTAGTTCGACGGCCCCTTGGGCAGCGAGGCCAGATAGGCGGCCTCGCCGACGGTCAACTCGTTGACCGACTTGTCGTAATAAGCGAGCGCGGCGCCGGCGATCCCGTAGGACCCGAGGCCGAAGAAAATCTCGTTGAGATAGAGTTCGAAGATGCGGTCCTTGGAATAGGCCTGCTCGATGCGGAAGGCGAGGATCATCTCGCGGATCTTGCGGTCGTAGGTCTGCTTCGACGTCAACAGGAAGTTCTTCGCGACCTGCTGCGTGATCGTCGATGCGCCGACGGGACGGCGACCGGAGCCCATGTTCTGGACGTTGGTGATAACCGCGCGCGTGAGGCCGGTCAGGTCGATGCCGGGATGGGTGTAGAAGTTCTTGTCCTCGGCCGACAGGAATGCTGCCTTCACACGGTCCGGGACGGCCTGGATCGGCAGGTAAAGACGCCGCTCGCGCGCGAACTCGCCCATCAGCGCGCCATCGGCGGCATGGACGCGCGTCGTCACCGGGGGTTCGTATTTCGCGAGCACTTCGTAGTCGGGCAGATCGTTGGTCAACTCGCTGATGTAGATGCCGATACCGGCGGCCACGAGCAGGCCGAGCATGATCGCCACGCCGAAGAAATATCCAATCAGTCGAATCATACCCGCTCCAATCCGGACGCCCTGCATTCCCGCGCCGTTACCGACGCCCCCGTTGGAGTGCATTGCAGACCGACACCTCGAACCGTTCTTTGCGCGCTCGTTGTGAAGAAAATGCGGCAACCGTCCTTGACGGCCGCCGCGAAACCGTGTGCCCGGCCGGCCGCCGGACCGCATCTGCCCGAGGCTGTCAACCGCCCGCTCCCACCTTGGCGTCGGCGAAGATCGCGATCGCCGCGCCGATGCTCCTGGCCGCCTTCTCGCGCCATTCCGGGTCTTCCAGCTTGGCGACGTCCTTGGGATTGGAGAGATAGCCGAGTTCCACGAGCACCGAGGGAACGTCTGGCGCGCGCAGGACGCGGAAGCCGGCCGAGCGCTGCGGGTTGTTGATGAGTTCGATCGTGTCCGACAGTTCGCCGACCAGCGAGCGCGCGAAACTGACCGAGAAGCCGTGCGTCTCGCGCCGTACGAGGTCGAACAGGATGTCGGCGACCTGCTGGTTTTCCTCCGCGATCTCGATCCCCGCCATCGAATCGGCGAGGTTCTCGCGCTCGGCCGCCGCCTTGGCAAGGTTGTCGGATGCCTTCTCGGATATCGTGTAGACGGTCGCGCCGCTGATGTTCTTGATGTTGATCGTATCGGCGTGGATCGAGATGAAGAGGTCTGCCTCGTGCTGGCGGGCGATCCCCACCCTCTCGTCGAGCCGCAGGAACGTGTCATCGTCCCGCGTCAGGAACACGTTGTAACGGCCGCTCTGCTCGAGCTGTGCCTTCAGAACCTTCGAGAAGGTGAGCGTGATGTCCTTTTCGGCGGTCCCGTCGACCGCCCTGGCTCCACCGTCTATTCCACCGTGCCCAGGATCGATCACCACCGTGAACGGACGATCCGGCCGCTCCGGCGCGTCTCCCAGGCGGTCCTTCTTGTCCACGTTCACCGTCGAGCCGGTGGTCTCGGCCTGATCGGCGAGCGCCTGCTCGAAGGCCGCCTCCGAATCGGCCACCATGTCGACCATCAGACGGTAGCCCGGGGAATTCTCGTTCTGAAGCAGGGACAGCTTCTCGACAGTGAAGGGTCCCTTGGTGCTCAGGATCATCCGCGAACTGCCGTTCCCGAGATTTCCGTAGCGCACGCCGCCGATCAGCCCGCGTGGTTCGAGCGCCTCCGCGTCGAACGCGAACAGCGTTTCCGGCAGGTCGATCACGAGCCTGTGGGGAGCGCGAAGCATGAACCACTTCAGCTGCGGCTCCTTGTCGAACTCCATCACGACGCGTGCCCGCGATGCGTCTCCAGCCATGCGGTAGCCGCGCGCCATCATCGTCTCTTCCGCGTCGACCGGCGCCGCAGGTACGCCAACGACCGGCAGCATCAGCATAGCGGCCAGCACGACCGCGGACTTCGATCGCGCAGCGAATCCAAAGATTTTCTTCAGACCTCTCAAATCGACCTCGTCCATACCTTGCACGGTTTTCCAGAGACCCCCGGATCATCATACGTTAACGGATCGTATCCGCACGCGGTTAACCAAGCCTTGCCGGCACCGCGCCACGGTCCGCTCGGCTTTGCCGGCATCGGAATCGGGGGTTGCCTTCGACGCAGCCAAATCATAAAAGCGTCGTTGGGTTACTTCAACGCTCGGGCTCGCCCGCTGCCTCCCTTTTCCTTCCCGGAGGCGATCCGCGCAATCCAGCAACGGCTCGATTCTCGGCGCGTAGTGGTCCCTGAAGTTTTCGTCAAGGCATTCGCGGTCAACCGAATACCTTGGCTGATGAAAACGGCCGGAAGTGTTTTCCGCGCCGGCTCTGTATGAGCAAAGAGCTGGTCCGGCTCGCCCGGGCCTAGGTTGTAATGGTTCCGCCTGGAAACGCGATGGCTTTTGGCGCTTCAAGAACTGCATCCCCCCACACCCGCGCCGCTTCGGCTGCGGTCGGATGCGTTCCGGCGCTGGTCTCGTGCGTGAGGGTGGACGACAAATTGTCCGGCACGACTGTTCCGTCTGTCCTGCGGCGCGGCGCTACAACGCCACGGCCCCCGGTGGCGGCTGCCGGGGAGACATTCAATAATGCCCAACAAAATGCTTATAGACGCCTCCCACCGGGAGGAGACACGCGTTGTCGTAACACGCGGTAACCGCATCGAAGAATTCGACTTCGAGTCGCAAGACAAGAAACAGCTCAAGGGAAACATCTATCTCGCCCGGGTCACGCGGGTCGAACCGTCGCTCCAGGCGGCGTTCGTCGAGTATGGCGGGAACCGCCATGGTTTCCTTGCTTTCAGCGAGATTCATCCCGACTACTACCAGATCCCCTTCGCTGATCGACAGGCGCTGCTTCGCGCAGAAGCCGAGGCAGCAGACGAGGACGACGAGGACGACGAGGAGGAGCGCTCCGAACGCGGCAAGTCCAAGCGCCGCCGCGGAGGGCGCAGCCGCAGCCGCAACCGCAAGGACGCGGCAGGCTCCGACGGCGACGAGGCGTCGACGGAAAGCTGGGAGGATACGCCGGGCGAATCGTCCCCCGACGAGAGCGGAGCGGAGCAATCCGCATCCGCGCAGGAACGGCAGGAGGACGATCAGCCTTCCGGCGACCAGCACCCGAATGAAGATGATGACGACGGTTCGCCGCGCAACCCCGGAACCATCGCGGCCGCGGTCTCGGCCGACGTCGTCTCCGAACCGCTTTCGGACGACGACACGCAGGACGGGCCGGACCGCTCCCGCGGCCGGCGTCGGGGTGGCGATGCGCCGGGCAATGGCGACCATGACGACAACGGCGACGAACGCGACGAGGTCGAATCGGTCGGCGCCGAGGACGCGTTGGAGGAACTGCCGAACCGGCGCAAGGGATACCGCAAGCAGTACAAGATCCAGGAGGTCGTCAAGCGCCGCCAGATTCTGCTCGTCCAGGTCGTGAAGGAGGAGCGTGGCAACAAGGGCGCCGCGCTCACCACCTACCTGTCGCTTGCCGGCCGCTATTCCGTCCTGATGCCGAACACGGCGCGCGGCGGCGGCATCTCGCGCAAGATCACCAGCGCGCCCGACCGCAAGCGTCTGAAGGACGTCGTCAGGGAACTCGACGTGCCGCAGGGCATGGGCGTCATCCTGCGCACCGCCGGCGCCAACCGCACCAAGGCCGAGATCAAGCGCGACTACGAGTACCTGATGCGGCTGTGGGAGAACGTGCGCACGCTAACGCTGCAATCGACCGCCCCCTGCCTCGTCTACGAGGAAGGCTCGCTCATCAAGCGCTCGGTGCGCGACCTGTACAACAAGGATATCGACGAGATCCAGGTGGCCGGCGAGGAAGGCTACCGCGAGGCCAAGGACTTCATGCGCATGCTGATGCCCAGCCATGCCAAGGTGGTCCAGCCCTATCGCGACGTGATACCGATCTTCGCGCGCAACGGCATCGAGGCCCAACTCGACCGCATGCTGCAGCCGCAGGTGACGCTGAAGTCGGGCGGCTACATCATTATCAACCAGACCGAGGCGCTGGTCGCGATCGACGTCAACTCGGGACGCTCCACGAAGGAGCACTCCATCGAGGACACTGCCCTCCAGACCAACCTGGAGGCGGCCGAGGAAGTGGCGCGGCAGCTCAGGCTGCGCGACATGGCCGGCCTGATCGTCATCGACTTCATCGACATGGAGGAGAAGCGCAACAACCGCTCCGTCGAGAAGCGGCTGAAGGATCACCTCAAACAGGACCGCGCCCGCATCCAGGTCGGCCGCATCTCGCATTTCGGGCTTCTGGAAATGTCGCGCCAGCGCATCCGCGCCAGCGTGCTCGAATCGACGATGAAACCCTGCTCGCATTGCGGCGGCACCGGTCACGTGCGCTCCGATTCGTCGGTCGCGCTGCATGTCGTGCGTGCGATCGAGGAGTATCTGCTCAAGGACAACCGCAGCCACATCACGGTGCGCACGCCGGTCGCGACCGCGCTCTACGTCCTCAACCACAAGCGCAGCAACATCGTCGATCTGGAACAGCGTTTCGGGCTGACCATCACGATCGAGGCTGACGAGAGCATAGGCACACAGCACTACGCCATCACGCGCGGCGCAGCGGTCGAGAAGCCGGTGATCATACCCGTGCTTCCGACTTATCCGGAACCTGAGCCCGACACCTACGTCGAGGTCGAACCGGAGGCCGAGGACGAGCAGGAAGAGGTCGTCGAGACCGAAGCCCGCCCGCAGCAGCCGCGCCGCGACGACGGAGACGAGGGCCAGGGCCGCAAACGCCGCAGGCGCCGTCGGCGGCGCGGCGGGCGCGATCGCGACCAGACGGACGATGCTGGTCAGACGGCCGGAGCGGAAGACGACGGCGAGGAACCCTCCGGCGCGACCGCTGCCGACACCGAGACGGCTGCGGAAGCTGTCGCCGACATGACCGGCGAGGTTTCCACCTCAGAGACGGACGAGGGCGAGCCCAAGAAGCGGCGGCGGGGCAAGCGCGGCGGCCGCAAGAACCGTCGGGATGACGGCGAGACCGCGGAGGCCGGCGACGAGACGCCGGACGAAGCCGAGGCCCTTGCCGGCGCCGAGGAACCCGTGACGCCGCCGATGGCCGAGCCATCGGCCGAAGCTCCGGCGGAGGTTGCGACCGAGACGGGAGCCGGGGGTGAGGCTGAGGTGGCGGCGGAAGAGGCCCCTGCCAAGCCGAAACGCAAGCCCCGCAAGAGCACCAAGAAGGCGACCGCCGAAGCGGTTTCGGAAGCGCCTGCGGCCATCGAGGCCGAGGCGCCTCCAGCACTCGACGCGGCGGAGACGGTGGCCGATGCGTCCGCGGCAGCCGAGCCCGCAACGCCTATCCAGGTAGCGGAGCCGGCGAAGCCGGTGGAAGAGACTGAGCCGGCCGAGGCAGTTGCGACCGCCGAGGAAGCCGAAGCCGCCCGTCCCACGCGGCGCAAGCCCGGCAGTGCCGTGGCGACGGAACCCGTCGTCACTTCCACGGTGCCCGGCGAGCAGCCGGCCAGCGAGGAGGCCAAGCCGCGCAAGGCCGGCTGGTGGCAGCGGAAGAGCTTCTTCTGAAACTTTCTCCCGCGGAATTGACATGGGGCGCCGGATGCAATCCGGCGCCCCATTCCGTTTTCTGAGGTCGACCCCGGCGGCGTCCGTCAGGGGGCGAAGATCGACCAGTCCATGAGCTTGGCCAACCGCTCCAGTGCGAACGAGCCGAGCTTGGAGTTGCCGTTGGCGTTCAGCCCCGGCGACCAGACCGCGATCGAGGCGACGCCCGGCACCACGGCGAGGATGCCGCCGCCCACGCCGCTCTTGCCCGGAATTCCGACGCGGAAGGCGAACTCGCCCGATCCGTCATAGTGGCCGCAGGTCAGCATCAGCGCATTGATGCGGCGGGCCCGCTCCATCGAGATCACCGTATGCCCGGTTCCGGCGTGACGCCCGCCATTGGCGAGGTAGCGACCGGCCAGCGCGAGCTGTCGGCAGGTCATGGCAAAGGCGCAGTGGTGGAAGTAGACGCCGAGCGCCATCTCCGGCGCGTGCGTCAGATTGCCGAAGGAGCGCATATAGTTGGCGAGCGCGAAGTTGCGGAAGCCGGTGGCCTGCTCGGAGGCGGCGACGGACCTGTCGATATGGACGCTGTCGTCGTCGCACAGGAACTGCACGAAGCGCAGGATTTCGCCGATCGCCTCCCGCGGCTGGTGGCCAGCCAGAAGCACATCCGTCACGACGATCGCGCCCGCGTTGACGAACGGGTTGCGCGGTATCCCGTGCTCGTGTTCGAGCTGGACGATCGAATTGAACGGATTGCCCGACGGCTCCCGCCCAACCCGCTGCCAAAGCGCATCGCCGATCTTTCCCAGTGCGAGCGTCAGCGTGAAGACCTTCGAGACGCTCTGGATCGAGAAGGGCTCGTCCGCGTCGCCCTCGGCGAACACCCGCCCATCGTTCATGGCGACCGCGATGCCGAAGCGCTGCGGATCGACCTTGCCGAGCTGCGGGATGTAGGTCGCAACAGCGCCGCGGTCCTCGGCACTTGCCATTTCAGCAGCGATCTGCGCCAGCGCGGTCCCGATCTCCGCCATGGTCAGGCGCGCCCCAGCCAGCGCTCCAGCCGCTCCATGGCTTCCACCATGTCGGCGGGTGAGCCGGCATAGGAAAAGCGCATCGTCCGGTGGCCGTTCACGGGATCGAAGTCATGGCCGGGCGTCGCCGCCACATGTGCCTCTGCGATCATGCGGCGGGCGAAGTCCATGCTGTCGTTGGTATGCCGCGACACGTCGCAATAGGCGTAGAAGGCGCCGTCCGGCGGCGCCGCGATCCCGAAGCCGAGCCTGGGGAGGCGTTCAAGAAGCATCCTGCGGCTCTCCGCGTAGCGCGCCTTCACCGCCTCGAGTTCCCCGGTTGCCTCGAAGGCGCGGATGGCTGCATGCTGCGATATCTCGGGCGCGGAGATGTAGAGGCTCTGCTGGATCCGCTCGACCGGCCGCAACAGCTGTTCCGGCAGCACCATCCAGCCGATGCGCCAGCCGGTCATGCAATAGTATTTGGAGAAGGAGTTGATCACCACCGTGTCCGGGTCGAGGGCCAACGCCGTGGTGTCCGGCTGCTCGTAGGCGAGTCGGTGGTAGATCTCGTCGGAGATGACGGAGACGCCGAGGTCTTCCGCGGTCCGGAGAATTCGGGTGATCTCGGCGCGCGGGATGACGGAGCCCGTCGGATTTGCCGGGCTGGCGAACAGGAGCCCATCGAAGGTCCGCGACCGATGCGCCTCCTCCAGATGGCTCGCCTTCAGGTAGCCGGCGCTACCGAGGTCGATCTCGACCGCCTCGATGCCGAGGACCTTCAAGATGTTGCGATAGGCCGGATAGCCGGGCGCCGTGATCGCGACGCGGTCGCCGGCGTCGAACATGGCGAGGAACGCGAGGTTGAAGGCTGCGGACGATCCCGTGGTCGCGACGATCCGTTGCGGCGGTACCTCTATTCCATAGTGATCGACATAGTGGCGTGCGATCGCCTCACGCAGCGACATCAGCCCGAGAGCATCGGTGTAGCCGATCCTGCCATCGCGCACGACCCGCGCGGCGGCCTCGCGCACCGGCAGCGGTGCGGGATCGGACGGCTGGCCGACGGCCATGGAGATCACCGGCACGCCGGCCGCCTTCAGCCGGTTCGCCTCGGCCAGCACGTCCATCGCGTGGAACGGCTCGATATTGCTGCGTCTCGATATCGTCGCTTTCATCCGTTTCCATTCTCGAAGTGGCGATTCGCACCGACGCCGTACATTTGCCGGATTGCCATGCGGATCACAAAAGCATGAAAAAGGCAGCCACGCCTTCCACCGCTCGACAAGCTCGTCTACGAGTTGCGCAATGTCGCCATTCCTGAAATCGATCTCGCAGTTCGTCGGCCGCCCCTTGCGCGGAGTAGCCACATCGCTGGCTGTTCTGCAACTGGTGGCCGGAGCGACGATCGCCGCCCACGCCCAGCAGAGATCGCTGCCGGTCGTGCGCGACGCCGAAATCGAGACCTTGCTGCGCGACTATGCCAAGCCCATCTTCGCCGCAGCGGGGCTGCAGAACGCCGGCGTCGACATCGTGCTCGTCAACGACCCCAGCTTCAACGCCTTCGTCGCCGGCCGCCGCATGTTCATCAACACCGGCGCCCTTCTGACGGCGGAGACGCCCAGCGAAATCATCGGCGTCATCGCCCACGAGGCGGGCCATCTGGCCGGCGGTCATCAGGAACGGCTGCGCGACCAGTTGGCCCGCGCCCAGACGATGGCGGTAGTGGCGACGCTGCTCGGCCTCGGAGCGACCGTCGGCGGGGCGCTCGCCAACAATGGCGGCATCGCGCAATCGGGCGCCGGCATCGCCATGGGCGGAGCGGAGATCGCGCGGCGCAGCCTGCTCGGCTACCAGCGAACCGAGGAACTGGCCGCCGACCGATCCGCGTTGGAATATCTGCGCAAGACGAACCAATCGGCCGAGGGCATGCTGAAGACCTTCAGCCGCTTCGCCAGCGCGCTCGCCCTTTCGGGCGCGCGGGTAGACCCATACCAGGTCAGCCACCCGATGCCGCGCGAACGTATCGCCAATCTCGAAGTGGTGGCGCGCGAGAGTCCCTATTTCGACAGCAAGGATCCAGCGACGCTGCAGGCACGCCACGACCTGATGCGCGCCAAGATCGCGGCGTACACGGAAGGACCTTCCGCCACCGCGCGGCTCTTCCGGTACGATCCGGTCGGTTTGCCGGCGCGGTACGCCGATGTCGTCAACACGCACCTGCGCGGCAGCCCGACGAATGCCTTGTCCAAGGTCGACGCGCTTCTGAAGGATTACCCCAAGAACCCGTATTTCCACGAGATGCGCGGCGAGATCCTGATGCGCGCCAACAAGCCGTCGGAAGCCGCAAAAGCCTATTCCACGGCCCTATCGCTCTCCCCCGGCAAGCAAGAACTCATCCAGATCCAGCGCGGCAAGGCCCTGATCGCGACCGGCGATGATGCAGCCATACGCCAGGCGGTGAAGGAAATCCGGGAGGCGCTGCGCCGCGACGGCGACAATCCAGACGCCTACTTCCACCTTGCGCAAGCCTACGGCCGCCTCGGAGACGTGGCGGAGGCCGAACTCGCGACCGCGGAAGCGCACTTCTATTCCGCCTCGTACAAGGAAGCGCGCATCTTCGCCGCGCGGGCGCAGCAGAAATTCAAGACGGGCGCCCCGGGTTGGGTCCGCGCCCAGGACATCATCAACATGAAGCCGCCTCGCAAATGACGGGCAGCGTCGGTCGGAAAGGGTGACCATGAGGAAGTTTCTCGGTTTCAGCGTTGGGAGGTTCGCCGTCGCGGCGGCAATCCTCGTCCTCGGCTCCGTCCCGGGTCCGCAATCCGTCATCGCGGCGGAAACGGCGGCGAACGCACCCGCCCCCATCGACCGCGCAGCTATCGAGGCGATCATCCGCGACTACCTCCTTTCCAACCCGGAAGTGCTGCTCGAAGCGCAGGCAGCGCTCGAGGCCAAGCAGAAGGAAGAGCAGCGCGTCGCACAGCTGGAGACGATCCGGAGCGCGAACGAGCACATCTTCTCGTCCGAGCACGACGGCATCTACGGGAATCCCGAGGCGAAATACACGCTGGTCGAGTTCTTCGACTACAATTGCGGCTACTGCAAACGGGCGATGGGCGACATGCTTGCCATGACGGAAGCCAATCCGGACGTGCGCTTCGTGCTGAAGGAATTCCCCATCCTGGGGCCTGACTCGATGAAGGCGCACGTGGTCTCGATGGCCTTTCACAAGCTGATGCCCGAAAAATACGGCGAGTTCCACGCCGAACTCCTCGGCGGCGCCGCCAAGGCGGACGAAGACAGTGCGATGAAAATCGCCCTGTCGCTCGGTGCCGACGAAGCGGCTTTGCGCGAAGCCATGAAGGACCCCGCCATCAACGAAACGTTCAGCCAGACCTACGAACTGGCGAACCAGCTCGGCATCTCGGGCACGCCTTCCTACGTAGTGGGCGAGGAAGTGATTTACGGCGCGCTTGGCCGGCAAGTGCTGGAGGAGAAGGTCGCCAATCTCGGTCAATGCGGCGAGGCGACCTGCTGAAGCGCCTCGCGCCACATGCGGACGCTCCGAAGGCTGTGCAGAGCGCAAGATAGGCACTTGCACACTTTCGCTTGCGTCCTATGGCTACTATAGAGGGTCCCGCCGTGTCATAGCAGGCGCGCATGGCTCCTGCGAGCCTCGCAGCCGGCGTACCACGTGCGGTTCGCACCCTGGCCGGAAAAGCCCATCCGGCGGCTTTGCGGACTGCGGCGCGACAAGTTTGGAAGGAACGAACGTTCGATGGCGACAAAGCACCCCGTCGTGGACCAGCAGCTCATTCGAGATCTCGCAGGCATCCTGAACGAGACGAACCTCTCGGAAATCGAGGTCGAGCAGGGCGATCTTCGCGTGCGGGTTTCGCGCCAGAACGGGCCGGTCCACGCGTACTCGGCGGCGCCGCAGTACCAGGAACACCCGTCCGGCGCGTCGCAGCCCGCGCCGGTCGCGACGGCACCGGCGCCGCCTTCCGACAAGATCGTCCCCTCGCCCATGGTCGGAACGGCCTATGCGGCCCCCTCGCCCGGCTCGCCGCCCTTCGTGGAGATCGGCCAGAAGGTGAGGGAGGGGCAGACGTTGCTCATCATCGAGGCGATGAAGACGATGAACCAGATTCCGTCACCGCGCGCGGGCACCGTCACGCAGATCCTGTTCGAGGACACCCAGCCGGTCGAATATGGCGAACCGCTCGTCGTGATCGAGTAGGGGCCGCATGTTCCAGAAGATCCTCATCGCCAATCGCGGGGAAATCGCCCTAAGAGTGCTTCGCGCGGCAAAGGAACTCGGCATTCAGACGGTCGCCGTGCATTCGACCGCCGACGCCGACGCCATGCATGTGCGCCTCGCCGACGAGAGCGTGTGCATCGGACCTCCGCCCTCGCGCGACAGCTACCTCAACATCCACCAGATCGTCGCGGCCTGCGAGATCACCGGCGCGGACGCCATCCATCCGGGCTACGGCTTCCTGTCCGAGAACTCCCGGTTCGCCGACATCCTGGCCGCACACAACATCACCTTCATCGGCCCCTCCGGCGACCACATCCGCATCATGGGCGACAAGATCGAGGCCAAACGCACCGCCAAGCGGCTCGGCATTCCCGTCGTGCCGGGTTCCGAGGGTGCGGTGACCGAAGAGAAGGACGCCAAGCGCATCGCGGCCGAGATCGGCTATCCGGTCATCATCAAGGCCTCGGCAGGCGGCGGCGGGCGCGGCATGAAGGTCGCGCGCACCGAGGACGATCTCGTGGTGGCGCTTGCCACCGCGCGTTCGGAAGCGGGCGCGGCCTTCGGCGACGACGCGGTCTACATCGAGAAGTATCTGGAGAAGCCGCGCCACATCGAGGTGCAGGTCATGGGAGACGGGCGGGGCGGCGGCATCCATCTCGGCGAGCGCGACTGTTCGCTCCAGCGCCGCCATCAGAAGGTCTGGGAAGAGGCCAATTCGCCCGCCCTCAACGCGGAAGAACGCGCGCGCATCGGCAGCATCTGTGCCAACGCCATCGCCGACCTCGGCTATTCGGGCGCCGGCACGATCGAATTCCTCTACGAGAACGGCGAATTCTTCTTCATCGAGATGAACACGCGCCTGCAGGTCGAGCATCCCGTGACGGAGGCAATCACGGGAATCGATCTCGTACACGAGCAGATCCGCGTCGCGTCCGGCGGCGGTCTGTCGGTGAAGCAGGAGGACGTGAGGTTCCAGGGGCACGCCATCGAGTGCCGCATCAATGCAGAGGATCCGCGCACCTTCACGCCTTCACCCGGCACGATCACCCATTTCCACACCCCGGGCGGTCTCGGGATCCGCGTGGATTCGGCGGTCTATTCCGGCTATCGAATTCCCCCCTACTACGACAGCCTGATCGGCAAGCTGATCGTGCACGGCCGCAACCGCGTCGAATGCATGATGCGGCTGAGGCGCGCGTTGGACGAGTTCGTCGTGGACGGCATCAATACGACGCTGCCGCTGTTCAGAGACCTCGTCGGCAACAGCGACATCGCCAATGGCGACTACGACATCCACTGGCTCGAAAAGTACCTGGCGGCCAAGGACTGACCGAAGGTTCCGCGATGGAGCGCCCCTTCGCACCCGGCTACCGCATTCCGCCGGATCTCTTGCTCAAGGCATACTCCACGGGCGTCTTTCCGATGGCCGAGAGCGCCGACGACCCGGAAGTCTTCTGGGTCCGGCCCGAAATCCGGGGCATCATCCCGCTCGACGGTTTCCACGTGCCGAAGAGCCTGCGCAAGACCCTGCGCAAGGGCCACCTCGCGATCGATTTCGACCGCGATTTCGACGCCGTCATCGCCGGTTGCGCGGAGGCGAGGCAGGGCCGCCCCAGCACCTGGATCAACGCACCGATCCGCGAGGCCTACGCCCAACTCTTCGAACGCGGCCACTGCCACACGGTCGAGGCGCGGTCGGGGGAGCGTCTCGTCGGAGGCCTCTACGGCGTGACGCTGGGACGGACATTCTTCGGTGAGAGCATGTTCTCGCGCGAACCCGACGCCTCAAAGGTCTGCCTCGTGGCGCTGGTCGAGCGCCTGCGCGAACGCGGCTTCATCCTCCTCGACACGCAGTTCACGACCGAGCACCTGAAGCGCTTCGGCGCCATGGACGTGCCACGGCGCCGGTACGAGAGGATGCTGGCGGCGGCGATCGAGGGAGAGGCGACGTTCAGCCCCTAAGCCCTCAGTCCGCGCTCGCGGCCTCCGGTGCCGGTACTTCGGACTCCTGCTTGCACTCCTTCAGCCAGACGTCATAGACGGCGTGCTCGACGGCGTTGAGGCCGGGGCTTTCGGCGAACATCCAGCCCGAGAAGATGCGCCTGATCTTGCGGTCGAGGGTGATCTCGTCGACCTCCACGAAGGAATCCGTCTTCGCTTCCGCAGTGTCGGGGCTGGAATAGCAGACCCGCGGCGTCACCTGGAGGGCGCCGAACTGGACCGTCTCGTCGACGTAGACGTCGAAATTGATGATGCGCCCGGTGATCTTGTCGATCCCGGTGAACTCGGCGACGGGATTGGTGATCCGCGCGGGCGGAGCCGGTTCGGCCGCCGGCTCGCTCTCGGACGAGGCGGGGAAGTTCTCCTGAATGGTGATCGACTGGGCCGGCGCGGCGGCCGTCAGGACCGATACGATCGCAACACAGCCGAGCGAACGCAGCAGGGACGAGAATGCCGTCTGTGTCATGAGCCTTCGACCGTATCCTCTGCGCCACGTTTGCGAGGGCCGCCATGATGGCCCCGCCCGATCAATATCCGGTTAACCAAGGATTGTGGCAACAACAGACCCGCCGGTACGCGCTGCGTCAGCCGCCGGGCGTCCAGGCATCGTAGTCGCCGGTTACGTGGGGCCGGTCGCCTGGGCGCAGCACCGAACCCTTCGGGCGATAGGCCTTCCAGGTGCCGGTGTGGTTCGGCTCGTGCGGCTTCTGCCACTCGTGCGGCTTGTAGTCCTCCGCCGTCGGAGGCGTGTCGATGCGGTGATGCATCCAGCCGTACCAGCCCGGCGGGATTCGCGTCGCTTCCGAGAGGCCGTTGTAGATCACCCAGCGGCGCGCGCGGCCTTCGGAGTCCGTGCCGCCCTGGTAGTACATGTTGCCCTCTTCGTCCTTGCCGACGAAGGTTCCCTTGCGCCAGGTGTGGAGGCGCGTGCCGAGCGTCTGGCCGTGCCACCAGGTGAACAGCTGCAGGAGAAAGTTCTTCATCGGATACCTCGCGGGGGCATGCGGGCCTTATGGCGTCGGGCGAAAGCGAACGCAAGGGGCGCGTCGCGCGGCCTCTGCAAAGCCGTCCCTCCAATGCGACGAAAAGTCTCCCTCATTGTCGATGAACATCAATGTTCCGCCCCAGTCGCGCCGCTATTGAGGCCAATCTGCTCGATTGCAGCATCTGTGAGGGATACGCGCATGGTTTCCGATCTCCTGGCCCGACAGGGAAACTGGCTCTTCAGGTGGCGGAGCTACTTCCTGCTCGGCCTTGCTCCGCTGTTCCTCATCGCCCTCTCCAAGCCGGAGGTCGTCGAGGTCGAATTCGGATCCTTTTTCGACTCCGTCTTCGAGGGCGCTTGCATCGCGTTCGCCTTCGCCGGGCTCGCGGTCAGGGGCTTCACCGTCGGCTACGTTCCGGGCGGCACGTCCGGGCGCAACACCCGCGGACAGCTTGCCGAAACGCTCAACACCACCGGGCTCTATTCGCTGACCCGCAACCCTCTGTACCTCGGCAACGCGGTCATCTACATGGCGATCGCCGCCTTTACCCAGGATGTCTTCGTGTTCGTCATCATGGGCCTTTTCCTATGGCTCTATCTGGAGCGCATCATCGCGGCCGAGGAAGCGTTTCTCGCGGAGAAGTTCGGCAAACCCTACCTTGCCTGGGCCTCGCAGACTCCCGTCTTCCTGCCGCGCCTTACGGGCTGGCGCGCGCCGGTCCTCCCATTCTCGGTTCGCAACGTCCTGCGCAGGGAATATTCGGGGTTCTTCGCAATCGTGGCATCGTTCTTCATCATCGACCAGTTGCACGAGTACCTGACGGAACACCCCGAACACATCGACCTGGCATGGGCGCTCACGCTCGCGGGCGGAGCGGTACTCTACCTTTTCCTGCGAACCCTGAAGAAGCGCACACGGCTCCTCGACGTGGCCGGCCGTTAGCTCTCGGCCTCAGGCGAACTGCGTACAGCCCGCCTTTCAGTCGAGCTTCATCTTGAAGCCGTAGTGGCTGCGCGCAAAGCCCAGCCGCTCGTAGAAGCGGTGCGCGGCCTCGCGATCCCTGTTCGAGGAGAGCTGCACGAGGCCCGCGCCGGCCTGTCGCGCAATTTTGATCGCGGCCCGCATCATGGTGGCTCCTATCCCCCGCCCGCGCATGTCGGCACGGGTCTGCACCGCCTCGATCGTCATGACGAGACGCCCCCGTCCCGTCACCATCGGCGTCAGCGTCGTCTGGAACGTTCCGACGATCTCGCCGCCGAGTTCGGCCACGTAGAGGGAGTCGCAGGGGCTGGCCGATATCCTGCGGAACGCCGCGAGATAGGAGGGATAGGCCGATTCGTCGACCGTATCGCCGTGGCCGCCAATGGAATCGGCGGCAAAGAGCGCTACCAGCGAGCGTATGTCTTCCTCCCGTGCCTCCCGGATCAGGGGGACATCAGACGCCTGTTTCAATTTCCGCTTCTCCGGCTATTGTGCGCCCGACTCTCCGGGCCGCCCCGGCTCTAGCTGCAAGTACGAGGAAATTCGAGATGGCTTCGCGCGTCGCATTCGCCGCCCTGGCGATGCCGACCTATTCTTCCGGCGCGCGCGCAGGCGCAGGGTCCGGTCGGCAACGCCTTCGTCGAAGCTGCGGAGGTCAGTTGCGACGCGAGCTTCAACGAACTTCCGATCGAATGCGCGGCGGTGCGCGTGTGTGATCCCCGGGGCGCGGAGACAGACATGCAATGAACTCCGCAAGTCTCACGGCAGCGTCGGCGTGACCGGCCGCGGGGATGCCGCGCCGGGCGCCGACGGCCGATTCGGCGCCAACATTGCCGGCATCTTATGCGCGATGGGCGCCGCGACGGCCTTTTCCCTGAACGACGTCGCCATCAAGTGGCTGTCGGGCGACTATCCCCTGCACGAGATCACGTTCTTCCGCAGCCTCTTCGCGATCTGCATCACGCTCGCAGTCTTCGTGCCGCTCGAGGGATCCTACCGGAACCTGCTCACCAAGCGCCTGCGGTTTCATACGCTGCGCGGCGCGATCGTGGTTACCGCGAACATGGCCTTCTACACCGGCCTGGCGACCCTGCCGCTTGGCGAGGCGACGGCGATCTACTTCGTCGCGCCGCTGTTCATCACGGCGCTTTCGGTGCTGCTGCTTGGCGAAACGGTCGGTCCGCGCCGCTGGGTCGCCGTGCTGGTCGGGTTGGCGGGCGTCGTCATCATCATCCGTCCGGGCGGCTCGGCCTTCCAGTATGCGGCTCTCCTGCCGCTCTTCTCGGCATTCTTCTATGCCCTGCTCCAGATCACGACGCGCAAGATCGGCGTGACGGAGAAGGCCTCGACGCTGACCTTCTACCTGAACTTCATCTTCATCCTTTTTTCGGGCACGATCGGGCTGGTGTTCGGCGACGGCCGATTCAGCGGCTCCGGCAACGCCAATCTCGAGTTCCTGCTGCGCGCCTGGATATGGCCGCCGACATCCGACTTCCTCCTGCTCGCCGGCATCGGCGTCCTCGGCTCGATCGGCGGCTATCTCGTCAGCCAGGCCTATCGGATCTCGCAGGCTGGGCTCATCGCGCCATTCGAATACGTCGCCATGCCGCTCGCAATCCTCTGGAGCATCGCGCTCTGGGGCGACTGGCCGGACGCGATCGCCTGGCTCGGCATCGTTCTGATCGCTGGCGCGGGACTTTTCGTCTTCCTGAGGGAAATGGCGCTCGGCAATCCCCTGCGCTGGAAGGCTGCCCTGCGCCGGGGGCGGTGATCAGACGAGCTTGCGTTCGAAGATCAGCGCCGGGATGCCCGAATCCTGCCTGCCGCAGTTCTGCGTGCTGCCCGCTTCGACGAACCCTTCCGCCGTGTAGAAGCCGATCGCTCGGGCGTTCGCCGCCTCCACCTCGAGCCGGACGGTGTCCGCATCGGGAAAGCTGTCGATGATCTCGTCGAGCAGCATGCCGCCTATGCCGCGGCCTTGGCGGCCCTGGCGCACGTAGAGCTGGTGCAACACCACCGTCTTGCCTTCATCGGAAGCGCTGGCGAAGGCCATTCCGGCGATCTCGGACCCGTCGTCGGCGACGATGAATTCGGCGTCCAGGCGGTCGAGCCGCGCCTTAAGCGAAGCGAGCGCGTGCCAGTCGTCGTTGATGGCGGCCACGCGGTCCGCCCCGTAGATGGCATCGTAGGTCGCGTGCCAGGTCTCCACCAAGAGATCGCGGATAGCCGGCAGGTCGAGGACGCCTGCGGTGCGGACGAACATGCTCACTCGACCCCGAGCTTTTCCTTCACCAGCGCATTGACCGCCTGGGGATTGGCCTTGCCGCCGGTGGCCTTCATCACCTGGCCGACGAACCAGCCGGCCATGCTCGGCTTCGCCTTCGCCTGTTCGACCTTGTCCGGGTTGGCCGAAATGACCTCGTCCACCGCCTTCTCGATCGCGCCGGTGTCGGTAACCTGCTTCATGCCGCGGCTCTCGACCAGCGCGCGCGGGTCCCCGCCCTCGTTCCACACGAGTTCGAAGAGGTCCTTGGCGATCTTGCCGGAGATCGTGCCCTCCCGGATCAGGTCGATGATCGCGCCGAGCTGGGCGGCCGAAACCGGAGTCGCTTCAATATCCTTGCCGGATTTGTTCAAGGCTCCCAGGAGGTCGTTGATGACCCAGTTCGCCGCCGTCTTGCCGTCGCGGCCCGCTGCGACCTTCTCGAAGAAGTCGGCCGTCGCCTTCTCGGCCACCAGCACGGAGGCGTCGTAGGCCGACAGCCCCATCTCCTTGACGAAGCGCTGCTTCTTCTGGTCGGGAAGCTCGGGCAGGCCTTCGGCGAGCGCATCGACATAGGCCTGGTCGAACTCCAGCGGCAAGAGATCAGGATCGGGGAAATAGCGGTAGTCGTGCGCCTCTTCCTTGGAGCGCATCGAACGCGTCTCCCCCTTCACGGGGTCGAAGAGCCGAGTTTCCTGGTCGATCGTGCCGCCGTCCTCGATGATCGCGATCTGGCGCCGTGCTTCGGATTCGATCGCCTGGCCGATAAAACGGATCGAGTTGACGTTCTTTATCTCGCAGCGCGTGCCGAACTCGCCGCCGGGCTTGCGCACCGAGACGTTGACGTCGGCGCGCAGCGAGCCCTCGTCCATGTTGCCGTCGCAAGTGCCGAGGTAGCGCATGATGGTGCGCAGCTTGGTCACGTAGGCCCTTGCCTCGTCGGCGGAGCGGATGTCGGGCTTCGACACGATCTCCATCAGCGCGACGCCCGAGCGGTTCAGGTCGACATAGGACATGGTCGGGTGCTGGTCGTGCAGGGATTTCCCCGCGTCCTGTTCCAGATGGAGACGTTCGATCCCAACCTCGATGTCCTCGAAATTGCCCTGGCGGTCCGGACCGACCGAAACCACCACCTTGCCCTCGCCGACGATCGGCTGCTTGTACTGCGAGATCTGGTAGCCCTGCGGCAGGTCGGGATAGAAATAGTTCTTCCGGTCGAACACAGAGCGGAGGTTGATCTGCGCCTTCAGCCCCAGCCCGGTGCGGATCGCCTGTTTCACGCACTCCTCGTTGATCACCGGCAGCATGCCGGGCATGGCCGCGTCGACCAGGCTGACGTTTGCGTTGGGCGCGGCGCCGAAGTCGGTCGAGGCGCCAGAGAAGAGCTTGGAGTTCGAGGTCACCTGCGCGTGCACCTCCAGCCCGACGATGATCTCCCAATCGCCGGTCGCGCCGGAAATCAGCCGCTTCGGATCGGGCGTGCGCGTGTCGATGATGCTCATTGCGGCTCGAAAACCTCGAAAATCGGGACTTGGCCGTTGGCTAGAACAATCCCTGCGGCGTGGCAAGGCTTGCCGCGCTTGATCCATGTCAAGGCGTGCGGTCGCCGACGGATCGATATTTGTTTTCAGATTCTCGCGGAGGCACAGCGTCATGGGATACTTCAATATTCTCGACCGCATTTCGAACCGGGCCGATCTCATGGAGCGCATGATGCGCAAGCTCGACGTGCGCGAGGCGGTGACGCAAATGCCGGATGCGCCGTCGGTCATGCGCAACGCCACGTTCCGCTGCCTCTCGTGCGGCCACGCGGAGGAATGCGCCTCCTGGCTCGACAAGGCCGCCGCTCCGGCGCATGCCCCCGGCTACTGCCGCAACCGCGAACTCTTCGATTTCGTCGCCGACGCGTAGCCTCAATCCACGCTTTCCATAGGTGGAGGCGCGAAAGGTGGCGGCCGTGGAGCGGCCACCAGATTCGCAGCCTCAGTCGAGCTTCCGCGCTATGCAGTAGCGATGTAGTTGCGGATTTCCTGCGCCTCGTGCTCGACCTCCTCGATGCGCTTCTTGACAACGTCGCCGATCGAGATGATGCCGACGAGCTTGCCGTCGCGTTCCACTGGTAGGTGCCGGAAGCGCCCGGCGGTCATGATTTCCATCACCTCGTTGATCGTGTTCTCCTCGTGACAGACCTTCACCTTCGAGGTCATCGCCGAAGAGAGCGGCTTCTCAAGCATGGAAGGTCCCTCCGCGCTCAGCATGCGCACGATGTCGCGCTCGGAAAGGATGCCGCCTATGCGGCCTCCTCCCCTGGTGACGACGATGGCGCCGATGCGCTTTTCCGCCAGGAGCTCCACTGCCTGCGCGAGCGAACTCTCCGGATCGATGGTGACGACGTCATTCCCCTTTTCGGCGAGAATGTTCTTGACGAGCATGTACGTCCTCCTTCCGCGGCCATTCGGCGTCTCACCCCCGCCTGCCGCTGAACTGCATCGTGCTATCGGAATCGGTCCAATGCAAGAAGGATCAGGACCGTCTCGTTCTGCGGTCGAACAGGCGGATGCCAAGGAAACCCGCGAGGAAGCCGCCAATATGCGCCTCCCATGCGATCATGCCGTCGGCTCCCGGAATCCCGCTGGCGAGCCCTGTCGCGAGGTTCACGATCATCCACACCGCGAGGAAGGTGACGACCGCCCGGGACCGGAAAGTCTCGACGATCGACAGCAGCGGTCCCGAAAAGGTCGACGTGCCCCTGCCGCGTTCGGTCCTGAAGCCGAAACGGGCGGCAGCGCCCATCATGCCGGAGATCGCGCCCGATGCTCCGACCAGCGGCGCCTGGCTGTCCATGTGCAGCACGTAGTGCAGCCCTACGGCCGCCAGCGAGGTCGCGCACCAGAAAAGGACGAACCGCCCTGCCCCCAGCCGCGTCGCGAGCGGCGATCCGAAGGCCGCCAGCCAGATCATGTTGATGGCGAGATGCGCCACGCTGCCATGGAGGAGCGAATAGGTAAGGGGGCTCGTCACCGCCCATATCTCGAACAGATACTGACCGGAGTAGCGGACGGGAATGAATGCCCCCGCGATGATCAACTCGAGATCCTGCTGCGGCGACAGCACGTAGAGCCGCACGAGGTGGATGGCCACGCAGGCGGCGATGAAGGCGAGCACGACGCGGGGAATATTGAAGGCCGGCTCACGCCTTTGCGGCGGCGGCGGCGGCCCGTCCGGCTCGTGGCGTCCGGTCGTGTCTTCGAGTGGATTGGCTGTCACTTTCGATGCTCCGGTCTGGCCGCCATATAGGGCCGGCAAGGCGGATGCTCCAATGCCCGACGGACATGCAAAGCGTTAAGAAAAAAAGCCGCCCAGGGTTTCCCCTGGACGGCCGGCCGAGTCCCTACCCAAATCCCCGAGCTAGTCCCAAGCCGAAATTCTGCTTTGAAACAGTGACTTCTGGAGTCCACTTCTTCTCTCACGGCTTGCGCTTGGGATCAATCGAAAGGTTTCGTTAACCTTAACGGCTCCGAGCCGTGAACAATCGTTAATGAGGCTGGCATGCAACCTGCTCAGTCCTGCATGTAGCACACCGGAGGTCGCCCCGTTGTGCGCAGTTGAGACAAAAAAGCGAATGCAGGCATGAGTGGGGACGTATGAAACAGACATCGACGGTCGCCCTGTTCCAGTACTGGGACAGGTTGCGCAACGGACGAACGGCACCGAAGAGGACGGAGATCGAGCCGGCCGACATCAAGACGATGCTGGCCGACACGTTCATCCTGGAACGGGACCTGCGTGGGGACGCGGTCTTCCGTCTGGCCGGGACGCGGCTGTGCGCCGCCTTCGGGCGCGAGCTGAAGGGTTTCGCCTTCGCATCTCTCTTTGGTCATGCCGACCAGGGCATGGCGGCCGAACTCGCGCGGGGCGGGTTCTCGAAGAAGTCCGTTTCGGTCGCCATAGTCCAGGGTATGACGAAGCAGGGCCGATCGCTGGAATTCGAACTCCTGCTCCTGCCGCTGGACGGCGGTACCGAAAATCCGCGCGCCCTCGGGTCGATCTGTCCGTTCGAGAAGCCCTACTGGCTCGGCGCCGATCCCGTGGTGGAGTGCTCGATCGCGACCACCAGGGTGGTCGATCCCGACAACGAGGCGCGCTTCCTTCCGCCCGAAGCGGTCGTGGCGGCCCCTCCCCTCGTGCCGACCGACGAAAGCCTTTCTTCGCATGAGGGCACGCGGCGGCGCCGGTTCCGCCATCTCGTGGTCATCGAGGGTGGCCGAGGCGGGTGACGCGTCTTGCCTAACGAACCGTTTCTTTTCGTGCAATCGGGGCTTGCGGCTTACCGACTGTTAACTCATGCGGCGATAGAGTGATGGTAGCCCTTCTCGGCCAGGCACAGCGGAACAGGTAGGCGATCATCGAGATGACGTTAGCGGCGACAGATATCACGCCGTCCAGGGCCGAGCGGCGCTATTTCCAGCGCGTGCGCGTCAAGATCTACGGGCGCTTCATGCTGGAAGATCGCACGGAGCACCCTTGCCAGGTCATTGACATGTCGCCGGGCAACGCCCTGCTTCGTGCCGACCGCATGGGCGAACTCGGCGAGAAGGTCATCGCCTATATCGACCACATCGGACGGATCGAAGGCGTCGTCACACGGCAGGTCGAGGACGGCTTCGCAATGACGATCATTGCGTCCGACCGCAAGAAGGACAAGCTTGCCGCACAACTGACCTGGCTTGCCAACAAGCACGAACTCGACCTGCCCGAGGATCGCCGCCACGAGCGCGTATCACCGCGCAACCCGGTGAGCGAGCTGCACCTTATGGATGGCCGCCAGTACCAGTGCCGTATCGTCGATCTCTCGCTCTCGGGAGCCGCCGTTGAGATCGACGTGAAACCGGCACTCGGAACGCCCGTAACCCTGGGCACGATGCGCGGTCGCGTTGTCCGTCACTTCGAGGACGGCGTGGCCGTCGAATTCGCATCCCTCCAGCGTCCCGACACGCTCGAGACGGAATTCAGTTCCTCCACGCATCCCTAGGCGCCGCGCCATCATCACGCGACCGTTGCTGCGACAGCCGCGGGATGCGGGCGCGCGCTCATTCCACCCTCTGAACGCCTCACGCCGCTGCCGCGGCGGCCTTCCCGCGCCCCTTCCCGGCGCGCCATATGCACTTTCGTACAATTTTACACAATTTCTATTCTATTTTTATTCTTGTTTCAATCAGATCAAAACAGGTCTTTACTTAAATCTGAGCGCCCTGCTTCGCGTCAAATAAATCCGTATCTGCCATTCTACTCTCGGAACGGGGAGAAGAGGCGATGGGAATGCGGGGACACAAGCTGGCGCTCTGGACGGCGGCCCTATGGATTGCGGGAAGCTTCGGTGCCACAGCGAGCGAGCCATTCATGGCCACCGGTGGCCGCACCACCCAACCGGTCGGCCACTACGAGTTCTGCCGCCGGCTACCGGACGAATGCGCCGTCCGCACGGAGCGCCTACATCCGGTGGAACTGACCCGGAAGCTCTGGAAGGACATCGTTCAGGTCAACCATGCCGTCAATACGTCGGTTGCACCCCGCACGGACTACGAGATGTGGGGCCGCGAGGAATACTGGTCCTATCCCGAGACCGTCGGCGACTGCGAGGACTACGTGCTCGAGAAGCGGCGGCGGCTGATGCAGGCGGGCGTGCCCGCTTCCAATCTCCTGGTCACCGTCGTGCGCCAACCGAATGGTGACGGCCATGCCGTGCTGACCGTCGAGACGCATCTCGGCGACTTCGTCCTCGACAATCTCGAACCGCTCGTCCTGCCATGGGCCGAGACCAACTACAGTTTCCTGAAACGCCAGTCGTCCCGCAACTCGGGCGAGTGGGTTTCCATCCAGGACGGGCGCAGCACATCCGTCGCCAGCGTCCAGTAGACAGAGAGGTTCCCGGTCGAGTCCCCACCCTCCCCGTCCCCAACGACCGGGCACACGGAGCCGGCCCTTTGTCCCCAGGGCCGGCTCCACCTTTTTCAAGGCATCGTCAGGCCGCAGTCAGGCCCTTCAGGAAACGTCGCCCGTTCTCGACGTAATGCGCGGCCGACCAGCGCAGCAGTTCCACCGCCTTATCGTCGAGTTGCCGTATCGCCTTCGCCGGCGAGCCCACGATCAGCGAACGCGGCGGGAACACCTTTCCCTCGGTCACGAGCGCCCCGGCCCCGACCAGCGAGTCTTCCGCGATACGGGCACCGTTGAGCACGATGGCGCCCATGCCTATCAGGCTGTTGTCACCGACGGTGCAGCCATGCAGCAGGGCACGGTGGCCGATGGTGCATCCCTTCCCGACCCGGAGCGGAAATCCGATGTCGGTGTGCATGACCGTGTGTTCCTGCACATTGCTGTCCTCGCCGATCTCGATCGCCTCGTTGTCGCCGCGCAGCACGGCCCCGAACCAGATGCCGGCATTGCGTCCAAGCCTGACCTTGCCGATCAGCGTCGCGTCCGGTGCGATCCAGTTCGATTGCCGGTCGTCGAACTGCGGAGTATTCCCGTCGATTGCATAGATCGGCATGCCGCCATTCTCCCGTCTTCCGTGAATGTCAGGCCTTAAAGAGCAGATCGGACAGGAAGAATGCAACGTCCAGCACGACGATGCCGGTCAGAAAGACCCATGTGAGGGAAAGCAGCACGCAGCTGAACAGGGAGGGAACGCCGATCCTTCGCGCGCGCAAGGCCGTCGCCGCCTCGTTGACCAGCATGAAGGGTCCGGAAATGGCCGTCATCCAGAGCGACCGAAACATGTGTTGTCGCGAGACGAAGGGATCGGCGAAGGCGAGCCTGCGGCCGCCCCATATCTCGAGCACGGTCCCGCCCAGGCCGGAGAACACGAGGCCGGAGAGGAACACGAAGGAGACCAGCCAGACACCCGCCATTTTTACCGTCCCTTTACCATAGCAGTCCCAAGGTCATGCGACTCGCAAGATCCATGCCGCCGGACCGTCCCGGTTCGGCACTCGCAAAACCGCTCGGGAAAGCCAAGTTGCCGACAGCCGCTTCCGACACGCAATCCACAGCCGCTTTCGGCGAAGGCTTCATTTTGAAGGTGTTCGCGGTCTTTGCCGCGATGGCCGTCCTGTCAGCCCTGATCAGCATCGGCGGCAAGTATGCCGGACGCTCCATCGCGCTCGGCGGCCACACCGAGGACCAGACGCTGCGCGAGATCGTGATCGGCAACAACGTCCTTGTCGTGCCGGCCAATGCCATCCGCTTCGAGAACGAGAGACGGCACGGCGTCGCGGCGGGGCTGCACCTCTACCTGAAATGGCCGGAGATGAAGGGGTATCGAGCCGACCTGCGCGACGACTTCAACCATGCGGGCGGCGCCCGCAACATCCTGTTCCTGTCGTTCGAGCCGAGGATGATGTCGCGCGACATGAGCGGACGGCTGGAGCCGATCTACAGATCGCTCATCCGCTCCCCCGGCAAGGCGGGATCGGCGGGACTGACGAACTACGAATTCATCGAAAAATCAGGCTATATGAACGAGATGCTGGTCGTCGGTCCGGATGAGACTGGTGCCGGGACTTTCGTGGCGCGCTGCCTGACGGGGGCGGTTGCGGAAAAGTCGCTGGCCGACTGCGAACGCGACGTCTTCGTCGGCGACGATCTCGCACTGGTCTACCGCTTTCCCTCAAGTCTGCTCGCGGCCTGGAGGAGGATCGATGCCGCCGTCCTGGCCTACTCGAAAGCCACGATCAAGACCGGCACCTGATCGGGGCCGGCCTTACTGCAGATCGACGTCCAGGATTGCCATCGAGAAGTTGTAGGAAAGCTCGCCTTCTTCCTCATCCTTGAAGATGATGCCGAGGAACTCGTCACCGACGTAGAGTTCGCAGGAATCGTCCTTGCGCGGGCGCGCCTTCACCTGGAGCGTGGGGTTCTGGAACGTGCGTTTGAAATAGGCGTCTAGCTTCCTGATCTCTTCGGCTTTCAATCGACGTCTCCCGGTCGCTGGGGCTGGCGCGGCGTCGGGCCGCATTGGCGGCGCTTCTGGCACGCGCAGTTCGACGATGTAAACCCCAAACGCCCCGAAAGGCTCCGTCCGAACTTTCCGCCCGCGGATCAGTCCTCGCTGGAAAGCAGTTGGTCCATCGCGCGAGATGGCTCGTCGCATCCGGCTTCGCCGACGATCCGCGCCGGAACGCCGGCCACCGTCTTGTTGTTGGGCACCGGCTTCAGGACGACCGAGCCAGCCGCCACCTTGCTGCAATGGCCGATCTCGATATTGCCGAGAATCTTTGCACCCGTGCCGATCAGCACTCCACGCCGGATTTTGGGGTGGCGATCCCCGGTCACCTTGCCGGTCCCGCCCAGGGTCACGCCGTTCAGGATCGACACGTTGTCTTCCACGACCGCCGTCTCGCCGATCACCAGATCGGTGGCATGGTCGATGAAGATGCCCTTGCCCAGCTTCGCGGCCGGATTGATATCGGTCTGGAAGATGGCCGACGAACGGCTCTGCAGGTAGAGTGCGAAGTCCCGGCGTCCCTCGTTCCAGAGCCAGTGCGCCAGGCGATGCGTCTGGATGGCGTGAAAGCCCTTGAAATAGAGCACCGGCATGATGAACCGGTCGCAGGCAGGGTCGCGGTCGTAGTAGGCCTGGATGTCGACCCGGACGATCGCGCTCCACCCGGGATTGGCCCGATGCATGGTCTCGAAGGTCTGCCCGATCAAATTGGCGGGCAGGTCGTTGTGCCCGAGTCGCTCGGCGATACGGTGGATGACCGCGCCTTCGAGCGTATCGTGGTTGAGAATGGTCGAATAAAGAAAGGCGGCCATCAGCGGGTCACGCTGGACGGCTGCCTCGGCCTCCTGGCGGACCGAATCCCAGATGGGATCGACGGGATGGATCTCGCTGGACCGGATGCTGCGTGTGCTCATGCCTTCGCTCCCTTGGCGCCCGGCTTGTCGAGGCGCGGAACTTACGCCAGAACCGCTTGCCATAGAACCGCAATTTCCTCAACGCTTCTTCAATTGGATTGAAATGGCCGAGAATCAAGCCGCCCTGGATCGCCGGATCGCGGTACATCGCGACGATAACGGTGTCGTTACCGTCACGATCGACAGGCCGGAGAAGAAAAACGCGCTGACGTTCGACATGTGGCGTGCACTGGCCGAGGCGATCCTGGCATATGGCGGAGATACGGCGACGCGGGCGATCGTCCTTCGCGGCGCCGGCCGCGACTTTTCCGCCGGAGCCGACATCGGCGAATTTTCCGAGTTGCGCGGCGACGCCGCCACCGCGCGCCGCTACGAGGCGGCGAATTCGGCGGCCTTCGCGGCCATACGCAATGCGCACGTTCCCACCATCGCGGCGATCTCGGGCATCTGCTTCGGCGGCGGCCTGGGCATCGCGGCCGCCTGCGACATCAGGATCGCCACGGAAGACGCGCTGTTTTGCGTCCCCGCGGCACGGCTCGGCCTCGCCTATCCGGTCGACGCCATGCAGGACATCGTGCATTCCGCCGGCATACAGATGGCGTGCTATCTCGCCTACTCGACCGACCGCCTCGGCGCGGTGGACGCGAAGCGGGCGGGTTTCCTGCTCGAAACGGTCGGCGATCTCGCGCAACTCGAAGCACGCGCCGCGGAGATCGCCGGCAACATCGCCCGCAACGCTCCGCTTTCGGTGCGAGCGTCGAAGGCCGCGATCCGCGCGGTCCTGTCGAGAGAGCCGGCCGACGTCGAACAGGCCCTGGAACTCGGCAACCTCACCTTCGGCAGCGACGACTACCGCGAAGGCCGCGAAGCCTTCCGGCAGAAACGCCCGCCGCGCTTCGAAGGCAGATAGCACCGCAGGACCGCCCCGGGCATGCCTTCCGGATCGGCAAGCGTCCGAATTGCCGCATCCCCGCTATCCACACCCAAGCCCACAACATCTAGCGTCACGAAGCTGTCGCGAAACGAATCCTTGACGCTTCGGGACGAGTCGGTTTTTGTTGGCCATGCGCTCGCGTTTCGAGGGCGCGGCCGGTGCGTCAGAGGCCGGTCAATTTTCCTGATTTTGGTGCGTCGGGTCCGTTTTCCGCCTGTTGCGAGGCTGGCGGGAGGGTGGCCTTGCTGCCTGTATCGAGGCGATGAGGGGCGAATTTTAGAGGTGGCGTAAATCTCCTGTTAACACTATATTTAGTGTTTGCGCCCACCCTTGGTACTAGATACGGTGATCTCCGCTTCCAGAGCGAGAATCGTATCAAGCGTAACATCGGGACCCGCGAGGGTTCGTCGGAGGCTGGGACGGCGCGAGAGTAGAGGCGGTGTCCATGTCGATCAGGCGACAAATCGCGCAAGGAGAGCCGGGCGTCCTCATGGGGGCCCGGATGCGGCGGACATTTGCCTTCGAAACGGCCATGGATGGCCTGTGGAAAAGGCTCTATATTTAGGGATCAGAGGGACAACAGATGCGCATCGAACGGCGGTTCACGAAGGAAAGTCATGGCGAGCGGGCGGCCTATGCGGAGATCGACTTCCGCAAGGCAGTCAGCGAGATCCGCAACCCGGACGGCTCGATCGTATTCCGCCTGGCCGACATCGACGTCCCGGCGCAGTTCAGCCAGGTCGCGACCGACGTGCTGGCACAGAAATATTTCCGCAAGGCTGGTGTCCCCGCTCGCCTGAAGAAGGTCGAGGAGACCTCCGTCCCTTCCTTCCTGTGGCGTTCCGTCGCCGACGAGGCCGAACTCGCCAAGCTCCCCGAGAACGAGCGCTACGTCTCCGAGACCGACGCCCGCCAGGTCTTCGACCGTCTCGCCGGCACCTGGACCTACTGGGGCTGGAAGGGCGGCTATTTCGCCTCCGAGGACGACGCGCGCGCCTTCCGTGACGAACTCGCCTACATGCTGGCCACCCAGCGCGTCGCGCCCAACTCGCCGCAGTGGTTCAACACCGGCCTGCACTGGGCTTACGGCATCGACGGCCCCGGCCAGGGCCACTATTACGTCGACCCGTTCACCGGCAAGCTGACCAAGTCGAAGTCGGCTTACGAGCATCCGCAGCCGCATGCCTGCTTCATCCAGTCGGTCGCCGACGACCTCGTCAACGAGGGCGGCATCATGGACCTGTGGGTGCGCGAGGCACGCCTGTTCAAGTACGGCTCGGGCACTGGCTCCAACTTCTCCCACCTGCGCGGAGAGGGCGAAAAGCTGTCGGGCGGCGGCAGGTCGTCGGGATTGATGAGCTTCCTCAAGATCGGCGACCGGGCAGCCGGCGCGATCAAGTCCGGTGGCACGACGCGGCGCGCGGCCAAGATGGTCGTGGTCGACATCGACCATCCCGACATCGAGGACTACATCGACTGGAAGGTGAAGGAGGAGCAGAAGGTCGCCTCGCTCGTCACCGGATCGAAAATTGTCAAGAAGCACATGACCGCCGTCATGAAGGCCTGCATCAACTGCGAAGGGCCGGACGGCGATTGCTACGACCCCAACCGCAACCCGGCGCTGAAGCGCGCAGTCAAGGACGCCAAGCGGGACGGCGTGCCGGAAAACTACGTCCAGCGCGTCATCCAGTTCGCCCGCCAGGGCTACACGGCCATCGAGTTCAAGACCTACGACACGGACTGGGATTCGGAAGCCTACCTTACGGTCTCGGGCCAGAACTCCAACAACTCCGTCTCGCTCAAGGACGACTTCCTGCGCGCGGTGGAGACCGACGGCGACTGGAACCTGACCGCCCGCAAGGACGGCAAGGTGATGAAGACGCTGAAGGCCCGCGACCTGTGGGAGAAGATCGGCTACGCCGCCTGGGCGTCCGCCGATCCGGGCCTGCACTTCAACACCACGATGAACGACTGGCACACCTGCGCGTCGGCCGGCGCCATCCGCGCGTCGAACCCGTGCTCGGAGTACATGTTCCTCGACGACACGGCCTGCAACCTCGCCTCCATCAACCTGCTGCCCTACCGGCAGCATGGCGGCGACATCGACATCGCGGCCTACGAGCACACGGTGCGGCTGTGGACCATCGTGCTCGAGATCTCGGTCATGATGGCGCAGTTCCCCTCCAAGGAGATCGCACGGCTTTCCTACGAATACCGCACGCTCGGCCTCGGCTATGCCAACATCGGCGGGTTGCTGATGACGTCGGGCATTCCCTATGATTCCGCCGAGGGCCGCGCCATCTGCGCAGCGCTCACCGCGATCATGACCGGCGTCGCCTACGCCACCTCGGCCGAGATGGCCGGCGAACTCGGCGCTTTCCCCGACTACGACCGCAATGCGGGCAACATGCTGCGCGTGATGCGCAACCACCGCCGCGCCGCCTATGGCGAACGCGACGGCTACGAGAAGCTGTCGGTCCACCCCGTCCCGCTCGTCGCCTCCGACCTCACCCAGCCCGCGCTGGTCGAGCACGCGAAAGCCGCCTGGGACCGCGCCATCGAGCTCGGCGAGGAGCACGGCTACCGCAACGCCCAGGCGACCGTCGTCGCGCCGACCGGCACGATCGGCCTCGTCATGGACTGCGACACCACCGGGATCGAGCCCGACTTCGCGCTGGTGAAGTTCAAGAAGCTCGCCGGCGGCGGCTACTTCAAGATCATCAACCGCGCGGTTCCGGAGGCGCTGCGCACGCTGGGCTACTCGGAGGCGCAGATCGCCGAGATCGAGGCCTATGCCGTCGGCCATGGCAACCTGAATCAGGCTCCGGCCGTAAACCCTTCATCGCTCAAGGCAAAAGGCTTCACCGACGACAAGATCGCGGTGCTCAACGGCGCGCTGAAGAGTGCCTTCGACATCAAGTTCGTCTTCAACCAGTGGACGCTCGGCGCCGACTGGGTGAAGGAGACCTTCGGCTTTACCGACGAGCAGCTCTCCGACGTCTCCTTCGAGATGCTCGCCGCGCTCGGCTTTTCCCGCAAGGACATCGAGGCCGCCAACATCCACGTCTGCGGGGCGATGACGCTGGAAGGCGCGCCGCACCTCAAGGCCGAGCACCTGCCCGTCTTCGACTGCGCCAATCCCTGCGGCAAGGTCGGCAAGCGCTTCCTGTCGGTCGACAGCCACATCCGCATGATGGCCGCCGCGCAGCCCTTCATTTCGGGCGCCATCTCCAAGACGATCAATATGCCCAACGACGCGACCGTCGAGGATTGCAAGTCGGCCTACATGCTCTCCTGGAAGCTGGCGCTGAAGGCCAACGCGCTCTACCGCGACGGCTCCAAGCTCTCGCAGCCGCTCAATTCCTCGCTGATCGCCGACGAGGACGACGAGGAGGATCTGGTCGACGAACTGGTCGCGGCCCCCACCGCCGCACGCGCGGCGATCGTCACGGAGAAGATCGTCGAGCGCGTGGTCGAGCGGCTCTACCGCGACCGTGAAAAGCTGCCCAACCGCCGCAAGGGCTACACCCAGAAGGCCGTGGTCGGCGGGCACAAGGTCTACCTGCGCACCGGCGAGTTCGACGACGGGCGGCTCGGCGAGATCTTCATCGACATGCACAAGGAGGGCGCCGCCTTCCGGGCGATGATGAATAACTTCGCCATCGCGATCTCGCTCGGCCTGCAATACGGCGTGCCGCTGGAAGAGTATGTCGAGGCGTTCACGTTCACGAAGTTCGAGCCGGCCGGCATGGTGCAGGGCAACGATGCCATCAAGAACGCCACGTCGATCCTCGACTACGTGTTCCGGGAACTCGCCGTCTCCTACCTGTCGCGCCACGACCTCGCGCATGTCGACATGTCCGACTTCTCCAACACCGCGCTCGGCAAGGGGATTTCGGAAGGCAAGTCGACGCCCTTCTCCAAGGGCCTGATGCGCGGCGCCTCGCCGCTCAAGGTGGTATCGGGCTCCGGCTCCGACCCCAAGGGTTCTGCCGCCGCCGCCCCACAGCCGGCGCGCTCGGCCCCGACCGCCTTTTCGGGCTCCAACGTCAGGGCGATCTCGTCGGCCGCCGCCACCGTCACTGCCCTGAAGCCCGCCGTCTCCGAACTGCGCCAGGAGGCGGTCGCCTTCAAGCGCGACTACGAGGAGCGGGCGAAGGAACTGGCCGAGGACCTGGCATTCGAGGAAACCGCCAACGCGGCATCCGCCACCGGCGAACTCTTCACCGATGCCGCGGCCAAGGAAGCCGCCGAAGCCAAGGCGCTCGCCGCCGAACGCCGCGCCAAGGCGGTCATGCAAGGCTACACCGGCAACATGTGCTCGGAGTGCCAGAACTTCACCATGGTGCGGAACGGGACCTGCGAGAAGTGCGACACGTGCGGAAGCACGAGCGGGTGTAGTTGAGGGGGAGAACGGCAACGTTCCGCCCGCGCAACCCGCGCGGGCGCCGAGTAGCGACGGCACCCCTGCCTTCGTCATCCCAGGGCCGAGCAGCCGCGATGCGGCGTCGCGCAGACCCTGGGATTCATGCCCGAGCATACCGTCAGCTTGAGGCGCTGCAGGGAACCGCCCTCTCCGCCACCTTACCCGTCACCGCCTCTCAGGCATGGATCCTCGGCTCTCCTTCCGCTGCACTTCGGTCGGCAGAGGATGACGAAGCGGATGGGATAGCGCTGGGGGGCGTCTGTTCCAGCAACTTGGGTCAAGCGGTCGCGACCGCCCTGCCCTGCCGGTCTCGGAGTTGGCACGGCTCACAACTCTCGATAACGCCGAGAACCAGCGAGTGTGTCTCACGCTCGAACCCCGAGGCGCGTCATCTTCTCCCACAGCGTCGAGCGGCCGATGCCCAGCAGTTCGGCGGCCTTGATGACCTGGCCGTCGGTCTGTTCGAGCGCACGCTCGATCTGCCGGCGCTCGGCCGCATCGCGGACGTCGGCCAGCGGGAGGAAGCCCGGTCTGGCTTGCGTTCCCGGTCGATCGGGAAAGAGGTCGCCCGGCATGATCCACTCGGACGCGGTCAGCGCCACCGCCCGGTCGACGCGGTTGCGCAGCTCGCGCACGTTGCCGGGCCACGGGTGCGCCAGGGCTGCTTCCTCCGTCAGGGCGCTGAAGCCGCGGATGCAAGCGTCCGAGCGTGCCGCGGCATTCTCCAGAAAGTGGTCGAGCAGCCAGACGATGTCCTCCGGCCGCTGCCTGAGCGGCGGTATGTCGACCGGGAGAACGGCGAGCCGGAAGTAGAGATCCTCGCGGAAGCCCGACGACTGACCGGGCGCGAGGTTGCGGTGGGTGGCCGCGACGATGCGCGCACGGAAGGGTACCGCCGCTTCGCCGCCGAGGCGGGTGAAGGATTCGCTCTCGATCAGGCGCAGCAGCTTGGCCTGAAGCGCGGCCGGCATGTCGCCGATCTCGTCGAGGAAGAGCGTGCCGCCCCTGGCGCGCTCGGCATAGCCGAGATGGCGCTGATGAGCGCCGGTGAAGGCGCCCTTCTCGTGGCCGAAGAGTTCGCTTTCCAGGAGATCGGCGGGGATTGCGGCGCAGTTTACCGCGACGAAGGGCTGCTCCGCGCGCGCCGAAACCTGATGCAGGAGCCGCGCCGCGACCTCCTTGCCCGATCCGGTCTCTCCGGTGATCAGCACCGGCAGGTCATGCGCCGCGTAGCGATCGATGAGGTCTTCGGCGTGCTGGATCGCGGGCGACCGGCCGAGCATGTATTCCTTCAGCCGCGCGCCCCCGCGCGTGCTGCGGCGGCCGGTGGCAATCCGCTTCAGGAAATCCTCCATGGCGAAGGGTTTGGTCATGAAGTCGACCGCGCCGGAGCGCATGAGGCGGACGGCCTGGTCGATCTCGGCGAAGCCCGTGACGAACAGGAACGGCGGCGTGTTCGGCTGCCGGGCCATTTGCTCGAACACCGCCTCGCCGGACATGTCCGGCAGGCGAATGTCGCAGATCACGAGGTCGAGCGCGCCGGCGACGCGGCCTAGTCCGGCAACGGCCTCGTGGCCCGTCTGCCACCAGCACACGTCCCAGCCTTCGAGTTCCAGCCGCTGGACGATGGAGCCGCCCATGACCGGATCGTCCTCGACCAGCCCGACGCGGGCGCGCTCAGGCGGCATGATTGCGTTCATGGGATGCTTCCTCCTTGATCGGCAGGATCAGGGTCACGACCGACCCTCCCGACGGTCTTGCTTCGACGGTGGCCCTTCCCCCGCAGGCTTCGACCATGCGGCGCACCATCCAAAGGCCGAGCCCTCTTCCGGCGCGGACGGCCGGGCCGGGATCGTCGTCGCTGAGCATGGCGATCGAATCCCTGGGCATTCCCGGACCCTCGTCCGAGACCCAAATCTTCAACCGGTGCGCCGTCCGCTCGACCCTCAGACCGATTTCGCCTGCCTCCGGCGTGGCGGCGCTGGCGTTGAGCAAAAGGTTCAGCACCGCCTGCCGCACCGGACCGCCAGGGATCGCAGCAGTGAACCCGGCCGGCCAGTCGACCCGCCAGTCCAGTCTCTGCCTGCGCCGGCGCAGCTCGGGTTTCATCAGTACCTTGATGTCCTCGAGGTCGTCGGCGCTCAGAGGCCGGGCGGATCGTTCGGGGCGGTAGGTGGCGAGCGCGGCCTCGACGACCTCGCGGATGCCGTTCAGCCCGCGCTCGATCAGACTGATCGAGGTGTCGCGCACGCCCGGCGTCCGCCCGTGCGTCTTCAGGGTGTCGATGGCGTTGAACAGACCGCCGAGCGGATTGTTGATCTCGTGCGCCATGCCCGAGGCCAGCCGCCCGAGACTTGCCAGCTTCTCCTCCTCGGCAAGCTGCATGGCGAAGTTGGCGCGTTCGCGCTCGGCATGAACGAGCGCATTGTAGCCGCTGAAGAGGCTCGCCACTTCGCCGCCCCGCGACGGGAACTCGCGCGACGAAATGGGTTCGGCGACACCGTTCGCCGCGGCGCGCATGTGATCCTCGAGCACGCGCATCGGCTCGATCATGCGGCGGACCAGCAGGAAGCCGCCAAGCGAGAAGATCGCCGCCAGTACGCCGTTGGTGACAAGCAGCGTCGCCAGGATCTCGCGGCGTTCGGCAAAGATGTGCGAGGCGTCGAAGGCGGTGTGGATCGCACCGATCTTCTGGCCCTGGTAGACGAGGTCGCGATAGGCGAAACCCGTGTCCGCCTCCCGGTCGAAGGTCACCGTGCTCGCCCCGTAACGCGCGGCATAGGCCTCCGGAAGCTCCGAGAAGGACGGGATGCGCGTCGGATCGGTGGCCGCCAGAACCTTGCCGTCGGCACCGGTGACGACGGCCTCGATCGGCGACAGCGCCTGGTAGGACTTTTGCGACCGGTCGAGCGCGTCGAAGACTTCCCAGACGTCGCCGCGCAAGACGGCGGGCAGCACCGCCGCGGTCAATCCGTCGAGATAGCTGCCGGCGAGGCCGTCGATGAAGGCTTCCTGCGTGCGCGACAGGCGGTCGAGCACCCGTTCGGAGATCACCGCGCTGATCGTCACCATCAGCAGCGCCACCAGGATGGGCACGCGGTACGAGACCGGAATGGCGCGGAGGCGACCGAAGACCCTCATCCGAACCGCCTCACCGCATCGACCTTGGCGGCGATCGTGTCGAACAGGGCCGGCTCGGTGGCGACGAAGCCGTCGAGCCGCAGCAGCGCCAGGACCTTGCGGCCTTCCTCGTGACGGTCCATCCCCGTCAATGCGTCCTTGAGGCGGGCGAGGCGCGCGTCGCCGGCAAGCGCGCGGGCCGAGGCGACGGGCGGAAATCCCAGCCATTCGGAGCGGCGCACGATCCGCGTCTGGTCCACGAGGCCGGGCTCCATCTCGCGCATGACGTCCCAGACATAGCCGTCCACGCTGCCGGACTGGGCGAGACCCGACGCGACCGCGCGGATCACGTTGCGGTGGCCGTAGGTGTAGAAGCTGCGGGCGAAGAAGCCTTCCGGCTTCAGCCCGTTCTCGGCGAGTAGTGCGCGCGTGACGAGGAAGCCGGAGTTGGAGTCGGGATCGGAAAAGGCATGAATATCGCCCTTCAGGTCTTCCCACCGCTCGGTTTGCCTGTCGGCGGCGGCGATCAGATAGGACTGGTAGAGCGGCCTGCCGTGCCAAGACGGGGTGGCCACGAGATCGAGCTCCGACTTGAACTGCACGTAAGGATAGCCGCAGATCCACGCCGCATGGAGCTGGCCCGCGACGAGCAGCGCCGTGATTTCCTGATAGGTCCGACGGCTGACCAGTTCCACGGGTTCGCCGATCGCCTCGGTGAGATAGGCGCGCAAGAGCGCGAGCAGTTCGAGATCGTTCGACAGGAAGACCGGCGTCAGGCCGAACTTGAATCCCTCCTGCGCGGAGGCTCGCCCTGGCGCAAGCACGAGCGAAACGGCTGCGCCGCCGCACAGCGCAAGCGCCGAACGGCGGTCGAGACCCTGGCTCGTGGCTGGGTGCCGCGCGGTCACGTCATCGTTCCTCCCGCTGGATAGAATAGCGCCGCGGGGCGTCGAAATCGACCGGAATCCTGAATTTGCGGCTCCGTCCGGGTTTCCGGACCAACGGCGGCGCAGCATGTCCGGAAATCCGGACGCAGCTTTTTCGCACGTTCCGCAAGTGCCTGAATTTGCTCGTGTCGGCCGTTCCTCCCGGACTGGCACCCTCCTTGCAGCATCCCCTCGCGTACCCACTCGCGAACCAGGGAGGATGGAATGGATCGCTGCACCAAATTGGTCGATGTCGGCCGTCGACAGTTTCTGCGAGGCGGCGCACTTGCTGCCGCCGCTACCGCCACCGCCGTTGCGCTGCCAGCCGCGCCAGCAAAGGCGGCTGCCCTTGCGCGGGTCGACTATCCTTCCAACCGGCTTGGAAACGTCGCCGACCTCAAGCCGAACGAGCCGTTCGACGTGTCCTACCCGGACGAGAATGCGCCGGGCGTGCTCCTGAAGCTCGGCACCCCCGTCGAGGGCGGCGCCGGCCCGGACGGCGACATCGTCGGCTTCTCGACCATCTGCCCGCACAAGGGATTTCCGCTCAACTACGTCGCCGCCGACCGCACGCTGAACTGCCCCGGCCACTATTCCCGCTTCGACTGCGAAGCCGGCGGCCAGCAGGTCTGGGGTCAGGCCACGCAGAACCTGCCGCAATACGCGCTGAGGGTGGACGAGAAGGGCGACATCTACGCCGAGGGCGTGGATGAGTTGCTCTACGGCCGCCTGTCGAACGTGCTCTGAGGGAGGGGAAAATGGCCTACAAGCGACAGATCGACCGCCTGCCGATCATTCCGGCTGATGCCAAGAAGCACAATGTCACCTGCCACTACTGCATCGTCGGATGCGGCTACCATGCCTACACCTGGCCGGTGAACAAGCAGGGCGGCACCGACGCCGCCGCCAACGCCTTCGGCGTGAACCTCGCCGAGCAGCAGCCGGCCGAGACCGACGCCTGGTATGCGCCGTCGATGTACAACATCGTCAAGCAGGACGGAAAGGACGTCCACCTCGTCATAAAGCCCGACCATGGCTGCGTGGTGAACTCCGGCCTGGGCTCCGTGCGCGGCGCGCGCATGGCGGAAAACCGCCGCTCCGACAAGACCGGCACCCAGCAGCAGCGTCTGACCGAGCCGATGGTGTGGCGCTACGGCACCTGGCAGCCGACCAGCTGGAACGACGCGCTCGACCTCGTTGCCCGCGTCACGGCCCGCGTCATCGACAAGGACGACGAGGACCACCTGTTCGTCTCGATGTTCGATCATGGCGGTTCGGCCGGCGGCTACGAGAACACCTGGGGCACGGGAAAACTCTATTTCGGCTCAATGAAGGTCAAGAACTGCCGCATCCACAACCGGCCGGCCTACAATTCCGAGGTCCACTCGACCCGCGACATGGGCATCGACGAACTGAACTACGCATACGAGGATTATACGCTCGCCGACACGATCATGCTTGTCGGCACCAACCCGCTGGAATGCCAGACCAATCTGTTCCTGAACCACATGGTTCCGGGCATGCGCAACGGCGCCAAGGTGATCATCGTCGATCCCCGCCGCACCGTGACCGCCAATGCGTGCGAGGTGGAAGCCGGCGCGGACAACGTGCTGCACCTGGCAATCAAGACCGGCACGGATCTCGCGCTGTTCAACACGCTGTTCACCTACATCGCCGACCAGGGCTGGGTGGACAAGGACTTCATCGCGGCCTCCACGCTCCAAGGCGACGTCGCTGTGCCGCAGGACGAGGCGCATCCGGCGGCGCTCGGCTCGTTCGAGATGGCGCGGGCGAAGTGCAAGATGTCGCTCGCCGAAGGCGCGTCGATCACCGGGCTTGCCGAGGCCGACATCGTCAAGGCTGCCGAGTGGATCGCCAAGCCGAACGAGGACGGCTCGCGCCGCAAGTGCGCCACGGGCTACGAGAAGGGCATCATCTGGGGCAACGACAACTACCGCGTCATCGGCGCGCTGGTGAACATCGGCCTGGCGACCGGCAATATCGGCCGGGAGGGCGGCGGCGTCTGCCGTCTCGGCGGCCACCAGGAAGGCTATTTCCGTCCCTCGGACGCGCATGTCGGGCGGCCCGCGCCCTACATCGACCAACTCATCATCGCTGGCCACGGCAAGGTGCATCACATCTGGGCCAACGACCACTACAAGACGACGCTCAACGCGACCGAGTTCAAGCGCGAATACAACCGCCGGACCAACATGGTGAAGGACGCCATGGACGCCCATGCGGGCGCGACGCGGGAGGAACTGGTCGAGGCCATTGTCGGCGCGATCAACGCGGGCGGGCTGTTCTCGGTCAACGTGGACATCATCCACAGCCAGATCGGCCAGGCCGCTCACGTCATCCTGCCGGCGGTCGAATCCGGCGAGATGAACCTGACCTCCATGAACGGCGAGCGCCGCATGCGGCTGGTCGAGAAATACATGGACGGTCCGGGCAACGCCAAGCCGGACTGCCTGATCGCGGCGGGGCTCGCCCAGAACCTCGAGCGGGTGCTGCGCGAGGAGGGCCGCGAGGCCTATGCCGACCAGTTCAAGGGCTACGACTGGAAGACCGAGGAAGACGCCTTCATGGACGGCTATCATTCCGGCAATCCGGAAGTGACCTACGACCGGTTGCGCGCCATGGGCAACAACGGCGTGCAGGAACCCGTCGTCGGCTTCGAGAACGGCCAGCTGGTCGGGACGAAGCGTCTCTACACCGACGGCAAGTTCACGCGGCACGGCCGCGAGGACGGCAAGGCGCTGTTCTGCGGCGGCGAATGGCGCGGGCTGCAGGCGCCCGGCAAGGCCTACCAGAGGGACAACTACGCGTTCCTCATCAACAACGGCCGCGCCAACGTCATCTGGCAGAACTGGTTCCTCGACAAGGCCAACGACTTCGTCTCCGACCGTTTCCCGATCCCCTATATCGAGATCAATCCGGAGGACATGGCCGAACTCGGGGTCAAGGCCGGCGACCTGGTCGAGGTCTTCAACGACGTCGGCGCCACGCAGGCGCTGGTCTATCCGACGCCGACCGCACGGCGGAAGGAGACCTTCATGGTGTTCGGCGCCCCCAACGGCGCGCAGGGCAACATCGTCAATGCCGGGACGAACGAACTCATCCTGCCCAACTACAAGCACACCTGGGCCAACATCCGGAAGATCTCCGATGCGCCGGCCTCGGCGGCGGATCTCTCATTCAAGTCGATGGAGTACAGCGCGGGCTGACCACCGCGCATCGCGCCGCCGGGCAACGGCCCGGCGGCGCCTTCAGCATCAGACCGGAGTGCATCGTGACGTCATCGACCATGACGGTCGTGGGGGGGGGCAGCTTTTGTCTTCGTCGCATCCTTGGCCCACGCCCAGGACACCGAGGCCGGCAAGGGCGTCTTCAAGAAATGCGCCGCCTGCCATGCCACCGACACCACCACCAACAAGGTCGGCCCGCATCTCGGCGACGTTATCGGCCGAACGGCCGGCACCGTCGAAGGGTTCAACTACTCGAAGGCCATGAAGGACGCGGGCGCCGCCGGTCTCGTCTGGGACGAAGCGCATCTGACCGAATATCTCGCAGCACCCAAGGCGAAGGTGCCCGGCACGAAGATGGCCTTCGCCGGCATCAAGAAGCCGGACGAACTTGTCAATCTCGTCGCCTATCTGAAGACCCTGCCGGAGTCACCATGACCCTGACCGCCCTCGCTCTTCCGGATCATTGCGAAGCCGGCGCGACCGGGGCGGTCATTCCCGTCGACATCGCCGCCGCCAAGGCGACCTCGGCGGTGGTGCCGGTCGCAGAGACCGAAACGCTCGACCTGCTCGCCGCGATCGGCCGCGTGCTCGCGATGGACGTCGTCGCAAGCCTGAACCTGCCGCCGTTCGACGCCTCCGCGATGGACGGGTACGCGGTAAAGGCGGACGCCTTCGCGGGACAGGGTCCGTGGCGTCTCAAGGTGACGGGGCGCATCGCGGCAGGCGACACTCCCGCGCAATCCTCTGAAGGCTCGGTCCGCATCCTGACCGGCGCGCCGGTCCCGCAAGGATTCGACACCGTCGTCATGCAGGAGAAGTGCCGCGTCGACGGCGACTCCATCGTCATCGACCAGAAGCAGCGTTCGGTCCAGAACGTGCGGATCGCCGGAGAGGACGTGCGCCGGGGCGAGTCTCTGCTGGAGGCGGGCGAGACTCTGAAACCCCAGCACCTTGCGCTGCTTGCCGGTCAGGGCATGGCCGGGATAGCGGTCCGCAGAAAGATCCGCGTGGGGTTGATATCGACGGGCAACGAACTGCGTGAGCCGGGCCAGCCGATTCATCCCGGACAGATCTTCAACTCGAACCGCGTGATGCTGCGCGCCAGTCTCGACGCGTGCCGCTGGGCCGAGGTGCTCGACTTCGGCATCGTCCCCGACACGCGCGAGGCGATCGCCGCGGCCCTGGCTGGGGCGGCCACGAAATGCGACGCAATCATCACCACGGGCGGCGTTTCGGCCGGAGAGGAAGACCACGTCACCTGGGCCGTAGGCTCCGGCGGCGGCATGCTCGACGTCATGAAGGTCGCAATGCGGCCCGGCAAGCCGGTGAAGGTCGGGAAGCTTGGCGGAGCGCTCTTCCTCGGCCTTCCCGGCAATCCCAACGCCACGCTCGTCACCTTCCGCATGATCGCGCTACCGGCCCTGCGCAGGCTGTCGGGCCTGTCGCACACCGCGCCGACCTGGACGCAGGCCGTCGCCGATTTCACCTACGAGAAACGTCCCGACCGCACGGAATTCGTGCCGGTGTGCCTCGGCGCCGCAGGTTCGGACGGATTGTCGCGTGTCACCATGCTCGGCCGCGGCTCCTCGGCCAGCCTGCGGGCGATCTCGCGGGCGGACGGAATAGCGCTGCTTCCACCGGGCGTGGACCGCGTCGAGCCAGGGATGCGTGTCGTCTTCGAGGCGATCTGAGCCGCCTTGATCATGTCCAACGATGCACGCTGCCCCTGCTCGCCGCCGCGCGGCTAGGGCTACGATCGACGGCGCAAGGTTGCGTCTGCGGTCCCTGCCCTACTCGGCGGCCTCGCCGACGTGCCGTGCCTTGTGCAGCCGCTCGAACAGGCGCGCGACCGCCTCGGCTCCCGGATCATTGATGCCTGCGAGGCGGTCCTGCGAAATGTAGCTGGCACGGCCGGCCTTCGCCTTCTTCATCGACCCCGTCGCGTCGGCGCCCTTTCGGGCCGCCACGGCCGCCGCGCCGAGCCCCTCGGGCAGTGCCGCCAGCGCCGGCATCAGCGCGTCCACCATGGTACGGTCGCCGGGGCCGGCGCCGCCCACCTGGCGTATCCGGTCGAGCCCGGCGGCGAGCGCGGAGATCCAGTCCTTGCCGCCGGCGGAGGCGTCGCCAGCGGCGGTGAAGAAGATCGCGAGCAGCACGCCCGAGGAACCGCCCATGGTCTGGCTGAGTTCCATGCCCACCGCCCGATAGAGCTGGGTCAGGTCGGCCAGCGGCAGCCGGTCGAGCGCGGCGACCAGCGCGCGCGCGGCCGTGGCGAGTGTTGAGCCCGTGTCGCCGTCGCCGGCGCGCGCGTCGAGCGCGTTCAGGTCCGCCTCGGCGGCGATCAGGATGTCGCAGCACGTCTTGATGAGCTCCCGCTTGGCCGCGTTGGCCGACGGCATCGGCTGGATCGGCGTCAGCCCGTCCGGCAACGGCAGGATCTCCACCCGGCCGAACGACGAGAGCCCCGGCCATGCCCACGGCACCACGGGTGCAAGCAGCGCCGTCTCGGCTTCCTTCGACAGCGGCAGCATGGAAAGCGAAAATCCCTGCATGTCGAGCGAGGTCATCATCGCCGCCGGTCCGATGATCCAGCGGATCTGTCCTGCAATGGACGAGCGCGCCAGTTCCTCGGCCAGCACCGACATTTCCAGATGCGTCGCGCCGCCGAGATTGTTCAGGAGCGCCACGTGCGGACCGGGCTTCATGCGCGGCGCCAGCCGGCCGATGACGGCCTCCATCGCCTGCCGGGCATCCTTGAAGCTCACCTGCTCCGCGCCGGCCTCGCCATGGATGCCAAGGCCGAGTTCTGCGTGCCCCGGCCGAATGCGCTCGTCCTTCGGCGAACCGGGGATGGTGCAGGTGTCGAGCGACATGCCGATCGAGACGACGCCGTCGATGACGCGTTTCGCGGCGGCCGTCACGGCCTCCAGGTTCTCGCCGGCCTCGGCCAGAGCGCCCGCGATCTTGTGCACGAACAGCGTGCCGGCCACGCCGCGCGCCTGCGGCAGGTCGGGCAGCGCCACGTCGTCATCGACGATCACCATGTTCACCGCGAGCCCGAAGGCGCGGGCGCGCTCCGCCGCGAGGCCGAAATTGAGCCGGTCTCCGGTGTAGTTCTTCACGATCAGCAGGCAGCCCGCCTTGCCCGTGACGCTCAGGATGGCGGCGAGCACCGCGTCGACCGACGGCGAGGCGAAGACGTCGCCGCAGACCGCCGCCGTCAGCATCCCCTGCCCGACGAAGCCGGCATGGGCGGGCTCGTGGCCGGAGCCGCCGCCCGACACGATCGCCACTTTCGACCTGTCCCAGTCGGTGCGCAGCACGACCTTGATGTGCGGATAGCCGTCGAGCCGGGCAAGCCGGCCTCCAGAGCCGCGCAGGAGACCGTCGATCGCCTCGACGACCAGGGCTTCCTTGCTGTTGATGAACTGCGTCATGCATCCCTCCTCAGATGACACGGTCGCCATGGGCGTCGAAGTAGAGCGGTTCCTGCGGCCTCAGCGAGATCACATCGCCGCTTCGGAGCGGCGTATGCGGATCGGCGAGCGTGACCAGCGGATGGCCCTCGATGGCAAGGTGAAGCCGCGTCTGGTCGCCGAGATGCTCGACCCGCGTCACGCGGGCCTGCCGCCCCTCGCCTTCCCGGATGTGCTCGGGCCTCAGCCCGATCCATTGCGCACCCGCCGGCGCCGGTCCGAACAATCCCGCGGGAAGCGTGTTGATGCGCGGCTGGCCGAGCCTGGTCGCCACGTAGACGCTGACCGGATTCTCGTAAATCTCGCGCGGCGTGCCGAACTGGACCAGCCGGCCGGCATCGAGCACGCCGACATGCGTTGCCATGGTCATCGCCTCGATCTGGTCGTGTGTGACGTAGACGAGCGTCGAGCCGAGGTCGGACTGGATGCGCTTCAGTTCCACGCGCAGGTCGGCGCGCAGCTTGGCGTCGAGCGAGCTCAGCGGTTCGTCCATCAGGAAAACCTGCGGCTTGCGCACCAGCGCGCGGCCGATCGAGACGCGCTGCATTTCGCCGCCGGAAAGCGCGGTCGCCTTGTTGTCGAGCTTGTGGGAGATCTGCAGCACCTCGGCCACCTCGGCGACACGGCGGGCGATCTGTGCTGGCGGCGTGTTCAGGATCGGCGACTTGAGCGGAAACTCGAGGTTCTGGCGCACCGTCAGGTGCGGGTAGAGCGAATACTGCTGGAAGACCATCGCCACGTTGCGCTGCGCCGGGCTGTCCGCCAGCACGCTGCGCCCGTCGATCAGGATGTCGCCCGCGTCCGGTTGTTCCAGCCCCGCGATGAGGCGCAGCGTGGTCGTCTTGCCGGCACCCGTCGGACCGAGCAGCACGACGAATGCGCCGTCGGGAACCGAGAGATCCATGCCGTCGACCGCTACCGTATCGCCGAACCGCTTGGAGACGGACGTGAGAACGACCTCAGCCATGGGTTGTCTCCCTGACCTCGCGCCCGCGTACCGGCTCGCGTTCCAGCGCGAGCGCGCGGCCGGTCTCGGCATCGAACAGCGACAGCGTCTGCGTCACGAAGGAGAGGCCGACCCGCTCTCCCACCTTGACGGGATCCGAGGATGCGATGCGCGCCTTGAGGTCTCCGTTCGGCGTGTCAAGGGTGACGATCTGGGTGGTGCCGAGATATTCCACCGCAATCACATCGCCCCGGTAGGCGCCGTCGTCACTCAGCCGGACGTGTTCGGGCCGTACGCCGAGCGCCGCCCGCGCGCCGCTCGTCGCCTCCAGGGCCTGCGGCACCGGAACCTCGACACCCGAGAGCCGCACCGTCCGGGCGCCCGCCGCGACTTGTTCGTCGAAGCGGAGGAAGTTCATGGGCGGCGAGCCGATGAAGTCGGCCACGAACATGGTGGCGGGGAAATCATAGATGTCCTGCGGCGTGCCCCACTGCTCGACCACGCCGCGGTTCATGACGACGATCTTGTCGCCCATCTGCATGGCTTCCAGCTGGTCGTGGGTGACGTAGACGGTGGTCGCGCCCATGCGGTCGTGCAGGGCGCGCAGTTCCTCGGCCATGCGTTCGCGGAACTCCGCGTCGAGCGCGCCAAGGGGCTCGTCCATCAGGAAGGCCTTGGGCTCGCGCACGATCGCGCGGCCGAGCGCTACGCGCTGGCGGTCGCCGGACGACAGGCCCCCGACCGGCCGATCGAGGATGTCCTCGATGCCGAGGATGCCGGCCACCTCGCCCACGCGGCGGCGGACCTCGGCGCGCGGCATGCCCTGGCTCACCAGTGGATAAGAGATGTTTCGCCGCACGTTCATGTGCGGATAGAGCGCGAACATCTGGAACACGAAGGCGATGTCGCGGGCGCTCGCCGGCACCTGCGCGACATCCTTGCCGTCCAGCAGGATCTGCCCCGAGGTCGGCAGTTCGAGCCCCGCGATCATGCGCAGGGTCGTCGTCTTGCCGCAGCCCGAGGGGCCGAGCAGCATGAAGAACTCGCCGTCCTCGATGGTGAAGTCGGATTCCCGCACCGCGACGAAATCGCCGAATTCCTTGCGCAGGTTGCGGATGACGATCTGCGCCATCGGGCTACTCCGGGAAGTGGCTGACGATGATGAACATCACCGTGCCCACCAGCGTGACAAGGAAGGACCAGGAATAGGCCCACATGAAAAAGGGCTGCATAAGCATCACCACGCCGACGCCGATCGTGATCGACGCCGCCATTTCCCATGGTCCACGGACAAGAATCCGCTGTGCCGGGTGAATGCGATAGCGCGCCTTCGGCCGCTCGTTTGCCGAAGCGGCATCGGGCCGCGGCACGGTGTTTTCGGCGTCGCGTTCCGCCTTCGTCAGCGTGTCGGCGGAGGAGAATGGCTGTCTCATTTGCGCACCGCCCCGAAGGTGATGCCGCGCAGCAGGTGCTTTCGCAGCAGGATGGTGAACACCATCACCGGGATCAGGAACAGGGTGGTGCCGGCGGCGACCGCGGGCCAGTCCTTGCCGATGCCGATGATCGTCGGGATGAAGGGGGGCGCGGTCTGAGCCGTGCCCGAGGTGAGCAGCACCGCGAAGGCGTATTCGTTCCACGAGAAGATCAGGCAGAAGATGGCGGTCGAGGCGATGCCGGTTGCCGCCTGCGGCAGCACGACCTTGTAGAACGCCTGGAACCGCGAATAGCCGTCGATCAGCGCCGCCTCTTCGTATTCGCGCGGGATCTCGTCGATGAAGCCCTTCAGCAGCCAGACCGCGAGCGAGATGTTCACCGCGGTGTAGAGCAGGATCATGCCGAGATGGGTGTCGGACAGCCCCAGCGTGCGGAACATCAGGAAGATCGGGATCGCCACCGCGATCGGCGGCATCATCCTCGTGGAGAGGATGAAGAACAAAAGGTCATCCTTCAGCGGCACCTTGAAGCGGGAAAAGGCGTAGGCTGCGAGCGTGCCGAGGAAGATCGACAGGAACGTCGAACCGAAGCCGATGATGACCGAGTTCAGGAACCGCTCGCCGAACCGGGACGGCCCCGAGATCACCATGTCGTACTGGCGCACGATGCCGTCGTACCAGGTCTGGGGCGGTCCCAGCGCCTCGAGCTGGTCCGGGTTCATGCGCGTGCGCGTGGTAAAGAGATTGACGTAGCCCTCGAGCGTCGGCGTGAAGATCACCTTCGGCGGGTAGGCGATGGCGTCGCTGGGCGACTTGAAGCCGGTGGCGACGATCCAGAACAGCGGGACCAGCGTCACGACGGTGTAGGCAGCCACGAGCAGGCCCGCGATCCACTTCTGCCGCGCAGACGCCTCCGTGATGGAATATCCGCTCATCGCTGCTTCACCTTGTTCAGCGCCTTCACATAGATCGAGGCGAGGCCGAAGACGGTCACGAAGAGGATGATGGCGTAGGCCGACGAGTAGCCTGTCCGCCACTTCTCGAAGGCCTCGCGCTTCAGATTGATCGAGGTGAGTTCGGTGGTCGACCCCGGCCCCCCGCCGGTGAGCAGCGTCACCATGTCGAACATCTTGAAGTTCTCGATGCCGCGGAAGAGCACGGCCAGCATCAGGAACGGCAGCACCATGGGCACGGTGATGGTCCAGAACTGTCGCCAGGGTGAGGCGCGGTCGATGGCCGCGGCTTCGTAGATGTAGTCGGGTATTGAGCGCAGTCCTGCCAGGCAGATCAGCATCACGAACGGTGTCCACATCCAGGTGTCGACAATGACGATCGACCAGGGCGCCAGCGAGACGTCGCCGATCATCGAGAAGGACGACGGATCGATGCCGGTGAAGAAGGAGACCACGTAGTTGAACAGGCCGATCTGCGGCTGGTAGAGGAAGGTCCAGAAGTTCCCCACCACGGCGGGCGACAGCATCATCGGCAGCACGATGATCGTGGTCCACAGGTCGTTGCCCTTGAACTTGCGATTGATCAGCCAGGCGAGCGCGAAGCCGAGCGCCACCTGCAGCACGATGGTCCAGATCAGGAAGTGCGCCGTCGCCTGCATCGACAGCCAGATGTCGCCATCGGTAAGGATGCGTGTGTAATTGCGGATGCCGACCCATTCGAGCTCGGCACCGGCGCGGTTGGCCCGGTAGTTGGTCAGGCTCAGCCGGATGGTCCAGACCAGCGGGAAGATGTTGATCGCCAGAAGCAGCGCAATCGTCGGGGTCACGAAGATCCAGGCCAGCGCCCGGTCCGACAGTCCGCGTGCGCGCGAGGCAATGGCTGGCGGAGTGGCGAAGGCGACGCGCTCGATTGGACTGTGGGTCATGTTCGTCTCTCTGCCCGGGCCGTCGGGTCCGCGCGCGGACCCGACGGTGTCCTCAGGACCTGAACTCAGGTCGTCCTGTCAGAGCTTGCCTTCATCCTCGAAGGTCTCGGTCCAGTCCGCCACGAGGCCGTCGAGCGCTTCCTGGGCGGTGCCCTGCCCGGCCACCACGTAGTCGTGGAAGCGCTTCTGCGTGTCCTGCAGGAGTGTGGCATAGGACGGCTCGGCCCAGAAGTCCTTCACGATCGCCATGGAGTCGAGGAAGGTCTGAGCATAGGGCTGGCTCTGCGGGAAGTCGGGCGCGAGCGTCACCGCCTTCAGGCAAGAGAAGCCGCCCATCGACCACCACTTGGCCTGCACGTCGGGCTGGGCGAACCACTTGATGTACTCCAGCGCCGCGTCCTGCTTGGTCGAGGCGGCGACGACCGATATCCCCTGCCCGCCGAGCTGGGCGAACTGGTCGCCGTCAGGCCCCGCCGGGTTGGCGAAATAGCCGGTCTTGCCACGGCCGACGTCCATGTCGGTCTCGAAGCCCGGCCAGGTGAAAGCGAAGTTCATCTGCAGCGCCACCTGGCCCGATTTGAAGGCGTCGATGCCCTCGGACATGTAGGTGTTGGACGTGCCCGGCGCGACGCAGCAATCATAGAGCGCCTTATAGTATTCGAGCCCTGCGACGGCCCCCGGACCGTTGACGTAGCCTTCCATATCGTAGGGCTTGTCGGGGTTCTCGTACTTGAAGCCAAACGAGTAGAGCACGTCCATCGCGCCCATCGTGATGCCTTCCGAGCCACGCTCGGTGTAGATCGAGGCGCCGTAGACGGTCTTGCCGTCGATCTCGCGCTTCTGGAAGAACTCGGCGATGTCCTTGAGCTCGGCGAAGGTCTTGGGCACCGCGAGGTCGCGGCCGTACTTCTCCTTGAAGGCGGTCTGGATTTCGGGGCGCTCGAACCAGTCCTTGCGGTAGGTCCAGCCGACAACGTCGCCAAAGGCGGGCAGCGCCCAGTAGTTCGGCGTGTTCTTTGGCCATTCGGCGTATCCGGTCACGGTCGCATCGATGAAATCGTCCATCTTGATGCCGTTGGCATCGAAGAAGTCGTTCAGCTTGACGTACCAGCCGTTCTCGGCGGCGCCGCCGATCCACTGGCTGTCGCCGATCATCAGGTCGCAGAGCTGTCCGCCCGAATTCAATTCATTGAGCATGCGGTCGGCGAAATTCGGCCACGGCACGAACTCGAAGCTCATCTTGTGGCCGGACTGCGCCTCGAAGTCCTTAGACAGTTCGACCAGGGCATTCGCCGGGTCCCAGGAGGCCCAGCAGAGGGTGAGGTCTTCGGCCTGCGCGGAATTCGCGGAGAGCGCGGCCGTAATCGAGATGGCAGCGACTGCCGCCAGATGGGCACGTTTCATGATGGATCCTCCCGAGTGGGTGCAAACGCAACGCCTACGACAGGGAGACTAGATGAGGTACGTACCTCATGTCAATCACGTTTCCGCAGGGGAACATTCTCCTCCCGTGCGGGCCGGGAATTCGGTCAGGAAAGATTCTCGCGGACGACGATCTCGATGCGTATGCGCTCCTGCCCCGGAACGATCCCGACGCCGTCGATCTTCGCCCGCAGGATACGCAGCGCGCTCCTCACGATATGGCCGACATCCTGGCTGACCACGGCATCGATATCGCCGCTTCGCAGGGCTTCGCGCGTCACGCTCGTCAGTTCGTGTGCGACGATCGTCAACTGCCGGGCGCGGTGATGGGCGCGCAGAACCTCGACGAGGGCGCGGCTGCCATGGCCGACCGAATAGACCCCCGTCAGGTCTGGGCGCGCATCGAGCACTTCGGAGACGACCCGGGCGGTGATGTCCTCGTCATCGTGGTTCTCCAGCGACGGCAGAACTTCGATCTCGGGGAAGCTCTCGGCCATTACCTGGTCGAAGCCGAGCCGCCGCTCGACGTTGTCGCGCGCCTGCATGGAACTGACGAGCACCATCACCGATCCGCCGCGTTTTCCATGGAATTTGCCCATCAGGAAGGCTGCCGTGCGCCCTCCGGCAATGTTGTCGATGCCGACGAAATGGTCGCGCTCGGTGTTCGGAAGGTCGGAAACGAGTGCCACGATGGGAACGCCGTCGCTCTTGAGGCGCAAGATGGCGTCGCGCACATGCGGCGTCTCCGGCGCGAAGATCGCGACGCCGTCGGTGTTGGCAGAATTGAGGGTGCGCAACGTACGCACCAGCGCGTGGGGATTGCCGGCGGGAAACGACAGCGTGCGGATTTCCGTCCGGTCCGCAGCCGAACTCCTCCCGGCTTCGGCGAGCGCATCGCGCAATGTCGCCACGAACAGTTCCGGCGCCTCGGGCAGGACGAAGGTAAGCCGGTACCGACGCTGCCGGGCGAGATTCGCCGCGGTGACGTCGCGCACATAGCCGAGCTGGTCGATGGCGGCATTGACGCGCTGGACCGTCTTCTCGGTAACGCCCGGGCGGGCGTTGAGAACACGGTCGACCGTGGCGAGGCTCACCCCCGCGGCCCTGGCGATGTCATTGACTGTCGGCCGCATCACAAACCACTCCAGAGTGGCCGAATATCGTGCGTCTCCTGAGGTACGTCAATCATGTCAGTTCTTTCCTCCGATCCGGCAAGCCTCCGGCTACGCGCCGCCTTGACGCCGGAAACTGGTCGGACCAAACTTCGGCCAAGAGCCCGGCAAGGGCTCGTGGGAGGAAAACATGACCGCGATCAGGCTCTACCGGGGCAGGTTCGGGCATTTCTCGTTCCTGAATGCGGCCAGCGATCTGGTGACACATGCCCATGCCGAAAGCCACATCATCATCTGGCTCGACGGCGAACCTGGGCGCATTCAAGTCGGCACCCGGAGCGTTGTGCTCGGACCTAGGACCGCGGTCGGCATCAACTCATTCGAGCCGCACAGCCACAGCTTCCCGGGCGGCGAGCCCGGCCTCTTCCTCGCGCTTTACATCGAGCCGGCCTGGGTGGCCGAACGCCTCGGCCTGCCCCACGGCGCGCCGATCTTCCGCCATCCGGCCATTCCGCTTGACAGCGAACTGCGTTCGATCGCTCTGGGCTTCTTCCGGCAGCTTGCGGACGGCGAGGAGCGGTTCGATCTGACGGCTGGCGAGATGGAGCGGCTGATCGACTGCCTGGTCGAAGCGTCGAGGCCCGGGCGGGCGCCAGGGTGGGATCAGGCCGCGCGCCACCGGCATCTCGACTTCCGTGTACGCAAGGCGGTCGCGCTGATGCGCGCCAACCTCGCCGCCCGCGTGTGCCTGGACGAACTCGCGCGCGCTGTCGGACTCTCTCGTCCGCATTTCTTCGCGCTGTTCAAGCGCGAGACAAACCTGACGCCGAACGTCTACTGGAACACGCTGCGCATGGAGGAGGCCCTGCGCCAGCTGCAGAGTTCCGAGGAATCGCTGACGGACCTCGCCTGCCATCTCGGCTTCACCACGCAGGGCAACTTCACCCGCTTCTTCCGCGACCACGCCGGCGTGCCTCCGACGCTCTACCGGGAGGCCGCGCGCGTGGCGGCGTAACGGTTTTTCATACTCTTCGATAAGCCGCCAAGACGCATTGATAAGCGGAGCGGCGCGGTCCGCCTAGAGTGAGGCTCCCTGAACCGCGCGAGGAGCCGCCATGCCGTCCGTCACGATCTCCAGCGTCATCGACGCGCCCGTCGAGAAGGTCTGGGACCGTATCCGCGACTTCAACGGCCTGCCCGACTGGCACCCGCGGATGGTCGAGAGTCATATCGAGGGCGGCAAGCCGGCGACCGACATCGGCTGCGTGCGCAACTTCAAGGTCGGCAGCGGCGCGACGATCCGGGAGAAGCTGCTCGCCTTTTCCGACGACGACCATCTCGTGACCTATTCGATCATCGAGCACCCCGCGCCGATCTCGAACCACACGGCGACCCTGAAGCTCGAACGGGTGACCGACGGAGACAGGACCTATGCCGTCTGGACCTCCAGCTTCGACGCGCCGGAAGGCGAAGGGGAAACCATCGCCAAGGGTATGGGCCAGAACGTATTCCAGGGCGGCTTCGACGCGCTGAAAAGCCATTTCGCCAAAGCCTGAGGAGGCATTCGATGCCGCTCTCGCTCCAGACGTTCCCGACCGTCGGCGAAGCGCAGTCCGCGCTATCGGCGGGTGCGGCGCGCTACATGGGCGGCGGAACCCTCGTCGTCCGCGCCGCCAACGAGGGCGATCTATCTTTCGACACCTTCGTGCGTGCGACCGACCGGAGCCTGCGCGAGATCGCTGTCGCCGACGGCATGGCGACGCTTGGCGCTTCCGTCACCATGGCCGAGGTCGCCCGCCACCCGGAACTATCGACCATCGCCAAGGCCGCCCGCGCGGTCGGCGGGCCTGCAGTGCGAAACATGGCGACCATCGGCGGCAATCTCTTTGCTCCAGCGCCCTACGGCGATTTTTCCTTGGCGCTGCTCGCGCTCGGCGCGGCGATTCATGCCGGCGGCCGCGAATTGCCCATCGAGGAGTTCCTTGCCGGCCGCGACTCGTTCGAGGGCATCGTCACGTCGGTCCGCTTCCGGCTCCCCGCTGCCGACGCCTTCCGCTTCGCAAAGGTCTCGCGCGTCAAGCCGAAGGGCATCTCGGTGCTTTCGATCGCGGCGGTCATCGAGAAGGCGACGGATGGCGCGGTGGGTGCCGCCCGCATCGCGCTCGGCTGCATGGGCGACCGACCGATGCGCGCGACCGCGGCGGAGAAGGCGCTCGCCGGCAAGGCGCTCACGGAGGAAGGCATTGCAGGCGCCGTCGCGGCCATCGGCGAGGGCACCGCGCCATTCACCGATGCCGTCGCCAGCGCCTGGTATCGCGGCGAGGTGCTGCCCGTGCATTTCCGGCGGCTCATGCTCGCCTGACGCGATATCCACCGAGCCGTTTCGCAAGGGAGGAGACGAATGGCAAAGAAGGTTCCGGTCCAGTTCACGCTCAACGGCGAGGAGCGGGCCGAGTTCGTCGAGAGCGGCGCGACGCTGCTCAAGGCCCTGCGCGAGCGTCTCGGCGACACCTCGCCCAAGGGCGGCTGCCACCAGGGCACCTGCGGCGCCTGCTCAGTGCTGGTCGAAGGCGAACTGGTCTTGTCCTGCCTCACGCTTGCCGAGACCTGCGAAGGCCGCGACGTCTCGACCGCGGCCGGCCTGTCGCAGGACGGCGTCATGCACCCGTTGCAGCGCGCCTTCCTCGACGGGTTCGCGGCGCAATGCGGCTTCTGCACGCCCGGCATGCTGATGGCGGCGAAGGCCTTGCTCGACGAAAACCCCAACCCCAGCCGCGAGGACGTGGTCGAGGCGATCTCTGGCAACATCTGCCGCTGCACCGGCTACGAGCCGATCATCCAGGCCGTGCTGTCGGCCGCCCGCGCCAATTCGCATGTGCCGCATGAGGAACCGCCGATGATCCGCCTCGCCAAGGACTATTTTGCCGATCAGCGGCAGGACGACCTGAAGCAGCTCGGCCAGGGCCTGCAGCGCTCCGACGTGCCCGGCCACGTCACCGGCAAGACCGCCTACTTCGCGGACCGCTCCTTCCCCGGCACGCTTCACCTGAAGATGGTCCGCAGCCCTCATCACCACGCCCGCATCCGTTCCATCGACACGTCCGAGGCGGAGAAGCATCCCGGCGTGGCGAAGGTGCTGACGCACAAGGACGTGCCGCACAACGTCTACACGATCCTGATCCTGATCCAGATCGGCCCGGAGGACGAGCAGGTGCTCGCCGCCGACAAGGTGCGCTGGAAGGGCGAGGCCGTGGTCGCGGTGCTGGCCGACAGCGAGCGCGCCGCCAATGAAGCGGCCGCCAAGGTCAGGATAGACTACGAGGTGCTGCCCGCCGTCTTCGACATCGACGAGGCGCTGGCGCCCGGCGCACCGCTGGTCAACGAGTACCACGGCAACAACTACTACACCTACGACAGCGGCAGCCACCGCAAGGTGCGCTACGGCGACGTCGGGAAGGGCTTTGCTGAGGCCGACCACATCCTCGAACAGACCTACTGGTCCTCGCCGATCGAGCACGCGCCGACCGAGACGACCGGCTGCATCGTGGTGCCGGAGGGGAACGACCGCTTCACCTGCCATACCAACACGCAGGCGATGTTCTTCACGCTCGACAACACCTCCATCATCCTCCAGATGCCCGGCCACAAGCTGCATTTCGTCGGCGGCACGGTGGGCGGCGGCTTCGGCGGCAAGGTGGACGTGACGGTCGAGCCGATCGCCATCCTCGCCTCGAAGCTGACGGGAAAGCCGGTCTCCTTCGTCTATTCGCGCGAGGAGGAAATGCAGGTCTCCTCCGCCCGCGCCGCCGAGAAGATCGTCATCAAGGACGGCATCACCAACGACGGCCGCCTCCTGGCGCGAAAAGTCACCGGCTACACGGACGCCGGCGCCTATTCGCGCCACTCGCCCTACGGCGCGCAGAAGGGCGCTGCCCACTATCCCGGCCCCTACACCGTGCCGAACGTGTGGATCGACACCTATTGCGTCTACACCAACCGCACCCCCTCCTCCGCCATGCGCGGCTTCGGCGTTACGATCGCCGATTTCGCGCTGGAGGTTCAGATGGACAAGCTGGCGCGGCTGATCGGCATGGACCCGCTCGAATTCCGCTTCGTCAACGCCTACCGCGACGGCGACATGAAGGCGCATCGCCAGCCGACGGAAGGCGCGGCGCTGATCGAATGCATGCAGGAAGCATCGAAGACGGCGAACTGGCCGGTCGCCGAAAAATACCTGCAGATGTCGTCCTACGGGGAGAAGTGACATGGCGATCCGGCGCGGCCGTGGCGTGGCGGCGGTCAACTATCCGACCGGCATGAACCTCGGCGGCGATCCCAGCCAGGCGCTGGTACATTCGACGCCGACCGGCAACTTCATGGTGACGCTCTCCTCGGTCGATCTCGGCCAGGGGCTGAAGCAGGTGATGGCGCAGATCTGCGCCGAGACAATCGGCGTCTCGGCCGAACAGGTGACCATCGACACCGCCGACACCGACACCGGCCCGCACTGCATGGGCACCTTCGCCTCGCGCGGCACGCACCGCATCGGCAACGCCGTGATCCAGGCCGCCACGGAAGCGCGGCAGGTGATGCTGGAGGTCGCGGCCGAGGAACTGGAGGTCGACGCGTCCGACCTCGAACTCGACGGCGCCGGCGGCATCCACGTCAGGGGCGCGCCGCAGAAGTCGATCTCGATCTTCGACACCGCGCTCGCCGCCCATTTCCGCCACGGCCGCTCGATCTCCGGCCGCGGCATGTTTTTGATCCCGCGCTCCTATCCCGAGACCGAGACCGGCGCGATGAAGCCGTCGACCTGCTACGCGCACGCCTGCACGGTGGCGGAGGTCGACGTCGATGACGAGACCGGTGAAGTCACGGTGCTGACGGTGAAGAACGTGTTCGAGATCGGCCGGGCGCTGAACCCGAAGATGGTGGAGCAGCAGCTCGTCGGCGGCTCCTGGATGGGCATTTCGCATGCGCTCTACGAGACCACGGAGCCCTATTATCCCGCGCGCGACCATGGCGGCACCGACTTCAACCAGTACCTGATGCCCGGCCCCGGCGACCTCGCCGAGACCGAGATCATCGTGCTGGAACGCCCCTCCGCCGACGGCCCCTACGGCGCCAAAGGCCCCGGCGAGATGTGCGCCAACCCCCAGATCCCCGCCGTCGCCAACGCCATCTTCGACGCGGTCGGCGTGCGCGTCGATACCCTGCCGATCACGCCCGAACGCATCCTGCGGGCGCTGAAGGAACAGCGGGCGGCGGTTTAGGCTGACGGCATGAGGTCGACCCCCACTCCGTCACGCTTCGCGTGCCACCTCTCCCCCGATCGACGGGGGAGAGGAAACGCCGATCGTCAAAGCCGCGATTCCTCTCCCCCGGGCAGGGGGAGAGGTGGCTGCCGAAGGCAGACGGAGTGGGGGTGCTTCGTCTCCACCGCCGGTCGTGCAAAGCGATGCTAGCCGACACCATCGCCCCCTCCCCCGAAGCCGTCGCCGACAGGCTGGCGGAGGCACGCTACGTCGCGGACGAAGGCCTCGCCACCGCAATCTTCCTCGCCATGCGCCTCGGCAAGCCGCTGCTGCTGGAAGGCGCGCCGGGTGTGGGCAAGACGGAGGCCGCCAAGGTGGTGGCGCAGATGCTCGGGTCGGAACTGGTCCGTCTCCAGTGCTACGAGGGCATCGACGCCGCGCATGCGCTTTACGAATGGAACTACCAGCGCCAGCTTCTCGCCATCCGGCAGGCAGGCGAGCACGAGATCGACATCTACGACGACCGTTTCCTGATCGAACGGCCGCTGCTCAAGGTGCTGCGCAGGCCCGAGGCGAGCGTGCTTCTCGTCGACGAGATCGACCGCAGCGACCACGAGTTCGAGGCACTGCTGCTCGAATTCCTGTCGGACTTCCAGATCACCATTCCCGAGCGCGGCACGCTCGCCGCCGCTGCGCGCCCGGTCGTCATCCTGACCTCAAACCGCACCCGCGACCTGGCCGAGGCACTGCGGCGGCGCTGCGTGTACCACTGGATCGGCTATCCCGACGCAGAGCGCGAAGCCCGCATCATCGCGCTGCGCGCCAGCGACGTCGCCGAGGCGACCGCCCGGGCCGTCGCGCGCGCAGTGCGCGACATCCGCGCCAGGCCGCTCGCCAAGCCGCCGGGCATCTCGGAGGCGATCGAATGGGCCAATGCCGCCACCGTGCTGGAAAAAGGCGGCAGCCCATGGCCCGAAGCCTTCCGCCGCGCCATCGGCGTGCTCGTCAAGGACGAGGAGGATCTCGCCTATCTGGCGCCGGATTTCGACAAAATCGTCGAGGACGCCCTGTCGTGAGTGCCCTCGCCCCCGCCGCCGATCACCTTCTCGGCTTCGCACGCCTGCTGCGCTCCGCCGGCTTCGCGGTCGCGCCGGAGCAGTCGATCGCCTTCCTGCGCGGCGTGACGCTGCTCGGCCCCCGCTCCATGGAGGATATCCGCCAGGCGGCACTGGCGACGCTGGCGCCGCAGCCGGATCGCCGCCGCGATTTCGACGCCCTGTTCCGCGCCTGGTTCTGGGGCGACGCCGAACTGGCGGCGGAAGGCGACAGCGACGAGGAGACCCGCGTCAAGGACGGCAACGCGGCCCCCGAACAGGAGGCGGAGGAACCGCGGTCGGAAAAGGGCGGAGCCCTCCCCTCGGGCGCCGAGCGGTTGGGCGCGCGGCGTTTCGCCGGCAGGGACGCAACGCTCGCCGCCTTCGGCCTGGCACTGCCCTCCGCCCTGCCCGTGCGCCGCTCGCTGCGCAGCGTGCGGACCCGCGCGCGCGGCGAGCCAGATCTGCGACGGTCGCTGCGCGCCATCGCCCGGGCCGATGGCGACATCCCCAAACCACCGAAGCGCCGGCGCCCGCTCGTGCAGCGCAAGCTGCTTCTCCTGATCGACATATCCGGTTCGATGAAGCAGCACACCGCGAACCATCTCGACCTCGCGCACACGATCGTGCGCAATGCCGAGCGCGCCGAGGTCTTCACCTTCGGCACCCGCCTCACCCGCATAACGCCGTCGCTGAAGGTCCGCGACCGCGAGACCGCGCTTGCCCGCGCCGCGGGTTTCGTCGAGGACTGGGACGGCGGCACGCGCATCGGGCCAGCGCTGCTCGCCTTCCTCGCCGTGCCGCGTTTCGCCGCCTTCGCACGCGGCGCCTCGATCGTGATCCTGACGGACGGGCTGGAGCGTGGCGGCCACGCCGAGATGGAGGTGGCCCTGCGCCGGCTTTCCGCACGGGCTCATCGCCTGTCGCTCTGCACGCCACTCGCCGCCGATCCGCGCTTCCGCCCCGAGACGGCGGCCCTTCGGGCGGTGCTGCCCTTCCTCGACGATCTGGTCGACGGATCCTCGCTCGAGGCCCTCACCCGTTTCATCCTCTCTTTGGCGCGGCCGGCACCGGCGGCCGATACGATCTGGCGAAAGGCGTCGTGATGCAGAAAATGATCGATTCGCACTTCCACATCTGGCGGCAGGCGGACCAGCCCTGGCTCGTCGGCCCGATGGTGCCGCGCATCTTTGGTCCCTACGAGCCGATCCGCCGCGACTATCCGATGGAGGAGTTTCTCGCCGACCGCGAGGGGCTCGGCGTCGAGCGGGCGGTCTACGTGCAGACCAACTGGGCGAAGGAGGACTTCGAAAAGGAGGTCGCCTTCGTCAGCGAGACCGCCGATCGCACCGGCTGGCCGCGCGCCATCGTCGGCTATGCCGACATGACGGTGGACGACGTGCGCCCGCAACTCGACCGCCTGAAGAAGTACCCGCTCCTGCGCGGCATTCGCATGCAGCTTCACTGGCACGAGAACCCCGCCTTCCGTTTCGCCGCGGATGCAAGGCAGGTGATCGATCCGAAGGTGCGGGCCAATGTCGGCCGCCTGAAGGATTATGGTCTCTCCTTCGACCTGCAGCTCTTTCCCGGCCAGATGCGCGACGGGCTCGACCTCGTCGCCGAACACCCTGGCACCGATTTCATCCTCACCCATGTCGGCATGCTGACGGCAAGCGACGACCGCACGGTCGAGGACTGGAAGGTGGGGCTGCGAACGCTGGCGCAGGCGCCCAATCTCAGCGCCAAGCTCTCCGGCCTGGGCACCTTCGTCCATCGCAACGACCCGGCGCTAATCTCGACGATCTACGACGCCGCCATGGAAATCTTCGGCAGCGAGCGGCTGATGTTCGGCTCAAACTTCCCGATCGAGAAACTCTGGACCAGCTACGCCGACCTGATGCAGGCGCATCGCGCCGCGGCGGAAAAATTCAGCGAGGCTGACCAGGCGAACCTGTTCCACAATACCGCCGCCCGCGTCTACCGGCCGGGATAGACACGGACGACGCGCTGGCCGCGGGGGGCAACCCGTTTCCTTCCCCGGCAGACACGTCGATGGTCCGGAATGGGCCCGGATGGCCTCCCTCGCTTGCCTCGGCGGCGATTCCCAGATCACGCGGTCGGGATGTTCGCGCCGGGCACCATCCGCGGGCAAGCCGCTGCGTGGACAAACCAGCGCCTCACTCAGGCCCTGCCGCGGGCCAACCCCTTGATCCGACTGCCGGCCGCCCGCCGCCGACTGCCGGTCCCGCGAATTCTTGTCCACGCGCCTACGCCGTGTCGCATCATGCTCTCCGTCGCGTCCACCGGGCCTTGGGTGGCTGCCGGGCCGACCAGGGGGACGTGACGGCGTGCGGGATTGGCTTCGTCCGGTTGGCGGGGTCGGGGATTGCCTCGGCAAGGCCCCACGGTCCCGGCCCCTCCGGAGCTGTCGATCCACGGCCTTCGGGCACAGGGTGTGACAGAGGGGGGCAGCAGCGTCGGCGGTGCGCGTCTGACGAGCATCGTTCTAGAAAAACAGCGCTGTCGGACCGTCCGCCAGCGCGCGCACCGCCTCCCTTGGGAGATGGGACCTCAAAGGCCAGACGCGTTGGCGGGCGTGGCGATGATGGAGCGCGCCCGTGACCCGATAGAAGAGATCCGCCTACCCCGCGTTGGCGGCGAGCCACTTGCGCCACTGGCCTTCCGAGCCGACGAAGACGTTGAGGTCGATGCGCTCGTCCACCCCGTGCGACAGGCCCGAGCCCGAATATTGCCAGAACACCCAGTCGCGGCCGGGATAGACCTTTGAGGGGTGCGCGGCGACCGAGCGCAGCCAGAAGGGATGGTTCGGGAAGGCGCCCTTCAGATTGTCGCGGTAGAAATCGGGCGCGGTGTAAATGATGGGCCGCTGCCCGTAGTGCTTCTCCAGCCTGTCCATGAAGACCTGCATCTTTTCCAGGACCTGCTCGCGCGAGGGCCGCTTCTTGCATTCGGACAGATGGTTCCATTCGACGTCGAGTACCGGCGGCAACGCGCCCTTGGCCTTCGGCACGTTGCGGATGAACCAGTCGGCCTGCGAGGAGGCAGTGCGGCACCAGTAGAAGAAATGGTAGGCGCCGCGCGGCACGCCGGCCAGAGCGGCGGCGTTCCAGTTGCGCCGGAACATCGGGTCGAGATGGTCGCCGCCATCCGTCGCCTTGATCCAGACGAAGTTCGCTCCTTGCGTCCTGAGCTTCGGCCAGTCGATGTTGCCCTGCCAGCGCGAAACGTCCACGCCGTGCACGGCCAGGCTCCGCGGCGACGCCTTGCCGAAATTGATCGGGTGGGCGTCGCGAAAGCGCTGCGGATGAACTGTGCCGTCCAGCAGCGCCTTTGCCGCAGGGGACGGCTTGTCGGGCGCGACAAGCGCCGCCTCCACCACGGGCGCGGACGCCTCCGCACCGGTTCCCGCGGGTTCATCCTGGGACGCCATTTCGTTCGCTTCAGCAACGGGGGCGTCGGGGCGTGCGATCGAATTCGTCACCTCCATCGAGGGACGCGGAACCAGCTCTTCGAGCCCGGCACTTCTGGTGCAACCGGTCAGGATGGCGCTGGCAAGCAGGATCGTCGCTAGTCGAGACGTACGCATGAAAACCCCGGACGCAAGGTACTGTTCGGGTGGACGCGGGCCGGACGCCGCACGCACTCTCCATCGAAGTGAACAGGAAATTACCAACAAAGACTGAATCCGAACGAAACCGCTGCGATTCTCTTGCGTCCGACGGCGCAAGAGCGCGCCGCCCGCCCGGCGCGGCGAGCCTTTGCGATCGGCGGTCTCTAAAATCGTTATCCCGACGTTAACCGATCCCTAGCTTCGACCCGACAGGATGCGCCCGACCGGAAACGAGGCGCGGATGGCTGGCGAGAGATTCGGATCTACGAACGAAAAATCGACCGCAAGTGCATCGGGAAAACCGCAGCCCAGGCCACGGCAGGCGCCGCCGAAGCGGCCCGCATACAGGCCGGGAACCTCGCTGACCTTCGGCTTCCTCGTCCTCGCCGTCATACTGGCGGCCGCCGCGTTGCCATTCCTCGCCGGCGCCGCGCAGACGCCTGACGTGGTCGGCTATTTCGCATCGGACGGCCCCCGCCAGACCTTGCGCGGCGACGTGGTGCTGCGGAGTGCGCGCGGCGGCGATGCTCGCCAGCCATTGAACGGCCATCCCGTCCGGCAGCAATTCTCGATCTGCGGGGCGTCGAAGCGCGTCAACTGCGTGGTCGACGGAGACACGTTCTGGCTCGACGGTGTCAAGATACGCATCGCCGACATTGACACACCCGAGGTTACGGGACCCGCTTGCGCGACCGAGAAACAGCTGGCGGGGAAAGCGACGCTTCGCTTGCAGTTGCTCTTGAATTCCGGGGAGTTCGAACTGCGGCGTAGCGACCGTGACGAGGATCGTTACGGCCGCAAGCTGCGTACCGTGCATCGCGACGGCCGCTCGATCGGGGAGATACTCGTCGCGGACGGCCTCGCCCACGAATGGCGGGGCCACAAGGAAAGCTGGTGCGGCTGAGCCACTCTGGGCCGCCTAGCCAACGACCTCCATCGCGGGACCGGCGGGCCGCGGCAGAATGATCGTTCCCCCGGGCGGGGTGGTGTTCGCACGCGCCTGTGCCTCGTCCAGCAGCGAGCGGATGTCCTCGGCCTTGATCCCGTCGCGCGCCATGAGCTTGCGGATGATCGGTTCGCTCAGCAGTTCGTCGATGGTCGTATCGCAGTGCATGTCGTCTCTCCCAGGGCCGCCACCCGCTGAACGGTGACTTAGCCAATCCGCATGACCCGACGATGTCCGTACGGTGACGAATTGTTGCCGGAACCGGCAGCAACGCGACCGACCCGGACCGGTTCCCGGCCGCGGGCTTGCCCGCCCCGAGAAATCCTGAAATCTTGCCGCGCAAATCGAGGATCAGGAAGGACCACCCCATGAAGACACGCGCCGCCGTCGCCATAGCTGCCGGAAAACCGCTCGAGATCATGGAGGTCGACCTCGAAGGTCCTCGCGCCGGCGAGGTGCTGGTCGAGGTCAAGGCGACCGGCATCTGCCACACCGACGAATTCACGCTGTCCGGCGCCGATCCCGAGGGCCTTTTCCCCGCGATCCTCGGGCACGAAGGCGCGGGCGTGGTCGTCGACGTCGGGCCGGGCGTCACCTCGGTGAAAAAGGGTGACCACGTCATCCCGCTCTACACGCCCGAATGCCGGCAGTGTCCGTCCTGCCTGTCGCGCAAGACCAACCTGTGCACCGCGATCCGCTCCACCCAGGGCCAAGGGCTGATGCCGGACGGAACCTCGCGCTTCTCGATCGGCGGCGAGAAACTGTTCCACTACATGGGCTGCTCGACCTTCTCGAACTTCACCGTCCTGCCGGAGATCGCGGTCGCGAAGGTCAACCCCGACGCACCGTTCGATACGATCTGCTACATCGGCTGCGGCGTGACCACCGGCATCGGCGCCGTCGTCAACACGGCCAAGGTCGAAATCGGGTCGACGGCCGCCGTGTTCGGCCTCGGCGGCATCGGCCTCAACGTCATCCAGGGGCTCAGGCTCGCGGGCGCCGACATGATCATCGGCGTCGACATCAACGACGACAAGAAGGAATGGGGCGAGAAGTTCGGCATGACGCATTTCGTCAATCCGAAGAATTGCGAGAACGTCGTCGCCGAGATCGTCAACCTGACCAAGCGCGGGGCCGACCAGATCGGCGGCGCCGACTACACGTTTGACTGCACCGGCAACGTCAAGGTCATGCGCCAGGCGCTGGAATGCGCCCATCGCGGCTGGGGCGAATCGATCATCATCGGCGTGGCCGGCGCCGGCCAGGAGATCGCCACGCGTCCGTTCCAGCTCGTCACGGGCCGCACCTGGAAAGGCACCGCCTTCGGCGGCGCGCGCGGCCGGACCGACGTGCCCAAGATCGTCGACTGGTATATGGAAGGCAAGATCCAGATCGACCCGATGATCACCCACAAGCTCTCGCTCGACGAGATCAACAAGGGTTTCGATCTGATGCATGCGGGAGAGAGCATCAGGAGCGTGGTGGTCTACTGACTCCCTGCGGAACCCGCTTGCCTCACGAGCATTCCCCCGAGACACGGCCCTTCCGGCCGGATGTTGCCCGGAGCCACGATGAGACCTTTCGCTCTTTCCATTTTCGCCAGCGTGCTCGCGCTGTCCCTCGCAGCCTGCAGCGACGAGAAAACCGATGGAGCCGCCGTGCCCCCGACGGCCGATCCGCCGGCGGCAGCGGAGTCGTCGCCACCGGCCACACCGGACGGAGGTGACGACGCGGCCGAGCGGGATCGCGCGGTCAACCAGCTTCGCGACGGCGCGAAGTCGATCGCCGAGGGCGCCGGCACCTTGCTCAAGCAAGGCCGCGACGCAGCCGAACAGGCGATCGAGGACGCCGGTCCGGCCATCGACAAGGCTGGGGACTATGCCCGGGAACTCGGTCGCATCGCCAAAGGTGCTGCAGAGCAGGCGGCGGCGGAGCTTCGCAACGCCGCCGAAGACCTCAACCGCCGTATCGAGGAATCGAAGACCGACGCCGAACTCCCCGAGGGCGACCCGCAGGCGCGGTTGGCGGCGCCGGAGCTTCTCAGAGTCGACACCCTCTCCGCCGCCCGCGCCCGGCCAGCGGGCGTCGGCCCGGATTACGTCGGCGTGTGGGCCGCCGATGCAGCCCAGTGCAGCCGCATCGACCAGGAGCCGGTAGAACAGATGGCCGTCATCACGCCGACCACCATCCGCCGCTACGAGAGCCTTTGCAACATCGAGGAGGCGCCGCTCGCCGACGGTATCGTGACGCTTGCCGCCTCCTGCATCGCCGAAGGCGAGACGGAGGATCGCCAGATCCGGCTTTCGCTCACCTCTCCCGACCGGCTGGAAATCGGCTCTCCCGAGACCCCGGTGCAGGCGACGCTCGTCCGCTGCCATCTCGGCGGATAGGCTCTGTACCCTGGCTGGACGCGCGCGTCGAAGGGTCAACCGAGTCGCGAGGGGCCGTTCGGCACGGGATCGAGGTACGCCGTCATGGCGTGTGGGCGCTCCGAAAGACGATGTGGTAATGTACCCGCCTTGGCGCAGACCGCCGGAATCAGGGGGAACAACCGTGGATGGCATCAGCCTTGAGAACCCGCTGGTGGGGACCTATGCCATCGCTGCCTGCCTGATGATTCTGAAGGCGGTATCGATGTCCTGGCTGACGGTCTGGCGCATGATCCAGGAGAAGGGCGGCTACCGCTCGCCCGAGGATCTGCGCAGGACCCGCCTCAATCCGAGCCCGGATCCCAAGCAGCTCGAACCCAACGAGCGCGTCGAGCGCATCCGCCGAATCCACCAGAACGACCTCGAGAACATCCCCTTCTTCCTTGTCGCGGGGTTCCTCTTCGTCCTGGCGGAACCCCCGCTCTGGCTCGCCTGGTTGCTGCTGTACGGCTATGTCGCTTCGAGGCTCCTGCATTTCGCGGCCTATTTTACCGCCCAGACGCACGACATGCGCGCCAATCTCTGGACAGCCGGCTCGCTCATCCTGGTCTTCATGACCATGTGGGCGCTCCTTGCGGCCCTCGTGGCCTGAAACGTTCCGCCGAACCAAGCCGAGGAAATATGCTCTTCCCCACCACCATCGCCGGCAGCCTGCCGAAACCGCACTGGCTGGCCGAGACTGAAAAGCTCTGGCCGAAATGGCGCTTCGAAGGCGCCGATCTCGACCGGGCCAAGCGCGACGCCGCGCTCGTGTGGATCAAGGAACAGGAGGATGCCGGGATCGACATCGTCTCCGATGGCGAGCAGTTCCGCCGCCATTTCGTGCACGGCTTCCTGGAGAACGTGGAGGGTATCGACTGGCAGCTGATGACGCCGATGGGCATCCGCAACAACCGCTACGTCGCCGACGTGCCGACGGTGACGGGAGCCCTGCGCCGCACGCGGCCCGTGCATCGCGACGAGGCCGCCTTCTGCCGCGCGCACACCAGCCGCAAGCTGAAATGGACGCTGCCGGGGCCGATGACCATCTGCGACACCCTGGCCGACACCCACTATGGCCGTCGCGCCGACATGGCGATGGCCTTCGCGGAAATCTTGAACGAGGAGGCGCTGGAGCTCGAGGCGGCGGGCGTGGACGTCATCCAGTTCGACGAGCCGGCCTTCAACGTCTTCATGGACGAGGTCAACGACTGGGGCATCGCCGCGCTGGAGCGCGCGGCCCGCGGCCTGAAGTGCGCCACCGCCGTCCACATCTGCTACGGCTACGGCATCGAGGCCAACGTGAAGTGGAAGGAGACGCTGGGCAGCGAATGGCGGCAGTATGAGGCGATCTTCCCGGCGCTGAACCTCTCCTCCATCCAGCAGGTGTCGCTCGAATGCGCCAATTCGCGCGTGCCGATCTCGCTGATCGGCCTCTTGACGGACAAGCAGATCCTCGTCGGCGTCATCGACGTGGCGACGAATGCGGTCGAGACGCCGGAACAGGTGGCGGCAACGATTGCCGAGGCACTGAAGCACGCGGAGGCCGAACGCATCCAGCCCTGCACCAATTGCGGCTTGGCACCCTTGTCGCGTGAGGTGGCGGTCGGCAAGCTGAAGGCGCTCGGCGACGGCGCGGCACTGGCCCGCAAGTACATTGCCTGAGCCGGCCGACATAAGGCCCCCGCAGATCTTCGTCGATGCGGACGCCTGCCCGGTCAAGAACGAGGCCGTCACCGTCGCGCAACGCCACGGCCTGATCGTCACCTTCGTCTCGAACGGTGGCCTGCGCCCTTCCCGCGATCCCATGATCCGCAACGTCGTCGTCTCGAAGGGAGCGGATGCGGCCGACGACTGGATCGTGGAGAACGCCCGGCCGAACGACGTCGCAGTGACGGCGGACGTGCCGCTCGCAGCCCGGCTCGTGCCGGCGGGCGTCCACGTGATTGGCCCGACCGGAAGGCCGTTCACGCCGGAATCGATCGGCATGGCGGTGGCCATGCGGGATCTGAAGCAGCATCTTAGGGAAACGGGCGAAGACCGCGGCTTCAATCGGAGCTTTGCCGCGCGCGACCGATCGGAATTCCTCAGCGCTCTCGACCGCACGGTGCGTAGGGCGATGAACGCCGGCAGGGAGCCTTGATTGCCGGCGCCAGGGCCGAATGCCTAATGGCGCACGAACTGATCGAAGCCGCCTGCGTCTGCGAGTGTGAAGCAGATCACGCCGTCCGCTTCCACTCCAGCATATCATCCACTGCATGGCTCGTCGTCGCGCGAGAGGATCGCATGGCAGCACACTTCATCGGCACCGTCTCCGTTACCTGGCTCGAGCAGCCGGGCGATGACCGCGACATGAAGCTGACAAAGGCCTTCACATTCGTCGACGCGGCCGGCCTGAGATGGACGGCGAAGAAGAACGCCGTCATCAACGGCGCATCGATCCCGCGGATTTTCTGGACCACCTTCGGTCCGCCCTTCGTGGGCGAATACCGGCGGGCTTCGGTCGTCCACGACCATTTCTGTGACGTTCGCACGCGTTCGGCAGAGGCGACCCACCACATGTTCTACGAGGCCTGCCTGGCCGGCGGCGTCGGCATGATCAAGGCCAAGACCATGTACACGATGGTGAAGACCTTCGGGCCGAACTGGAAGACACTCTCGGGCGCGCTGGCCATCAACGGTGTGGAGGTGCTCGCGAAAGGTCAGAAGGTGACGGTCTACCGGACGATGGGCGCGGACGAGTTCGCCCGGCTGGAAAAGTGGGTCGAGGAACGAAACCCCTCGATCGAGGAGATCGACGCCGAGATCGAGCGGCGGTCGCGCGAAATGCCGGTTCTGCCGCCGGAGGAAGAACGGCCGGAAGCGGCAGTGATGTAGTGCCGGCCGGCTTGCCGACCTCCATCCGCAACGGGCGGGTTTGGCGTTCCGGCCCCTTCGTGCTAGGAACGGACACTCTCCTCCGCCTCCCCAGGCGACACCAGACAGTTCAACATCGAGACCTCCGGCACCCGTCGGACGCGCGCAGCATGAGCATCAAGACAGTTTCGACAGCGAAATCCCATGGCGGCGTGCAGAGCGTCCACAGCCACGCCTCCGAAGCCTGCGGCTGCGACATGACGTTCGCGGTCTTCGTCCCGCCGCAGGCCGAAGAAGGCCCCTGCCCAGTGCTGTGGTATCTGTCAGGCCTCACCTGCACTCATGCAAACGTCGTGGAGAAGGGCGAGTACCGGCGCATGGCGGCCGAACTCGGCCTGATCGTCGTCTGCCCCGATACCAGTCCGCGCGGCGCGCATGTGCCGGACGAGAAGGACAACTGGCAGTTCGGTTCGGGCGCCGGTTTCTACGTCGACGCCAGCGAAGCGCCCTACGACACCAACTACCGCATGTATTCCTACGTCGTCGAGGAACTGCCGCGGATCGTTTCGGCCAATTTCCCTGCCGACATGAACCGCCAATCAATCTTCGGCCATTCCATGGGCGGCCACGGCGCGCTCACCATCGCGCTTAGGAACCCGAAGCGCTTCAGGAGTTGCTCTGCCTTCGCGCCGATCGTTCATCCGTCCGACGCCGACTGGTCCGCCCGGGCGTTCGAGCGTTATCTCGGTCCCAACCAGGCCGACTGGCGCACTCATGATGCCTGCTCGCTGATCGAGGACGGATACCGCTTTTCGGAGTTCCTCGTCGACCAGGGCAAGGCCGACAGTTTCCTTGAGGACGGGCTCAAGCCCTGGCTGCTCGAGGAGGCGTGCCGAAAGGCCGGCATCCCGCTCAAGCTGCGCATGCAACCCGGATACGACCACTCCTACTTCTTCATCTCCACCTTCATGGACGACCACCTGCGCTGGCATGCCCAGCGTCTCGGCATGCTCGAAGGCGACGTCACCTGACGTTCGTCGCGGCGCCACGGAGTTCGATTAAAGTTATCTATGGCAACAAAGATCCGCAGTTGGAGGGAAACCGTTCCATGGCAGTCGTGACATCCATCCACAACCGGCTCCCGGATTCCGACACGTTCGGAGGCCGCCTCTCACGCATCCGCGACGCGCAGGGCATGACGACTGCCGCCCTGGCGCGCCGCGTCGGCGTCAGGCAGAAGACCATCGAGCAATGGGAGAGCGACCGCTCGGAACCCAGCGTCGAGCGGCTGTCGCTTCTGGCGGGCATACTGAACGTCAATCTGGTCTGGCTGCTGCACGGCGTGGGCGATGCCCCCGCCGACGAGATCGGGCCCGACCCACTCGCCGCCATTACCGTGCAACTGGAACGGCTGAAGCGCATGCACGAGGATACCGGCCGTATCATCGACCGCATCCAGCGCGAACTGACGCGCCTCGAAGAAGAACGCTAAGCCCCGCCCGGCGGCGGGTTGCCGCCGTCAGGCCACCCGATCGATCAGTTCCCGTATCGACGGGTGGATCGAGCGCGACTCCCGGCCGATGAAGGTCAACAGCGCCCGCTCGTTCTCGTGGATGTCGCCGTCGCGGGTGATGCGATCCACCAGCCAGGCGGCCTCGTCCGCATCGATCGCTTCTGCGTCCGCCTCGGCCTTCTCGCGCGAGGCGTTGCGTTCGGTCCAAGCGCCTTCCATCCCGTTCGATCCGCGATAGGCATCGAGCACACCGGACAGGCCGCCCGAAAGCATCCGCTGGAAGAACCCCGCCAGGTTCACGTCGGTGCCATCCAGGAACGCATCCCGCCTCAACGCCTCCTCGCGCGGCGGCGGGGCGTAACCCGACGCGCACATGACGAAGTTCGCGATCGCTTTGACGAACAGGTCGGTCCACTCCGGATGATTCACGGCATCCTTGATCCGCTCGTTCAGATCGAAGAGCGCCTCCGCCTCCTCGCGGCTGATGCCGATGCCGGCCTTGCCGCCGAAGGCGAACAGCACGCGGCGCAGGACATCCACTTCGGCCTTGCCGACCGCGCCCGGTGTGAATTCCGCCCCCGAGACCGTGCGCGCGTCGCTCTCGACCACCGCGCGGGCGACGAGGTCCAGCGCGGCGGCGGACAGCCTCGCAGGGGCCGACCGCGCGCGTTCGAGGACCGCGATGGCGACTTCGACCTGCATCAGGCTTTCCGCATGGCCCGCATCCGACATGCAGGCGATCAGCCAGTCGGCATTGTGCTCGGACACGTATCCGGCCGGCGCCTCCTGGTGGACGACGTAGTCGGCCACGGCCTCGATCAGGAAGCTCCGCCATTCCGGACAGGCCCCCCCGGCCTGGCTGTCGATCTCGAACAGAGCCTCGGCCTCCTCGCGGGAGACCAGCCCATCGCCGAACACGTCCCGGCGAAGCGCAATGACATCATCCGCCGAGATCCGGTCCTTGCCGAGGAAACGGGCGAGAACCTCGCCTGCCACTGGCGCGCGCAGTGCCGCCTGCCCTGTCGATCCTGCCGTCGAAACCATTGAAAGTCTCCCGATAACTCACCGCGACCGTAGCAGGACCGGCTTGAGAAACGGCAAAAGAGACTGGTTAGCGGGTGGTTAGGAGGACGACCCCTGCGAATCACGCAATCCGGCAAGGACCGCAGGCAGGAGGCCGGGAAGATCCTCCGCGATCAGACCCGGTCCGAACCGCGCACCCGCTTCGGCATGCAGCCAGACACCAGCCGCCGCGGCCTCGAAAGCCGGCATTCCCTGCGCCAGCAGTCCGGCCACGATGCCCGCAAGCACATCGCCGGAGCCGGCCGTCGCCAGAAAGGGGGTCGCATTGGTGTTGATCGCGGCACGCCCGTCTGCGGCAGCGATCACGGTGTCGGGTCCCTTGAGAACGACCACGGCATGCGACCGCTCCGCCGCCCGGCGTGCGCGCTCCAGCTTCGAGAGACCGGCAGCATCGGCGAGGTCAGGGAAGAGCCTGCGGAATTCACCCTCGTGCGGGGTCAGGACTGCGCAACCCCGTCCAGTTTCCGATCCGATCGCGGCCAGCGCCTCGAACAGCCTGTGCGGGGCATTTTCGAACGAGGTGATCGCGTCTGCGTCCAGGACCAGGCCGAACGGCCTGCCCGCGGCAAGGCGGGCCAGCGCGAGCACGAATTCGGTGCATCGCTCGCCCACCCCGAAACCCGGGCCGATCAAGGCTGACGTCATCTTCCTGTCCGCCGCGAACATGACGGCTTCCTCGGGAGTGTCTGTCCGCTTCAGCATCACGGACGTCAGGTGCATGGCGTTCACCTGTACCGCTTGCCTGGGCGACAGAACGGTGACGGCCCCTGCTCCCGCCCTTGCGGCCGAGATCGCGGCCAGCCGGGCCGCACCGGTCGCCGAGGGTCCGCCGGAGAAAACGCCCACGTGGCCGCGCGCATATTTGTGCGAGCCACTGTCGGGCCAGGGAATATGGGTACGCCAGAGTTCGGGAACGCTGCGGAACGTTCGCGACCCGATGTCGGCCAGGACGTCGGCCGGAATCCCGATATCGACGAGAATCGTTTCGCCGCAAAGGTCGCGCCCCGGATAGAGGAGATGTCCGGGCTTAAGCCGGAAGAAGGTGACCGTGAGGTCCGCCCTGATCGCGATGCCGAGCACGAGGCCGGTCTCGCCCGAAAGGCCGGAAGGCAGATCGACCGCGACGATTGGGGCGCCCGATGCATTCGCCCTCTCGATGACTGGGGCATGCGGTGCGCCGATCTCGCGCACCAACCCCGCTCCAAAGAGGGCGTCGACAATGACGTCCGATGCCTGCGGCGCGAACGCGTCGAACCCGAGCAACGGCAGCCGCATCTCCGCAAGCGCGCCTTCGGCATCGCTCCCCGGCCGTGGGTGCCCCTCGCAATGGACGCGCACGTCCACGCCGGCTTCTGCCAGGAGCCGCGCCGCGACGAAGCCGTCGCCGCCATTGTTGCCGGGTCCGGCCAGCACGTGGACCGTTTGCGCCTGCGGATACCGCGAAAGGATTTCGCGCGCGACCGCCGAGCCTGCGTTTTGCATCAGCGCCGGCCCGTCGAATGGTCCGCGCGTGATCGCCAGCCTGTCCGCTTCGGCCATCTGCGCGGGAGACAGAAGTTCAATGCCCATGGGTAACCCCGTCGATGGTGGCGCAGAGTAGACAGTTCCGGAGGAGCCGGGCAAACACTTCGTTCCTGCTCATGATGTTTGCGGCTTGCGTATTTTTTGGGCAGGCAGCATGGTGATCAGGAAGCCATTCGGCTCGCCCGATGTGACCCCCGTAAGCGCTGCGACGCAAAACCCGGAGTGATATTGCGGCGTCCCGTGAATCGCTGTCGCTCCCGCCCAGCTATCCCCGTCTGGCATGCTTCGTGCTTGTGGGTCGGCGAAGCGGGTTCGATCTGCCGCTCAATCCATCGGAGGCCCCCGTCTAATGAAAAAAATCGAAGCGATCATCAAGCCGTTCAAGCTTGACGAGGTGAAGGAAGCCCTTCAGGAAGTTGGATTGCAGGGGATCACGGTGACGGAAGCCAAGGGCTTCGGTCGCCAGAAGGGTCATACCGAACTGTACAGAGGTGCGGAATATGTCGTGGACTTTCTGCCCAAGGTGAAGGTCGAGGTGGTCTTGGGCGACGAATCCGTCGAAGCCGCGCTGGAAGCGATCCGCAAGGCGGCGCAGACTGGCCGGATCGGCGACGGCAAGATATTCGTATCCAACATCGAGGAAGTCGTCCGTATCCGTACAGGCGAAACCGGAATAGACGCTATCTGAGACGGCATTCGGCTTCGAAGAGAAAACCGTCAGACAAGGGATGAGACATGACGACAGCAAACGACATCATGAAGCAGATCAAGGACAACGACGTTAAGTTCGTCGACCTGCGCTTCACCGATCCGAAGGGCAAGATGCAGCACGTGACGATGGACGTCGTGGCTGTCGACGAGGACATGTTCGCCGACGGCGTGATGTTCGACGGCTCCTCGATCGCGGGCTGGAAGGCGATCAACGAGTCCGACATGGTGCTCATGCCCGACACCGAGACGGCGCACATGGATCCGTTCTTCGCGCAGTCGACCATGGCCGTCGTTTGCGACATCCTCGACCCGATCTCGGGCGAGTCCTACAACCGCGACCCGCGCGGAACCGCCAAGAAGGCGGAAGCCTACATGAAGTCCGAAGGCATCGGCGACACCGTCTATGTCGGTCCCGAGGCCGAGTTCTTCGTGTTCGACGACGTCAAGTACAAGGCCGACCCCTACAACACCGGCTTCAAGCTCGATTCGAGCGAACTGCCGTCGAACGACGACACCGACTACGAGACCGGCAACCTCGGCCACCGGCCGCGCGTCAAGGGCGGCTACTTCCCGGTTCCGCCGGTCGATTCGCTGCAGGACATGCGCTCCGAGATGCTGACGGTCATGGCCGAGATGGGCGTGGTCGTCGAAAAGCACCACCACGAGGTCGCGGCTGCCCAGCACGAGCTCGGCATCAAGTTCGACACGCTGACGCGCAACGCCGACAAGATGCAGATCTACAAGTACGTCATCCACCAGGTCGCCAACGCCTACGGCAAGACCGCGACCTTCATGCCGAAGCCGGTCTACGGCGACAACGGCTCGGGCATGCACGTGCACCAGTCGATCTGGAAGGGCGGCAAGCCGACCTTCGCCGGCAATGAATACGCGGGGCTGTCGGAGAGCTGCCTGTTCTACATCGGCGGCATCATCAAGCACGCCAAGGCGATCAACGCCTTCACCAACCCGCTGACCAACTCCTACAAGCGCCTGGTGCCCGGCTTCGAGGCTCCCGTGTTGCTCGCCTACTCGGCGCGCAACCGCTCGGCCTCCTGCCGCATCCCCTTCGGCTCCTCGCCGAAGGCCAAGCGCGTCGAGGTCCGCTTCCCGGATCCGGGCGCGAACCCCTATCTCGGCTTCGCTGCGATGCTGATGGCCGGCCTCGACGGCATCAAGAACAAGACCCACCCCGGTCAGCCGATGGACAAGGATCTCTACGACCTGCCGCCGAAGGAACTGAAGAAGATCCCGACCGTCTGCGGCTCGCTGCGCGAGGCCCTCATGAGCCTCGACAAGGACCGCGGCTTCCTCAAGGCCGGCGGCGTCTTCGACGACGACCAGATCGACGCCTACATCGAACTCAAGATGCATGAAGTCATGCGCTTCGAGATGACCCCGCATCCGGTCGAGTTCGACATGTACTATTCGGTCTGACCGGATCCATTTCAGGTGGACAATCGCGAGCCGGGGCATGTCCCCGGCTCGTTTCGTTAGAGAGGCAGCATGTCTCCCCAACTACGTTCGGACCCACGGATGCTTGACGGATTGTCGTTTTAAAACTACTATCGTTCATATTCGAGCTGAAGCAGACGCAGACGTTCAGGAAGTGGTGGACGCGCCTCAAGGATGAGCGTGCCCGCGGTCTGATCTTCGCACGGCTCGACCGACTGGCCTACGGACACGTAGGCGACGTCAAGCCGGTGGGTGGCGGCATAAGCGAGGTGCGTATCCACCATGGTCCCGGTTACCGCGTTTATCTCCAGCAACGCGGCAGCACCCTCATCATCCTCCTGTGTGGCGGCGACAAGAGCACACAGGCCAAGGACATCAGGACCGCCAAACGTCTGGCTGAAGAATGGAAGGAATGACGTGGCCGAGATACTGACGACTTTCGACCCAGCCGAGGGGCTGACCTCCGACGAGGCAATCGCGTCCTTCATGGCGGAGGCGTTCGCTTCCGAGGATGCGGGATACATCGCGCATGCGCTCGGCGTCGTGGCGCGCGCGAAGGGGATGACCCAGATCGCGAACGAGACAGGGCTTTCGCGCGAGCAGCTCTACCGTTCGTTCAGCGACAAAGGGAACCCTACCCTCAAGACGACCATCGCCGTCATGAAGGCCCTCGGCATCGAATTGACGGCCAGACCCGCACATTCCCTGGCTGGCCCGAGCCAAGAAGGATGAGTATGGTCGGAAGGCCGATGAGTGCGGACGGCGGGAAATTGAGACCATGAAGATCGCGACCTGGAACATCAACGGCGTCAAGGCGCGGATCGACAATCTCGTCACCTGGCTGAAGGACAGCCAGCCCGACATCGTGTGCCTGCAGGAGATCAAGTCCGTCGACGAGAACTTTCCGCGGCTCGAGATCGAGGCGCTCGGCTACCACGTGGAGACGCATGGCCAGAAGGGCTTCAACGGCGTCGCCATCCTGTCGAAACTGCGCTTCGACGAGGTGACATGCCGGCTGCCGGGGAACGACGGCGACGATCACGCGCGGTTCATCGAGGGCGTCTTCTCAACCTCGGCCGGCGCGCTGCGGGTGGTGTCGCTCTACCTGCCGAACGGCAACCCGGTCGGCACTGAAAAATTCACCTACAAGCTCGGCTGGATGGAGCGCCTGGAGGCGTGGGCGAAGGACCGGCTCGCGCTCGAAGAGCCGATCGTGCTCGCAGGCGACTACAACGTGATCCCGCAGCCGATCGACGCGAAGAATCCCGACGTCTGGGTGAACGACGCCCTCTACCAGCCGGAGAGCCGATCCGCCTTCCGGCAACTGTCCTGGCTCGGCTTCACCGACGGGATCCGCGCCGTCACGGACGAGGCGCTCTACACCTTCTGGGACTACCAGGCCGGCGCCTGGCAGAAGAACAACGGCATCCGGATCGATCACCTGATGCTTTCGCCCGAAGCCGCCCGGCACCTCCAGGCGGCGTCGGTGGAAAAGCACGTGCGGGCATGGGAAAAGCCCTCCGACCATGTCCCGGCGGTCGTGGAACTGGCGATGAGCGCGGTCTGACGGCCGCTTCTGGCGCAGCGACGCATGGTCGTGCTATGATTGCTGGATGAAGAGACTTGCGCTCCTCTCGCTGACGATCGCCTGGGCTGGCCTCGCGCTCCCCGGACCGGCCACGGCGGACGAGTGCATGTGCATCGCCAACGGCCAGCGGTACTCGCTCGGTGAGACCGTTTGCCTGAAGCTTTCCAGCGGTTCATGGCTGGCGCGATGCGGACGTGTCCTCAACAACACCTCGTGGGAAAAGATCGGCGACGGCTGTCCGGTCTCGTCGATCAACGCGCCTCAATTGCCGGAAACGCCACAGCAGCGGATGTCGAAGCCTCAGAGCAAAGGCTGATCGGCGCGGCTACTCCGCCGTACCCTTCTGCAGGATGTCCTCGGCGAGCGCGATGGCAGTGCGGCGGTCGGATTCGCCCGCCAGCGAGAAGGCTTCCTCCTGCAACTCGCGTATCCAGACCTGATCGCCCGCGGGAGCACGTTCCAGCGCCGCGGTCATCATGGCGAGGCCCTTGACGACTTTTCCGCTCTGGAAAAGGAGATTGCCGAGCGTCGCCTGGGCGCCCGCGTGGCCCTTCTCGGCGGCGAGCTGGAGCCAGCGGCCCGCCTGCTTGACGCTCGCCTTCACGCCCTCGCCGCTCAGGAACATCCTGCCGATCTCGTATTGGGCGTTCGGGTTACGGTAGGTCGCGGCAGCGCGCATGTAGTAATCCTGCGCTGCGACGGGGTTGGCCTTCACCGGCGTACCGGGAATGCCCTTGCGCAGATACCCGGCGACGGCGACGAGCGCGTCGGAGACATAGGTCTCATCAAGGCTGCCCGGCTCGACGTCCTGCTGGACGATCTCGTTGAACGCCTTGAAGGCCTCGTAGTCGTCGCGGCGGATGCCGTCGCCCTCGGCGTACATGCGCGCCAGCTTCCAGCGCGCCCCGAGCTGGCCATTCTCGGCGGCATAGCGGTATGCCTCGACCGCCTCCTGCTTGTGGCCCTGCTTGTAGGCGAAGAAGCCGTTGCGGAAGACAGCCCAAGGGCTGGTTTCCCGCTCCCTCATCGTGTTCGGATCCAGCGCATAGGAACTCTGGGCTGCCGAGAGGCAGCTTCCGAAGGCAACACAGACCAGGACCTTGCGGGTCCACTCAGACATGGACATGGCCGTCAAATTTTCTCTCGCCCGGTCGATGATTCCGACGGTGCGGAAGATGCGGCCCATCGTGCCGCTGCCGCTGCCAGTTCTGGAATATCGTTCCGACGTTCATTCAAATTCACACCGCGGAGCGGCAGGCACCCTGTTGAGATGCAGCTTTCGCCGCGCTCGGTGAGGAGACCAGTTGCGACCCGTTTGTGGCGGCATCGCGGCGATTGCCTTCCTCACTCCTTCTACAACACGGCGCGTTGAAAGAGTGTTGCCGAATCGACACTCGTTCGAACCAGGTGAATAGATTCGGCTCCGGACGAGACGGAAGCGAGCCCGTCAGCCGTGGCCTTCGCCCGACTCCTTCTCCCGCGTAAGGATGGAGGCGATAACGGAGCCGAAGATGATCAGCGCCGTTACGATGAGCGCGACCGTCGACGGGATCTTGATGAAATGGGCGAGCAGCATCTTCGCGCCGATGAACATCAGAACCAGCGAAAGCCCCGTCTTCAGGTGATGGAAATCTCGCATCATGCCCGAGAGCACGAAGAACAGCGCCCGCAGCCCCATGATGGCGAAGACGTTGGAGGAAAAGACGATGAAGGGATCGTTCGAAATCGCCAGGACGGCCGGGATGGAATCGATCGCGAAGACCAGGTCGGTGAACTCCACCGTCGCCAGCACGACGAACAGGGGCGTCATGTAGAGCAGCCCCTGCCGCATCACGAAGAATTTCGAGCCCTCGTATTCGTTGGTCACCCGGCCGGTTTTCTGCAGCCACCGCACGATGCGGCTGTCGCCGGGATCGATCATCTCGTCTCCCGCCATCATCATCTTGTAGCCGGAGAATACCAGCAGGGCGCCGAGCGCCATGCCGACGACCGCGAACTGGTCGACGATCTTCACGCCGGGCACGATCAGCGACAGTCGCATGACGATCGCACCGACGATGCCGTAGAAGAGCACGCGGTACTGCGCTTCGGGCGGGACCCGGAAGTAGGTGAAGATGAGCGCGATGACGAAGATATTGTCGAGCGAAAGCGCCTGTTCCACCAGATAGCCGGTGAGGAACTCCGCGCCGCGGGTCGGCCCCGCGAAATAGAAGACGCCGGCGGCAAACAGCATCGCCAGCGAAACGTAGCCGCCTACAGTGACCAGCGCCTCCCGCTTCGAGATGACGTGATCCTTCCGGTGGAGGACGAACAGATCGAAAAAGAGGATCGCGGCGACGAACGCCAGGAAACCGGGCCAAAGCCACTCATGATGGATCATTGAAAAGGATGCAGGTTGCGCCGCGTCAGCGCGCTGTCGATCGGTCCGACATCACAGGCGACGCCTCGCCTGTCAGAGGGGCCCGGCCCGGGTGACGCGCCCTATGTGCGCCCGAACCCGCTGGTTTGCAAGGCCGGACCGGACTTGCCCGATCGGAGTCCGGGCCGGGACAGGCTCAGATCGCCGACCTGACCCGTTCCAGCGCTACCTTCAGGCGGGCCAGCATGGCCTTGAACTCGTCCAGCTTCTCGCGTTCGGCCGCGACGATTTCTTCCGGTGCGTTGGCGACGAACTTCTCGTTGGAGAGCTTTTTCTCGATACGGGAGATCTCGCCCTCGGTCTTGGCGATTTCCTTGCCGATGCGGGCTTCCTCCGCGGTGAGATCGATCAGGCCGCCGAGCGGCAGGCAGAAGGTCGCCTCGCCGACGACGATCTGCGCTGAGCCTTTCGGTGCCTCGACGTCGGAGTCGGTGATATCGCCGATACGCGCCAACCGGCGGATCGCGGGACCATGCCGGCTGATGCGTTCCCGGGTCTCCGAAGATGCGCCGACAACGACCAACGGCGCGATCGCCGCCGGCGGCACGTTCATCTCGGAGCGGACCGAGCGGATTCCCGATACGAGTTCGACGAGCCAGTTGATCTCGGCCGCTGCCTCGGCGTCCTCGAAAGCGGGAGCCGGCCAGGACGTCAGCGCCAGCACATCCTCCCGCTGCGAGCCTTCCGGTGCCGTCAGCGCCCAGAGTTCCTCCGTCATGAACGGCATCATCGGGTGCAGGAGCTTGTAGATCTCGTCGAGCACATGGGCGACGCAGGCGCGGGCCTCGGCCTTGGCTGCTTCGTCTTCACCGGCGAAGACAGGCTTCAGGAGTTCGAGATACCAGTCGCAGAAGAGGTTCCACACGAAGCGATAGGCCGCACCCGCCGCATCGTTGAAGCGGAAAGCTTCGATGCTCCCGGTCACCTCGCGGATGGCGCGGGTCAGTTCGGTCAGGATCCAACGATTGACCGTCAACTTTGCGTCGTCCGGCCGGAATGACGGATCGAACCCGGCTCCGTTCATCCCGGCGAAGCGCGTCGCGTTCCACAGCTTGGTGCCAAAATTGCGGTAGCCAGCGACGCGCGCGGGATCGAGCTTCACGTCCCTGCCCTGCGCCGCCATGATGGCGAGCGTGAAGCGCAGCGCGTCGGCGCCGTACTCGTCGATCAGTTCCAGCGGGTCGATGACGTTGCCCTTGGACTTCGACATCTTGGCGCCGTCCTTGTCGCGCACCAGCGCATGGACGTAGACCGTGTGGAACGGCTCCTCTTCGGTGAAGTGCAGACCCATCATCATCATCCGGGCCACCCAGAAGAAGATGATGTCGAAGCCGGTCACCAGCACCGAGGTCGGATAGTAGGTCTTCAGTTCCTCGGTCTCGTCGGGCCATCCGAGCGTCGAGAACGGCCACAGGGCGGAGGAGAACCAGGTGTCGAGCACGTCCTCGTCGCGCATCAGGATCTCGCCCGGCGCGAAGTTCTCGAGCTTGTCCTCGACCCAGGCCTTCCAGGGCGTGTCGACTGCGAGATAGTATTCGACCGCTTCGTCGAGCGCTTCCTTCTCGGTCCTGGCGACGAAGATGTGGCCGTCCGGGCCGTACCAGGCCGGGATCTGGTGGCCCCACCAGAGCTGGCGCGAAATGCACCAGGGTTGGATGTTCTCCATCCAGTCGAAATAGGTCTTCTCCCAGTTCTTGGGCACGAACTTCGTGCGCCCCTCGCGCACGGAGGCGATCGCCGGCTTGGCCAGCGTCTCGGCATCGGCAAACCACTGGTCGGTGAGCATCGGCTCGATGACGACGCCGGAGCGGTCGCCGAAGGGCTGCATGATCTTCCTGCTCTCGACGAGCGGAACCGCGTTGCCGTCGGCGTCCGTGACGCTGACGGCGAGGCCTTCCATGGTGATGGCCTCCACGATCAACCTGCGCGCTTCGTAGCGGTCGAGACCCCGGTAGGCATCGGGGACCAGATTGAGCGCGTCGACATCGGATTCGGACGGCAAATCTCCGCTGCGTGCGATCTCCAGCGCCGCGGCCGCGCACACCGCATAGGGCTCGCCGTCGTCGCGCATCGCCGCCTTGGTGTCCATCAGGCGATAGAGCGGGATGCCGTTGCGGCGGGCGACCTGATAGTCGTTGAAATCGTGCGCGCCGGTAATCTTGACCGCACCCGAGCCGAAGGCAGGATCCGGGTACTCGTCGGTGATGATGGGGATCAGCCGCCGGTGTTCCTTCGGCCCGACGGGGATCTCGCACAGCTTTCCGACGATCGGCGCATAGCGCTCGTCCGACGGATGAACGGCCACCGCCCCATCGCCCAGCATGGTCTCGGGCCGGGTCGTCGCAATCGAGATGTAGTCGCGTTCCTCCTCGATGGTGACGTTTCCGTCCGCGTCCTTCTCCACGTAGCGATAGGTCTCGCCGCCGGCCAGCGGATACTTGAAGTGCCACATGTGGCCGTCGGCTTCGCGGTTCTCCACCTCCAGATCGGAGATCGCGGTCTCGATTTCCGGATCCCAATTGACCAGCCGCTTGCCGCGAAAGATCAGACCCTGCCTGTAGAGGTTGACGAACACTTCTATGACGGCGCGGGACAGCCCCTCGTCCATGGTGAAGCGCTCGCGCGACCAGTCGCACGACGCGCCGAGCCGCTTCAGCTGGTTGACGATCGTGCCGCCGGATTCGGCCTTCCACTGCCAGACGCGATCGATGAAATCCTCGCGCGTGAGGTCGCGGCGGTGGATCTGCTGTTCCATCAGCCGGCGCTCGACGACCATCTGGGTGGCGATCCCCGCGTGGTCCATTCCTGGCTGCCACAGGACGTTCTTGCCGCGCATGCGCTCGAAACGGACGAGGATGTCCTGAAGCGTGTTGTTGAGCGCGTGGCCCATATGGAGCGAGCCGGTCACGTTCGGCGGCGGTATCACGATGGTGAAGGCCTCGGCGCCGTGCGCTGCTCCGGCGCCGGCACGGAACGCGTGCTCCTCCTCCCAGCGGCGGGCTATCTTGGGCTCGACGCTCCTGGCGTCGTAGGTCTTGTCCAGCATGTCGGGATGTCCGCGCTCGCGAAATTCAGAGCCCGGTGTAAAGCCGAAGGGTCATGGCAAGTCAACCGCAGCCGATCGAAGCCGGGTGCGCCCCCTAGACCGTCGCGGCAAAGGCGGCGGTCAGCTGCCGCGCGCGACGCGCTCGATCTCCTCGCGAACAAGCTTCTCGACGATCGTGGGGAGATTGTTGTCGAGCCATTCCTGCAGCATCGGCCGCATCATCTCCGCCGCCATGTCGTCGAAGCTGCGCTGGCGGCTGGCCATGAAGGCCTGTGACAGTTCGCCGAACGCCGCGGCGACCTGTCGGCCGGTGTGTTCGGATATGATGGACGGCTTGTCGGCGGGCGGTTGGGTGGTGCCTTCCGACGAGGCATCCGAATTCGCCGCTGCCGGCACTTCTATCTCATCCTCTTCGGTCATTGTGCCGAGGAGATCGTCGGCCAGATCGATCGCAGGCTCTTCCGCGAGTTCCTCCGGTTCGTCCGGACCGGCCTGTTCGGTCGCGTCGACCTCGGGGACCACTGCGGCCTGCGGTCTTGTCGTCTCGACCGCTTCGCCCATGTCCCGCAGCGTCACGTCCGGGGCCTGCAATTCCGGGACCTCGGCGGTTTGCCGATTCTCCGGCGCCGGAACGTCGAACTCCCTGCGGAAGGCCTCGACGTCGCTCTTGCGCGGCGCGCTGTGTGCCACGAAGGGGGTGGCTTCCGCGTCGGGTTTGCGGACCTGGTCGCTGTCTTCGATGATGCGGCGAATGGAGGCGAGGATTTCCTCCATCGACGGCTCGCGTTGCGCGCCACCGGTTTGTGGCATCTTCAATTCCGCCGCTGGGCTAGCCATCGTCCGCATCTCCATTCCGCTCGGGAATACGACCCCGAATCAATGCGAAAAGCCTAGCGGAGGGAACGCCGCGAGAGAATCCCCGCGGCAGCGGAGATTTGGTTTCGCACAAGATTGGGCCGGGAATTATCCCGCGGCAGAGCTGCGCTCAGCGGCTGTCCGGCGTGCGCAGGCCGAACCACTTGTCCTTGACCGCTTCGTAATGCTCCTCCGGCCGGTACTCGGTGACCTGGAGGCCGAGACGCTGGGCGCTGAGTTCTCCCACGGCGGAGAGGATGGCGAAGCTCGCCAGAACGTAGTCGTGCTCGGCGCTCACCTGATTGATCTGGGCGGTGATGACGTCCGCCTGCGCGTTCAGCACGTCGAGCGTGGTGCGCTGGCCCACGTTCCGCTCCTCGCTCACGCCTTCGAGCGCGAGCTGGGCGGCCGAAATCAGTTCGCGGTTCGCCGCTACCAGTTCCGCGCCGGCATCGTACTGCGCCCAAGCGGAAGTGACCGCCGCGCGAACCTGGTCGAGCGCGACATCGACCTCGATTCGCGCCTGGCCGAGCGATTCCTTGGACTGCCTGACCAGCGCGGAAGCGCGTCCGCCCTGATAGATCGGAATGGACAGGCTGATGCCGATGCTACCGACGGTCGAACCGCCGTTCGTGCCGATGTCGGGCGTGCGATCGCTGAAGCTCCTCGACACGCCCGCGCTGGCGCTGACGCCCGGAAGCATCGCTCCCTCGGCCGAATTCACCGAGAAGCCAGCCGAATCCACGAGGTGGCGGGTGGCGAGGATGGCGGGATGCTGGGCGATTGCCTGCGAGACCGCGGCTCCCAGATCGTTCGGCAGCAGCTTCGCCAGCGGCCTCACCGGCTGAAGATTGTTCGGTTCGTCGCCGACGATCTGCCGGTAAATTGCAGCGCTGGAGGCAGCCTGTGCGCGCGCTGCGGTGCGTTGCGCGACCGCCGAGGAGCGGCTGGCTTCGGCCTGCGCCACGTCGGTTCTCGTGCCCTCGCCGACCTCGAAGCGCGACCGCGCTGCCCGGACCTGCTCTTCGAGGAATTCGAGGTTGCGCTCGCGCAGCACCGCGATCTGCCGGTCCCGGATCACGTCCAGATAAGCCGCGGCAGCATTGTAGAGTATGTTCTGCTCGGTGTTTCGCAGCGACTCGCGCGACGCGAAGACGCGCGACTTGGCCGAAAGGACGTTGTTCTTCGTCTGAAAGCCATCGAAGAGGGTCTGGTTGATCTGAACCCCGAAGGAGCCCGTCCTCAGGTCGGTTCCGGAGCTGTTCTGGTAGTTCAGCGAGCCGGTCGCGGCGATCGTGGGACGGTAGCCGGACTTGGCGATCGGCACGTTCTCATCGGTCACGCGAACGCCGGCCCGGGCGGAATTCAATTCAGAATTGTTCTGGTAGGCTCGGGTCAGCGCCCCGAAGATGGTCTCGGCACGGGCGGTGCCCGGGAAGGCCAAGGCGACCGAGATCAACAACGCTGCACACAGCTTTTTGCTCATCGACGCCACGACTATTCCTCTCGACACCACCGGAACCGCCGCCTCCGCCAACTCGCGGAATCAGCGACCCGGTGCACCTAACACGTCAGCCCGGCCCTCGCCCACGCAAAACGCCAAGCGGCGCCGCGAATGTCTTTCCGTGTTGCAACATGACGCCACTCGCCACTACGCGCAAGCTCTCAGAACTCGAACGCGGGCTCACTCTGGAAACCCGGCAGAGGCTTGATCGCGGCGTTGAAGCCGCGGCGCCCGGAAACGACACCGGAATGCCGGACGTAAAGCCGCGCGACTCCCGCGTTTCCATACCCTTCCACGGCGACAAGCCGTCCCCCGTCCTTCAACTGGGCCAGGAGATTTTCCGGCACCTTGTCCACAGCTCCTTCGAGGACGATCACGTCGTAGGGCGCTTCGGAAGGATAACCCTCTGCCAGCGGCCCCTGCACGACAGCGACGTTGTCGTAGCCGAGCTCGGACAGGGTCGAGGTGGCGTCATCTGCAAGTGTCGGATCGCATTCCAATGCGATCACGGAGCCGGCGACGAGCGAGAGGATGGCGGCCGGATATCCCGTGCCCGTGCCGACATCCAGCACCACGTCGTCCTCGTCGATGTCGGCAAGTTGCAGCATCTTGGCGAAGGGAGACGCTTCCATGAGAAAGCGGCGATCGGGAGAACCGGGTGGCGTGATCTCGATGTCCTCGTCCAGATAGGCGAAGGCCTTGCGGCGGCTGGGGACGAAGGCTTCCCTTGGAACTTCCTGGAAGGCGTCGAGAAGGGGAATACGGTTGACGTCGGTGGTGCGCAACTGGCTATCCACCATCTTGGTTCGCAACTGCAGATAGTCAGCGCTCATGTGTGGTGTCGGCCTCCGCCACCTGCCTGCGAAACCCCAAATGCCCCGTCAACGGGGTACGGGGGAACAGCCGACGCTTGGAGGCCTCGCCCGGAATCGAACCGGGGTGCAAGGATTTGCAGTCCTCTGCGTAACCACTCCGCCACGAGGCCCCGTAGCATCCGCTGTCTACGGGCGACCTGTTAACAGAGGGTCACCGGACCGACAAGCGGTGTCTCTCAAAATCACCAGCCGCCGGCGAATTGACGCATCCGGTCAGCGGCCGGAGCCCTTCGGGCGGCGGCGCCGCTCCCAGCGCAGGGCAAGCTTTCGCCGCCAGCGCCGCACGAGCGCCACGTCGTAGGACAGCACGAGAAAGCCGGCCGGGATCATCCAGAAGCCGAGGACCGGCAGGAAGCCGAAAGTCCCGAGCACGATCAGCGATGCGCCGATCGGGATGCGGGCGATCCGGGAACGAGGCATCGGAACACGCCGTCCGAAAACCCTTATCGCCGGACCGTCGGCAACGTGTTCGTCGCCGCCGAAGGACTCCTGCGCCCGCGACACCTGCTCCGCCTCGATAATCTTCTCGCCCAAGATCTTCTCCTTGCCGCGATCGCCCAGGCCGCGGCAGCCGAAACCCTAGGACAGATGCAGTTTCGCCCGCGGTTCTTCAAGCTCCGACGCCCGCTTCCGGTTCCCAGGCGCAGAAGCGCCCAGGCGACAAGCCGGCAGCCAGGAGAAAAGCGGCATTCGAAAAAAAACCAAAACGAGCTTGGCAATCCGGAACGGGTTTTGCTATAGGCTGCCGCACTTCGCCAGAGCGCTGTTCCCCGGTAGCTCAGTGGTAGAGCAACCGGCTGTTAACCGGTTGGTCGCTGGTTCGAATCCGGCCCGGGGAGCCACTTCCTCTTCATCATGACCTATTTGGCAGGGCCGGAGCCCAACTGACGAGCATGTCCCTTCTGGAACGACTCTGCCGGAAATTCCTGAAACGCAGAGGATATCACGTCTCCTCCGGTACCCAGGATCACGATGATTACACGCTTTTGCGGTACGAGAAGAACGGCATCTTCGACTATGAAGGGTATGTCGAGGTACAAACGCGTGGCAACCACGAGAAGATCGACAAGATCTGGGCCGACGAGCCCACGATCGAATTGATCTGCGGGTATTTGCGCGCGTCCCTGCCCTTCATACGATCCGGCCTCTGCCACGGCTCTCGAAACGGGGCGGAGGTTAGGTGGTTCCGCAAGCACCTCGACGGGATCGAGGTGATCGGCACCGACATTTCCGACACGGCCGGCAACCACGGGCTCGTCCAGTGGGACTTCCACGAACCGCGTGACGACTGGAAGGGGCGCTTCGACTTCATCTACACGAATTCTCATGACCACGCGTACGATCCGCGGAAGGCCTTCGCCACCTGGGTGGGCCAGCTGTCGCCCGGCGGCAAGCTGCTCATAGAGCACACCGTCATGCATTCCGCGGAAGGTGTCTCGCAGCTCGATCCGTTCGGGGTGGATGCACGCGTCATGCCGTATGTCCTTCTCGATTTCGCGCAAGGCTCATACGCGGTGACGCGTATCCTGAAGCCCGGGCACCGGAAGGCCGGTTCACCGATCTGGGTATTCGTTGTCGAAGCGTTGCCCGTCCGCGTCCCGGCCGACCCCTCCGCCGTGTCGGCAGCTTTCTGAACGGGCAAATACCGGAGAAAACGCCAAATGAGGCCGCGCCCGAAGGCGCAGCCTCGTAGTTGGTCAATGATCCTGCTCAGCCGCCGTTGACCCAAACCACCGTGCGGCTGCCTTGGTTGACCAGGACCGGACCGGCGTCGGTATAGACATAGGCATAGGCGGGATCCATGGGGATCTCCACGAGCTGGACGTCGGCCGGTACGGTCGTCCCGACCTCGACGGTTCCGATTGCGACCGGATCGACAGGGTTCTCCTGCACGTAAGTGACGGTCTGCGGAGGAATCACGTAGCCCGGCGAGTAGACGACTTCGCGCGAGTCGGCGCGCACGATCACGGGCCGTCCGTTCACGTAGACATACGCGTATTCGGGATAGTCCGGGATCGGAGCCAGCACTGCATCCGAGCGGATCACCGTGCCTTCGCCGAGATCGCCCTCGATCATCACCGGCTCTACGGGATTGGCTACGACGTAATCGACAGCAGGTTCGGGTACCGATGCGGCAGCGCCGAGCATGGCACCGGCGAAACCGCCGACCACCGCACCGACCGGGCCGCCGACAACAGCACCTGCGATGGCGCCGGTCGCGCCGCCGGCCGCAACACCAGTGTCCATGTTCTCATTGGTGCTGTTCGTGATCTGATCGCCGTCCTGAGTGGCCTGCTCAGCCGTGGGCGAATTCGCCGGAAACTGTCCCGATTCCTGAGCCTGGGAGACGCCGGTTGCCAGCATGATCGCGGCAGTTGAGGCTAGTAGCTGTTTGCGCATCTTTCAAATCCTTCTCGTTTGCCCTTCCGACCCAGAAAGCCATGCCTCCCTCTTAGGTTCCCCCTGTTTGGTAACGTTGCGTGGTCGGGAAGACACAAAACGTTTGATGTCGGCTGCCACGCAACTTTGATGATCTCCGTGCGCTTTCGGCGAAAGGAGACCAACCATGGGCATGATCAGAAAGCTTATCGTACTCGGTGCGGCGAAGAAGATTGCAGGCATGCTGATGAAGCGACATCGCGCGGCGGCGGCAACTTCGTCCGGGGCGGCAGCCGCCCTGGCGGCGCACTCTAAGGACGCCGCGACACAGGCGCGCTCGGGCCATAACAGCAAGGCTGCCAGCGCCGGAAGTCACTGAGACCGGAAACAGCCTCCCGCAAAGCTAAAAGGCGCGCCTCTCGGCGCGCCTTTTTGTTTTGACGTTCGGTAAATAGGGCGGGGCGTTACTCGACGATGCTCGCCACGATGCCGGCGCCGACGGTGCGGCCGCCTTCGCGGATGGCGAAGCGCAGCTTCTCCTCCATGGCGATCGGTACGATCAGCGTCACGTCCACCGTCACGTTGTCGCCCGGCATCACCATCTCGGTGCCTTCCGGCAAGGTCACGATGCCGTCATCTCGGCATCCGCCGTGCCATCGGATGTTCCGGCCGCGACTCGTCTGGCTGCATCGCGCTCGTACGGGAGCCGGGCAAATGCCAGCGGCAACGCCACGTATGTGCTTGTATTCACTTGCCCGGCCGAGACATGGCATGTAAGCGCTGACCAATGAGCCTCGCCGTGACCGAACACCGAATACCGATGCCGCATCTTCTTCGCGACGGTCCGATCGTGTTCGTTGCCGGGCCCGCCCTTGGGCACGTGGGCCGCATGGCCGTCATCGCCAGACGACTGAGGATCCGGACAGACCGGCCCATCGTCTTCGTCACGCCCGGAAATGCCCGCTACGCCGATTCCGTGTTGAACGACGCGTTCCACCTGGTGCGGATCCCGATTCCCGACGAGTCGCACAAGCGGCCTGCCGAGGCTTTTGCCGACGGACTGGAAGCGGTTCTGACCGAACTGAAGCCGCGCGTGCTTGTATGCGACCTATGCCCGCTGAGGTGGCTTTCGGCCGTCCGCTTCCCTGATTGTCCCCGCGTGATGATCACGAATTTCTTCCTCGCAGGACTTCTGCCGGTGGAGACCCACCAGAGCCGGTGGTTGCGCGACGAGGATGAGTATTTCACCGCGCTTCGCAAGCGGCGCAGTTTGCAGCCGTTCGGATCGCTCCGCGATCTCTATTCGGCGGAAAAGGTCTTGCTGGCGGATCCGCCGCCATTGCTCGAAGCTCTCGGCTCATTGCCATCCGGCTATGTGCCGACCGGCCATTGCAGCTTCCATACAGGCGGCACTCTGCCGGAGCCACTCGAGCGGATGTCCGACCTTCTCCTTCTGTCGATGGGGAGTACGGGGGCACTCACGATGGACGGCGCGTTGACCAAGCGCATAGCGGCCTGGTCGCAGAGTTCGAGCATCGTATATGCGGGAAGCCGTGCCGACGAGATGCGCGCGGCAGGCGTGGCGGAGGAATGCTACGACTGGCTGCCGCTGGACCCTGTCCTCGAACGGACCAGGGTGACGGTCACCCATGGCGGCGCAGGATCGACCTACATGGCGCTGTCGCATGGGGTACCGGTCGTGGTGAACCCGACGCTCCGGAACCACCGCGTTCTTGGGGAATGCATCGAAGCAGCCGGTATCGGCCTTTGCATCGGCGCCCCCAGCCATCTGAAGAAATTCGATACAGTCGGATTCGCTGGCATTCTTGAAAGGACCCGCCGGTTTTCGGAACAGGCATCCGGGCTGGATGGGGCGGACATCGGCGCCCGTGAGATCGAGGACCTCGCCTGATGCTCGGCACTTTCAGACACCTCGTCGTCGTCACCGGCTGCCAGCGCAGCGGCACCACCTTGCTCGGACAAGCCATCGGCGCCCATCCCCAGGCCTTCATGGTCGATGAACCGGATGGGCTCTACTCCTGGTTCCACAGCCTGAAGTCGACGGGGGCAGACACCGAGGAGCCCTGGCGGCGAATGGTGACCGCTGCCGATACCAAGTATCTCAAGCCGCACCGTCGGCTGGTTGCCGATGGTGCGGACGATCCGCCGAAGTTCCGGGACCACATCACGCATCTGGTCCTGAAGGCTCCAAACCTCGTGTACGAGTATGACGCCCTCGCATCGCTCGGCATCAAGACCAACATCATCTACCCCGTGCGTGATCCCCGCTCCGTGGTCGCCTCGATGTCCAAGCTCACCCACATCCCGATGGTCCGGAACCAGCTCGCGCTGATAGGCCGGCATCACAGCCTCGCGACGGAGTTGGCCGACGAGATGGAGATGCTCGCCGACCCCGACACGCCGCAGCATGTCAAGCGCGCTGTCGTGTGGCGCATCAAATCCGGCCTGCAAGAGCGCTTCGAAGCACGCGGACTGCCGGTACTGTCCTTTCGCTACGAGGACTTCGTCACCGATCCCGGCGCCCTGATGTCCCGGATCGCCCTGCACGCGGGGCTGGCGTTCGATCCGGCGATGCTGTCACACCAGTCGGTGTATCGCGGGTTCGGCCCCGGCATGACCGAGCGTGCCCGGCCGATTGACCGCTCGTCGCTGACGACCTGGGGCGACCGGTTGACGCCCGGCGAGCAGAGGGATGTCGTGCGCGTCACCGCTGCCGAGATGAAATCGCTGGGATATGACGCCGAACCCGGCGGTCAGATCGCATCGCCGGCCATCGCTCGAGCCGGCGTTCCTCTGGAAGCACTTCGGGCACCGGTCATCGCTACCGGACGTGGCGGTTCGGGTACGAGGCTTCTGACCGAGGCCACCCGCGCCTCTGACGTCTTTCTGGGCAACCGCCTCAACGCCTCGGGCGATTCCGTGGAATGGGTGGATCTGATCTATGAAATGACCATCCAGCACGAGACCGGCTCGGCGCCGCCTTGCGGCTGGAGCGCGCTCCTTCGGAAGAAGGCCGCGGGGATCCTCGGACAGGACCGGTGGCGAGGAGACCAGCCTTGGGGCCTGAAACTGCCCGAGGCCATGCTTGTAGTGCCTGAGCTTTTCACGGCGTTCCCCGAAGCGCGACTGATTCATCTGGTGCGACACCCGGTTTCGATCAGTTTACGCCGTACCCACATGACATCTCGGACCGACAATGCGGTTGGACGCGCCGTCCTGGCCGCTGCCTACCGAGCGGCGGGCCGGGATCCCGGCCTGATCGAGAGCGACGGCGAGTATCGGAACAACGCTCTCTCCTGGCTATACCAGGTCGGGCGCGTCGCTAAGTTCTGCCGCGGGAACCTGCGGCCGGACCAGTATCTCCACATCCGGTTCGAGGATTTCTGTACCGACCCGGCAGCGTCGACGGCACGGGTCGCCGCGTTTCTGGGAAGCGGCGACGCAGCCGGGACAATGGCAGGTCCGGCGATCGATCCCGCGCGTGCGGTCGCCTGGAGCGCGGACGCGCAGGAGCAGGCAGCCTGGGTCTGGGATCTTTGCGGAGCGGTGGCAGCAAGGTTCGGCTACGGCCCCGACCCTCGATCGGACCTGCCGGAATGAAACTGTCGATCGTCGTCATCTTTTTCAACATGCGTCGAGAGGCCGCGCGGACGCTCTACAGCCTGAGCCACAGGTATCAGCGCGGCGTGTCGGTGGAGGATTACGAGGTCATTGCCATCGACAACGGATCGGCGCAGCCATTGACGCCTTCCGAGGTTCTCGAGTTCGGCGGAAATTTCCGCTACCACTTCCATGCGACCGGAAGCGTGTCTCCGGTCGGGGCGATAAACCTTGGAGCCGAAATGGCCCGGGGCGAGGCCCTGGCCGTTGTCGTCGACGGCGCGCGCATGGCCTCCCCCGGCCTGGTGTGGCGGACCCTGGAGGCTTGGAAACTCGCCAGGGAGCCCTTCATATGCGCCCGGGCCTGGCACCTGGGGCCGGACGTGCAATTCCATTCCATGCAGCAGGGCTACGATCAAGCCGCCGAGGATGCGCTGCTGGAGCAGATCGACTGGAAGAACGATGGCTACCGGCTGTTCGACGTTTCGACCATTGCGCCCTCCTCCCGGGGCCATTTTCCGTCGGAGTGCAGCTGGTTCGCCATGGCTCGCAGCACGTTCGTGTCCATGGGCGGCTTCGATCCGCGGTTCCAGAGCCCAGGGGGCGGCTTCTGCAATCACGAGTTTCGCGACCGAGCGGTAAAGTGGCCTGGCATGCGCGCGATCCTGCTGCTGGGCGAGGGACTGTTCCACCAGGTTCACGGCGGCGTCGCCACGAACGCTTGTCCAGACGAACATCCGGGAAAGGCGTTCTTGCGGGAATACGAGAGACTGTGCGGCCGGAAATACATGACCGCGCCGGTGCCTGATCCGATCTTTTCCCGGTGGACGCCGATATTGGGTCGGAAGATCGACCGGCACACGACGACGATCTCCCGGTGAAGTGCTGATCCGCGCGGCACGCAACCTCGAAAGCCCATGTGCGTTTTCTGCCCGAAGGAGACACGAGAATGGGCATGATCAGAAAAATGATACTTCTCGGCGCGGCGAAGAAGATCGCGGGCGCCTTCATGAGGCGGCGGCGCTCGCCTGCCGACAGCAGCGGAGCCGGCCCCGCCCTGGCCGCGCACTCGAAGGACACTGCCAGCCGCGCCAGGTCGGGCCAGAACGGCAAGGCCGCCGGCGCCAAGAGCGCTCACTAAGCGGCCGAGCGCGTTCTCAGACGATAAAAAATGGCGCGCCGTCGCGGCGCGCCATTCGTTTCCTCGGCGGTGAGCCGTTTCGTCTACTCGACGATGCTCGCCACGATGCCGGCGCCGACGGTGCGGCCGCCTTCGCGGATGGCGAAGCGCAGCTTCTCCTCCATGGCGATCGGCACGATCAGCGTCACGTCCACCGTCACGTTGTCGCCCGGCATCACCATCTCGGTGCCTTCCGGCAAGGTCACGATGCCGGTCACGT
>NZ_JBDPGJ010000065.1:0-213 GCF_040839445.1 Aquibium pacificum | reverse complement strand
CGCAGTACTGGCTCTATGTCGGCTCGACCGGCGTCGGCTCGTACAACATCTACCAGGCCAGCCAGGGCACCAGCACGTCGAAGACCGTATCGGGCCTGCCGTCCAGCGGCACGATCTACGTGCGGCTATGGTCGTATATCAGCGGAAGCTGGCAGTGGAACGACTACACCTACAAGGCCGGCGGCGGCACCAAGGCCGTCATGACGTCTCCGA
>NZ_JBDPGJ010000064.1:0-250 GCF_040839445.1 Aquibium pacificum | reverse complement strand
GTATCGGGCCTGCCGTCCAGCGGCACGATCTACGTGCGGCTATGGTCGTATATCAGCGGAAGCTGGCAGTGGAACGACTACACCTACAAGGCCGGCGGCGGCACCAAGGCCGTCATGACGTCTCCGACCCCGGGCTCCACTCTCGGGTCCTCTGCGACGTTCATATGGACCACGGGTAGTGGCGTTTCGCAGTACTGGCTCTATGTCGGCTCGACCGGCGTCGGCTCGTACAACATCTACCAGGCCAGCC
>NZ_JBDPGJ010000010.1:0-128728 GCF_040839445.1 Aquibium pacificum | reverse complement strand
CGCTGATCGTCGTCTTCACCGGCTTGCCGCGGATCGCCCCTTCGAGGCCCATTTCCCGCATCAGCCGCGAGACGGCGCAGCGGGCGACGTCGAAGCCTTCCCGCCTGAGCTGCCGCCAGACCTTGCGATCCTGGAATTGCTGGATGCCGAGCGGCAGCCGCTTGGAATTCGTGAGATCGCACGGCGCCTCGCGCTGAGCCCTAGCATCGTCCAGCGGCTCATCCGCTCGCTGCATCAGGCAAATTTTGTCTCGCAGGACGCCGAGACACAGCGTTACTCCTTGGGGTATCGGTCGCTTTCGCTCGGATCATCGCTGGCTACCGAAGACAATCTCATCTCTGCGGCGATGCCGGTCCTTTCGCGGATGACACGGGAGCTCGAAGTCAACGCTTTCCTCGCGGTCGTGTCGGGTGACCGCCTCGTCTACGTGCTTGCCCTGCAAAGCGCCGGTCCGATCGCAATCCGCTCGGCCTCCGGAACCGTGGCAGCCTTCCATTCCACGGCCATGGGAAAAGTGATGCTCGCCGAGGAAGGACCAAGGCGTTTCGACGAGTTGCTTGGGCGCGGCACACTCGAGCGCTTCACTGAAGCAACCGTGACGGACCGAAAGGCGCTCGCCGCCCAACTCGAGGAAATCCGCAATCAGGGCTACGCCACCTCGGAGGAGGAAAACCTCCCAGGCGTCGTCGCCGCGGGCGCATGCGTGCGCAATGCCTCCGGACGGTGCATTGCCGCCATCAGCGCGGCCTATGCCCCGCATCTCCAACCCGCGCTCAAGCTGCCGCAGGCGATCGCCGCCACGATGCGTGCTGCCAACGAGATTTCGCTCAGCCTGGGCTGCCCCGAAACCCTGCTGAAAAAGGCCGGGCCTCTCGCGGTCGTGGGCGGCAATGTTGCTTAATCTGGAGCGGCTCAACGCTCGCATGGCTGCGGACGGGATCGACGCCGTGATCGCGACTTCGCCGGAAAACGTAACCTACGCCAGCGGCTACTGGGCACTGTCGCAATGGATCAGGCGCGGACCGCAAACCTATGTCGTCTGGCCGGCGCCAGGCAGGGGCGCGCCGCACATCATCGCCAGCGCCAGCCTCCTGGACCTGCTGGCTGACCAGGAAGTCAGCGTCTCCAATATCGCGAAGTTCGGTGATTTTGTCGTCGAGATCGACGACCGCGCCGAACTCTGCGAAGCCGACAGCCGACAACGCGAACTGTACGGGCTTGCAAACGACGGCAGCGCAGGCGCAGCCCTCAGCCGTGTCCTCGACCGGCTCGGTCTTGCCGGAGGGCGCATCGCCGTCGACGAAGGGGGGCTTCCTCCGTCTTTGGCTGCGTTCCGGCTCGATAAACCGCCATCGATCGACGCCGTGGACGGCTTTCAGTTCTTCCGCCAGGTTCGGGCGGTCAAAACGCCGCTGGAGGTCGAGCGCCTGCGCAAGGCCGCGTCGATCGCAGAAGCCTCGATCGAGGCGGCGCTCGCGATTGCCGCGCCCGGCGTTTCGGAAGAGCAACTTGCGCTCGAATTCAATCTCGAAACACTAAGGCTGGGCGGGCTGCCCGTGCTCTACTGCATCGGCACCGGCGCACGCTCGGCCATGCCCAACGTCCAGCCCGCCTCGCGCAAGCTGCGGGAAGGCGACATTATCCGCTTCGATGTCGGCGGGCGCTACAAGCACTACCGGGCCGACATCGCGAGGATCGCGGTTCTCGGCGAACCCTCAGAAAAAATCAGGTCCTATCACCACGCGCTACACGTGGGGGTACAGCGCGGCATCGAGATGCTGAAGCCCGGTATCAAGGCCGCGCACATATTCGATGCCGTTGTGGAAACGGTGCGGCGGGACGGAATTCCCCACTACAAGCGCACCCATGTCGGCCACGGAATCGGCATCGACGGCTATGACCTGCCCGATCTTTCCCCCTCAAGCACCGACATCATTGAGGAGGGCATGGTGCTCTGTGTGGAGACACCATACTACGAGCTTGGCTTCGGCGGACTGCAGGTCGAGGACATGGTGGTCGTTCGCCATGATGGCGCAGAAACGCTGATGCAATCGAGCGGCGCGCTGAGGGTGATATCGTGACTGCGCACTCACGCTCGCTCGACAAGGCTTCCCTGCGCTACGCTGTGCCTGCCAAAGTGCGGCTTGCCGCGAGGTCCGGCGCTCTGGCATCCGCGACCCACGGCCTCGCGCGCGGCTATGTCCAGGCGAACCTTGCCATACTGCCCGAGCGCTACGCCTTCGACTTCCTGCGGTTCTGCCTTCGCAATCCCAAGCCCTGTCCTATTGTCGAAGTGACCGACCCGGGCGATCCGCAGCCTCGTCTCAGCGCACCTGGCGCAGATATCAGGACCGACCTGCCGGGCTACAGAATCTATCGCGATGGCAAGTTTGTCGAAGAAGTAGGGTCGATCGAGGCGCACTGGCGCGAAGATTCCGTGGCCTTCCTGCTCGGCTGCAGCAATTCCTTCGACCAGATATTGCTTCGCCACGGAATCGCTCAGCGCCACACTGAAGGCGCCGACGGACGCATATCGGTCTATCGATCGAACATCGAATGCGTGCCCGCCGGCATCTTTCACGGTCCAGTCGCGGTGACGATGCGGCCGATCCCGTCGAAGGACGTGGTGCAGGTCGTGGAACTGTCCTCCCGCTTCCCAATTGCGCATGGCGCGCCGGTGCATATCGGTGATCCCGCCGCAATCGGCATCGCCGATCTGAAGCAGGTTGAGTGGGGCCGCTACAACGAGCCAGGACCCGACGACGTGCCTGTTTATTGGGCTTGCGGCGTCACCCCGCAGGCCGTGGCGATGGCTGCCCACATTCCCGAGATGATCACCCATTCCCCGGGACACATGTTCGTCACCGATCTTCACATCGACGATCTGCGCACCGGGTAATTCCAGCTGGCCGCTGCCGGAGCCTGGGTTCCGGGGCCAGTCAACAATGAAAGCGATCCAGAGGAGAAGCGAAATGAAGTCACATGGGATAACCGCGTCGCTCCTGCTGGCGGCATCGGTCCTGATTGCTGCACCGCAGGCTGGCGCCGCCGAGATCGACCTCCCCAGGGACATTTCCTGGACCGCGTTCGGCACCTCGTCGTCCGGCTACGCTCAATCGGTCGGCATCGGCCAGATGCTCAAATCGAAGTATGATGTCGACCTGCGCATCATCCCCGGCGAAAATGACATCGAGCGCATGGTGCCACTGAGAGCGGGCCAATCAGATATCTGCGCATGCGGCATTGCCTCCTATTTCGCGCAGGAAGGCGTGCAGATGTTCGCCGCCAAGGCGTGGGGTCCGCAGCGTCTCTACAATCTGTTCAACAATGTCGGCATCAACGGCCAGACCGCTGCAGTCGCGGCCGATGTCGGCGTGAAGACGATCGCTGACCTCAAGGGCAAGCGGATTGCCTGGATCAAGGCCTCTCCCGGCAACAATATGAACATGACCGCCTTTCTCGCGTTTGGCGGCCTCACATGGGACGACGTTGAAAAGGTAGAAGTGCCGGGCGTGCAGCAGTCGCTCGACGCCATTCTCAACGATCAGGTCGATGCGGCATGGGCAAGCACCCTGACCGGAACGCTCAACCAGATCGCGGCATCGCCCCGCGGTCTCTACTACCCGCCTATGCCGAAGGACGACACCGCAGGGTGGGAGCGCGCTCACGCTATCGCGCCCTGGTTCGCGCCCGTCTTGGTGCAATCCTTCATCAAGGCAACCGGCGTCGAGGAACCCTTCGAGGGAATGAACTATCCCTATCCCCTGTTCGTCGCCTCGCCGGACATCGACGACGCCGTCGCCTACGGCCTCACCGCTGCCATTCTCGGCAATTTCGACGCCATCAAGGAAGCGGGGCCAAGCATGGAGGGTTACGCCATCGACCGCCAGCTTCTCAGCTACGTCTTCCCATATCATCCGCAGTCGATCGCCTATTTCAAGGAACAGGGCCTGTGGACGGAGGACGACGAGCAGCGCAATGCTGAGCTTCTGCGGCGCCAGGACATACTGGCGGCGGCTTGGGAAAAGATGTCCGGCATGAACGTCGCGGAGGCGGACTTCGAGGCCGAGTGGATGAAGCTGCGCGCCGCGTCGCTTACAGACGCGGGCCTGCACGTGGTCTTTGAAGCCGACGCAAGCAACTGATCCTTGGAGCCTGTGGCGCGCGCCGCAGGCCGGAGGCGCGCACTTACATCGCCCCTAAGAAAGCCACACGATGTCCAGTTCGAATGCCGCATTGAGTGAAGCCTCCTCGACATCTTCATTCGAAGAGAGGCCGGCAATCTATCCGCGGGCGGTTCGCATTGCCGCCTCGGTCGCTGCACTGCTGTCGGTCTTCATCGCCGTATGGATCATATTCGGCATCGGCAGCTGGCTGCGGCTCTACGTGCCGCTCGAGAACGAATATCTGTTCGCGCTGCTCGGCCTTCTGGTGCCGATCGTCTTTCTCGCCCGCGATGTGCGCGGGGCGACACGCCAGGGCTCGGTGCCCGCATTCGATTACGCCCTGGCGCTGCTTGCTTTCGCTATCGCCATGACCTTCGCGTTCAAATCCGACTCGATCCTGTTCGAGGGATGGGTCTATCTGGCCCCGAATTACGCTAAAGTCCTGTCGATCATGATGTGGGTGCTGGTGCTGGAAGGGCTCCGGCGCTCGTCCGGGCTCGTCATTTTCATCATTTGCGCGCTGTTTTCGCTGTACCCCGTCTTCTCGGACTTGGCGCCCGGCATCCTGCGAGCCCAGGCGACCGCCTTCGATATCACCGCCGGTTTCTACATCTTCTCAAGCGAGGGAATTCTCGGCGTTCCGTTTGGCGCGTTCGCAACGCTGGTTATCGGCTTTCTGATCTTCGGCGTAGCGCTTCAATAAACCGGCGGCGGCGCGTTCTTTCTCAATCTCGCATTCGCGCTTCTCGGCACCCGGCGTGGCGGCCCTGCCAAGGTGGCGATATTCTCTTCCGGCCTGATGGGTTCGATGAGCGGCTCCGTCATCACCAACGTGCTGACCACGGGTGTCATGTCCATTCCAGCGATGAAGCGGGTTGGGTTCTCGCCCGCTACGCAGGCGGCGTGGAGGCGTGCGCTTCCACCGGAGGCGTTCTCATGCCGCCAGTCATGGGCGCAACGGCCTTTGTCATGGCCACCTTTATCGAGGTTCCCTATTCCGAGATCGTCATCGCCGCCGCCATCCCGTCGCTGCTCTACTATCTCGCGCTGTTCATGCAGATCGACGGATATGCCGCCCGAAATGAGATCAGGGGCCTTCCCCGCGCCGAGCTGCCCAGTCTCCGTGAAGTGTTCCGTGAGGGATGGTACTTCATCGCCGTCTTCGTCCTTCTGATCGTCATGCTGCTCTACTTCAAGCGCGAAGCGCAGGCGCCCTTCTACGCATCGCTGCTGCTCATCCTGATCAATCAGTTTTCCACCAAACACCGCTGGAACTGGGCCAAGGCGCGCGCTTTCGCCGAAGCCGTCGGGGTCATGCTGGCCGAACTTGCCGCGCTGCTGGCGGGCGCCGGTCTCATCATCGGCGCGCTGACCCTGTCGGGCAAGGTGGGCACGATCGCCTATGAACTCGTCGCACTGGCGGGCGGCAATGTGATCGTGCTGCTGCTGGTCGGCGCGCTGACGAGCTTCGTGCTGGGCATGGGGATGACCGTCACGGCCGCCTATATCTTCCTCGCGGTCACGCTTGCCCCGGCGCTGACGGGTGCTGGGCTTGATCGGCTCTCGGTACATCTGTTCATGCTTTACTGGGGCATGGTCTCGTTCATCACGCCACCCGTTGCGCTGGGTGCCTTCGCAGCCGCGTCTATCGCCAAAGCCAACCCGATCAGCACCGGCTTCGAGGCGATGCGGCTGGGTTCGATCATCTATTTCCTGCCCTTTTTCTTCGTCCTCAATCCGGCTCTCATCGGCCGCGGCGCGCCGGAACAGGTGCTGATCGTCGTCGCCACCGCGCTGTTTGGCGTTTGGCTGATCTCCGGCGGCCTTCAAGGCTATCTGATCGGCATCGGAGACCTTGGCCGAAAGTCGATCGGCAGCCTTGCGGCAAGGGGCTCGATCATCGCGGCCGGTCTCGCCTTCGCCCTGCCCGGGAGAGGGCTTCTGGGCATCTCGCAATTCGGACTGATTGTTCTTGGTGTCGGCCTGCTCATACTCGCGGCCCTGCTGGCTTCAGTGGACCGCCTGTACACCCGACGGGCGACGACGGAGCACGAGGCCGGATGAAATCGCAACGCGAGTCCTCAATACCGAGCCGGCTTCATCGGAGGGCTTTTCCAGCCTCTCGATACCGACCCATCGCGGCTCGACGATTGTCTATCCTGACTATGAGAGCTTCGCCGCGCGCGGCAAACATCAGCGACACGAATACACCTACGGACTGGCCGGCACGCCCACGACGAGGACGTTGCAGAACCGCCTCACGGAACTGGAGTCGGCGCACGATACGTTTCTGACGCCGTCCGGCCTCTCGGCGATTACGACGGTGTTTCTGGCGGTATGCAGTCCCGGCGACAGGGTTCTTATACCCGATAATGTCTACCCGCCTGTGCGCCGCTTTGCCGACGGTGTTCTGGCGAGGCTCGGCATAGTCGCGGTCTATTACGATCCGCGCATTGCCGCTGCGCCCATTGAGGCGCCCGAGAGGCTCAGGCTGGTCTGGATCGAGGCACCGGGATCGACAACGATAGAAATTCCGGATTTCGGCCGACTCCATACGCTGGCCCGAACGCAGGGCGCGCTGATCGGCTATGACAATTCCTGGGCGACCCCCTTGCTTCACCGTCCTCTCGAACAGGGTGCCGACATCGTCGTGGAGGCGCTCACGAAGTATCTAACCGGTCACTCCGACCTGCTCATGGGATCGATATCGGTCGCCAGCGAGGAACTAGCCTGTACCGTCCATGCCTACATTACCTCGCTTGGACTTGGCGTATCGCCTGACGACTGCTTCCTTGCCCTGCGCGGCATGGAGACGGCAAGCGTGCGCCTCGCCCATGTCGGCTTCTCAGCGCTTTGGCTGGCTGAACAACTTCAGAGTGCCGCGCCGGTCGACGAGGTCCTTCACCCGGGCTTGCCTACGTTCAACGGTCATCGGTGTTGGCGAAAGCGTTCCTTCGGTACAAGTGGCCTGTTCACCGTGGTCCTCAAGCCTGAAGATCTGGGCGCGTTTCGACGGCGCTTCGACAGCCTTTCGATCTTTCGATTGGGGGCTTCGTGGGGTGGTACTCACAGTCTGCTGGCGCCCGTATTCCTGGATCGTGAACGGTCGCTGGACCGCAGCTACGCTCGAAAGCCGCTTCTCCGAATTAGTTCAGGGCTCGAAGCGAAAGAGGATCTCCTGGAGGATTTGATGGGGAACGTGTTCGCATAGAACGGCGGCCTCTCAATTTACACACGCGATCGAACCGCTCGAGGATTCTGCGAGCCGCTATGGACTGTCAGGCCGGGGATCAGGTGCTGAAATGTCTATTGTTGAACTCTCTAAAATGGATGTGGACAGTGCCGATCACCGGTCGGCCGCTGTCATGCTTCCGGTGGGCCGAGCCAGACGAAGGGCTCGCGCGGCTCTCAGACAATAATCGGGTGTTGGGCAAGAGCGGCGCGTATGATCTGGGCAACTTCCTCGCGCCGCTCGCCCGGCAGACGGTCACGGGCGGCAGCCACCGAGATGGCCGCGACCGGGGTTCCACCAGCATCGGCAATAGGAACGCCAATTGCTATCATCCCGGGCATGACTTCGCCCATGTGCAACGAATAGCCCAGCGACTGCGCACGGGCGATGAGTTCCCGGAAGTGGGTGTCGTCGATGCCAAATCGCTCGCGCTCGGAGGAATGGGCCGCCACGACGCGCTCGACCTCCTGTTTCGGCGAAAAGGCAAGAATCGCCATCGGAGCAGCGCCTATGCCGAGCGGCCGGCGCGCACCGACTTCCACCGGCAGCGCTTTGAGCGGATAGGAGCCGACGCGTCTGGCGACATAGACTGTTTCATCACCCTGACGCACGGCGAGATAGACCGTGTCACCGCATAGTTCGCAGATCTCATCCATAGTGGGTCCAGCCTGATCAACGATATCGAGTGGCTGCACCGCCTGGGCCCAGGTTGTTACGCGGGGCCCAATGAAAAACCGGGACGTGCGCTGATCCTGCACCGCAAGCCCAGCTTCCACGAGACCCGAAACGATGCGATGGCCGGTGCCTTTGCCGAGACCCGTGGCACGGCAGATGTCAACCAGCCTCGCGCCCTCTCCCCTGGTGAGGGCGATGCTGTCGAGCACCTCGGCCATCCTGCGCGTGTTCTGATGCCGACCGGTTGCTTCGCCCTGTTCCATTCAATCGAACCTTTTTTGATTCTGCGAGATAAATGCATTCAAGCGCCTTGACAAGATACATGGGCGCATGGAAAACATTCGATTTAACAAAACTAGGTTCTATCTAATCGAACCAATGACGAGAAGCAAGGGAGGAATGTAATGAAGACGCTTCTTACGACGATCGGCTTTTCGGTCGCGCTCACCGGCGCTGCGATGGCCGACAACTGGACGGGCTACACCTATCTCGCCAGCGATACGTCCATCGGCGCGAAGAACCTGATCGAACTTGCCAAGGAGTTCACCGAGGAGACCGGGGGCAAAATTGCGGTCGACGTCAATCTCGCCGGCTCGCTCGGTATCAAAGCGAGCGACATCACCCAGGCAGTGGGGCAAGGCATCGTTCAGATCGCAGCGGACGGCTTCTTCCTTGGCGCCATCGAGGAAGGCGGTATTCTCCGCCTGCCCATGCTGTTTTCCTCGATAGAGGAATTCAACAAGGGGCTGGAAAGCGTAACGCCTGTGCTCGAAAAGGCGTTCGCGGAGAAGAACGTGGTGCTGCTCGCGCAATACGTCTATCCGCTGCAAGTGAGCTGGGCCACATTCGACATGACTTCACTTGATGACATGGCCGGACACAAGATGCGGGTTTCCTCGCCGGAGCAGGGTGCGTTCGTTTCGGCATATGGCGGTTCGCCCGTCACGATCGGCGGCGCTGAAGTGCCGACCGCGTTGCAGACCGGCGTGGTCGACGGGGTTTTCACCGCATCAGTCGGCGGCGGGATCCTGTGGAAAGACCAGCTCAAGACCACCTACAGGATGGGACCCAACTTCTTCAACAGCGCCATTATCGTGAACAAGGACGCTTTCGACGCCCTGTCGCCGGAACAGCAGTCGCTTCTGAAGGACCTTGCAGAGGAATACGCGGCCAAGGCGACCCAGGAGCAGATGGAAAGCGAGGCTAAAGTCACGGCCGAACTCGAGGCCGGCGGCATGAAGGTCGTCGTAGCAAAGGACGGCGAAGCGGCAGATGCTGCCGGCAAGATGGCCGGCTACTGGGACAGTTGGGCCGCCGAGCATAGCGAGCGCACTCGATCGGCGCTTGATGACGTGCGCAAGATCCTCGGCCGGTAGCATGCGGCCGGGCCCGTCCCCAATCAGACGAGGGCTCGATGTCCTCGTCACTTTGGCGGATTGGGCTTGCTACGGAGTTCTCGGCCTGATGGCGCTGGTTGTCTGTGTCGAGGTGCTCTGCCGCTGGTTGTTGGGCTTTTCCATTCAGATTGCAGAAGAAACCGCCTCGCTCGGCCTCGTCTCACTGACCTGCCTTTCGCTTGCGGGCGCGTTTCGCGACGGCCATTTCCTCAGGGTTGATGCATTGTATTCCGTGTTTCCGCACCCGTTTCGCGCTGGCCTGCAGCCGGTTTTCCTTCTCGCCGGCGTGGCGGTCACATCGATCTATCTCTGGCAATTGATCCGGCTCGCCGCTGACAGTTTCTTCCGCGGAATCAGATCCGACACGGCGCTTGGCGTCCTGAACTGGATTCCGCAGGCGGTCATGATCGCCGGACTGGCGGTGCTTTTGATCGTCATCGTCTCTAGCTTCGTCATTTCCGGGGGCGAAGAATGACGCTTTTGATTGTTGTGATCGCGGTAGCAATGTTGCTGCTCGTAATCGGCCTGTGGATTCCTTTCGTTGTAGCAGGTGCAGCCATGGCTTTGATCGTGGCGAAGAAGGGCGTGGCCGGCCTGACCGCGGTTGGTCTGGTGACGTGGTCTTCCGCCAACAGCTTCACGCTGACGGCAATCCCGATGTTCATCCTTATGGCCGAAATCCTGCTCCAGACCGGGCTTGCAACACGCCTGTACCGGGGGCTTGCCCGGGTGACTCGTTCGCTGCCGGGCGGACTTCTGCAGACGAATATCCTGGGATGCGCGCTGTTTTCGGCGATCTCCGGATCGAGTGTCGCTACCGCGGCCGCAATAGGCACGGTAGCGGTACCGGAACTCAAAAGCCGCGGCTACCCGATGTCGGCAGCCTATGGGTCGCTCGCGGCCGGCGGTACGCTTGGCATTCTGATCCCCCCATCGATCGCGCTGATCGTCTATGGAACGTTCACCGAAACGTCGATCGTCCGCCTGTTCGCGGCCGGGATGATTCCCGGCATCCTGCTCGCATTTCTGTTCAGCATCTATGTCGGCTTTGCCGGACGCCGGCAGGCGGGAGCTCCGCAGAAGGCAGAGCAAGATCCCGGCGCCGGCGTTCTCTTGGATGTCGGCCCCGTCGTGGCACTGATCGGCCTAGTTCTCTCAGCGCTTTATCTGGGGGTCGCCACGCCTACTGAAGCGGCGGCTCTCGGATCGGTGCTCGCCCTTGTGATCGCCTTCGCCCTTGGTGAGCTGACAAGCGACCGGCTCGTGGCGGCGTTTCACCGAACCGTGCGATCCTCTGCAACGATCTTGTTCATCGTGATTGCCGCTTTCCTCTTTTCCTTCGCAATGGCGATATCGGGGGTGACCGGCGCCCTTACCAAAGAGATCGTGGGCATGAACCTCACCCCAGTGGGCTTTCTCGTCGCTGTGGCCATCGTCTATCTTATTCTCGGACTGTTTATCGAATCGATCGCGATGATGGTGATTACCGTCCCGCTCATCGCGCCGGCATTCGCCATCTACGGTATCGACCCGATCTGGTTCGGTGTTTTCCTGGTTATCCTCATCGAGATCGGACAGATCACACCGCCGTTCGGACTGAACCTCTTCGTCATCCAGTCGACGGCCAACGCCCCCTACACGGACGTCGTGAGGGGCGCTGTGCCGTACTACTTCATTCTCCTTGCCTTTCTCGTTCTCCTTGTCTTGGCCCCCGGGCTGGCTCTCTGGCTCCCGGGGAAGATCTGATGGTCGACCCCAAAATCAGACAATTCACCGTCTTGTGCAGCATGCCGGGCGAACTGCGGCGCGGGGCGCGATCGGAATGGTCACGCTACGCACTAGATGGCCGCAAGCTCGACGGCTTTCTGGAAGGCCCGGTCATGGGACCAGACGGAACGCTCTACATGACCGACATTCCCTTCGGCCGGATACTGTCGTTCGCGCCAACCGGGTCGTGGTCGGTGGTCGCCGAATATGACGGCTGGCCCAACGGCATGAAGCTAAGCGACGCCGGCTTTCTGGTCGCCGATCACAAACGCGGTCTGCTGGAGATCGGAAGGGAGGGGAGCGTCCGCGTCATTGTCGACGGTTTCGAGGGCGCCCCCTTCCACGGGCTGAACGACCTGACCGTCGCGCACAACGGCGATATCTGGTTCACCGATCAGGGCATGTCAGGACTCGACGCGCCTTTCGGACGCCTGTTCAGATATTCCAACGGTCTTCTGACTATGGCGATGGGCGGCATACCCAGTCCGAATGGTTTGGTGTTTTCCGAAGACGAGACCGTCATCTATCTGGCCGTCACCAGGGACAACGCGATTTGGCGCCTGCCGCTCGGTGAGGACGGCAACATCCGCAAGGCGGGCCGTTTCATCCAACTGTCCGGCGGTGTCGGCCCCGATGGGCTGGCACGCGGTCCGGACGGTGACCTGATGGTTGTCCATGCCGGGCTCGGTGTATGGCGTTTCGGGGCCAATGGCTTGCCGCGTACATTCTGGCACGACCCTGACTTCACTTATCCGACGAACCTCGCGGCCGATCCGCGAAAGCCGGGCTGGTACCTGGTCACGGAGTCCCTCACCTGTAGCGTACTGTGCGTGGGACTCACGGACGGAGAGGCGGGATGATGGAGAGCGTCGTCATCACCGGCGCGTCCGCGGGTATCGGACGAGCTACTGCCGACGCTTTGGTGCGTCAGGGCTATCACGTCATCAACCTCGATCGCGCACCATGTGTGGCGGAGAGCATCGAAACTGTTTCGGTCGATCTGCGCGATACAGCGACCCTGACTACGCTACTGGAAGATCTGGCGGGCAGGCATCGTATCACCGGGCTGGTCAACAATGCCGGATTCGCTCGCACAGCCTCGCTGGACGACACAGACGAGCCGCTTCTGTCGGACACGTTCGCGCTCAATCTGACCGTGCCCGCGCTTTGTGCTCGCATCCTCGCACCTCACATGAAGGCGCGCGGCTACGGACGCATCATCAACATATCCAGCCGGTCCGCCCTCGGCCGCGAACTGCGCACCGCCTACGCCGCTTCGAAAGGCGGCATCATTTCGATGACACGCGTATGGGCCATCGAGCTGGCGAGGTTCGGTATCACGGCGAACTGTGTCGCGCCGGGGCCGATCACGACCGAACTCTTCGACCGGATGAACCCGGAAGGCTCCGAGCGCCGAGCTCATATGGTCGGGGATATTCCCGCCGGGCGCATGGGACGGCCCGAAGAGGTAGCGGCAGCTGTCGCATTTTTCCTTTCGCGGGAGGCAGGTTTCGTCAACGGACAGACCCTTTACGTGTGCGGCGGCCTTTCTGCCGGAAAGGCGATGCTTTGACCTTCGCTGGGCAGCTCAAGAGCGATCTGGCCGCGTCGCGACCGTTGCGCGTGGTCAACATCGACTACTCCAATGCGGGGCTGGTGGAATTTCTGGGCAAGACCTGCGCCGACGTCATCTTCATAGACTGCGAGCAGGGTGACACATCGGTCGAGAGTATCGAGAACCTGGCGCGCGCGGCGCATGTCGCCGGCGTTCCGGCGATCGTCAGGACCGGGTCGCCCGACGCCGCGGTTATCGAGCGGACCCTCTTGCGCGGCGTTGATGGCATTGTCCTCCCCAGGTTGAAGACGTCCGCAGAGGCCCGCAAGGCGGTGGCGGCGGTACACTATTGCATGTCCGGCCAGCGACCCGACTTCGCGGTCATCGTGCAGGTCGAGGATATCGCGGCGGTACAGACGCTGGACGAGTTTCTCTCGGTCGAAGGCATCGACTGTTTCTTCGTCGGGCCCGTCGATCTTTCGAAGTCGATGGGGTTCGGTGGCACCTGGACGCGGACTGAAGTTCGCGACGTGGTCGAGCAGACGCTTTCCCGCATCATCGCGGCAGGCCGCGCGGCCGGAATGCTGGCTAGCCCCGATACGATCGGCGAACTCCACAGACTAGGCGTGAGCTTCCTCTATCTCCACACCAACGACTTCATTCGCCTCGGGACGGATGAGATTGCAGCCCGTTGCATGCAAATCGACTGAAAGGACCGCCTCGTGAACCAGGCAGCGCACATAGCAGACTATTCCACCCTCACCCTCACCGGCGGAGAAGCGATTGTCGAGATTCTGGAGCGGGCGGGTGTTGGCCCCATGTTCGGCATGGGCGGGTTCCAGCTGTTGCCCTTCTACGACGCGGTTCGCCGCAAGGGTCTGACGCATCATCTCATCAATGACGAGCGCTGCGGGGCATTTGCGGCTGACGCCTGGGCGCGGGTTTCGGGCAGGCCTGGCGTTTGCGACGCCACGCTGGGGCCCGGCGCCACCAATCTGGTGACGGCGCTGGTTGAAAGCTTCAACGCCGGCATCGCCCAGGTCGTGTTCGTCGGCGACACCCACCGCGACCATTCCTGGAAGAACATGACCCAGGAGACCCGCCAGCTCGATATTCTGCGCCCCGCGGTCAAGGACGTGATCCGCGTCGAGCGGTCCTCCCGGGTGCCGGAGGCGGTGCGCCGCGCCTTTGCGGTCGCCACCTCCGGCAGGCCGGGTCCTGTTGTAGTCGATGTGCCCGAGGACATCGCGCATGAGAGCTTCGACTATCCGCTTTCCGACCTCTGGATTGATCCAGCGACCACACGCTTTCCGGCTTATCGCTCGCGGCCTGACGCGCGGGCAGTCGAAAAGGCTGCCGCGGCGATCGCCAAGGCCAGCCGTCCGCTCCTGCTGGTTGGCGGCGGCATCCATATCTCGCAGGCCTATGAAGCACTGCAGGCCTTCGCTGGGGCTCACTCCATCCCCGTCGCCCACACGCTGTCGGGCAAGGGCGCCATCGCCTGCGTCCATCCGCTCTCAATCGGCCTGTTCGGGCGCTACTCGCGCATCGCCAACGAGCTGATCGAATGCTCCGACTGCCTGATCGTGATCGGTTGCAAGCTAGGCGAGATCGCCACCAAGCGTTTCCAGCTGTTCAACGGCGCCGCTCCGATCATCCACATTGAGCTGCTGCCCGAGGAGATTGGCCGCACCACGCGGACCGACCATGCTCTGGTCGGCGACGCCCGGCTTGCGCTGGAAGATCTGTCCGCCGCCCTTCACGGCGCGGCGGCGACGTCACGTGCGGCCCGGTCCGATTATGCAGCGGAAGTGACCGCCCGCATGGCCAAATGGCGCAAGGGCGCAGCCGACCGGCTCTTGTCGGATGAGGTGCCGATCAATATGGGCCGCATGCTGAACGAGTTGAACAACGAAATGCCGGCCGAGTCGGTGCTGGTTGCCGATGGCGGCTTCGCCGCGCACTGGGGCGGCCTGCTCTATGACACGAAGGCGGCGGGCCGCAGGTTCGTGGCCGACCGTGGCTTCGCCTCGATCGGCTACGGCCTGCCCGGCGCCATGGGCGCCCAGATGGCCGTGCCCGACCAGCCGGTGGTCGCCATTACCGGCGATGGTGGCTTCAACATGACGATCGGCGAACTCGAGACCGCCCGCCGCGTCGGCACGCCCTTCACCCTGATGATCGTCAACAACGCCGCGTCCGGCTACATCAAGGCGCTGCAGCATTCCATGTACGGCGCCTACCAGTCGGCCGATCTGGTCGAGATGAACTACGCGGAAATCGCCAGCGATTTCGGCTGTCACGGCATTCGCGTTGAGCATCCCGACCAACTGGCGCCGGCCATCCGTGCCGCCAATGCCGAACGCGACCGCCCTTCCGTCATCGACGTGGTCGTCACCCGCGACCCGGCCAAGATGCTGCCCGGCGTCGACAACCGAACCCTCAAGATCACCAAAGGCGACAGGCCAGTGTGAGCCTGATCCACAAGGCCGGTAGCGGAGAGAAACCAACAATCGGGCAGGAGCTCCTTCGTTCGCTTAGGAAAAATGGCGGAGTCGATCTCTACGACCAATGTGGGGGCGCACACCTCCCGTTCATCCCGCAATAGTTGAACCGGTTTCAGGGTCGAAGTGCGCCACCCCTCGCGAATCCCGACTACCGATAAATCGTCATTTGCTGCGAACAAATCAGGGCGCTCCTTCCGGCAAGTTGGATCTCGGCGCCCAGACTGCTCCAATCAGGCGACGTTGATCTGTTCAATTTCGAAAGCAAACATCGGTTCTTGGTCTCAGGGGGAACGGCGGTAACGGACCTCCGCTACCAGCAAATTCAGTTAGATAGGTAGCAACGTCTAGCCTACGAGCTCTCCCTAGGCTCACAGCCATGTCAGGCCCCGGCTGACGGATCGTTCTGTGTGGGCGAAGGTCACTTCAAGCCATCCGAGCTGTCGGACTGGCTTGTCCGGGGCCACTATCGGTCGGTCGGGCCTATCGTCGTAGATTTTGATAGCGGACTTTCGGTCTGGAAAGTCGATCCCATGGTGTGAGGCGTCGCAGACTGTTGTTGCCGCCGAATGATCGGACACGATCAGCGTTGGATTTGATCTGCGATGAACTCGCGCGGGATAAGCGTCCGCTCGCTCACCGAGAGCTGTGATGCCGGGACTTCCAGCGCCCAACTCATGGTCCACCTCATGGCCGCACTCGCCAAGTCCGAGCGCGAGTTGATCGGCGAACCCACCCACGCCCGCTTCGCGCCGCACGAGCGCGAGGCGCTCGGCTCGGACGGCCGCCAGGCCTTGGAGTGCAGGAACGGTACGCCGCAGTCCGATGCGTCCGCGCCGGTCACCCGGGCTCGGGATGTCGCCAAAGCGCATGGGATGCGCCAAAGAACACCCTATCGGATACTCCGTTACTTCGGTGCTCCTGCGCCTCGAAACGAAGTACATCCGAGCACAACCCCGCACATCCAGGTAGCTTCGCGGAGACGAACTGTCCGATCCTATTTGCCTGGCACCAAGTCGTAAGTTACCCAACCTGTCCGCGCCGCCTTCCGATCGTACACGGCGCGAGCGCGATAGTTGTTCTCGGCCGTGATCCAGCGGACGACAGTCCAGCCGCGCGTCCGCGCGATCTCTTCCAGTGCGGCAAGCATCGCGTCGGCAACGCCGGTGCCGCGGGTCTCCGGATCGACGAAGAGGTCGTCGAGAAAGCAGCCGGTGGTCGCGGAGAGCGGCCGCGCGAAGGGGCGGAAATGGGCAAGGGCGACCAGATGGTCCCCCTCCTCAGCCACCAGTCCCTCGCTCTCGTGAGCGGGATCGTGCAGCCAGCCCCATACGCGGTCGCGCATCTCGGGCGTCTGGTCAACCTTGTAGAAGTTGGCATAGCCGGAATAGAGCCGGTCCCATTCTGGCCGGTCGTCGGGCTTTGGCTTGCGGATCTGCATGGCGAGTGGGTCTCTCCTCCGTGGGCGGTGTCAGGCCTTGATGCGCTCGCCCTTCGGATCGTACCAGGGCCCGAATTGCGCGATGATTGGCCACCGCTTCATGGCGATCTCTACCTCCAGCTTACCGCTTTCGAGCCAGTCCTTCGTGACGCCGCCCTCGTTCTCGACATAGGCCAGTCCCAGCGACGCTCCCACGCGGTAGCCGTACGCTCCCGAGGTGACGGAGCCGATGATCCGGCCATCGAGAAGCACCGGCTCGTGGTGAAGCAGCAGCGGCGGCGCTTCGGTGTCGACGAGCCTGATCTGTACCATGCGCCGGCGCAGCGGTCCCGACGACTTCTGCCGGGCAAGCGCGTCGCGTCCGATGAAACCGCCCGGCTTGTCGAGCGCCACCGCGAAGCCGAGACCGGCCTGGTAGGGCGTATCCTCTTCGCCGATGTCGTGGCCCCAGTGGCGGTATCCCTTTTCCATGCGCAGCGAGTTCAGCGCGAAGAAGCCGACACGGCCGAGGCCGAGGTCGCGACCGGCCTCGATCAACGTGTCGTAGACGTGAGCGGCGAATTCGGCTTCCGCGTAGAGTTCGTAGCCCAGTTCGCCCATGTAGGTCAGCCGGCTGGCGCGAACGCGCGCGAAACCGAGATCGATTTCGCGGCTGGTGCCGAAGGGAAAGCCTTCATTGCTGAAGTCGTCCGGCGAGACGCGCCGCATCAGTTCGCGCGCCTTCGGGCCCATCACCGCCAGCATCGGCAGGCCGGAGGTGACGTCGCAGACCATGACGCGCGCGTCTTCTGGAATGTGCCGCTTCAGCCAGGACAGGTCGCGGCGCTGTGAAACGCAGATGGTGACAACCAGGAAGGCGTCCTCCGCCAGCCGCGTGACGGTGACGTCGGCCTCGATGCCGCCGATCTCGTTCAGCCATTGGGTGTAGACGACCCGGCCCACCGGCACGTCCATCTGGTTGGCGGACACCTTGTTCAATACCGTGAGCGCATCGGGCCCTTCCACACGGTACTTTGCGAAACAGCTGTGGTCGAAGATGCCCACCGCCTCGGCCGTGGTGCGGCATTCGGCGCCCACATTGGCAAACCAGCTGGGCCGGTCGTAGGAATAGCGGATGTCCGCGCGTTCTTCTTCCGTGCCGTAGAAGCCGGGCCGCTCCCACCCGGCCGCTTCCGTCATCCAGGCGCCGGCCGCCAGCAGCCTGTCGTGGATCGGCGACCGGCGGATGCCACGGGCGGTTTCGAACTGGCGCGAGGGCCAGTGAATGTCGAAGCTCACGCCGATGGATTCGCCCGCCCGCGCCGCGAGGTAGCTGCGGTTGCGCTGGAAGGTCTGGACCCGTCGCACGTCGACGTCGATCAGGTCGACCGGCGGTCGGCCGTTCTGGATCCAGGATGCGAGCGAGCGGCCGACGCCGCCCGACGAGAGGATGCCGAGCGAGTTGAAGCCGGTGGCGCAGAACAGCCCGGCGACCTCTGGCGTCTCGCCCAGCAGATACCGGTTGTCGGGCGTGAAGCTCTCCGGTCCGTTGAAGAAGAGCTGCATTCCCACCGACTGCAGGCGCGGGATCCGCTTTATCGCATCGTCGAGGTGGGGCGCGATGTGATCGAGGTCTTCGGGCAGGCTGTCGAAACTGAAATCCGCTGGAATGCCGTCGAGGCCCCAGGGTTTGCCCTTCGGCTCGAAAAAGCCGATCAGCAGCTTGCCGGCATCTTCCTTGTAGTAGGTCCATTCGTCGCCGACGAACAGGACAGGAAGGTCGCGTGGCAGATCGGGGATCGTCTCCGTGACCACATAGAAATGCTCGACTGCCTGCAGGGGCACGGTGACGCCGATCTCGGCCGCCAGCTCGCGCGACCACATGCCACCGCAGATCACCACGTGCTTCGCCCTGATCGCGCCTTGCGAGGTCATCACGCCGGTCGCGCAGCCCCCCTCCACCAGGATCTGCGTCACGGTCAGGGCTTCGACGATGCGCGCGCCGCCCATCCGCGCGCCCTTGGCGTAGGCCATCGTCACGTCGGCGGGGTTCACCTGTCCGTCCATGGGGGACCAGAAGCCGCCCACGAGATCGGATGTGTCGACCAGCGGCCAGCGCTCCTTGATGCCGGCCGCGGTGACCGCCTCGACCGGAAGGCCGAAATTGCGGGCCATGGAGGCGCCGCGGGCGAGCTCCTCGTAGCGTGCGGCATTGTTGGCGACACGAAGGGAGCCGTTGCGGCGAAAGCCGGTAGCCTGGCCCGTCTCCGCTTCGAGCGTGCCGAACAGCTCACCCGTATATTGCGCCAGTTCGGTCATCTGCCGCGTCGCACGCAGCTGCGTCACCAGGCCCGCGGCGTGCCAGGTCGTGCCGCAGGTGAGCTGCTTGCGCTCGCACAGGACCACGTCGCTGATGCCGAGCTTCGTGAGGTGATAGGCGATGGAGCAGCCGGCAACGCCACCTCCAATGATGACGACTTCGGCGCTCGAGGGAATGTCCAAGACCGGCTCCTTTCCGGAACGGACCGCCCGACCGGCACAAGGACGGCCCGGGACGGATAGTTGAATTGCATTGGGGAGTCATCGGCCTCTGCTGGATCGCTCCAGAAGCAGGGGCGCCACGATGGCGGTGAGAGCGAGGACGGCACAGAGGCCGATGGTAGGGGCATAGCTCTGCGCCCGATCGAAGAGACGACCGGCGATGTCGGGCGCGACCAATCCCGCCAGTCCGTAGGCGATGATCAGCCGCCCATAGAGACGCGAGATGTGTTCGGCGCCGTAGCGCAGGCCCAGCAGCACCGGCATGATCGATCCCGAGCCGCCGAAGGTGATGCCGACGAGGGCCGCGCCCGCGAAGAACACGGCAGCGCTTGCCGCGAACATGGCCAGCGTGCCGACGAGCGCCAGCGCGCCGAGTGCCATCAGAACCCGCCGTTCGCCGAGCCGCTCGGCGATCGGCGCGCCGAGGATCGAGCCCGCCAGATAGCCCAGGGTCAGCGCGGACGCGGCATAGCCCGGAGCGGGGATTCCAGCGGAAGCGGCCATGGCCGCCGCGTGCGAAATCACGGCGAGACCGATGAAGCAAAGCATGAAAAAGATCATTGCCAGCACCAGGAACGGCCGGTCCATCCGCGGGGCGGTGCCAGCGAGGGTTTGCGCCTCATGATCGCGCCGGCTCGCGCCGGAGGCCAGGACGGCCAGCACACAGAGAAGGCCGACAACAAGTACGACGATGCCGATGCGCACGAAGGCGCTCCCGGGGGCGGCGGACGCGATCCATCCGCCCAGCGTCACCGGAAGCAGGATGCCGCTCAGTGCGAATGCGCCCATCGCGACGCCGATCGCGACAGCCCTCACATGCGCCGGTAGCGCGGCCGCCAGCGACAGGGCGAAGGCATAGGCCGTGCCCGAGCCCGCGCCGAATCCGACGCCGTAGCCGAGGGCCAGTGCCGCCCAGCTCGGCCATATCCCGAAGACCAGATGCCCTCCTGCGATCAGAGCGAATGCCAGGCAAGCGACCCCCAATCGTCCGATCCGCGCCAGAAACGCCGGCATGACCGAGGCCCCGACCGTGAAGCTGATAAGCGCCAGCGAGGAGATCATGCCCATGTCGGCGCGGCCGAGCCCAAGCGAGGCCTCGATCGGCAGGATGAACAGGCTCCAGACGTACAGGAGCCCCGCCGCGCCGTTCGCGAGGATGGCGCCAGCCATCAGGAGTATCGATCTGCGCGGTTCCGGTTCGGCTGCCATCGATCAGACCCCGAGATAGGTTTCGGCAAGCGCGTCGCTCGCGAGGAGCTCGGCAGGCGGTCCGGACCACACGAACTCGCCATGGCTGAGCAGAGACAGGTGGCGGGCGGTGGCGGCGATGCGTTCCACGCTTTCCTCGACGATCAGGATCGCCATGCCCTGGGCGGACAGGTTGTTGATCGCCTCGTAGATCTGGTCGATGACCAAGGGCGCGAGGCCCAGAGACGGCTCGTCCAGCATCAGGAGCTGCATCTTCGCCGCCATCAGGCCGCGGCCGATGCCGAGCATCCGCCGCTCGCCTCCCGACAGCGAACTCGCCGTCTGGGACAGCCGTTCGCGCAGGCGCGGAAACAGTGTCAGCACGTGTTCGAGCCGGTCGGCGGTCGCCCCTCGGCTCGGGTTCATGGTGCCGCCGACAAGCAGATTGTCGCGAACCGTCATCTTCCTGTAGATCAGGTCGCCCTGCGGCACATGGATGATCCCGCGCCGCGCGATCTGTTCGGGCGCCAGGTTGTCGATGCGCTCCCCGTTCAGCCTGACAACCCCCGACATGCGCGGCATCAGTCCCGAGATGGCACGCAGGCACGTGGTCTTGCCGTTGCCGTTCGGGCCGACGATGCCGGTGACCTGCGCGGCGGCGACCCGCAGCGACACATCGGTCAGCACCGGCTCGCGGCCATAGTTCGCCGAAAGATTTTCTATCTCAAGTTGCGTGGACATCGTTCGTCCCAGCGGCCCTCTTCAAATCCCTGAGGCCCGAGGTGCCGAGATAGGCCGAGACCACCTCGGCGCTCTCGGCCATGCCTGCGATGCTCCCCTCATAGAGTTTCGCGCCGTGGTGCAGCACCATCACCCGGTCGGCCAGCGCGGTGACGAAGCTCATCACGTGTTCGATCAAGACGATTGTCAGGTTGCGCTCGGCGCGGATGTGACGGATGACCTGTGCGCACTGGTCGATCTCGTCGCGGTTGAGGCCGCCCACCGGCTCGTCCAGCATCAGGAGGCGCGGCTCGGTCGCGATCGCGCTGGCGAGCATCAGAAGCTTGCGCTGCAGCCCCGTCAAAGTCGCGGCGGGCCGCCTGCGCTCGCTGGACAGGCCGACGATCTCAAGCGCCGAGTCGCAGGCGGCGCGGCTGTGGCTGTCGAAACTCAGCGCCGGAAAACTGCGGTTGCGATGGCCGAAATAGTTGGCGGTCATCAGGTTTTCCTCGACCGTCATGGAATCGAACACGGCGTTGAGCTGGAAGGTCCGGGCCAGGCCGAGGTGGCAGATCTGCTCGGGACGCTGCGTGGTGATGTTCCTGCCGAACAGCACCACCTCGCCTCCGCTGGGAACAGTCAGTCCCGAGACGAGATCGAAAAGGGTCGTCTTGCCGGCCCCGTTGGGTCCGCTGATGCCCAGTATCTCGTTGCATTCGACGTGAAAGGTCAGATCGTCGACCGCCGCCATCGCGCCATAGCGCTTTGTCAGGTGGCTGACCTCAAGGGCGGTCCCGTGTTTGGCATCGGGACCGCTCACGACCCGCCTCCCCCGGCGCGCGCCTTCGCCCAGGGCAGCAACGGCGAAAGGCCGCCTGCCAGCCCCTCGGGCGCCATGATCAGGATCACGATGAGCAGCAGCGCATAGGTCGAGCTCTGCCACTGTGCGAGGCCGGTGGTGTTTTCCTGCACCAGGGCGAGGCAGATCGTGCCCAGCACGGGACCCCAGATCCGGCCACGTCCACCCACGATCATGATCGACAGGAGGAACAGAAGCGTCGGGAACCCCAGGATCTGGGGCCCGAAGGTGCGCTGGGTGCCGGCATAGACGCCGCCTGCCAGACCCGTGAAGAATCCTGCGGCGGCAAAGACGATCAGCTGGAACTTCTCGATGCGGATGCCGCGCGCACGGGCCGCCTGCTCGTTGTCGCGCAGGGCCTGGAAGGCGCGGCCATAGGGGCTGTGGATCACGGTGATCGCCGCAGCCATGCACAGAACCAGGGTCGCCAACGCCAGCAGGAAATTGCCCCAGGCCGCGCCGCCGTAGCCGAACATCTCGTTGAAGCCGAAATCTCCGAACCGGGTGACGCCGCGCGAACCTCCGGTCAGGGAATAGCAGGCGCTCGCGGTGCGGCGGAAACAGGCCACGTCGGTGACGATCAGCTGATACATCACCATCGAGATCGACAGTGTCACGACCACGGTGTAAGCGCCGCGGAGCCGAAGCGTCGAAAGGCCCATCAGGAGCGCCATGCCCAGGCCGGCCAGCGCCCCGATCGGCAGGCTGACCCAGGGCGAGATGTCGAAGTACAGGCCGAGAAGCGCAACCGAGTAGCCGCCGGCGGCAAACAGCGCCAGGTTGCCGATCGACATAATGCCGGCCACACCGAGCACGATGTTCCACTGGGTGACCACCGCGGCCCAGATCAGGTAGAGCGTGCCCTGCCCGAGGAAATAGTTCGACCGTCCGGTCAGCGGCAGCAGGACCAAAGCGAGGGTGAACACCGCAAGGATGAGATAGTCCTGCTTCTGCGGGCTGAGACGGTTCATGTCAGTTTCTCGTGATGTCGCGGGAGCCGAACAATCCGTTCGGACGCAGGACGAGCATCGCCACCGCCGCGAAGAGCAGGACCGGGCTGCCCCACTTGGTGCCCAGCTCGAACTGGGCCACGGTCTCGAGAAAGGCGAGAAGGAAGGCGCCGACCACGGCACCGGTAATGCTCCCCAGCCCGCCGATGACGCAGATGATCAGCGCCTTCAGCAGCGGTTCCTGGCCGACCGTCGGATAGACCGCGGTGCTTTGCGTGATCAGGACGCCCGACACGCCGGCGACGGCCCCCGAGATCAGCATCACCTTCATCACGATCCGGTTGACGTTGATGCCGTTCAGCCGCGCGGCCGTCGGCTCTTGCGCAACCGCGTTGATCGAGCGTCCGAGCGCGGTGTAGCGCAGCATCAGCGTCAGGATCAGGGTCATGGCCAGACTGATCGCGATCACCATGACCGTCTGCCAGGCGATTGAGGTTTCACCGAAGGCGAACCGCCCCTCGATCGCGAAGGGCTGCCGCTGGGTCGACGGACCGACGATGTTGTTGATGCCGTCGACCACGATGGTCGCCGCCGCCATCGTCAGGATGATGATGTTGATCTCGAAGCCGGGGCGCGCGAAGACGCGCGCCACCAGCAGAGTGTTGATCACGGCGCCGATGGCCGCGCCGCCCGCCGCGCCCGCCAGAATCCCGGTCCACGGCGGCATCCCCAGCTGGTTCACGACGAGGAGCGAGGCATACGCTCCCACCGTAATGAACGCGCCATGCGCCAGGTTGAGCATGCCGAACGTCCCCCAGATCAGAGCCAGGGAGACGGCGCTCGCAGCGTAGAAAGCGCCCAATCCGAGGGTGGTCGCCAGGATGTCCATTGTGGCTCGGGTTTCCTTGGTTGCGGCAGGCGGAGGGGCTCACTTGAACCAGGGCGGCAGCGTGAATTCCGCTTCGTTGTAGGGAGCGGGGTAGATCAGCTTCTTGGGGTTTGCCGCGGCCGGATCCGTGATCTGGTAGAGCAGATGCGGCATCGCCAGCGATGGATCCTCCGACAGCGTCGGGTACGGAATGGCCGCGTTGAAGCGCGGGTCGTAGCGGAGGGTCCCGAATGGCGCGCGGTAGACGAAGCGGCGCAAATTGTCGGCGATCTTGCGGTTCTGCTCGTGGTTACCCGGCTCGCCGACGCCACCGGCCAGCGCCGCGGCGATGGCATAGTGGTACATCTCCGAATAGGTCGATGCGCCCGGATCGGCTTCCGCCGTATCGCCGAACTTGGCGTAGTACTTTTCACGGAAGGCGTTGCCCAGTTCGTCCGGTAGGATGCCGATCACCGACGAGGTCAGGACGCCGCGCGCGGCTTCGCCCGCCAGCTCGGAAAAGGCTTTCAGCAGCGGGCCGTACTGGTAGTAGACGAGGCTGTTGGTCGGATTCTGCGCGAACTGCACCTGGCATTGCGCCAGGTCGCCCGGGTAGAAATGCGTGTTGGCGATGACCGCCGGCGCGTCGTCGCGCACCTTCTTCAGCACAGCGCCCCATTCGGTGGTCGGAACGGGAACCACTTCCTCGAACGAGACCTCGAACCCGTATTTCGCGGCGTTGTCGCGGATCGCGTTCGAGATGACGATGGAATAGGGCAGCGAGCCGGTGATCAGCGCGATCCGGTTGTTTTCGGGCTTCCAGATGCCCTGCGAGCGGATGCGGTCGAGCATGACCGGCAGGCCGTAGCCGTAGTAGACCTCGGCCGGGTCTGCCATGAAGATGCCGAAGTAGCGTTCGGGATCGCTCTCGAAGACCTCGTGGTGGCCGACCGACGTGTTGTAGTGAATGTAGATGATGCCGGCGTCGGCGATGGCATCGTATTCGGCCTGGTTGGCGCCGACATTGTAGCCGTTGACGATGGCGCTGACGCCTTCGCGGTCGATGAGCAGGTTGGCCGCGGACGAGACTTCCTCGGCGGTCTGGTTGGCGCTGTCGAGCACGACGCTCTCCACCGTCATGCCGAGGATGCCGCCAGCCTCGTTGATTTCCTCGATGGCCATGTCGAGGCCGTTCTTGTGCTCGACGCCGTCGACGGCAAGCGGACCGGTCAAAGAGACCATCTGTCCGATCTTGATGGTTCCCGACTGCTGGGCATGGCCCGCATTGATGCCGGCCAGCGTCGCCGCGCCGAGCCCGGCGGTGGCGGCGGAGGAGGTTAGGAAGGCGCGACGCCCGATCGCCGGAGCGGCAAGCCGCTGGGACTTGTAGCTTGTCATTTTGCAATACTCCCTGTTGCCGCCGAAGCGGTGCCTGGTTTCTTCGAAAAAAGAGCGGAAATGGCGCCGCGGTTGAGCCCGCGGTCGGCGGATGCAGCCCGGGCAGCCGGTGCCGGGGCTGCACCGCGTTATGTCTGAAGCTTGCGCAGCCGGGCGGTCTCGGCCTCGTTCACCGTCATGGTGGCCGGGTCGATCACCACGCCGTAGTCGCGGCGCGCGGCGTCGATCGAGATGTATTCGTCCAGCACGTCGTCCAGCACCTTGTCGATGGGCCGCTCGGAGGGTCTGCCCCAACCGCCGCCTCCCGTGCTTTCGAACAGGAACTGCTCGTCATAATTGAACGCGTGGCCGGACAGCAGGGGACTGGTCCAGTCGCCGTTGGGGCTGAGCCCGCCGATGACCTGGCGACTGCCATCCGGATAGAGGTGGCTCGAGCGCTGGACGGCGCTGAAGCCCCCGCCGTTCACGCCGGGGCTGCCCTGGCGGGTGCGCGAGGTTTCCATGTTCAGCTCGCCCTCACAGAGGTAGCGGACCTTGAACACGGCTCCCAACCCGCCGCGGAACTTCCCCGGGCCGGCCGAATCCTGGCGCAGGTCGAAGCTCTCGTATTCGATCGGGAAGAAGAGCTCCGCGGTTTCCGCGGCCATGTTCATGCAGTTGCCCAGCGGGTCCATCGTCACGTTCATGCCGTCGTTGAAGGGCGTACCGCCCCAGCCGCCGGCCGGCAGATCGGAGAACACGCCCGCGATTCCCTTGGCGCGATCGACTGCGGTCGAGACGAACCAGTTGCATTCCGAGCAGGTCGAGCCCGTCACGCGTTCGGGGATGGCCTTGGCGAGAGCCTGCCAGATCGCGCTGGTGATCTTGGACGAGGCCAGCGTCGTGCAGCCGATGGTCGGCGCCGGCCAGACCGGATTGAGCCAGGTGCCTTCGGGGATGACCAGCTTGATGGGCGCGAACATTCCCGCATTCGAGGGCGCGTGCGGCGCGAGGAAGAACTGCAGCGAATAGAGGGCGGCCGAGGCGGTGTTGGCATAGGGCGAGTTGATCGAGCCCTTCACGATCGGATCCGAGCCGGTGAAATCCACCGTGATGTCGGACCCCTCGATGATGAGCTTGACCTTCACCTTGATCGGATCCGGCGAGAAGCCGTCCGTATCGGCGAAATCCTCGGCCTCGTAGACGCCGTCTGGAATGATCTCGATGCTCTTGCGGACGATCCGCTCGGTGTAGGCGATCAGTTCCTTCATCGCCAGTTGCACCAGATCGCGACCGTAGCGATCGGCCGCACGGGTGACCTCCGCCTCGGCGGCCTTGAGCGCGCCGAGGTGGGCCTGAAGGTCGCCCTTGATGTAGAAGGGCGTCCTCGTGTTGTTCATGATGATCGCGAGGAAATCCTCGTTGATCACGTAGTTCTCGTAGAGCTTGATCGGCGGCAGGCGCAGCCCCTCGGCGGCGATGTGGGTCGAGAACGACATGCCTCCCGCCGCGCCGCCGCCCAGATCCATCCAGTGCCCGCGGCTGACCGCGAAACCGACGAGAAAGGTCTCGTGGAAGATCGGCATAACGAAGGTGATGTCGTTGATATGAGTACCACCCTGATAGGGATCGTTCAGGGCGACGATGTCGCCGGGCTTCAGCGTCTCCTTGGGAAAGCGCTTCAGAGCCGCGTCGGCACTGAACTTCATCGCCGCAAGATGCACCGGGCAGTTCGCGGCCTGGGCGAGCAGGTTGGCGTCCGCGTCGTAGATCGCATTCGAGAAGTCCAGGATGTCGGCGAGGATCGGCGAGAACGAGGTTCTCTGCATGATCGTCGCCATGCGGGTGCAGGCGTATTCGAAGCTGTTGCGCAACACTTCGAAGGTGACGGGATCGATCCGGTCGGAGATGCCCGTCACGGCATTCTGGGTCGGGTTGGAAGTGGCCATGCCGGTTCTCCTCAGTTCGAGATGCTGACGATCAGGTTGCCGTGCGGGTCGACCTCGCCGTCGCAGCCGGGCGGCAAGACGGCGATGGAATCCTGATATTCTATGAGGGCCGGGCCGCGGATGGTCTCGCCCGTCAGGATATCGGCTGCGTTCTTCAGGACGGCGTCGACCCAGGTGCCTTCGAAATAGACCTTGCGGCTGCGGTCCTGGCTGCCCTCGGTCTTGGCGCCGGAAGCGAAGTTGAAGACAGGCGCCTCGGTCAGCGCGCCCGTGGCGACCACCCCCAGGGCGACGAAAGCGATGGGGAAATCATCCGAACTGACGCCATACTCCTGGCGATGCGCGGCATGGAATGCCTCGGCGATCTCCGGCAGGTGGTCCTTGTCCAGCTTGCCCGAACGGATCGACACGTCGACTTCATATGTCTGGCCGACGTAGCGCATCTGCGCGGTGCGGCCGATCTCGATCTTGTCGGCGGGTACCGAGTCGCGCGCCAACCGCTCGCGCGCCTCCACTTCGAGCTGTTCGTAGATCCGGTTGAGGGCATCGACACTGACGGTGCCCAGATCGGCGTAGTGGAAAGCCTCGACGTCGTGCCGGACGTTCATTGCCGTGGCGCCGAATGCCGAGGCCACACCGGCCTGCCCGGGTATGATCACCTTGGGGATGTTCATCGCCTGGGCGACGAAACAGGCGTGCATCGGACCCGCGCCGCCGAAACTGGCCAGCACGAAATCGCGAGGATCGCGGGCGCGCTCCACGACGACGCCTTTCACCGCCTGGGCCATGGTCTCGCAGGAGATCTTGATCATGCCTTCGGCAGCCTGCAGCCGGGTCAGGCCTATCTTGCCGGCGAGCCTGTCGATGGCCGCTTCCGCCGCCGCCACGTCCAGCGAGAACTTGTTCGACAGCGTGGGATCGAGACGCCCCAGCACGAGGTTGGCGTCGGTGATGGTGGGTTCGAGGCCGCCGCGGCCGTAGCAGGCGGGGCCGGGTTCGGAGCCGGCGCTTCGCGGACCGACGCGCAGCGAGCCGCCGTCGTCGACCCATCCGATCGATCCGCCGCCCGCGCCCACGGAGTGGATGTCGAGCATGGGAACGCTGACCGGCACCTCCCATTCCAGCTCGTAGTTGCGGGTGATCAGGCCGCCGCCGTTCTCCACGATCGAAGCGTCGAAGCTGGTCCCGCCGACATCGGTGTGGATGATGTTTCCAAAGCCCGTGGTGCGCGCCAGGTACGAAGCGTAGGCGACGCCGCCGGCCGGGCCGGATTCGATCAGTTCCTCGGGGCGCTCCTTGGCGTTCTCGGCCCCCATGACACCGCCATTGCTCTTCAGGATCAGCAGCGTGCCGGTAAATCCCTTTTCGGCGAGCGACGTGCTCAGCCGGTCGAAATAGATGGTCATCACCGGCATCAGGCAGGCGCGGATCGCCGTCGTGACGAAGCGCGGGTGCTCGCGAAAGATCGGCCGCGTCTCGGCCGAGATGACCACGTGCGCCTCGGGCACATGCTCGCGCAGGATGTCGCGCATCTGCTGCTCGTGCTCGGGGTTCACATAGGCGTTGATGAAGCCGATCCCGACCGCCTTGATCCCGCGCTCGGCAATCGTGGCGGCGATCCTGTTCGCGGCGTCCACGTCCAGCGGCCGGCGAACCTTGCCGGTGACCGCCATGCGCTCGTCCAGCGCAAAACGGTGGCGACGGCGGATCAGCGGCTTGGGCTTGGTCTGGTAGGGATCATAGAGCGCCTTGCGGTGCTGGCGTCCGATTTCGATCGTGTCGCGGAACCCGTCGGTGGTGATGAAGGCGGCGTCGGGAAAGTCGCGTTCGATCAGCGCGTTCGTCGCCGTGGTCGTGCCGTGCATCAGGAGGGAAATGTCGCCGAAGGCGATGCCGGCGGCTTCGATCGACTGCAAAACTCCGCGTGAACGGTCGTCTTTCGTCGTAAGAACTTTAGCTGTCTTGTAGTTGTTATTCTGTTCGTTCCAAGCGAAAAGGTCGGTGAAAGTTCCCCCAACGTCAATCCCAACTCGCCACATCCGAGCAGTCCTTCCTACTTTTTAGCGTATTCCGTGCGCGACCGTCCCCGGCGCTTGACAACCAAAAGTGAACGGTTGAAAAAATATGTCAAGTTAATTTGTTGAATTTTTCTCGCCTGACATCGCCCAGTGGCTGTGGCAGATAGAATCCCCGCCATGCAGGTCAAAAAATGAGCAACGATGTTGAAGATTCCGGCAGCGGCGCCGGCTCGAAAGCGGTCCTGAGGATCTCGGATCTGAGCCGGCTGACCGGCATCCCGGTCAGCACCCTGCGCTACTGGTGCGACCAGAATCTCCTTACTCCGCATGTGACCGCGACGGGCCACCGCCAGTTCGAACAGCGCCATGTCGCGGAGGCGCAGAACATCCAGCGCCTGCGCAAGATCCAGGGCCTCAGCATCACCGCGCTGAGATCGGCGATCGTCCCCGCGGGCCCTGCCCCCGAGCCGAGCGAAACGGTCAGCACGGTGGGAGACCGCCTGCGCCGTCTGCGCCAGGCGGCCAAACTGACGCTACGCGAGCTATCCGGCCGCACCGGCATCGACCAGAAGGTGCTTGCATCGATCGAGCGCACGTCGCTGGGCGGCATTCCCGAAACGAAGGCGCTGGCATCCTATTACGGCCTGACCCTGACCGAGCTGATGGCCGAGGATACCATGGCGGGCCAGCAAACGGTGATAACGCCGAAGTCGGGAGGGGTTCTGCAGCCAACGCTCGGCTCGGGTCTGCGGATCGAACAGATGGCCTCAGGCAAGACCATGATGGACTGCCAGCGCTGGTACATCGAGCCCGGTATCGGCAGCCATGGCGCCTACGACCACGACGGCGAGGAATTCATCTACGTCCTGTTCGGACAGTTCCAGATCACCATCCAGGGCGACAAGCAGCACAATCTCGGCCAGGGTGAAAGCATCTATTTCCCGAGTACGTTGAGACACGCCTGGCTGAACCCGGGCCAGACGACGACCATCCTGCTGTGGGTCAATACGCCTCCGACTTTTTGAGAATTGCGACAACCGCCATCACGATCGCTCGCCATGCGTTCTCGAAAAAGGAGCCCAGCCCCGACCTCGCCGAGGAAGCGCTCTGCGCCAGTTCCGCGATCCGGGACGCGCAAGACAAGCAGCGAGCCATGGCGCGCCTCCTCGACCCTTTTCCCGGGGCACCGGACGATCATGCCAGCTTCGTGCGGCACCTGATCGAACCGTTCGTCGAAGCTGCGCCCGCGCTGCTATCGCCGAAGGAGGAAATGCAGGGATTTGCGTTTCAAACCGCTCGCTTGCCGTCAATCACCTTGAAAACGCCCTGCATGATGGCGACGGTGCGGTCGCCGACGCGCAGTTCGCCTTGAGCGAAGGTCAACGACCGGCTCATCGATTTGATGATGGCCCTGCTGTAAACGAAATCACCACGACCGACCCGCCCACAAAAATTCACGTCGAGTTGTATGGTGGCGCTAGCAATTCCGGGGGCATCCAGTGGCCGGTCCCGGTTACGCCGCAGGCGAACCATTTTCCCCAGACCTATATCAGCCAGGGTGCAAATCATCCCGCCATGTATCGTGCCAGTGCCGTTGTCGTGGCGTTCCTCGCGAATCATTCCCACGCTCAGGTCCTCGCCCGTCTGCTTGATCCACAGATCTGCAACCATATCCGCGAATCTGTTGTCGGATATCAGAGTCCACCCCTCATTCGAAGGTAGGAAATCGGTGGCCGGCGCTTCATCTACTCCTTCTGTTTCCCCGTCCATATCCGGCTATACGCTCTCGAGCGAAAGAATCTCGCGTGCTTCCGCGGGGGTCGCAACCGCGCATCCAAGCGCCTCGATAATCGTCACCGCTCGTTCGACCAGAGGGACGTTGCCTTCGGCCAGCACGCCCCGTTCAAGATAGAGGTTGTCCTCCAATCCCACACGGCAGTGCCCTCCCAGGATCACGGATTGCGCAATCATGGGAAATTGGGCGCGTCCGATCCCAAAAGCCGACCAAAGGGTGTTTTGCGGCAAAAGCGAGCGCATCATGACCATGCTCTCGGTGGTAGCGGGTGCTCCGCCGCGAATTCCGAGACAGAACTGGAAAAACGGCGGCGCGGGCAACTCTCCCGCGGCCAAAAGACGGTTCGCAAGATCGATCTGGCCAAGATCGAAAACCTCGAGCTCGGGCTTGACGCCGGCTTCCTGTATGATCTTCGACATTATCCTCAGATGGGCCGGAGTATTTACAACAGCGTTCTCTCCAAAATTCATTGTCGTGATATCGAGGGTACAGATATCCGGCCTCAACTTCTTGATGTGTTGCGTACGCAGGTATGGAGATAGAACTTCCTTTATTGGATTGCCCGGCTCCAGGGAGGGGATGTAGGTTCCGCCGACACCTCCCGTCAGATTGATAAGCACATCGACGCCGCTGGCCCGGATACGCTCAACGACTTCCTCATAGAGAGCCAACGCCATGGATGGGGCGCCGGTCTCGGGATCGCGAACGTGAATGTGAACGGAGGCTGCGCCAGCCTTGGCGGCGGCCACCGCCTCCGAAGCAATATGTTCGGGTGTAATGGGCACGTATTTGCCTTTTGGGCCAATCGCTCCGCCGCCCGTCACCGCGCAAGTCAGAATTACCTTCCGTTTCATCGTTACTCCAATGTCCATCGCTGTTTCGACAGCGCGCCTGAAAGGTCATCAAAAGGCATCAACTTGGCCCGCCTGGACAGCGTCGGGATCCAACTGGAACCTTCACCGATCGACTGGGATGGGGGAAATATCGGTATCACCTGGCGCCGGACGCGGGCCTGACACGGCCCGGCCGAACACTGAACCCGAACCGCAAGAAGGCGGCTCGGGCAGAGAAGGTCGGCCTATTCGGCAGCCGCATATGCTGCGGCAAGTTCTTTCGAAACGCGCTGCTGATAAGCTCTCAGTTCAGCCGTATGGTCTTCGTGCCACGCGTCGTTCACTTCATTTGCATCGGCTGACTCGGCTGGAATGCCCAAATCATTCGAGACGATGTCGCTCCACTTCTTCATCAGTTCCATGAACTGATCGATCGCCTGCTGGGGATCGGTGACGCCTTCCGGTGCATTCGCTGCCAATTCTGCGACGATTTTTGCCTGATGTGCCTTCAATGCTGCCATCATATCGTCCGAGATTTCCAGGACCTGGACTTTACCCTCCCGGACGGAATCGCCGAACTTCACCGTGCCTGCAAGTGTTTGCGCGGCATCGACCTCCAGCAGGGTCGCGTAGCCGTCGGTCAAGATGCGCTGGGCAACCGGAGGAAGGCCGTCCCATACGCCTTTGTTGACGAGCGCCAGAGTTGCCATCCAGCCTGACAGCGGAATGCGGATCCAGTAGTTGTCGCCGCCGACGCCCGTCAGCCCATATGAATTGTAGCCCCAGGGGTAAAGGATGACGCAGTCGATGATGCCGCGGCTGTAGGCCTCGTAGACTTCCGAGATCACGATCGGAACAGCGACCATGCCGAGCGCTTCGACTTCCCTGGCGAATGCCTGATTGGGACTGCGCACGCGCTTGCCCTTGGCCTGTTCCAGATCCGCAACCGGCTTGTTGCACATCATATCGTAAGCCGCGCCGCCGGCTGCGCCTAGAATATGCAGCCCGTTCTTGTCGTATTCGCGCCGCACGTCATCATTGAGCACGTGAAATTCACTGTTCGCCCCTCCGGAGACCAGCTTGCCGTACGGTTGGCCCGGAGGAAACTGGTTGGAGAGCGCATTGAGCCAGTTCGTCACCGGGAAGTCGGCCGGCGTGTAGACTGGAAGCGCGCTCCCGAGATCGGCCAGACCAGCGGCGATACCTTTGGCGGATTCCGACGCGGACATCAGCGCACTGGCCCAGAAAACCTCGATCTCTATCTTTCCGCCCGATGCCTTGTTCACATAGTCGGCGAACGCCTGCACGTGCGGGCTTTGCGCCGCAGCGCTGTACTGGGCATAGGTCAGCTTGATGCTGTCCAGTGCCTCGACGCCCTCGTAGACCGGCACGTCCATCGCGGCGTCTTCCGCGAAAACTTGCGTTATTGCGGTGACCGAAATGCCGAGAGCCAGTGCGCCTCCCAACAGAGTCCTGCCGCATCGTAAGATTGTGGTATTTTTCATTGAGTTTCTCCTCCTTGTTTGTGCCGCATTAGGTCGGCGGTTTCACCTCAGGTTCGCTTATTGTGGGCCAACAAGACGGATATGAACCGGTCATCCCTGACCACGACCGGCTTGGCTACGCAGCCTTCGAAAGGGCAGGTAGCCACTCCACAATTTCCGGGAAGAATATGAGGATGACGAGGATCAGGAGCTGGGTTGCCACAAACCAGCCCAAGCCTCCGAATACTTCACCCAAAGAGATCGGCCTGGAATCTCCCAGGACCGATTTGTCATTGATCAATTTGTGAACCAGGTAAGAGAGGATGCCGACAGGCGGTGTGACGATCGCCAACTCACCCATGGCGACGGCGAAGATGCCGTACCACAGCAGGTCGATGCCCAGCGTTTCCAGCGTCGGCGCAAAAATCGGTATCGTCAGCAGCATGATCGCCAGCGGATCCATGAACATGCCGAGGATCAGATAGAAAAACATGACCGCGATCAGAAACTCGACGCGTCCGAGCCCGAGCGAGTCGATGAATTCGGACATTGCGAACGGCAGTCCGCTCAGCGCGAGGAACCTGTTCAGCAGCGTCACACCCACGATCAGGAACAGGATCGAAGCGATCGCGGACGCCGCGTCCATCAGCGCTTGCCCGATCTGCCCCGCAGCCTTTCGGCCTGAGAAGATGAACGCAATGATTATCGCCGCCCCGGCCGCGTAGGCACCCGCTTCGGTTGCTGTAAACACCCCCGAAAACAGTCCGCCAATGATGATCATGATCAGCAATGGCAGTGGCCATACATTGCCGAGCAATCGAATGCGTTCCCGCAGCGGCACAATCTCGGTCGATTTCGGGGCGAGCTTTGGATTGGCCGCTACGCGAAGAATGATCATCGCCCCATAGGCAAAGGCCGTCATGAAGCCGGGTACCACGGCCGCGATCAGCAACGGTCCGACAGGTACTTCCGCCACACCGGCATAGATAACCAGAAGGATACTGGGCGGTATGAGCTGACCCAGCGTCCCCGCCATGATGACGACCCCCGACGCAAGTCCGCGGTCGTAGCCAGATTTGAGCATTTCGGGCACGGCGATGCGTGCAAGCGCGAAGGAGATTCCAAGCGTCGAGCCACTTGCCGCAGCAAGTCCCGCGCCGGCGAAATTCGTCGCAACGGCAAGCCCGCCCGGCAACCAGTTCAACCACGCCCGAGCTGCTGCGAACACGTGGTTGCTCACCCCGGAACGCCACAGGATGATGCCCATGAGAATGAACATGGGTATCACCGAAAAAGTCCAGCTCGCAGCAGCGTGATGCGGCAGGTTCTCGAAAGCGGATATCACCGCGGGTGCCCCCCGGAGCGCCCACACGCCGATCCCACCCGTAATCGCCATGGTGACGGCGATCGGTATGCCGAAACTCATCAGCACCAGCATCACGCCGATGCCACTCAGCCCGCGCATTTCGCGAGGAATACCAGGCGCTACCGTGAAATAAAGACAAACCACCAGCAACACCAGAAGCAACGGGAGAATCATCCCATGCACGGCCGACTTACGGCCACTGCCATGCACAGAAACATTCATCTCATCGACAGCTTCTCGTCTCAGGCTTTCGGGATTACTCATGGGGAGGCTCTTCTCTCAAGCTGCGAATGCTCGCGATGAGATCCTCCGTCAGTTGGAGGGCAAGCAACAACATGCCCAGCGGAATCGCAAACCGCGCTGGCCAGATCAGGACCGTCACCGTCCCCATGGCAACTTCGCCACGTTCCATCTGATCAAGCGCGTAGAACCAGCCATACCAAGCCAAGAGCAGCACCAGGACGATGCTCACCAACCGTGCCGCGATCTCCGAAAGCTTGCGATGCAGATCGGGCATCAGCTCGATCATGAGGGAGACGTCGATATGCTCACGTCTCCGCTGGGTCAGGGCGACGGCGGGAAAGATTATGAGCACCATCCACCAGTAGGAAACGACTTCGATCGTCCCCGGCAGCGGCGCATTGGCGAGATATCGCATCGCCACGTCGACGATGATGTGCACCATGAGAATCAAGGTCGCACCGGCAGCGATCACGCCACCGCCATTCACCGCCCAGCCGAGAATGCGCGCGGCCCCGCGAGGTCGTTCTGTCGGTTTGTCATCCCGCATTTTGGATACTCCTCCCGTCGGCGCCCGATCGGATGACCGAGCGCCAGGCACGCACGTTCGGAAATGTCCGAAACCAGGTCCGCTGGATCTCCTGCATCAGACGATCCCCCGCCTAGGGCCTGTCAGCCATCGCCTTGATATCCGTCAGAACATCAACCACGACCGGCTTATCCAGAGAGAGAGCATGTTTGAGTGCGTCGGCAACGTCGCCAGGATCTTCCACACGGATCCCCTCGCACCCGAAGCCCTTCGCGATGTCGGCGAAATTCACCCGCTTGTCGAACTGCCACATCCTGATGGCGTCCGGGGTCTGGTTGCCCTTGTAAGCACGGTTCATCGAACCGTACTCCTGATTGTGCGAATGGTTGTTGTTGACGACCGTCACGGTGTTTATGCCGTAGCGCAACGCCGTCTCCAACTCGGACAGATGGTAATAGAAGCCGCCGTCTCCGGTGAAACAAACAACCGGGCGATCCGGTGCGGCGCATTTTGCGCCAAGCGAGGCAGGATAGCCCCAACCCAGAGATCCGGCGGCCCGAAGGAATTTCTGACCAGGTTTGATGTCGAACATCGCAGCGGCCCACATCCCGGCGTGACCGGTGTCGACTACAAAGATGCCGTCATCGGGCAGTGTGTTTTCGATCTCACGGACCAGGCGCTCCGGACGGATAGGTGTCGCACCGGAGGACATTCTCGGTTCATTGTCGCGGCGCCAGTCGTCTGCAAGCTGTTTGGCGCGCCCGAGCCATTCATCCCTTCCGCCAACAGGTTCGGCCACCTCGATCATGCGCTGCAACGTCGTCCTGGCGTCGCCCAACAGACTGACGTCATTGGGATAATTGCGTCCCAGCTCGGCTGGATCGATGTTGAGCTGAATAACCTTAGTCGCCCCGGGGACCGGGCTCTTCCACATGTTGGTGACCTGGCTACCAGCCTGAGCACCGGCGAAGAACACCACGTCCGCTTCGTTGACGGTGTGGTTGGCGGACATGCGCGGATAGGTACCGACGACCCCACAAGCGAGTTCGTGTCGCTCGGGAATCGCCCCTTTGCCGTTGAGCGATGTCGCCACCGGAATTTTCATCAGCTCGGCGAATTCCTGGAGCGCCCGTTCGCCTCCGGATGCCGTCACGCCACCGCCTGCAACAATGATGGGCCGTCTCGCCGCCTTCAGAAGCTCTACTGCTTCGCGCACCGCGACCATGTCGGGCTCCGGCCGAAAGGCGGGAAAGCTGGCGAAGCGGGCCTCGGATACGGGAAGTCCACCATCGAGTGTAAACTCCCCATCGAGGTCGGCGAGATGTCCCGGGATTTCCAGATGTACTGGCCCGGGCACACCGGTCGTCGCCGCTCGGAAAGCTTGCCGAAGAAGGTCCGGGAGACGATTCACGCTCTCGACTGACACATTGAACTTCGTAACTGCATCGTACATTTGAAGAGCGTCTATCTCTTGATAGACATGCTTGTTCCGCAAGCCTCGCGCAGGCCCACCGGTCATCGCCAGAACCGGCGACCGGCCGAGCCACGGGTCTTGCAATCCGGCAGCCAGATTGGCTGCACCGACGTATTGCGCGCCTACGACGCTCACTTTGTTGCTGACGCGCGAGTACCCGTCGGCCATGTATGCAGCCGCCTTTTCACTATGGGCGGAAAGTAGAGTAATGCCCATACCGTGCATTTCTGCGAAAGCAGGCATTAGTAGCGCGGGCATGTGGAAAAAATAATCGACCCCGTAAGACCTTAATGCCTCCGCCAGATAGCGGTTGCCAGAAATCTTCCGCATTAAACGTCCTCCCTGAAGGGCGTATAATAAATACACCCCAAATACCTATTTTAGTTCTGGGCAACACTCCGGCTACATCTAAGGATAAGGCCGGATCGCCAACCGTCAGCAGCTCTTCGGATCGAACCACCGAAGGGGTAAAAATGAGCCTTGATTGGCAAGTCGTATGAATGGATCTCCCAGGAATCGATCGCGTCGGGCGCAGTGCCTTGATGGAGCGGCCACAGGCGTAACCTGTCGTGACATCACGATACACAGATTATTCATTTTGGCAATTAATGTAACAAACGGTACATCTGTTATGTCGCCAGCGCGATTCTTCCGTCTGGATCGGCTACTCTCGGCCCGATTTGTCGCCTGCGATAGCCGGATTTCAACGGCTTCCGGTCAAGAAGCCCGTCGATCATCGAAGGGACGGCCGATTGGTCTGCCCTCGTGCCAGTCGCCGCCAGATGAGTTGTGGGTCCGTTTTCCATACTAGGATGACAAAGCGTTCTAAACCGACGCCGCGAACAACCGGCGTTCAGCGGACGTGTAGTACGGCGCTGATGGTTGAGACGGTATACAGCGCGGGTCATGTCCGGCGGCATGGTGCAGGAGCGCCGACCTTCGGAGACCGCGCGTCACCTTGCCCCCTATTGACCCGCGAGGCATCGGCCAAGCTCGCTTCGCCGTGGTTCTACCTTGTGGCGAGCCTCGTCTGCATGATCGCTCGGCGCCAAGAACGAAAGCGTGAAGCAGCGGGCGTGCACAAGGCGGACGTCCGACGATCCGCCTGCGCACGCTCGGGGTGATCCGGCCCCGCTCGTCCGCAATCTTGTAGACATCAAATATTTTTCGTGCATATTTTGTCCCGCAAGGATCATCAATGGCGTCCTACGACGCTGCCAGCCAGAGGACACTTCAGGATGACGAGGACGACATCTTTCATTGGCGCCGCGCTGATCGGCGCCACCGTGATGCTGGGCGGAACCGCGTTCGCGGATACGGTGAAATGGGATCTTTCCAACGACTACCAGGCCAATTCGCTGCCGGGGCAGGCCGACAAGGTCTTTGCCGACAAGGTCAAGGAACTGAGTGGCGGCAGCATCGAGGTGACGCTGCACATGGGCGGCGCGTTGGGATACAAATCTCAGGATGTCTTCGACGCCGTGCGCACGGGAGCGGTCCAGATCGGCGATGCGTCAACGGCCTTCTGGGGCGGTATCGACGCCGTCTTCAAGCTCTCGAGCCTTCCCTTTCTTCTGGCGAATTCCGGCGAAGCCAAGCTGCTCTACGAAGCGGGCCGTCCGGCTTATGAAGAGGTGCTGGCAGCCAACAACCAGATGCTGCTCTACACCGCGCCATGGCCGCCCTCGGGCATCTGGGCCAACAAGCCGATCGACGGCCTCGACGCTCTCAAGGGGCTGAAGATCCGCAGCTACGACACGAACTCGACGCTCACGATGTCCGAGCTGCAGGCAAGCCCTGTCCAGCTGGCATGGGGCGACGTGATCCCGCAGTTGGCCGCAAACGGCATCGAGGCCGTGCTGACCTCGGCGGAGGGCGGAGTCGGCGCTCAGTTCTGGGATCACCTGAACCACTTCACCGAGATCAACTACGCCATGCCCCTGAGCATGGCCACGCTCAACAAGACGGAGTTCGACAGCCTGTCCGATGAGCAGAAGACGGCAGTGATGGATGCCGCCAAGGCGGCGGAGGAGTTTGCCTGGGCCGCGCTCGCCGACAGGACCAAACAGAACTATGCCCTGATGAAGGAGAAGGGCGTGACCGTCGTGAGCGGGCTCGCGGACGACTACATGGCCGCGCTGATTGCAGGCGGCAAAAAGGCTCGCGACGGATGGGTCGCCGAGATCGGCAGCAAGGGTCAGTCGATCATCGACGATTTCCAGAAGAGGGCCGGTCGCTAGACCGACGCGATGGGGCCGCGGTACATCCGCGGCACTCATTCATGCGGAGTGCGACCATGACGGCTCTCGATCGTGCGGCTTCCATCCTTTCGGCATTCGCCGCCCTGATCGCCGGGACCATGCTGGTCGCAATGGTCGGCCACACCATCCTGGAGATGGTGCTGCGCGCCTTCTTCAACACATCGACGTTCGTCCTGGACGAGTTCGTCGGCTACGAGGTCGCAGCGCTGACAATGCTGGGCCTCGGTCATGCGCTGAATACCGGCGGGCTGATCCGGGTCAATCTGCTGACGCGTCTTCTCGGAACTACGGCCCAGCGCCGGGTCGAGCTGGCGGTGGTGATCCTCGTGTTCGCACTCTGCCTCTATCTGTCCCGCTATCACCTCCTTGCCATCGAGGCCGCCTATGCCCGAGGCACGCGCAGCAACACGCTCGCGCAGACGCCGCTGTGGCTTCCGTTGGCGGTTTTCGTGGCGGGTCTCGTGATCTTCATGATCCAGCTCCTGGCCTATGCGCTTCGCCTGCTCGGCGGCGGGAATCCTATCCGCGACAACCACGAAAGCGCCTGACCAGATGGGTTTCGAAGCCGTCTTTACCGCGGTGGCCGTGCTCGGCCTCATGCTCGCCTATCTGACGGTCGGCATCTGGATTTTCGCCGCACTGCTGCTCGTCGGGGTGACGAGCCTCCACCTGCTTGCGGGGTTCTCGATCGACCGCATCGGCTTCATCATGCAGTCGGTAACATGGTCGGCCGCCACACGCTGGGAGCTCTCGGCAATTCCGATGTTTGTCTGGATGGGCGAGTTGATGTTCCGTACCGACATTTCGAGGCGGCTCTTCAACGGTCTGGCGCCTCTCGTCTCGCTGCTGCCCGGCAGGCTGCTGCATGTGAACATCCTCGGCTGCACGCTGTTTGCCGCCGTCAGCGGATCGAGCGCGGCGACGACGGCGACCGTGGGGAAGATCACCACGGGCGAGCTTCTGAAGCGGGGCTATGCGCGTGACATATCAATCGGCTCGCTCGCAGGCGCGGGAAGCCTGGGCCTCATGATCCCGCCCTCCGTCGTGCTGATCATCTATGGTGTGCTCGGCGAGGTCTCGATCACCAGGCTATTCCTCGCCGGTGTCGTTCCCGGGCTGATGATCGCAGCCATCTACTCGCTCTACATCATGCTGGTCGCCATCCGGCGCGAGGGCACGACTCCCGTCGACGAGCCGCGCTACGCGGCCCGCGACTACGTTGCCGGGCTGATCACGCTTGCGCCCGTGATCGTGCTGATCGGCAGCGTGCTGGGCGTCCTCTACTCGGGAATCGCCACGCCTTCGGAGGCAGGCGCCGTCGGCGTCGGCGTCAGCCTCGCCGTGATCGTGCTGACCGGCCAGTTCAGCGTCCGGGTCATCGCGGAATCGGTCCAGGCGGCTGTCGTAACCTCGGCGATGTTGTGTTCGATTCTCATTGCCGCCAGCTTCATGTCGACGGCCATGGGCTATCTGCACATCCCGGCGACCATCGCAGGGGCCATCGGCAGCCTCGACCTCGGCCCATATGGCCTGATCGCGATGCTGGCCCTTTTCTACCTGATGCTCGGCATGTTCCTGGAAGGAACGTCGATCACGGTCATGACGCTGCCCATCACCCTGCCGCTTGCGGTCGGCGCGGGGTGGGACCCGTATGGTTCGGCATTTTCCTCGTGGTCATGGTGGAGATGGCGCAAATCACTCCTCCCGTCGGGTTCAACCTCTTCATCCTGCAGTCGCAGACAGGCGAGAGCATCGTGCGCGTGGCGCGCGCCTCGTTTCCCTTCTTCCTTCTGATGTGCCTGGCGACCGTGCTCCTCGTCGTCTTTCCGGAAATCGCCCTCTGGTTGACCAGGTAGCGGATCAGAAGGACATGTCGGTGGCGAGGCTGCTCGTCATGTACTCGAGCACGCGCTTCCGGAAGAGTTCGGTGTGGGCGCGCGCGGTCTCCTCCGCGGCATCGGCATCTCCGGCCACGATGTGGCCGGTCATGATCCTGTGGTCTTCCACGATGGCGCCGATGTGCTGATCGCGCCTGGTTTCGGTACCTTCGTAGGCGAGCGAGATGCGCGAAAGCCGCAGCCCCAGAGCGAGCAGTTGCGCGTAGTGCTTCGCCACGAGCGCATTGCCGGAGGCCGTTCCGATCGCCTCGTGGAACGCGAGGTTGGTATCCATCATGCCGGTGATGTCGCCATCGGCGGCAGCCTTCTCGAAGCTGCGGCGCCCGGCATCGATGATCGTGATATCCCGCTGCGTGCGCCGCAGCGCCGCCCACCGTGTCACCATGCGCTGCGCGGCATCCAGCGCCTCGAAAAACTCCCGCACACCCGACAGGTCGACGCGCGAGACCCGCGCGCCCCGATTCGGGAGCATCTCCACGAGGCCTTCCGCAGCCAGCCGGATCAGCGCCTCACGAATGGGAGTCCGGGAGACGCCGAGAATCCCGATCAGGACCTGTTCGTCGAGATCAGCGCCAGGCTTGAGCTGAAGCGACAGGATCTGGTTGCGAATTTCCTCATAGGCCCAGCGGGTGCCCGTTCCTTTCGGGCGCCGGTCCTTCGTCGTTTCCACCATCCCTTTTCCGATCCTTGCATTTTTCGTGCGTTGCGCGATCGCGTTGGCCGGTTGCCGCTGGCCGGCACCCGGAAATCCCCAGTCTCGCAGCCAAAGTTCCGCTCGATGCCGACGACCTATACGCACTCGACGCTCCCAACGCCACACCGCACGCGCAGCACGGCAGCGAGACCGATTGACATTGTGTATGGAAATAAATATGCACGAAAAATACAATTTGGATTGAGCGGACATGAAGATCGTTGGCGTCGATGTCGGGGGTACGTTCACGGACTTCCACATCCTCGATGTCGGGAAGGGCGCGTCGCAGGTATTCAAGCTCTCTTCCACTCCGGACAATCCGGCCGACGCCATTCTCGACGGACTTCGGGAAATCGTGACCCGCGGGCTTGCCGATGCCAATGAGATCGACCGGATCTGTCACGGCACCACGGTCGCGACGAACGCGCTCATCCAGCGCAAAGGCGGTCGCATCGCGCTGGTCACGACCGAGGGGTTCCGCGATCTGCTCGAGATCGGGCGACAGACCCGCCCGCATATGTACGACCTCAACCTCGACTATCCCGCTCCGCTCGTCGATCGCGAATTGCGGCTGACCGCTCCCGAGCGGGTCGATGCGAAAGGCGCGGTGATACGCGCGCTCACCGACCGCGACATCGATGAGATCGTCGAGGCCCTGAAGGCGTCCGGAGTCAGATCCTGCGCCGTCTGTCTGCTGTTCTCGTTCCTGAATCCCGAGCACGAGCGCAGGCTGGCAGCGGCCATCGAGGCGGCAGGTATCGAGGTCTCGCTTTCGAGCGAGGTTCAGCCGGAGTTCCGCGAATACGAGCGCATGTCGACGACGGTGCTCAATGCCTATCTCGTCCCGGTCATGAACCACTATCTCGAACGGCTGGAGAACGTGCTGGCCGATGAACTGCCGGAAGCGAGCGTCGGCATAAACCAGTCCTCGGGAGGCCTCATGTCGGTGCGTCAGGCCCGCCGATTCCCGGTGAGGACGGCCCTGTCTGGTCCTGCCGGGGGCGTCATCGGCGCCGCGCACGTCGCCCGCCACTCGCGTGCCGACAACGTCATCACGCTGGACATGGGCGGAACGAGCGCCGATGTGTGCCTGATCAGCCGGGGTCAGGCGGGTATAGCCTACGATCGCTCGATCGGCGGCTTCCCGGTCAGGCTTCCCATGGTGGACGTCAACGCCGTCGGTGCCGGCGGCGGCTCGATCGCATGGTTCGACACTGGCGGGATGCTGAAGGTGGGACCATACAGCGCCGGCGCAAAGCCGGGGCCAGCCTGCTACGGCTTGGGCGGGACTGAGCCGACCGTCACCGACGCCAATCTCATCCTCGGTCGCCTGTCTTCGCGCGGCCTGCTGGCCGGTCGCGTTCCCCTCGAGGTCGAACTCGCGCGCGATGCGTTCCGGCCGATCGCGGAACGCCTCGGCATGTCGCTCGAACACGCCGCGCTGGGCTGCATCGACATTGTCGTTGCCAACATGGTGCGGGCCATTCGCTCCGTATCGGTCGAGCGGGGCCACGATCCGCGCGATTTCACGCTGATGCCGTTCGGCGGCGGTGGACCGCTGCATGCCGAGGATGTGGCCCGGGCGCTCTCGATAGGCAGCGTCATCGTGCCGCCGCATCCCGGCATCTTGTGCGCGCAGGGCATCGTCGTGTCGGACCTCAAGGAGAATATGGTCCGCACCAACCGCATGCCGCTCGTGGCGGCTTCGGTGCCGGCGATCCGAGCGGTCGCTGCGGAACTGCTGGAGGAATCGGAACGATGGTTCGAGATCGAGGAAATCTCACCCGAGCGTCGCAGCACGACCTTGTCGCTGGACCTGCGCTATGTCGGCCAGAATTATGAACTGTCCGTCGAGGCGTCGCCCGAGCGGATCCGTGAGATCGGCGCGGACAGTCTCGTCGACCGGCTCTCCGACGACTTCCACGCGATTCACGAAGCGAACTACGGCCACAACGATCCGGCCGCGGCGATCGAAGTCGTCAACTTCCGTTGCGTGGCGCGTGGCGGTCTTCATCGGCTCGGAGAGGCGGAAGCTCGCGAGTTGCGGACCGATCGCCCGACGCCGCGCGAAACACGTTCGGTCTGGTTCAGCCGGTCCGGGGCGGTCGAGACGCCCATCTACGACAGGGCCGACCTGGCGCCGGGCCACGTCGTCAAGGGTCCTGCAGTCATAGAGCAGATGGACACGACCACGCTGGTCCATCCCGGCACCGTTGCCACCATGGATTCCGGGATGAACCTTCTCCTAGAGCTAGCCCGATGAACATGCATATGCCGATCGACGCGGTGACTGTCGAAATCATCCACAATGCTCTCGGTTCGGTGGTGGATGAATCCTTTCTCGCGCTGATGAAAAGTGCCTTTTCTCAGAACATCAAGGAACGGCGGGACCACTCGACGGCTCTTGCCGACACGAAGGGCAGGCTCGTCGTTCAGGCCAAGGATTCATTGCCGATCCACCTCGGCTCGATGATGGGCCTGATGGAGGTGCTGCTGAAACGCGTTCCGCTGGAGGAGATGCGCGAGGGCGACCTGTTCGTCGCCAACGATCCTTTCGAGGCCGGAGGCACGCATCTCCCCGATCTCAACGTCGCGATGCCCGTGTTCGATAAAGGCAGGGTCGTCGGATTCGTCTGCAACATCGCCCACCACGCCGATTTCGGCGGGATGACGCCGGGCCTCATGGGCGGCGGCATGACGGAGATCTACCAGGAAGGCCTGCGGGTGCCGCTGGTGAGGCTCTATTCCGCCGGGCACCTCAATCGCGACATCTACGACCTGATCCTTCTCAACACACGCGTTCCCGAAGAGCGCCGCGGCGACCTCAACGCCCAGATCGCCGCGGCTCGCCTCGGCGCGCGGCGCTTCGCCGAAGTGATCGGCCGTTACGGGTCTGGAACTCTCGAAGCTGCATTTGGCGAGATCATTCGCCGGACCGAAATCCGCATGCGCCATGCGATCGGCCAGTTGCCCGACGGTATCTACCGCTTCCGCGATGTCATGGACGACGATGGCTGCGGCAACCGCTCCCTGCCCATCGAGGTCAAGGTGACGATCGCGGGCGACCGCCTGCACGTCGACTTCTCCGGGACGGCTGCGCAGACGGCCGGCAACATCAACTGCACGCCCAGCGCAACGCTTTCGGCCATCTCCTACACGATCAAGGCGCTGCTCGACCCGGAGGTGGCAAACAACCAGGGCGTTCTCGACGTCTGCGAGTGGTCGGCACCGGCGGGCAGTCTCGTCAACGCGGTGTTTCCGGCCTCCGTTGCGAACCGGGCCCACACCTGCCAGCGCATCATCGATGCGCTGATCGGCGCATTGGCCGAGGCCGTGCCTGACAAGGCCGTGGGCGCCGGGAATGGCGCGAACACCACCGCCGTCTTCACCGGCATCGATCCCGCCACCGGCCGGCGCTACATCTATTTCGAAACGTTAGGCGGCGGATTCGGCGGTCGCAGCACGCATGACGGCAAGGACGGTGTCCAAGTGCACATCACCAACACCTCCAACCTGCCCGTGGAAGCAATCGAAATGGATTACCCCTTGCGTGTGATCGAATACGGGCTCGTACAGGATTCGGGGGGCGCCGGCACTTACCGCGGCGGGCTCGCCATACGTCGCGTGCTGAGCCCGATTGGTCACACATGCACCTTCTCCGGCTCCGGCGAGCGTTTCGACAGCCGTCCCTGGGGCATCTTCGGCGGACAGGACGGGCGCAGCGGTCGCTTCATGCGCTTCGAGCCCGACGGAAGCGAAACCGAACTGCCAAGCAAGCCGGCGGGCGTCGATTTCGGACCGGGGCAGGCGATCGCGATCGAGACGCCCGGCGCCGGTGGTTATGGAGCACCGGCGGGGCGAGACCCGGCGCTGATTGCGCGCGACCGCGCATCCGGGAAATTCTCCGACGCGTTCATCGCGCGCTGCTATGGCTGAGGATCATGTCCATGAATGAACCCGTCGCGACCGTTCAGCAGATCATCGGCGTCTATGACGGGCTCAGCGCCCGCATTGCCGATGCCAAGGGTTTCGACTGGCTGCATGTCGGTGGCTACAACATCTCGGGCTCGGCTCACGGAATGCCGGATGTCGGGCTTCTGACGCTCACCGAGAACCTCGACGCCGTTCGTCGTATCGTCGGCTGCACCTCCCGCCCGGTCCTGGTGGATGGGGACGACGGATATGGGAACTATCTCAACGTGATGCGGCTGGTGAGCGAGGTCGAGCGCACCGGCGCCTCCGGGATCCATCTCGAGGATCAAGTGTTCCCGAAGAAGTGCGGGCACATGGAGAACAAGCGCGTCGTGCCGGCAAGCGCGTTCGAGGCCAAGATCAAGGCCTTCGTGGATACGCGGAAGTCGGAGCGCTTCCTCCTCTTCGCACGCACCGATGCCATCGCCACGGACGGGTTCGAGGCCGCCATCGAGCGAGGGAACCGCTATCTGGAGGCCGGCGCGGACGTGATCTTCGTGGAAGCGCCGGTGTCTCGGGAGCAGGCCGCATCCATCCCGCGCCTCATCGACGGGCCAGTGTTGTACAACTGGGTGTTCCGCGGCAAGTCACCGCTCATCCCGCGCGAGGAACTCGCCGCGATGGGCTACGCCTACTACCTGCAGGCGGACGTTCTCTACGCGGTGGCTCATGCGCTGGAGCTCTATTTCACGGAACTGAAGACGACTGGCACGTATGGAAAGGCGGCCGATCGCATGATCTCATTTGACGCCTTCAATACGCTGGTTGGGCTGGAGAGGATCGTTGACGCCGAGCGCCTCTACGAAGATATCGTAGCCAATGGCCTGGCTGCGGGCGCGGGCTCCGGGCATTGACGGCGATATCCGCGTGATTTCGGTTCCGCATCTCGACGGGGGAAGACGCCGATCGCTTCCGGCGACGAGGTTCACCCACCCCGGCGTGAGCAGCCGGAAGGCGATGATGATGACGACGCCGCGTGGAGCAGGCTGCCACCAGTCGAAGCCGAATTCCCAGACCGCCAAGGCCAGCGCGCCCAGCACCAGAACCGCATGGAGCCAGAGCGCGGCGAGCGGGCGCCACTGAACCAGCACAGCGGTGACCAGCATCGCCGATCGCATTCCGCTAACAAGCGGAACGTCATTTCACGGCGCGTGGTCCCCAGAGAATCGGCGCATAGCGGACGGCGAAAAGCAGGAAGGCCGCGCTCCACAGCGCTCCCCCGGTTGTCAGGAGGGCGGAGTAGCCGTCCCCGGCGAAGGGCGCCGCGACCCTGAGGGCGGCGCCGGCCGAAACCATCGCGTAGAGCGCCGTCAACGCCCGGTCGGCGACGATCGCGCGTCCGGTGTGGCCGAGGCTCGCCCGCGTCATGACCGCCAGCGTCATGGTCCCGATCGCGCCCGCCGTCAGTGCGTGCAGCGCGGCGGAATACGGGACCGCGGGCAGAAGCGTGGATGCCCCCAGCAGCAAGAGCGAGACGGAGAGCCAGCCGTAACCGGCATGGAGGACGAAGAGGATCGGTTCCCGGACCGTCGCAAGTCCCCGCCAGCGCAGGAGCCTGGCTGCGACCAACAGCCCGGCGAGGCTGAGGATGGCGCCGACGGCGGTGGAACCGGGAAAGAGGGCCCAGCCGGCGGTGGCCGCCGCGGTCGCTGCGAGCGCGGCCTTGTCGATTGCGCCGAAGCCGGCGGGAAGCTTTGTCGCGCCCTCCTTCACGAGCCAGTTTCGCGTGAAGCTCGGCACGATCCGGCCACCGATCAGCGCGAGCAGCATGGCGGCGACAGCGAGCGCGAGCCTCTGCCCTAAATCGTGCGGCAGGAGCCCGGCGCTGGCCAGGTGATCCGTGGCGTTGGCCATGCCGAACAGCGTGATCATCACGGCGACCGGCGCGTTCTTCCAGTTCCGGCCGGCGATGACCTCCCGCCAGATCGCGAATGCGAGGAATGCCGGGAAGGCGAGATCGGCCGCCATCGCAAGCCATGGATCCCCCACGACCAGGCACGCAGCCCGGCCCGCCAACCAGAGGGCCACGAGCAGGAGGAGCGGCAACCCGCTCAGCGGCAGCCGCCCCGTCCAGTTGGGAACGGCGGTCAGCACGAAGCCGGCGATGACCGCGGCGAGGTATCCGGACAGCATCTCGTGGGCATGCCAGCGCATGCCCGGAAAGGGTCCGCCGATCTCGATGCCGCCGAAGTAGGCCCAGAGCCACAGCGGCACGGCGAGGCCGGCGTACAGCGCGCCGAGAAAGAAGAACGGCCGGAATCCGTAGTGCAGGATCGGCGGCATCGCGCGGATGCGGCCGCGCCCGTCCCTGGACGCGTCGCCGGATTTCAGGGCCGCGCGTGGAACGGAGCGGTCGGCGGCGGAGATCGCGCGCGTGGAGGTCATGCGTTGCCCCGTCCGGCGGCCCGTCTTGCCGAGACGACGCCGTGGGCGGCGAAGTCCTCGACGTCCTGGAACAGCGACGCGATCTCGTGGAAGACGGTCCGGTCGGGTTCGTCAGGGTCGAGCGAATCGAGTTCTCCCAGAAGCGTCAGGACGATGACGATCGCGTCCCTCATCTTCCTGGCGTCTTCGAGGCCCCGGGCGCGTCGGAGGCGTTCTTCCTCCGCGCCGGCTTCATCGAGCACGGCGGTGGCCAGCGCTTCGCAGCGGCAGTCGAGACCGGCCGCCGCGATCCCGCGCCTCAGGCGTTCAACGACCGCATCCGGTTCCTCCGGAACGCGCTCGATATGGGGACTGGCCCCGCGGCCGGTTGTCATGGCTCTCATTTGCCGTTCTCCTGGGCAATCTTCGTACCGATCGTGTCGACGAGGTTTCGCAGCCTCGCGGCCGCTGCCGCCACGGCGGAGCGGTCTTCCAGGACGAGCCGGAAACCGAGGTTCTCGGGAGGCGTGCCGACGGCGCATCCGCCGCTCTTGCCGTCGCGGACGAAGGTGGACATGTACGCCCGATGCCGTCCCTCCATCACCCGGACGCCGCAATTCTCCGTGGAATCGACGACGTCGCGATCCTCGCCCAGGATCGTCCTCGCGTAGCAGGTCGACGTCCATTCCCAGACGTTCCCGGCGAAGTCCTCCACGCCCTTCGAGTTGGCCCCGTAATAGCCGGCGGGCTTCGGCTTGGGGTCGGGTGGGCGCTTCGCGGCCGCCTCCTCGCGATAGCGCCTGATCCAGCGCACGGCGGGATTGGCAGGGTCGTCCGCGGCGGCGGAGAAGGCGTCGCCCGAGAAGCGCTCCGCCGCGGCAGCGGCGGCTTCGATCGCGGTGGGAAGCCGCCACGTTAGGCGGGTCGCCTTCGAGTACCACTGAGCATAGGATTGCGCGTCCAGCCAGTTCACCCCGGTGACCGGGACGTCGGCTTGCACCATCCTCGCGTCGGGCGCGGCACATGCTGCCTCGTCCACGCAGCGCCGGTAGTCGGCGAGGCTTACCTGCCGCTTCATGATCTGGAAGGCGCCCACCGCCGCCCGCTCCACCGGAGCCACCGCCGGGGTTCCGACGGCGAGGAATTCTCCGGGCAACGGAAAGTCGAGCGTCGTCGCGCCGACGACCACTGTCGCGGCCGGCTGCATCGCCGGATCGACAGGGGAGCCCGCCATGATCCCGGCGGCCGTGAGGGGGACCGCGATGGCCGCCGCGGCGCCCAGGGCGGCTTCGAGAAGGGTGAGGTGCATGTCGGCCTCCGCCAGAGAGGCGGTCCGGTCGATGCCGGGCCGCCTTGCCTTCGGGCGATCAGTTCATGGGGATCGGGCCAGGCGCCGCGACCTGCTTCATCAGGTCGTCGTCCCACTCGCCCTCGACCACGAAGTGCGCCGTCGCGCCGAGTTCCACAGCTTCGATCAGGTTGTGGTTGACGTAGGCGTAGATGCCGGGCTGCAGGAATGTGTAGAGCGCCGCCCCGGCGGAGCCGCCGCGGATGAACCAGGTCTCGAGGTCCTTGGCCGGCGGGTTGGCGAATTTGCCCTGTTCCCAGACGTAGTCGCCATGGCCGCCGATCAGGTGGGGCCGGGTATCCCGGTTCGCCTGGCTGTGGACGATCAGCACGGTCTCGCCGACTTTCGCCTTCATGGCGTTGTCGCCGGTCAGCGCGCCCTTCGCGCCGTTGAAGACGACGTGGGTCGGGATCAGGCCCCTCATCACCTCGACCGTGTCGGCGTAGGAATCGCCGTGGCTCTCGTAGGTCTTGAAGTTGCCTTCCTCGTCGCGCGGGACGTAGAGGTCGTTCTCGCCGACGTAGAAGACCTTGTCGTAGGTCAGGGTCTCGCCCTTCTCATTCTTCAGTCCGTCGCGCGGCAGCACCATGATCGTGCCGCTCATGCCCGACACGACGTGCCAGGGGATCATCGCCCCTTCCGGCGCGCAGTGGTAGACGAAGGTACCGGTGCGGGTCGCCTTGAAGCGCAGGGTCACCTGTTCGCCGGGATTGATGAGGGTCAGCGCCCCGCCGCCCAGCGCGCCAGTGGCGGCATGGAAGTCGATGTTGTGCGGCAACGAGTTCGTCTCGGGGTTGATCAGCGTCAGCTCGACATAGTCGCCTTCGTGCACCACCATCATCGGGCCGGGCATGGAACCGTCGAAGGTCATTGCCTGGAATTCGGTCCCCTCGTCGTCGATGACGACCGTCTTCTCGACGATGGGCATGGTGAACTCGACGACCTTCGGCCCGCCCGTTGCGACCTGCTCGTGGGCATGCACGTAGGGCGGCGCCACGAGCGCGACCTTCTCGCGCGGAAGCGCTGCAATCTCGGTTTCGTTGGCCGCGGCTGCAAGCGGCGGCATCGCGGCCAGCATGGCGGTTGCGGCCGCTCCCAGAAGTGCCTGGCGACGCGTGAACATGGCGGTTCTCCTTTTCGATCCATCGTTTTCGATGGAGTGAACCTATGCCCGCGCGCAAAAGCCTTCTTTGTCGTGGCGCAAATTGGCGACGGGAAGGCCGCCTCGTTCTCTCTAGGGCGAAATCGCCGTCGAGATGCCGCCTTGCAGACGGCGATCCGGCCGGCCCGTGGCCGCCGGTCCGCCGGGGATCGGGAGTTGAACCGGAGTTGCGCGACGAACGCGCGAAGGCGCGCCGCCGCACGTCTCGGGCGCGGCGGTGTTGCAAGCGGTCTCGTTTGGCTGCAGGCCCGTCGCTAACCGGCTCCTCCGGCTCCCGCCAGATTGCCGATCAGGTTGCCGAGGATGAAAGGCATCATGCCGCCGGCGCGCAGATAGTCGATCTCGACCTGCGTATCGACGCGCAGAACGAGCGGGATCTCGCGGACCGCGCCATCCGCCTTCCTGACCGCGAGGGTGAGGGATTGCCTTGGCCGGACGTCGCCCTCGACACCTTTGAGATAGAAGATTTCCGAACCGTCGAAGCCCAGGCTCTCGCCCGTCTCGCCAGCGGGAAACTGACATGGAAGCACGCCCATGCCGATCAGGTTCGAACGATGGATGCGCTCGAAGCTCGACGCGACGACGGCGCGCACGTTCAGAAGCCGCGTGCCCTTGGCCGCCCAGTCGCGGGCGCTTCCCGTGCCGTATTCCTCGCCCGCCAGCACGATCAGCGGCACGCCCTCTTCATGGTAGCGCAGCGAGGCGTCGTAGATCGACATCGTCTCGCCCGAAGGTTGGTGGCAGGTAACGCTGCCCTCGGTGCCCGGCACCATGAGGTTGCGCAGCCGCACGTTCGAGAACGCGCCGCGGACCATGACCTCGTGGTTCATGCGCCGGGAGCCGAAATTGTTGAAATCCTTCGCCGCGACGCCTTGCCGTGACAGGTATGCGCCGGCGACCGTGTCGCGGCCTATGCTGCCGATCGGCGAGATGTGGTCGGTCGTGACGGAATTGCCGAGGATCGCCAGCGCACGCGCGCCGTCGATGTCCTTGAGCACGTCCTGGCGCATACCGCCGTCGAGGAACGGCGGCTCCTTGATGTAGGTCGAGCGGTCGTCCCAGGGGAACAGGCGGCCGGTCTCGTTGGGAATGTCGGCCCAGTAGGGGTTGCGTGCCGTGAAGTCGCCGGAATAGGTCTCGCGGTAGAAGCCGGGATCAGCCGCTTTGGCCATCGCGTCGGCCAGTTCCTCGCGGCTCGGCCAGATGTCCCTGAGATAGACGGCGCGGCCGTCCGTGCCGGTGCCGATCGGATCGCGCGTCATGTCGATGTCGACGGTACCGGCGAGCGCGAAGGCGACGACCAGCGGCGGGCTGGCAAGGAACGACGCCTTGACCATGCGATGGATGCGCGCCTCGAAGTTCCTGTTGCCCGACAGCACCGCGCAAGCCACGCCGTCGGACGACCTGATCTCTTCCTCAAGCGCGGGGTCGAGCGGCCCGGAAGCGCCGACACAGGTGGCGCAGCTGTAGCCGGCGACCGCGAAGCCCAGCGCGTCAAGCGGGTCCTGCAGCCCAGTCTCCTCGAGATAGCGGCTCACCACGAGCGAGCCGGGCGTGAGCGAGGTCTTGACCCAGGGCTTCGTCGTCAATCCCGCCGCCACCGCCTTCCTGGCGACCAGACCGGCGGCCAGCATGACGCTCGGATTGGAGGTATTCGTGCAGGAGGTGACCGCGGCGATCACCACGTCGCCGTCGCGAAAGCCGCCGTTGCGGGGTTTCGACGCCGGACGCGCATAGCCGCCCTCGCCTTGCGGCTTTACGAGCGTGTCTTCGAACACATGCTTGACGTCCGACAGGCCGATCCGGTCCTGCGGCCGCCGGGGGCCGGCGACGCTCGGGACGACGTCCCCCAGATCGAGCTGGAGCAGCCGGGTGTAGGCCACCTCGCCCTCTTTCGGCGCCCCGAACAGTCCCTGCGTGCGGTAGTAGAGTTCAGTCGCATGCACCGTGTCTTCGGGCCGGCCCGTCTGGCGCAGGTAGCCGATGGTCTGCTCGTCCATCGGGAAGTAGCCGATCGTGGCGCCATATTCCGGCGCCATGTTGGCGATGGTGGCGCGATCCGGGATGCTGAGCTTCGATACGCCTTCGCCGTGGAACTCGAGGAACTGCCCGACCACCTTTGCCTTGCGCAGCATCTCGGTGACGTGGAGAACCAGGTCCGTCGCGGTGACGCCTTCGCCGAGTTCGCCGCGCACCTCGATGCCGACCACATCCGGCATGAGGAAGCAGACGGGCTGGCCGAGGATCGCGCCCTGCGCCTCGATGCCGCCGACACCCCACCCGACCGTTCCCAGTCCCGAGATCATGCAGGTGTGCGAATCCGTCGCCACCATCGTATCGGGCATGCACACGCCGTCCTTGACCAGGAGGCCGGGCGCCAGAAATTCGAGGTTCAGCTGGTGCAGTATCCCGGCGCCCGGCGGGAAGAGCCGGATGCCCTCATAGGCCTGCACCGCCCATTTGACGAACTGGTAGCGCTCGTGGTTGCGCTGGATATCCAGCTCCATGTTGCGGAGTTTGGCGTCGGGGAAGCCGTAGAAATCGACCGTGAGCGTATGGTCGAGCGCCATGTCGACCGGGACGGCCGGCTGCACGCTCTCGACCGGAAGACCGAGCCGGTCCATGGTGGAGCGCATCGCGGTGAGATCGCCGAGCAGCGGAATGCCGGCCGCGCAGTTGAGCGCGACGCGGCCGACCGTGAAGGGGATTTCCTCGGTCCGCTCGGCGACCGGCTGCCAGTTGGCGAGCGCGCGCACCTGCTCCTCGGTGATGCGTCGGCCGTCGCAGTGCCGCAGGAGCGATTCCAGCACAACGCGCAGCACGACGGGCAGGCGCATGTGGTCGCCCTGCCCTGCCGCATTGAGCGCGGCGAGCGAATAGTATTCCTTCGCGCCTAGACCGGGCAGGTCGATTTCGCGTCGGGCGATCGAGTCAAACGGGTTGCTCATCAGGCGTTGCTCATTTCACGAGGCATTGCGGGCTGCGCCCAGGAGGTGGGTCAACTCGCCCAGGGTCTTCAGTTCTTCGATCCGCGAAACGTTGCCAGCCAGGGCACGCGCGTCGCCTTCGGTCAGCACCTTTCGCGCCAGGATCGAAAACTTCTGCTCAAGTTCGGCATCGCTGCACGGGTCGGCCGGCGTGCCCCGGCATTCAGGCACCCACATGTGCCTGACGCTGCCGTCGGCGAGCGTGAGTTCCACGTCCCCCGCGAACTTTGCAGGATAGACCGCCTCGGCCTCGGCACTGACATGGATCGCGACCTTCGTCTGGACGTCGCGCATCGCCTTCTGCGTCAGCCGCTTCTCCCCATACTCCGCCGGGTCCTTCGGATCGCCCAGAAGCGCGAGCGCGGCACAGAAGGGGATGGAGTACTGCGCGCCCATCGTATCGACCGGCGCGGGATTGCCGTTGTTGGCGGCCGCATAGCTGCTGACTCCGACGCGGATGGACACGATGTCTTCCGCTGCGAGTTCCCGGCCGCCGCGCATGTCCGAAAGAGCCTGCACGACAGGCTGGATCCAGCCGCAGATCGGATAGACCTTGAACCAGATGTCGCTGATCGCCCATCGCGTGCCCAGCCCGTCGGTCAGGCGCTCGGGAGCGGCCGTCGCGCCGCCGAAGATCTCGAGAAGACCGAACCTGCCGTCGATGGCATAGGGCGGGCCGGAAAAGCCGCGGCGGGCCAGCTGGCAGGCCCGCACGCCCGCTTCGGCCCCGCGCCCGAGATGCAGCCGCTTGACCATGCCGCCGCCATCGCCCGAGGCGAAGGCCTTGATGCCCGCGGCTGCCGAACAGGACAGACCGATAGCCGACGTCAGTTGCGCGAGGTCCAGGCCCGCGACCTTGCCTGCGGCCATCGCGGCGGCGACGGGGGCGGTCAGGCTCGTGACGTGGAAGCCGAGCCGCGAGGGGCTTACGCCCATGCCGACGGCGACACGGTGCATGATCTCGTAGCCAGCGACGATGCCTGATATCAGCGCCTCGCCGGAAGCGCCGCTCGCCTCCGCGGCCGCGAGCGCGGCGGGGACGACCGCGGCTGCCGGATGGACGATCGAGCTGGCGATCAGGTCGTCGAGTTCATAGCCATGGATCGCCAGACCGTTGCACATCGCCGCGGCGGGTGCCGAGAGCCGGGTCCCATACCCGATGACGGTGCAGTTTCCCGAGCTCCGTTCCTCGATCATCTCCGCGGCCAGGATGCGCGACCATGGCTGGAGGGTCCCGAACAGTCCGCATCCGAGCGCGTCCAGCAGGCACTGCCGCGCCTTTGCGCGCACGTCTTGCGGCAGCTGGTCGTAGGTCAGATCGTGAAGGAATTCGACGAGGCCCGTCGACCGATATGCTGTCGCCACTGTTCCGCGTCCCGGGGTTGCACGTGTCCTTGCCCGCGCGCAATTCCACGACGAGCCGGAGATGGACCGCGTCCTCCCCGCAACGCCGGCACGTTAGGGCCGAGGCCCCGGTCGGAACAACGCCGAAATGCTCATACTGGTATGGCTAACTTCGATCGTCGCCGCCCGCCGGATCGGCGCGGCTATGGACCGTCTCCTCGCGGCTGGCGCGGATGCGCTGGCGGGTGAGTTCCGGCGACAGTTTCAGCATGAAATCGACCTCGATCTTGCGCAGGTACGAACTCTTGCGGAACGAGACATAGGCCGTGCTGGACGGAAACAGATGGCTGACGTCGCGCGCGACGAGGTTCTTGTCGCGCTCGGGGTCGAACGCGATCGACGCGGTGATGGCGATACCGAGCCCGATGTTGACGTAGGTCTTGCCCACGTCCGAATCGACGCCGGCAAACGGAACGAGCGGCTTGATCCCTTCCTTTGCGAACGCGTCCATGATGGCCCAGCCGCCGCTGCGGAAATGGTCGTGACCGATGAGCGGGTGTTTCGCCAGTTCCTGGAGCGTGATCTTCTCGAGTTTCGCGATCGGGTGATCCTTGGGCGCGATGACCGAGCGCTTGATGCTGAGAATCGGCAGCCGCACCAGACCGAGAAAGCTCTTCTGCGGCTCGGTCGACACTCCGAGATCGGCACTTCCCGCCTGGACGTATTCGCTGACCTCGGTGGGATTGCCCTGAAGCAGGCCGATACGGACGTTCGGCTGCCGCGCCAGAAACTCGCGGATCACGTTCGGCAAGACGTAGCGCGCGAAGGTGTGCGTGGTCGCAATCGTCAGCCTGCCGCCCTTTTCCTCGTTGTAGTCGTCGCTGATCTTCTGGATATCGTCGATCTCGCGGAAGATCCGTTCCGCGTTTTCGATCAGTTCCAGACCGGCGGCCGTGGCGCCGACAATGCGGTTGCGCGTGCGCTCGAAGATGTCGAAGCCGAGTTCGAGCTCGAGCTGGCGGATCTGCTTGCTGATGCCCGGTTGAGACGTGTTCAGCGCATCGGCAGCGGCCGATATGTGATTTCCCCGGCGATAGACCTCGAGGACGTACTTCAACTGGCGAAGCTGCATGGATGGATCAATCTCGTGGCGACCGCCGGCACGAAAAGACGCCAGCCGGTCGGCACTGTGGCGGTGGCGGTGTCCGAGTATCGCCACAGGCACGGAGAATTACAACCGGTTGCTGATGGCCGGCGGGAAGCCTCCTAGCCGCGCGGCCACGGCTGCGATCTCATTCCGCCGCGTTTTCGATCGCCTTGGTGACCGCCGCGGCGGCGTGGCGTCCCGCCAGGCGGCCGAAGACCGCGCCGCTGGTGAGGCCCGTGGAACCTGGATAGTTGAAGTAGAATAGGCCGCCGACCATTTCGCCTGCCGCATAGAGCCCCGGGATCGGCCGATGGTTGACGTCCCTCACCTGCCCCTCGGTGGTGATGTTCAGCCCGCCGAAGGTGAAAGTGATACCGCAGGTCACGGAGAACGCCTCGAAGGGCGGGTTCTCCAGCGGTATCGCCCAGTTCGACTTCGGGATCGCCAGGCCGTCGGTACCGCGTCCGTCCTTGACAGTCGGATCGAAGGGCTTGTCGCGCTTCACGGCCGCATTGAATGCCTTGATTTCCCTGATCAACTGTTCGCCATTCACGTCGTCGAGCTTCTCGGCGAGTTCCTCGATGGTGTTGGCGGTTATCCTGGTGACGCGGCGTGCGCTGTATTCGGGACGCAGCAGGTGCGTGACCGACGAATCGAAGATCTGCCAGGCAAACTGACCCGGCTGCTTCATGACGATGTGCCCGTACTTGGCATAGGTGTAGTTGCGGATGTCGGCGCCTTCGTCGAGAAAGCGACGGCCCTCGGCGTTGACCATGATGGAGAACGGATAGCTGTCGCGTTCGTAATCATCGACGGTCGACATGTCGCCGAAATCGCTGGCATAGCGCTCCCAGCTGACCGCATGGCAACCCGACCAGTGGCCACAAGGCTGCGCGCCAATCTTCAGCGCCATGTTCAGCCCGTCGCCGGTGTTGTACTTCGAGCCGCGGACCTTCGCCAGGTCCCAGCCCGGCCCGAGATAGCGCGTGCGCCACTCGGTGTTGGCCTCGAAGCCGCCGCAGGCGAGAACGATGGACTGGGCGTAGATCTTCGTCGTCTTGCCGGCGATCTGGACTTCGACGCCGTGAACCCCGTCATCGGACGAGATCAGGTCGCGCACCCAGGCGTCGTACACGATGGTGATGCCCTTCCGCTCCGCGGCCTTGAACAGGGAATCGACCATCCCGCGTCCGCCACCGGAGACGGCCAGCGTCGCGCCGCCCCAGAACTTGTAGCGGCCGTCGACCTTGAAGGACTGGCGCCCGAACTGCGGCAGGAAGCGAAGCCCCTGGTCCTTGAGCCAATGGACGGTCTCGTTGCTCTGGCGCACGAGGATCTCGCAGAGATCGGGATCGGTCCGGTTCTCCGTCACGCGCGCCATGTCGTCGAAGAAATCGTCCTCGGTATAGGTGCCGAAGTCGCTTCTCTGTTCCTCCTCCGACAGGTCCGGCGACAGCGCGAGAATGTCGTCGGCGCCGTTGTAGACGAACCGCATCAGCCCTTCGGTGTAGGCCGTATTGCCGCCGCGTTCCTCTTGCGGTGCCCGCTCCAGAATGACGACACTCACGCCCAGTTCGGCCGCAGACAGTGCGGCGCAGAGCGCCGCATTGCCCCCGCCGACGACGATGACGTCGTAACTTTGATACTTTTGCTCAGGATGCATGTCTTGCTGTTCGCCGCGTGAGTTCTACTGGAAGGTTGGGAAGCCAATCTTCAGGTTCAGGCCTCGACGTAACATTCAACCGTTCGACGAAGTTAGAACGCTTTGTCATCCTGGTATGGTGAAACAGCCTCGCATTGCGCTCGCCGACGCCATGCGCTCCCGAGCCGTTCGTCCGGTTGCCGGCGGTCCTGATCAGCTATTCGACCGAATCCCTGGGGTTTTTGTCCTGACGCACAAGTATCCCGTCATGTCGGGCGGCGGTCGCTCCGGGAGAAGCCGGCGGCTCCGGAAGGCGGAACCGGCCAAATCTGAAATGAAACATTCGTTACATCGTTTGCCAAAATGAACGAAGCGTGTATGTTGCCGCCACGACACCGTTCCGCCGATGCCCGACCCTATGCATTGCGTGCGGCACGCCCGATCGCCAGGAGCCCCCCATGTCACTCAGCTTGCTCACCCAGGACCATCTCGACCGCGTCGCCATCGAAGTGCAGAAAGGTTTCCTAACGATCGGCGAACTGATCGCGCTCGGCACCGAGCTCGACCTGCCCCTCAGCCAGGTGGTGGTGGCCGAAGCCATGATCCGCGAGGACAAGGACTTCGACCTGGTGACCGAGGAGTGCTTCGCGGCCTTCGCTCATAACATGCGCGCCCTCGAGAAAGGGACGAAGGACGGCAACAGCTTCGTGCTCGGGACCGTGGCCAGCGATCTGGCGAAGCAGGACGTCGGCGTGCTGATCGGGGATGAGCTGATCGACCGCGCGCTGGTCTACACGCTGGCGACCGAGGTCGGAAACCACGAGGTCGGCCTTTCGCCCTGTGCGGGAACCGGCGACAGCTGCCCGTATACCGGTCTCCTGAAGGCGCTGATGGTAACCGGCGTGGATCTTGCGCGCGTCAAGCTGACGGCGGCGCTGATCCTCAAGGTCGGGAGCATCTATCGCGCGGGCAAGGCGACGACGGGCTGCAACATGGAAGGCTACGGCGCCGGATCGCCGGCGACTGCGGCCGCGCTGACGGACCTTCGCGGCGGCACGGCCGAACAGGTCGGCAAGGCCATGGTTCTGGCGATCTCGCCGACGCTGGCGGTTCCCTGCACGCCGCGCGTCATTACCCGCGGCCTGTGCGGGGCGCATATCGGCAGCGCGATCCTGATCGGCAACCTGGCGTCCAACCTCATTCTCAAGAGCACCATCCCGGTCGACATCGACGTCGACGTCATGATTGCCATGGCGGCCCGCATCCATCGCGAGGCGGCGCCGGTGATCACGGCGGTCAACGTGAAATACATGCGCCCCTACTTCTCCAAGCGGCCGCAGGTCGAGGCGCTGCTGACCAAGGAGCAGGCGCTCGGGCAGGACGACCCGTCCAACATCATCCTCGCCGAAGCGCGCGAGGAACTGCACGCGATGCTGGAAAGCAGCCGTCCCCTGACGCGGACGATGGGCGAGATCGTCGTCGGCGGCAGCTCGATCGCCGTCGGCTCGCCGACCAACATGGCGCGGATCGCCCACGCGCTGAAGAAGGGCAGCATCAAGCAGGTCGACATCGAGCTGACGAAGGATCTCTACAACCGCCGCTCCATCAACGTGCCGGCGATCCTGATGGGCGCGATGTTCGGATCGCATACGTCCGATGGCGACATGTACGGCAAGGTCATGGACCTTCCCGGCATCAAGAACATCAACATCACCCTGTCCGAGATCGAGGAGCCGGAGGTGCAGCGCATCCGCCTCACGACCGATCAGGGCTCGGTCTGGATCGACTCGCGCAACCGAGGCGGCGCGCGTGTCGCCATTGTGGACTGCAGTCCCTCGGTCGAAGCCGCGCTCGCGGCGGCCAAGGATCTCGGCATCCAGGTCGTCAGCTGAGCCGCGACGCAACCAGGATGTCGCTTTCACATACGCGCGTGGGGGCCGAGTTCGTCTCGGCCTTCTCCACCATACAGGCTGCAACCATCCACGAGGCGCAGGGCGGGACAGGCGCCGTCACGGCGGATATTCGCCCCCTCGACCGGGCAATGTCGCTTTGCGGCCCGGCCCTGACGATCAAAATGCCGCCGGCCGACAATCTGGCCCTCCACCAGGCGCTCTATCTCGCCGAGCCGGGCGACGTGCTGGTTGTCGACTGCGGACGCCACATCGAGGCCGGCCAGTGGGGCGGCATCCTCATGGAAGCGGCCAAGGCGCGCGGCGTCGCGGGGCTCATCACCAACGGCTCGGTGCGCGACACCGATGAACTGATAGAAGCAGGTTTCCCCGTCTTCAGCCGAGGCATCTCCATCAAGGGCACCGCCAAGAACCCGGGCGCGCGGATCGGCGAGCCGATGATATTCGAAGGCGTGTCGGTGGCGCCGGGCGATCTCGTTCGCGCCGATGCCGACGGGATCGTGTTCGTCCCCAAGGATGCTGCCGCTGCGGTGCTCGAAAAATCCCGCGCGCGCATCGCCAAGGAAGACGATTTCACCCGGCGCATCCGCAACGGCGAGACGACGCTCGATCTCTACGGTTTCCCCGCCTATTCGAAAGCAGGATGATGGACAGCGCCGATTTCGACACGAGGTTCCGCACACGGCTGCAAGCCTTGTCCACCACCAATCTCTCCGACGCCATGGATTCGGTCGGCATCGCGGGGGCCGTGATCGGCGTGCGGCCGATGTTCCATTCCCCCCGTGTCGTCGGGCGGGCGGTGACGATCAAGATCACCGCCGCGGGCATGAAGAAATCCGAGACCCACCTCGGAGTGGAAGCGATCGCCGCGTCGCAGCCCGGCGACGTGATCGTGATCAGCAACCATGGCGACGTGAAGAACAATTGCTGGGGCGAGGTCCTGTCCTGCGCGGCGAAGGTGAAGGGCGTCGGCGGCGTGGTCGTCGACGGCGCGGCGCGCGACATCGATGCCTGCGAGGAGATGGGTTTTCCCGTCTTCGCCCGCGCGGCCGTACCCATCACCGCGCGCGGCCGGATCATGCAGGAAGCGTACAACGTCACCGTCCGCATGGGCGACGTTCAGGTCAGTCCGGGCGACGTCGTGGTGGCCGACATCAACGGCGTCGTGTTCATCCCTCCGTCGAAACTCGAGGACGTGATCGTCCGCGCCGAGTCGCTGATGGAGAAGGAAGAGCAGATGAAGGCCGACCTCCTCGCCGGGATGGACGTCCTCGCGATGGACCGCAAATACAATTACGAGAACATGCTGAAGAAATGACCCCGAGCCATCCGCATCAGAAACTGATCGACGCCTTTTCCGAATTCTCGACCTCGACGATATCGGACGCCTGCGACAGGCTCGGCATCGCGGCTGGGTGCCTCGGCATCTCCGCCGTCAGCAAGTGCCGCCGCATGGTCGGCACCGCCTACACGGTTCGCTACGTCCCGGTCGGAGAGACCAAGGGGACCGTCGGCGACTACATCGACGAGGTTCGCCCCGGCGACGTCGTCGTGCTCGACAACCAGGGCCGCACGGACTGCACGGTCTGGGGCGACATCCTCACAGTCTATTCGCGGACGAGGAACATTGCCGGCACGCTGATCGAGGGGGTCTGCCGCGATCTCGACGGCATCGACGAGCACGATTACCCGCTGTTTGCGCGCGGTGTCTTCATGATGACCGGCAAGGACCGCGTGATGGTCGATGGGACGCAGGTGACGGTGTCCGTCGGCAACCGCCAGGTGCGGCCCGACGACATGATCGTCGGTGATGCGAGTGGCGTCGTGGTCGTGCCGAAGGAGCGCGCCCAGGAGGTTCTGGAGATCGCCCGGACGATCGAAGCCGCCGAAAGCGCGATCATGGACGCCGTGCGCGGCGGGGCCAGCATCGCGGAGGCGCGCCGGGCGCACGGCTACCACACGCTCCAGACCAAGGGCTGACGCTCGGAGCGTCGTGTTGTAAGCCACTTCTCGCGGACTATACTCGCCTCGTTTCGACACTTGGCCGGATGGCCGCAAGAGAAGAGCGCCGCGCATTGGCCAGATCAGGTGGACAGCGGACGAGGTCCGGCCCCCGCGATACGTTCGCGTTCGCCCCCGAACCGATCCGGCGCATCGGAGAGACGCTCGGCGAGCTCACCATCAAGCAGAAGCTGCTGGCGCGCTTCATGCTCCAGCATCCCGAAAAGATCGGTTTCCTGTCGATTCGCGATCTGGCCGAACAGGTGGGCGTCTCGACCGCCACCGTGTCGCGGCTCTGCTCGCAGCTCGGTTATTCCGGCTATGACGAACTGGGCCGGGAGGTGCAGCAGAGCCTCCAGTACGAGATGTCCACGCCGGCGCGCCTGCGCATGCTCAACGACGTCGCGGATCAGGCCGGCGACACGCCGCAGACGGCCTTCGACCGCGTTGTCGACATGGAGACGCAGAACCTCCTGCTGCTCCGCAGAATGGCGGACCGGGGGACCCTCATGCGCTGCGTCGAAGACCTGCACGATGCCGAGAGCGTCTTCGTCGTCGGTTCGATGGGATCGACCGCGCTGGCCGAATATTTCGCCTACGCGTTGGGGAAGGTGCGCCGGTCGGTGCGGCTTGCAAGTTCGGGCACGGGATCCTCGGACTGGCTGGCGCTCTCCAACGCCGGGCCGGAGACGCTCGTCATCCTGATCGGTTTTCCGCGCTATCAGCGCCGGACCATCGAGATCGGGCAACATGCCAAGGCGCGCGGCGCGCGCATTCTCGCCGTGACGGATCAGGAAAGCTCGCCGCTTGCTCGTCTCGCGGACCTCGTCATCCCCGTGCCGATCAGCCTGTCGACGGTCGTCGATTCCTTCGCAGCCCCCGTCGTCCTGATCCACGGCCTTGTCGTCGAATATGGCGAACGCTACCGGGCGGAGGTCCAGCAGCACCTTCTCGGGTTCGAGCAGTACACGCGCGACCTGTCGGTATGGCCCGAAACGCCGAAGCGCGATCCCGCTTCGCCGGCCGCTACGCCTGGGCCGTCTCGGACCAGGCGATGATGCGCCGGATGCCTTCCTCGATGCCGATCGAGGGTTTCCAGCCGATCTGCGCGACGATCTTGTCGTTGGAGAAGTTCAGTCGACTGGAGACCGTCGCGCGGATCTTGCCGACGATCTTCTTGTGCTCCGGCTTCAGGTCAGAGCCCATCTCCTTCAGGATGATGGCGACGAGGTCGTTGAGGGATGTCGAGACGCCGGTCGCGACGTTGTAGGATTCGCCGGTGACATCGGCCTCCATGGCCATGACGTTGGCTCGCGCGATGTCGTGGATGTGGATGTAGTCGTGGACCTCGCTGCCGTCATCGGGGATCACGGGTCTCTCCGCCTTGCGGATCGCGTCGATCGTATCGACGATGTAGGCCGAGTTCACGGCCCGGCGATGCTGGCGCTCGCCGTAGACGGACGAATAGCGCAGCGACACGAAGGGCACGCCGTAGCGCTGGGAATAAAGGCGACCGAGGTTCTCGCCGATGATCTTCGATCCGCCGTAGAGTGCAGCACCTGGCTGCTGTCCCGACCACATCCACGGCGCCTTCTCGGTGGTGACGTCCTCCTCGGTCTCGCCGTAGACCGCGACCGACGACGAGAAGATCACCTTCACCCCCGAGCGGTATCGCGCCGCCTCGCAGATGTTGAGCATGCCCGTGACGTTAACCGCGAGGCCGAGCGACGGGTTGAGCGACAGGGGTAGCGTGAGGAAGCCGGCGACGGCGAAGACCCCGGACGCGTCCTCGAAGGCATCGAAGAGTTCGTTGGTGCGCAGGATGTCGCCACGCACCAGCACGACGCGGGGATCGGATACCAGCCCGCTGACGGTGCTCTCGGTGCCGAGCGAATAATTGTCGAACAGCACCACCTGGCGCGCCCCTGCCTCCAGCAGGTGCTGGGTGATCTCCGAGCCGATCTGGCTCAGCCCGCCCGCGATGACAAATTTGTTGCCTTCGATCCTTGCCATGACGTCCTTGCTTCGATGTTTCCGCGAGGCCGCGCCGGAACGCAGCCTCAGTTCAGTCGGTGCCGCTTCAGCCGGCTGGCCGTTACAGCATGATGTGGATGGATTTTTCTTCCGTGTAGGAGACCATCTCCTCGAGGCCCCGCTCGCGTCCGGTGCCGCTGTTCTTGTAGCCGCCATAGGGCATGCCGCGGACATGTGCGCCGACGCCGTTGATCCAGACGTAGCCGTTTTCCAACGCGCGGGCGGTCTTCATCGCCTTCGTGATGTCGTTGGTCCACACGGCCGCCGTCAGCCCGAGGTCGACGCCGTTGGCCATCTCGATCATCTCCTCCTCGGTCGACCATTTCATGATCGAGAGCACGGGTCCGAAGATTTCCTCGCGGGCGATGCGCATGTCGGGGGTCACGTCGGCGAAGACCGTCGGCTCGACCCAGTAGCCGGTCTCGAACTCCCTGCCCTCCGGCCGCTTGCCGCCGCACAGGAGGCGCGCGCCGTCGTCGATGCCGGACGTGATGGCCGACATCACCTTGTCGAACTGCGCGGACGAATTAATCGGCCCCATCTGGCTGTCGTCGCTGAAGGGATCGCCCACGCGGATGGCACCGACCGCCTTCGCAACCTCTGCGACGACCTCGTCGTAAAGGTCCGCATGCACCATCAGGCGGCTGGTCGATCCGCAGGACTGACCCTGCCAGCCGAAATTCATGCCGCTGACGGCGGCCTTCGCGGCCTTGGCGGCCGGCGCGTCCGGATAGACGATGAAGGGGTTCTTGCCACCGAGTTCGAGCGACACGTGCTTGACGCAGACCTCCGCAGCGGTGCGCTGGATGGCCATGCCGGTCCGCGCCGAACCGACGAAGGAGAGCCGCTTGATCTTGCGGTGCCTGACAAGCGCCTCACCGGCCTCCTGCCCGCCGGTCACCACGCTGACGATGCCGGCCGGCAGGACCTGCGCGGCTACCTCGCCGAAGATGGACGCCGACAGCGGGCTCTGCTCCGACGGCTTCAGGATGATGGCGTTGCCGGCCATGAGTGGCGCCCCGATGCCGCACAGGGCGAAATAGATCGGGTGGTTGAAGGCCAGGATGCGCGCGCAGACGCCGTACGGCTCGCGGATGGTGAAATGCAGGTTCTTCGCCGTCGAAGGAACGCTCTGGCCCTTCAGCTCGTAGGCGATGCCGACGAAATAGCGCAGGCGCTCGAGGCCGCTGACGAGGTCGTTGCGCATCGGCGTGATGGTATTGCCGGTGTCCGCCACTTCCAGGGCCAGGATTTCGTCCGAACGCTCCTGCAGCTTGTCGCAGAATTTCAGGAGCAGCGCCGCGCGCTGGTTTATGTCTTTCGCCGCCCATTCCTTCTGGGCAAGAAGCGCGGCCTCGACCGCCTGGGCGACGTCGTCGGCGTCGGCCATCGGCACGCGTCCGATCAGTTCGAGGTTTGCCGGGTTGTGGCTTTCCAGCCAGCGGCCGCTGGCACTCTCGACCATGCGGCCGCCGATCAGCATGCGTCCGTCGTGGAACGCCCTGCCCTGAGCCGCGCCTCGAGTTTCCGAATTGACGTTCAATGCAAGCCCCTCCCCTGAAGCTGCCATTCCATTCGTTCGGGTCCGCCGGCGGCCCCGCCGGTCTCGGTCGCCCATATGGCCATGGGCAGGACCGGCATGCATGCACCAATGCCGGCCATCGGACCGGCCAACACAAGGTCTCGTATCTTCCCGGACCCGCCATGCCGCAATGACCGATCGGACATACTGGTATGCGCCGCCCCGCCGTCGTGTCGGATCCGGCCGCTCACGGTTCCCGTCCGAGCGGCGGACGGTCGACGCGGACGATCCATCCCTCCGTGCCTGCCCGCAGTTCCGGGTAGCGCTTCAGAACCTCGGGGTCGTGCCCGGGGATGACATGATCGTCCGAACTCGTCAGCGAGCGCAGGCGGCGGAAACCCCGCTGCATCGCCTCGAGGTCGAACACGGCCGGAAAGGGCCTGCCAGTCTCGAGATTGGCGAAGAAATGCGTGGCGTCCGATGCCAGCACCACCCAGCCCCGCGCGGTGCGGACGCGAACCACCTGCAGCCCGTCGGTATGTCCGCCGACGTGATGCAGGCTGATGCCCGGCGCCAGTTCGGAATCCCCGGAATGGAAGGCGACGCGCCCCTCGAAAAGGCTTCGCACCATCTGCCCCACGTCGTGGGCCTCGTAGTGATGCGCATGATCGTGCGTGCACATGTGCGCTCCGGTGCAGAACGCCATCTCGCGTTCCTGGACGTGGTAGGTCGCGTTGGGAAAGAGCGGCGTGTTGCCGGCGTGGTCGTAATGCAGGTGGGTCAGGATCACGTCTCGCACGCTGTCCGGATCGACCCCGGCAGCCGCGAGGCCTTGCCGCACCGGCGTCACGATGTGGCGGGAGCGTTTCTTTGCGGTCTCGTCGCTGAAGCCGGTGTCGACGACATAGGAGCCCTCTTCGCCCCTGATCACCCACACGAAATAGTCGAGCGGCATTTCCACGTCGTGGATGTCGCCGCCGATGAAATTCTCCGTCGAGCGCCTGGCCAGATGGCCGTAGCGGATCGCGAAAATCTCGTAGCTGCCCCGCTCCATCCCGCTACGCGTCCCGAACCCTGATCACTCGCGGCGAGCCGCCGAATGGCGGCAGTCTAGCTCTCCCGTCCGGGCCGGTGCCAATCGCCGCGGGCCATAGCAGTATAAGCGTTCGGTTCTGACAAGGTCGGACGGAACCGTCTAGATCGTCCTGAATCGGGAGGGCCACATCATGTACGGGCACATATTCCACACTGTTCAGCGGCCGGAACCGCGCCTGCTCGAGGCGTTCGCCAGGCTGCCGACCGCGACGATCTCGGACGCCATGGGACGGCACGGCGCGCTGAACATGTCGATCAGGCCGCTCTACGAAAACATATCGATGACCGGCTGCGCGCTGACGGTCCTGTGTTTCCCAGGCGACAACATCATGACGCACAGGGCGCTGCAGATGATCCAGCCAGGCGACGTGCTGGTAATCGACGACGGCGACCACGACACGGGCTGTTTCGGCCACAAGAGCGCGATGCTGGCCAGATCGCGCGGCGGGACGGGAGCCGTGATGAACGGTTCCATCCGCGACGCCAGGGAACTGCGCGCCGACCGATTTCCGATTTTCTGCCGCGGCGTCTCGCCCCGCGCCCCGCAGAAGAACACGCCCGGATCGATCAACGTCCCGGTCACGCTCGGCGGTATCGTGATCCAGCCGGGCGACATCCTGGTCGGCGACGACGACGGGGTGGTGGTGGTGCCGCTGGCCTCGGCGGAGGAAATCCTCGCCAAGGCGCAGGCCCGCGACGCACAGGAGCAGAAGGGACCCGCCAAGTCGGGCGAACTGCCGCTCGATCCGGCGGGCGCCAGGCTCGATCTCGACAGGCTGCTCGAAGGCAAGGTCGTCCACCACCACGACCTCGTCGACTGGGGGCCGGGACGGCGCTGAGCGCCTGCTGGCCTCGGTCGCGCCGCGGACGGACCTCGTCAGTTGCCGTAGAGAACCTGCGGCAGCCAGGTCGCGAGGCCCGGGAACAGGATCACCAGGGCGACAGTCGCGGCCTGCATGAAGATGAAGGGTATCACGCCCCGGTACATGTGCTTCAGCGTGATCGATTTCGGCGCGATCCCCCGTAGGTAGAAGATCGACGGCGCCATCGGCGGCGTCAGGTAGGCGGCCTGCAGCACGATCAGGAAAACCACGGCGAACCAGAGCGGATCCACGCCCGATGCCTTGACCAGCGGCATGGCGATCGGGATGACGATCAGGATCACCGAGATCAGGTCGAGCACGAAGCCGGCGACGAAGGTCAGGAGCAGGATCAACGCGATCGAGGCCCCGCCGGTAATCCCGTAATCGTTCAGCAGCGACTGCATCGCCCGCATCCCGCCGGTCGAATAGAAGACGGCGGAGAAGATGCTTCCGGCCAGAACGATCATGATGATCATCGCGGTTACGCCGAGCGTCCGGAAGAGCGCGTCCTTCATCACCGCGAACGTCATCCTTCCGTGCAGTACGGCGAGCACGAAGCAGCCGGCCGCGCCGCACGCGGCCGCCTCGGTCGGCGTGGCCCAGCCCGCCAGGATGCTGCCGAGAACGACCACAATCAGGGCGACGGGGGGAAGCAGCGCGGTCGCCGTGATGAGAAGTTTGGCTCCAAGCGAATGATCGTCGTCCTCCTCGAATTCGGCGAAGGGCGCGAGTTCGGGCTTCACGAAGCTGATGACCAGAATGTAGAGCAGGAAAAAGCCGGCCATCACGAGCCCGGGCATCATGATGCCTGAAAACAAACTGCCGACCGGCAGCGAGGCGATCGGCGCCAGCACGATGACGGTGATCGAGGGCGGAATGATGGTGCCCAGCGATCCGCCGGCGCAGATCGTGCCGGAGATCAGTTCCTTCGAATAGTTGTACTTGAGCATCGCCGGAATCGCGAGCAGCCCGATGACCGTCTCGGTTGCGCCGGCCACGCCCGTGGAGGCGGCGAAGATCGTGCTCATCACGATGGTGCCGATCGCGAGGCCGCCGGGCAGCTTGCGCGTCCAGATATGCACCGCGTCATAAAGGCGTTCGGCGATCCCCGAGCGCTGCAGCAGCGCGCCCATCAGGATGAACAGCGGAATGGCGCCCAGGACGTAGTTGGACCCCACTTCGTTCACCTTGGAGACCATCAGCGAGACGATCTTTTCGCCGAAGCGGAGGTAGCCGAAGACGAGGCTCACGCCCAGCATCGAGAACGCGATCGGGAAGCCGAGCGCGATCAGGAGGAAGAGCGTCGGAAACATCCAGATGCCGAGAAAGGTCATATCAGGCCGGCCTCGGCATTTTCGGTGTCTTGCGCTTCACCGGTGACGAGCGTGCGCACGCAACGGATCACTTCGACGAGCGCCTGAAGGGACAGAATCGCGAACCCCGTGAACAGCACCGCTCGGAGCGGCCAGACGACCGGGTTCCAGGACGACACGCCGCTGACTTCGCCCGAGCGGTAGGCGCGAAGCGCGTACTGGAACATACCGCTGCTGACGGCGACCGCGCAGGGAAGGAAGATCGTGTAGCCGACGAGGTCCACGACGGCACGCCAGCGCGGCCTCAGGCTGCCGTAGATGAAATCGACGTTGACGTGCTGGCGGTACTTGAGCGCGTAGGCGAAGCCGAGCGAGAAGATGCCCGACATCATCATGTAGCTCAGTTCGAAAGCCCAGATCGTCGGCGCGCCGAAAAGGTGCCTGCTCAGGACTTCGTAGACCATGGCGACCACGAGCGGCACCATCAGTGCCGCGCCGACCACCGCGGCAATGTCGCTCAATCGTTCCAGTTTGCTCAGCACAGGCGTCGAACCATTTCGAGGGTCAGTGACTGTCGGCGGCTCGGGCGTGGCCGGGGCCGGTCACCGGCTGTGTCTCCGATGACCGGCCCCCGGTTTCGCTCGTGTGCGGCTCAGTCCCGCGTCTGCCCGATCGGCAGGCGGAATTCACCCCACACCGCCATGTGCTTCTGGGTCTCGCGCTGGCTGTCGTAGGCCTTCTTGAACCACTCGTTGGTCGCCGCCTGCTTCTCCGCCCAGGCGAAGGACGCTTCCTTGGCCTTGGCGATGAAGGAGGGATCGAGCTCAACGAATTCGACGCCCTTGGTCTCGTGCAGCTTGCGCCAGGCGTCGATGTCGTTGTCACCGTAGGCCAGGAAGCTCTCGTAGGTGTTCAGCTTGCCGGCGAGCTTGATCGCTTCCTTGTCGTGATCGGAGAGCGTTTCCCATGCGTCCTTGTTGAACATGCATTCGTTGAAGCTGGCCGGCTGATGAATGCCCGGAACGATGATGTAGGGTGCGATGGTGTGGAAGCCGGCGGTCAGGTTGATCCCGGGGCCACCCCATTCGACCGCGTCCACGACCTTGCGTTCCAGCGCGTCGAAGACTTCCGGTCCGGGCAGCACGACCGTGGTCGCGCCGAGTTCGGTGGCGATCTCGGCCCATGCGCCCGAGGTGCGCATGCGCAGTCCTTGGAAATCCTCCAGCGTGCGCACGGGCTTGTGCGAGTGCAGGAAAATCTCGGTCTCGACGATGTTGCAGGGGATCGAGACGACGCCGAACTTCTCCATGCGCCATTCGGCCAGCAGCTCCTCGCCGCCGCCCTTGTAGAGCCAGAACATGTATTCTTCCGGCGTCAGGCCGCCCGACCAGCCGGCAAACACGACGCCCGCCTTGTCGATGCCGATGTCGTAGGCCATCCAGTTGAGGCCGACTTCGGCGAGACCGTTCTGAACCGTCTCGGTGACCTTCAGCGCCGGGCCGACCATCCCGGGAGCGGCCACGTCGATCTTGACGCGACCTTCAGTCAGGAATTCGACGCGTTGCGCGAAATTCTTCGCGCCGACTTCCATCCAGATGCCCCCGGCATGCGCCGCCAGCGTCCACTGCACGTTTTCGGCGTGGGCCGTCGTCGCTGCCGCCGAGAACCCGAGAACGAAAGTCGCGGCCGTCGTCAGCGCGCGGACCAATGATCCATGTTTGAAGTCGCCCATGTTGCCATTCCTCCCTTGAAAAGCAAACGCTAGGGTGGAAAGTCAGGTGGGGCAAATACCCGAACATCCTCCCAGGATGCCCAAGCTGCATACTAGGAAATGAGGCTCCGGATCAGCGATCCGCATCGAGACAAGGGCCCAGGCTCGGATGGTGTCTCGAAGAACGGCGGCCGGGCCAGCACGCGCGGGAGTGGATCGGTCAGCCCGCGACTTCCCGGCACAACGCCCGAACCGGGGCGCCGTCCGATCCCTCGATGTTCAGCGCGTTGAACAGGAACTCCACCCGCCGCCCGGCCAACGTCCCGTGGCCACGAAGGTGCTCGCAGATCAGGATGCCGCGGCTCAACAGGGCCCGATGGACGGGCCAATTGAAACCTTCCGGGCGAAGATCGTAGACGAGGTCCGGCGTGGCATAGTCGCAGGCGAAGAGCTTGATCCTGCGCTCGACCAGCCACTGCGCGGCTTCGACGGACAGGCTCGGGTGGCGGTCATAGGCCGGGGTGCCGAAGCGCCTGTCCCAGCCCGTGTCGATCGCCAGGATGTCGCCCTCGCGCAATCCAGGGGACATCCCGGTCAGGCGGTCGAGCGCGATGACTTCCTCGGGTTCGCAGGGGACCGACCAGACGACGCCCGCGCCGTGCAGTCGGTCGAGCGGAATGTCCTCGAAGGCCGGACCGTCGAGATAGTAGTGCCTCGGCGAATCGATATGCGTCCCGGCATGCACCACCATCTTCAGTTCGGTGACGTTGAAGGGATGGTCCGGCATCTCGCGGACCCGGCGGAAGGAGGGCTTGTCGAAGATCGACGCGCAGGGCATTCCCGGCTCCACGCGGTAGGACAGATCGATCCACGGTCCGGCTGGCAGCCCCGGCTGGGGCGCCACGAACTCGTTCCAGCCCAGCCAGCCGGTGCCCGGCTGCACCGCTTCACACATGATGGCCTCCCTGAGAAAATTCGGCGGACGGCCCGCCGCGAAAACCTGCCGTCAGTCGCGCGCGATCGCGCTCTTCAACGCCGACCGCACTGCCCTCAAGGAGAGGTTCTCGGACAGCGAGGAGATGAATTCCAGCACGTAGGGCCGGATGTAGCTCGTCGGGCGCAGCGTGATGGTCGTGGTGCTGGGCGGAAACAGGTGGCTGGCGTCGCGCGCTTCCAGGCCGATGTCCTGCGCCGGGTTGTAGGCGACGTTGGTCAGGATCGCGAGCCCGAGATCGAGCAGCGCGTAGGTCTTGGAGACGTCCGCGTCGATGGCGCTCAGCGCGAACCTCGGTGTGCAGCCGGCGCGTTGGAACGCCTCCATCACCTTCCACCGGCCGCTGTAGCGGGTGTCGTAGGCGATGAGCGGATGGGCGGCGAGGTTCTCGTAGGTGAGCTCCGGCTCCGAGAAGATCGAGTGCCCGCTGGGGCCGACCACGATGCGATGGATCTCGTTTCCCTGCAGGCGGAGCAATTCGGGAAAGTTGCGCTGGGTTTCCGGACCGACCGAGAAATCGGCCTCGCCGTCCTCGACCATGGCGCAGATCGTTTCGGGATCGCCCTGCTTGAGGATCAGCTCCACCTTCGGATACCGCTTGATGAAGCTCGCCACGATGTTGGGCAGCACGTAGCGCGCCTGCGTGTGGGTCGTGGCAATCACCATCTGGCCCTGGTCGAGCGCCTCCAGATCCATCTTGAGGGAGCGCAGCGTGGCGACGTCGGCCGTCACCCGCTTGGCGATCGCCAGCACGTGCTCGCCGGGCTCGGTCAGCCCGATGATGCGGTTGCGCGTGCGGCGGAAGATGTCGACGCCGAGCTCCCCCTCGAGCACCTGGATCTGGCGGCTGACGCCCGGCTGGGAGGTGTTCAGCGCCTCCGCCGCCGCGGACAGGTGATTGCCCTGTTTGGCGATCTCGGCGACGTATCTGAGCTGCTGCAACTTCATCTGGGTATAACATCAGCAAATCCAAGAATGTCAACTCGTTCTTTGTATGCATACTCGGAGGCCCGTAAGTGTCACCGTCGACAGAGTTCGAGACGGGGAAGAGCGCCTTTATGTCCGAGGACGCCAGGTACGACGTGATCGTGGTCGGTGGGGGAAATGCGGCGCTCTGCGCCGCCATATCGGCCCGAAACGCGGGCGGCAGCGTGCTGCTCCTGGAGCGGGCGCCGGAGGAGGAACGCGGCGGCAACAGCACCTTCACCGACGGCAAGTTCCGCGCGGTCTACAACGGGCTGGAGGACGTCAAGGCCCTGGTGCCGGACCTGACGCAAGCGGAGATCGATACCACCGATTTCGGCGAATACACCGAGAACGACTTCTTCGACGACATGGCCCGCATCACCCAGATGCGGACCGACCCGGACCTGTGCGAAATCCTCGTGCGCAGCAGCCGCGACGCCCTGTTCTGGCTGAAGGAGCAGGGCATCCGCTTCATGGCCAACTACGGCCGCCAGGCCTACAAGGTGGACGGCCGCTTCAAGTTCTGGGGCGGCACCACGCTGGTCGTCTCCGCCGGGGGACCCGGGCTGGTCGACGGCCTCTACACGCGCGCGGAGAAACTCGGCGTCGAGATCCGCTACGAGGCGGCGGTGAAAAGCCTCGTCCACGAGGACGGGCGCGGGGTCACCGGCGTGCGCGTCTTCGTGGATGGAGAGATGAAGACGGTGCGCTCGAAGGCCGTTGTGCTGGCCTGCGGCGGCTTCGAGGCGAACGCCGAATGGCGCGCCAAGTATCTCGGGCCGGGCTGGGATCTCGCCAAGGTGCGCGGGAGCCGCTTCAACACAGGCGACGGGCTGGCCATGGCGCTGCAGATCGGCGCGCAGCCGACCGGCCACTGGTCGGGATGCCATGCCACGGCCTGGGAACGCTACGCCGCCGACTTCGGCAATTCCTCCGATACCATCCAGTACCAGCGCCACAGCTACACGTTCGGCATCGTCGTGAACAAGAACGGCGAGCGGTTCATCGACGAGGGTGCCGACTTCCGCAACTACACCTATGCCAAATATGGCCAGGAGGTGCTGAGGCAGCCCGAGCAGGTCGCCTGGCAGATCTACGACGGCAAGGTGCTGCATCTCCTGACCGACGAGTATCGCTCACGGCTCGTCACCAAGGTCAGCGCGGACACGATCGAGGGCCTGGTCGAACAGCTCGACGAGGTGAACCGCGAGCGTCTGCTCCACACGATCGAAACCTACAATGCTGCGGTGGATACGAGCGTGCCGTTCGATGCCAACAACCTCGACGGCCGCGCCGCCAGGGGACTGCCGGTGCCTCGTTCCAACTGGGCGAACCCCCTCGATACCGCTCCGTTCGAAGCCTACGCCGTCACCTGCGGCATCACCTTCACGTTCGGCGGCCTGAAGATCGACCTGAAGGGCCAGGTGCTGGACACGGACGGACGGCCGATACGGGGTCTGTTCGCCGCCGGCGAGATGGTGGGCGGCATCTTCTACCACAACTATCCGGGCGCCAGCGGCCTCACCAGCGGGACGGTCTTCGGCCGGCTGGCGGGCGCAAGTGCGGCCGCGGCCGCTCTGGCGGGATGAGGCGATAGCCTCCCCGCCACGGCGCGGCGCACGGCGCGTCATGGCAATTTCGAGTCTCAGTTGGCGAAGGGATCTTCGGGCACGCCGGTCGACAGATCGACGACGATGGTCTTCGTCTCGGTGAACTGGTCCATGACCTGCATAGAGTTCTCCCGGCCGATGCCGCTCAGCTTGTAGCCGCCATAGGGCAGCATCCAGTGCACGGGGCGGAAGGTGTTGACCGAGACGAGCCCGCACTCGATCCGCGCCGCGACACGGTGGGCACGGGAAAGGTCCGAGGTGAACAGGCCGCCGACCAGCCCGTAGTCGGTCGAGTTGGCAAGCCCGACCACTTCCTCCTCGGTATCGAACGGCATGATCGCCAGCACGGGACCGAACACTTCCTCGCGCGCGAGCCGCGTCGTGGGATCGACGTCGGAGAACACGGTCGGCTGCACGTAGTAGCCGACATCCAGTCCCTCGGGCCTGCCGCCACCGGTCAGCAGCCTGGCGCCGCTCTCGCGCCCCAGCTGGATGTAGCTCTGCGTCTTCGCCAGTTGCTCGGCCGAGGTGTGTGGGCCGATGTGGGTTTTCGGATCGGACGGCGCGCCGACGCGGATGCGCGCCGCGCGCTCGGCAATCGTCGCGGCAAACTTCTCGTAGACCGGGCGCTCGACGAAGACGCGCGAGGCGAGCGAACAGGACTGGCCGGTCGAGCGGAAGGCGCTGTGGACGGCGACCGTCAGCGCGCGGTCGATGTCGGCGTCGGCAAAGACGATGTAGGGCGACTTGCCGCCGCATTCGAACGTGCAGCGCTTCAGATTGTCCGCCGCCGACTTCATGATGCGGATTGCCGTGCCGTGGTGGCCGGTGAAGGAAATCTTGTTGACGCCGGGATGGGAGGCCAGCGCCTGGCCGGCGATCTTGCCGTAGCCCGGGCACACGTTGACCACGCCAGGCGGCACGCCGGCCTCTTCGGCCAGCCGCGCGATCTCCAGGATGCTCGCGGGCGTCTGTTCCGCCGGCTTGATGACCATCGTGTTGCCGGCGGCCAGCGCCGGGCCGAGCTTCCAGCAGCACAGGAGGATCGGCGAGTTCCACGGCAGGATGGCACCGACGACGCCGACCGGCTCGCGGCGCGTGTAGGCCAGCATGTCTGTCCTGAAGGGGATCTGCGCGCCGTTCACCTTGTCGGCGGCACCGGCGAAGAAGGTCAGCCAGTCGGCGGCGCGCTGCATCTCGCCGAACGTGTCGCGGACCGGCTTGCCGTTGTCGCGGCTTTCGATTTCGGCGAGTTGGCGCGCATTCGCGGTGATCAGTTGCGCAAGCCTGTAGAGAATAGCTCCGCGCCTCGATGGGTCCATGCGCGACCAGGGGCCGGAGAGCGCGGCGCGCGCCGCCTTTACGGCCGCGTCGATGTCGGCCTCGTCGGCCTCCGCGACGTGCGCCCAGACCTTTTCGGTCGCCGGATCGATCGACTGGATGATCCTGCCGGAATGCGGAAGGACCCATTCGCCACCGATATAGAGGCGGTCGCGGACGAAGAGGCCGTCGCCGCTCATTCGGCCGCCCTTGCTGTCCCTCCGGCAGCGGATTCGATTGCCGAGACGACCGCGGCGAACGTCGCGTCGTGCGGCGTTTTGGCGAGCTTCTGGCCGACCGCGCGGGCCGCGTCCCCGAAATACCAGGACGTGTTGCGCTCGAACTTGTCGAGGACGTCGTCCTCGAGGAGCGGCGCTTCCGGGCATCCGGGATGGTAGGGCACGTGGCAGTGATAGGTCTTGCCCTTCGCGGTCACGTCGAGGATCGCCGGGCAATGCGCGGGATAGTCGGAGTCCGGGTCTTCCTCGGCCTCGATCTTGGCCGCCAGCTTCAGGATGCGCTCGTCGCGCAGCCTCTCTTCGGCGAAGGATTCCAGCCCGACGGTACCAAAGATCAGCGCGGAGGCCACGCCGAAGAACAGGCTGAAGCGCCCCTCGTGCGGCGTCTGGGGGCGCTTCTTGCGCTCACGCGGCTCGGTGACCAGCGTCAGGCCCGGCTCGGCCAGCTTGCAGTTGACGGCGGTGATGTCGTCGACCGTCACGCCGTCGGCCTCGAACTCCTTCAGGATCCGCTTGGCGGCCTCGATGAAGGCGTGCAGGAGCTGGCAGCAGGGATAGGGCTTGTACGCCGTGTCCGGCAGGTACCATTTCGATCCGAAACCGCTGCCTCCCGTGACGAAGTCGAGTTTTCCGGTGATCGGCGTGAGATGCGTCTCGAAGAAGCCGAACTTTCCCTCGAACACGCTCTCCGGACCGGTGATGCCGGCCTGGGCGAGATCGATCGCCAGGATGCCGGCGTGGGCGCCCCAGCCGCCGTGCAGGATTTTGGAGGTCGAGCCTGTGCGGGTCGATTCCTGGATGCCGGAGGCGAACGTCCCGGAGATGCCGAGCGCGTCGACGATCTTCTCTGCCTTGGCGCCGACGAGATTGCCGATGGACGCCGCCGCGCCGAAAGGCCCCAGGAGCGAGCTCGTATGGTAGCCGCGAGCCAGGAACCGGTCGCCGCCAACGAAGCCGAGGCGGATCATCACCTCGTATCCGGCGGTCACCGCCGCGATCATTTCCTTCAGGGAAGCGCCACGCGCCTCGCCCGCAGCGAGCACGGCGGGGGTGACGGTAGAGCCGGGGCGCGCCAGCGAGGAGCCGTGCTTGTCGTCCATCTCCAGCGCCTGCGCCAGCGAGCCGTTCAACAGTGCCGCGAGTTCCGGCCGCGCCTGTCCGCCCACGCCGAACAGCGTGGCTCCGGACGATCCGCCCCAACCGCGGGCGAGCGCCTGCGCTGCGCGCCCGCTTTCCTCGGCCGGGCTGGCGCCGGCGATGCACACGCCGATGGTGTCGACGATGTGCAGCAGGGCCGCGTCGCGCACCGCTTCGGGGATGTCGTCATAGCTCAAATCGGCCGAGAAATCGGCGATGGTCCGTGCGAGCAGCTTGCCCATGTTCGTCATAACTCCCTTGGCCGCGCCCGGCGGCAGCGGGTCCGCATCGCAGCGCGATCGGAAGATCGCGGCGGGACGGCCCCGAGCAATCCCGTGATCGGCCTGACTAGGCCTTGACGTCCTGCAGCATGCGGCCGAGTTCCGGCGCCGGCTCGGCCGCGGTGTCCAGGCCCTGTACCATCGCGTTGATGCCCTCGACGGCGTCTTCCTTCAGGACTCGGCCCGCGAGGTTCTTGAACTTCGCCGACAGGTCCGCGTCGCTGATCGGGTTGCGCCAGTGACCGCTGCGGTAGGTCTGTTCGTGGTGGTATTCCTGGCCCGACTTCATCGTCACCGTGACCCGCACGGCGCGCATCTCGTGCGGCCCGCCGGCATCGAGTTCCGGATCGACGACGACCTTGATGCGGTTGGCGAGGTCGATGATCTTCGGATCGCGCAGCTTGTCGTCGGTGTACTGGTCGATGAAGGCGGTGCCCTCGAGCAGGGTGACCGCACCCGTATAGGGCAGGTTCATCTGCGCGGTGATGGTCTCCTTCGGCTCGTAGGGCCAGCCGCAGTGGACGTAGACCATGTTGGTGGTCCGCACGAGCACGCTCGCCACGTCCTCGCCCCTGATCCCGTGATCGGCGCGAATAGCGCGCAGCGCATCGACGGTCGTCTGGCTGCTCGCCAGCGACGAATACTGCTTAAACCCGTTCTTGCGGATCTCGAACTCCTCGCCGAGCTTGTTGGTGGCCCAGCTCAAATCGTACTTGTCGGCATAGGTGGAGCAGAACCCGCCATACGGCGCTTCCAGCACATCGCGCACGCCGGTCAGGCCTTCGCGGGCGCAGAGCGCCGCGATGATGCCGTTCTGCGAGGCCTTGCCTGAATGGAACCTCTTGGCCATGGCGCCGAACTGCGAGGCCATGAGACCGGCCGCCTGGGAACCCGCGAGCCCGAGCGCGTTGACGAACTGCTCGACGTCGAGGTTCAGCATCTTGCCGACGGTGGCGGCCGAGGCGAAGGTGCTGGTCAGGCCGCAGGGGTGGAACCCGCGGTGGAACGCATGCGGGCTGACGGTATTGCCGATGCGCGTCCCGAGCTCGAAACCGACGACAGTCGCCAGGATGAGATCCTTGCCGGAGAACGGGCCGAATGCCTCGGCGCAGGCGAGCAGGGCCGGCACGACGCCCGCGCCGTAATGCGACATCGACTGGTCGTGGCAGTCGTCGAGTTCGAAGCCCTGCGCGGAGGTGCCGTTAATGAAGGCAATGCCGAGCGGGTCGGCCTTGAACTTCTGGCCCCAGGCGCTCGACTTCTGCGACTGGCCGAGGCTTTCCACGACGCGCCGCACGGACTGCGTCCAGGGGGTCTGCGCGCCGAAGACGCCGCAGCCCAGACTGTCGAGGATACAGCGCTTGGCATCCGAGATAACCTCGGGCGGCAGGTCCTCGTAGGTGAGGTTCACCGCGAATTCGGCGACCGCGCGCGTAGCGCCCTGCCCCATTTCGCTCTGCTTCAGGCTCTGGGTGGAAGCGACGTCGATGTTCATGGTTTCATTCCCGTATTGATCGCGCGCGACCTCGCGGCGCCATGGGAGCGCGCTCGATCACACGTCTTGCTGTCACCAATTTCGCGAAGATCGGCCATACCGTCCAATTATTGTTTGACCGACTGGTATTACCCGATCGTATCCTGGTCAGGCCCGGATCTCGAAGGTCTGCAGCGTCATGCGCTCGAGCGCGGCGAGATCGAGCGTCAGGCCGAGGCCCGGTCCCATCGGCACGTCCACCGCCCCGTCAGTGATCGACATCGCGCCTTCGGCGACAAGCGGATCGGGTCCCTTGGGGCCGACGCCGAAGGCGAATTCGGCCGCGCCGAAGGTACGGCGCGCGGGGATCGTCGCGCAGAAATGGCAGGACGCGGCGGCCTCGAACTGAGATGCCACGGCCAGCCCGCCGCTGTTGATCAGGATGCCATGCGCCTCGCCGAGCGCGGCGATCTTGCGGGCCGGAGTCAGCCCGCCGACCTTGTAGAGCTTGATGCAGTAGACGTCGACCGCGCGGGCAAGTGCCAGGTCCGCCGCGTCGGACAGGGTGAACAGGCCCTCGTCGGCCATGACCGGCACACCCTTCGCCTGCGCCCTGATCTCGGCCATGCCGCGGACGTCGCGCCGCAGCACCGGCTGCTCGACATATCCGAGGTCATGCTCGCGAACGGCGTGCATGAAGGCGATGGTTTCCGGAACGGTCCAGCCTGTGTTCGGGTCGACGCCGATCACCACGTCGTCTCCGAGTGCTGCCCGCACCTTGCCGAAGTTTTCGACGTCGCGGCGCCAGCCGCCCTTGCCGGCCGCCTTGAGACATAGCACCTTGATGCCGTAGTCGTCGACGGCGGTCCGGGCCTCCTCGATCATGACGCCGACGTCGTCGGCCAGGCTGACCGACCATTCCAGTTCGATCCGGCTCTGCGAACATCCGCCGAGCAATCGGTGCACCGGCACGCCCAGCGCCTTGCCCATCGCGTCGTGCAGCGCGATGTCGATCAGCGCCCGCGCCGCCGGATTTCCCGCAAGGCGCGAGGTCAGCAGTTCGTCGATCGCCTCGATGTCGAAGACGCTCCTGCCGATCAGCAGCGGCCCGTAGACCTCGCGGATGGCGGTAGCGACGCTCTCCGACGTATCGGCCACGAAATGGCCGGGGCTGATGGGACGGATCTGCGCGTGGCCCTCGATCCCCTCGCCGATCAGCCGAAGGAAGACCGGCTTCCCCAGAAGCTGTCCCGCCGGGCCGGAATCGTAGGAGCCGCTGGAGAAGATGCGCTTGATGCGGATCGGCATCTCCGTGATGCGGACCTCGATGCGCTCGATCTTCATGATGCGATCCTCATCGTTTCGCCCGGTCCGACCGGGCGCCGCCCGGTCGTATCCCCTCGCCGGGACGCGCCGGCCTTGCGCTCGGCAAGGATCATGTCCGAGGCCTTTTCGGCAAGCGCGATGGTCGGCGCATTGGTGTTCGAGGAGGGAATGGTGGGGAAGACCGAGGAATCGACGACGCGCAGGTTCCGGACGCCGTGAACCCTGAGGTCGGGGGCCACCACTGCGTCGTCGTCCGTGCCCATCCGGCAGCTTCCCACGATATGCCAGGTCGTCTGCGTGGTCTCGCGGATATAGGCCATGATCTCCTCGTCGGTAACCGTGGCGGCGCCGGGCCTCGTCTCCTTGACGATCAGCGGCCGCATCGAGGGCTGCGCGGCCACCGCGCGGACCGCCTTGATGCCCTGGAGCAGGACCCGGGCATCGTCCGGGTGCTCCAGATAGGCGGGATCGATCTTCGGATAGGCATAAGGGTCGGGCGAGCCGATATGCACCGAACCGCGCGACTTTGGCTTGAGCCCCATGACGCCGACGGTGAAGCCCGAATGCGGATCCAGCCCGTCCTGTGGGCGCCGCGCGTAGCGGTCCCGCCCGGAGAACGGCTGCAGCTGGATCTTCAGGTCCGGGGAGGTCTCGTCCGGCCGGCTGTACATCACCGTGTGCGCGGTCGCCGAGCAGATCGACAGCAGTCCCTTGCCGAACATGAGGAATTTCAGGCCCTGCTTCACGCGCACGACCGGGTTCTGGAGCACGTCGTTGATGGTGATCGGCTTGGCGCATTCGAAAGTGAGGCGCGTGTTCGGATGATCCTGCAGGTTCTCGCCGACGCCGGGCATGTTGCGCTGAACCTCCACGCCCTGCGCGGCGAGGATGTCGGGATTGCCGAAGCCGGAAAGCTCCAGCAGTTTCGGCGACATGACCGGCCCGGCGGAAAGGATGATCTCGGCCGATGCATCGACGCGTGTCGTGACGCCGTTTCGGCGGCACTCGATCCCGACGGCGACGCCATTTTCGACAATGACCCGAGCCACCTCGGTATCCGTCCAGACCTCGAGATTGCGGCGGTTGCGGACCGGGCGGAGGTAGGACCAGGAGGTACTGGAGCGGAAACCTCGCTTTGTCGAATATTGCAGGTAGGCCGTCCCCTCGTAGGAGCCGTCATTGTAATCGTCGACGATCCTGTGCCCGGCCTCGCCGCTGGCCGCGACGAACCCGTCGGCCAGTTCGTCGAACCGGTCCAGCTTGACGGCGCCGATGGGTCCCTTGCGTCCGCGATAGGCGTCGTCGCCACCGCTGACATAGGTCTCCATCTTCTTGAAATAGGGCATCATGTCGTCCCAGCCCCAGCCCGGCGCACCCATGCCGGCCCAGGAATCGAAGACCCATGGATCGCCCCGCACATAGACGTTGCCGTTGATCGAACTCGATCCGCCCAGCACGCGTCCCCGGGTCCACAATTGCGTGCGGTCGTTCAGCGCCCTCTGCGGCTCCGTCACGAGCGGCCATGTGACGTCCGGATTCTTGAGGAGGTTCACGACCAGCAGGGGAACGCGGAAATTGATGCTGCGGTCCTTCGGCCCTGCCTCGATCAGCAGCACCCGGGTGCGGGCGTCCTCGGACAGTCTGTTGGCAACGACGCATCCGGCGGAGCCTGCTCCGACCACGATGTAGTCGAACGTCGGCGACGGACGCCCTTCGCGCAGCGTTACGGAGCCGGACACGCACTACCTCCCAAAGATGGACCCGCGCCTTCCGGGCGAGCCGCAGACAGGCTCTGCCTAGCCGACCGCGCGCGTTCGGTGAAAGACTTTGGCGGCGTGGCAGCATAACGGCCGAGCATACCGGACGACCTTGCCTCCTGCACGAAGTGCGTGGAAAATCGAGGGCGAAGCGACGCTCCGGGAATAATTGCTGGTAATGCTGGCCATCCCAAAAGTTATTTTCTTGTTCTTCTCGGCCTCCCTTATACAATCCGGACTGGTCGCATGGCGTGCTTGCTCCGCATAGCCCGCGAAGCAAGAGGAGGACCGTCGGATGGCGCATGCCGGGCAAAGCTACGATCTCTACATCGGCGGCCAATGGGTGCCTCCGGCAGCCGGCGAACGCTTTCCAACCTTCAATCCGTTCACGCAGGAACCTTGGGCGACGGTCTCGCAGGCCGATGCCGACGACGTCGCACAGGCAATCGCCACGGCGCGCAAGACGTTCAACGAGGTGTGGTCGCGCAAGACAGGGCTCGAGCGGGCGACCCTGCTGTTCAAGCTCGCCGACCTCACGGAACAGTCGGCCGAACGAATCGGCACGCTTGAGACGACCGACAACGGCAAGGTCATCCGCGAGACGACGAACCAGGTCCGCTTCCTCGCCAGGACGCTGCGCTTCTATGCCGGCTATGCCGACAAGATCTGGGGCAAGGTCATCCCGCTCGACCGCAACGACGTATTCGACTACGCCTCGCTGCGCCCGCTCGGCGTGATCGGCATCATCACGGCGTGGAATTCGCCGATGGCGCTGCTCGGCAACAAGCTCGCGGCCTCGCTGGCGGCGGGAAACTGCGTAGTCGTCAAGCCTTCGGAGCATGCCTCGGTCACCACGCTCGAGTTCAGCCGGCTGGTCGAGCAGGCCGGTTTCCCGACGGGCGTCTTCAACGTCGTCACCGGAGATGCCAGGACCGGAGCGGCGCTCGCAAGCGCCGAGGGCCTCGACAAGATCAGCTTCACCGGCAGCGGCACGGCGGGCCGCGCGATCGCGGCGGCGGCCGGGCGCACGCTCACCCCGGTGATCCTCGAACTCGGCGGGAAATCGCCCAACATCATCTTCGCCGATGCCGATCTCGACAAGGCGAGCGTCGGCGCCTTCGCCGGCATCTTCGCCGCCACCGGACAGACCTGCGTCGCCGGCTCGCGCCTCCTGGTGCAGCGGCCGGTCTACGACCAGATCGTCTCCCGGCTGGCCGAGCGCGCGCCGGCGATCCGCCTCGGCAATCCGCTCGACATGAAGACCGAGATGGGGACGGCGGCCAACGAGCCGCAGTTCGACCGCATCATGGGCTTCATCGCGTCGGCCAAATCGGAGGGAGCCCGGCTGGTCACCGGAGGCGCGCGCGCCACCGGCAGCGACCTCGGCAAGGGCCTCTTCATCCAGCCGACGATCTTCGCCGACGTGCGCAACGACATGAAGCTGGCGCAGGAGGAGATCTTCGGCCCGGTGCTGGCGGTCATCCCCTTCGATACGGAGGAAGAGGCGATCGCGATCGGCAACGACACGCGCTACGGCCTGGCGTCCGGCATCTGGACGCAGAACATCAATCGCGCCCACCGGGTCATCCGAGCCCTCAACACCGGCATGGTCTGGGTCAACACCTATCGCGCGGTCGCCGCGCAGATCCCCTTCGGCGGCGTCAAGGAAAGCGGCTTCGGGCGCGAACGCGGCGAGGAGGGTCTGATGGAGTTCCTCGCGCCGCAGAACGTCATGATCAATTTCTCCGAAGAGGAACGCGATCCCTTCGCCATCCAGACCTGAGGCTCGCTTCGGGTGCGGCGGTCCGCGCCGCCGACCGGTTCGAAAGCGTCCGGAAATCGCACCATCCGATCCTGAGAAGCGCGGCGCTCAAGCGTGCGGTCTCCAAGAAGGAAAAGACAAAAGATGTCCGACAGCCGGAGCGAACATACGAGCTTCGACGCCATCGTCGTCGGGGCGGGTTTTGCCGGCCTCTATACGCTCTACCGGCTGCGCGAACTGGGCTTTTCCGCGCGGGTGCTGGAACGGGGATCGCAGATCGGCGGCACGTGGTACTGGAACCGCTACCCCGGCGCGCGCTGCGACGTCGAGAGCCTGCAATACTCCTACTCGTTCTCCGACGAGGTGCAGCAGGAATGGCACTGGACCGAGCGGTTCGCCAGCCAGCCGGAGATCCTGCGCTACATCGACTTCGTCGCTGAAAAATTCGACCTGAAGCGCGACATCGAGCTGAACGCGGGCGTGAAATCGGCGGTCTTCGACGAGACCCGCGAGCGCTGGACCGTCACGACGGAGGACGGGCGGCAGATGGACTGCCGCTACGTGATCTTCGCGACGGGCGTCCTGTCGGTGCCGGTCGAGCCGTCGATTCCCGGCCTCGACGCGTTCCAAGGCAAAGTATACCGGACATCGAAATGGCCGGAGGCGGCCGTCGACTTCGCCGGACGGCGCGTCGCGGTCGTGGGCACGGGATCCTCCGGCATCCAGGTCGTTCCCGCCGTTGCGCAACAGGCGGAGCGTCTCTTCGTCCTCCAGCGCACGCCGAACTATTCGGTGCCGGGATACAACGCCCCGATGGACCCCGACTTCGAGCGGGATTGGAAGGCGAACTACCGCGAGCACCGGCAGCAGGCCGCCGCGACGCGCAACAACAACCTCTTCCGCCCCGGCACGGCGGCCGGACGCGACACGCCGCCCGAAGAGCGCGAGCGCGAATTCGAGGAGCGGTGGAAGACCGGCGGGCTCGGCTTCACCTATGCCTATCCCGACCTCACGCTCGACGAGGAGGTCAACCGCCACGCCTCCGACTTCGTCCGTCGCAAGATCGCGGGCAAGATCAATGATCCGGAGGTTGCCGCCCGGCTCGTGCCCACCGAATACGGCATCGGCGGCCGTCGCCTCTGCGTCGACAACGGCTACTACGAAACCTTCAACCGGGAAAACGTGACGCTCGTCGACCTTCGCGAACAGCCACTGGTCTCGATGACGGAGCACGGCTTCAGGACGCAGGCCGCCGACTACGCGATCGACGATCTCGTGCTCGCCACCGGCTTCGACGCCTTCACCGGCGCCCTCGTCCGCATCGACATCCGCGGTCGCGGCGGCCTGCCGCTGAAGCAGAAGTGGTCGGACGGCCCGGCCAACTATCTCGGCCTGACGGTCGCCGGCTTCCCCAACATGTTCATGCTCGCCGGTCCCGGCAGCCCCTCGGTGCTGTCGAACATGGTGATCTCGATCGAACAGCACGTCGACTGGCTCGCGGCCTGCCTCGGCTACCTGAAGAGCCGCGACAACGCTTCGATCGAGGCGCGGCCGGAAGAAGAAGCGAAATGGGTCGATCACCTCATCTCGCTGGCGCAGAAGACGCTGATATTCCGGACCAAGTCCTGGTACACGGGCGCGAACGTGTCCGGCAAGGACAACTCCTACTTCATGTACATGGGTGGCACGAACAACTACGTGCGCGAAATAACGGCGGCCGCCGATGCGTCGGACTACGGCGGCTTTATCATCAAATGAGATTCGTCAGCGTTGCGGGAGGAAGAAATGGCTTCTGAACAGAAGGTCGCCGCGATCACCGGGGCGGCGAACGGGATCGGCTGGGCGCTGGCGCAGCAGTTCGCGGCGGCCGGCTACGCCGTATGCGCCATCGATCTCGACCTGGACACGGCCCGCGCGCGGGCGAAGGAACTCTCCGGCGACCACGACGGCTTCGCCTGCGACGTCTCCGACGCCGATCAGGTCGCGAAGGCTTTCGCGGCGATCGACAAGCGGTTCGGGAGACTGGACGTGCTGGTCAACAATGCGGGCATCGTCGGATCCCAGGAAGCGTCGATCCACCAGGATATGGAGTATTTCGACCGCATCACGAAGGTGATCGTCAACGGCACCTTCCTGTGCTCCCGCGCTGCCTATCATCCGATGGCGGCGCAGCGTAAGGGTGCGATCGTCAACGTCGGATCGATCGCCGGCCTGGTCGGCCTGCCCCGGCGCAACGCCTATGGGGCTGCGAAGGCGGGCGTGCATTCCCTGACGCGCGCGCTGGCCAGCGAATGGGCGGCGCAGGGCATTCGCGTCAACGCCGTCGCCCCCGGCTTCATCGCCACCTCCATGGTGCAGGGGCTGGTCGAGCGAGGGTTGGTCGACGAAGGCCGCCTGTCGCGGCGCATCCCGATGGGCCGGCTTGGCACGCCGGACGAAGTCGCCGAGGCCATCCTGTTCCTCGCGTCCGACAGCGCCCGCTACATCACCGGTTCGGTCCTTTCCGTCGACGGCGGCTGGGCGGCATTCGGCGACGCCGGAAACGCATCCGAAGCTTAGGTTTGTCCGCCTTCGAGGCGGGCGCGATCACGCGCGGACGCAGCCCGCGAGAATTCATGGAAGTCGGAGGACCAGATGCCGAGGCTAGAGGGAAAGGTCGCGATCATCACGGGCGCCGCCGGCGGCATGGGATCGGCCGCCGCGCAGCTTTTCACCAAGGAGGGCGCGAAGGTCCTGCTGGTGGATCGCGAGGAAGAGGGTCTGGTGAAGTTGGCGAACCTCCTGCCGGCCGACCAGGTGTCCTACTTCGTCGCGGACGTGACCGACGAAGAGGCGACGAAGGCCTTCGTCGCTGCGGCACCCAAGCGGCTCGGAGGCCTCGACATCGCGCTTCTGAACGCCGGCATCGAGGGCCAGATCGGCAGGATCGACGAATTGCCGGTCTCCGCGTTCGATCGCGTCATGGCGGTCAATGTGCGCAGCGTCTGGCTGGGGCTGGCATCGTTGATGCCCGCCATGCGCGCGACGGGGGGAAGCATCGTCATCACCTCGTCCGGCGCCGGTCTTCGCGGCTCGGCGGGCCTGGCCGCCTACAGCGCCAGCAAGCACGCCGTGCTGGGGTTGATGAGATCCGCCGCGCTCGAGGGAGCCAAGGACAGGATCAGGGTCAATTCCATCAATCCCGCCCAGACGCGCACGCGCATGATGGCGGCCATCGATGCCCACCTGGATGCGGCAGGGCGGACCGCGGACCCCGCAGCGAAAATTCCACTGGGGCGCTACGCCGAACCTTCGGAGGTGGCATCGATGATGCTCTTCCTCGCTAGCGACGAAAGCAGTTTCTGTACGGGTTCGGTCTATCCGGTGGACGGCGGCTCGATGAGTTGAGCCCTGCCGGAACCGGCAGCCTATCCCAGTTGCGCGGTCAGCCAGGCGCAGGCGGCGTCGAGTGCCACCTGTGACGGCTCGTTGGTCCCGGCCCAGGACAGAAAGCCGTGATTGGCATCGTCGTGATGGGCATGGACGACGGCGACACCGGCCGCCGCGAGCTTTCGCGCGAACTCGATGCCTTCGTCCCGCAGGGGATCGAACTCCGCCGTGACGACATAGGTCGGCGGCAAGACCGCCAGATCCGGCGACCGCGAAGGCGACACATCCGGATCGGACGCGCGGCCCGGTTCGTCGAGATAGTGATCGAAGAACCAGATCATGGCCTGCGTCGTCAGTCCGAAGCCGGCGCCTCTCTCGACATAAGACGCCCGCGCGAGATCGGGCGCGTCTGTCACGGGATATGCCGCCAGAAGCGCGCGGAACGACAGCCCGGCCGTCCGCAGCAGGCGGAGGGCGCTGACGATCGCGAGGTTCGCGCCGGCGCTGTCGCCTGCGAGCGCCACGCGATCGGGATCGCCGCCGAATTCGGCTGCGTGCTCCCTCGCCCATCGGATGGCGGCAACGCAGTCGTCGAGGCCGGCCGGGAACTTTTGCTCGGGCGCGAGCGCGTAGTCCACGGAAACCGTGACCGCGTCGGCGCCCACGCAGAGCTGGCGGCACAAGGCATCATGCGTGTCGACGCTGCCGAGGACGAAGCCGCCCCCGTGGAAGAAGACCAGGATCGGCGCAGTCCCCCGATTGTGAGGTCGGTAGATCCGCAGCCGGAGGCGACCGCCATCGATCGCTCGATCAGTGACCTGAAAAACCGGCACCTTCGGCAAGGAACCGAAGCGCGCCAGCGAGCCCTGGCGCGCCGTCTCGACCGGCAGGGTGTCGACCGGTGGGGCACCCTGGACCTCGGCGAGGCGCGCTTGAAGTGCGGGATGAAGTGCGGTCGCGTTCAGCCGACGTTCTCCTCGATGCGTCCAGCGAGCCGATATGCTCAGTCGATGATGCAGACCGACGGATCGAAGCTGCGCGTCTTCTGCCAATAGTCGACCAGGCGCCAGGGCGAGTTTGTGGCAATACGGCCGCGGCTGTTCTTGAACCAGTTGTTGACTCCGGGCGCGCTCCACACGGTGCGGTCCAGAAGCTGGTCGAGTTCGCGGTTGTAGTCGTCGCAGGCTTCCTTGCCAACCTCGATCGCGGCGGCTCCGGTCGATGCCAGATGACTGATCGCGGAGGCGACGTAGCGTGCCTGGCACTCGATCTGAAAGATCAGGCTGCCGCCATGCCCCAGATTGGTGTTGGGGCCGTACATGATGAAGAAGTTCGGGAAGCCCGGCACCATGATGCCGAGATAGGCGCGCGGATCGTCGCCCGACCAGACCTTCTGCAGTTCCACGCCGTCCCGCCCTTTGACCGGAACGGTCTGCAGCATGCGCGTCGCCTCGAAGCCGGTGGCCAGCACGATCAGGTCGACCTCGTGGCGCCGGCCGTCGGCGGTGACCACGGCATCGGGCTCGATATGGTCGATCGCATCGCTGACCAGCTCGACATTGTCGCGCTTGAGCATGTCGAACCAGCCGAAATCGATCGGGATACGCTTGGCCATCGGCGGATAGTCGGGCACGACCTTCTCGATGAGGTCGGGGCGGTCGGCCAGCTTCTCGCGGATATACTTGGTGAACAGTTCGCGCACGCCGTCGCTCTGCGCCGAAGCCCGGAGCCCGTTCGGTCCCTCCTCCATCATCAGCGTCGGGTAGAGCCGGTCGCCGAACTGCCAGAAAAGCGTCATCCGGTACCAGTTCATGTATGACTTGACGTTCTCGAAGAGCCAGAGGTCCTCCTCGCGCACCGGCTGGTGGTAGAGCGGGCGCGACGAGAGCCATTGCGGAGAACGCTGGAAGGCGGTGAGCTTCGCCACCGAGGGCGCGATGCTCGGGCCAAGCTGCACCGCGCTCGCGCCGGAACCGATCAGGGCAACCCGCTTGCCGGCATAGTTGATCTCCGGCCGCCATTCCGCCGTGTGCACCACCTCGCCCTTGAAACTGTCGAGCCCCTTCAGGCGGGGGACCGACGGCACGTTCAACTGCCCGACGGCGCTGACGAGAACGTCGGCGTCGTGCTGTCGCGTCTCGCCACCGGCCTCAGTGGCAAACCGCCAGCGACGGTCCTTCTCGTCATACCGGGTGTCGCTCACCTTCGTGTCGAAACGGATGTGCGGACGCAGGTCGAAGCGATCGATGCAGGTTTCGATGTAGTCGAGCACGTCGCCCTGCTTGCTGAAGTATCGCTTCCAGGAGGGGTTGAGAGCGAACGAAAACGAATAGATGTGGCTGGCGGTATCGACACCGCATCCGGGGTAGCGGTTGTCGAACCAGGTGCCGCCCGGCCTCGGATTCTTCTCGTAGATGGTGAAGGGAATGCCGGCCTTCTTGAGATAGACGCCGAGACCGATGCCCGAAAGCCCGGCTCCGACGATCGCCACCTCCGGTGTCCGTTTTACCGAGGCCGGCGGTAGCTCCGACTGGTAGAGGCGACGCGGCCACAGGCCGCCCTCCTCCATGAGCATGTCGACATACTCATCCGGCACCGGAGCCCCTGCGGCGAAATCGATGATGCGGCGCCATCTTGGGTCCGAAGGGGGAAGGGCCTGGGCGTTCCCACTCGCGAGGTGAGCCAGGGCGCGCTCGGTCAGGCGCGCGCGCAGGTCGTCCGGCAGGTCGGCGGCCGTTCGGTCGGCGATGCCCCGCATCGCATATGGCATCGCCTCTTCCAGCAGCGTCCCGTCGGCGTCGCAGCACGCGAGCGTGGCGATCAGGAGATAGGGATCGGCGCCCTCGATCATCTGCCGCGCCGCCACGTCGCTCTTCTTTGTCATCAGGTTTTGCACGTCAGTTTCCGTAAAATACCCGCGGCAGCCACAACGCCACTTCGGGGAAGGTGAAGACGAGGAGGAAGGTCACCACTTGCAGGACGATGAAGGGGACGACGCCCCGGTACATGTCCGCCAGGCGCAGTTCGACGGGAGCGATCGCCCGCAGGTAGAAGATGGACGGCGCCATCGGCGGGCTGAGGTAGCTGGTCTGCAGGATGATCAGGAAGAGCACGCAGAACCACAACTCGTTGACGCCGTAGCTGACCACCAGAGGCATGGCGATGGGGATCAGGATCAGCACGATCGAGATCAGGTCGAGCATGAAGCCGCCGAGGAAAGCGAGGACCATGATGAAGGCGATGGCCTGCCAGCCGGCGATGCCATAGTCGGTCAGGATGGTCTTCACCTCGGTCATGCCGCCCGACGCGTAGAACACGGCGGCAAAGATGTTCCCGGCCAGGACGATCAGCATGATCATCGCCGTAATCGAAAGGGTCTGATAGAGCGCGGCGACGACCATGCTGAAATTGAGCCTGCGATTGAGCGCCGAGAGCACGAGCGCGCCAAACGCGCCGCAGGCCGCCGCTTCCGTGGGCGTCGCAACGCCCGCGAGGATCGTCCCGAGCACGGTGACGATCAGAGCGACCGTCGGCACCAGAGCCACGAACGTCACCTTGATCTTCTCGATGAACGACGGCTCGTCCCCTTCGGGCGGTGTCGCAGGCGCGAAATCCGGGCGCAGCCAGGACACCAGGAGGATGTAGAGCGTGAACAGGCCGGCCATCAGAAGGCCGGGCAGCATGATGCCGGCGAAAAGATCGCCGACCGAAACGTTGGCGATCGGAGCGAGAACGATCACGGTGATCGATGGCGGTATGGCCGTCCCCAGGGAGCCGCCGGCGCAGATCGTGCCGGAGATCAGCGACTTGTCGTAGCCGTGCTTCAGCATGGGCGGCAGCGCGAGAAGGCCGACGAGGGTCTCGACAGCCCCGGCGATGCCGGTCACCGCGCCGAAGACCGTGCACATCAGCATCGCGGCAAGCGCGAGCGAGCCCGGCAACCTGCGCGTCCACATGTAGATCGCCTGGAACAGGCGATCGGCGACGCCGGATCCCTGCAGGATCGCGCCCATGAAGATGAAGAGCGGAATGGCACCCAGGACGTAGTTCGAAGAGACGTCTATCGTCTTCGTCACGAAGAGCGACATCGCCGCGTCGCCGAACCGCATCAGGCCGAAGAACAGCGCGACGACGAGCATCGAGAAGGCAATCGGAATACCGGTCGCGATCAGGACCAGCAGCGCCGGAAACATGAGCAGTCCGATGAACTCGCTCATCTGGACGGTGCCCGTTCGGCTCCGACGAGCGCCGTTCGAAGCGCGCGGATCAATTCGGCGAAGATCTGCAATGCAAAGACGGTGAGACCGGCGGCGAGTGCGGTACGGAAGGGCCACAAGACGGGGGTCCATGCACTCACGCCGGAAACTTCCCCGCTGATGAAGGCAGCGTACGCGAACATGGCCATCTTGTAGGCGAGCCAGGCGATGCAGGGCAGAAGAAGGGCAAATCCGATCGCGTCGATCGCCGCGCGCTTGCGCAACGACAATGCCCCGTAGATCAAGTCGACCGACACGTGGTCCCGGCGCTTCATTGCATAGGGAACCCCCATGATGAAGATGAAGCCCATGAGCATCCAGCTCAATTCGAATACCCAGATCGTCGGAGCATTCAGGACGTAGCGGCTGAATACCTCGAACACCATGATCGCTATCAGCGGCGGCACGCCACAGATACCAAGCAACGCCGCGCCGCTGGTGATCCGGTCGACAATAGTCAGCAATCGCATTTCCGGTTTCCCGATGGAGCTATCCCGACGGCGAATGCCGCCAAGACAGTCGGTGGTGGACGGTCGCCGGCGGGACAACCGGCATCGAGAAGAAGGTGCGGCGAGTTACGCCGCACCTCCGGGAGGATGTGCCGCTATTCGCGCACGCCGCCTATGGGAAGGCGGAATTCATCCCATGTCTCGAGCTTATCCAAGGTGGCGCGCTGGGATTCCAGCACCTTCTTGAACCATTCGTTGTTGCCAGCCTGCTCGTCAGCCCAATCGTTCGAAGCTTTCTGCGCGGCGGCGATGAAGCTATCGTCGAGCTTGATGAACTCGTTGTTGCCGCTGGCGGCGGCTTCCTTGAGCTTCGCCCAGCCGGCGATGTCGAGTTCGCCGTACCGTGCATAGGATTCGTAGAGGTTCAGCCGGCCGGCGACCTCGACCATCACCTTGTCGTGCTCGGACAGCTTGTCCCAGGCGTCCTTGTTGATGATGCACTCGGTCAAGCCGGATGCGTAATGGACGCCCGGCGTGATGATGTATTTCGCGATCGTATGGAACGCGGACTTGAAGTTCTGGCCCGGTCCCGCCCATTCGAGGGCGTCCACCACGCCGCGCTCGAGCGCGGAGAAGGCCTCGTCTCCGGGGATCACCACCGTGCTCGCGCCGAGCTTCGCCGCAATCTCGGCCCAGGCGCCGGACGTGCGAACGCGCAGGCCCTTGAAGTCCTCGATGGTGCGAACCGGCTTGTGCGAATGCAGGAAGATCTCAGTCTCGCCGGTGTCGCACGGGATGCTGACGACCCCGAACTTCTCCATCCGCCACTGCTTTATCAGGTCGAGTCCGCCATCCTCGTATACCCAGAAGAACCATTCTTCCGGCCTCAAGCCGCCCGGCCATCCACCGACGATCGCGCCGGTCTTGTCGATGCCCTGGACGTGGCCGCCCCAGGTGGTCGCAGCCTCGGCGATGCCGTCCTTCACCGTCTGCGTCGTGGTCAGGGGGCTTCCGAGCGCACCCGGCTGGGCGACGTTGATCTTGACCCGCCCTTCCGTGTAGAGCGCGACCTTGTCGGCGAATCCCTGTGCGCCATGTTCGAGCCAGTGACCACCGGCATGGGTGGCCATCGTCCACGTCACGTCGTCGGCCCGGGCCGGCAACGCGGCAAGACAGGTGGCGGCCACGAAAGCGGCGACCGAGGCCCCTACTGCCATCTTTCCCGTGCCGTCCCTCAGAATTCCCAGAATGTTCATTTCCTCACTCCCTTTGCCTGTCGTTACAATTCGCTGTCAAATTGGCGATTCACGGCGATCAGCGGATGGAGATTTTCGTCACGGATAACCGCGGCACCTCGCCCGCCCTGCGGACACCAAGAGTGTGCCGGCAAGGATGCCGTCGGCGATTGCCGAAGATACGGTTCGCCTACGGTCTCGAGACGACCACCCCATCGCGGACGATGAACTCCTCCCACTACTCGCGGCCGTCCTGTTCCCGGTTCTGAGCGATCATCACCTCACGCCCTGCAAGCAACGCGACCGTAGTTGACGAGACGAATGCAGTCGCAGCCTTTTTCCAACTTCTAGAATTCCCTGCAAACATACTGGAAGGCGCCAATCCTCCGATTCGCGCATATGCCGGCGCCGTGCCGAACCTCACCGGCGATCCCGGAAACCGGCCGTGGCGTCGAAGGGCGGATTGCTGTCGCCGAACGGCGATGCGCTCGGCTCGTAGCCGTACGCAGTGCCCTGCCGGCGCTCGAAGTAGACCGTGAAACGTCGGCGGATCCGCCACCCTTCCGACGTGCGCCGGTAGGCGACGTCGTAGTACCCTTGCGCCTCGGTCGCGTTCACCCTGCCGAAGCTGTCGGTCCCGAAGGCGCGGAAGGTAAAGTTTGCCCGCGCCGTCGCTTCGTCGCCGTCGATGCTGATATCGGGTACATTGATATAGTGAATGCAGTTGACCGGGCTCGACGAGCAGAATTCGGACAGGGCCTTTCGTCCCTGGACGAAGTTCAACTCGCCCATGCCCGCCAGCTGTCGGCCCTGGTATATTCCGTCCTCCGTGAACAGCGCGGCCCACTCGTCGCCCTTTGCGCCGTCGTAGGCGCGGCTGTAGGCGCCTTCGATTTGGTAAATCTCCAAACGATCCTCGACGGCGCGAAGGCGCCGGTCGAGAGCGGCGAAGCGTTCCGATTCAGTCACGTCCATCTTTCCCCCCAGATCCGGTTTCAGCATCGTTTGCTGCAGCGGACCGGCCGTTCGACGGCGCACCGCGGCACGGCTCGGATTTGGATCCGCCGCGCGGCTGCTCCCGGGCACCACTGCAAACCGGGTAGCGATAGGTCAATATGCCAGCGCGATCGAAGGACTTCCCCGACTGCTGGAATTCCGCGTCTGCATGCTGGGGTATCCGATGGACCTGGCTTCGTCGTCCCCTGCCGATGGGTACCTATGCGGCAATGCGTTCCGCGGCGTTGCCCGGCTAGCCGGAGCGCGTCAGGCGCCCGCCATCGACCGCGAGCAGATGCCCGGTGACATAGCCGGCCGCAGGAGAACACAGGAATACCGCCGCCCCGACGACATCGTCCGGACCGCCCAGCCTGCCCATCGGAAGGCGCGATTCCGCCGAGGCGATCTTGTCGGGCGTATCGAGCGTGGCCCGGTTGAAGTCCGTCACGATGGTGCCCGGAGCGAGCGCGTTGACGCGGACCCCGTGCGGCGCCAGTTCCGCCGCCGCCGACACGGTCATCTGGCGGATGCCACCCTTGGTGACGTCGTAGAGGATCTCGGGGACCCTCGAGGCCACGAATGCCGAGGTGGACGAGAGGGTCAGGATCGCCCCCTGCCCCGCTTTCACCATCCGCCGCGCCGCCGCCTGCAAGGTGAAAAATGTCCCCTTCAGGTTGACCTCGGACATGAACTTCCAGTCATCCTCGGTGTGGTCCAGGAGAGGCTTGGCCCGCAGCACGCCCGCGGCGAGGACGGCGATGTCGAGCGGCCATCCCAGATCGTCGATCGCCGCGAAGCCTCTGTCGATATCGTCGACCCTGGAGACGTCCATCGGGAGGCCGTGCGATCCGGTTCCCTGGGCCGCGATCTCCCCGGCCACGACGGCGACGTTACCGGCATCGATGTCGGCGACGATCACCCGGGCGCCGGCACGCGCCAGGCCGAGCGCGATCGCCCGGCCGATGCCGCGTCCGCCGCCGGTCACCAGTGCGGTTTTTCCGGTCAGATCGAATTCCATCATGGCATGTCCGCTTTCCGCGGCCCTTGGTTCCCTCGGCCGCATGCGGCCGGCATAGAGACTGCGGAGCGACAAGTTGAATACGTGTCGCGCATACCAGCATGAGGAAACGATCTGATCCGGGTTTCATGCGTGGGATATGCTTCGGTCGGCGCGTTTGCGCCTCCATGGAATCCGGAATCAGTGGAAATGGCGATGGCGCCCGACCCTTCACGCATTGCCGTCGTCACGGGCGCCGCCGGCGGCATAGGACGGGCGACGACGTTACGGCTGCTAGCATGTGGCTGGAGTGTCGCGGGTGTCGATCGCGTCCGTATCGCGGACATTCCCCCCGAGTTCCGCGACGGCTTCCTCTCGATCGAATGCGACCTGACGGACCCCGCCGTCCCCGCCGAAATCATCGCCAGGACGGTCCGTCATTTCGGGTCGGTGGGATTGCTGGTCAACAATGCCGGGATATCCGGCGCCAAGCCGGTCGCGGAGACCGACGACGCCAATCTGGCGCGCATCATGGACATCAACTTCACGGTGCCTTTCCGGATGTCGCGCGAGGCGCTCAAGGTCATGCAGGCGGGAGCCAGCATCGTCCATGTGTCCTCGGTCGTGAATTTCCGGGCCACGCCATCGACCTCGGCCTACACCGCCAGCAAGGCGGCGCTCGCGGGACTGACCCGGCAGATGGCGGCCGAGTATGGCCCGCGCGGGATACGGTGCAATGCCGTCGCCCCCGGTCTCGTCGAAACCGAGCTGACTGCGGAGAAGCTGCGTACCGATCCGAAATTCCAGCGCATCTGGATCGAGGGAACGCCATGGCCACGGCTCGGGCGTCCCGAAGACATCGCGGCGGCGATCGTCTTCCTCGCCTCCACAGATGCGGAATTCATAAATGGCCATACGCTCGTCATCGACGGAGGCTGGAGCATCGGAGCGTCCGCCGCCTAGGCTTGACGCACCGCGCGGGCGCGGCCCGTTTCCGGATCGCGGCCAGGTGGCGGCGCAACCGTTTCAGAATCACCATGAGCCGCTCCAATCGTGACGGCAATTTCATTCGGGAGGCATTCCTTGCAGGACAGGAACAAGAGGCTGGACGGCCGCATCGTCCTCGTGACCGGCGCCGCGGGCGGGATCGGAGCGCAGATCGCGCGCCAGGCAGCCGGCGAAGGTGCCCGCGTCATCATCAGCGACGTGCGCCGCGACGACGGTCAGAAGCTGGCGGAGGAGCTGGGGTCGCCCGCGCGCTTCGTGGCGCACGACGTCGGCGACGAGGACGCGTGGGCCAGGCTCGCCGAGGTCTGCAAGGCGGAGGGCGGCGTCGGCGGCCTCGTCAACAATGCCGGCATCTTCGACCCCCGGCCCATAGCGAAGACAGACGTCGCGTTCTTCGAACGCAACATGCAGATCAACGTGTTGGGCACGTTCCTCGGCATCCGCTTCATCGAACAGGCCGCCGCGCCTTCGGGCGCCTCGGTGGTCAACCTTTCTTCCTATGCCGGCCTGCGCGGTACGAAAGGCATCGCCTATACCGCGAGCAAATGGGCGGTCCGCGGCATGTCCAGGACTGCTGCGGTCGAACTCGCGCCGCGCAACATCCGCGTCAACTCGATCCATCCGGCCTTCATCAGCACGCCGATCCTCGACGCCATGACCCCGGAAAACTTCGGGATGAGGCGCAAGAGCATTCCGCTCGGACGCGCGGGAACGGTCGGAGACGTGGCCGATCTCGTCATGTTTCTCCTGTCCGACGAAAGCGCCTTCATCACCGGCGCAGAGACCGCGATCGACGGCGGCCTGTCCGCCTAGCGCCCCTGATCCCGAACGCGACGTCCGCTAGCGTCTCACTCTCGCCCGGACGCCTGCGCCGCCCTCACCGCCTTGCGGGCAAGCGCGACGAACGCCGCGTACTCGGCTTCGTCGAGGCCGGGAAGGATCTCCTTCTGCAACCGTTCCACCACCGGCAATATCGCGGTGACGGTCGCTTCGCCTGCCTCGGTCAGCGCCAGTTCGCGCGACCGCTTGTCCCGGTCACTGACGATGCGCGTCACCAGGCCCTTCTGGGCCAGCCGGTCGGCCACCGCGCCGACGGTCGCGCGATCCTTGGCGATGGCCTGAGCAAGGCCCGCCTGATCGATGCCCGGACTGTGTCGAAGCGCGTCGAGCGCGGCGAACTGCACTGGCGTCAGATCGAACCCTGCCTCGCGCACCCTCTGCAGGAAGACTTGCGTCGACAGCTGATGCAGCCGTCGGATCAGGTGCCCCGGCATCCTGGAGCTTACGTGCATCGAGCTTTCCCCATTCTTCCCGCCGCTCCGGCGCAGCTTTGCCGAGCGTCGATAGCGAAGGCCAGTAAAACATTCCCTTGGCGTCGGCCACTCCACGGATGTCGCGTCGCTGCGTCGCTCATGGTCGCGATCAGGGCGTCGGGGCCGCGGCCCTATCGCAGTTGCGGACCGAACAACGCGGATCGTCCGGCGCCGCCGCGCCAAGTCCGGCAAGATTTTCGGGAGGCGTTGTCTGAGGCGCCGGCTAGCCGGCGCCGCGCGCGTTGACGTAGATCGAGCGGAGCGACGTCGTGGCGGTGATGAACAGCCGGTTGCGCTTCGGGCCGCCGAAACAAAGGTTTGATACGACCTCGTCGAGCAGGACCTTGCCGAGCAGCGTCCCGTCCGAGGCAAAACAGTGCACGCCGTCGGCGGCAGAACACCAGAGATTTCCGCCGGTATCGACGCGGAAGCCGTCGAACAGGCCGGCATCGCAGGTGACGAACGTCTCGCCGTCGCGAAGAGACTTGCCATCGGGGGAAAGCCGATAGCGGCGGATGTCGGGCGAACAGTCGGGGAAATGCGTCCTGCCCGTATCAGCGACATAAAGGACGGCCTCGTCGGGCGAGAAGGCGAGGCCGTTGGGCTGCTTCATGTCCTCCACGACACGCGTCAGGGTGCCGTCGGGATCGATCCTGTAGACGTGGCGGCCGTCCTGTTCCATGGGCGAGGCGTCGCCCTCGTAGTCGCTGTCGATGCCGTAGGAAGGGTCGGTGAACCAGACGGACCCGTCGGATTTCACGACCACGTCATTGGGCGAGTTCAGGCGCTTGCCGTCAAAGCGGTCCGCCAGCACTGTGCGCGAGCCACCAAACTCGTAGCGGCTGACGCAGCGCCCGCGGTGCTCGCAGGCGATCAGCCGCCCCTGGCGGTCGAGCGTGTGGCCGTTCTGGTTGCGGCAGGGCTGCTCGAAGGTGGCCACCGCGCCGTTCATCTCGTCCCAGCGCAGGATGCGGTCGTTGGGGATATCGGACCAGATCACGTAGCGGCCGGCCGGAAAGTAGACCGGCCCCTCGGTCCACCGCCCTCCCGACCACAACACTTCGGGGCCTGCGTTCATGTGGACCATGCGGGCGAAACGCCCGTCGCGAATGTCGTAGTGATGCGCAGGCACGGTTCTTCCTCCCTCAGGACGTGACGCGGGCGTTGCGGCCGTAGACGAGCAGCATGCCGATGATCACCGTGCCGTAGATGATCTGGCGCCCGGCTTCCGGCATCTGCATGATCGAAAGTACCGAGTTCAGGAGCACGATGAGGATGACGCCGACCAGCGTGCCGGCATAGCGTCCGCGCCCGCCGAGGATATGCGTGCCGCCGAGCACGAGCGCCGCGATCGCCGGCAACAGGAAGGCGTTGCCCATGCCCTGGTAGGCCTTGGCCGAGTATCCCGTCAGCAGGAACCCGGCGAGCGCCGCGCAGAGGCCGGATGTCACGAAGGCGCCGATGATGACGCGGCGGGTGCGGATGCCCGAGAGATAGGCCGCGGCCTCCCGCGAACCGGTCGCGTAGACCGAGCGGCCGAAGGCCGTGCGCGTCAGGATCACCGAAATCGCCACGGAGACGGCGGCCCAGACGAAGATGGCGACGGGGATGCCGAGAATCTTCTCCTTGGCCAGGAAGAGCATCATCGGCGTGGCGCGGTCCTGCGGCGCGAAGCCGCCCGTCTGCGCGACCATCAGGCCGCGAAGGACGGTGTCGACGCCGAGCGTGAAGATCATCGAGGGAATGCGCAGATAGGCGACGCCGAACCCGTTGAACAACCCGACGGCCAGCCCCACCGCCAGCGCGGTGGGCAAAGCGAGGTCGCCGCCGACGGCGGTGGCGGTCATGGCGGCGGCCGAGAGCGTCCACGGGATCGACAGGTCGATGTGGCCGAGCAGGATGACCATCATCATGCCCGCCGCGCAGATGCCCAGAAAGGCGCCCGTCTGCAGCTGCTGCAGGAGGTAGCCCGGCGACAGCAGGGGAACGGTGCCGCTGGTGATCAGCGTGTATGCCGTGCCGGCGATCAGGATCGCGAGGATGAACAGCGCCGCGATGGCGATCGGTCTGTCTTCGGGCGAGAGCCTGGCGAGCATTGCGATACCTCAGCGGAAGAGATCGAGCTTGTTTCGCACTCTGAGCGTGCGGATAGCCCCGAACGACACGGCCACGAGCAGGACCAGACCCTCGATCAGCGGCTGGAGCAGCGGATCGATGGAAAGGATGCGGAAATAGAAGGAGATGACCCGCAGGATGAGCGCGCCGACCAGGCTGCCGATGGCGCCTCCCGCCCCGCCGAGCAGCGAGGTGCCGCCGAGCACGACGGCGGCGATCGAGTTCAAGGTGTAGGCACCAGCCTGCTGGATGTCGGCGTTTCCCGACGAGGTCTGGATGGCGAGGTAGAGCCCGCCGCAGGCGGCGAAGAATCCGCCGAGCGTGAAGGCGGCGATCTTGGCGCGCGCGATCGGCAGGCCCGACATGTAGGCCGCGCCCTCGGCCGAACCGACGGCATAGACGGTGCGGCCGGTCACCGAGCGGCGGAACGGCACCCAGACGAGCACCGCGATCGCCAACAGGATCAGGATCGGCACCGGCAGGTCGGCAAATGGGGCCAGCCAGGGCGAATCCGCGTCGAAGCCGTAGGTGTCGGCAAAATCCCATATCGTATTGGTGAGCGCCCAGTTCAGATCGCCATCGACCTCTCCGCCCGGCTTCGGCCGGATCCACAGCGCCAGCCCCATGGCGATCGCACCGGTGGCCAGGGTCGCGATGATGGGCTGGATGCGGCCGTAGACGACGACAAGGCCGTTCATGAGCCCGAACGCCGTGCCGGCGAGAAGCGTCGCCACCATCCCGAAAAGGATCTGCGCCGGCGAGCCGCTGACCAGTTCGGAGGCGATGCAGTTCGTCAGGGTCATCACCGCGCCGACGGAGAGATCGAGGCCGCCGAGCAGCACCGGTACCGTCTGCGCCATGGCGACGAAGGCCAGCGCCACCGCCTCGTTGGAATTCTGCACGAAGACCGCAGCGGAAAAGCCGCGCGGATGCATCAGGTTGTAGACGAGGTAGATCGCCGCGAAGAGGAGGAGTGCTCCGGCGAAACCCCGGTTCTGCCGGAGCCAGCGTGCAAGCGGGGCGAGCGTCATGCCGCCTCGACGTCGATGTTCAGTGAGGCGGCCACGATCCCCTCCTCGGTCATCGCGTCGCCTTCCAGCTCACTCACCACGCGCCCGTCATAGAGCACGTAGACGCGGTCAGAGCAGCCGATCAGTTCGGCGTAGTCGGAGGAATAGAACAGGATCGCCTTGCCATCGTCGGCAAGCGACCGCATCAGGCGGTAGATCTCCTGTTTCGTGCCGACGTCTATGCCGCGCGTCGGATCGTTGAGGAGGATGATGTCGGGATCGACCATGAGCCACTTGGCGATGACCACCTTCTGCTGGTTGCCGCCGGACAGGGTCATGACGGCGTCCGTGGGCGCGCCGATCCTGACCTGCAGCTTGGCAAGGGCCTCCGCGACGGCGCGGCTGGCCAGGCCACTGTCGATCACCGGCCCGCGCGAGACGCGGTCGAAAGCGGCGGCAAGCAGATTGTCGGCGATCGGCATGCCGAGCATCAATCCCTCCGTCTTGCGGTCCTCCGGCACCAATGCGATACGCGTGGAGCCGCTTTTGGCGGCGTAAGGCGAGGACGGGATGCCGCGCTTTCCCGCCACCTCGACCGAACCAGACACGCCGCGCAGGACGCCGAACAGCGCCAGCAGCAGTTCCTTCTGTCCCTGGCCGTCCAGCCCGCCCAGCCCGACGATCTCGCCGCGCCCGATCGAGACATCCACGCCGTTGAGACGGTTCTCCCAGCGCAGGCCCTTCACCGTCAGGATCGGGTCCAGCGCCTTCGGCTGCGGCTTTGGCGGAAACTGCGCCTCGACGTCGCGGCCGATCATCAGTCGCACGATCTCGGTGTCGGAATGGGCTCCCTTCGCGAAGGTCTCGATATGCTGCCCGTTGCGGAACACCGACAGCGTGTCGCAGAGCGCTTCCACCTCATGCATGCGGTGGGAGATGAAGAGGCTGGACACGCCGCGGCCCTTGAGGTCGGCAAGGAGGTCGTACACCGTCTGGACGTCGCGCGAGGTCAGCGCCGAGGTCGCCTCGTCGAGGATCAGCACCTTCGGATCGCGTCCAAGCGCCTTGGCGATCTCGACCATCTGGCGGCGCGACAGGGGCAGTTCGCGGACCAGCGCGTGCGGATCGATGTCCTCGCAGCGGACACGCGCAAGAAGAGCCTCCGCCCGGCGAACCTGCGCGCGGCGGTCGATCAGCCCGAACCGGCGCGGCGGATCGGAAATGCAGATGTTGTCGGCAACCGTCAGGTCGGGGACGAGAGACAGCTCCTGGAACATGCAGACGATGCCGTTGCGCGTCGCTTCATCCGGCGATGCGAACGAAACGGTCCTGCCTTCGAGCAGCATCTCGCCGGCGTCCGGCACGAGCACCCCGGCCATGATCTTGATGAGGGTCGACTTCCCCGCGCCGTTCTCGCCGAGGATCGCATGGATCGTGCCCGGCCTGCACGCGAAGTCGACCTTCTCGAGCGCACGGATTCCGGCGAAATACTTCGAGATTCCGCGATACTCGACGATCGGTTCGGTCAACGGATCTCCTCCCGCCGGCGACAGGCTACAGGAATTCGCGGAATCTGGCGATGGTGGTCCCGGAAGGTGTCTTCCGGGACCGCGAAGGGCGCAGCGCTATTTCACGTCCGCCTCGGACTGCGACATGATCGCGGGGCCGGAGACGTTGACGCCGCAGGGCGGAAACTCGTTCACCGTGAAGAAGTTGTCCGGCAGATCGGACCAGTAGTTCGTGCCGTCCTTCAGTTCATCGTAGGTCGCGACCGGCAGGGGAACCGAGATGAGCTGCGGCATGACGTTGCCCTCCAGCGCCGAAACAGCAGCCTTCATCGCGATCGCGACGAGGCCCGGCGACTGGCCGATGGAGATGCCCTTCAACCCCTCGCCGGAATGCTGCGCGACAAGCTTGCGGAAGCCGTTCTCGGATTCGCCGGCGATCGGCACCATCGGGTGCTTGGCATCCATCATCGCCTGCACGACGCCGGTGGTGCCGCCCTGGACGAGGAAGCCGTCGAACTGGCCGTGGACGGCAATCGCGTCGGCGGTGACCTTCTGGGCCGTGCCGTCGTCCCAGTTTCCGACCACCTGGACGACGTCCCATGTGCCGCCGGACTTGTCCAGCACCTCGTGGATGCCGACCGAGCGGTCGCGGTCGACCGAGTTGCCGGGAAGGCCGCGGACCTCGAGCAGCTTGCCGGAGGTCTTGCCGCTGGCCTTCAGCTCGTCGAGCACGAAGGACGCCCATTTGCGGCCCATCTCGAGCTGGTCCTCGTTGACCTGCATGACCTTGTCGGTATCCAGAACGTTGTCGAAAGGAACGATGACGACATCGTTCTTGTCGGCAAGGCGGATGACGCGGTCGAATCCGTCCGGCGATACCGCGATCGTCACGATCGCGTCGAAGCCCTGGTTGATGAAGTCCTCGATGGCGCCGAGCTGCGCCGGCGCATCCGTGCCGGTCGACACGACCTTGAACTCCTTGATCTTGTCCTTGATCGCCGGATCCTCGGCGAAGGCCTTCGCCGTCTTGATCATCTGGATACGCCAGGTGTTACCGACGAAGCCGTTCACCACCGCGATGCGGTATGGTCCGGGCTTGGCATTCCACTTCATGAACTTGGTCTCGCCCGACCATGGGGCGAAACATTCCGGGTTCGCGCCCGGTCCCGACACCATTTCGGGGCCGGCATAGGCAAACTGGGTGCCGAGCGCCAGTACGGCAATCGCGGCGGCCGATTTCAACAGTCGCTTCATGGTTCTTCCTCCCTGTCGACGCCCGTTCGCGGATCGCTCCACCGGGCCGGCGTCGTCACCCCCTGCGCCCGTCCGGGACGCATATTCCTCCGCGAAACCTCAGGCCGCCCCCGCCATCTCCTCGCTGAAGTTCCTGAAGCCGGTCATCAGGTGGCTGCGCAGCCTGTACTGGAACGAGAGACGATCCTTCGCCGCGAGCGCGTCGATCACCCCCTGATGTTCGGAATATGTCTCGGTCATGAAGGTGCGCCTCGTCTTGCCCTTCTGCATGATGCGCAGGATGACCGGTTTCATGACGTTGTAGACGTCGAGCATCGCCGTATTGTCGAGGATGGAGATCAGCCGGACGTGAAAAGAATAGTCGAGCTCCGAGGCCTGCTGCAGGTCGTGGATGTCGGCGAGCCTGCCGTTGATCGCATACAGTTCCTCGACGTCGCGATCGGTGATGCGGTCGAGAAGCTGATCGGCCGAGCCGACTTCCAGCAAGTCCCGGAACCCCTGGACGTCGGAGAAGGTTTTGCGCGAGACTTCCATCGTGTTGAAGGACAGGAGCTCGAACGCCCGTGCCATTCGATTGTCGGTGATGGTCGCGCCGATCTTCGGGCGCACGTCGACCATGCCGTAGGCCTTCAGGATGCGCATCGCCTCGCGCACGGTGTTGCGGCTGGCACCGTAGCGGATGCACAGGTCCCGTTCGGTCGGGAGATTGTCGCCGACCGTGAGGCCGGAATCGGCGATGAACCTCCGGATCTCGCGCACGACCGCATCGACGGCCGAACCGCCAGCTTCTTCCCTGCCTGATCCTGATCCCGTCTTGTCGTTCATGCAATTGCTGCGCTTGCTCGCGACCCCGAGTACCATTTGTCAGACCAGAAGAGTTAAGGCGATGGCCTACGGGCTGTCAACGGGGTCCAGTGTCGTGCATGAGAAGAAAATGTCCGCTATTTGTCCTACCAGCCGCCGCGCCCGAAATCGGCTCGCCTCATGATGGAGGAGGCACGTCCGGCCGCGACCGGAGGTATTCGACCACTGTGCGATGGCGGGCGGATCGTGGTTTTCCGGCGAGCCAGGCGGGCTCCGCGAGGGCGGGCGGAAGGACTTCATCGCGTTTCAGGACGACCCCTTCTCGGCCGTCCGGGCGAGCACGGGGATACTCCCCGACGTGTGGGGATCAGGAAACGTCGGGCCGGACGACTGCCAGGAATTCCGGTGTCCGCCGCTGGGCGAAGGCCTCCATGGCTTCCACCACCTCCGCCCCGCCGACGAGCGACGCCTGGGCGTCGCGCTCGGCATCGAGCTGCGCGTCGAGGTCGTTGACGAAGGCGCCGTCCAGCAGACGGCGCGTCGCGACCTGGCCGGCGACGGGTCCCGCCGCGAGCCGGGCTGCGACTTCCATCGCCTGTTCCTCCAGCGCGTCGTCTTCGGCCACGGACCAGATCAGCCCCCAGTCGAGCGCCTGCTCGGCCGAAACCGGCGTGCCCGTCAGCAGAACGCCCAGCGCCCGCGCCCGGCCGAGGGTGCGCGCGAGCTGCCAGGACGTGCCGAGATCCGGCACGAGACCGAGCTTTGGGGTGAAGGTGAGGACGAAGCGCGCCGATCGCGCCGCGATCACGATGTCGCCAGCCAGCGCCAGCCCGACGCCGCCGCCGGCCGCGACGCCGTTCACGGCCACGACCACGGGAAACGGCGCGTTGCGAACGTCGCGGATCAAGGCATGCATCAGCCCGTCCAGCACGGCCGCGCAGGCCTCGCCGCGCTCTTGCGGCGGCAGGTGGCCGCCCATCATGGGGTCGGCGAGATCGGCACCCGAACAGAAGCTCCGGTCGCAGCCGGTCAGCACCATGGCGCGGACGTCGGCCCGCGCGGAAAGTCCGGCGATCGCCGCGCGCAACTGCTCCAGGGTCTCGCGCCGCAGCGCGTTCCTGGTCTCGGGACGGACGATCGCGACGCGCGCCACATTGCCGTCGTAGGTCACGATCAGGTCCGAATTCTGCATCTGGGTTCTCCGGGTAGAATGAATGCTCTCAGGTCGTTCCGGGGCGCGCGGCGCGCATCAGGGAGTCTCCGGGCGGTTCGGCGTAGAGGGCGGCGAGATCGGCGCTGCGGTTGGCAAGGACGGCACGGGCGTTGAGCGAGCCCTTGTCGGTGATCTCGCCTGCGTCGGCGGCCGGCGGGGCGGCCAGCACGATCGCGCGGGCGATGAAGGTCGACGATCCCGTGCCGCGCGCCGCCAGCCGGTCCAGCGCTTCCTGTACGCGCGTCCGCGCGCCCCCGACGGCTTGCGGCGAAAGGAACACCAGCGCCCCCACGTCGTCGCGTCCCTCCCCGCAGATGACGACGTCATGGATGGCCATGCCGGCCTCCGCCAGGAAGGCGGCGCGCAAGGCGCCGACGTTCACCCATGTGCCGGTGGAAAGCTTGAAATCCTCCGACAGGCGCCCGTCGAAGCGCAATCCGAGTGCGGGATCGTCCCCGACGAAGGCAATGGCGTCGCCGAAACGGAGGAAACCCTCCTCGTCGAAGGCCTCGCGCGTGCGTTCTGGCTCGTGCCAGTAGCCCGGCGTCACGTTCGGACCCTTGAGGCGCGCCTCCAGCTTGCCTTGCGAGGGCGCCAGCTTGAGCTCCACCCCGGGCAGCGGCACGCCCGCCAGCCCCGTCTCCTCGCTCGGCCAGTTCGCCACGAGCGCGAAGGGCGCGGTCTCGGTGGCCCCGTAGGCGCTCATGATCGGCGTGCGGAAGCCGGTAGCCGCAACCGACACCGCGTCGAAGGCCCGCAGCACCGGCTCCGACAGCGCCGCGCCCGAATAGAAGACGAACTCGACGTTGCCGAAGAAGCGCTTCGCGAATTCCGCATCCTGGTTCAGGTACGGGATCAGTTCCGCGAGGCCCTTGGGCACGGTGAAATAGGCCGTCGGCGTGACATCCTTTAGGTTGGCCACGGTGAGCGGCATTCCCTCCGCGGTCGGCTTTCCGCCGTCGATGTAGAGAGAGCCACCCAGATAGGGCACCATGCCGAGCACCTGGTTGGCGCCGGACGTGTGATGCCAGGGCAGCCAGTCGACCAGCACCGGCGGCTTTCGCGTCATGAACGGAAAAGCCTGGGCGAACATCTGCTGGGCGCTGCACAGCATGCGCTGCGTGTTGATCACGCCCTTCGGCAGCCCCGTCGAGCCCGAGGTGAAGAGGATCTTGGCGACCGTGTTTGGCCCCACACGTCTCGCGGCGCGATCGACCGCCGCCGTCGGCGGCGTCGCCAGCAGGGTGTCGAAACGGGTCACGCCCGGATCGTCGCTCGTCACCGCCACCACCTCGCAATCGGGCGGTGCCGCAGCGAGAATCGCGGCCGCGTAGCGGCTATGATCGTCGCAGAAGACGAGCCCCGGCCTCAGGAGGTCGAGAACGTGGCGCAGCTTGCGGAAATCGGTCGACAGCAGCGCGTAGGCCGGGCTCACCGGTGCATAGGGAACCCCCACATGCATGGCGGCATAGGCCAGCACGGCGTGTTCGGGGCTTGCCCCCGACAGGATCACCACTGGCCGCTCATCCGAGAGGTCGCGGTCGAGGAGCGCCTGCGAAACGCAGCGCATCGCCTGCCCGACCTCGCCATAGGTCCACCGGCGCCATGCGCCACCCTCGGCGGGCCGCTGTGCGAACAGGGTCCGGTCCGGGTGGTCGCGGGCGCCGTCGAGAACCCGGGTCGTCAGCGAAACCGGGAATGCCGCCAGTTCCTCGTCCGACCGGAGCCGGAAGGTCCCGTCGGGTGAGGCGCTGCAGACGACGCCGCGTGAGCCCGACTCGAGCGCACGAAAGGGACGCGCGCGCGACGTCGCGGCGTCCGTCGATCCTGCATCTTTCCTGTCGCTGGCCCGCATGCGGTGGCCTCCTCCCCGGCGGCGGGCGCCGGACTTGCATATTTGATTAACAGATTTATTAATTTCCGCCATCCGCCCGCGCAACTTGATTTTCGGGCGTCCGTGCGGGAAGACGAACAGTATGCGGGAATCTTGGGCGGCATGAACATGACAGAGCAAGAGCGCAGGAAGAAGCGGGTCCATGCGCACCTGACGAGGGAGCAGGTGGTCGAGGCGCTGCCGCTGTCGATCGTGCGCGCACGCGAGAGCGTGATGGGCAGCTTCCGGTCCGTCCTGCACAATTATTCGCTTACCGAGCCGCAATGGCGGGTGATCTGGACGATCGAATCGCTCGAGGAGGTCGAGATGACGGAACTCGCGCGCATGACCGCGATCCTGTTTCCGTCTCTCTCGCGCATCGTGCGGGACCTCGAACAGCGCGAATACATCACCCGCCGCACCGACCCTTCGGACCTGCGCCGCATGCTGGTCTCGCTCAGCGACCGCGGCGCGGCGCTCTTCGAACTCGTGGCGCCCGATGCGCGCGCGGTCTACCGCAGCATTCGCGATGTCATGGGAACCGAGAAGCTGCGCCAGCTCCAGAGCCTTCTCGTGGAACTCGACGAGAAGGTCTCGGCGCTGACGTTCCCTCCATCGGGAAGTCAGGGCCTGCCGGCAGATCTCGTCCCCCTGACGCCGCCGAAGGCGCGCGGGCGTCCCCGCAAGGTCGCCGGCTGACTTCCGACCAGGATCAGGCGTCGCGAACGGCAGATCTGTCGGTCGCCGATTGACCGGAGTTATTTAACTTGTTTAATATCGGATCGTAACCGGATGCCGACGGCGTGGCTCCCCGAGGGGCGCGCCGTCATGCCGGCCGATCGTTCGCGCAAGACGCGGGGTCCGGCCGGCCTACGGCAATCCGCGCGGGAGGAACTGGATGCCGGCCTATCTCACACAGCCGCTGAAGCGCGCCGCGCTCGTCAACCGCAACGGCCTCGCCACGATCGATGGCGGTCGGCGGCGCAAATGGTCCGAGGTGCTCGATCGTGTCGCGCGCGCGGCTGGCGGCATCGCCGCCCTGGACATCGGATACGGCGACCGGGTCGCCCTGCTGGCGCTCAACAGCGACCGCTACTTCGAACTCGAATTCGCCCTGCCGTGGGCCGGCGCCGCGATGGTCCCCGTCAACACGCGGCTCTCGCCGGCCGAAGTGGCCCACGTGCTGCGCGACAGCGGCGCGGTGGCGCTGGTCGTCGACGATTCGCAGCGCGCCTGCGCGGAGCAGCTCGGCGACATCCTGTCCGGCATGAAGGCTGTGATCTCTCTGTCGGAGACGCCCGTGGAGGGGTGGATCCACTATGAGGACATGGTGGCCGGCGCGGAGCCCTTGCCCGACCGGCTGCGCGGCGGCGGCGAGATGGCGGGAATCTTCTACACCGGGGGAAGCTCGGGCCGCTCGAAGGGCGTCGTGCTCACGCATGACAACCTCTCCACCAATGCGCTCAACGCATTGGCGCTGATCGGCTATGGCCGCGAAAGCGTCTACCTGCACGCCGCGCCGATGTTCCACCTGACGGACGGCATGTCGACCTACTCGTTGACCATGGCGGGCGGCACCCACGTCTTCATGCCGCGTTTCGACGCGCGCCACTGCCTGGAGCTCATCCAGGAGCATGCCGTCACGCATATCTGCCTGGTTCCCACCATGATCGAGATGCTGGTGAACCTCGCCGAGACGGAGACGTTCGACTGCTCCTCGCTGAGCCAGATCCAGTTCGGCGCGGCGCCCATGCCGGAGGCGACGCTGGCCCGGGCGATCAGGCTGTGGCCGGATCTCCTCTTCCTGCACGGCTGGGGCATGACCGAGATATCGCCGCTCGGCATGCTCATGCCGTTCGAATGGCGCGACCCGAAGACGGCCGGCGACCGCATGCGCTCCTGCGGCATGCCGGTCTACAACGAGGAGGCGCGCATCGTGGCGCCCGACGGACGGGAATGCGCTCCCGGCGAGGTGGGCGAACTGGTCGTGCGCGGGCCCATGGTCATGAAGGAATACTGGAATCTCCCCGACGAGACGGCGCAGGCACTGCGCGATGGCTGGATGCACAGCGGCGACGCCGCCTATGTCGACGAGGACGGCTTCTTCTACATCGTCGACCGCATCAAGGACATGATCATCACCGGTGGCGAGAACGTCTATTCCCTCGAGGTCGAGAACGTGATCGGCCAGATGGCCGGCGTGAAGCAGGTCGCCGTCATCGGTGTCCCGGACCCCTTCTGGGGCGAGACGGTGCATGCCGTCGTCATCGCCGACGACGGCGCAGCCCTCGACCCGGACGCGGTGATCGATTTCTGCAAGGACCGGATCGCGCGCTACAAGAGCCCGCGCTCGGTCGAATTTCGCGACGCCCTGCCCGTCACCGGTGCCGGCAAGATATCCAAGAAACAGCTGCGCGAGGAATTCGTCGGCCGCGCCGCCTCATCGTCAGAACCGGGAGACCGCGCATGAACATCGTCCCACCGAAGCTCGAATTCGTCTTCCGCATCCGGCTGAAGCTCGGCATCCGCCAGAAGATCGGCGAACTGCCGTCGGGCGGCATACGGGGATTCGTGTCGGCGGCCGGCGGCGAGATCGAAGGTCCGCGCCTCAATGGCCGAGTGGTGCCCAACTCGGGCGGCGACTGGGCGCTCTATCGCCCGGACGACACCGTGGCATTCACCGCACACTACATGCTGGAGGCCGACGACGGCACACAGATCTACATGCGCAACACGGGCTATCGCCACGCCCCGCCGGAGACGGCGCGAAAGATGGAGGCGCTCGAACCCGTCGGCCCGGACGAATACTACATGCGGCTCGCCCCGACCTTCGACACGCCGCGCGGTCCGCACGACTGGCTGACGCGAACCGTCATCGTCGGCCGCGCCGAACGCCACGCGGATCACTCCGTCTTCGACTATTTCGCCGTGCTGTAGCGGCAGGCTTCCGGCCACCCCGCCCGGCGGAGAAAGCGCTTTACTCCAAACTACTAAACATGTTTAATAATCCTGCCAGGCCGGATGCGATATTCCGGCACGGGCAATGTCGTTCACCAGTCACGGGAGGAGTACGGTGAAAAGACTTTCCATCATGCTGGCGGCAATGGCCGTCAGCACCGTCGCCTATGCGCAAACGGAAGTTCTACGCGTCGCGCATCAGTTCCCGCCCGCCCACTACATGGCCAAGGCGCTCGATGCGTGGGGCGAGGAAATCGAAAAGAACTCCGGGGGCGGCATCGACGTCCAGATGTTCCCGGCCGCGCAGGCCTACAAGCCGAACCAGGTCTATCCGGCCGTCGTGCGCGGACAGATCGAAGCCGGCTTCCAGGTTTCCATCCAGTGGGGCAGCACGCTTCCAGACATGAGCGCGCTGCTGATCCCCTTCATCCTGTCCGGTACCGAGCGGGGCAAGGCCTTCCCCGATTCGGAGGCCGCGCGGATGCTCGACGAGGAACTCGCCAAGGCGGGCGTCCACAACATGGTGTGGATCTTCCTCGGCAACGCAAACTTGATCTCGTCGAACAGCAAGCCCTTGGTCCATCTTGAGGATTTCAAGGACGTAAAGCTGCGCGGCGGCGGCAAGATCTTCGATTCGGGTTTCGTGGCCGCCGGCGCAAGCACGGTCATCATGTCCGCGGCCGAGGTCTACCAGGCGCTCGACACCGGCATCGTCGATGCGGCGAGCGGCGATTTCATCGGCTCGTTCGAGCGCAAGTACTACGAGGTGCAGAAGTACGGGACGGTGAACCGGCTGAACTGCGTCTTCGGCAACGTCGTCGCGAACCAGGCATGGTGGGACGGCCTGTCGGAGGAGAACCGCAAGGTCATCGAGGAAGCCAGCGCCAATCTCGAGGCGCGCCTGTTCGAGGACTACGAAAAGAACTACCAGCACGCCTACGAGAATATGAAGGACCGCATGACGCTTCACATCCAGACGGATGAGGAAGCAAAGGAGTGGGAAGACTTCATGAAGCCCGCCGGCAAGGAGGAGTTCCTCAAGCAGGCCTCTCCCAACGGTGTCAAGCTCGTCGAACTCCTCGAGAAACTCTAGGGCGTCATGCTCGCGGTCATCGATGTCTGGCTGGGGCGGCTCCTTGCATTGGGAGCCGCCCTCTCCGCCTTGCTCATGATCTTCTGCGCCGGCTCGCTCGGCTACGGCATCCTCGTGCGCCTGACCACCGGCGCCTCGTCCATCTGGCCGATCGACATGGCCGGACACACGCTGGTCTACATCGTCATGCTCGCCGCGGCAGAGGCATTCCGGCGCAATGAGCACATCGGCGTCGACCTCCTGACCGCCAGGCTGCCGCCGCGCGGTCGCGCCATCGCCGACCGCTGGGCCGCCCTCGTGGTGCTCGTCACCGCGGCGGTGCTCCTGTGGACGGGCATCGACATGGTGCAATTCTCGCGCGCCATCAATCTCCACACGTCCGACTACGTCGAACTGCCTCTCCATATCGTCCAGGCAGCCATGCCGGTCGGCGCGTTCATGCTGGCGCTCGCGGCCGCGCGGCGACTTTTCGGACCGCCCCCGGCGCAGGAGGAGGAGCCGTGATCCTCGCGGTCCTTTTCCTCGGAACGCTGCTCCTGCTCTTCACCGGCGTGCCGATCTTCGCCGGGCTGGCGCTCAGCGCCATCGTCGCGAGCTACATCGCGCACGGCTCGCTGATGGGGCTTGCCGACATTTTCGTGGGCGAGATCGACAGCTACCTCCTGGTCGCCATCCCCCTCTTCGCCTTCATGGCGAACATCATCATACGGACCCGGGTCGTCGACGACCTCTTCCGTTTCGCCGATACGTTGACCCGCCATCTGCCCGGCGGCCTCGGCGTCGCGACCATCCTGTCCTGCACCGTCTTCGCGGCCATCAGCGGCTCGTCGGTGGCGACCGCCCTGACGATCGGCGCGGTTGCCGTCCCGCAGATGCAGAAGTACGGCTATGCGACCGCACGCGCCTCCGGCGCGGTCGCCGGCGGTGGCACGCTCGGCATTCTCATTCCGCCATCGGGGCCGATGATCCTCTACGCGGCGGTCTCGAACGCCTCCGTCGGCGCGCTGTTCATCGCCGGCATCCTGCCGGGCCTGCTACTGGCGGTCGCCTTCGCGGTCTACGTCTCCGTTTCGTCCAGGTTTTCGACGCAGGAACAAACCCGGCCCCGCGCAGGACTGCCGGAGATCGTAGCCACAGCGCGGTCGGCGATAGCGCCCCTCCTGCTCCCCGTCGCGGTCCTGGGCGGCATCTACTCCGGCTACTTCACCGTCAGCGAAGCGGCAGCCGTCGGCGTCATCGGAGCCCTGCTCATCGCCCTCTTCGTCTACCGGACCCTGACCTGGCGCGCCCTCTACGAAGCGGCGCACGGGGCGGCCATGACCGCCACCATGATTCTTGCGATCGTGGCCGCAAGCGGCCTCTTCAGCCATGTGCTGACCATCTCGCGCCTTCCCATGCAGGTGCTGGAGGCCGTGGCGCACCTCGAACTTTCCGCGCTTCCCTTCATCCTGCTCGTCATGGTGTTCATCTTCGTGCTCGGCATGTTCCTCGAGGCGGTCGCCATCATCCTCATCACCACGCCGATCGTCCTGCCCGTCCTGCTGGCTCTGGACGTGGACCTGATCTGGTACGGCATCCTCCTGGTCGTGAACCTCGAACTCGCAATGCTGACGCCGCCGGTCGGGCTCAACCTGTTCGTTCTCAAGGCGACGACGCGCGCGCCGCTTTCGACCATCATCCGGGGAGCCTTTCCCTACATCGTCGTGCTTGTGATGTTCCTCGCCCTCATGTTCGTCGTGCCGGACCTCGCCACGTGGCTGCCGCGCCGGGCCGGATACGGTTGAGGCTGGACAGCGGCACGCCGAAATGTTTAACTTGTTATAGAATTGGCGCCCGGACGACCCGACGCCTTTCTGGGAGGAGAACCAATGAGAAACCTGTTTCTATCCGCAGCACTTGCAACGTCCGTGCTCGCCGGCGCGACCAGCGCGCAGGCGGTCGACATGAAGTTTTCGCTCTGGATTCCGCCAATGCACCCGCTCGTGGCGGGGCTCACGGAATGGGGCAAGGACGTGGAGACGGCATCCGGCGGCGAGATCGCCGTCAAGGTCTTCCCCGCCGAACAGCTCGGCAAGGCGGCCGATCACTACGACATGGCCAGGGACGGCATCGTCGACATGGCGATGGTCGCTCCCGGCTACTCGCCCGGGCGGTTCCCGATCTGGAGCATCATCGAGCTGCCCTTCACGTTCAAGAACAGCACCGCGGGCGCCAAGGCGCTGCACGAGTGGTATACGGCCTACGTCGACAAGGAAATGCCGGACGTCAAGCTGTGCCTGGTGACGATGCACCATCCGGGCACGCTGCATCTGGCGAAAACCGAGGTTCGCACGCCTGACCAGCTGAAGGGCCTGCGCATTCGTCCGGCCGGTCCCGTCACGTCGGCCTTCGTCACCGCGCAGGGCGGCAACACCGTCCAGGCGGCGCTGCCTGAGATCCGCGAACTCGCCGAGCGCGGCGTCGTCGACGGCGTCACCTGGCCGCCGGACATCTTCGTCATCAAGGCCGAGAGCGCGCTCAAGTATCACATGGGCGCGCCCTTCTACATCACCGCGCAGGCGCAGGTGATCAACAAGGACTTCTATGCCGGCCTCTCGGACGCGCAGAAGGCCGTGATCGATTCCCACTGCACGCCGGAGTGGTCGGCCAAGGTGAACCAGGGCTGGGCCAACGGCGAGATGGCCGCGCTGGAGAAGCTGAAGGGCCTTGAGGGCCACACCGTCTACACCCTCACCGACGAGGAATTCGGCAAGTGGAAGGAAGCGGCGGCTCCCCTGGTCGACGATGTGCTGAAGACGGCCAGCGACCGCTACGGCATGGACGCGAAGCAGGTACAGGCCGAGCTGTTCGACCGGCTCGACGCGAACGACGCCCGCTACTGATCCCCGTCGGCCGCCGGCGCCCCGCAACGGGCGTCGGCGGCCCCTCCTCTCCCCCGACGTGCCAGGAGTTGCCATCGTGCCGATGACGGACGCGAACTGGGCCGACTACCCTAAGATCCAGACATTGATCGCCGAATACGTGTGGGCCCTCGATACCGCCGACATCGGCAGGCTCGGGGCCGTGTTCACCGACGACGCGGTCTTCGAGGATACCGCCGGCAACGTCTACGAGGGACGCGCGGCCTTCGAGGGCTACTTCCGCACGCTCATGGCCACCCCCGCCTTCCGCGGCCGGCAGCATCACATCGACAACCTGCTGCTCACGCCCACCGAATGGGGCTACGCGACGCGCTCCTACTGGACCGTGACCAAGTGGCATAGCGAAGCGGGCAAGAAGATCTTCGAGGTCATCGGCCACTCCACCGACAATTTCCGCCGCACCGACACCGGCTTCCTGTTCAGCGAACGGCGCGTCCACTACTGGCGCGACGTCGACTGCCCCTGGGAGCCTGACGGCACCGCCGGCAATTCCTGATCCGATGGGTGAAATCCGCGCGGCCGTGGAGGACGGCGTCCTCGTCCTGCGGCTTTGCAACGGCGGCGCCAACGCCCTGACCCCCGATATGGCGGCAAGGCTGACGGAGATCCTTGCCGACGTTCCATCCCAAGCCGGCGCAGTCCTCGTCGCCGGCACGAGGGGCGGCGCGTTCTGCGCGGGATCGGACATTCGCGAACTCGCGCGCCTGCAGGACACGCCGGACGGTCCCGCATCGATGTTGCGCACCGAAAGCGCGGCCCTGCGGACCCTTGCGTCGCTCCCGCTTCCAACGATTGCTGCGGTGGACGGCGTCGCTTTCGGCGGCGGCATGGAACTCGCCGCAGCCTGCGACATCGTCATTGCCGGCGAAAATGCGCGCTTCTGCCTGCCCGAGATCAGGCTCGGCGTTTTTCCTGGCCTTGGCGGGACCGTGTGGATCCCGCGCCGGATCGGCTATTCCCGGGCGCTGGAAATGATGCTGACCGGACAGGAGATCGACGCCGGGACGGCCCATCGCTGGAATTTCGTCAATCGCCTGGCCGCCTCGGGCTCCTCCGCCGAAGACGAAGCGCTCGGCCTCGCCCGCGCTCTCGCGACAGGTCCGCGCGAGGCTGTGGCGATGATCAGGCAGTCGCTGCGCGACGCGCTCGACCTCGATGAAGCGGCTGCCCTCGACTCAGCACTCGACCGCGCCATTGCGCTCGGCCGATCGCCCGAAAGCCGCGAGGGCCTGCGGGCGTTCCTGGTGCGCGAAGCGCCCGACTATGCGGCGGCCCGTGCGCGCACGACCGGCCGGATAGCCTGACGCTCGCCTCGCCCACCGGTCGGGGCGCCCTCCTCAGTTCATCGTGTTCGGTATCGCCAGCGAGAGCCACGGTACGGCGCACAGGACCACGAGCCGCACGATGTCGGCGGCGATGAACGGCGCGACGCCGCGGAAGATGGTCGTCAGCGGCACGTCCCGCGCGATGGAATTGATGACGAAGACGTTCATCCCGACCGGAGGCGTGATGAGACCCAGCGTCACGGTCATGACGATGATGACGCCGAACCAGATCGGATCGAAGCCGAGGGAAACGATCACCGGAAAGATGATCGGGACGGTGAGCAGGATGATGGCCAGTTCGTCCATCACGGCGCCGAGGAGGATGTAGACGACGAGGATGAGGGCAAGCGTGCCGTAGGGGCCGATCGGCAGCGCCACGAGCGTTTCGGTCAGAGCTTGCGCGGTCTGCGTGACGGTGAGGAAATATCCGAACAGGTAGGCGCCGATCGCGATGACGAAGATGGAGGCCGAGGTGCGCAGCGCTTCCACCAGGCATTCGACGACCCGGGCGGCGTTCAGCCGGCCGCGAAGGACGCCGATGATGAAGGCGCCGGTGGCGCCGATGCCCGCCGCCTCGGTCACGGTGACGAAACCGCCGTAGATCGATCCGATGATGACGGCAAACAGCAGCATCGTCGCCCAGATGTCGCGCAGCGACCCCCAGCGCTCGGCACGGTCGGCGCGTTCGCCGACCGGACAGAGATCGGGACGCCGGCTGGCGATCAGGCGCACGACGATCACGTAGAAGAGGATGCCGAGCAGGCCTGGAATCACGCCGGCCATGAACAGCTTGGCGATGTCCTGCTCGGTGAGGATGCCATAGATCAGCATCGTCACCGACGGGGGAATCATGATGCCGAGCGTGCCGCCCGCCGCGATGGTGCCGGCCGCGAGGCCCGGCTCCATGCCCGCCCTGCGCATCTCCGGCAGGGCCACCGTCGTCATGGTCGCGGCCGTGGCGACCGACGACCCGTTGATTGCCGCGAAGCCGCCGCAGGCCAGGATCGTGGAGATCGCCGTGCCGCCCTTGAAGTGGCCGAACCATGAGCGGTTGGCGCGGAACAGTTCGCGGCTCATGCCCGACGCGCTGGCGAAGACGCCCATCAGCACGAACATCGGGATGACGCTCAGCGTGTAGTCCGAAGCCGTGCGAAGCGGCGAGTTCATGAGCAGGTTGAGGCCGGGCTTCCAGCCGCTGACGGCGGCGAAGCCCGCCACGCCCGCAATACCCATGGCAAAGCCGATCGGCACCCGCAGAACGATGAGGACGAAGAGGCCGACGAACCCGGCCACGGCGATCAGGGTGTCAGTCATGGGGGCGATCGGCTCCGCCGCGGGCCATCTCGAAAGTGCGCAACAGGGAGAGGACGAAAGCGACCGCGATTCCCGCCGCCGCCGCCGCGATGAAGGGCCAGATCGGCCAGTGCAGCACGCTGGTCATCTCGAAGCTGTCGTGGGCGCGTTGCACCTTGGCGATAAGCATCCAGGCCAGCGCACCGAGGAAGATCGCGCTGAACAGCGCGGCGACGACGTCCACGACGCGGCGGCCGTTGCGGCCGAGGAATTCCCACAGCAGATCGACGGTGATGTGCCGGCCGGCATAGGTGGCACTGCAGATGCCCCAGAAGATGGCGATCGCCTGGGCGTAGCCCGCCAGCGTGTAGGCGTCGGGGATCTGGATTGCGAACAGATAGCGCAGGGTCGCCTCGCCGAAGGTGGTGAGCGCAATCAGGGCAAGCAGCAAACCGGAAATCAGATCGACGGCGCGCGTCAAAAGGCTCATCGCCACCTCCCTGGCTCCGAGTGGTCCACCGCTGGCTGTCGCCGAAAACGGCTTCCACCCGGCGGATCGCGGCGACCCTAGGGGCTGGCCACGGAAACTGTCAATGTTTATCATATTAAATAAATCTGGCCACGGGAGGAACTGCTTTGGGCGCAAGGACGAAGGTCGGGCTCGTCGTGCCGCCGGCGTCCGGACGCGTTCCCCCGGACGCCACGGCGATGTTCCCCGACGTGGAATTCCTCGTCGAGGGCATCGGGGTCCCGGCCATGACGGAAGCCGGATACGCCGAAGCGATCGCGCGCCTGGAATCCGCCTGCGCAAACCTGGCCGGTCGGGGCGCCGAGGCCGTCGTGCTCTTCGGAACCTCCCTGAGCTTCTTCCGGGGTGCGGCCTTCGACCGCGAACTCGCCGGGCGGATGAAGAATGCGAGCGGGCTGCCGTGCGCGACGCTGGCCACCGCCTTGGTGCAGGCACTGCGAAGTCTCGGCGCGCGCAGGCTCGCGGTGGCGACCGCCTACACAAACGACGTGAATGCGATGTTTTCTTCCTATTTCTCGGCGGAGGGCTTTGCGATCGATGCGATCGAGGGCCTCGACATCGTCTCGCTGTCGGAGGCCGAAGAGGCCGCGCCGGAACGGATCGCCTCGCTGACCCGTCGGGTCCGGGAGCGCGCGCCTGAGGCCGATGCTGTCGTGATCTCCTGTGCCGGGCTCTCCACGCACGCGGTCTGTCCGGGTCTCGAAAACGAGTTCGCGGTGCCCGTCGTCTCCAGCGCGATGGTGGGCGCCTGGGCCGCCGTCCGGCTGGCCGGGCGAAGCGGCAGCGCGCCCGGCTTCGGGCGCCTCTACCAAACCTAGAATCCACGGGAGGAACGGCGATGGAAATCGGCATGATCGGCCTCGGCCACATGGGTGGCTCGATGGCGCGGCGGATGATCGAGTGCGGTCACGAGGTGGTGGGCTTCGACAGCGCCGCCGAAGCGCTCCGGCTGCTCGAAGCAGCGGGCGGCACGATCGCCGCAAGCCCGCGAGACGTGGCCGATCGCGTGGAAATCGTCTTCGCCTGCCTGCCCGGCAAGCAGGCGAGTTTGGATACGGCCTTCGGCGATCTCGGCGTCTTTCACGGTAGCCGGATCGCGACCTATGTCGAGATGTCGACGCTGGGGCGTGGCACCATCGCCGCGATCGGTGCGAGGCTCGGGGCCGCCGGCATCGGTTTCCTGGATGCGCCGATCAGCGGCGGACCGCGCGGCGCGGCGGAAGGCAAGCTCACCGCGATCGTCGCGGGCGCGCCTGATCTGATCGAAGCGGCGCGGCCGGCGCTTGCCTCCGTCGCCTCGAACATCTTCGTGATCGGCGCGGAACCGGGCATGGCCCAGGTGTGCAAGCTCGTGAACAACATCCTGTCCATCACCGCCTTCGTCACCACCTGCGAGGCGATCTCGATGGGCGTGAAGGCCGGCCTCGACGCAAGAACGATGATCGACGTCATCAACGTCAGCACGGGGCGCAACTCTGCCACCGTGGACAAGTTTCCCAAGGCGATCCTGCCGCGGACCTTCGACTATGGCGGGCCGCTGACGATCGGGCTGAAGGACATCGGCCTCTATCTCGAACTCGCGCAGGACCTGCGCATGCCGGCGACCATGGGTTTCACCGTCTCGGGCCTTTTCACCCACATCGCCGCGCGGCTGGGCGCCGATGCCGATTACTCGACCATGATCAAGGTCTTCGAGGAATGGGGCGACGTCATCGTCGGCGGCGATCCCGAGGCGGCGCCATGAGCCGCGATTCGAAGCTTGCAAAAATATAACAAGTTAATTAGTTTTGAGCTGCCGATGCAGGGAGGAGCCTGGCCGACACATTGTCCGCCAGTCCTGCGTGCGGCGGAAATGACATCGGGAGGAATCCATGACTGACAACCGATTCGCATCCGCGCTGCGAGTTCCCCTGCGCGCACTCGCCGTCGCGGCCGGACTGGCCCTGGCGGCCCCGGCCGCCGCCCAGGACACGCAGACCGTCACCATCGCGACGCCCGGAGCGGCGCTGCACTTCTATCCCTTCTACGTCGCCGAGGCAGAGGGCCTCTTCGAGAAGGAGGGCATTGCGATCGACTGGGTCGACGTCGGTTCCGGCTCGCGCCAGATCGCCGCAGTCGCCGGCGGCAGCGCCGACTTCGCCGTAGTCGGCATGCAGGCGGCCATCACCGCGCGCCAGAACGGTGCTGACCTCGTCTCGGTCGGAGCCCTGTTCAACGGCTATCCGATCCAGCTCGTGCTTTCGAACGCCGCGCTGGAGAAGACCGGCATCACCCCCGACATGTCAGTCGACGACAAGGTCGAGAGGCTGAAGGACATATCGGTGGGCGTCACCGGAATCGGAAGCACCACCGACGTTCTCCTGCGCAGCTGGCTCGTGCAGCGCGGCAAGAACCCCGAGCAGGCGCTGACGATCCAGCCGCTGGGCAGTCCCCCCGCCATGTTCGCTGCGTTCGAGCAGGGAGCGGTCGACGGCTTCATGCTGGGCGCGCCTTTTCCGCAGCAGGCCGAAGCGGCCGGTCTCGGCAAGGTCGTGATCGATCCGCTGACCGACGACATCCCCGAACTCGCAGGCGTTCCGTATACGGCCATCATCACGCGCGGAGCGCTGACGAAGGAGAAGCCGGAACTCGCCCAGCGCATGGTCAACGCCCTGACCAAAGCGATGAAGGCACAGGCGGCCGATGCCGACGCGGTCGGCGCCAAGCTGAAGAGCTATTTCCCCGAAACCGATGCCGCGCTCTTCTCCGCATTCGAGCCGAAGTTCCGCGGCAAGTCGGCAACGACGCCGGTCATCTCCAAGGAAGGCTACCAGAAGCTGCTCGACTGGGTGGCCATCACTTCCCCGGAGCCGGTCACCGTCACCTACGAGGATTTCGTCGACGACAGCTTCGCCGAGAAGGCGGCGGGCGAGATCCTGAAATAGGTTGCCGACGGTGTCGGGCGGATCCAGCCTCTGGGTGCAGCGCGTCTTCCTTCTGGCCGCGATTCTCGCGGCGTGGGAGGCGTGCGCGCGCCTGGTCTCGGATCGCTGGATCAGCAGTCCGGTCGCAATCGCCGGACGGCTCGCCCAGTGGGTCGCCGGCGATCTCTGGTACCACCTGGCCGTCACGGCGACCGAGATCGCGTCGGGACTGGCAATCGGCATACCGGCGGGGGTGCTCGCCGGCATGCTGCTCGGACGCTCGGTGCGGCTCGCGGCCGTGTTCCGGCCCTTCATCGTGCTCCTCAACTCGCTGCCTATCGTTGCCCTGACGCCGCTGCTCATCATGTGGTTTGGCCTGGGCATGCAGCCGAAGATCGTGCTGGTGGCCTTCGTGTCGTTCCTGCTGATGTTCTTCAACTCCTTTTCCGGCGCTCGCGCGGTGGACGACGAACTCATGGACTCGCTGGAACTGATGGGTGCGACCGCAAGCGAGCGCTTCTTCAAGGTCGTGGTGCCCTCCTGCCTGACATGGACGATCGCAGGGCTGCGCAATGCGCTGCCCTATGCCCTCATCGCGGCGGTGATCGGCGAGATGATGCTGTCGCGCAGCGGTCTCGGTCATCTCATCACCCGCTCCGCGCAGCAGTTCGACATGACCGGAATCTACTCCGCGCTCTTCGTGCTGATGGTCTTCGGCGGCCTCGTCAACGAGGCGACCACGCTGATGGAAGACAGGCTGCTGCGCTGGCGCCACCTGGAAACACGAGGAGGCTGACGATGCCCGTACTGCGTCTCGTACACCCCGAACCGGCCGTCGGGCCGACGGAGGCGCGCCGCCGCAAGATCGGCCTGGAGAAGGTGGCGGTCGATTTTGCGACGCGCGGCAAGACGGTGCGTGCCGTCGATGGCGTGACGCTCGAGGTTCCCGAAAAGCAGTTCCTCGCCCTGGTCGGGCCGAGCGGCTGCGGAAAATCCACCATCCTGAACATGGTGGCCGGACTGCTCGCACCAACCGAAGGCACGATCGAATACGACGGGGCTCCGGTCTTGGCCGCCAACACGCGGGTCGGCTACATGACCCAGAAGGATACGCTGCTGCCCTGGCGCACCGTCGCCGACAACATCGGGATCGCGTTCGAATTGCGTTGCCGCAAGGCAAGTGCCGGCGAACGCCGCGAACGGGTCGCGGAGATGATCGACCTCGTCGGCCTCGGCGGCTTCGAGCGTCACTATCCGGCCGAGCTCTCCGGCGGCATGCGCAAGCGCGCCGCGCTTGCCCGCATGCTGATCTACGAGCCGGAGACGCTGCTGCTGGACGAACCTTTCGGCGCACTCGACGCGCAGCTCCGCCTTCTGCTCCAGCAGGAACTGCTGCACCTGGTCGAGAGGCGGCAGATGACCGTCATCCTGGTCACGCACGATCTCGAGGAGGCCGTGCTCATGGCCGACCGCGTCGTGGTGTTCACCTCCCGGCCGGGCCGGATCCGTGCCACGCGCGACATCCCCTTCGAGCGGCCGAGAAACGCCATGGAGCTGCGGTTCCGGCCCGAGTTCAGCGCCATCCACGAGGAACTCTGGAACGAGCTGAAGGACGAGTTCGCGGCCAGCATCGGCGGTGAGCGCGGTGCGAAATAGGAACGCGGCGCCGAAGCCGGAGGTCGTGCTGGCCCAGCAGCTGGTCTTCCTGGTGGTTCTGCTGGCGACCTGGCAGTTCGCGTCCGGACGCCTGATCCCCGCCTTCTACATCAGCAGTCCGTCCGACATCGTCGCAATCGTCTGGAAGTGGCTGGCCGACGGCTCGATCTGGCTGCATGTCGGTTCCACGATCATCACGCTGTTCATGGGCTATGCCGTCGGCGCCCTGCTCGGCATCGGCTTCGGGCTCCTTCTCGGATTGTCCCCCCGGACGGAGCGGCTGGTCGCGCCGTTCATCGCCGCGCTCTACGGCCTGCCGAAGGTGGCGCTGCTGCCGCTCTTCGTCATCTTCTTCGGGATCGGGCTCGTCTCCAAGGTAGCGCTGGTCGCTTCGGTGGTGATCTTCCTGCTCTTCTACGCGACGCTCGCGGGGGTGCGCGACATCGACCGGGACATCATCCAGTCAATGCGGCTGATGGGTGCCCGAAGCGACGAGATCACGCGCAAGGTGCGCCTGCCTGCGATCCTGCCCTGGATCTACACGGGGCTACGCACCTCTATCGGCTATGCGCTGACCACGACCGTCGTCTCGGAGGCACTTTCCTCCAATCGCGGGCTGGGTTTCCTGATCGAATACTCCGCCTCCCAGTTCAATTCCGCCGGCGTGTTCGGGGCGGTCGTCGTGCTTCTCGTGCTCTCCAGCGTCATCATGATCCCGCTCGGGATGCTGGAGCGCCGGTCCAGGCCGACCCGGCCGTCGCGGTAGCCGAACGAGGAAGAACGAGATGCAAGCGATGGAAACGACGCTCCCGCCCGGCCTTGTCCATGTCGGCCGCCTCGATCTCGAATACGCCCCGCCGCTCGTCTACGACACGCATGCCGGGCGGCGCGGCTTTCTCCGGGCGGCGTCCGGAACCCTGGCGGGAGAACGCATTGCGGCATCGGTTGCCGACGACGGCGGGGACTGGCTGGTGTTCCGGCCGGACGGCATCATCGAGACCGACACGCGGCTCATGCTGGCGGCCGAAGACGGAAGCCACGTCTACCTTCGCAGCCGCGGCCTGATCCGGGCCACACCCGAGGCTTGCGCCGCTTTCGGCAACGGACCGGCGGACGGCGCGGCCGAGTTTTCCCGCCGATGCGCGCCATGGTTCGAAGCGCCCCCCGGGCGGCACGAATGGCTTGCGAAGGCGGTGTTCCTTGCGGTGGGAACCTTCTCGTGGAGCGTCGCCTCGATCGATCTGTTCGAGGTGAGCTGACATGGAACCGCGCTTCGAATTCGCCATGGCGGTCACCATCCGCCTCAAGAAGCGCCTTTCGCTAGGGCCCCTGCCGGTCGGCGGAAACCGGCTCAGCGTCGGCATCGAAGGCGGCAGCTTCGAGGGCCCCGCAATCCGCGGCGAGGTCCTGCCGGGCGGCGGGGAGTGGCCGCACGTGCGCGAGGACGACGTCTTCTGCTTCGATGCGCGGTACCATCTGCGCACCGAAGACGGCACGACGATCCTGTTGCACAATCGCGGCTACCGCCACGCGTCGCCGGAGGTGATGGAGCGCCTGTGGGCCCTGAGGCCCGGCGATGTCGTCTCACCCACCGAATACTACTTCCGTTGCACGCCCGCATTCGAGGTCGCGCCGGGTCCGCACGGATGGCTGTCGCGCCACGTCTTCGTCGGCCTCGGCGAACGCTTCGAGACGGGAAACCGCATCCGCTATTTCAAGGTGCTGTGACCGATGTGGGACGCGAGGAGGTTGACGGATTAAATTAACAAATTAAACAATATCCGCGACCGCGCCACAGGCCGACGCACGCGCGGGACGCGCGAACACCCGCCAGGAGACGAGATTGCCAGACGCCTATATCTTCGATTCCGTGCGCACCCCGCGCGGCAAGGGACGACCGTCCGGAGCGCTGCACACGCTGTCGCCGATCGACCTCGGCGCGACCGTGCTGTCGGCGCTGGACGAGCGGACGCGCTTCTCGCGCTTCGAGCCGGAGGACGTGATCTTCGGCTGCGGCGATGGCGTCAACGACCAGGGCGCCAACATCGCCCGCTCCTCGGTCCTGCATGCGGGCCTGCCCGATACTATTCCCGGATCGACGGTCAGCCGCTTCTGCGCCTCGGGCCTCGACGCGGTCAATTCTGCGGCGGCGCGGGTCATGGCCGGCCAGGCGGAGCTGATCGTGGCTGGCGGCGTCGAAATGATGTCGATCATTCCGATCGCCGGCACCGGCGGCCCGAACGGGACCGACGCGATCTTCAACGATGAGGCGCACTTCACGCCGCTCGGCGAAGCGGCCGACCTGCTGGCAACCCTTTGCGGCCATTCCCGTGCGGACGCGGACGCTTATGCCGCGGCCTCGCAGGCCCGCGCCGCCGACGCGTGGAACGAGCGGCGCTTCGACCGGTCCATCGTTCCCGTGCACGACGTCAATGGCACGCTGATGCTCGATCGTGACGAACACGTCAGGCCCGGTACGACGATCGAGGACCTTGCGAAACTGCCGGCGGCCTTCAGGACGATGGGCGAGAAGGGCGGGTTCGACGCCATCGTGCGCCAGCGCTACCCGCAGGTCGCGAAGGTCGCGCACGTCCACACCGCCGGCAACTCGTCGGGCATCGTCGACGGCGCTGCGGCCATGCTCGTTGGCACCGCAGAGGCCGGGGAACGCCTGGGGCTGAAGCCGCGCGCCAGAATCCGTTCCTTCGCGAATGCCGCGATGGACCCGTGCCTGATGCTCGCGGCTCCCGCCGACGCCACGCGGCGCTGTCTCGCCCGCGCCGGCCGCACGCTGGACGACATCGACCTCTACGAGGTGAACGAGGCCTTCGCCTCCGTGGTGCTGCACTTCATGGAGCGCACCGGCGTCGGCCACGACCGCGTCAACGTCAATGGCGGCGCCATCGCCATGGGCCACCCGATCGGCGCGACCGGCGTCATGCTGGTCGGCACCCTGCTCGACGAACTGGAGCGGACCGGCAAGGAAAGCGGCGTGGTGACGCTCTGCGTCGGCCTCGGCATGGGGGTCGCCACCTGCATTGAGCGCGTGGGGCTCGCATCGTGATCCGCCGCACGGACCTCGAACGAGGCATCGTCCTCCTGACCATCGAGACGCCCGGCCCGGTCAACACGCTGACCAAGGCCTTCAACCACGCCTTCCTCGCGCTGGTCGAGGAGGTTCTCGCCGATGCCTCGGTGAAAGGGATCGTCATCAGCTCGGCCAAGGATGGCTTCGCGGCCGGCGGCGATCTCGACGAACTGCGCGCGGCGAGAACCCCGGAGGATATCGTGGCGATCGTCTCGCCCTTCCTCCTCGCCATCCGCAAGCTCGAGACCTGGGGCCGGCCGGTGGTCGCGGCGCTCAACGGTACCGCGCTCGGCGGCGGCTACGAACTCGCGCTCGGCTGCCACCGTCGCATTGCCGCGGACCGGCCGGACGCGCTGTATGGCCTCCCGGAAGCCGGCCTCGGCCTGATGCCCGGAGCCGGCGGGACGCAGCGCCTGCCGCGCCTCATCGGCATGCAGGCCGCGGCCGATCTCATCCTGCCGGGCCGCACGCTGGACGCCGCCACCGCTCTCAAAGCCGGGCTGATCGACGCCGTCGTGCCGGCCGGCGAACTCCTGGATGCCTGCACGGACTGGATCGCCGCCAACCCAGAACCGGCCCAGCCATGGGACCGCAAGGGATGGACGCTGCCGGGTCTCGACCCGAACACGGTGAAGGGGCGCAACTTTCTCACCGGCGCCTGGGCGCGGATGCGGGCGAAATCCGCCGCGACCAACGAGGCGGGCACGGCCATTCTCCACACCCTGCATCACGGGCTGGAGCGCACGCTCGACGCGGGCATCGCGGTCGAGACGCGGCAGTTCGCGCGCCTTGCGGTCTCCGACGGCGCGCGCAACCGCATGCGGGTCCTCCATTACGGGACGCGAGCCGCCCGGCCATCGGTCAAGCCCGATGGGTCGCTGCGGACCATCGCGGTCGCCGGCGGCGGACAGATGGGCACCGGCATCGCCTATGCGGCGGCGCTTGCGGGCCTGTCGGTCGTCCTCGTCGAGGTCTCTCGGGAGAAGGCGCACGAGGCGCGCGGCCGCATCGGCAAACTCGCCGAGCGGCAGGTTGGCCGGGGCCGCCTCGCCGCCGACGCGGCCGCGGCCCTTCTCGGCCGCATCGAGGCGACGGAAAGCTACGATGCGACCGCCGATGCCGACATGGCCATCGAAGCCGTCTTCGAGCGCCTCGACGTGAAGCATGACGTGCTGCGCCGGCTCGACTCCTCGATGCGACCCGGCACCACCATCGGCAGCAACACTTCCACGATACCGATCGGTTCGCTCTCGACCGCCGTCGGCGATCCGTCGCGGATGGTCGGCATGCACTTCTTCGCGCCGGTGGAGGCGATGAAACTTTTGGAGATCGTGCGGGCGGACGCGACGTCTGAGAAGGCCTGGCGCGACGCCGTCATGCTCGCGGCCGCGATGCGCAAGACGGTTCTGACCGTCAAGGACGGGCTCGGTTTCTACACCAGCCGTGTCGTGTCGAGCCTTTCCGGCGAAGGGATGACGCTCGTCGCCGAGGGCGTCGCCCCGCAGGTGATCGACAATTTGATGACGACCGCGGGCTTCGCCATCGGTGCCGCGACGCTGGCGGACCTGACAAAGATCCCGCTGCTGAAGGACATTCTGACTTCCATGAGCGGACCGGGATCTCCGAAGTCGATGGACGGCTCGAAGGCGGTCGAGGCGCTGGCGAAGCTCGAAGCCGCCGGCCGCGTGGGGAGGCCGACAGGACATGGCCTCTACGACTATGCCGAGGACGGCGCCGAGCCCTGGCCCGGCCTGGCCGGGATGTTCCCCGCGGCCTCGCCCGTGCCGTATGACGACGTGCGCTCCCGCCTGCTGGTTACGCAATCGCTCGAAGCCGCACGCGCGCTGGAGGACGGCGTGCTGGGCGATCCGCTGTCGGGCGACGTCGCCGCGGTGCTCGGCTGGGGCTATCCGGTTCACCTCGGAGGTCCCTTCGCCTATGTCGACATGATAGGCGCGGCGACGATGGTGGAAGAGGCACGCGACCTTTCGCGAAAATACGGCCCGCGCTTCGAACCACCCGCCTCGCTCGTGCGGATGGCCGAAAGCGGCGAACGCTTCCACGCACTGTGAAGAAGAACCGAAAGAACGAGGAGACGGGCAATGAGAGCTGCACTGGTCGACCCGATGGGCATCGAAAACCTGCGCATCGTGGAGATGGACGAACCGGAGCCCGGACCCGGTGAGGTCCTCGTCGCGATCCGCGCCGCGTCGCTGAACTACCGCGACATCCTGGCTGTGAAAGGCGGCTACGGCCGCATGCAGAAGCAGGCGCGGCTGATCCCGCTCTCCGACGCCGCGGGCGAGGTCGTGGCCGTCGGCGCGAAGGTTCGCGCCTGGAAGGTCGGTGACCGCGTGCTGAACTGCTTCTTCCCGCGCTGGCAGGCCGGGCCGCTGCGTCTGGAATGCGTCACCGAGGATCTTGGCGGCATGTTCGACGGTGTCGCCGTCGAGAAGCGGGTCTTTCGCGAGGACGCGCTGGTGCGCATGCCGGCGTCGATGTCCTTTCCCGAGGCGGCGGCGCTGCCCTGCGCGGCGGCCACCGCCTGGAACGGGCTGATCGAGCGCGGCGGCATCCGGCCCGGCCAGCGCGTGCTGACCCAGGGAACCGGCGGGGTGTCCCTGTTCGCCCTGCAGTTCGCCAAGATGGCCGGCGCGGCGGTGTTCGCCACCTCGTCCAGTCCCGAAAAGCTCGAGCTGCTCAAACGGCTCGGCGCCGACCACGTGGTGAACCATCGCGAGGACGCCGAATGGGGCAAGACCATCATGGGCCTCACGGGGGGCGCGGGGATAGACCACGTTGTCGACATCGGCGGCGCCGAAACCCTCAAGCACTCCATGCGGGCCCTCAGGCCCGGCGGAACCATCACCCTCATCGGCGTGGTCACGGGCCCCAGGGCCGAACTCAACGTGCCAATCGTGGCCATGCAGGCGCTGCGCCTGGAGGGCGCCAACGCCGGAAGCCGGCTGATGCTGCAGCAGATGGTGGATGCGATCGCCGCCAATGGCCTGAAGCCGGTCATCGACGAGAAACGGTTCGGCCTCTCCGAACTGGCCGACGGGCTGCGCTACCTGGAAGCCGGTCGCCACGTCGGCAAGGTCTGCATCGACATCCAGTGAGTGCGGCGCGGATGAACCCCGATCTCGTGCTCGTGCGGCGCTTCATGGCCAACGGCGGGGAGGCCGTCGCCGTGGACAGCAATCCGCTCGCGGTCGCCCTCGGCTGCGTGCTGGAGGCGTGGGAGCCCGGGCGCCGGGAGCTGGTCTTCCGATACGAGCCGCAGCAGACCTTCCGGCAGGGCGCCGGCGTGGTGCAGGGCGGCGCGGTGGCGACGATGCTCGACTTTGCCATGGCCTTCGCAGGCTTCACGCAGCTCGCCGACGACGCGGTCCTGTCGACACTCACCATGAATGTCGTCTTCCAGAAGGCGGCGCGGAGCGCCCGCTACACCGCGCATGGGCGCATCGAGAAACCGGGCCGGCGGGTGATGTTCGCCGCGGCCGAGATATCGGACGGTGAGGCGGTGATCGCAACCGCGACCTCGACGCTGCTGGTCCTGCCGGCCGGCCAGGCGCTCGCGAAACCAGGAGGAGAAACCGCATGATCCAGCAGCAGCTGGCGGGCCAGGTCGTCCTCGTTACCGGTGCCGGCCGGGGCATCGGCGCGGGCATTTCGCGGCTTCTGGCGGAGCGCGGCGCGGCCGTCGGCGTGCTGGACGTCGACGCCGCCCTGGTCGAGGAAACGGTGTCGGCGATTGCGGCGGCGGGCGGAAAGGCGATCGCCCTGCCCTGCGACGTCGCGAGCCGGGAGGGCGTCCTCGATGCCGCGGCGCGCCTGCGCGACGCGCACGGACCGCTGACCAGCGTCGTCGCCAACGCCATGTGGATCCACTACGCGCCGCTCGGCGAGGTCACCGAAGAGGTGCTCGACCGGATGCTCGCCGTCGGCGTCAAGGGCGCGTTCTGGGCCGCGCAGGCGCTGCTGGCGCATCGCGACGGGCAACCGGGGACGATCGTCAACATCACCTCCCCCGTCGCCGATCTCGGCCTGCCGAACACGGCCTGCTACACCGCGGCTAAAGGCGCGCTGGTGGCGCTGACGCGGCAGCAGGCGGTCGAACTCGGCCCCCAGGGCATCCGCGTCAACGGCGTCACCCCCGGCGCGGTCCCGACACCCGGCGCCCGTGCGATGGTGGATGCAGCGGGCTATGAGAAGCGCCGCCGGCAATCTCCGCTCGGGCGCCTCGGCACGGAAGAGGACGTCGCCCGCGCCGTCGCCTTCCTGATCGGTCCCGAAGCCGAATTCGTTACCGGCGAGATCCTGCACGTGGACGGTGGCGTCACCGTCAAGGCCATCTGAGCACCGGCCCCGAAGCCGCTCTGCAAATCGGAAACTGAACCGCGCCGGGTTTGCCGGAGGTTCCAAACCTTGAGAAGGTGGAGCCATCATGAGCAAGACGACGAACAGGTTTTCTCCCGAGGTGCGTGCCCGAGCGGTGCGCATGGTTTTGGATCACGAAAG
>NZ_JBDPGJ010000063.1:0-253 GCF_040839445.1 Aquibium pacificum | reverse complement strand
GCTTGGGTCACGGAGGCCGGCCAGAGCCTGGTCGCGTCTTTCGCCAACGGCATCATGCGCGACCGCGCCGCCGTCCATGCCGCCATAACGGAGCCGTGGTCGAACGGCCAGACCGAGGGGCAGATCATACCAACGGCCTTCACAAATGATCCTCGTGCGCCCATTCCCGCATTCCGATTGAAGTGATTGTCTGCGGCTTGGCGAGGAGCTTTCGCCAGGCGTCGCAGGCGGCGTCGATGATGGCGTCGTAGTC
>NZ_JBDPGJ010000062.1:0-255 GCF_040839445.1 Aquibium pacificum | reverse complement strand
TCGGAGACGTCATGACGGCCTTGGTGCCGCCGCCGGCCTTGTAGGTGTAGTCGTTCCACTGCCAGCTTCCGCTGATATACGACCATAGCCGCACGTAGATCGTGCCGCTGGACGGCAGGCCCGATACCGTCTTCGACGTGCTGGTGCCCTGGCTGGCCTGGTAGATGTTGTACGAGCCGACGCCGGTCGAGCCGACATAGAGCCAGTACTGCGAAACGCCACTACCCGTGGTCCATATGAACGTCGCAGAGGACC
>NZ_JBDPGJ010000061.1:0-255 GCF_040839445.1 Aquibium pacificum | reverse complement strand
TCCCCGCCCGGTCCGACGTCGCTGCGTCGAGAAGAGATGGCGCTGTCGGTCATAGAAGTTCGTCTTTCGCAAGCCCAGGTGGCGCAGGCGTATGGTGTATCGGCGAAGATCGTGGCGCGCTGGGTCGAGCGCTTCAAGGCCGAAGGGCGCGCGGGCATGACCGATCGCTCGTCTCGGCCCAAGGTGATGCCGAACATGACCCAACAGGCGGTGGTTGACCGCATCGTGGCTTTGCGCCGTTAGCGCTGGACCGGC
>NZ_JBDPGJ010000060.1:0-255 GCF_040839445.1 Aquibium pacificum | reverse complement strand
ACGTCGACCATGGCAAGACGTCGCTGACGGCTGCGATCACGAAGTACTTCGGCGAGTACAAGGCCTACGACCAGATCGACGCGGCGCCGGAGGAGAAGGCGCGCGGCATCACGATCTCGACGGCGCACGTGGAATACGAGACGGCGGCGCGGCACTATGCCCACGTCGACTGCCCGGGCCACGCCGACTACGTGAAGAACATGATCACGGGTGCCGCGCAGATGGACGGCGCGATCCTGGTGGTTTCGGCCGCCG
>NZ_JBDPGJ010000059.1:0-255 GCF_040839445.1 Aquibium pacificum | reverse complement strand
CCCCCCCCCCCCCCCCCCCCCCCCCCCCCCCCCCCCCCCCCCCCCCCCCCCCCCCCCCCCCCCCCCCCCCCCCCCCCCCCCCCCCCCCCCCCCCCCCCCCCCCCCCCCCCCCCCCCCCCCCCCCCCCCCCCCCCCCCCCCCCCCCCCCCCCCCCCCCCCCCCCCCCCCCCCCCCCCCCCCCCCCCCCCCCCCCCCCCCCCCCCCCCCCCCCCCCCCCCCCCCCCCCCCCCCCCCCCCCCCCCCCCCCCCCCCCCC
>NZ_JBDPGJ010000058.1:0-278 GCF_040839445.1 Aquibium pacificum | reverse complement strand
CAGCCAGGGCACCAGCACGTCGAAGACCGTATCGGGCCTGCCGTCCAGCGGCACGATCTACGTGCGGCTGTGGTCGTATATCAGCGGAAGCTGGCAGTGGAACGACTACACCTACAAGGCCGGCGGCGGCACCAAGGCCGTCATGACGTCCCCGACCCCGGGCTCCACTCTCGGGTCCTCTGCGACGTTCATATGGACCACGGGTAGTGGCGTTTCGCAGTACTGGCTCTATGTCGGCTCGACCGGCGTCGGCTCGTACAACATCTACCAGGCCAGCC
>NZ_JBDPGJ010000057.1:0-279 GCF_040839445.1 Aquibium pacificum | reverse complement strand
GGGTGGTGAGCACTTCGGCAAGCGTTCCTTGCGGGAACGCCAGCGAGAGCGACCAGGGCTCGGCATCCTCTTCTTCGACGTCGAGGGTAAGCTGGAGCAGGTCGGTGCGTTTGTCGAACGGATCGAGCTGGCGCAGACTGGTATCGCGCCGCACGAAGCGCACCGGATGCGGCCGCTCGCTCGCGAAAACCTGGCTCAAGGTGTCGCAGATCGCCTGTTCGATGCGCGCGAGCAGCAGTTCGGCGGAGACCGGAAAACCGTCGGGCAGCGGATCGGGCA